>NZ_JAIGNO010000010.1 GCF_019711515.1 Qipengyuania qiaonensis
CTTCGTCACTACGACGAAGCCCAAATCCTCCTTAAATCACAACCCCAAATCTGTGCCATAGGCGCTGACGGGGAACAATTGAACGCGAACCAGCTGGAAAGTCCGAAGGGTTGATCCAACCTGCCGGCAGGGCAGTCATGACACTGCCTGTCTCATCGAAACTCTTGCCGCCATAGAATTGCTGGTCCAAATAGCTTTAGCATATGGCGCGCTTTCCCTTTTCCGCGATCGTCGCTCAAGACGAGATGAAGCAGGCATTGTTGGTGAGCGCTATCGACCCCGCAATTGGTGGGGTGATGGTGTTCGGCGACCGGGGAACCGGGAAATCCACCGCCGCAAGAGCGCTCGCTTCACTGCTACCGCCAATATCTACAATCAAAGATTGCCCCTTCGGCTGTTCAAAAAAAGACCAGGCGCGCTATGGCAAGATTTGTGGAACGGGTCCGCTGAGAAAACGTGCCGTTCCCTTCGTCGATCTGCCACTTGGGGCGACCGAGGATCGGGTGCTGGGCGCGCTCGATCTTGAACGCGCATTGCGTTCCGGCGAGAAGGTTTTTGAGCCCGGGCTGCTGGCCAAGGCGCATCGTGGCTTTCTCTACATCGATGAAATCAACCTGCTCGAGGATCACCTGGTCGACTTGCTGCTCGATGTGGCAGCGTCGGGAGAGAATGTGGTCGAGCGCGAAGGACTTTCGGTTCGTCATCCAGCGCGGTTTGTTCTGATAGGCAGCGGCAATCCCGAGGAGGGAGAACTGCGTCCGCAATTGCTCGATCGGTTTGGCCTGTCAGTGGAAGTGCGCACACCGGACAATATCACGGATCGCATAGAAATTATGCGGCGTTGCGCGGCGCAAGAACGCGACCCGGACGGGTTTGCCAAGGACTGGGCGGACGAAGATCAGAAAATCCTGCGCAAGATCGCGCGTGGAAAAAAGAAGGTCGAGAACCTTACCGTACCCGAAGAGGTTCTGGCCGATTGCGCAGAGCTGTGTGTCGCTGTCGGCGCGGATGGGCTACGCGGCGAGCTGACTCTGATGCGCGGGGCCAAGGCCTTGGCCGCCTTGAACGGTTCCAGATCGGTCCGGCGCGAGCATGTAATTGCTATCGCGCCGTCAGCTCTACGGCATCGGTTGCGACGCGACGTGCTCGACGAGACCGGTTCCACCGCCCGGATAGAACGGGCCGTGAATGAATTGTTCGGATGACCGAACACGCAGCGCCTGCCCGCCCTCTGGACGACGCGCTGCTGGCCTTGCGATTGTTCCTCATGGCCCCCGCCCGGCTCGGCGGTATATGTCTGCGAGGCGGCGGTCCGGCGCGCGAACTGGTGCTCGAGCGGCTACAAAATGCTGCAGTGAATGTTCGACGCATGCCAATCCATATCGACGACGAAAGGCTGATTGGCGGTGTCGATATCGCCGCCAGCCTCGCAGTAGGGCGCACGATCTATCAGCGTGGTTTGCTGGAAGATATTGCGGGTGCAGTGCTGTTGGTGCCTTTAGCAGAGCGTATGCCTGGTGGCGTTGCTGGACGGCTGGCACAGTCTATCGACTGCGGCGCGCCGGAAGATCGGTTCGGCCTAGTTTTGCTCGACGATGGGATCGAGGCGGACGACACACCCCCCGCCTGTCTGCTGGAACGGGTGGCCTTTATTTGCAATCTCTCGCAAGTGGACAGTCTCGCTCTTGCTGACGATTTAGAGAAACAGTCGTTTGTCCGCGACTATGTGGCGCCTCTCGAAGATACCGCTCTCATGAGCATCGCGGCTACCGCTGCGGCGCTTGGGATTGTCTCGGCACGGCCGATGCTTTTCGCGGCTGAAACGGCCCGCTTGCACGCCACTCTTCATGGGCGGAAGCAGGCGAACGCCGCCGACCTTGAAGCAGCGGTGCGGCTTGTGCTGGCCCCGCGCGCGAGGCGATTGCCGCCGATTGATGACGAACTTGAAGCGTCAGATCCCGAAGAACAGTCGTCATCCCCGCCCGACGATAATGGTTCTGCGCAGGGACGCCAGCAGCTCGAGGACGTGGTGCTCCAAGCTGCTCTGGCGGCGATCCCGCCGGATTTGCTGGTCAAGCTGTCATTGGGCAAGGCTGGACGTAGCGCAAAAGGTAGCGGTTACGGTCGGCGCCGCAGGTCGATGTCCCGTGGCAAACCCCTCGGTGCACGACCAGGTTTTCCGGGTGGGGGTGCGCGCCTGGCGCTTATCGACAGTTTGCGCGCAGCGGTGCCGTGGCAAGACCTTCGACGACGCGAAAGCGGGAGCGATAGACCGTTAATCTTGCACAAGGGCGATCTTCGTATCCGTCGGTTCGAGCAGCATGCGACCAAGGTTACGATCTTCTGCGTCGATGCATCGGGCTCGGCGGCGGCGGCGCGGTTGGCCGAGGCGAAGGGCGCGGTCGAACTGATGCTGGCGCAAGCCTATGCCACACGCAGCGAGGTGGCGCTGATAGCTTTCCGCGGGACGTCGGCCGAGCTGCTGCTGCCACCCACACGGTCGTTGACACGTGCTCGCCGCGCCTTGGCAGAGCTGCCTGGCGGTGGTGGTACCCCGCTCGCGGCCGGCCTGAAGGCGGCGCGCGAATTGGCCGAAGCGGTAGAGATGCGCGGGAGCACGCCGCATCTTGTGATCCTAACCGACGGGCGCGGAAACATGGCTTGTGATGGCAGCTCCAGCCGTAGCCGCGCCGCCGCCGACGTCGAGGCAACAGCCAAGGCTATCGCCGCACGCGATATCGAAACGCTTGTTGTCGATATCTCGGCACGCGCAGGACAAGACGGACCTCGCCTTGCGCAGTCGATGCAGGCCTGCTTTCTCGCCTTGCCCATGGCCGATGCGCGCAAGCTGCATCACGCCGTCGTTGCAACTGCACTGCCACGGGTGGCATGAGCCGCCCTCTCGAATGGGATCGTGAAGGCCAGCTCTGGCCACATCGCCAAAATAGTTGCTTCGTCGAAAGCGATGGTATTCGCTGGCATGTCCAGCAAATGGGGCTGGCAGGCGCATCTGCGCCAAGGATTTTGCTACTTCATGGAACGGGCGCGTCATCCCATTCCTGGCGCGGTGTCGTGCCCGGACTTATGGAAGGTTTCCGCGTTATTGCGCCGGATCTGCCTGGCCATGCCTTTACGCGGGCGCGACATATTCAGATGACGCTGCCAGCCATCGCACGGGCATTGTGGGATTTGCTCGATACGATGGAACAGGCCCCGGATTTGATCGCGGGCCATTCTGCCGGAGCGGCAATCGCATTGCAGATGCTGCGCGAGCGCGACGTCAAGTTGCCCATAGTCGGTTTCAATCCTGCGCTAAGCCCATTTCCAGGCCTCGCGGCGCAGCTATTCCCGTTGATGGCCAAGCTGCTCTTCGTGAACCCGCTCGTTCCACGCCTGTTTGCCGGCATGGCGCGCACGGGGAACGGGACCGAACGTTTTCTCATCCGCTCGACCAACTCGCTGGTCGATGCAGCCGGACTGCGCTGCTACGAAACGCTGTTGGGCAACAGCACCCATTGCAGGGGTGCGCTGGCAATGATGGCCAATTGGGATCTCGATGCGCTCGAGCGGCTCCTTCCGCTAATCGAAAGCCCTGTGATGCTGATTCATTCTGACGGCGATGTGGCGATCCCGCTATCTTCGGTCCGGAAGGCAGCAAGCCGTCTGCCGAATGCACAGCTCAAAGTCATGTCGGGTCTTGGCCATCTTGCGCACGAGGAACGACCGGAGCAAGCTGCGGCGATGATCAAGCGTTTTTGCGCCGGCAATTGAGGGGGCTTGTCCATGGAAGCCTTGAGTGAAAATTTTGGCTGGATCGAAATTCTGTTTACCGCACTCGTGGCCTTCGGCTTCGGCGGATGGCAATACTGGTCGGTAAGCCGCGAAATCGAGCGCGACAAGCAGGCAAAAGACGAGGCAAAATCAACCGGCGGCGCGAGGCATACGATAGGGGAGCATGAACTGGACGATCGGTGAAGTGAAACGACGCATATCGAGGCTTTCCTGCACAGCCACGACCTGTTCGCCATAGAGCTTGGAGGACAGCGTTGAGCGTGCGTAGAACGGCGCATCCTCCCAAGTTTTGATCAAGCTCGCGTGGCCCCTATCCGCTCGGGTCTTGCGTTCCATCTGCCACAGCGTGTTCGGCAGCGGCGCGGCGAGGGCGAGAGGAGCACTTTCGGGTAGGCCAAACCGATCGAACCGGATCGCGCTTGCGAAATGCGATCCGTCACGGCGTGTGCCTTCGTAACAGACGACCGCCCCTTCGTGCAGATGCGCGCGCGACCAGTGCCATACATTGAACCCTTCCTCCAGCGACTCGCTGCCGTGGTTCGAATCGAGATATGCCCGACCGGTCCAGGACAGACTAGGCTCATCGAACACAACTTCGATACGCGCGCGCGGGGCGAGGCAGTGCCAGATATGTTGCGCACTTGGATCGAGTGCATAGCTTATCGGATTGAGCGCCTCTGGAAGGACCCGCACCTTACCACGAACGCGCCGCCGCCAGGGAATGCCCACCCGCTTGTCGCGCTCTTGAATGTCGATCTCGAGTGCATCGCCGATCCAGCGAACCGCGCTTGGGCTAATGGCGAGCGTGTCGCGCTCTTGCACCACGGCACCGCGCGGACGCTCGGTCATTGTCCAGCGGCTGTGCGGTCCATAGAGCGCGACGTTTAGCGAGGCGTGATCTACAGGGTCGCCCCTACCGCTGGCCTTGTAGTAGGGAGAAAACACGCTCCCCAAGAAGGCGATGATCGTTAGGCCGTGCTTTCCGTCTTCGCTGATTGCATCGACATACCACCAGCCGTAGCCCCCGGGAGCAACGGGCGCGTCGAAGCGTGGTCTGCCATTAGCGTGCGAGCCGCCAGCTGCCCGGACAAGCCGGCCATCGGCACGCCCGAGCCCGGATGGGTGCTTCCCCCCGCGCAATAGAGACCAGGGATCCGCGTCCGCGCGCCTTGGCGCAGGAAGGACGCCGCCCATCCGTGCGAGTCCCGTCCATAAAGGGCTCCACCCGTCGAGGGGAACAGCTTCTCGAAATCCCGCGGCGTCACCAGCGAATGCGGCATGTCCGTTTCTAGTCGCAGCCCACATCGCGTGAGACTGCGCGTCATGGCTTGGGTGCATCGATCAAGCTCCTCTTCGGTCGTTTGATGGGTATCGCCATTGGCGGCGGCATTGACGATAATTTGCAGGCGCTCGCGGCCATCAATTGATGCGGCGCTGCGGGTATCGCGATCCTGCGCGCAGACGTAGACCGAGGGATCGACGATCTGCGTTCCGATCTTCAACTCACTGAATTCGCGTGCGTAGTCGGGGGAGAAGAAGACGTTGTGACGCGTTAGAGGAAAGCCGTTGGTTTCTGCATGGGCGAGCCAGACGAAGGCGGAGAGCGAGCGCCGCTTTGGCGCGAACCCACCAACTGCACAGCTGGCCGCATCGCCCAACCTGCCGGAGGCCAGCGCGGCAGGGTCGGCATTGCAGATCACGGCATTGGCTTCCAGCCTGTCTCCGGAAAGGAGAACGACGCCGGTCACACCGGATCTTCCAATTTCGATCCGCGCAACGCTCTCGCCCATCTTGAACCGTGCTCCGTTGCGCTCGGCCAGCTGCCTGAGTGCTTCGGCCAGCGCGCTTATCCCGCCTTCGATGAGCCACACCCCCTGCGCTTCGACGTGGGCGATCAGCATCAGCGTCGCAGGGGCATCAAAGGGAGAGGACCCGCAATAAGTGCTGTAGCGCGCGAACAATTGCTGCAGCCTCCGGTCAGCGAAATGGTCGCCAAGGACTTTCCAGAGACTTTCGTAGGGCCGGATCGCGGCCAGATCGCCGACCCGCCACAAGCCGATGCGCCACATCAGCGGCAGCGGCCAACCGACCTTGGATCTTCGTAGCAGGCTCTTGTTTAGGATATCGTAGATCCGCCGCGCTTCGGTACGGAAGTTGCGATAGCTCCTGGCGGCATCGGCTCCGGCGAAATCGCCGATCGCCTCTTCGCTGCGCTGGGGGTCGGCGAACAGATCGAGCCGCTCGGTATCGCTCCAGGCGTGGCGTGCGATGACATGCGCTCGCCGTGTGGCAATGCAGCGCTCCAGTTCACTCCCGCATTCGCGGAATATTTCCTCAAAGACTTCGCGGAGGGTGAAGACGGTCGGCCCTGCGTCGATTTGCGCGCCGTCTACCGGCACGCGGCGGGCCTTGCCGCCTACCGTGACTTCCTTTTCGACGACGGTCACGTCGTGGCCGGACGCGGAAAGTAGTGCGGCGCTCACCAGCCCGCCAATTCCTGCGCCAATCACTACGACTCGTTCACCCGACACAGTTCGTCTCCAGAGTAGGTGATTGACGTTTACATATCATCTGTCCACCTAATCAGACAAATGGAGCAGGATCTAGCCTCGACGCAAGTGCCCCCTCAAAGCCTGAGGATGCGATTTCTCGGGTGGCGCAATTGCGTCCTGGCGAGTCGCGGTTTCCAGCGGTTCGCAGCACGAAATCCGGTGCTGAGGCCGATTGCACGACGCCGTGCGGCCGCGCTCTTCGACCTTGTGGCGGGGTTCACCTACTCCCAGACTTTGTTCGCTGTAGTGGAATCGGGGTTACTGGAAAGACTCGAAGCGGGTCCGGCATTGCTGGGTCAGATCGAAACCGTCACGAAACTCGATGCAGCTGCGGCACAGCGGCTTTTGCGCGCCGCAGCAGCGCTAGATTTGGTCGAAGAAGTTGAGGGCCGGTGGTGGGTGCTCGGGCGACATGGTGCGGCGCTGTGTGGAAACGATGGCGCGATCGCAATGATCCGCCATCACCGCTTGCTTTATGCCGATCTGGTCGATCCGCTGGCGCTGTTGGCAGACGAGTGTCGCGATTCAACCCGACTTGCGCGGTTCTGGAAGTATGGAGCCGGGGAGGGCGCAGATGAAGTCGCAGCCGAATATTCTCAACTTATGGCCATCTCTCAGCAAGCGGTTGCCGACGAGGCGCTTGCTGTTTTTCCTTTCTCAGATTGTGGATCGCTGCTCGATGTCGGCGGTGGCAACGGAACGTTCCTTCGTCGCATAGGCAAAGCACATCCGCAGCTGCGCGTTGCCCTATTCGATCTGCCGGATGTTGTGGCGCTCGCCCAAACGGCATTCGCTCGAGAAGATACCTCGAAGCTACCGACTTTTCATGCGGGCAACTTCTTCGACGACTCGATCCCGCGGGGTTACGATTTGATCTCATTGGTAAGAATTTTGCATGATCACGACGATGTTCCGGCATTGCGGTTGTTGGAAAATATCCACAGATCGATGACGTCTGGCGCGCGGCTTATGATCGTAGAGCCGATGGCGAAGGCGCGTGGAGCTGAGGCTATGGGAGACGCCTATTTCGGGCTGTACCTCTGGGCAATGGGCTCGGGCAGGCCGCGCAGTGCAAGCGAAATACAGGCTATGCTCGGAGCCGCTGGTTTCCGTTCGTCGCAGGCGGTTCAAACCCATCAGCCCATCGTCACCTCGATCATCATCGCCACTGCATGACAGTCTGAGTGTCATTGTTATTTGACAGTAAGAAGCGTTAAGACTAGTTTACAACCTGCACACATTTCCATTTGGAACATCCATTTGGTCGAAAGCGTGCAAGGGAGAGCTGGCGACGATGGAGTCGATAGCAGTCACACTCGAAGCACCTCGGCGCCTGGCGCTGAAGACGCTCGATCTGCGCCCCCTCGGCCCTTCTGATGTACTGGTTGAAATACGCTGGAGCGGTATCAGTAGCGGCACCGAAAAGCTCCTATGGTCGGGTGAGATGCCGTCGTTTCCCGGAATGGGTTACCCGCTTGTACCCGGCTATGAATCGATTGGCCGGATCGTGGATGCCGGAGACGAGGCAAGGGGACGCGTCGGCGATTGGGTCTTCGTTCCTGGTGCCGATTGCTACACTGAGGCCCGCGGGCTGTTTGGCGGAACGGCGCAACGAGTTATCGTTCCTTCGGCTCGCGCTCTACCGGTTTCCGAAGAGCTCGGTGAACAGGGCGTGCTTTATGCGCTCGCCGCGACAGCTCTTCATGCTCTTAAGGGCGGGGAGCTTCCCGAACTTATCGTGGGCCACGGTGTCCTGGGTCGATTGTTAGCCCGAATGACCATCGCCTCGGGTGGATCGGCCCCAGTCGTGTGGGACAACAGGGCGCATCGCCGGACTGGCGGGCGTGGCTATGAGGTCGTCGCACCGAAAGACGACGATCGGAGAGACTACCGCACGATCATCGACGCCAGCGGCAGTAGCGATGTCATGGACATCCTGATGAGCAGGTTGGGCCGCAAGGGCGAAATTGTCCTTGCGGGCTTTTACGCCAACAGAATCAGTTTCGCTTTCCCGCCGGCCTTTCAGAGTGAAGCGCGCATCAGAGTCGCTGCAGAATGGCAGCCGGACGATCTCGCTTCGACCCGGGCGATGATCGAGGCCGGCGAACTCGACCTCTCAGGTTTGATCTCGGACGTCGAACCCGCGTCCCGTGCCGAGGCTGCCTACCCAACTGCCTTTCAAGCTCAGGACTGCCTCAAGATGGTTCTCGATTGGAGCGAATACGCATGACGATGCTCGACACTGAAACCCTGCGCGAAGAGGCGGCCATCGAGCCCGATCCCGTGCACACTGGCGAGATCAAGAAAGAGACGCAAATCATAGCGATTTACGGCAAGGGCGGTTCGGGCAAGAGCTTCGCCCTGTCCAATCTCAGCTATATGATGGCACAGCAAGGCAAGCGGGTGCTGCTGATCGGCTGTGATCCGAAGTCGGACACGACAAGCCTGCTGTTCGGCGGCAAGAACTGCCCGACGATCATCGAAACCAGTTCCAAGAAGAAGCTCGCCGGCGAAGAAGTGAGCATCGAAGACGTCTGCTTCCAGCGCGACGGTGTCTTCGCGATGGAGCTCGGCGGGCCTGAAGTTGGCCGCGGTTGCGGCGGGCGCGGCATCATCCACGGTTTCGAATTGATGGAGAAGCTGGGGTTTCACGAATGGGGCTTCGATTACGTCCTGCTCGATTTTCTTGGCGACGTTGTATGCGGCGGCTTCGGCCTGCCGATCGCACGGGACATGTGCCAGAAGGTGATCGTTGTCGGCTCTAACGACCTGCAATCGCTCTATGTGGCCAACAATGTCTGCAAGGCGGTCGAATATTTTCGGAAGATGGGCGGCAATGTCGGCGTAGCCGGTATGATCGTGAATAAGGACGACGGCACGGGCGAGGCGCAGGCCTTTGCCGACGCAGTCGGTATTCCCGTGCTGACAGCCATTCCGGCCGACGAGGACATCCGTCGCAAGTCGGCCAATTACCAGATCGTTGGGAAGCCCGGCGGGGAATGGGCTGGTCTCTTCGAACAACTGGCGGAGAACGTGGCTCAAGCGCCACCGCATCAACCCACGCCGCTGGAACAGGAAGGTCTACTCGATCTGTTCAGCCCGGAAGATACCGGCGGCAATGTCGAGCTCGTGCCCGCCACCCAGGCCGATATGCGTGGGGGTACCTACGAAGAAAAGCCCTCCCTCGAGGTGATTTATGACGAGGTTTAGCGCTTGACCGATCTGAGCACTTCCGTCCGCGAGCGCGACAGGCTCGATCTCGGTTCGGCCGAGGAAGGTGGCTGTGCAAGCACGGACACTATGCGCGAAGCTGCGCGCAAAGCGGGGCAGCACGAATTGCTCGACCGCTACGAAAAGGACTATCCGAAAGGCCCGCACGATCAGCCGCAGAGCATGTGCCCAGCTTTCGGGTCGTTACGGGTTGGATTGAGGATGCGGCGCACGGCGACGGTGCTTTCCGGCAGCGCTTGCTGTGTCTACGGTCTGACATTTACCAGTCATTTCTACGGCGCGCGCCGCACGGTCGGTTATGTCCCCTTCAGCTCGGAAACGCTTGTTACCGGCAAGCTGTTCGAAGACATCAAGGAAGCTGTCGAAGATCTGGCCGATCCAGAACACTACGACACCATCGTGGTCACGAACCTATGCGTGCCAACCGCCAGCGGCGTACCGCTACGCCTGCTGCCCAAGCAGATCAACGGTGTGCGGATCATCGGAATAGACGTACCCGGATTCGGTATCCCGACCCATGCCGAGGCGAAAGATGTGCTGGCGGGGGCAATGCTCGCCTATGCGCGCCAAGAGGCGGAACACGGCCCTGTCGCTGCGCCGAAGGAACGGTCTGATAGACCTACCATCACTCTTCTAGGAGAGATGTTTCCGGCAGACCCGGTCGGTATCGGCATGATGCTGCAGCCGCTCGGTCTCGCTGCCGGTCCCGTCGTCCCGACTCGCGAATGGCGCGAACTCTATTCCGCGCTCGACTGCGCGGCCGTTGCGGCGATCCATCCCTTCTACACGGCAAGCGTCCGCGAATTCGATAAGGCCGGCCGCACGATAATCGGTTCCGCCCCGGTCGGCGCGGAAGGTACCGCAGCCTGGCTCGAGGCCATCGGTATGGCGTGCGGTATCGAACGTGCCAAAGTGGACGCGGCAAAGGATGCAATGGTCGGTGCGATCCGCGGAGCACTGTCGGCCATGCCGGTCACCGGTCGCATCACTGTCTCTGGGTACGAAGGCTCCGAATTGCTGGTCGCGCGCCTGCTGATCGAAAGCGGCGCGGAAGTGCCCTTTGTCGGCACTGCGTGCCCTCGCACACCATGGTCCGACCCCGATCGCGAATGGCTCGAGGCCAAAGGCGTCAGAGTGAACTACCGGGCCAGCCTGGAAGACGATATTGCCGCGGTCGAGGAATTCGGTCCTGACCTTGCCATAGGCACAACCCCGGTTGTTCAGCATGCAAAACAAAACGCGATTCCAGCGCTTTATTTCACCAATCTGATATCCGCGCGCCCACTGATGGGCCCGGCAGGAGCGGGCAGCCTCGCCCAAGTGGTCAATGCTGCCCTTGCCAATAAGGACCGCTTCAATCGCATGGCCGAATTCTTCGGCGAGGCTGGGAAGGGCGATGCGGCTGGCATCTGGGAAGATACGCCGGTCGACCGACCCAAGTTCAAGAAGAAGTTCGCGGCCCAGACGGCGGCGGCCATCAAGGCGGCCGAAGCGGTGGGGACATGACGCTCGTCCTCGATCACGATCGCGCGGGTGGATATTGGGGCGCCGTCTACGTCTTTACGGCGGTCAAGGGGTTGCAAGTCGTTATCGACGGGCCGGTCGGTTGCGAGAATCTCCCGGTGACTTCGGTTTTGCACTACACCGACGGATTGCCCCCGCACGAATTGCCGATCGTGGTGACCGGGCTAGGCGAGGAAGAACTCGGCAAGACCGGCACCGAAGGCGCGATGAAGCGCGCTTGGGAGACGCTCGATCCGGAACTGCCTTCGGTGGTGGTCACCGGTTCGATCGCAGAAATGATCGGCGGTGGGGTGACGCCCGAGGGAACGACTATCAAGCGCTTCCTGCCGCGCACTATAGATGAAGACCAGTGGCAGAGTGCCGATCGCGCGCTGAGCTGGTTGTGGACCGAGTTCGGGCCGAAAAAGATGCCCGCCGTGAAACCGGTGAAGGAAGGCGAGAGGCCCAGGGTAAACATCATCGGTCCAGCCTATGGCATGTTCAACATGGCCAGCGATCTCGCGGAAATCCGCCGTCTGGTGGAAGGCATCGGCGCTGAGGTCAACATGGCCTTTCCGCTTGGCAGCCATCTCGCTGATGTCGGCCAGTTGGCGAATGCGCAGGCCAATGTGTGCCTCTACCGGGAGTATGGTCGCAATTTATGCGAACTGCTCGAGCGGCCCTATTTTCAGGCTCCGGTCGGGCTGACATCGACCACCCGGTTTCTTCGCTCCCTCGGCGAGGAACTCGGCCTCGATCCCGAACCCTTCATCGAGCGCGAGAAACACACGACTATCAAGCCGCTATGGGATTTGTGGCGTTCGGTCACTCAGGATTTCTTCGGCACCGCCAACTTCGGTATTTGCGCGAACGAGACTTACGCGCGCGGCATCCGGTACTTTCTCGAAGACGATATGGGCCTGCCGTGCAATTTCGCCTTTAGCCGCTCGGCCGGGGTGAAACCCAAGAACGAGGATGTGCGCGCGGCTATCCATGCCAACCCGCCGCTGGTGGTCTTCGGCTCTTACAACGAACGGATGTATCTCGCCGAGGTGGCGGGCAAAGGTCACGGGCCGTCGGGGCAGTTTATTCCCGCGAGTTTCCCCGGTGCCGCCATCCGGCGTCATACCGGCACGCCTTTCATGGGCTATTCCGGCGCGACATATCTCGTGCAGGAAGTGTGCAATGCGTTGTTCGACGCGCTGTTTCACATCCTCCCTCTCGGCTCCGATCTCGACAAGGTTGAGGCGACTCCGGCGAAGCAGCATGAAGAACTGCCTTGGGACGAAGACGCCAAGGCTAAACTCGATGCTCTTGTTGAGGCACAACCCGTATTGGTGCGCATTTCCGCCGCCAAGCGCCTGCGAGATGCCGCAGAACGCGCGGCCCGCGGTCAGGGCCATGCGTCGGTATCGGCCGACTGCCTCGCCGACGTCTTGCTCGAAGGATCGCGCGTATGAACGGGGTCGCTCCCATCCGCCCGGCAACGGGCCACCAGATCCCGCGGGATTTCCTGCGTGGATACCGCCGGAGGCATTCGACCTCCACCACCTCGCAACTGATTGGGAGAAAATCCAATGAACGATCCGACACCCGGTGACGATCGCTTTGGCTTGAGGACCTACCTGACGCCTGAAGAGGCCAAGGAATTCCACAAGATCTTTATGGGCAGCTTCCTCGGCTTCACTGCGATAGCCGTCGTCGCTCACATCCTCGTCTGGGCCTGGAGGCCGTGGCTCTGACCGCGAGCTTCGCTGGTCCGTTGCAGGGTATCGCGCGACGGACGGCCCGAACGACTCATTGAAGGAGTAAGACTATGTGGAGAATTTGGCTGATTTTCGATCCGCGCAGAGCGCTGGTCGCATTGTTCGTCTTCCTGTTCGTCCTCGCGCTGCTGATCCATTTCATCCTGCTCAGCACCAACCGCTACAACTGGCTGGATGGCGCTAGCGCTGCCCCGGCCACGACGGCGGCCGTGGAAAACACAACACAAACAGGCTGACCGCCCGGTCGACAAGGGAGCGGGCGGGATCCGCCTGCCTGACTCTCCGGCCATCGAGTTGGAACCCGATGAGCCTGCCCGTGAAGGTAGGAAGGATTGAGCTATGGCGCTGCTGAGTTTCGAGCGGAAATACCGCGTGCGGGGTGGTACGCTGATAGGCGGCGACCTGTTCGATTTTTGGGTCGGTCCATTCTATGTCGGCTTCTTCGGCGTTACGACGGCGATCAGCGCTCTTTTGGGCACCTTGCTGATCTTCGCCTCCGCGTCGCAGGGTCCGACATGGAATCCCTGGCTCATATCGATCGATCCTCCACCGATCGAAGCGGGGCTTGCCGCAGCGCCGCTCAATCAAGGCGGTTATTGGCAGATCATCACGATCTGTGCGCTCATCGCCTTTTCGTCATGGGCGCTGAGACAGGTGGAGATCAGTCGCAAGCTGGGCATCGGCTATCACGTGCCGATCGCTTTCAGCTTCGCGATTTTCGCTTATGCGACGCTGGTGGTGATCCGGCCCCTTTGGTTGGGAGCTTGGGGACACGCCTTCCCATACGGTATCTTCACCCATCTCGATTGGGTGTCGAACACCGGCTATTCCTACGTCAACTTCCACTACAACCCGCTGCATATGGTGGCGATATCGTTCTTCTTTACCACCTGCCTGGCGCTGGCTCTGCACGGATCGCTGATCCTTTCGGCCGTCAACGTTCCGAAGGGCGAGGCAGTTAAGACGCCGGAACATGAAGACACGTATTTCCGCGACTTCATCGGCTATTCGATCGGCACCCTCGGCATCCATCGCCTCGGCCTGTTGCTGGCGCTCAACGCCGGCTTCTGGAGTGCTGCCTGCATGATACTTGCCGGACCGCTCTACCAAGGCAGTTTCATCGAATGGTGGGATTGGTGGCGCAGCATCCCGATCTGGTCCTGAGGAGGGCTCTGAGCAATGGCACGCTATTACAACATCTTCACTCAGGTGCAGCTACAGACCGCTCCCGAAATGGGCGTCCCGCTGCCGCCAGGTGACGAGGAACGCTACCGGTTGACCGGCTACAATTACTGGTTCGGCAAGCTCGGCCAGGCACAGATCGGCCCGATTTACCTGGGTTGGCTGGGTGTCGCTTCGCTGCTGTTCGGTTTTCTCGCAATCGAGATTATCGGGCTGAACATGCTGGCCTCGGTCAATTGGAGCCCGATTGCATTCGTACGCGAATTTTTTTGGTTGTCGCTTGATCCGCCGGGTCCTGAGTGGGGATTCAGTCCCTTCGTCCCGCTGGCTCAAGGCGGCTGGTGGATTCTCGCCGGCTTCTTCCTGACGCTCTCGATCCTGCTGTGGTGGGTGCGCAGCTATCGCCGTGCGAAGTCGCTCGGCATGGGGCTGCATGTATGCTGGGCCTTTGCCAGCGCGATATGGCTCTATCTGGTGATCGGCTTCATCCGCCCGTTCCTGATGGGCAGTTGGTCGGAAAGCGTTCCTTTCGGCATCTTCCCGCATCTCGACTGGACCAATAACTTTTCGCTGATCCACGGCAATCTGTTCTACAACCCGTTCCACGCGCTATCGATCGCCTTCCTTTATGGGTCGGCCCTGCTGTTTGCGATGCATGGGGCGACGATCCTCGCGGTCAGTCGCTATGGGGGCGAGCGTGAGATCGAGCAGATCACCGACCGCGGCACCGCTTCGGAACGGGCTGGGCTGTTCTGGCGCTGGACGATGGGCTTTAACGCGACGATGGAATCGATCCATCGGTGGGCCTGGTGGTTCGCGGTACTGACCACACTGACCGGCGGGATCGGCATTCTGCTATCGGGCACGGTAGTCGAGAACTGGTATTTGTGGGCACAGCAACACCAGTACGCGCCCGGCGGCTGACAGGCTTCCTGTTCTTTCACGGCAGGGGGAGAGAACCCGGTCCTTGTGGCCGGGTTCTTTTGCATCGGTAATAACCTCGCTTCTGTGACCGGTTCTTGAGGTCGAGCAGGTGCAAGGGGAAAGCCAATGCAACCGGGAGTGCGATCCAGTACCAGGGGCTCCCAACGAGCGCAGCTCGCAAGCCGAGAACCAGAAGCGCCGCCGGGCCGAGCAGGCCGAGCAGTGTTTGCCAGTTATTCTCGCGGATCTTGAGCCAGATGGCCTCAGCCAGCAGCACAGCGAGGACGATATCCGCTGCGTGGCCGCTACTGAACAATTGCTCCATCAGCCGAATGGACCGTTAAGCTCGATCACCTGCCAGTTCAGCGCGCCAGCAATCGTCACCCAGATCAGATAGGGCACCAGCGCAACGCTGGCGAGGCGCGAATAGCGGCCGCAGAAAACAACCAATGCGCCCACCGAGAGCCAAAGCAGGAGTAACTCGGCAAATGCCCAATCGGGGCGCTGCATTCGAAAGAAGATCAAGCTCCACAGGACATTGAGAAATCCGTTCAGCGCGAACAGGCCGATGATTGTGTCCGATACCCGAGTGCTCGGCGCAGCGCGCCAAGTGCTTACTGCGGCGACCGCGGCAAGGGTGAAAATGAGCGTCCAAGCGATGCCGAACACCGGATCGGCGGGGGTCCAGCCGGGCTTTTCGAGTGACTGATACCATGGGCCCAAATCGGTGATCGTGGCCCCCAGCACCGCCACCCCGATCGCGGCGAGGCCCGCCACGATTATCGGCAACACCCAATTTCCATGCATCAGGCGGCGGCCCTCAATCCGAGAAGATGGGCGCAATCCTTGAGGAATATCCGCGCATGGGCAAGCGGTTTTGTGCGCACGAGGCGCTTGTTCATATAGGCCTGCCAGGTGAGCTGCTGCACATCCTTGTCGGCGCACATGGTCACGAAGCGTTCGCGCCGCTTGTCGCTCGAATACCAGAAATATTGCATCATCCCCAGCACCCAGAACACCTTGCCGTGTTCGTGCATGAAGCGCTTCCTCGCCAGTCGCAGCGCCTTGGGCTTGGCGGTGCTCAGGAATTCCTCGGCAGCCTGGGCGACATAGCGGCCGCCGGTCATTGCGTAATAGATCCCTTCGCCCGAAGCCGGTGCGACCACGCCAGCTGCATCGCCAGCAACGATAACGTCGACGCCATTGTCCCAGCGCTTCAGCGGTTTAAGCGGGATTGGTGCACCTTCTTTACGGATTGTCTCGCACTCCTCTAGGCCGAGCTCGCCGCGCATTGTTGCGACCGTTTCGCGCAATGGAAAGCCTTTGTTCGCGCTGCCAAGGCCGATGCTGGCAGTCTCGCCGTGCGGGAAAACCCAGGCGTAGAAATCGGGAGAAAGCTTTCCCTGGTAGAAAACGTCGCAGCGCGATCCGTCGAACACGTCGCTATCCGTTTCCGGCGAGCGGATGATTTCATGATACGCAAAAACGCAAGGCATGCGTTCGGCATTGGCGATGTTCTGCCGGGCAACCGCCGAGCGCGCGCCATCAGCGCCGATGACCAGCCTGGTGCGGACACGCTCGGTCTCTCCACCCCGTTCGCGTCGATAGCAAACAATAGTACCGCGCTCGTCGCGCTCTATCTGTTCGAAAGTGCCGGTAAGTCGCTCGGCCCCTGCTTCTGCGGCACGCTTCCTCAGCCATTCGTCGAACACGTCGCGGTCGACCATGCCGACATAGCCGATATCCCCGACCGGCATGTCGACTTTTCGGTCCGACGGCGAGATCATCCGCGCCGAGCGTGCGCGTGCCACAAGCAGGCTTTGTGGGATGTCGAAATCCTGCATAAGCCGCGGGGGAACGGCGCCGCCGCAGGGTTTGATCCGTCCCGCGCGATCGAGCAGCAAGACCGTCCTTCCGGCTGCGGCAAGATCGGCTGCCGCCGTTGCTCCCGAAGGTCCGCCGCCGACGACGATGGCGTCATAAATCCTCTCGCTCATACCGCTACTACCTCACCCTTTCGCGAAGGCGCTTTGCGCGTTGCATGCACGGCAAGGCCTGCCGCTATGACGAACAGGCACGCCTCGATCGCGAAGATCAGCTGAAAGGCGCTGCCGTCCTGGCCTTGCATCCGCCGCGCGATGTCCACGCCCAATGCTCCGGCAAAACCACCAAGTCCGAATGCGATCGCCTGCGCCGCTCCCCATACGCCCATACGCACGCCTTCGCGCGTTTTGCGTCCGGCCCCAGCGAGACCCATCATCGCACCGATGGCGGCAACCGCGAACAGCCCGTTGCACAGGCCGAGGACGAAGACGTTCGCCGTCAGCGGCCAACCGGGTCCGACAATCGCCCCGGCGGCAAGTCCCGCCAGCGCCAGCGCCGATCCGCTGCAGCCTGCCACGATCCAGAAGCGCAAATCGACCGGCAGGCGTCCCGCAAAGGCGCTGCCCCCGATCCCGGCGACGATCATGCCGATCAGCACGCCGGCATGCTGCACCCCTGCAAGCTGGGTCGATTCCCCCGGGGTCATATCGAACACCAGCCCGGCGAAGGGCTCGAGGATCAGATCCTGCATGCTGTAGGCGAGCATCGAAACGAAGATGAAGAGGGTAAAGCGCCGGGCGGCGGTCTCTGCGAGGATTTCGCGCAAGGCTTCGGGAAAAGAAGGGACCTGGCCGCGAGCCGCCGCATCGACGCCGAAGGGGGTGCTGGGTTCCAGCCGGAACACTGCCAATGCTGTCACGAAGAGCGCCGCGATCACCACGCCGCTCGCCACGAAGGCCAGTCGCTGCTCGGAAAAAGGATCGAGCAGCGCGCCGGATATGCCGGCGGAACTCACGATCCCCGCAACCATCATGATCCAGGTGACCGCCGCAGCGGCCGCGCGGCGCTCGGGCGCCACTCCGGAGGCCAGCAATGCCAGCATTGAGGTTCCGCTGGCTCCGACGCCGATGCCGATCAGCGTGAAGGCCATGATTGCCACTGCCGCGCCGGAAACAGGGTTTTGCGCCATCAGGGTTGTGGCGTTGACTGCCATCAATGCGCCAAACGCCAGCGTCGCCATCCCGCCGATGATCCAGGGGGTGCGTTTCCTTCCGCGATCCGAACCGTGCCCCCAGAGCGGACGGGTCAGTTGCACGGCATAATGCCACGCGACCAGTCCGGCGGGGATCGCCGCGGCGAGGGCGTATTCGACCATCATCACGCGGTTCAGCAGCGAGGTGGCGAGCATCACGATCGCGCCGATCGAGGCCTGGACGAGACCGAGGCGAACGATCGCGAACCAGCCGAGGCCCAATGTCGCCCGGGGCATCAGATGTGCCCTCCCAAGCCGAGGGCGGACGCGAGCATTCCGAGGACGAACAGCGTCACGCCGGTAGCATTGTACCAGGGTGCAAAGCGCGCGGGATCCTTGAGAAGCCGCGCCATCAGGAGAAGCTGCCCAAGCAGCAGGCCGCAAACGATGAGCGCCGACAAGCCGTGACCCCAAACCCCGAGCAATCCGATCACGACCACCTGCGCCCCGGCCATGACCAGGCACGCCAGCCGTGCCGCACGACCAACGCCCAAGGTTACCGGAAGCGATTTCAGCCCCGTTATCCGGTCGCCTTCGATGGCCTTGAAATCGTTGAGCACCATGATCCCGAAAGCACCGGTGCTGTAGAGCAGCAGGATCGCCATGACTTGAGCGGGAGGCAGGCCGCCCGCCATAACGCTCGCGCCGGTAAACCAGCTCAATCCCTCGTAGGTCAGTCCGACTGCGGCCGGTCCGGCCCAGCCGCTGGTCTTGAGGCGGAAGGGCGGGGCGCTATAGGCCCAAGCGAGTGCCAGTCCGACCACCGCCGCTGCAAGAACCCAGATGCCGAGCATGGCGGCGAGGGCGAGCGAAAGCAGCGTCCCGGCCAGCGCGACGCCCAGCCCCCAACGGCCCGGTATCCTGCCGGATGGGATCGGCCGGTCCGGCTCGTTAATTGCATCGACATGGCGGTCGAACCAGTCGTTCACCGCCTGGCTGGTGCCGCAGACGAACGGACCCGCCAACGCAATGCCGCCGAGTACGAACAGCCAGCGCTGGTCGAATGCGGCACCCGAAGAGACGACGCCGCACCCGAAGGCCCACATCGGAGGAAACCAGGTGATCGGTTTGAGAAGCTCCAAGACGGCGGATGCCGATGGAACCGGCACCGTTCGAGTCGAAGTTGCCGAACGTAGCATGGGGAAAGGCTATGCCTGACGCATCTATGCGTCAATTCCCTTTGACAGCAGATTGTCGGCTAAAGCGGGTTATTCGGCCTCCGCCGGCAAATTTCCCAGGCCGTAGCGATGCAGCTTCGAATAGAGACTCTGCCGACTCAGGCCGAGAATCTCGGCCGCCGAGGCGCGATTATCGGATGTGTAGAGCAGCGCCGCTTCGATACACAGTCGCTCGATCAAATCGGTGCTTTCGCGAACGATATCCTTCAGCGGCATGCGCCCGACGAGGTCGGTGAGCTGTTCCACCGAGCGCGGCAAATCTTCCGAGCCCGGCGGCAGGTCGCGCATGCGCCTTGCGATCGAACGGATAACGAACCCGAAATGCGGTTCTTCGCCACGGTTCGTGACTGCCGAAATCTCGATCGGCTCGTCGTCTTCGCCATTCATGGCGCGCAGCACGGTCGCGACGTTGCGCGCTTCGCCCTCTTTCTCGATCTGTCCCACGATGAGATCGAGATCGATCCCAGGCCGTCCGATGAAGGTGGACAGATCGGCACCGCGTAACTGGTCGATCCCCGCCGCGCGGACCATTTCGACGAATGCCGCATTGGCGCTGACGATCTGCATCTGCGCATCGGCGAGGACGAATGCGTCGGGCATGTCCTCGATGATGTCGAGGAGCCTTGAATCGTCCGACTCTGCGGGCCATTCCCCGTCGTTCAGCCTGACGAGCAGGAACTGGCGCCGGTCCTGGCGGAAACCCGACGCAGCAATTTCGACGTCTTTCGAACCCTTGTCGAGCGTCACCGAAACCGGAGAGACGGAACTGGATGCGAGTGCCGAGCCAAGATGCGCGGTAAGTACCGGGGCGGACTTGCGTGAGAACAGGCCGGGCAGCTTCTTGTCGACCAGCGTTCCTGCCCGCGCTCCGACCAGGGCATGCGCCGCCGGATTGGCTTCGCGGATCCGATAATCGTTCGCTTCGACGATCAGGACGGGTTCGCGCGAACGCTCGAACAGCAGGCGATAGCGCGCTTCGACGTGCCGCATCTTGAGATAGTCGCGCTCGAGTGATTGCTGAACCTGCAGGAGGCGCTGCTGAATCCTGCCGAATTCCCGCAGATCCCGGCCGAAAGCCATGGCCCGCTCGCCGCCGTTCACACTGACTACGGCATATTTGACAGGTATGTCCCCATCCTTCGATGGATGGTTGACCTGGCGCCAATGCTGGGTTTCGCCCTTGCGTGCGCCGGCGAGCATTTCCATGACCTTAGGGCGGCTCTCGACCGTGACCATGTCGAGCCAGTTTTCCCCGACCCAATTGGCGAAGCCGGGAAACGCCTCCTCTTCGAAAGATGCATCGAGAATCTTGCCGCTCGTATCGAGTACCAGCACGACATCACCGGCGACCATTGCCAGCTTTCTTGCAGCATCCGCGCCGATGGATCCGAACACTTCGCCGGAATCGGCGAAGGGTCGCTTTTCGTCAACGCTGTGCTTTCGTGTCAGCATCTGGTTCTCGCACACGGGATGCGTACTATGCGCTCAGTCTCGCACTTTCCACCAGGCGATTTGCGAGCTTGAGCGCCGCTTCGGCGTCGACGGCAGTTCCATCGGCACCTGCCTCGGCCAGGAGGCCGGGGTTTTCGTTGACCGCCCGCCCTCCGATAAGAACGCGCGTCTGGGGATTCGCTGAGACAGTGCGAATGGCACTGATCAATTTCGAAAGCGCGCCGCTATTACAATCGGAAGTTATGGTCAATCCCACCAGGTCGTACGGTTTTTCCGAAATAAGACGCAACAATTCGCGGCGTTCTGGATCGATAAGTGCTTCGCTGTCCCAGCCCGACCGGGCGAATATCTCGTCGACGATCAGCGCGCCGAACGAATGCTGGTCACCGGGCAGAGGTGCGAACAGGGCAGAGCGCGGCTTGCCGATCGAGCGCACGATCGGCGGTGAGCGCGCGGCGATTTCGCGCATGACCTCTTGAAGGCGCCAAAGCCCCATGGTGACGTCGACGAAATCGCATTCGTCATCTTCCCACAGGCGCCCGATCTGCCTGGCAGAGGGGGCGAGCAGGTTGAGGAAGATCGCTTCCACGCTGACACCGCGATGCAGGAATGTCTCGACTTCGACGAGCAGTTCGTCGGCCTCGAGCTGCAAGGGCAGGAGCGCGAACCGGTTTGCTTCCTCGCTTTCGACGACAGGCTGTCGATCGGTCGTCGGCGAGCTCGTGCCGTGCGAGTACCGCATCATCAGGCGAGGAATGAAGTCACCCTCAATGACGGTGCCGAGCTGCTGGCCCGAGTTCCCCTCCAGGCGATCGGCCTGGACGTCCTGTGTTCGCATCCAGCCTTTCAGCGGGCTGGAAATCGCTTTTAGCAGGGCTGCGGAGCCCATGCCGATAGCCGATGCCATTTTCAGACTCTCCCAGTCTGGTAGCGGCGCGGATCGCGTCAGTCCCGACGTGTCGATCTTATCGTGCCGACTCCGACAGGGAATCGGAACGTAGGCGCAATTATCCAATGTGTCGAATCAGCAAGTGTCTAACATACTTGTCGTCCAGATAGATTGACACAATCACCTGTCGAGGCGTAGTCTCCCGTTAGAGATCGGAGGCTATGCGAAAGAATGGAGAGGCTGCTTCGCAAATTCCCCAACGGTCACGTCGAGGACGACGGGCATAAACGGGGCGGTGCATTGTACTCGCCGGAGGAGCGAATTCGCCGCGACGAGTCGCCTTGGACGTTTGTGCAAGGTCTTCTCGCGCCGCTCCAGTTCCTGATATTCCTCATCAGCCTGGCACTTGTCCTCCGCTATCTTTCGACGGGGGAGGGCGCGTTTGCTGCCGATATCTCGATCGTCGCCAAGACGATGGCGCTCTACGCGATCATGATCACCGGATCGATTTGGGAGAAGCAGGTATTCGGCAAGTGGCTCTTCGCCCGGCCCTTCTTTTGGGAAGACGTCTTCTCGATGGTCGTGATTGCGCTGCACACGCTTTACCTGGCTTTGCTGCTGAGCGGGCTTGGCACAGTCGAACAGCGTATGCTCGTCGCCTTGGCCGCTTATGCCACCTATGTCGTCAATGCCGGGCAATTCCTCCTCAAGCTGCGCGCAGCGCGGCTGGACGATCCGCGCAATGCGGTGGTTGCCGGATGAGCGGGGTCGGCATTCTCGAAGCGCCCGGCGCGGACTGCGCTCCCGTCCTGCGCGAGCGTGGGCAACGCGAGGTGTTTTGCGGACTGACCGGGATCGTCTGGCTTCACCGCAAGGTGCAGGACGCCTTCTTCCTCGTTGTCGGCTCGCGGACTTGCGCGCACCTTCTCCAGTCGGCCGCCGGAGTAATGATCTTCGCCGAGCCGCGCTTCGCCACTGCGATCATCGAGGAGCGCGATCTTGCCGGAATGGCCGACTGCCACGAGGAACTCGACCGCGTGGTGGATCGGTTGCTGGCGCGTCGCCCGGAAATCCGCACGCTGTTTCTCGTCGGCTCCTGCCCGTCGGAAGTCATCAAGCTCGATCTTTCCAAGGCGGCCGAACGGTTGGGTACGAAACATGCCGGGCGCACTCGCATCCTGAATTACTCGGGCAGCGGAATCGAAACGACGTTCACCGAGGGCGAAGACGCCTGTCTCGCGTCGCTGGTGCCGGAGATGCCGGTTGCGGCGAGCGGTGAGGGGCCGTCGCTGCTCTTGGTCGGGTCGCTGCCCGATATCGTAGAGGACCAATTCCTTCGCCTGTTTGCCGAGCTGGGCATCGAGAACATCGGCTGCCTCCCGGCACGTGCCGTGGCGGACTTGCCGGCGGTCGGGACCAACACCCGTATCCTTCTCGCACAACCATTCCTGGGCGAAACTCTGAGCGCACTGACTGGGCGCGGGGCGGTTCATCTTCCAGCGCCATTTCCGTTCGGGGCGGAAGGCACCACCGGCTGGCTCAAGGCGGCTGCCGATGCCTTCGGCTTGGACGACATGCAGTTCAATCGCGTGATCGCTCCGGGGCGAGAGCGGGCCAAGCGTGCGCTCGAGCGCCAGCGCGAGAGGCTCGACGGCAAACGCATCTCGTTCCTGCCCGACTCGCAGCTTGAAATTCCTCTTGCGCGGTTTCTCGCGACCGAATGCGGCATGGTGCCGGTGGAGGTCGGCACACCCTACCTCCATCGCAGCATACTCGCAGACGAATTGCCGCAATTGCCCCGGGGCACGCGTATCAGCGAAGGCCAGGACGTCGACAAACAACTCGATCGGGTCCGGGCCGACCAGCCCGACCTCACTGTTTGCGGCCTTGGCCTCGCCAATCCGCTGGAGGCCGAAGGGCTGTCGACCAAATGGGCGATCGAACTCGTTTTCTCCCCGATCCACGGCTTCGACCAGGCCGGCGATCTCGCCGAACTCTTTGCGCGCCCGCTGCGGCGGCGCGACGTGTTGCAGGTGTAGCGGTGCAGCTGTCGGTCTGGACCTATGAAGGGCCGCCGCATGTCGGCGCCATGAGGGTCGCGACCGCGATGGAGGGCATGCATTACGTGCTCCACGCTCCGCAGGGCGACACCTATGCTGACCTGCTGTTCACCATGATAGAACGGCGCGGCAAACGACCGCCCGTAACCTACACGACATTTCAGGCGCGCGACCTGGGCAAGGATACGGCGCAACTGTTTCAGGACGCCGCTCGGCATGCGCTGGAGCGGTTCGAGCCGCAGGCGCTGCTGGTCGGCGCGTCCTGCACCGCCGAACTGATTCAGGACGATCCGGCAGGCCTGGCGGAAGCGATGCGCCTGCCGGTCCCGGTCGTACCGCTGGAACTGCCTAGCTATCAGCGCAAGGAATGCTGGGGTGCCAGCGAAACCTTCTACCAGATCGTCCGGACGCTGGCGGACAGGGACATTACTCCGCGTGGCGACAGCGTTGCGCTCGCCAATATTCTCGGCCCTACCGCGCTCGGTTTCCGCCATCGCGACGATGTGCGCGAAGTGCGCGCAATTCTGGAAACGCTCGGGATCGAGGTAAATCTGGTCGCTCCGCTCGGGGCATCGCCTGCCGATATCGCGCGCATCGGCGCGGCGGATTTCAACGTGGTGCTCTATCCCGAAACGGGTGACGAGGCGGCGCGCTGGCTCGAGCGGACATTCCATCAGCCGGCCATCCGCACCGTGCCGATCGGCATCGGCGCGACGGAGGAATTTATTCGCGGCGTGGCTGCTCTCGCGGGCGTCGATCCCGAACCGGCACTCGCGGACGACCAGTCGCGTATGCCCTGGTGGAGCCGTTCGGTCGATTCAACCTACCTCACCGGCAAGCGGGTCTTCATCTTCGGCGATGCCACGCACGCCGTCGCCGCGGCGCGGATCGCGCATGAGGAGCTGGGTTTCGAAGTCTGCGGGCTCGGTTGCTACAACCGGGAATTCGCCCGTGACGTGCGCGCCGCGGCGCAGCAATACGGTGTCGATCCGCTGATCACCGACGACCATCTCGAGGTCGAGGAGGCGATCGCCGCCGCGCAGCCCGAACTGGTGCTGGGCACGCAGATGGAACGCCATATCGCCAAGCGGCTCGGCCTGCCGTGCGCGGTCATATCCTCGCCCGTCCACGTGCAGGATTTCCCGGCGCGCCACAGCCCGCAAATGGGCTTCGAAGGCGCAAACGTGATCTTCGATACCTGGGTTCATCCGCTGGTGATGGGGCTGGAGGAACACCTCCTCACCATGTTCCGCGATGACTTCGAGTTTTCGGACGATGCGGGGGCCAGCCATTTGCACGCGCATGCTCCGAAGCGGACGCTGGCGCAGCCGATCGCTCTGGAACCGGTGATGGGCGGCTCGCTCTGGACCGACGAGGCAGAAGCGGAGCTGAAGAAAATCCCGTTTTTCGTGCGTGGGAAGGCCCGACGCAACACCGAGCTGTTCGCTGCCAATGAAGGCCGCGCGCAGATCGATCTCGAAACGCTTTACGACGCCAAGGCGCATTATGCCCGGTAGTGCGCTCCCCAAGGTCCGCGTCGTCGTCGTGACGCTGGACAACCACCTCAAGGGTGCGGCCGAGCGCGCGGGCGAGATACTGGCAGCCGGCAACATCCATCTGACGCTGCACGCTGCAGCGGACTGGGATCGCGATCCCGCCTCGCTCGAACGGGCCAAGGCAGATGTCCAGAAGGGCGACATCGTGATCGCGACGATGCTGTTCCTCGACGATCATGTAAGGGCGATCCGGCCCGTGCTGGAAGAACGGCGCGAGCAATGCGACGCAATGCTCGGCCTGATGTCGGCGGGCGAGATCGTGAAGCTGACGCGGATGGGCGGGTATCGCATGGATGCGCCCGCCAAGGGTCCGCTGGCCCTGCTCAAGAAACTGCGCGGGTCGAAGAAAGCGGGCGCAAGTTCCGGGGCAGGGCAGATGCGCATGCTGCGCCGCCTGCCCAAGATCCTGAAATTCATTCCCGGTACCGCGCAGGACGTGCGCGCCTATTTCCTTACGCTGCAATACTGGCTGGCCGGATCGGACGAGAATGTCGTCCAGATGGTTCGTGCACTGGTTGATCGCTATGCTGCCGGACCGCGTGCTACGCGGCGCGGAGCTACGCCTGCCGAGGCGCCGCAAGAATATCCCGAGCTTGGCGTCTACCACCCTCGCGCTCGTCAGCTCATGTCCGAAAGCCTGCGCCTGCTGCCGCGCTCCGGCGGCGAGAACGGGACCGTCGGGTTGATCCTGTTGCGCTCCTATGTTCTGGGCCGCGACGCCGGTCACTATGACGGCGTGATCGCCGCAATGGAAACGCAGGGCTTGCGGGTGATCCCGGCTTTCGCCAGCGGCCTCGATGCGCGACCTGCGATCGAGAAATTCTTCCTGCGTGACGGCAGGCCGACGGTCGATGCCGTGGTCAACCTCACCGGCTTCTCGCTGGTCGGCGGTCCGGCTTACAACGACACCGAAGCCGCGGTCGAGGTGCTGGGCCAGCTCGATCTGCCCTATATCGCTGCGCATCCGATCGAGTTCCAATCGCTCGAGCAGTGGCAGGAAGGCAGGCTGGGCCTCCTGCCGATCGAAACGACGATGATGGTCGCGATTCCCGAGCTCGATGGCGCCATCTGCCCGAGTGTCTTTGGCGGGCGTAGCGAGGAGGCCGAAGGGCCGGTGCGTGCCATGCGGAGCCATTCCGAGCGCGCGGCGGCGCTCGCGGCCAAGACCGCGAAACTCATCGCCTTGCGCAAGGCGGAGCGGCGCGAACGCAAGCTGGCCGTCGTGATCTTCAACTTCCCGCCCAATGCCGGGGCGACGGGCACGGCGGCGCATCTCGCAGTTTACGAGTCGCTTCATGCCACGCTGACCCGGCTCGCTGCCGAAGGGTATGCTGTCGAGCCGCCCGAAAGCGTCGAGGCTTTGCGCGATGCGATTCTGGCCGGCAATGCGGAGCGCTTCGGCGCGGACGCGAACGTCGCTGCGCGGATTTCCGCCGATGCGCATGTCCGCGCGGAGCCGAATCTGAAGGCGATCGAAGCGCAATGGGGCCCCGCGCCGGGCAAGGTCCAGTCGGACGGATCGACCATCCATATCTACGGCGCCGAGTTCGGCAATGTGTTCGTCGGCGTGCAGCCCGCTTTCGGTTACGAGGGCGATCCGATGCGGCTGCTGTTCGATGGCGATTTCGCGCCGACCCACGCCTTCGCCGCCTTCTATCGCTGGATCCGGCAGGATTTCGGGGCCGATGCGGTGCTGCATTTCGGTACTCACGGCGCGCTCGAATTCATGCCGGGCAAGCAGACCGGGCTTTCGGGCGAGTGCTGGCCGGAGCGGTTGCTGGGCGATCTGCCCAACTTCAACCTTTATGCGGCCAACAATCCCTCGGAAGGCATGCTCGCCAAGCGCAGGGCCTCGGCGACGCTGATCAGCTATCTTACGCCGCCGCTGGCCGAAGCCGGTCTCTACAAGGGTTTCGCCGATCTCAAGGCGCTGGTCGAGCGCTGGCGGGGATGCGAAGAGGGTGACGAGCGGGCCGCGCTCGAAACGATGATCGCGGAGCAGTGCGACGCGCTCGATATCGATATGGGCGAGATCGGCGATCTGGCCGGACGGCTCTACGAGCTGGAGCGCACGCTGATCCCGCATGGATTGCACGTTTTCGGCCAAGCACCGGACGGCGAAGAGCGAGACGAACTCGTGAACGCCATGCTTGATGCCGAACAGGGGGCCGTTCGGGAGGAAATCGAACGCGCGATTGACACGTGCGACGAGCTAGGCGCACTCGTCCACGCGCTCGATGGCGGTTACGTGCGGCCGGCTCCCGGCGGCGATGTCTTGCGCAATCCCGCGATACTTCCGACCGGTCGAAACATCCACGGCTTCGACCCGTTCCGCATCCCCAGCACCTTCGCCGTGGCCGAAGGCGCGCGGCAGGCGGAGCAGTTGCTGGCGCGCCACCGTGCGGACGGCGTGGACTACTCCGAAAGCCTCTATCCCGAATCTTTGGCCATGGTGCTCTGGGGCACCGACAACATGAAGAGCGAAGGGGTGCAACTCGCCCAGGCAATGGCGCTGATCGGTGCGCGGCCCAGGCTCGACGGCTACGGGCGGCTGGCCGGCGCGGAGCTGATCTCGCTCGAAGAACTGGGCCGTCCGCGGATCGACGTGGTGGCCACTCTCTCCGGAATTTTCCGCGACCTGCTGCCGCTCCAGACCCGCATGCTGGCCGAGGCCGCCTGGCTCGCCAGCAGCGCGGACGAGCCCGTCGATCGGAACTTTGTACGCAAGCACAGTCTCGCCCATGCGGAGGCGCAGGGCTGCGACCTTGAAACCGCGAGCCTGCGTGTATTCTCCAATGCCGAGGGTGCCTATGGTGCCAACGTAAACCAGCTGATCGATGGCGGTGTCTGGACCGATCCTGACGAACTGGCCAACGCGTTCGAGACGCACAAGGGTTTCGCCTATGGCGTGAAGGGGGCGCCGGTGCAGCGCCGCGAATTGATGCAGAGCGCACTCGCAGGCGTAGATTTTGCGTATCAGAACCTCGAAAGCGTCGAGGTCGGAATTACCGATCTCGACCAGTACGTGGACGGGCTCGGCGGGATCAGCCGTTCGATCGCCCGGGCCAAGGGTGGCAAGGAAGCCCCCGTCTATATTCTCGATGCAACCCGCGGGAGCGCCAAGGTCCGCACGCTGGCGGAACAGATCGATCTTGAAACCCGCACCCGCACGCTCAACCCTAAATGGTACGAGGGAATGTTGAAGCACGGCTTCGAGGGCGTACGGCATATCGAAGGGCATGTGACCAACACCATGGGCTGGTCCGCGACTACCGGCCAGGTTGCACCGTGGGTCTATCAGCAAATCAGCGAGACCTTCGTGCTCGACCCGGAAATGCGCGAGCGCCTTTCGCACCTGAATCCGAAATCGTCCGCCCGCGTTGCCAATCGTCTGCTCGAGGCATGCGATCGCGAGCTGTGGCAACCCGACAACGAAACCCTGAACGCGCTGCAAGCCGCGAGCAATGATCTGGAAGATCGGCTCGAAGGCGTGATTGCGGCGGAATGAGGAGAGCGACATGAACGTCATCGATCCCAAAGCGAAATTCTCCCCGCCCGATGGGGAGGGCAGCGTGCAGGTCCAGCTCGATCCGCGCGATGCGATCAAGGGAGCCAAGGTCTTTGCAGTCTACGGCAAGGGCGGGATCGGTAAGTCGACCACTTCTTCGAACCTTTCCGCAGCCTTCAGCAAGCTTGGCCACCGCGTGCTGCAGATCGGCTGCGATCCCAAGCACGATAGCACCTTCACGCTGACCAAGAAGCTGATGCCGACCGTGATCGACGTGCTCGAAACGGTCGAGTTTCACAGCGAGGAACTGCGACCGGAAGACTATATGTTCGAAGGCTATAATGGCGTGATGTGCGTGGAGGCGGGCGGTCCGCCGGCAGGTACGGGCTGCGGCGGCTATGTCGTGGGGCAGACCGTCAAGCTGCTCAAGCAGCATCACCTGCTGGAAGACACCGACGTGGTGATCTTCGACGTGCTGGGCGATGTGGTGTGCGGCGGGTTCGCCGCGCCGCTGCAACATGCCGAGCGCGCGCTGGTGGTCGCGGCCAACGATTTCGATTCCATCTTCGCGATGAACCGCATCGCCGCTGCCATCAACGCCAAGGCCAAGAACTACGACGTCCGCCTTGCAGGTGTGATTGCCAATCGCAGTCGCGAAACCGACGAGATCGACCGCTTTGCCGAAGCGACCGGCCTCAAGCGTCTGGCCCATTTCCGCGACGTCGATGCGATCCGCCGCAGTCGTCTCAAGAAGTGCACCCTGTTCGAGATGGACGAGACGGACGAGGGCGTGCGCGAGGCACAGGCAGAATATCTCCGCCTTGCGCAGATGCTCTGGGACGGCGTCGATCCGCTGGAGGCCAATCCAATGAAAGACCGCGATATCTTCGATTTTCTGGGGTTTGAATGATGGCTACACATGCTCCCACAGGCTATGACGTTCAGCGCGAAAAGCTCGCCGCCTATTTCGACGGCACGGCGCGCAAGGCCTGGATCGACCTTACTTCCGACGTCAAGGTCAGCGGAATTCGCGCCACGGTACGCGCAGGCCGCGAGGCGATGCGCGCGCAATTGATGGAGTGGCTTCCGGCCGACCTGCGGCGCAAGCGCCTGCTCGACGCGGGCTGCGGTACTGGTGCGCTGAGCATCGATGCGGCGTGCCGGGGCGCTCATGTAACGGCGGTCGATATTGCTGCGGGGCTGGTCGATATAGCTCGCGAGCGTTCGCCGAGTTTTCTCGGTCACGGAAAGATCGACTGGCTCGTGGGCGATATGCTCGACACGGCGCTGGGAGAATTCGACCATGTCGTCGCAATGGATTCGCTGATCCACTACCGCGGCGAGGACATTGTCGATACGCTGGAGGCAGTGGGCCGCCGCTGTCGCACCTCCATCGTTTTCACTTTTGCGCCGTACACCCCGTTGCTGGGTGCGATGCACGGAGTCGGCAAGCTGTTTCCGCGCGGCAATCGGTCGCCAGCGATCGTGCCGGTGAGCGAAGCCCAACTGCGCCGCAAGCTCGCCCGCCTGTCGAATTGGCGCGTCGCTCGCACCGAACGAATTTCTAGCGGCTTCTACACTTCGCAAGCCATGGAGCTTGTTCGCCGCCGATGACCGATCAAACTCGCCTTGCCTCACGCTGGACGAAGGTGGCCATGGCCTGGCTGCCCTTCGCCGATGTGGCAAGCGCGGATTTACCCTTGCTACGCCTGCTGCGCCTCGCGTTGTTTCAGGTCAGCGTCGGCATGGCGGCGGTGCTGCTCAACGGCACGCTCAACCGGGTGATGATTGTCGAGTTGTCGATACCGGCGTGGCTGGTGGCACTGATGATCGCGATCCCGTTGCTGGTCGCCCCGCTGCGCGCGCTGATCGGCCACCGATCGGACACGCATCGCTCGATCCTCGGCTGGCGGCGCGTACCTTACATCTGGTTCGGCACGCTGATGCAGTTCGGCGGCCTCGCTATCATGCCTTTCGCCCTGCTGTTGCTCGGGCGTTCGGGCGACGAGGCGCTTGGTGTGTTCGCGAGCATGCTGGCATTCCTGCTGACCGGGTTGGGGATGCATATGACGCAGACGGCCGGTCTTGCACTGGCGACCGATCTCGCACCCGACGACAAGCGGCCTCGCGCCGTCGCACTGCTTTACGTCATGCTGTTGGCCGGGACCATGGTCGCGGCGCTATCCATGGGCGCGCTTCTGCTGAACTTTACGCCGACCCGCCTCGTGCAGGTCATCCAAGGCGCAGCAGTGCTGACCTTTTTTCTCAATGTTGTCGCATTGTGGAAGCAGGAAACGCGCCGTGCGGTTCTGTCGGAAACAGCCGAACGACCACCGGCATTCGGCGAGCTTTGGAACGCGTTCATTTCCCGCGGGCGCGTGTCGCGCCTGCTGGCTACCATCGGCATCGGTGCGGCGGGCTTCGCGATGCAGGATGCACTGCTCGAACCTTATGGCGGCGAAATTCTGGGCCTCTCGGTCGGTGCGACGACGGCGCTTACGGGAGCTTGGGCTGCCGGTGCCCTGGCCGGCTTTGCTCTGTCCGGTCGGATGCTCTCGCATGGCGGCGATCCGCTGCGTCTTGCGGGCAACGGGCTGGTGATCGGGGTGACGGCTTTCCTCATGATCCTGTTTGCAGCACCGTTCGCTTCGATCCCGATGTTGTTTGCCGGAGCTTGTGCCATCGGCCTCGGTCTCGGACTGTTCTCGGTCGGCACTCTGATCGAGGCGATGGGCCTCGCCAAGGACGAAGGCGCTGGCCTCGTGCTTGGTGCCTGGGGCGCGGTGCAGGCCGGGTGCGCCGGGCTTGCCATTGCCATCGGAGGGGGCTTCCGCGACATCATTTCCGCACAGGCTGCGCAAGGCACGTTCGGCGGCGCGCTTGGCGATCCAGTCACCGGCTATGCTGCGGTTTACTGCCTCGAAATCCTCATTCTGCTGGCGAGCCTCGTCGCGCTCGGTCCGCTGGTAAGCCAGAACCGCGAGCGCGCCTTCATCGCTTCGGGGCCCTTGGGCCTTCGCGAGTTCCCGACATGATTGCCCTGCAAGGAGAGCCTCATGGATGACGTCAAGATCGTAGGCACGCTGGACGTGACGCAGTTGGTTTTCTACGCGTTCGTCCTGTTTTTCATCGCGCTGATATTCTACCTGCGCCGTGAGGACCGACGCGAAGGCTATCCGCTCGAGGACGAGGCCACCGGCCGCGTCGAAACGCCTGGCGGACCGCTGAGCACCGCCTCGCCCAAGACCTTCGTACTGCCGCACGGCCAGGGCAGCGTGACACCCGACCGCAACCGCCGCGAACCGGTCGATATCGCAGCGAAACGCGCATTCGGATCGAACGGTGCGGCATTTGTCCCTACCGGCAATCCCTTCGCCGATCGCCTCGGTCCGGCTTCGTGGGCGGAGCGCATGCACACGCCGGACCTCACCGCTGCGGGTGCTCCGCGCATCGTCCCGCTGAGCAGCACCGATCACGTCACTGTCGCAGGGCGCGATGCCGACCCGGTCGGCATGTCCGTCATCGGGGCCGACGGCAAGGAGGCGGGCAAGGTGGCCGATGTCTGGGTCGATATGTCCGAGCACCATATCCGCTATCTCGAAGTCGCGACGACCGGTGGCAATGTGCTGGCGCCCATGGCGATGGCGAAGGTCCATGGGCGCAAAGGCGTTATCGTGATCGACGCCATCAGGGCCGATCAGTTCGCCGATGTGCCCAAACCGGCAACTGCGGGACAGATCACGCTCAACGAAGAAGAGCGCGTGGTCGCGTATTTCGGCGGCGGTTACCTCTACGCCGATCCCCGCCGTCAGGAGCCGGTGCTATGACCAAGCTGCGTTCCATGGCCCAGATCAGGTCGCTCGGCACGCCGCAAGGCGATGAGCGGATTTTGTGGGAAGGGAAGCCCGATCTGCAGACCCTTGCGCGTACAGCCTTTCACACCCGCACAGTGGCGGTCTATTTCCTGGTGCTGATCGTGACAGCTGTCGCTCTGGGCAGTATCGGCGGTGCCATTATCACTCTTGGCGTGGCGCTCGTTACGCTCGGCCTTCTGTACAGCTTCGCCTGGCTGGCAGCGCGCACCACGAGCTACATTCTCACCGATCGCCGCCTGATCCTCAATATCGGCATGGCCGTCGAAAAGTCGGTCAACCTGCCCTTGAAGTTGATCGGTGCCGCGCACCTGACGGACCGTGGATCGGGGACGGGCGATATCGCAATCGAACCGCTGAAGGGCCATGGGCTGGGCTACGCCATGCTCTGGCCGCACGCCCGGCCGCTGCGCTTCTCGAAGCCGCAACCCATGCTGCGAGCCATTCCGGGTGTGGCGGAGGTAGCCGCCAAGCTAGCTGCTGCGACCGCCGAGCATGAGGATATCGCCCTGACCAGTGTCTTGCGGGACAATGCAGCGACTGTCCCGGCCGACGGACTGAAGGAGGCGTTGGCATGAGCGACCATCATCACAACGAGGAGATCCCCAAAGGGCCGCTCGTGATGATCGCCGGCCTGGCGCTGCTCTCGTTCGCTTTCGCCTCGGCTACCAGCGCGGGGCTGATCGCCCGCGATGCCGTACCCAGCGAGGCCCGCGCCGAAACAGGTGCCGTCGCGACCTCCGAACGCCACCTTTATTTCCATGACGAGCACGATGGCGGGGTACGGATCGAAGATGCGTCGAGCGGTGCTGTCGTTGCCCTCATCCAGCCCGGCACCGGCGGCTTCATTCGTACTACCATGCGCAGCCTCGTCCATGTCCGGCGCAGCAAAGGGATCGGTCCTGAAACGCCTTTTCTGCTTACGGAGTGGGATAACGGCACGCTTTCCCTGAGCGACAGCGAAACCGGCAAGAGCATCGAACTCGGTTCGTTCGGTCCGGACAATCGCCAGGCCTTCGCGGTTCTGCTGGAAGGAGCGGAGGCATGATGCGCCGCACTCGCTTCGATACGCCTTGCGTCATTTCGGTCGAACAGAGCGAGGAACACTTCCACGCACATGTCGAACTGGCGGGCGATGTCCCCATTTTTCCGGGCGACAGCGTGCAGGTGCACGGCGCGCCGATCCAGATCCCTTTCGGCCACAGCGCAACTTTCGAGCGTAGCGCCACGGTCACCCGTGCCGGCCCGATCGAGCGGACGATCACCCGTCTCGCAGCCTATTTCGACCTCAAGGAGCTTTACGAGGTCAGCTTCAATCCCGGGAGGATCAAATGAACGCGCCCGCGAAGATTACGCCCGCTCACGGCGGCCGGATCATGACCAGCGACGAAGCGATGGCTCTCGCTACGCAGGACACGATGCTCACCCCGCGCTTCTACACGACGGATTTTGACGCACTCGATGCGATCGATGTTTCGCTCGTGCGCGAGGAGTGGGATCGGCTGATCTCGGACATGCTAGGCGATCCCAACAAGAAGCACTTTCGCGACAAGGGCAGTTTCGCCGGGATCATAGAGAACCTCGAACCCAAACTTCGCGCCGAGTTCACCGATTTCATGGTCAGTTCGATGACCTCCGAATTCTCGGGCTGCGTACTCTATGCCGAAATCGCCCGGCGCACGAAGAATCCGGACGTGAAGCAGCTATTCAAACTGCTCGCGCGAGATGAGAGCCGTCACGCCGGCTTTATCAACGAAAGTCTCAAGGATGCCGGCATCGGCGTCGATCTCGGCTTCCTGACGAAGACGAAGAAATACACCTACTTCAAGCCGAAATTCATCTGGTACGCAGTCTATCTTTCCGAAAAGATCGGATATGCGCGCTATATAACGATCTACCGTCACTTGCAGGCGAATCCGCAGAACAAGTTCCACCCGATTTTCGACTGGTTCGAAGAGTGGTGCAATGACGAGTTCCGCCACGGCGAGGCATTTGCCATGCTGATGCGCGCCGATCCCAAGCTGCTGAAGGGTCACAACAAGCTGTGGATCCGGTTTTTCCTGCTGTCGGTCTACGCCACCATGTATGTGCGCGACCATGCGCGACCGGTCTTTCACCAAGCGCTGGGTGTCGATCCGACCGAATACGATTACAAGGTGTTCGAAATCTGCAACCGGATCAGCCGTCAAGTCTATCCGGTCGAACTCGATATCGACAGCCCGAAATTCCGCGTCAGCATGGAAGCGCTCCGGCAGGCCGTGCTGCGCATTGAAGACGGCAAGGAACAGGGCGGCATCGGCGGCCTGTTCAAGCGCGTCAGCGGCATGGCCGGTGCGGGCTGGAACTTTGCGAAGATGTATTTCCACCGTGCCCGCAAGAACGAACTACCCCAGACCGTAAGGTTGCAACCTGCATGGTAAGCTGGAGCGGCCATATCGTCCCGGTGATCGTCACCATTGCGGTCTGGTTTTTCGCAACGGGCCTGATTGCCTGGCTCGACAATCGCGACCGGTCGACCTTCCCGCGCAGTCTGGTCCTTGGGGGTATTGCCGGAGTGGCGGGGTTGCTGCTGATATTGCAGTCGGCGCAGACGGTTTCGGTCTGGGCAGTGTATCTCTCGTTTGCCGGAGCGCTGCTGGTTTGGTCGTGGCACGAACTGGCCTTCCTCACCGGAGCTGTCGCAGGCCCAAGGCGTGAAACTTGTCCCGTTGGGTCGTCGGGCCTCAAGCGGTTCTCGCACGCCAGCGCTGCCGTAATCCACCACGAGATTGCGCTCGCCGTCACCGCGCTGTTGCTTCTGGCCATCACATGGAACGCACCCAACCAAATCGGCACGATCGCTTTCTTGTTGCTCTTCGTCCTGCGCTTGAGTGCCAAACTCAACATGTTCGCCGGCGTGCCCAATATGAGCACCGATATTCTGCCGCCGCACCTTGAATATCTGAAGAGCTACTTCGGACCGAACCGGTTCACCTGGTTGTTGGGGGCAACACTGATTTCGAGCATCGCATTGGCCTCTTGGCTCGGTGCGCTGGCCCTTGGGTCTCAGGAAGGAAGCGCCGAGATGGTCGGGGCAAGCCTGCTGTTTGCGCTGGCTGCGCTCGGCGTCATCGAGCATCTTTTTTTCGCTCTGCCGTTTCGCGATGGAGCCTTGTGGGGCTGGGCCTTGCCGGCACGAATGGTGGGCCGAAAAAGCATGATTGAAGAGGGAGTGACCTGACCATGGATTTCGAAGCCTTTTTCGAGCAGCAACTCGACGGCGTTCGCGAGGAAGGTCGCTATCGCGTCTTTACCGACATCAAGCGGCATCGCGGGTCCTTCCCGCAAGCCACGCGCTTTATCGGCGACGAAACGCAAGCGGTCACCGTGTGGTGTTCGAACGACTATCTGGGCATGGGCCAGCATCCGATCGTAATCGAGGCCATGCATGACGCGCTCGACGAATGTGGCGCGGGAGCGGGGGGCACGCGCAATATCTCGGGCACCAACCACCATCACGTGCTGCTCGAACGCGAACTGGCCGATCTGCACGGCAAGGAATCGGCGCTGCTGTTCACATCGGGCTATGTATCGAACTGGGCGGGTCTGGGAACGCTTGCCTCGCGCATTCCCGATTGTGTCGTTTTTTCCGATGCGCTCAACCACGCGTCCATGATCGAGGGCATTCGTCACTCCCGTGCACCTTACAAGATCTGGCAGCACAACGATCCGGAAGATCTGGATCGTAAGCTTTCGGATTTCGGTCCCGAAATTCCCAAGCTCGTCGCCTTCGAGAGCGTGTATTCGATGGATGGCGATATCGCTCCGATAGCGGAAATTCTCGACGTGTGCGAAGCGCATGGCGCGATGAGCTATATCGACGAGGTTCACGCTGTCGGCCTGTATGGTCCGCGCGGCGGCGGGGTGGCCGAGCGCGAAGGCTTGATGGACCGCATCACCGTTATCGAAGGTACATTGGGCAAGGCTTTCGGCGTAGTGGGCGGCTATATCGCCGCCTCTGCCGATCTCGTCGATTTCGTGCGCACCTTCGCCAGCGGTTTCATCTTCAGCACAGCACTACCGCCCGCCGTGGCAGCCGGCGCATGCGCCAGCATCAAGCATCTCAAGACCAGCGATGCCGAACGCCTGCTGCAGCGCGACCGGGTTGCCAAGGTCCGCCGTAGACTGGATGCGATAGGCATTCCCCATCTCGACAATCCCAGCCATATCATTCCGGTGATGGTGGGCGATGCGCACAAGTGCAAACGCATCAGCGACTGGTTGATGGACAATCACGGCATCTATGTGCAGCCGATCAATTATCCAACCGTGCCGGTCGGGACCGAACGCTTGCGCCTTACACCCTCGCCGGTGCATGACGATGGTGATATCGAGCGGCTGATTAACGCGTTGAGCGAAATCTGGTCGCAATGCGAACTCGCGCGGATGGCGACAGCAGCCTGATCGCAAAAGGGTGTTCGGCAAAACGCCGGAGCGAACTTAGGTTAGTTGCCTGCAATACCTGGTCATAGAAAACGGGCGCCGGAGCCAAAGCTCCAGCGCCCGCTTTGATGCAGTTCTTCTGCCGTCAGCTTTTCAGGAAAGCGATGAGATCGGCCCGCTTTTGCGGATCGGGAAGGCCTGGGAAAACCATCTTCGTGCCGGGAATCTTGGCTTGTGGGTCTTTGAGGTAGACGAATAGTTCTTCCTCGGTCCAGGTTATGCCGCTGTTCTTGTTCGCATCCGAATAGTTGAAGCCTTCGATTGTGCCGGCCTGGCGGTCCACGATGTTGTAAAGCGAGGGACCGACATTGTTCACGCCCTCGTCACGGCTATGACAGCTCATGCAGACTGCAAAGACGGTTTTCCCGGCTGCGGCATCGCCCGTCAGACTGGCGAAGTCTACATCGGCAGCAGGCTCTTCCGTCGTAGCCGCCGTTGTTTCTACAGGAGCGGCCTCGGTCGGCGGTGAGGCAGTTTCTTCATCTGCGCGACTGCCGCATGCCGAGAGCGCAAACAGACTCACCGCAACAATGCTTCCTTGCAAGGCATTGAATTTATTCATGTAGTCCTCTCCTCGGTTCGCTCTTTACCCATCCTTATCGTCCAGCTCTATAGACACATTTTCCTGTCAATTCCAGCGGTTAGTCCATCTTTCTGGGCTCTTCCTTGCTTTCTCCGAGATAGCGTTTGCGCATTCGCGAAACCAAGAAAAAGATCGCCAGAAGGACCAGCGGAGTGAGAACCGCGAGGGCGATATCGACCCTGCTTCGGATGGGGAACGCTGCGGTTCCCTTGAGAACGAAAGCGATGAGGCCGACGGCGTAGTAGCCGGCCGCGATTACCGACAAAGCCTCCACCAGGTGTTGCAGCCTGAGTTGCAGATTGAAGCTGCTTTCCATCGACCGCAGCAAATCGAGGTTCTGTGCCTTGATCCGCGTATCTATGCGGGTGTTCAGCAGCGCAATCGCATCACCCGTCCGCTCCGACAATCGGCGCATTCGTTCGACGAAGGATTCGCAGGTCCGCATCCCGGGAATAAGGCGGCGTTCGGTAAATTCGGCCAGGTCCTGGTAGCCCTTGCGGCCTTCGATCGACAGCGCGTCCAGCCGGTCCATGGCAATTTGCGCGTAGGCGCGGCTGGCGCTGAGCCGGTAACTGCTCTCGACCCTCAGGCGGGCCAGTTCGGCCGACAGGACAGAAAGCTGCTGCATCAATTTCTCGTCGCTCTCGCCGCCTTCTTCGCCAAGCTCGTTCGAATAGCGTGCCAGTTGTTCTTCCAGCTTCGTAAGTGTCGGTGTGAGACGTCGGACCTCGGGCAGGCCCAGCAGAGCCAGGTTGCGATAATTTCCCAGCTCCTGAAGACGCTGGACGATACGGCCGAGCTCGCCCGGTCCGGCATGGCCGGCGGTGAGCAGCAATCGGCCGAAACCATCGTCCCGAATGCGAAAGTCGGACCAGATAGTGACGCCGGCATTGACCTTGCAGCAGACAAGTTCGCCTTCTTCGAACCCTATCTCCGCGATCCGGCCTGCCGCGGTTGCTTCGTCTTTCTCGACGAAAAGCTTGGTGGCCCGCACGACGGTCCCTGGCCAGCCTTCCAGTAATTCGGCGGCCGAACTGAAGTCATCCTTTGGGTGTGCCTCCATGATGACCGTGAGAGTGGTTGCTTCCGTATGCCGTTCCCACAACAGGTAGCGTCCGTCATCGAGGGCAATAATGGCGTGCCGCGCTTGGGGATGAAGGCGCAGGTCCTTCTTTTGTGCCAGGCGATCGAGGTACCGGAATTCGGCATCCCTTTCCCCATCGGCAACGAGCAGAACCGTTTGAACGATCGATGCTGGCGCAGACACCGGCGCAAATTGCCGCAGGTGCATTTCGCGGACCAACTCGCGCCGCAGGGGATGCTCGGTCAAGTTCACGAGGAAGACATACATCAGCAGCGGCCATGCGGGAAGTCGGGTGGCAGATGGTCGCTGTGGCTGTGTACCGAATTCAATAGGCAAACTCGCGGCGGGAAGGGCAGACTTCATGCTGCAAAAGCGCGATGTTGCAAAATTTGACAAAGCCCGTATTTGGAACAAAATAAGAACAATGCGTGATTCGGCAGAACTTCTCTCGTCCTTGCGTGAGCTAACGTCGCAGGCTGGCGTATCCGGCGGAAGTTCATGCCATGGCGTTTTCCCATCGGGTCACGCATCTCTCGATGCCTACCTCGACGGAGGTTTCCAACGTGGACAACTGCATGAGATCTTTGCAGAGAGCGCCCAGGATAATGCCAGCTCGGCGGCCTTTGCCGGTATGCTGGGCCTGCTCGGTTTGCAGACGGGCAAGAGCATGCTGTGGCTGCGTACATTGGCGGCAATCCGCAAGGGTGGACGCTTCAACCCGGCAGGTTTCAGCGAGCTGGGCGGCGATCCTGCGACTTTGTTCATGGGTGTCGCGGGCGATGAGACCGTGCTGCTTCGGTCTGCGTCCGAAGCCCTGCGCAGCGATGCCTTCGGCGTGGTCGTAATCGAATGCTGGGGTACACCTGCCATACTGGACCTGACTGCCTCGCGCCGCCTGACCCTCGCGGCGGACCGCGGCGGTGTGACTGCGATATTGCTGAGGCTCGATGCGCGCGAGCAACCGAGCACCGCGAGCACGCGCTGGGTAGTACGATCAGCTCCCTCGGTCCCGCTCGAAGCGAATGCGCCGGGCTATCCGACATTCGATCTGACATTGTCGCGAAGGCGCTCTGGTCCGTCCGGCAAAAGCTGGCGAGTGGAGTGGGACCGTGACAAAGCTAGCTTCCGCGAACCTGCTCGACCAGCCGAGTCTCCCGGAATCCGCAGGAGGGCGGCGGTTTCTGGCACTATGGTTTCCTTTCCTGGCGTGGAACAGGCTGCAGCTGGAAAAAGCGCCCGACACATCGCCTGAAACGCCGCTTGCTTTTGTCGGGAAGCAAACAGGCGCGATGCGACTCGTCGCCCTGAACCGCAAAGCTATCGCGTGCGGGCTGGCTGCAGGCACAAGCCTGGCCGATGCTTTGGCGATTGTGCCCGGCCTCGCGGTACATGATTGCGATCCAGTAGCCGACGCCGATCTGCTTGGCCGGATCGCCGATGGCTGTATGCGCTTCACCCCGATGATTGCCCTCGATGGGGCCGACGGCATCATGCTCGACATTACCGGTGGCGCACACATCTTTGGAGGCGAGCGGGAGCTTGCGTGTGAAGTGCAGGACTGGCTCGATTCCGGACAGGTCGAGGCCCGTCTTGCGCGCGGATCTTCCGCCGAAGCCGCGCATGCGCTTGCACGCTTTCACCAAGGTGATGTCGTGGAAGAAAGGGCTGCAATCCGCGCCTTGCCCGTTGCGGCCCTGGAACTTGACTCCGAGTCCGATCTGGGGCTGCGCCGCGCAGGGTTTAGAACGATTGGCGATGTGCTGGACCGCCCCCGCAATGTGATCGCTGCGCGTTTCGGAGCAGCGATCATCTATCATCTCGAGCGACTGGTCGGAGCGCTGAGCAAACCGGTCAATCCACGCAGGCACCGTCCTTCTCGCACATTCCGCCGGCTGTTCGCCGAACCGATCGCTAACAAGGATTATGCGATGGGAGTGCTGCGCGAACTGCTCGATAAAGCCCATGCCAGTCTCTTCGAGGAGGATCTCGGAGCCAGGGCTTTCGAGGCCCGGTTCTGCCGCGTCGATGGATTGACCCAGCGCCTGTATGTCGAAACCAGCCTCCCGACACGCGATTCCGCCGCGATCGCGCGCTTGTTCGATGAGCGTCTCGATGGCTTGGCGGATCCACTCGATCCAGGCTTCGGTTTCGATAGTATCGAGCTTGCCATATCGCGAACCGAACTCTTGAAGCCCGAACAGGACGATCTCGAGAAGGAAACCGGCCAAGGCAATTCACTCGCTGAAACGCTCGATATTCTCGGTATTCGCCTTGGTCGCAACCGCCTGCTTCGCTTTCGCCCGCACGATACGCACATCCCCGAAGATGCGCAGACCGCCCTGTTTGCAGTCGACACGACGCGCTCCTTTAGCTGGGCGCGCGCGAAAGCAGGCGAGCCACCTTCCAGGCCGCTGCAATTGTTCGATCCGCCCCGACCTATCGCGGTGATCGCAGAGGTGCCCGACGGTCCGCCAAGGCGGTTTCGCTGGCAAGGCAAACTACGCGATGCAGCCCGCTATGAAGGCCCTGAGCGGATTGCGGCAGAATGGTGGAAGAGCGCAGGCGATCCGCTCGGCCGCGACCAGCTGACGCGCGACTATTATCGCATCGAGGACACCGACGGGCGGCGGTATTGGGTATTTCGCCATGGCCTCCATGGTCGCGAAACCGATAATCCCAATTGGTATATGCATGGGCTGTTCGCCTGATGCCTGCTTTTGCCGAACTGGTCGCGGCGACGACCTATTCATTCCTGCGCGGTGCGTCGCAGCCCTCCGATATGGTTGCGCGCGCCATCGAACTGGGGATGTCGGGAATCGGTATCGCCGATTGCAATACCGTTGCGGGTGTGGTTCGCGCGCATGCCGCCTTGCGGGATGGTCTTGAGACGCTGCCGGAAGAAGAACGCGGCGCTTTTCGGTTCCGGCTCGTGGTCGGTTCAAGACTGTGCTTCACCGATGGTACGCCCGATATCATCGCTTATCCCACGACGCGTTACGGCTGGGGGCGCCTTACCCGGCTGCTTACGGCCGGCAATTTGCGCACGACCAAGGGCAATTGTTTACTCCAACTGAAAGACCTGCTGCGGCATTGCCAGGACATGATCCTTATCGCGATGGCGGATCCCCAAAATACGCTGCACGAAGCTGCCTTGCACAAACTGAGAGAAGCAAACCCGGAAAATCTCTGGCTCGGCGCGGTAATGCTGCGTTCGGGGCGTGACCATCGGCAATTGGCGCACCTTGTCGCATTTTCCGACAAGGTCGACATTCCTCTGCTCGCAACCAACGATGCGCTTTATGCCGGGCCTGAGGATCGCCAGCTGCACGATATCGTCACCTGCATCCGCGAAGGAGCGACCATCGCCGAAGCAGGCACATTGCTTGCCGCCAATGCGGAACGCCATCTCAAGGCACCCGAGGAGATGGCGCGACTGTTCAGGGATCGTCCCGAAGCGATTGCCTCCAGTGCGGATATCCTTGCGCGGATCGACTTCACGCTGGATGATTTGCGCTACGAATATCCGCACGAACCCGTTCCCGATGGATGGGAACCGCAGGACTGGCTCGAACATCTTGTGCTCGAAGCGGCGCAAGAACGTTGGCCAGAGGGTATTCCTCCCCGGGCACAAGCGATGGTGGAGGAAGAATTCGCACTGATCCGCAAGGCCGATTACGCTTATTATTTCCTGACCGTCCACGATCTGGTGAAATTCGCGCGTAGCCAAGATCCGCCGATCCTGTGCCAGGGCCGCGGTTCTGCCGCCAATTCCATCGTTTGCTATTTGCTCAAGGTGACTTCGGTCGATCCGGTCGAGCATAATTTGCTGTTTTCGCGTTTCATGTCCGAAGAACGCTGCGAACCGCCCGATATCGATGTGGACTTCGAGCATGAGCGGCGCGAAGAGGTGATGCAGTACATCTATCGCCGCTACGGTCGCGATCGGGCGGGTATTTGCGCCACCGTCATCCACTATCGGCCACGAAGCGCAGTCCGCGAAGTCGGCAAGGCGCTGGGGCTGTCCGAAGATATTACGAACCGCATGGTGAGCACCGTGTGGGGCAGTTATTCGGGGACGATGAACGATGCCCGGGTCGAGGAAAACGGCTTCAGCCTGGACAATCCGGAGATCGCACGACTGAAGCTGCTGGTCGACCGCATCCTCCAGTTTCCCCGGCATCTCTCGCAGCATGTCGGCGGCTATGTCCTGACACAGGGCAGGCTCGATGAGATCGTCCCGATCCACAATGCCGCGATGGAGGATCGCACCTTCATCGAATGGGACAAGGATGACATCGATGCGCTCCGTCTGATGAAGGTCGATGTGCTGGCCCTGGGAATGCTCACCTGCATCCAGAAGAGCTTCGACCTGATGCGCCAACACGGGCTCGGCGATTATGAGTTGGACACTATCCAGCACGAAGATCCGGCAGTCTACGAGATGCTGCAAAGGGGCGACAGTATCGGCGTGTTCCAGGTCGAAAGCCGCGCCCAGATCAACATGCTTCCCCGCTTGAAACCCAGGGAATTCTACGATCTCGTAATTCAGGTGGCGATCGTTCGGCCCGGTCCGATCGAAGGCGACATGGTTCACCCCTATCTGCGGCGCCGCGCCGGCGAGGAGAAGGTGAATTACCCATCACCCAAGGCCCCGTACGATCCGGATGAGCTTAAGGCTGTTCTGGGCAGGACCAAGGGTGTGCCGCTATTCCAGGAACAGGCCATGAAACTCGCCATCGTGGCCGCAGATTTTTCGCCCGAAGATGCCAACCGGCTACGCCGGGCAATGGCTACTTTTCGCAATGTCGGGACGATCGACCAGTTCGAGAGAAAGATGATCGATGGCATGGTTTCGCGCGGATATGAGCGTGAATTCGCGCAGCGCTGCTATCAGCAGATCCATGGCTTCGGCAGCTATGGCTTTCCCGAAAGCCATGCATTGTCCTTCGCGCGGCTCGTATATGTTTCGAGCTGGATCAAATGTCACCATCCCGCCGTGTTCACCTGTGCGCTGCTCAATTCGCAGCCGATGGGCTTTTACGCCCCGGCGCAACTGGTGCGCGATCTGCGCGAGCATGGCGGGGAAGTGTGCGCGGCCGATGTCAATGCCAGCGTGTGGGACAACACGCTGGAACGCGCGACAGATGATAGGCTCGTGCTGCGGATCGGATTGCGGCAGATCGACGGGTTTCGGGAAGACTGGGCCGATAGCCTCGAAAATGCGCGCCACGAAGATGCCTTTAAAAGCATCGAAGATCTTGCGCGCCGCGCCAACTTGCCGCGGCGCGCGTTACGCCTGCTCGCCGATGCCGATGCATTCCGTTCGCTTGGGCAGGATCGCAGACAGGCGCTGTGGGACGTGCGGCGCATGCCCAAGGGCGAGTTACCGTTATTTGCCGCGGCTCGGACACGTGAGTTGCGCGAAGAGGAGGACTTGCCGCTTCCCGAAATGCCGCTCGCCGATCATGTCGTGGCGGATTACCAGACCACGCGCCTGTCTTTGAAAGGGCACCCGATGGCATTCCTGCGCGAGAGTTTTCGCAAGGAAAATGTGTTCAGCTGTGCAGCAACCAATGCCGCGCAAAATGGCGCGCGGGTAAGAACCGCGGGCGTCGTGCTGACCCGTCAACGCCCGGGCAAGGGGAATGCCATATTCATCACCATCGAAGACGAAACGGGAATCGTGAATGCCCTGCTATGGGCCCGGCATCTGGAGCATTTGCGCCGGCCGGTCATGGCCTCGCGCCTGATGCTGATCGAAGGCGAGGTGCAGCGCAGCAAGGAAGGCGTCGTTCACCTGATGGCCACCAATGTCATCGACCGGACCGGCGATCTCGATACCTTATCCGAAACACATTGTGCGAAGGTCGAAACGAGTAGCGGCGACAAGGCGGCAGACCGGCACCCTTTGCCCAGTCACCGACATCCTCGCAATGTCCGCATTCTGCCGAAATCGCGCGATTTTCACTGAATCACCGGCGTCGGCCGGTCGATCGTTTGGCTTTGAAAATGGGTCTTTTGCTTGGCTGGCCAGTTGGCTAGTCAATTCGAATGGCTTTCCAAAAACGCTCGCTTGGCCTTTTCGGCGCTATGCTTTTGGCCGGCTGTTCCCAGAGCGGACAAGAGCGTGCGAGTGAAGCCATTCCCGTTGTCGCCGAAACGCTTCGATTTATTCCGGAACAGGTGGCGGTCGAAGCCATCGGATCGGCGCGGGCCATCGTTTCAGCCGAGATTTTTCCTGAAAGTGCCGGACGCGCGACCCAGGTGTTGTTCTCTGCCGGCGATTACGTACGCAGTGGACAGCCATTGGTCGAACTCGACGCCAGGCAGGAACGCCTTGCCGTCGAGGCTGCGCGAGTGCAGGTGCGCGAGGCGGAACAACTTCTTGGTCGCTATCGTAGAATTGAAGATACCGGAGCACTGTCGGAAAGTCAGATCGAAGCTGGAGAAACAGCTCTCGCCTCGGCCCAGGTCGCCCTGCGTCAGGCTCAGGCAAATCTCGCGGATCGCACGATACGCGCGCCATTCTCAGGTCATATCGGACTGACCGAAATCGACCCGGGCGACCGCGTCAATGACAGTACGCCGATTGCCCAGATCGATCAGCGAAGCAGGCTGTTCGTCGACTTTCCCGCGCCGGAAGAAGTTTTTGCCAGTCTCCGACCAGGCCAGGTCGTCGAAGTTTCCGCCTTTTCCGCTCCCGACACCCGTATCGATGCGGAGATCGTTACGACCGACAGCAGCATATCTCAGGAGAGCCGCAACTTCGTCGCTCGGGCAGTGATCGCCAATTCCGGCGACCGATATCGTCCAGGTATGAGCTTTCGGGTGAACTTCACCCGCACCGAGACCAACCGGGCAGCGGTGCCTGAAGAGGCGATTGTCTGGGGCAGCGAGGGATCGCATTTGTTTCTCGTACGTGACGGAAAGGCTCGCCGTATACCGGTGACCATCACGTCCAGGCGCGATGGATTGGTGCTGGTAGATGGTCAACTAGGGCGAAACGACAGGGTGATCGTGGAAGGCGTGCAGAAGGTTCGCGACGGGCAGGACATTCGGCTTGTCCGGCCAGTGGCTGCGCCGAAAGCCGACGTGGAATTGCGGTCATCGGAGAACGGGAATGGCCGATAGGGCCGACCTCCCCATGCTGGCGGTCAAGCGACCGCTCCTCGTGGGCGTGCTCAACCTGCTGATCGTGATCGCGGGACTGGCGGCTTTCTCGGGCGTGGAGGTACGCGAACTGCCCAATGTCGACCGTCCGATCGTCTCGGTTTCGGCATCGCTTCCAGGCGCCGCACCCGAGACGATGGACAGCGAAGTTACCAGCATTCTCGAGGATGCGGTGGCCCGCGTCACCGGCGTGCGTCAGATCAACTCCTCGAGCGAGGAAAACAATTCGCGCATTCGCGCCGAGTTCAATCCCGGTGTCGATCTCGACACCGCTGCGTCCGATGTCAGAGAAGCGGTGAGCCGGGTGACGCGCGATCTTCCGGAACGCGTCGAACAGGTCAATATCGTCAAGGCCGATGCCGACGCGCAACCGATCATGATCCTGGCTGTGTCGAGCGATCGTTACGATGAGGCGGAACTGACGCAGGTGGTTGAGAACGATGTCGTTCCCGAACTGCTAACTGCCGACGGTGTCGCAAGTATCGATCAGTTCGGCACGCGCGCCCTGCAAATGCGCGTCTCGGTCGATCCCGCACGGCTCAATCGGTTTGGCCTGACCATGAGCGATGTCGCCGCTGCTCTCGAGCGTGCACCTTACGATGTCCCGGTCGGTTCTTTCCGTTCCAATGCGCAGGAACTGGTGGTGCGGGCCGACGCCAGCGCCACCGATCCCGCCTTGGTGCGCGATGTCATCGTATCGGGCACGGTTCGTATCGGCGATATCGCGGAAGTTTCTCTCGCACCCGCCGATGCGACCAATTTCGTCCGGCTGGATGGGCGGCCGATCGTCGGTCTCGGTGTGGTGCGGCAGGCTAGCTCGAACACCATTGAAATATCCGAGGCGATCCGGGCCGCGGTAGAACGCGTCAATGCACGGTACGATGGCGTCGCGATTGCCGTCGTGTCCGACGATGCCGACTTCATCTCGATTTCGGTGCGCGAGGTGCTGATAACGCTGGGCTTCACCATTCTCGTAGTGGTCGGAACTATGCTGCTGTTCTTCCAGGCATGGCGGCCCACGGTGATTCCGAGCGCCACGATTCCGGTGGCGCTGATCGGCGTGCTTGCTGGTATCTGGCTCATGGGATTCTCGATTAACCTGTTGACGTTGCTGGCTTTGGTTCTCGCCACGGGTTTGATCGTCGATGACGCGATCGTGGTTCTCGAAAACACCCAGCGATTGCAGAACAAGGGGTTGGGGCGGCGGGCAGCGGCTGTGGTCGGCACGCGCCAGGTCTTTTTCGCCGTCGTGGCGACAACGGCAGTACTGGTGTCGGTTTTTGTCCCGATCAGCTTTCTGCCTTCGGAAGCCGGGCGACTGTTCCGGGAATTCGGTTTCGTCCTGTCCGTCGCGGTGATCATATCGTCCTTCGTGGCGCTATCGCTCGTACCGGCGCTGGCTGCAAAGTTCGATTTGACGACGGGTGGGCAGGGTTCGGATCGATTGTCCGAATGGGGCGGCCGGGTCCGGAAGCGCTATTCGACCGCGCTGAACTGGTGTCTCGATCGTGGCCGTTTGGTGATCTGCAGCGCCGTGCTGGTCGCGGCGCTTACGGGCCTGCTTTATACGCAGCTCAACAACGAGCTTGTTCCCGACGAGGACCGCGGAGTCATCGAGGTGGATGCCACCGGCCCCGATGGCGTCGGGCTCGATTTCATGGACCGCGAACTGGACGAGGTAGAGACGGTGTTGCGGCCTTATCTCGACAGCGGTGAGATCAGGAGTACGTTCTCCATCGTCGGTCGATACGATCCCAATCGCGTGCGCGTGACGGCTCAGCTCGCGGACTGGGGCGAGCGTGACCGTAGTCAGACCGAAATCGTCGAAGAACTGAACCGGCCCCTTCAGGAAATTCCCGGGTCGCGCACAAATGCACGGGGCCGCGGAACGCTGAGCTTCGGCGGTGGGGGCGGGGGCGGCATCGAAGTGGCTCTGACGGGCGGCGAGTACGAGAATATCTACGCTTCTGCGCTCGCCCTGGGCGAAGCGATCGACACCCGGTCCGATATCCTTTCCAATCCGGACATATCGTACCAACCCACCCAACCGCAGCTCTCGATCAGGATCGACCGCCAGCGCGTGTCGGATCTGGGCGTCGATCTCGACGATGTGGCGCAGACCTTGCGGGCGATGGTCGGCGGAGAAGACCTGGTCGATCTCAATGTCGGCGATCAGGCCGTGCCGATATTCCTGACTTCCGAAGCGCTGGCAGTCACCAATCCATCCGATCTGCGAAACCTCTATGTCCGCAGCGAAAGCGGCGGACTTGTTCCCATGTCGAGTATCACGGAGGTCGTCGAGCAGGGAGTTGCGGCGGAACTTGATCGCACCGAGCAGCGTCGGGCAATCGAGCTCGAAGCCAACATCGAATCCGGCGTGCCGCTGCAGGATGCCGTGGACGAAATCGAACGCCTGGCCGCCGAAGTGGTTGCCGAGGATATCGATGTGTTGCTTCAGGGTGAGGCCGAAAGTCTCGCCGAAACCTCTAATGACGTGTTGCTTACCTACATGTTCGCCTTGGTGATCGTGTTTCTCGTCCTTGTTGCGCAGTTCGAAAGCGTAACCAGCGCGTTGGTTGTCTTGCTGACCGTGCCGTTCGCTCTGGCAGCCGCAATACTGGCAATGGTTCTGTCGGGCGTATCGCTCAACATCTATTCGCAGATAGGCCTCGTGATGTTGATCGGCCTCATGGCGAAGAACGGAATACTCATCGTCGAGTTTGCCGACCAGCTGCGTCATCAGGGGCGCGATATCAGGCACGCGATAGAGGAGGCTGCCGCGATCCGCCTGCGTCCGATTGCTATGACGCTGATTTCGACGGTGATCGGGGCGGTGCCGCTGATCCTTGCCAGCGGCGCGGGCGCAGAGGCTCGCCAGTCGATTGGTTGGGTGATTTTTGGCGGCCTGGGAATCGCAGGTGTCTTCACCCTTTTCCTGACCCCCGTGATATATCTCGGCCTGGCGCGCTTCGGCCGTCCTCGCAGCGTCGATCTAGCCAAGCTGCAGGAAGAAATTGCAGAGGTCGACGAAGACATGGCGATGGCGCCCGCATGATCCGGTTTGCCTTCGCAGTTCTCTTCGCGAGTTCGGTTCTGGGGGGATGCGCCATCAGTTCTGCCGACGTGCCTGAGTCCGGCTTCGATGCGCCCGAACAATATGCGGCCGAACTCCCGCCTGCCGGTCTCGACGATCCCTGGTGGAAAGCGTTTTCCGATCCGGTTCTCGATGATCTGATCGAGCGGGGGCTGGCTGCAAATCTCGATATAGCGGCGGCGACCGAACGCTTGAACGCAGCGGAGGCGCTGCTGCGGGCGGAACGTGCCGATCGCCTGCCACGCGTCGATGCAAGTATCGAGGGCGGGGTCGAAGCGGACGACAATGGCGCTTCGACTACGGCCATCGGCGGTCTATTCGGATCATTCGACCCCGATATTTCCGGGCGGCTGGGCGCCGAAGTTCGCGCCGCCGCTGCGCAATACGCCGAAGCAGATTACTTGCGCGCAGACCAGCGTAGACTGGTGGCGGCTGCCATTGCCGCGCAATATGTCGAATATCGCCGCACCGGAGCGCAACTCGAATTGCTGGCCCAGTCGACCGATCTCCAGCAACAGACTCTGCGCATCGTCACTCTGCGCTTTGAAGCGGGGCTCGCGGCCAATCTGGATGTGAGGCGCGCGGCAGCGGATCTCGCGCAAACCCAAGCCGGGCTGGGGCTTATAGAAATTGCCCGGGCCGAGGCCGAACATGCCCTGGCGGTCCTGATGGGTGCCGCGCCGGGTAGACTGTCCATCGCCCCGCCCGTGGGTGCTGCGACAATCCCGCAATATGGTCTCGGTCCGCCAATCGGTACGCCCGCAAATCTGCTTCGCCGACGCGCAGATGTGTTGGCAGCCGAGGCACGGTTGACGCAAGCGGCCGCGCAAGTCGGGATCGAGAAGGCGGATCTGCGTCCGTCACTGGTCATTCCCGGGTCGATTCTTTTGGGCGACGGCTCGGTCGACGGCCTGTTTTCGACCTTCCTTGCTACGCTGGGCGCGGCGCTCGACCTTCCGCTGTTCGATGGTGGTCGTCGACGCGCCGAGGTGGCCGCTGCCGAGGCGGAATTGGACGCCAGTCTGGCCGAGTATCGCCAGACCTTTCTCGTTGCACTGGCCGTGGCGGAGAATGCGCTGGTCGGTATCCGGGCCTATCGGGAACGTGGAGAGTCCTTGGCCGAAGCTATCGAGCAGAGCGAAGCCGCGCTGGGCCAGTCCAACGCACTTTACCGCGAAGGTCTCGCCTCGCTGTTCGACGTACTGGATGCACAGCGGCAGCTTATCTCGAGCCGCCAGTCGCAGCTCGACAGCAGGGCCGATCTCGCCAATGCCTTTATCGGCCTGCACTCGGCTGCGGCCAGTTCGGATGGTAGCGATCAGGATTTGAGTCTGCTTGAATCCTGACAGATTCGGCAACGGGACTTCGGTGACCGTAGGGGTCCGAGTCAGCTTGTTTTGTCACGTAGAGATGTTGTCGTCCGTAGAGTTCGAACAGCGATTTATCATGTGCGACGGCAGAGGTTGACGAACTGCCCTTTACACCCTGTTTTGCTCCCCGGCGGCTATTCCGCTGCCATCCTCAGCAACTCGACCTCGCGTTTCAGCCTAGCGATTTCCAGCTCGTAGAGCCGGGAGCAATCGATCCGTGTGGGCTTCGCGCCGAGCGGAATCGTCACCCTGAGATAAACCAGCGCTTCGCGGTCGCGGTCCTGTTGGTAGAAGAGCAAATTCCCCCCAATCTCGTTGCGCGGCAATGGACTAGCCGCTTGGCCGGTTGCGCCCATATCGAGATACGGCCCGTTCGAGTTTATGGACTGGCGACACCGCGTGCCATCGGCCGTCTCGATCGAGTCCTCTCCGCCCGGACCTTGCGGCGCGGGCGGCAGGTAGACCCCGTCGCCGGCATGAGCCGCCGTACTAGCGAGCGCTAATGCGGCGAGCGCTAAGTTTCGAACAAACGCGCGCATGAATCATCCCCTCTTCGCGATCCTTTTCGGCGCAGACGCGAAAAGTTCGCGTTTCGCCCGGATCGAGACCTTCGACCACAACCAGCACTCGGCGTTGTCGTCCTGCAGCCAACACAAAGCGCGCCGGGCGGATCGTTACCCCATACGGTTCCGCTTCGCCCCCGATTACGGCGGGGAAGGTGCGGAATGTCTCAGCCTTTCCATACGGGTTCAGAACGGTCAGGTAGAACCCCTTGGCCGGGCCGTCTGTGATCCCGCTTTTTTCCAGTGGCCCCATGCCGACGGCGAGGGCGGGGACGGCAACGGCTCCCAATACCGCCGCCCAGATCCAGCGACAGGTCACGATTGACCACAGGTGACGATCGTCGTCACCGCATAGCTGCCCGAAGGAAAGCCCGTCGCGCTCTGCACCTGCGCATGGATCGTGAAAACGTCGACCAGCGATGCGGACGCCGTCGACCCGCCCGATGTGTAGGTCTGGTTCGCGCCTGCTCCGGAATATCGGATGCGCGTTGTCGCGCCCGATACCGGGCCAGTCAGCGTCGGCGCCGAGAATGTCAGCGTCGGTGCGGAACCTGTGGCGATTACCGCCAGCGATGCCGGCAGGGCGCCTACTCCGCTTTCGGTCGTCATCGTCGTTCCGGCACTGTCGACGACCATGCTCCCGCCGGTTGGCGTCAGCGTGCACAGGTTCACGATTGTTCCGCCGATCGTAACGGTTGCCGCGTTCGCCGGCGCTCCGGCCAGAGCCAGAATGCCAAGTCCGAATCCGGCCTTCACTGCATGTCGCATCTCAAGATTCCCCAAGAAATCATTGTCGAAACGCGGATGTAGTGGAGAGAGCGTAAAATTCGGCTGGACGGCCTACCCGAGAAACATACCTATGTTGTCGATCAAATATGAAAATAAAACACCAGTTTTACATACACTTAAGGGCATATAAGGTCACAGGTCCTGTCGCTCAATTCAGGTGAAATTTTTTAGTGTGCTGAAATTCACCAATGATTTTGAAGCGAACGGCTGTCATGTCGCACATGCGTTATTAAAAAATCGTTCTATTCGAGAGGCGCGATTGGTTGTTCTGCGCTAGTCGGCCTGATCTTCAAGCCAATGCATGTCGTCATCGCTGAAGCCGAAGTGATGACCGGCCTCGTGCACGACCACATGCCGTACCAGATCTTCCATCCCCACACCGGTCTCCCGCCATTCGGCAATAAGCGGCTCGCGAAATAGCCAGATGCGCGGGGGCAGGCGGCCGCTTTGCCAGATGGACTGGTCGGGCAAGGGTTCGCCTTCGTATAGGCCGGACAATTGCCAGCGGTCGTCCATATTGACCGAGGCGAGCTGCTCTGGCGTGGCGAAATCTTCTACCTGCAAGACCACGTCCCCCATCCTTTCGCGGAACTGGTCCGGGAGCGCCGCGAACGCCGCTTCCGCCATCATCTGCATCTGTGCTTTCGTCGGGGTCGGTGGAGCGTGCATGGTAGTTTCGATATGGCGCAGGTTGTGGCGCGCACAAGGCCGGAACCCTGCTGCTCGTGGCCTGTTCAATTGGCGAAGGAGACAGATTTCCATGCCCGACACCACCGAGATTTTCGGACGACTGAAGCAGGATCACGACAAATGGACAGTGTACTCAAATTCCTTAGAAAAAGGCAAAAGGCCGGAGCCGAGGTGACGCCGGCAAAGAAGGAAGAGGCCAAGGAATAGAGCGCGCCGGGAGGGCCATGAGCAGGAACGAAAAGCCCGATCCGAGCCGCGTGTCGCGGCTCGATGATTCGGTCGAACCCGGGGTGTGGCGCTATGCCCGGGCTACGCGTGCCAGCGTGATCGTCGATGCCGCGGATTATTTCGCCTTCATGCAGGACGCGATGCTCAGGTCGCGGCGGCGTATTCTGCTGATCGGTTGGGACTTCGACACCCGCATTCATCTGGAACGAGGGCGTCGCTGGTGGCAACGAACATGGAAGCGGGGCTATCCTTCGCGGCTCGGCAGTTTCATTGCCTGGCTGGCGCGGCATCGCAAGCAACTCGATATCCGGCTGCTGAAATGGAGTGTCGGCGCACTGTCCACTGTCGGTCGTGCGTCAATGTGGTGGGATCTTGCGCGCTGGGTACGGCATCGCCGCATCACGTTCAGGTTCGACACCGCGCACCCGATCGGATGCACCCATCACCAGAAAATCGCCGTGCTGGACAACATCGTCGCCGTGTGCGGCGGGATCGACATGACCGACAAGCGGTGGGACACGCGCGAACACAAGGAGGACGAGCCGCGCCGCAAGACCCCACGCGGGCAATCCTACGGCCCGTGGCACGATGCCACCATGATGATGGAGGGTGACATAGCAGCCGCTTTGGCCGATCTGGGATGCGATCGCTGGACCTGTGCCGGGGGCGGCGAACTGCCGAAGATCGCAGACGGCCCAGGCAGCCCTTGGCCGGATGCCCTCTCCGCACAGTTCGAAGATGTGGAGATCGGCATTGCGAGAACGCGCGCCGCCTATCGCGACTGGGATGCGGTTGACGAGATCGAACAACTCTATCTCCAGCATATCGGTGGGGCAAAACGGTTCATCTATGCCGAAAGCCAGTATTTCGCCTCGCGCTCGATTGCCGAGGCGATCATCGCGCGGTTGCAGGAAGACGATCCTCCCGAAATCGTGATCGTACATCCGTGCAATGCGGACGGTTGGCTCGAGCAGCAGGCCATGGATCATGCCAGGGCGGAACTGGTGCGGGCGATAGAGCAGGCGGACACCAGGGGACGTTTTTCGCTTTGGTCGCCTTACGTCGGAAACACTCCGATCTATGTCCATTCCAAGCTGATGATCGTCGATGACCGGATACTGCGCATCGGTTCGGCCAATCTCAACAATCGTTCGATGGGGCTCGATAGCGAGTGCGATGTCTTCATCGATTGCGATCGGCCGGGCAATGCGCATGCGTGCGATGCGATATCGGCGATGCGCTATTCGCTTCTCGGCGAACATTGCGGCGTAGAGGAAGAAAGGGTTGGCGAACTGCTCTCCCGCTACGGATCGATGGCGGGGCTGATCGACCACACGCAGAACGACAAGGAACGCACCCTGCGTCGCTACCATCCGCCCGATCTCAATGGCGTGGAAGAAACGCTTGCCCAAAGCGCCTTGCTCGATCCCGAGGATCCCGAGGACATGTTCGAGCCGTTTGCAAAGGGCGGGCTTTTCCGCAAGGGGAGCAGGCTTGCGCGGTTTCGCGAGAAAGTCAGGAGGTATCGAGGAAAGTGAGCAGTCTAGTTGGACCGGACGAGGACGATCCGCGGGGCAAGCCACCGGTGCCCGAACACGTCCAGAATGCAATTCGCACCCTGATCGAGTGGACCGGTGACGACCCGTCGCGGGAAGGCTTGCTCGATACGCCCAAGCGCGTGGCCAGGGCGTGGAAGGAATATTGCATCGGTTACGAGGAAGATCCGGCGCAACATCTCGACCGCGTGTTCGAGGAGGTGGGCGGCTACAACGAAATTGTGCTGCTGAAGGATATTCCGTTCCAGTCGCATTGCGAACACCACATGGCGCCAATCATCGGCAAGGCGGCGATCGCCTATCTCCCGAACGACCGGGTGGTCGGCATCTCCAAGCTGGCCCGGGTCCTGCACGGCTTCGCGCGCCGGTTGCAGGTCCAGGAACGGCTGACCGCCGAAGTGGCCGACTGCATCTGGGAGAACCTCCAACCGCAGGGCGTTGCCGTGGTCATCGATGCCCAGCACAGTTGCATGACGGCACGCGGCGTCCGCACCCCCGGCGTGGGCATGGTGACCAGCCGGATGATGGGAACGTTCCTCGAAGACCACCGCAGCCGCGAGGAAGTGCTCAAGCTGATGGGGTACGGCTAGTCCCTATCGCAGCCGGCGATCCGATGCGAACGTTCGACGTACCCCAACAGGACGAGAAATAGATGCAGGTCTGCTTGAAGGCAGACGCTGCAATGCCAACGATTGTCGATCTCGGCCAAGCCCGCCCAAGCAGGCTGCTAGCGCTTGATCAAGGCGACGATGCGATCAATCAGCCAGAGCGCAATCAGGGACAGCCCGAATAACGGCAGCATAAGCGCGAGAACGGCGATGGCAAAAATTATCGCGCCGCCAAGCCGTCGCTCATTTACCAAAGGCGCACCAACGGCTCCCGATGGCCGCCGTTTCAGCCACATTGTCACGCCCAGGATCGACAGACCGACAAGCGCCAGAGCGGTAACAAGACCGAGCAACTGGTTGGCAAGTCCAAACAGCTGGCCTTCGTGCCAGGCGATGCCGTAATTGATTGCGCGGTCAATCGGGTGCTTGTCGAAAAAATTGCTTCTCGACAGCTCGTTACCACTACGCGGATCGAAGGTGACGCTGCGAATGAGGGGGCGGTTCTGCGCTTCCGATTTCACCGTCCAGACGTTTCCGGTAGGTGGCCCGAAGCGCTGCGGCGCATTGGGCGGCAGCACCAGTACCGGAAAGGCCATGTTCTCCGCCTCCGCGAATGCAACGATCAGGGCCAATGGCAGCGGTTTGCCTACAGAAGCCGTTGTCGATGCGGTTGCGGGAGGGTCTGTCATCTCGTCATGGTTATGCCCGCCATGGGCCTGTGCTGCCGGGACGAGCCAGTTTCCAGCATGCTCGTTTCTCGATACGGTCGCGCCTGCGCCGATTTTCCACTCTTGCGGTCCTTGCACCAGTCCAAGTTCGGTCCGGGCCCATTTGAACGCGCTGCCCCATGTCCCCGCCCAGGGCAGGCCGCTGGCAAGCATCACCAGGACCAGGCCGGCGATCCAGAAGCCCGTAACGCGGTGTAGGTCCTTGAGCAGCGGTCGTCCCTTCAGCGAGAGCCGCGGCCAGAAGGTGCCGGCTGCCTTGAACGGGCGCGGCCACCAGAGGTAAAGGCCCGTCAGGATCATGACGATGGTCCAGCTCGCCGCCAGTTCGACCAATCGATCCCCCCATTCGCCCAACATCAGCGATCCGTGAAAGGTAGCAATCACGTTCGAGATCCGGTCGTCGGGCACGAGCGTGCCCAGCACTTGGCCCTGGGGCGATACGAACACTTCCGTCAGGCGATCATCGGGCATCCCAAGCTGGATCATGGCGGCATCACCACGATTTTCGGGCAATCGATAGTGATTGAACCTGCCCTGCGGGTATGCCGCCAAGGCAGCGTCGAGCTGGCGATCGGGCGATACCGCGCCCTCCGCAGAAAGCCCGCGATAATCACGTTCTTCCCAACGATCGATCTGCGGCTTGAACAGATAGATGGCGCCCGTCGCCGAGAGGATCAGGATGAAAGGGAGAACGAATAGACCGGCATAGAAATGCCAGCGCCAGAATGTGCGGTAGGTTGCGGTATCGGCCATGATCGTCCTCCTGTCAGAACCGCGCGCGTACGCCGCCGAAGACGGCGCGGCGTTCGACCGGATAGAAGATTGCCGAGGTCGGAGTCGCAGTGATGGCCGCGCTGATGTCGCCTACCGCTTTCTCATCGAACAGGTTTCTCGCATCAAGGAAGAGGTCGATACGGTCGGTGACCGTCGCTCCGGCGGTGAGGCCTACCAGCGCATATCCATCGGTCTCGAGCGTGTTGTTGTAATCCGCCCACGCTCCTTCTGGCACCCATTCAACATTGGGCGCGACATGCAGAGCGTCGGTGCCGAGCCGCAGTTCCGCGCGATAGACATGCTCGGGCACGACCGGCAGGCGGTTGTCGCCATATTGCGCATCATCGCGGAAGCGGAAGTCGCTGTATTGATATACCTGTCGCAGTTTCAGCCATTCTGTGAAGTTCAGCGCCAGTGCCGCCTCGACACCCTGGTGCAGCGTCTCATCGGCATTGAAGGTCGATGCGGGAATGTCGGGCCCGACATCGAATTGCAGCAATTCACCGTCGATATCGGCGCGATAGGCGGCAAGATCCCATTCGACGATTCCGGCTTGACCGCGTGTGCCGATCTCGAACGTCCAGGCACGCTGCGGATCGAGGTTCACGAAGCTCGCCACCTGCGCCAGTTCGATGAAGCCGGGAAACTCGACCGAGCGGCTGTAATTGGCGAAGAGCTGGATATCCTGCGAAGGCTCGAACAGCACGCCGAATTTGGGTGAGAAGGCGTCGAACTCGGCGCGGCCGGTGATGTCGGTGGCTCCGCCCATGAAGCTGTTGAAGGTCTGGTGCTGCTCACGCACGCCATCGGCATAGATGCCGCCGGCGATCAGCTGGAGCTGTTCGACCGGGCGATAGCGAAGCTCGCCATAGACGTTCGCGGTTCGCGCATCCTGTTTGGCATCGAAAGTCCGCGCGCCGCGTTCGCCATCGATGTTCACGAACCGCTTGGAATGGGTGTCGCCGAAGCGCGCCTCCCCGCCGAGCCTGAATTCGAACGGACCGCTGGCATAGTCGAAACGGGCATAGAAGCCGCGATCTATCGATTCCTGATCGACGACCTGAAAGATCGGGTGGTATAGCGACTTGGCATTGAGGAAAACGCCTGTGTCGAGCTGGCCATTGGCGAAGCTGAAGCGGGTGCGGTTCTGGAGCCGGAGCGAATCGATATCGCGTGCCTGATCGTTGACGAAGTTCCCCGTCTTCGGTTCGCTCGCCACCGTTTCCAGATCGAGCGCGCCCGGTATCTCCTGGTTTATGTTGTTGATGCTGGCATAGGTGCGGTTTTCGATGGTGTCCGCAAGTTGCAGCCCGACGTTTCCGTGAAAACGCAGGCTGTTGCGCTTGGCATGGTCGCGGTCGCCGTCCGAACTGTCGTAGCTCAGCGCTGCCCACACATCGCCCGGTCCGCTCTGCGCCCCGTAGGATACGAGACCGCGATAGGTATCGAAGCTGCCGACATCGCCACGCAGGTAAAGGCCCTCGGCCGTCTTGCCAGTCGGTGTTACGCCGTTGACCGCTCCGCCCAGCGTGCCCGATCCGAAGCGAAGCGCATTGGCTCCGCGATAGACTTCGAGATAGTCGAAGAAAATCGGTTCAAGTTCTTGAAAGTCTCCATTGTCATCGGCGAGATTGATCGGGATACCGTCCTGCAGCAAAGTAATTCCGCGCATGTGAAAGCCGCGCGACAGGCCCGATCCGCGGATCGAGATGCGCACTTCCTGTCCGTAGCGCGGCTGGAGATAAACGCCTGGAGAAAAGGCGAGCGCATCACGCAGGCTGACCGGGGATTTGTCGGCGTATTCTTCATGCGTGACGATGTCGGTTCCGCCCGGGGTACTGGCGGCACGTTTCTCGGCCTCGTCGGAAGAGCTGCGGCCCGTGACGATAATGGTGGGGTCCTTGTCCTCCAGTGTTCCGCCATCGGTCTCGGCAAAAACGGGAGTGGCGCTGGCCAAGATGGCCACGCCGAGTGAGAGGTATGAAATTTTCACGGTTATTCTCCGGGCGCCGTGCCCGCAATCCGGGCACAGCGCTATTGATCTGAAAATGCTTGGTTTTTCAGATTGCCGAAGGTGGCCCGCGAAGCGGAGGCCGGAGAAATCTTGCAGGAGCGGAACTGAGAACTGCGAGCGGGGCGAGGCCAAGGACCAGAATTGCCGCGAGTGCCGTCGCAAGAAGTTCGGCCGAAGCCCCGCCGGTGGCGTGCTGCGCAAGCGCGGAGAACGCGCACTTCGGTTCTTTTTTGTCCTGGGAAGAGTCCTTGCCAGTCCGATCCTCTTCGAAGGGGATCGAGATGAAGGCCGCGGAACGCTCGCCCGTCGTGCCGTGGCAGATCGACACTTCGATTAGCTTCTCGGACGAGGCCGAAACCATATATCCTGCCGGCACCGCCGCCTTCAGCAATAGCACGGCCATGAGGAACAGCGTCCCCACAAAGGCGTGTTGCCGGGCAAAGGCGCGAAGCTTTCCCATTGCCGCGCCCGTTAGAGCCACCGACTGTCGATGTCACTAACCCAATTGATCGCCAAGGCACTGACCGTGGAGGTTTGGCCTCAACCCGCTGGCCACCGCGCCGAAAACTTTCCTACACGGGCGAATTCTGCTCCAAACTGGCGGATGCCGAAGCGCCCCGCCCATCGTGTCCGTCGTCGCCCGCCATTCTTCCATTCCGTGCCCCTGCGCGGACGCTGTGACGGGCGGAGCGTCGTGCGGCAATGCGGGTTCCTCGCCCAGCTCTATGTTACCGGATCGGTCAGTGCGGCGGCGCGGCATGTCGGGATGTCGCGGGCGACGGCCTATCGCCTGCGCGAGCGGACCGATGCAGAAGGATTCGCCTTCGCCTGGGACCATGTGCTGACACCGCCGGGAACGGGCCATGTCAGGCGTCCGAAGCCGGACTGGCGGAAGGTGACAGTTGAGGACCTGATCCGGCGTGCCGAATACGGGCTGGTGCAGCCGGTCGTCTATCGTGGGCGGATGGTCGGCATTCGCCGAAAGCCCGACATTTCCGCGGCTTTGCGGCTGATGCGCAGGGCTGCTGTGTTGCCGATATACGACGGGGCGGGACCGTAAGTCCCGCCCCTTCGCGAATTTTAAAAACAGCCCCCGTCGGTGTCAGCCGGGGCGGGTTTGAGAGCCTAGAGCTGGCCGAGCATATGCTCTGCGCTGGAGACCGAGAAATCGCCGGGTGCCTCGACATTGAGCTGGGTGACGACGCCGTCTTCGACGACCATCGAGTAGCGCTGCCCGCGCTTGCCCATGCCGAAGCCCGAACCGTCCATCGTCAGTCCGACCGCTTCGGCGAAATCGCCATTGCCATCGGCCAGCATGGTAATGTCGTCCGATCCTGCCGCGCTCTTCCAGGCACCCATTACGAAGGCATCGTTGACGGCAGTCGCTACGATCTCGTCGACACCCTTGGTTTTGAGCTCTTCCGCCTTCTCGACATAGCCGGGAAGATGGCGGGCAGAGCAGGTCGGAGTGAACGCGCCGGGGACCGAGAACAGGGCCACTTTCTTGCCCTTGAAATAGTCGGCCGAGCTCACCTGTTCGGGACCGTTCTCGGTCGCCTTGACCAGAGTTATATCGGGCAGTTTATCGCCCACCGAAATCGTCATGTCAGAAACTCCGTCTATCCCATCCGTGCCGCGAGTTAAGGCCGTATCCGGTCCCGTGCAAGCTCTGCCAACCGGTTAATTTCGCTTTACCTCGCTACTTTAAATTGTCGTAAACTCCTTGGTCGATCTTGGTCTCATGCGGGCGACGGGACGCGCCCGCCAGGGAGACCGGGGACATGAACTTTGCCAAGATTTTCGCCACTGCCGCCAGCGCCGCGGCCATTGTGCTGACACCTGCGCCGGTACTGGCCACGGGATCGAGCGAAGCCGAGAATATTCGTCGCCTCGACATCATGTTGATGGTGACTTCGCTGCGCTGTCGTATGGGGGCCGACGATTTCCAGCCGCACTATCGTGAATTTTCGGCCAATCACCTCTCAACCTTGAACACGGCGGCGCGCAGCCTGGAAGCGGGGCTGGTCGCCCAGCACGGTGCCAGGGGGGCCAAGCGCGCGCTCGACCAAATCAGCGTCCGCATGGCCAACGAATACGGGCAGGGACATCCGTGGCTCGGTTGCGGCGAGCTGAAGCAGATCACCTCTGATCTGGCAGTATCGCGCGATCCTGCCGCAGTCGGATTTGCGGCAACCGAACTGCTTGCCGCGTCGCCGCGGATCGGGGGCCGTTTCGCGGCGCGCTGAAGCCCTTTCCGATCGGGGGCGAGCGAGGGCGGTTGCTCTCGCTATCGGGAGGGGCTAGGGGCGGCGCCGATACGGCGGCCGCCCCGTTTCCCTTGCGGTCACCAAGCTGAAAGCCGAGGATCTTCGTGACCGAATTTACCGACTACGTCGTCAAAGACATCGCGCTCGCCGAATACGGCCGCGCCGAAATCGCCATTGCCGAAACCGAAATGCCGGGCCTGATGGCATTGCGAGAGGAATACGCGCGGAAGCCGCTGACCGGCGCGCGCATCACCGGATCGCTGCATATGACGATCCAGACCGCGGTCCTGATCGAAACGCTGGTGGCGCTCGGTGCCGATGTCCGCTGGGCAACCTGTAACATCTTCTCCACCCAGGACCACGCCGCGGCCGCGATTGCCGCGCAGGACATCTCCGTGTTCGCCATCAAGGGCGAGAGCCTTGCGGACTATTGGGACTATGTCGGCAAGATCTTCGACTGGTCGACCGATGACGATGCCGATCGCACGGCGAACATCATTCTCGACGATGGCGGCGATGCCACCATGTTCGCGCTGTGGGGCGCTCGGATCGAGGCGGGCGAGGAATTGCCCGAGCCACAGAATGCGGAGGAAATCGAATTCCAGCGCGCGCTCAAGGCCTTTGTCGCCGCGAAGCCCGGTTATCTGACGAAGTCGGTGAAGAACATCGTTGGCGTCTCGGAAGAAACCACGACCGGCGTGCATCGCCTTTATCACCTCGCCAAGCAGGGCAAGCTGCCATTCCCGGCGATCAACGTGAATGACAGCGTCACCAAGTCCAAGTTCGACAACCTCTACGGTTGTCGCGAATCGCTGGTCGATGCGATCCGCCGCGCGACCGATGTGATGCTGTCGGGCAAGGTCGCATGCGTCGCGGGCTTCGGCGATGTCGGCAAGGGCTCGGCCCAGTCGCTGCGCAACGGCGGTGCCCGCGTTCTCGTGACCGAAATCGATCCGATCTGCGCGCTACAGGCGGCGATGGACGGCTTCGAAGTCGTGACCATGGAGGATGCAGTCGGCGTGGCCGACATCTTCGTTACCGCAACCGGCAACGAACACGTCATCACCGCCGAACACATGAAGGCGATGAAGGACAAGGCCATCGTTTGCAATATCGGCCATTTCGACAGCGAGATTCAGATTTCCGCGCTCGACAATTACGAGTGGAACGAGCTGAAGCCCGGCACCGATCTGGTGAAGTTCCCGGACGGGAAGGAAATCATTGTGCTCGGCAAGGGGCGTCTCGTAAACCTCGCATGCGCAACGGGTCATCCGAGCTTCGTGATGAGCTTTAGTTTCACCAACCAGACGCTCGCGCAGATCGAGCTGTGGACCAAGGGCGAGGAATACAAGAACGACGTTTATGTCCTGCCCAAGCATCTCGACGAAAAGGTCGCAGCGCTGCATCTCGACAAGCTGGGCGTCAAACTGACCCAGCTCAGCCAGAAGCAGGCAGACTATATTGGCGTACCGGTCGAAGGTCCGTTCAAACCGGAGCATTATCGCTACTGATTGCCGCAAGTTGCGGCAGTACCATCGCACGAACGCGCGCGGGGGCATTGCATCCCCGCGCGCGTCCGCATAGCTGGCAAGTGATGGAAACCTCTCCCGCATTGCTGGCCATTCTCGGCCTCCTGCTGGCGCTGTGGACCGCGGGTGCCGTGTGGGTGATGTTGCGCGCTACGGGGCGCGAGCAGAAATCGGTTGCCAGTCGCCGCGCCGCCCAGCGGCTGTCGCGCATGATCGAAGAAGGCCCGGCCATACCGCTGCTGGTACGCGCCGATGGGCGGATCGAAGCACCGGACCGCCTGGCGCGCTGGATAGGGCTCGAAAGGGTTCCGGAATATTTGAGCGAACTGGCTGGTGCCGATGGTCGCGGTCTGAGTGAAGAGCAGGTCGAAGAGCTCACCCATCACGTCCGCCGGACACAGAAAACTGCCCGGCCCTTCCGGATGGCCATCACCGTTTCTCCGGGATCGGGCAAATCGTTGGCCATGCAGGGATCACTGGCCGACTCCGCGGTTTCGCCGGGTGGGGCGGCTCTCATATGGGTCTTCGACTTCAGTGAGAGTGAGGCCGAGCTAACCCAACTGCGCGAAGAAGCGGGGCGTGCAAGGGAAGACTTTGGCGCGCTTGTGGGTCTGATCGAGGCGGCCCCCATGCCCATGTGGTTTCGGGGTGCTGATATGCATTTGCGCTTGGTCAATAAAGCCTATGTCGCCGCTGTGGGTGCCGAGAGTGCCGATCAAGTCGTTGCCGATCAGATCGAGCTTGTCGAAACGGTCAACGGGCGTACGGCGGCTCAGGTCGCACAGCAAGCTGCCGACCGGAGGCAGCCGATCGAGAGAATCGTAAGCGCGACCATCGACCGCTCGCGGCGCGCCATTCGAGTGACCGATCTGCCGCTCATGGGCGAAGGTATCGCCGGTTACGCCGTCGATATCGAGGAGATGGAGGAACAAGCCCGCGAGTTCCGCGCATTCCGCGAAGCGCAGCGCTCGATGCTCGATCAGCTTTCCATCGGCGTCGCCCAGTTCGACGCGGCACATCGCATGACTTTCGCCAATCAGCCGTTCCACCGCGTATTCGCCCTGCCGCCGGGAGTGGTGAACGACCGGACGACGTTCCACCACATGCTGCTGATCGCGCGAGAGAATGGGCGCATCCCCGAAGTGCGTGACTTCCCGGCCTGGCGAAATGAGATGGCCGAATGGTTTCAGCATGACGAGCCCCATGAGGAAGCCTGGTCGCTATCCGACAGCACGCATCTGCGAATCGTTGCCCAGCCATTACCAGATGGCGGCCTCGTTATGATTGCCGAAGACCGGACCGAGCAACTGGCGCTCTCGGCTACACGCGACACATTGCTGCGAACGCGGACGGCAACTTTCGACAGCTTGTTCGAAGCGTTGGCGGTCTTCGCGCCCGACGGTCATCTGGAGCTCTGGAATCGCGGTTTTCCAGGCGCATGGGGTATCGATCCAGAGGTCCTCGATGGTCACCCCCAGGCCGAGGACCTGTTGGGCGCAATCGCCAATAACCTGGTCGATTCGGCGAGCGTATCGCGGCTCAATCAGGTCATCCGAGCAGCGACGCTGGATCGCAAGAAAAGCGATGGTCGGATCGAACTGGCCGACGGTCGTACCCTCGACTTCAGCGGTGTGCCGTTGCCCGATGGCAATGGCATGCTGACCGTGCTCGATGTCACCGCATCGCGGCAAGCGGAAGAAGCTTTGCGCGAACGCAATCGCGCGCTGGAAGAGGCGGACGCGGTTATGACACGCTTCCTGGCGAATATGAGCTATGAATTCCGCACACCGCTGACGTCGATCGGTGGCTTTGCCGAATTGTTGGTAGGCGGGATCGCCGGAGAGCTAAGTCCGCAGGCTAAAGAATATGCGCAGGCCATTTCGCTTTCCGTCGGCAAGCTGACGGAGCAGGTCGAAAACGTTCTCGACCTTTCGCAGTCCGAAGCCGGCCTGATGCCACTGCGCAAAAGCAAGGTGGAACTCATGCCATTCGTCACCCAGATCGTGCGCCAGCAGGAACAGCGGATCGTCGACAGCGGCCTGACGCTTGATCTCAGGGGGGATCCGGGAAAGACGATTACTGCCGATCCTCAGCAATTGCGGCGTGCGATCTCCCAATTGTTGGATAACGCCATCAACGGAACGCCGCGTGGCGGGCGGATTCTGATCGATATCGGACGCAAGCGCGGCGAAACCAAGGTGGTCATATCCGACAATGGCCGCGGTATGAGCCAGCACGAACTTGCCCGTGCGCTGGAAGGGATTCGCATGTCCGCCGATGGCAAGGGTATCGAGCGGCGCCAGGGTCTGGGCATTCCTCTCGCCCGCCAGCTTATCGAAGCACATGGCGGAAGCTTGGAAATCCATAGCCGCAAAAACGGTGGCACCGCTGCATCGATCACTCTGCCATGAGGGTTGAGCTGCCAGATTTGTCAGCGATGGAAGCCTTCGGTCGGCGGATTGCAATGCGGGTCGAGCCGGGCGATGTCGTGGCGCTGTCAGGCACGCTCGGTACCGGCAAGACGACATTGGCTCGGGCGGTTATAGCCGCGCTCGGACATGAAGGCGAGGTGCCATCGCCCACCTATACCATTATCGAAACTTATGACGGTCTGAGGGTGCCGCTGGTTCATGCCGATTTCTACCGCCTCCAAGATCCATCGGAGGCCGACGAGCTTGGTCTTGACGATTATCGCGAAGAGGCCGTCCTGCTTGCGGAATGGCCCGATCATGCAGGGGGCTTCGCGCATGAGGCGGGCTGCCTGTCCATTGCGCTCGAAAAAGTGGGTGACGGTCGTGAAGCCGTTGTCTCTCCCGGTACATCTTGGCAAAGCCGCTGCCCATGAGTGACGCGCTGCCCAGTGGCATCCACAGCTTCCTTGGCGAAACCGAATGGGAAGGGGCAGAGATCGCCCCGCTCGTCGGCGATGCAAGCTTCCGCCGCTATTTTCGTCTGCGTCTAGGGGACCGAAGTGCCATGCTGATGCACGCCCCGCCACCGCACGAAGATCCGAGACCTTTCCTTCATGTGGCACATTGGCTCGATACCAATGGCATGCGTGCGCCGCATATCTTGGCGGAAGATGCAGCCGTCGGCTGGGTACTGACAGAGGATTTCGGGGACCAGCGGATGCGAGAATGGGTCGATCGGCACCCGGGTGATGAACGGGAGGTCTATGCCAGGGCGGTCGATGCGCTGATCCAGCTGCATGCCCTGCCGGCAGGACCTTTCGCAGCCTACGACATGGCGGTTTACCAGCGTGAAGTGGACCTGTTTGTCGAGTGGTACTGTCCGACAATGGGGCTGGAAGTGGACCGGTCAGGGTGGATCGAGGCGTGGCAATCAGCGCTTGCACCGTTACTTGAACGGCAAGATCCAGCCGTAACGGTGCTGCGCGACTACCATGCCGAGAACATCATGCTGCTGGAACCAGGCAAGCTCGCCGGCCAACAAGGACTGATCGATTTCCAGGATGCTCTCGTCGGCCACCCAGCCTACGATATGGTCAGCCTGTTGCAGGATGCACGGCGCGACGTTTCGGAGGAGCTTGAGGCCGAGATGCTCGATCGTTATCGAGCAGCCGCAAACCCGAACGAGAATTTTGAAGCGGATTACGCTCGGCTCGGTGCGCAACGGAACGCCAAGATTGTGGGTATATTCACCCGTTTGTGGAAACGGGACGGCAAGGCCCGATATCTTGCCATGATCCCGCGCGTTTGGGCCGCCATGGAGCGTGATCTGGCACATGAGGCTATGAAGCCGGTTGCGGAATGGTTCGAATCCAATGTTCCGCAGGAAATCCGCGACACATTCGGCGGGGAAATCCAGTGACCGATCTCGTAACAGATACCGCCATGCTCATGGCTGCAGGCTTGGGAAAACGCATGCGCCCCCTGACGGCCACTACCCCCAAACCCTTGGTGCGGGTCGCCGGCAAGCCGCTGATCGATCGTGCACTGGACCGACTTGATGAAGCCGGCGTGGCGAGGGCGATCGTCAATGTTCACTATCTGGCCGATGCGATCGAGGCGCATATCGGGTCGCGTCAGGCACCCAAAGTGACGTTTTCAGACGAGCGCGACCAACTCCTGGAAACAGGTGGCGGCATGGTGAAGGCGCTGAACGCCGGATTGCTGCCAGACCCTTTCTTCGCCTGCAACGCCGACAGCATCTGGCTCGACGGACCGCGCAACGCCTTTGCAGAGTTGTCCGCCGCTTGGAACCCCGATCAGATGGACGCGCTACTGATGCTGGTCACCCATGCCCGGGCCTATAATTTCGACGGTATAGGCGATTTCTACATGGACGGTGCCGGGCGGTTGAAGCGCAAGCTGCCCGGCAGGATCGCCCCCTTCATCTATACCGGCATCCAGCTGGTGTCGCACCGCCTTCTGCACGATTCGCCCGAGGGCAAGTTTTCCACCAACATCCTGTGGGACCGGTCGATCGATGAAGGGCGGCTGTTTGGGATCGCCTTCACCGGTCATTGGTACGAGGTCGGTACACCTGCGCATATCCGCCCGACCGAGATGGCGCTTACAGGTGGCTGAGCGGTCTCGGCCGAAAGTCTATTCGATTGCTGCACACCGCGGCTTGGCCGATGCGCTAGTCGCGGGACTTGTCCCACGCTACGCAGAACCCGAGTTCGGACTTGCTCGTCTGACACTCCTTCTGCCGAGCAGCCGTGCGCGTCGGACCGTTTCCGAAGCATTCATCCGCCAAGCGGGTGACAAGCGGGCTCCGGGTTTGCTCATGCCGCGCATGGCCGTAGTCGGCGATCTCGACCTAGACGAGACGCTCGGCCCGCTTCTAGATCCGCTCGGTGCCGGCGAAATTCCCCCGGCTATCGACCCTCAGCGCCGGCTCTTCGCCCTCGCGCGAATGATTGCCGAAACCATGGGCGACGATGCTCCCACCGGTGCGACGTTGCTGCGTCTCGCGCGCGAAACCGGTGCGACGATGGATCGGCTCTTGGTCGAGGGGATCGGCCCTGAGGAACTGGTTGGCAACGCAGTGCTGGATTTGTTCGGATCCCTGTCGGGACATTGGCAAGATAGCTTGCGCGTCTTTGCAAATGTTCAGGCCAAGTGGCTGTCTCAATTGCAAAAATGGAACGCACTGGACGCTGCGACACGGCGCAATCGGTTGTTCGATTGGGCAGCGCAGAGGTGGAGGGTCACGCCTCCCGCTACGCCAATTGTCGCCGCCGGAGTGACCAGCGCCGCTCCGTCGCTTGCCAAACTGCTCCGTGTCGTCGCCGATCTCGAAAACTGTGCGGTGGTGCTGCCCGATTTCGACCTGACGATGCCCCAGGGTGTCTGGGACGAGCTTGGGAGAGCGGGTGCGCCGTCCAAGCCGGAAGATACGCCGTTCGCCCGCGAGGATGCGGTCACCCATCCGCAGTATCACCTGAAACTGCTACTCAATCGGATGGGGGTGGCGCGAGAGGAAGTGCAGCCTTGGCCTCGCAAGGGTATGGCGGCCTCTCCACCCGAACGTAGCCATGCTATCGGCTTGCTCTTTCTGCCGCCCGAAGCAAGCAAGAGCTGGGTCGACCTGCCTGCCGAAAAGCGTCGCCTTTCGGGTGTGCGGGTCATGCAGGCGGCAACGCCGGAGGAAGAGGCGCAGGCAATCGCGCTTTTGGTGCGGAAGGCGCTCGCTGAGCCTGAAAAGCGTGTGGCCGTGGTCACGCCCGATCGTCCACTTGCACGCAGGGTCGTCCATCACCTCGCTCGCTGGAACATCCTGGCCGACGATTCCGGCGGCCGCCCTCTGTCGCAAACCGCCGCAGGACGCGCTTTTCTGCTCGCCGCAGAGGTCATGGCAGAGAATGCCAAGGCCGTTACGCTGATGGCTCTGTTGGGACACCCACTGGCCGATGGGGGGATGGAGCGCGGCGCTTGGTTACGACAGCTCCGCAAGGTCGAGCGCGAATTGCGCGGCCCGAGGCTTGAGGCCGGATTGGGCCCGATCCGTGACGCGGTTGCCAAGCTCGCTCACACGGGCGAGCGGATCTTGGACTGGTGGGAGTTGGCCGAAGCGGCGATCGTTCCTCTAGTCGACACCGATCCCGCAAGGCCAGCTAGTATGAGCGATCAGATCGACATCATCGCCGCATCTGCCGAAGCATTATGTGGTGAAAAAATGTGGGCGAGGGAGGACGGCCGCAGCCTCGCACAGTTTGTCGAAGACTTTCGTCTCCGCGCACGTGAGGCCGCCTTCGAGGTGCGACCGCGCGATGTGTCCCGCGTGCTGGCAGACGCAATGGAGGGCATTGCCGTTCGGCCACCATATGGAGGTCATGCCCGCTTGCAGATACTCGGCTTGCTCGAAGCGAGGATGAACCGGGCGGATCTGGTGATCTGTGCGGGCCTCAACGAGGGTGTGTGGCCAGCTAGAAGCGGTGTCGATGCACTGCTTGCTCCACCGGTTTTGCGGGCGCTTGGCGTTCCTGGAAGCGATTTTCGCATTGGACTCTCGGCGCACGATCTTGCCGGGGCACTCGGCGCGCCGGAAGTCGTGCTCACCCGCGCCGCACGGGGTGATGGCGGTCCGGCCATTCCCTCGCGGTTTCTGCTCCGCGTGCAGGCATTGCTTGGGGATATGCTACCCAAGCATGCCGAAAACAGCGCCATCGAATACGCGCGAGCGATGGTTCGTGCTCCCGAAGCGCCAGTCTATCCAAGGCCGCGCCCCATGCCCAGCGCCGAGCAGAGGCGGGTGGATATCTCGGCAACCGCGCTCGATCGGTTGCGCGGCGATCCTTACCAGTTCTTTGCAGGCAAGATCATGCAGTTGCAGGATCTCGACACGCTGGATGCCGTGCCGCGTCCGGCATGGCAGGGCGAGGTCGCGCACGAGATCCTTGAAGAGTGGCACAAGGCTGAACCGCAAACACCCATTGTCGAAATAATGGAGCGCATATTCGAGAAGCGCAATGTCCATCCGCTCATGCGCGGGCTTTGGCAGCCGCGCCTGAAACGGGCGCTTCAATGGGTCGAGCAGGAGATCGCAGGCTACACAGAACGCCAGGTCGTCGCGGTCGAGGCCTGGGGTGAGATGGAGGTCGATGGAGTACGCATCCACGGCAAGATCGACAGGCTAGACCGGTTTGCGGATGGAAGCTTCGGCATCGTCGATTACAAGACTGGATCGCCCCCGTCCTCGAAAATGGTTGAGCAGGGATTTGCTCTGCAACTCGGCCTGCTCGGCATGATAGCAGAGCGGGGCGGTTTCAAGGCAGGAGCCGGCGTGCCGAGCGCGTTCGAATACTGGTCGCTGGCCAAGGCGAAAAGCGAAACCAACCCTGTCGGCTTTGGATATATTGAAACCCCGCTGAGGATCGGGAACAAGCGCAGTGGCTTGCCACCAGAGGATTTCCTGCCGACGACCGCTAGGTTTCTGGAAGGTGCCATCGCTGCCTGGATCAAGGGTGACGAACCGTTCACCGCGCGGCTCAATCCCGACTATCCCGCCTACGACACCTACGATCAGCTGATGCGGCTCGACGAGTGGCTCCCCCACCTGGATGTCGAGGGCGATACGCAATGAGCGGTAAGGTTTACCCTCTCGTCGGACACCAGCGCGATGCCGTCGATCCGCACGAAAGCGTATGGTTGTCGGCCAGCGCCGGTACTGGCAAGACACAGGTGCTCTCAGCGCGTGTACTGCGGCTCTTGCTCGAACCCAGTGCGGATCCCTCGCAGATACTGTGCCTCACTTTCACCAAAGCAGGCGCCGCCGAAATGGCCGTGCGCGTCAACGAAGTGCTGGCTCGTTGGGTACGGCTGTCCGACACAGCGCTGGCGGAGGAGCTTGGCAATCTGGGCGCCGCGACCGACCCCGACGCACGGGCGCGAGCGCGCTCGCTCTTCGCGCGGGTGCTGGATTGTCCCGGCGGTGGTCTACGGATCGATACGATCCATGCCTTCGCGCAATATTTGCTCGCCGCTTTCCCGAATGAGGCACAAATTCTGCCGGGAAGCCAACCGATGGAGGATCGCGACCGCGAACTCTTGAGCCTGGACGTTCTCGCCGAGCTGCTCGAAACCGGCGATCCAGCCTTTCGCGAAGCTGTAGCCGAGATGAGCCGTCGCAAGGGCGCCGATGCCGTGCGCGAATGGCTCATGAAATGTACAGGCTATCTCGATCTGTGGCGCCAACCGGGATGGCAGGGCGATCTAGCCGTTCCGGTATGTCGCGCGCTTGGCATACCGTCCGGCGCCGATCGTGAGTGGGTCGAGGAAGCATGTGCCGACATTCACTTTCCCATCGCTGCCCTTCAGGCCTGTGGCCGGGTGAATGCCGAATGGAATACGGCGACAGGCCTGAAGAATGCCGATTTCGCCGCTGACTGGCTGGCAGCAAGTCCTGCGAAGCGCCTTGAAACGCTTGACGGCTTTTTCGGCTCACTGCTGACGCAAAAAGGCGAGCCGAGCAGGCTGGCCAACCTCGAAAAGATCGATCCCTCTTACGGTCTGCACATTGCCGAAGTTGTCGAGGGTATTGCCGCAATCGCGGAACGTCGCGCTTTGCTCGATCTCGCAGACTTCCTTGTCCCGCAGCTTGTGGCGGGACGCGCTTTTGCGCTTAGGTGGGAGGAGGCCAAGGCGCGCGAGGGGCTCGTCGATTTCGACGACCTTATCATTCGCGCAGCGCATTTGCTTTCTGGCAACCTCATGGCTGACTGGATCCGCTACAAGCTCGACCGCAGCTTCGATCACATCCTCGTCGACGAGGCGCAGGATACCAATCGAGCGCAGTGGGAGATCGTGGAAGCGCTCGCCGACGATTTCTTCAGCGGCGAAGGGGCAAGAGGCGATATCGTTCGGACGATCTTCACCGTGGGCGATTTCAAGCAGGCCATCTTCGGTTTCCAAGGTACGAGCCCGCGCAATTTCAGCGAGGCGCGAGACCGGTTTGCCAAGCGCATGCGGCTGACGGCGGACGCAGCCGGTGAGGTACGCAGCGGTGCGCGCCCACGCTACCTTCAGGAATACGGCCTGGGCCAGAGTTTCCGCACGGCCGATACCGTACTCGATTTTGTGGATAGGGCGATTGGAGCCATCGGCAGCGAGCAACTGGGTCTCGACCGCGATGCCGAGGAACACGACGGGCAGGCCCGTCCGGGTATGGTGACGCTATGGAACCTGATCCACGCCGATAGCGGGATCGAAGAGGGAGAGGTGGACGAAGGCTGGCTGGGTCGACACGATCGCAAGCTGGCCGATCGCATCGCCTTGCAGGTCAGGCGCTGGATGGACCAGGGCTTCCCACTCGTGAAGGATCGAAGGAAAGAAGAACCTCCGCGCCGCGCCGGACCAGGCGATGTCATGGTACTCGTAAGGAAGCGTCGCGATCTGGCCTCGCTAATTGTCGCTCGATTGTACCGTCACGGTGTGCCGGTGGCCGGGGTGGACAGGCTCCGGCTCGGTAATCCGCTGGCCGTAAAAGACCTTATGGCAGCGATCCGCTTTGCTGCCCAACCGCTCGACGATCTGACGCTTGCCTGCCTGCTTGTCTCGCCATTGATCGGTTGGAGCCAGGAGGACCTCCTCGAATACGGATATCGCGAAAAGAACATCCGGCTGTGGGAGCACCTGCGCGGCAGCGAGCACCCATACGTTACCGAAACCATGATGACCTTGCGCGAAATCCTGCGGCGGGCAGATTTCGATGCTCCGCAACAATTGCTGCACTGGATACTGATCGGTCCCATGGACGGTCGCCGCCGACTGGTGGCGCGGTTGGGGCGCGAGGCCAACGATCCGATCGACGAATTGCTCAATGCGGCCAGCGCCTACGCGGCCAGCCATGTTGCCAGCCTGCAAGGCTTCATCCAATGGTTTGATGCCGGTGAGGGCGAGATCAAGCGCGAGGCAGGCGAAAGTCGCGATCAGGTGCGGGTTATGACGGTGCACGGCTCGAAGGGTTTGCAGGCACCTATCGTGATTTTGGCCGATGCGGCGATCGGACCCGACGGTGCACGCAATCTGGAGCTTGAGGACAAATTTTCAGGCACGGATGAGATAAGCAGAATACCGCTTCCCGGGCTAAATCAGGAGCAAAAGGTCGGTCCCTTGCGCGCAGCTGAGGACATCGCAGCCGCAGCGGAGATGGAAGAGCACTGGCGCCTTCTCTACGTTGCCATGACGCGTGCTGAGGAAGCGTTGTTCATAGGGGGCTCCCTCGGTCCCCGGGAAGTGAAACGTGGGGTGCCGCATGAAGATAGCTGGTACGCACGCCTGCAATCGCTGTTTGGTGGCGATGCGCAGGCTGACGATCTCTGGGGCTCTCGCTGGGAATGGGGCGAGCTGACCGATGAAGAACCGGTAGAGGTTCCTGGGGAAGATGAAGCTGCGATCGACCTGCCGGACTGGGCGACGCGACCGGTGGGCCCCGAGCCGCGCCCACCGCGCCCGCTTTCGCCCTCGGGACTAGGGGAAGTGGAGGGGAGTGATCCCCCGCTTCCACCGGCGCAAGCCGTCGAGGCCGCGCGGCGGGGGGTTTTGATCCACGCTCTGCTCGAACGGTTGCCGCAAATTGCGGAGCACGATCGCGCCGACCGCGCGCAGGCGTGGCTGGCTCGGCAGGCGAGCGATCTTTCCGATGCCGCACGAGACGAGATTGTCGATCGGGCGCTTGCCGTGATCGCCGATCCGGATTTTGCCGAAGTTTTCGGCGCTGATGCGCTGACAGAAGTACCGCTAGCGGCGACCGTTGATGGGCAAGTGGTCATGGGAACCATCGACAGGCTCCTCGTTACGCCCAAGAAAATTACTGTGGTCGATTTCAAGACCGCCCGACGGCCGCCCGCATCGGTGGACGAAATTCCGGACGGCGCAATGAAGCAGATGGCTGCATATGTCGCTGCCCTCGAGGTAATCTATCCTGTACGCACGGTCGAGGCCGCCGTTCTCTATACCCAGACCCCGCAACTCTTCGCCTTGCCCTCAGAGCGGCTCGCTTCTTACAAGAGCGCGTTTGCGGGACTGCAGGAAAGTTTTGCACTGCCACCCGTTGAGTAATTGCGCGCGCCGCCCACATCGGTGGCAACCCGAATTCCAGGAGATATCCCATGGCTACCACCGCCGTCACCGATGCCAGTTTCAAATCCGACGTGCTCGAAAGCGATAAGCCCGTATTGGTCGATTTCTGGGCCGACTGGTGCGGCCCATGCAAGATGATCGCGCCTGCGCTCGAGGAACTGAGCGAAGAGCTGGGCGACAAGGTCACGATCGCCAAGATGGACATCATGGAAAATCCCGATGTTCCAGGTTCGATGGGGGTCCAGTCCATCCCCTATCTGGTGCTGTTCAAGAATGGCGAACCCGCCGCTCAAATGCGCGGGGCGGCTCCAAAAGGTCAGCTCAAGCAGTGGCTTGAGGGCGAACTGTAATCCATTCTCGCGTATAGTTCGGCGAGTCCGTCCCACAGGGTCGGGCTCGCTGCGCCCAAAAGACCCGTGCGGCCGACCTCGTCCACGCGATAGGGTGAGCCGTCGGGCCTCGCTGCTTTTCCGCCCGCCTCGTTTAGCCACAAAGCACCGGCCGCATGGTCCCATGCGAGCGTGCGTTCGAAAAAAGATACATCGTTCTGGCCGAGGACAAGCCTGGGGTATTGCTCCGCCGCGCAGCGTGGCGTTTCGACCGTGCGGTAGAATGGCGCTATGTGCTCTGTGACCTGTTTGCGCCGTTGAGGGTCAAGGAAAATGACGGAAATTGCGGCAACCGGCGGGGTCTCGCCCGTCGTACGTGAAGCGGTTTGTTGACCATCGACAAATGCACCGCCGCCGCGATGGGCACTGCAAAAACGGCCCGAAACGCAGTCATAGATCCAGCCTGATTGCGTGTACCCCCCCGAGGCGAGTGCCAACAGGATCCCGAAGGGTGCGTTGCCATGCGCGAAGTTGTGTGTCCCGTCGATCGGATCGATGATCCAGCAATCGCCGGACAGATCATCGAGAACGGATTTGTCCGCGTGCGCCGCCTCCTCGCCAACTATGGCAAGAGAGTCGTCGATCCGTGCCAGACCTTCTGCCAGCCTGATCTCGGCCTGGCGGTCGGCTATGGTCACAAGATCGTCTTCGGCTTTTTCGATGATTTCGTTACCGGACAGATTGCGATAGCGCGGCAAGATTGCTTGCTCGGTCACACGTTTCATGAGTGCGAGGATTTCCGCGTCGAGCGTCCTCACGAGCGATAGTCCGCGTTGATCGAGATGTATCCGTGGGTCAGGTCGCAGGTCCACACAGTCGCGCAGCCATCGCCCACACCAAGATCGACGTCGATACGAATGTCACGACCTTCGAGATGCCTGGCAATCGGAGCCTCGTCATAGTCGGGCAGGGGCTGGCCGTCCTTCGCCGCCCAAGTGCCCCCGAAGCCGATCGAAAGTTTGTCGCGATCGGCCGGTTCGCCGGCCTTGCCGACCGCCATGACCACTCGGCCCCAGTTTGCATCGCCGCCGGCTATGGCCGTCTTTACCAAAGGGGAATTGGCGATGGCGAGACCAACGCGGCGAGCACTTGAATCACTGTCGGCGCCAGCGACCGCAATCTCGATGAATTTCTGAGCCCCTTCTCCATCGCGAACCACCAGGTGCGCAAGCTCTCGACAAACTTCGAGCAGCGCGGCGTAGAAAGCATCCGCTCCAGCATCGCCCCACGATGCGAGAGGTGCATTCTCCGCCTTGCCGGTAGCGAACAGCAGCACCGTGTCACTCGTCGACGTATCGCTGTCGACCGTGATGCACGAAAAGCTCGCCTCGCTCGCCTTGGACAGCATTTCCTGGAGAAAGCCCGGTTCGATCAGTGCATCGGTGAAGATGTAGCCGAGCATTGTCGCCATGTCGGGCGCGATCATACCGCTGCCTTTGATAAAGCCGGCAAGTTCGGTTCGCGTCGCTCCCAGCAAGGCGGAAGCGGTCTTGCCTTTGGTGAAGGTGTCGGTTGTGCCGATCGCTCTTGCGGCGTCTTCCCAGCCGCACGGTTCTGCAATCAGTGCGGCTTCGATCCCGGCCTTCGCTTTGTCTTTCGGCAGCGGGACTCCGATCACGCCCGTGGAGGAAACGAAAACCTCGCTCGGCTGACAATCGAACGCGCCCGCGACCTGCGCCATGATCGCTTCGACCGCTTCGCGCCCGCGATATCCGGTAAAGGCGTTCGAATTGCCCGCGTTGACCACCAGCGCCCGCGCACGCCCGAGTTTGACCTGCTCGCGGCCAATTTCGACCTCTCGCGAAGCACAAGCGCTTCTGGTGAAAACTCCTGCAACCGCGGTCTCGGGCGCCAGCTCTGCCAGCGTAAGGTCGCAGCGGTCCCAGCTTTTGTATTGCGCGCGCGCCACGCGAAGCGTGACACCGTCGATTTTGGGCAAGTGGGGGAAGGGGCGGGCAAGGGGTGAGCGTTCGAGTTCCATCGCTGCCCCGAATAGTGCCGGAGAGCCACGGGGTAAACTGTGAAGCGGGGTGGACGCGCGCGGCGACACGCCCTATCTGAACGATGCAATGCTTCGTCGTTTGATCACTCTGCTTGCGCTCCTCACCGGCCTCGCCGCCGCGGGCGCGCCTGCTCATGCAGTCATCTACAATGAGGCATCGGGTGTCGAATTGGCGGCAAAGGCCGAAAAAGCGCGTAAGGGCGACGCCTGCGAATGCAGCCGCGTCAACCGGCAGTCTTTCGACACAATTCGGGCGAAGAAGCCGTGCAAGCCGGCTCCCGTCATTACTGTTGTCATTCCGACAGTGCAGTTCGGCGTCGACCGCTCTTACGAATAGCTCGCAGCGGCAGCTCAAGATTTCCTCCCGGCACGAGCAGCGTGCACGGGCGTTCACACCATAGAATTCATTCAGAAGGCTCAGGGCCCCTCACATGCTCAATTCCATCATGAAGTCGATGTTCGGCTCGTCGAACGACCGCTATGTCAAATCGCTCGGCAAGATCGTGGCCCAGATCAACGCGCTCGAACCGCAGATACAGGCGCTCTCGGACGAGGAACTGGCTGCACAGACCGACAAGTTCCGCGCGCAGCTGGCCGATGGCAAGACGCTGGACGACATTCTTCCCGAAGCGTTCGCCACCGTTCGCGAGGCATCGGTCCGCGTGCTGGGGATGCGTCATTTCGATGTGCAGATGGTGGGCGGTATCGTCCTTCACCGTGGCGAAATCGCCGAGATGCGCACGGGTGAAGGCAAGACGCTGGTCGCGACTCTGGCGACCTATCTCAATGCGATCGAGGGCAAGGGCGTCCACGTGGTTACGGTCAACGACTACCTGGCTGCCCGTGACGCCGAGTGGATGGGTCGTCTGCACAAGTTTCTCGGCCTGACCGTCGGCGTGATCGTACCGAATCTCGGCGAGCATCAGCGCCGCGAGGCCTACAATTCGGATATCACTTATTCGACCAATAACGAGCTCGGCTTCGACTACCTGCGCGACAACATGAAGCACGAGCGCAGCCAGATGGTGCAGCGCCCCTTCAATTTCGCCATCGTTGACGAGGTGGACTCGATCCTGATCGACGAAGCGCGGACGCCGCTGATCATCTCGGGTCCTACGGAAGACAAGTCCGATCTCTACATTTCGATCGACGAAGTGGTGAAGACCTTCCCCGACGATTGGTACGAGAAGGACGAGAAGCAGCGCAGCATCCAGCTAACCGAAGAGGGTACGGAGGAAGTCGAAAAGCTGCTGATCGAAAAGGGCCTGCTGGAGACCGAGAATCTGTACGACGTGGAGAACACGCAGGTCGTCCACCATCTCGACCAGGCACTACGCGCGGTGCACATGTTCAAGAAGGACACCGACTATATCGTCAAGGACGACAAGGTCGTCATCATCGACGAATTCACCGGACGCATGATGGAAGGGCGTCGTTGGTCGAACGGCCTGCACCAGGCGGTGGAGGCCAAAGAAGGAGTCAAGATCGAGCCGGAGAACCAGACGCTCGCCTCGATCACCTTCCAGAACTATTTCCGCATGTATCCCAAACTGTCGGGCATGACCGGCACCGCGGCGACAGAAGCGGCGGAATTCTGGGACATCTACAAGATGAACGTGGTCGAGATCCCGACCAATGTCCCCGTCGCGCGCATCGACGAGGATGACGAGTTCTATAAGAATACCCAGGACAAGTTCAAAGCCATCGCCAAGGCGATTGCCGAGAAGAACGCGATCGGTCAGCCCGTGCTTGTCGGCACCGTGTCGATCGAAAAGTCCGAAATGCTCAGCGAATTCCTCCGACAGGAAGGTGTCGAGCACGAGGTTCTCAATGCTCGTCAGCATGAGCGGGAGGCGCATATCGTGGCGCAGGCCGGCCGTATCGGTGCGGTGACGATTGCCACCAACATGGCCGGTCGCGGCACCGATATCCAGCTTGGCGGCAATGTCGATTTCCGGATCGAAGATGAACTCGGCGACATGGAAGATGGAGCAAAGAAGGATCTCGAACGGGATCGCATCAAGGCGGAGATAGCGACTGAGCGTCAGAGGGTTCTGGATGCGGGCGGCCTGTTCGTGCTGGGCACCGAGCGTCACGAGAGCCGACGGATCGACAACCAGCTGCGCGGTCGTTCCGGCCGTCAGGGAGACCCAGGCCTCAGCCGTTTCTATCTGTGCCTTGAAGACGATCTTCTCCGTATTTTCGGGCCGGATACTCTGTTTGCAAAAATGATGAACTCGAACCTGGAAGACGGCGAGGCGATCGGCTCCAAGTGGCTTTCCAAGGCAATCGAGACCGCGCAGAAGAAGGTCGAGGCGCGTAACTACGAAATCCGCAAACAGGTCGTGCAGTACGACGACGTGATGAACGATCAGCGCAAGGTCATCTACGAACAGCGCGCCGAAATCATGGACAGCGAAGCGGTTGACGATGTGGTGGTCGATATGCGCCACGACGCGATCAATTCGCTGGTCGGCGAAGCCTGCCCACCGGGTTCCTATCCCGAACAGTGGGACATCGACGGCCTCAAAGAGCGGGTCGGCGACGTGCTCGGCATCGATGTACCGATCGAGCAATGGGTCGAGGAAGACCAGGTCGAACCCGAAATCATCGAGGAACGCCTTGCTGCCGAAGCCGACACGATCATGGACAACAAGATCGCCGCCGCGGATCCCGCTTTGTGGCGCCGGATCGAGAAGAGCGTGCTGCTGCAAGAACTCGACGGGCAATGGAAGGATCACCTCGCCACGCTGGATGCCTTGCGCCAAGTAGTCGGTTTGCGCGCCCATGCACAGAAACAGCCCCTCAACGAATACAAGCAGGAAGCGTTCAGCCTATTCGAAACCATGCTCGACAAGCTGCGCGAGACCGTGACCAACAAGCTCATCCGCCTCGAACTGGTCGAGCCTGCACCTTTGCCGCAGATAGACCTGCCCGATCTTCCCGATTTCCTGACCGGTCATATCGATCCGCTATCCGGTCTGGAGAATTCGAACGACGGTGACGGGTCCGCGAATCGCGAGGCTTTGTTCGGTGCGCTGGCGGGTAGTCCCCGCGCCGCCGTCGGCCCAGGCGGTTCGGCAAGCGAGAACCCGTATGCGGGGATGGACATAAGTCGCAATTCGCCCTGTCCGTGTGGCTCTGGCAACAAGTACAAACATTGTCACGGTGCGATCAGCGCCGGCGCTAAGGCCTGATTCTCTATTTTGGTGCGGGCATGGCTGCTGGCGCAGATGTTTTGAGTGGGGTCGGCGAGTTTCCGCCCACGCTTAGCCGATCTACACAGCCCGCTCGGATCAAATAAACGTGGCAGCCCTGATCGTCGGATTTTTCCTGACGGCGCTGCTCTATGCCAGCGTCGGCTTCGGTGGCGGATCGACCTATACGGCGCTGTTGGCACTTTCCGAGGTGGATTATCGAATCCTCCCATTGCTCTCTTTGGCGTGCAACATCGTGGTCGTCGCAGGCAGTTCGGTGCGGTTTGCCCGCGCAAGAGTCACGCCATGGCGCGGAGCGTTGTTATTGACGGCGACAGCCGCACCGGCGGCTTTTCTGGGCGGATTGACACCGATTGGCGAGTCCGCATTTCTGACCATCCTCGGTGGCAGCCTCGTTCTGACCGCGATCACGCTGATCCTGCCAACGGGCGATGGTCCCGTTTCGGGGCCGACGCGTTTCGCGCGCGCCATGCCCTTTCTCGCGGTTCCGCTTGGCTATCTGGCGGGCTTGGTCGGCATTGGCGGCGGTATCTTCCTTGCGCCTTTCCTGCATCTTACGAAATGGAATAGCGCGCGCGCCATTGCGGCCACAGCGAGCCTATTCATACTTGTGAACTCGCTGTTCGGAATAGCTGGGCAATTGCTGAAAGGCGGCGCGGGAAGGTTGGGGGCGGCAGTCGAACTCGGTCTTCCGCTGCTGATTGCGGTTGCAGTCGGTGGTCAGATCGGCAGCTTTCTCGCTCTGAAATATCTGCCGCAGCGCTGGATAAGGCTCGGTACAGCCGCGCTCACCGGTTGGGTGGGCGTGCGCTTGCTGTTGAATTTTTGAGCAAAATGGCTCCCCGAGTTGGATTCGAACCAACGACCAAGTGATTAACAGTCACCTACTCTACCGCTGAGCTATCGGGGAGCAGCCCGCTGGGCAGGGGTGCGCCTATATGGGTGCGATTTCCGTTTGGCAAGCGGGCAAATGGCAAAAATTACGCGCGGTTGCGCAGATGTGCGGTTCAAACCACGAACTGCTCGGCGACGATGCGCTCATCGAGCGCGTGACCGGGGTCGAACAGCAGCGTGAGTTCGCTGTCGCGAGCGATTTCGAGATCCACTTGAGCGACGTCGCGCAACTCGCGTTGATCGGCCACAACCGAGACCGGGCGCTTCTCTGCTTCCAGCACACGGAGGCCGACCCGGCTGCGATCCGGAAGTATGGCGCCATGCCATCTTCGCGGGCGGAAGGGGCTGATCGGCGTGAGCGCGATAAGGCTGGAGTCGAGCGGCAGGATCGGACCGTCGGCCGACAGGTTGTAGGCCGTCGATCCCGCGGGAGTGGCCAAGAGCACGCCATCGCAAACCAGTTCGGGAATGCGCACCTTGTCGTCAACGGTCACTTCGAGCTTTGCCGTCTGGCGCGTTTCACGCAGCAGGCTGACCTCATTGATTGCACAAAATGTGTGCTGCGCACCGTCCTGCGTTCGCGCCACCATGCGCAAGGGAGCGATGTGATGGGGTTTGGCCTTGCCGATGCGTTTGAGGAGCGTTTCGGGATTGCGATTCCGGTTCATGAGGAACCCGACCGTACCGAGATTGAGCCCATAGGCCGGGATGATCCGCCCGACATCCAGCATCGCGTGAAGCGTCTGAAGCATGAAGCCGTCACCGCCGAGAACGACCACTGCCTCTGCATCCTGCAACGGTACCCAGTCGGCGATGGTGCGAAAATCTCCGTCCGCAGCCTCCAGCGCACGCGGAGCGTCGGAAACGAGCAGGGCCAAGCGGTTGTATTCGGGCATGGTCCCCGGCATCCTCCTATCCCGGATGAAATGCGACCGGGCACGAGGCGTACCTATGTATGCGCGTCCCATTTGGCAACACAGCGGAAAAAGTGTCATAGGGTCCCGCGGGGCGCGATAAGGACAGCCGGATGGCCAGCATGCCCTACGAAATCATTGGCGGAACGCGCGATCCGCTTACTAGCCTTGCCGATCAGGCACAGGCTCGCGAAGCAATCGCGCAGTGGCAACGCGATTGGCCGCACAGCACCATCCCATGCCCCATGCACGCCATGCTCATCACGCTGGGCCGGATCGACACGGTGAACGTCGCCTTCGGCGAAAGCGCCGGCGACGGCGCACTGGTAGAGATCGCGCAGCGGATCAAGCATTTCGCAGCAGACGAACTCGAAAGCAGCAGCGCGTGGATTGCCGCGAGGTTGGGCGGTGGCAGCTTCCTGCTGGCGGCGCGCCAGGAATGCAGTCGCGAGCGCTGGCAATGGCTGGCCGAGGCGCTGGCCGATGCAATCGCTATGCCGATTGCCAATCCCGAAGGTGGGGCAAGCCTGCGCTTGTGGCCGCGACTGGCATTGATGAGGGTTACGGAAAACGACGATGCGGACAGCGTGCTTGATCGTCTATCTGAGGTTGCCGCCCGCATGCGCGATAGCAATCGGCGGCGCATCGACTGGTCCGCCGGTGAAGTAGCACGGTCGGGGCGCTCGAACCAGCAGCTAGAGGCGGATTTGCTGGCCGCGATCGATCGGGATGAGATCGAGATCCTGTTTCAGCCGCAATATGCCCTCGATGACGATCGGCTGATCGGCGCGGAAGCACTGGCCCGCTGGGAACATCCGGTCATAGGAAGGATCGGAGCAGGAACGCTGTTCCAGATCGCGGAGCGCGCCGATCACGTCGCCCATCTTTCGCGGCATATTGCCAGGCGCGCCCTTGAGGAGGCGTTGAAATGGCCAGAGTCTCTGCGGCTTTCACTCAACATCACGCCTGTCGATCTTGCTGCCGAAAACTTCGCGATCGATTTCGCGCGCATGGCGGAAAGGACGGGCTTTTCGCTCGGACGCATCACGCTCGAGATCATCGAACAGGTTCTGCTCGCCGATCTCGATCGCGTCAGCCGCGTCCTCGATCAATTGAAGCTCTTCGGCATACGGATTGCGCTCGACGATTTCGGTGCTGGGTTCTGCAATTTTCGATATCTGAAAGTGCTGCCGATCGACTGTATAAAGCTCGACCGGTCCATGCTCGATGGGGTGCTCGATGACGAGCGCGACCTCGCCGTCTTTCGCGCGATCATGGCTATGGCCGACGCGCTCGACCTCAAAGTACTCGTTGAGGGTGTAGAGAACGAGGCGCAGCGTGATCTGGCTCGCGCTGAAGGATGCGAATCCTACCAGGGCTTCTTCCGGGCCAAACCAATAGCTCCGGGTGAGTTCCTCAAGCTTACATGAGCTTAAGCTGCAACCTTTTCATACTGTCGCGATTTCTTGACGATGCCTGAAAGGCCCTTTGTCAGCTGGAACAATCCATTGAGGCGGCTTTCCGGAGAGCCCCAGGCGCGGCCTATGACCAACTTCATGTCGGGCCGCAGTTTCGCGGTGCCCTGCAGCCTGTCCACATAGGCGAGGAGGCCGACGGGATCGGGGAAATCGTCGTTGTGGAAGGTAACGAGCGTACCCTGCGCGCCGACATCGATCTTGGCTATATTCGCTTTGATCGCCTGGTGCTTTATTTCGATCAGGCGGACGAGGTTGGCGGTGGCGGGCGGCAGATCTCCGAAGCGGTCGATCATTTCGGCCGCGAGCGCCTCGATCTCGGCCTTGTCCGGGGCATCGTTGAGGCGACGGTATAGCGCCATGCGCACGGCGAGGTCGGGGACGTAGTCTTCAGGGATCATGATCGGTGCATCGACGGTGATCTGAGGGCTGATTTTTTCCGGCTTGTTCGCCAGTCCCAATTCGCCCGCCTTGGCGGCCAGGATCGCGTCTTCCAGCATCGACTGGTAGAGTTCGAAACCGACTTCGCGGATATGGCCCGACTGTTCGTCGCCCAGCAGATTGCCTGCACCGCGAATATCGAGATCGTGGCTTGCCAGCTGGAAACCTGCGCCGAGGCTGTCGAGGTCGCCCAGTACCTTCAGCCGCTTTTCCGCCACTTCGGACAGCTGCGTGTCCTGCGCGTAAGTAAGGTAGGCGTACGCGCGCAGTTTCGAACGGCCGACACGCCCGCGCAGTTGATATAGCTGGGCAAGACCGAAGATATCGGCGCGGTGGATTATAATGGTGTTCGCGCTGGGCAGATCGAGCCCGCTTTCGACAATCGTCGTGGCGAGAAGCACATCGTATTTGCCCTCGTAGAAGGCGCTCATTCGCTCTTCGATTTCGCCCGCACCCATCTGGCCGTGCGCGGCGACGAATTTCACTTCCGGAACGTTATCATGCAGCCAGTCGGAAATCTGCTCCATGTCGGAAATGCGGGGCACCACGATGAAGCTCTGCCCGCCACGATGATGTTCGCGTAGCAGCGCCTCGCGCATGACCATGTCATCCCATTCCATCACATAGGTGCGCACAGCGAGACGGTCGACCGGCGGCGTCTGGATGGTCGAGAGTTCGCGCAGGCCGGTCATCGCCATCTGTAACGTGCGTGGGATGGGCGTAGCGGTGAGCGTCAGCATATGCACGTCGGCGCGCAATTGCTTGAGCTTTTCCTTGTGCGCAACACCAAAGCGCTGCTCCTCATCGACGATGACAAGGCCGAGGTTCTTGAACTTCGTCTGCTTCGACAGGATTGCATGGGTGCCGACGACGATATCGACCTGACCATTGTCGAGTCCCTCCCGGGTTTCCTTCATTTCGCGTGCGGGGACGAGGCGTGAAAGCCTGCCAATTTTGAGCGGAAAGCCATTGAAGCGGTTAGCGAAATTCTCGAAATGCTGACGCGCAAGCAGAGTGGTGGGCGCCACTACCGCAACCTGTTGACCGTTCATTGCTGCGACAAAGGCAGCGCGCAGCGCGACCTCGGTCTTGCCGAAGCCGACATCGCCGCACACCAGGCGATCCATTGGCTTGCCGCTTTCGAGATCGGAAAGAACGTCGGCGATGGCCCGATCCTGATCGTCGGTCTCCTCATACTGGAAACGGTCGAGGAACTGGTTGTAAGGTCCGTCTTCAATCTCCAGCACCGGCGCCTTCTTCAGAGCGCGTGCGGCGGCGACATGCATCAATTCTCCGGCAATCTCGGTGATCCGTTCCTTGAGCCGCGCGCGACGCTTCTGCCAGGCTTCGCCGCCCAGCCGGTCGAGCATGACGGCTTCCTCGCTGCTGCCATAGCGGCTGAGCACATCGATATTCTCTACCGGAATGAAGAGCTTGTCGCCGCCCCTGTATTCCAGCTGGACGCAATCGTGCTTCGACTTGCCAACCGCGATGGCTTCGAGGCCGAGATATTTGCCGATGCCGTGTTCGGTATGGACGATGAGATCGCCGACGCTGAGTGCCTGCAATTCGGCGAGGAAGGCATCGGCATCCTTGCGCTTCCTTTTGCGGCGCACCAGCCGGTCGCCTAGAATGTCCTGCTCGGTCAGCAGTTCCATCTCGTCATTGGCGAAACTTGCCTCGATTGGCAGAATCAGAGCCGCAGGCTTGCCTTTGGCCGACAGACCCAGCGCTTCCTGCCAAGTTTCGGCCATCTGTACCGGCGTGCCGGCTTCATCGAGGATTGATGCAATGCGCGAGCGGCTGCCCTTGGAATAGGCGGCCAGAAGCGGGCGTTTGCCGGACTTCGACAACGATTTCAGATGCTCCGCCAGGATCGGATAGACATTATCGCCGCGGGCACGTTCGGGAGCGAAATCGCGGCCCGAGCGGAAGCCGAAGTCGATCACCGTGTCGCTTTCGGGCTCGTCGAAAGGCGTCGCGCGGTGGGTGGGTGCATCGGCAAGGGCTCGTTTGAACTCATCGCCCGTCAAATAGAGCGCCTCCGGCTTCAGAGGACGATAGTTGCCTTTGGCCTGACCGGTAATGGCTGTGCGTTGCTCAAAGTAGTCGGAGATGTCCTTGACGCGTTCGTCGGCTGCAGCGAGCGCAGCCTGATCCACGACCACAAGGTCATCCTTGCCGATATGGTCGAACAGCGTCGCCAGCTTCTCCTCGAAGAGCGGCAACCAGTGCTCCATCCCGGCGAGGCGCCGTCCGTCGCTCACAGCCTCGTAGAGCGGGTCCTGCGTCGCATTGGCGCCGAACATCTCGCGGTAACGACTACGGAAGCGCTTGATGCTGTCCTCGTCGAGCAGCGCTTCGCTGGCGGGCAGGAGCAGATGCGACTGTAGCTTGCCGGTGCTCATCTGCGTGTTGGGATCGAAGGTCCGAAGGCTTTCCAGCTCGTCCCCGAAGAAATCGAGGCGCAGCGCCTCGTCCATGCCGCTGGGGAAGATATCGACGATAGAGCCGCGCACGGCATATTCGCCCTTGTCGATCACGGTATCGGTGCGGCTGTATCCCTGGCGCTGGAACAGGGCGGAGAGACTTTCGCGTCCGATCTCAATCCCCGCCCTGAATTCCCGCACACTCTCGCGTATGCGAAAGGGTGTGAGGACACGCTGCAGCACTGCATTGGCCGTAGTTACGACGAGTTGAGCCTTGGCCTTGCCCGCTTGCAGGCGATGTAGTGCGGCCAGCCGCCTTGCGCTGATCGACAGCGCGGGGCTCGCCCGGTCGTAGGGGAGCGAATCCCAGGCGGGAAATTCGATGACTTCGAGTTCAGGCGCGAAAAAGGCGGCGGCATCGACAATCCCGCGCATCGCCGCATCGTCGGGTGCGATGAATACGGCGCGACCGGTGCTCGCCCGGGTGAGGTCCGCCATCACCAGCGGCTGCGCACCGCGAGCGACCTGTGCTAGCGTAAGCGGGTGTTTCGATTTCAGAATACGGGACAGGTCGGGCATCGTGTTCCTTAGCGTTCCTTCGCGCGCAGCGTTCCGCACACGTACGATTGCCCCCTGCCCGAACGGGAAGGGGGTACGGCAATGGTGGTGACGAGATAGGCGCTAGCGCCCGCCGGTCAACGCGGAATATCGACGTAGTCGAGCTGTTGCATGGCTTCGATCAATGCTCCCTGGAAGCGCGGCGGGGTCGGCTGGGTCTTCAGGGCCCAGGCCATGACATCGACGTCGTCTTCCTCGAGCAGGGCTTCGAACCAGGCGAGTTCTTCCTCGCCCCAGCTTTCATGGTAGCGATCGAAGAAGCCGCCGATCATGTAATCCGCTTCGCGCGTGCCGCGGTGCCAGGCACGAAATTTGGCGCGCTGCTTGCGGCCTTCGAAGGTGAGGAGATCGGGCATGGGAAGCGAGTAAGGCAGTTGTGCCCGCCCATCAACAGTCATTGCGACCGACGCGAAGCAATCCATGAAGTGGCGATGAGATTGTGGAGATCGCTCGTCATGGATTGCCGCGTCGCTCCCGGCTCCTCGCAATGAGGGACGGAAGTTGCTAGCGCATGCAATCATGCGCCCCGAAATCCTCAATCCGCTGTTCGCCGAGACGGAAACGCTGGAAGGTGTAGGGCCAAAGCTGAAGAAGCCGCTCGACCGGTTGGGGCTGACGCGGGTGCGCGACCTCGACTATCACCTGCCAGAACGCTTCGTGACGCGTCGCGCGGTGCAGAATGTCGACGAGGCGGGCGAGGGCGAGCAGATCGTCGTCAAGCTCACCATCACCGAGCATCGTAGCGGTCGTTCCCCGCGCGCGCCCTACCGCGTGCTGGCGCAGGACGGCATCGGCAATGTGCTGGCGCTGACCTATTTCGGGCGCGCCTCCTACACGGCGAAGAAGCAGCTACCGGCGGGCGAAACGCGCTGGGTAGCGGGCAAGCTGGAACGCTTCGGGGACATGTTGCAGATCGTTCACCCCGATCATGTCGTCCAGGAGGGGGAAGAGACGCTGCAGCGGCTGTGCGAGCCGGTTTATCGGCTGTCGGAAGGGCTGACCCAACCAAAGGTTGCGGGCCTGGTAGAACAGGCGCTCGTCCGTTCGCCCGAGCTGCCCGAATGGATCGATGGCTCGCAACTCGACAGGGAAGGTTGGCCCGGCTGGCGCGACGCCCTGGCGCTGGCCCACAAGAGCGAGAACGCGAAAGCACGCGACCGGCTGGCCTATGACGAACTGCTTGCCAACAGTCTCGCGCTGATGCTCGTCCGCGCGGACAACCGCAAGCGCAAGGGTCAGCCGCTTCATGGCGATGGTGTCTACCGGAGCAAGCTCGATCTGCCGTTTCCGCTGACGGGGGTGCAGAAGCGGTCGATCGCCGAGATCGAGGGCGATCTGGCCCAGGAAGCGCCGATGCTCCGCCTGCTGCAAGGCGATGTGGGCGCGGGCAAGACGGTCGTCGCGCTCGAAGCGATGCTGATCGCGGTGGAGGCCGGGGCTCAGGCTGCCCTGCTGGCGCCGACCGAGATATTGGCTCGCCAGCATTACGACAGCCTGCGCCGCATGGCCGAGCCGACCGGCGCACGGGTCGCGCTCCTGACAGGGCGTGACAAGGGTCGGGCACGCGAGGCGACGCTGATGGGCCTCATCGATGGCGGCATCGACATAGTCATCGGGACGCATGCGATTTTCCAGGACGCGGTAGCCTACCGCAATCTCGCCATGGTGGTGATCGACGAGCAGCATCGGTTCGGTGTCGGGCAGCGACTCATGCTAGCGAGTAAGGGCAAGCGCGCGCCGCATGTACTGGCGATGACGGCGACCCCGATCCCGCGCACGTTGACGCTGGCACAATATGGCGAGCTCGATGTCAGCAAGCTCGACGAATTGCCGCCCGGAAGGCAGGCGATCGACACGGTCGTGATGGGACAGGGCAGGATCGGTGCCCTGGTCGAGCGGCTGGCCGCCCAGATTGCCGAGGGACGGCAGGCCTATTGGGTGTGCCCCATGGTCCGCGAGATGGATGGGGCCGAGGAAATCGCTGCCGCCGAAGCTCGTTATGCGGCGCTGAAAGAGCGCTTTGGAAACGACGTCGTGATGGTCCACGGGCAACTCGCGCCCGACACCAAGGACGCGGCGATGGACCGCTTCGCGCGCGGCGATGCGAAGCTGCTTGTGGCGACGACCGTGATCGAGGTCGGTGTCGACGTGCCCAATGCGACCTTGATGGTGATCGAACAGGCCGAACGGTTCGGGCTTGCCCAGCTTCACCAGCTGCGCGGGCGTGTCGGACGCGGGAGCGAGAAGTCGTTCTGCGTCCTCCTCCACGGCGACATGCTATCCGAAACCGCCCAGAAACGTCTGGCCCTGATGCGCGAATCGCAGGATGGCTTCTTCCTCGCCGAGGAGGATTTGCGCCTGCGCGGTGGTGGTGAACTGCTCGGCACGCGGCAGTCGGGCGATACCCCTTTCACCGTTGCCAGCCTCGAGCAGATTACCGAGCTATTGCCCAAAGCCCATGACGACGCCCGCCTGCTGATGGAACGTGATGGCGGCCTGGAAGGAAAGCGCGGCGAAGCGGCACGGGTGCTGCTGTATCTGTTCGAACGCGATTTCGGAGTAAAGACGCTACGAGGGGGCTAGAAACCCAGCCGCTTCAGATCCCGCTCCGCCGCTGCGCGATAACTTGGGCCGAACAGGCGTATATGGACGAGCCACATCCACAGACGATAGACCGGAAGCCTCTTCCGCCAGCCTGGCGTGAGGCCTAGCCGGTCGAACAAACGTTCTGGCGGACTGTCGAAGACCGTCATTGCGGCGGCATCGACCTCGCGATCGCCATGGTAGGCGCACGGATCGATCAGCCAGGCAGTGACCCCGTCCCAGACGATATTACCGCCCCAAAGATCACCATGGACGAGCGAAACCGGCGGTTGATCGGGAATGATATCTCCCAGCTTATCGGCAAGCGCCGCCACTCGGCGGGCAAGCTCCGGATCGAGGTCGAAAACATGGCAGAGAAGGCGGTTCTCGCGCCAGAAATCGACCCAGCTCGCGCTGTAGGCGTTCGGGACTTTAACGTGGTGAAATCCATAGTCCTCGGCCCAACCATATAGCCGATCGGACGATACACGGGAAAGGGGTACAAGAGCGTCTGCAATGGCCAGCCAGGCTGCTTCGTCGAACGGGAATGACGGGCCGATGTCCTGAAGGAAAAGCCAATTATCGCCTGTTGCCATTACCTCCGGTGCGGGGGCGCCGGACTTGCGAATGGCCCCGAGCATTCGGGCTTCGCGCTCGATCAGCGGGCCACTTTTAGCGATGCAGGTGAAGCCGTCGGGAAAACGCAGCCTGCTCGCACCGGATATGTCCCCGCCTGCCAGCGGTTCGACAGCCGCAGGTCGCAAGCCGATCAGTGCCTTCGCAGCTTCGTCAACCGTCGTCATCGCGGAGTATCGCGATCAGTGCCTCGGCGGCCATCGACACATCGTCCCACGTGTCGCGAAAATTGTCCTCGCCGCCATACCACGGGTCCGCAACTTCGCGCCCCTCCTGTCCGGGGACGATATCCATCAGCAGCGACACCTTGGCATTGCCGTCGCCAGGGTCGACGCGGGACATATTGGCCATGTTCGATCGGTCCATTCCCAGAATCCGGTCGAACCGGTGAAAATCATCGGAACTCAGTTGCCGGCCGCGATAGCTCGAAATGTCGATCCCGTGTCGCTGGGCTTCTTCGATGCTCCGGGGATCGGGTGGTTCGCCAACATGGTAATTGGCCGTTCCCGCGCTATCGACTTCGATGTCGAGCCCCGCTTCCTCGGCCGCCTTGCGAAATGCGGCTTCGGCCAAGGGTGAGCGGCAGATATTGCCGAGACATACGAACAGGACGCGGTGTTTTTCCATGAGATGCGCCTAGGCGGCAATTGCCGCTGGGCGCAAGCATCACGCGGCGAGGCGTACCTGGTTCCGGCCCCCGGTTTTTGCATCGTAAAGAGCGGCATCCGCCCGAGCCATGAGATGGTCGATCTCGTCTCCTGCCTGAAATTCGGCAATCCCGATGCTGGCGGTGAAGGGAATGATCGAATCGCACGCGACGACCGGACTGCCGGCTATCGCCTCACGCAATCGTTCGCAAACGATGCGGGCGGTTTCCATATCCGCGCGCGGCAGGATGACGGCGAATTCCTCTCCTCCGATCCGGCCGACGAGATCGCGTTTGCGCAGGGCGGAAAGCGCTCGAACTCCGACCTCCCTTATCACGGCGTCTCCGGCCGGATGGCCGAACCGGTCGTTGATGCGCTTGAAATGATCGATATCGAAAATTGCGACGCTCAGGGTTCGTGTGGGATCTGCTTCGGCGCGGGCGATCGATCGTTCGAGCGCTTCCATGAAACTCCGGCGATTGGGCAGGGCGGTGAGCATGTCCGTCGACGCGACGCGCTGAAGTTCGCGTCGTGCAGCATTTTCCGCCGCCAGCGCGCGCCGAACGAAGAATGTCGCAAATATCGAAAGCGCCAGAAGGAGAAGGCCCACCGCGGCAAGAATGTACTGATAGCGTTCGTTCGACGTGGCCCTCACGTGCGCGAGATGGTTGCGTTCCTGGAGCAGTTGACGTTCGACCGTCATCAGGCCTTCGATTTCGCGCAGGATTGCCTCGATCGCATCCTTGTCGTTGCGACGCCGGATATAAAAGATCGCTTCTTCGTGTCGCCCGGTTTGTTGGTGCTCGATCATGGCTTCGAGAACGGTATTGAGAGTGTGGAATTCGTTGCGCATGTTCGCGAGCCGCTGTTGCTGCTCGGGATTGTCGGCGGTCAGTTCCAGCAGGCGGGCATAGCTGTTGGTCGTGTTTGCCCGGCCGTCATAATAGGGCTCCAGAAATTCTTCGTCGTTCGTCAGCAGAAAGCCGCGTTCTCCGCGCAATTGCTGAAGAGAGGCGGTGCGCAACTGGTCCGCCTCGAGCAGAACTTCGAGCGTATGCACTTGCCATTCTCGTGCGGCGCTGCGCTCCTGCGAGGAGCGAAATGCGCTCCAACTCGCACCGGCCAGGAGCAGGGCGAGCAGGGCCACACAGGCAATCAGGAAATAGCTCCGCCAATCCGACCGATTTGTGCGCCGGACGAGCTGTTTTGCGATCCACATCGGGCGGGGTCCCTTTTGTCTTCCCCTCCCATGCCACGACCGTGGTTAACGGACGGCTAAATTCGCTAGCGATGCTGCCTTCCGTCTATGAGCGCATCGACAACGCCCGGATCGGCTAGCGTCGACGTATCGCCCAGCGATTCGAAATCGTTTTCTGCGATCTTGCGCAGGATGCGGCGCATGATCTTCCCGCTCCGGGTCTTGGGCAGGGCGGGCGTGAAATGCAAATGGTCCGGAGTGGCGATAGGGCCGATTTCCTTGCGGACGTGCGCGCGCAGTTCGCCGCTGAGATCGTCGCTTGGCTTTTCGCCGGCATTCAGCGTGACGTAGCAGTAGATCCCCTGGCCCTTGATATCGTGCGGGAAGCCGACGACCGCCGCTTCGCTGACCTTGGAGTGGAGTACGAGTGCGCTCTCGACTTCGGCAGTGCCCATACGGTGACCCGATACGTTGATCACATCGTCGACCCGCCCGGTGATCCAGTAATACCCGTCCTCGTCGCGGCGGCAGCCGTCGCCGGTGAAGTATTTGCCCTTGTAGGTGCTGAAATAGGTTTGCACGAAACGGTCGTGATCGCCGTAGACGGTGCGCGCCTGTCCGGGCCAGCTACGGGTGATGCACAGATTGCCCTCGGTCGCGCCGTCGAGGACATTTCCGTCATTGTCGACCAGTTGCGGACACACACCGAAAAAGGGGCGGCCCGCGCTGCCCGGTTTCATGTCGTGTGCGCCGGGCAGGGTGGTGATCATGCAGCCGCCGGTTTCGGTCTGCCACCAGGTGTCGATGATCGGCAACTGCCCCTTGCCGACCGTATCGTAATACCAGCGCCAGGCTTCGGGATTGATGGGTTCGCCCACGCTGCCAAGCAGGCGGAGCGAGGAGAGATCATGCTTTTTCACATGCGCCTCGCCCTCGCGCATCAGGGCGCGGATGGCGGTGGGGGCCGTGTAGAAGATATTGACCTTGTGTTTTTCGCAAACCGCCCAGAACCGGTCGTGATCGGGATAATTGGGCACGCCTTCGAACATCAGGGCGGTGGCGCCGTTCAGCAGCGGGCCGTAGACGATATAGCTGTGCCCGGTCACCCAACCGATATCGGCAGTGCACCAGAAGACCTCGCCTTCACGGTAATCGAAGATGTAGCGGAAGGTGGTTTCGGTCCACACGGCATAGCCGCCAGTGGTGTGGAGCACGCCCTTCGGGGTTCCCGTCGAACCGGAAGTGTACAGAATGAAGAGCGGGTCTTCCGCGTTCATCGGCTCGCATGCGCAGTCACCCGGAACGTCCGCAGACAACTCGTGATACCAGTGATCGCGGCCTTCTGTCATGGTCACCGAACCGTCCGTGTGTCTGATGACCAGAACACCCTTGTTCGGCACTTTTTCAAGCGCTTGATCGACATTGTTTTTCAGCGGAATCGGCTTGCCGCCGCGCAGCCCTTCGTCGGCGGTGACAATCCAGTCGCTGGCGCAATCCTTGACCCGGCCGGCGATCGCATCGGGGCTGAACCCGCCGAAAATCACCGAATGAATCGCTCCGACCCGTGCGCAGGCCAGCATTGCATAGGCACCCTCGGGGACCATTGGCATGTAGATCGTGACCCGGTCACCCTTGGAAACACCCAATTTCTTCAAGGTGTTGGCCATGCGGATCACTTCGGCCTGAAGCTCGGCATAGCTGATATGGCGGGGGTCGCCTCCCGGATCGTCGGGTTCGAAGATCAGGGCGGTACGATTGCCATTCCCGGCGATTACATGACGGTCCACCGCATTGTGACAGATGTTGAGCGCCCCATCCTCGAACCATTTGATCGAAACCGGATCGTAGGACCAGTTGGCAATCCGGCTTGGCGGGGTGAACCATTCGAGCCGTTGGGCCTGTCCCGCCCAGAATGAATCCGCGTCTTCGATGCTGCGGGCATAAAGCGCCTGATAATCGTCCAGGGAGCAATTGGTACGGTCCGTGGCTGCCGCAGGGCGCTCTATCCAGTCCGATCGATCAGCTGCTTGCGTCATGCGTCTCATCTCCTCTCGCACGAGATCATCTCTAGGCATTCAACGCTCCGGTGCAAACGCTTAGCTGGCGCTCGCATTCGGCGCGATCTCAAGTTAAGGCCCGAACCGATGGCTATTTTCCGATACCTGACCGCCGGCAGCATAATCGCCTTGGCCGCTGCTCACTCTGCGCTTGCTCAGTCCGATGAGCCCGTGATCGTCGTGACCGGAGAGGGGCTTCAGGAAACCCCGGCAGCCCCGGCATACGATGTGCAGGTGGTCGACGAAGAGCAGCTTCGTTCCACGTCTTCGGGACGGATCGAGGATGCCCTCTCATCCGTGGCCGGGTTCCAGCAGTTCCGTCGCTCCGACAGTCGCTCGGCCAACGCATCGGCGCAGGGGGCGACTTTGCGCGCACTTGGCGGAAACGCGAGCAGTCGGGCTCTTGTGCTGCTCGACGGTGTGCCGATGAGCGATCCATTTTTCGGCTATGTTCCATTCAGCGCGCTTGCTCCGGAGCGCCTGTCGCAGATTCGGGTGACGCGGGGCGGGGGGGCGGGTCCGTTCGGGGCCGGCGCACTTGCGGGCACGATCGAGTTGGAAAGCGCAGGCATCAACGCGTTGCAGGGTTTCGCAGGTCAGCTACTCGCTAACGATCGGGGCGAGACCGAAGCCTCGGCCAGCGCCGGCGTACAGCTGGGCAGCGGGTTCGTTGTCGCATCAGGCCGGTGGGATCGGGGCGAGGGCTTTTATACGACACCGGTTGCCGATCGGGTGCCGGCCTCGGCGCGGGCATCTTTCGATGGCTGGTCCGCCCAGCTCCGCGGAGCCGCGCCGATTGCCAGCGATGTCGAGCTGCAGTTTCGCGGCCTCGCCTATCGCGGCACGCGCACATTGCGTTTCGAAGGTGCGGACAGCAGCATCGAAGGTCAGGACGCCAGTATCCGCCTGGTAGGACGGGGAGAGTGGCAATTCGACGCCATCGCCTATGTTCAATCGCGCAATTTTACCAATGTTGTCATTTCCTCGACTCTCTTCACCCCTGTGCTGGACCAACGAAACACGCCATCTACCGGGCTCGGCGGCAAGCTGGAACTCCGGCCACCGGTGGGCGGCGATCACGTTCTGCGCTTCGGTGCAGATTATCGCCTTTCGGACGGTGAACTGTTCGAAACCGCAATAAGCGCATTCTCCGGCAACGTAACCGCGCGTCGGAATGCCGGCGGAATCAACACCGATTTCGGACTGTTTCTGGAGGACGACTGGACCCTAGGTGCGCTCACAATGACAGCAGGCGCCCGTCTCGACCGCTGGACGATCCGCGCCGGTTTCTTCAGCGAGCGGGACCAGGCTGGTTTGCCTAGCAAGGCCACTACCTATCCGGACAGGGCCGGGTGGGACGTTTCTTTCAGGGGCGGTTTGCTCTTCCGAGCGAACGAGACGGTTGCGATTCGTGCTGCCGCCTATTCCAGCTTGCGTTTGCCCACGCTCAACGAACTGTACAGGCCCTTCGTGGTCTTCCCGGTGGAAACACAGGCGAACGCGGACCTGGAGAACGAGCGGCTCGAAGGCTTTGAGGCTGGCATCGACCTCACGCCTGTCGAGGGCGTATCCCTGTCGTTCACAGCCTTCGACAATCGGGTGCAGAATGCCATTGCAAATGTCACGATCGATACGAACTTACGCCAGCGCCGGAATATCGACTCTATTCATTCGCGCGGGGTGGAGGCATCCGCGAAGGCCGATATCGGCGATTTCAGCATGGATGCCTCCGCTTCGTGGACCGATGCCGAAGCTCGGGGTTCCGGGCTGGCGGCGATGCTCGATGGAAAGCGCCCTTCGCAGACCCCGCGCTTTATCGGCGGCGCGACGCTTTCTTATCGGCCAGCGCGGAACTGGCTCCTGTCCACCACGCTGCGCTATATCGGTGCGCAGTTCGAAGACGACCTGGAAACAGACGTTCTGCCGTCCGCCACCACGCTCGATGCTTTCGCCAGGGTCCCGATAACCGGCAAGCTGGCGCTGATCCTGCGTGGAGAAAATCTCCTCGGAGAAACGATCGTCACGCGTAATCAGGGTGGTTCGATCGACTTGGGCGCCCCGCGAACGGTGTGGGGCGGACTACACTACGGTTTCTAGCGTATCAGGTCGCGTCGTCGACCGTGTTGGCAACCGATTTCAGGTCGTCGCCCACTCCACGGACGGTGTTGCACCCACTGAGTACGAATGTGGCGATGAACAGGGCGGCAATAGTGGCGCGGCGCATGAAAATAATCCGGGATGATTGGCGTTACCTAGCCAAGAGGTGACACTAATTTCATCGCGCATGCAAGCCTGCTGCGCGATGAAGGTGTGACGCAAATCGAGTATGGTCGGGGAGGGAGGATTCGAACCCACTTTATCGACGGAAAAAAGTGACGGTTTTTCGCGGTTTATGAGAACCCCAAGGGCGTTTGTGCTACGCTTTTGTGTACCGGTCTAGTGTCAGGAGTAGGCTTGGTGAAATTGGGTGCGGAAAACTGCGCGGCCAGGGCCTTCTTTCTCACCTAACATCCTCTCAAATGTGTCCACCAGTGACGTGGGCGTCCAAAATTCGAGCGAGGCTGGAGGATCTGATCTGGTGGAGACTCTCGCAGCGTTGGCGAGGCATCGGTCGAGATGCGCCGCAAGTGCACGGCGAACTTCAGCTTCGTCGTAGAAAATTCCCACCAAGAAGTTACCGGTAACGCCTTCGCCAGTGGCACCGTTTTCGACGGCGGCCACCCAGATTTCACGCTGGCAGGTTGGATCAATATCGGCAAGCTCGCAGAGACAATCCGCCGGCATTTCGCAATTGGAGAACAGTACTTGGAACATCGCGAAGTAACGGTCCGTCAAGAAGGTGAGCGTCTACATGCGAGGGAGAGAGCTGAGTGTCCCCCGTCAGCCAGTCGTTTCGTCAGATCGAGCGACCACTGTGGCTCCGCCGAACACCATCTGGTTGCGCGCTGCCGGTTGGAACAGGCCATATAGGAACCTCGTGCCTTCACCGCTTTCACTATCTAGGGCGTCTCTTGCTTCTGGCGGCAATGCGATTTGCAGAGCGCCAACATTGTCGGTCACCTGATCCGCACGGCTGACCCCCATAAGGGTGGATACAACGCCGGGACGTCCGGCGACCCATGCGAGCGCGACACGGGCAGGGGTTTCGCCGATCTTCTCCGCCACATTTTTGACGGTATCGACTATACGCCAGTTACGATCGGTGAAGAGCGTGTCGCCAAAGGGATTGTCGCCGTCGAGGCGTTTGTCATCAGCCGATCTGCTACCGGCCGTGCCCCCCTTGCTGGGAACACCGCCAGCGCGCGATGGACCAGCTTCGACCGTTGAGCGGTCATACTTGCCGGTCAGAAGGCCGTAGGCGAGCGGGCTCCATGGTATCAGGCCCATTCCGAATTCCCTCGCCAGAGACACGTGCTCATCCTCTACGCCGCGCTCGACGAGCGAATAGAAATATTGCAGCCCGATCGGCGCCGGGAGGCCGTGCACATGCGCAAGGGTTGCTAGCTGGGCGACGAACCACGCAGGGCTGTTCGACAGGCCCCAGTACCGGATTTTGCCTCTAGCCACGAGGCCGCACATCGTTTGCAGCAATTCCAGCGCCGGGGTGATGCCGTCCCAGACATGAACCCAGTAGAGATCGATAAAGTCGGTCTGCATCCGCTTGAGCGAGCGGTTCACCGACGCTTCGATGTGTCGTCTGCCTTGCCCTCCCTCATGCGAACCGTTGCCGGTGTTGAAGCCGGATTTTGTCGCCAGCACCAGGCGTTGGCGCAGTCCGCTTTCGTTAACGAATTTTCCGACCATCTCTTCCGACGCGCCGCCGGAATAGACATCAGCCGTATCGATGAAATTCCCGCCTAGGTCGACATAACGCTCGAAGACGGACCGGCTAGCTGCCTCGTCCATGCCCCAACGCGGTGTGCCGAATGTCATCGTGCCAAGTGCAAGGGGGCTGACAAGCAAACCTGACGATCCGAGCGAGCGAAGTGTAGCGAGGTCCATAGAATATCTCCGATGTATTTCACAAAGAAGCTAGAGATGGCGCTGTGCAGTGATTAGACCACGATCATTGAATAGGTTGCTGAAGGAATTTCATGAATGGATCGCGATATCTGGTCCGGGCTCGCGGCGTTTGCGCAAATCGTTGAGGCAGGCAGCTTTGCCGGAGCAGCCAAGCGACTGGGTATATCCGCCTCGGCGCTGAGCCATGCCATGCGGTCTCTCGAAGCACGCCTCGATATTCGTCTGCTCAACCGTACCACCCGCTCGCTTGCCCCAACCGATGCTGGGCAGATTTTGCTTGCTCGGCTTCAGCCAGCGCTGGCTTCGGTCGAGGATGTGCTCGGCGAGATGGAAAACCTCCGCACCACGCCAATCGGGCGCATCCGCGTCAATACCCACAAGCCCGCCGCCGCCTATGTGATCATGCCAAAACTATCCAGATTTCTGCGCGGCAATCCCGACGTATTGATCGAACTCACCGTAAACGACGGCCTGGTTGATATCGTCGCCGAGCGCTTTGACTGCGGCGTACGGCACGACAAAGCGCTGCAGGCCGACATGATCTCAGTGCGGATCAGCGATCCTCTAACGCTCGTCTTTGTAGCTGCGCCCGACTATCTTGACCATCATGGAAGCCCGGATAGCCCCAACGATCTCGCCGCCCACAAATGCATTAGCTACCGACACGCGACGTCCGGCGCGATCCACCGCTGGGAATTCGAATGCGACGGGGAGCGCAAGCAGCAAGCCGTGCCGGCCAACTTCGTGACCAACGATATCGAAATGATGCGGGACGCTGCAATAAGTGGCTATGGAGTTTGCTGCCTGCTGATGCAGCAGGCAGCCGAACACCTGCAATCGGGCGCCCTCGTGGAAGTGATGCAGGGGTTTGCACCATCATTGCCGCCATGCCACTTATACTATCCGAGCAAGCGACAGCCAACGGCCGCCTTCACGGCTTTCGTGGATGCGATGCGTTCGTCATGATTGTCACTTCGATGCCAAAGCTCGATGTGACACTGACAGAAATTGGGCTGATTGCGGAACTGGGGCTTTCAATGCAAACGGCGGGCAGAGCCGACATTCGGTTTCCGGCCAAAGGACAGCCGCAGCGTTTGTGGGAGGACTTCCCTCGGAATGGACGGTCACAGGCCCCGTCGTCCTACCTCAATTCAACTGCCATGCGACAGCAATGGCTTCGTTATGCGCATTGTGGCGGCAAGACGGACTACGTCACGTTGGCATTGTGTCAGGTCCACGTTACTCGTCCGCATCAATATGTGAGCTAGAATAGCGCAAGGACTTACGAGCAGATGGCCCAGGCGAACCGGTTACGGATTGACGCACGACGTAGCGAAGAAGCTGTGATTGACGCCGCACGCGCGCTTTTCGCCGCCGAAGGAGTCGACGTGCCTAACCGCAGCATTGCGAATGCCGCTGGTGTGGGCATCGGCACGCTTTACCGGCGCTTCCCGACGCGCGCTGATCTGATTGCGGCGGTGTTTCGGCAGGAAATCGACGCTTGCGCGGCCGCAACAGAGGACCTTGCCGCAACCCATTCTCCCTTTGAAGCGCTGGCCGAATGGCTTCGCCGCTTCGCAGCATTCATAGCTACCAAGCGCGGCTTCTCCGCCGCTCTGCATTCGGGCGATCCGGCCTATGCGGGATTGCCCAGGCATTTTGAGGACCGGTTCTATCCGGCCTTGGACGGACTGCTCAAGACCGCGCGAGAAGCGGGCGTGATCCGGGACGGATTAACCGCTGACGACTTGGTCAAGACCGTTGCACGGCTCGTCTCTCCACAGGATACGGGGCTTGGCGAACGAATGCTGGAAGTGCTGATCGACGGGCTGCGGGCCGACTGATCGCCCGCAGCACGCCTGCGTCATTTTTCTTCGATCGTTCCTTGTGAGACCGCAGCACCGCGAACATCACTCACCGCAGTCTTCCAATCGATGTCCGAGCACGACAAAGCGCTGAGCAGGAAGGCCATCGACAGTTGCTGGACAGCGGCGACACGCGCCGGATCCTCATCGGTGGTCTCGCGCGCTTCGTAGTTGGGAATGCCGCCAAGCGAGTGTTCGCCTCCCTTGACCTTGAACAGCGCTTTGGCGCCGGGGCTAAGGTCGTAGGCCTCGCGCCACCATTCGGGCCCGCGCACGGTCATCGCGCCGTTGTCGTTGTCGCCCGCAACCACGAGCGTCGGGGTCTCGAGACCGGAGAAGTCCGGGTGCATAAACGGGAAATTCTGTGCGGCGAATTCACTTAGATTGTCGCCGCCGGTGCCAGGCACCGCGAATAGCACTCCTGCCTTCACCCGCGCATCGCGCAGCGAGACAGTCGAGCCATCGTCGGGATCGGGATGCGTTGCGCCGAGGAACATGGTGGCAGTCTGTGCGCCCCAGGAATGGCCTGCCACCGCAATGCGACTGCGATCGATCCGACCTTTAATGAATGGCGCCGCTTCCTCGATCGCGTCGAAATTGTCGAGCAGCGCTAGTATGTCCTGCTCGCGATGCCGCCAGAGCTGAGAACGGCGCGGATCGTCGCCGGCGAGCGCCAGCATTCGGGAATCGAGATGGGTCGGATTGATGACCACGAAGCCGTTCGATGCCCAGTAGTTCACGAGTGGACCGTAGGTATAGAGCGACTGGCCATTTCCGTGCGAAAACAGGATGACGGGCAATCTGTCGCCTTCGGCGGGCGCGGTGACGCGGTAGGTCAGAACTTCGCCGCGACCTTCGATCGGTAGCGATAGCGGACCCATGGACAGCGCAGGCGCGAGGTCCATGGCTGTCGAGCGGACGGTGGGGGTAGTGTGTGCGGGCATTGATTCTCCATAAGCCTAGCGATGATTCTTGGCACCGAGTCGTAGATACGGAACATTGTTCCGTTTTCAATGATTATCTTACCTGGTGGGGCACAGCCTTTTGCTCACGTGCTCTTCGAGATGATCGCTGTGAGCTACGATGAATGACGGCTTACAAGGTAAGCGTGGCGTGGAGGCCGCCTTGTCAGCGTGATTTTCTGGCTTTCGAGGCTTTGCCTGCTGCGCGGCGTTTGGC
>NZ_JAIGNO010000011.1 GCF_019711515.1 Qipengyuania qiaonensis
CAGTACAAAGCGTTCCATCCAAAGCGTGAATCACAAATCCACGCAAATGGGAATCCTAAATCCCCACAGACCCTAGGTGTCGCGATCCTTCCAGCCCCAGAAGAGCTGGCAGGGCAGCACGTTCCAGAACTCGAACCCGCGATCGATCCTGCGGAAGTGCCGTGCCATGAAATCGCGTGCCCTCGCCGAGAATTGGTAGACGAGGAAGGCGCCACCCGGGCGCAGGACTTCGTGGGTTGCCTGGGCGATGGCCGGGCCCACGCCTTCGGGCAGGGTTGAGAACGGCAGGCCCGAAAGAACATAATCCGCCCCGTCACAGCCATGCGCCTTGACGATTTCGACCACATCGGCGGCCGAGCCGTGGACCGCATGAAAGCGGCTGTCGCGGAAATGTTTCCGCAGATAATCGACATAAAGCGGATTGGTGTCGATCACGATCAGCGTGCCGTCGCGCCGCAGACGGTCGAGCACCGGCTGGCAGAACGTGCCCACTCCCGGGCCGTATTCGACGAACACTTTGCAGCGCTGCCAATCGACCGGCGCCAGCATCTTCTCGATGGTGAAGCGCGACGATGGAATGATCGACCCGACCATGCGCGGTTCCTCTATGAAGCCGCGAAAGAATACGCCCCACTGGCCGAAGAACCGCGCAGCCCGCTTTCGCAAGCTCGGCCGTGCGATGGCGCCAACGCCCTGATGTCCGGTCAAAATCGCGTACCCTGTGACAGTTTCGTTAAACCTCGCATCTGCCAGCCTCTCTGCGCCATTGCAAGGTCGCCGGCGCGGGCCTACCGCGCAATCGATGGCCGATTTCGAACCCGCCGAGACAAGAGCGCCGCTGCCATCGGCGCGCCCGTCCGCCATCCCGCGCGCACGCATGGCGCTCCTGTTTACGGTCATGCTGACCACGGCGGCGGGCAACACGGCGATGCAATCGGTCATGCCGTCGATCGGCACCTCGCTGGGGGTGGACGATGTCTGGATCAGCCTGGCCTATAGCTGGTCTGCCCTGCTCTGGGTGATCTGCGCGCCGATGTGGGCGGAACGCTCGGATCGGCGCGGCCGCAAGGCGATGATGGCGCTGGGCATGCTCGGCTTCATCGCCAGCTTCTTGTTGTGCGGCCTGATGCTATGGTTGGGTCTTGCCGGGATTCTGCCGGCATTCTGGGCGCTGCTGCTGTTCGCGGCTGCGCGCAGTCTCTATGGCGGGTTCGGCAGCGCCGCGCCGCCTGCCGTCCAAGCCTATGTCGCCAGCCGGACGCCCCGATCCGAACGGACGCAGGCGCTGTCGCTGATCGCATCGAGCTTCGGCCTCGGCACCGTGATCGGTCCGGCTCTCGCGCCATTGATGGTGCTACCCGTTATCGGGCTGGCCGGCCCTTTCCTCGTTTTTGCGCTGATCGGAGGTGTCACCCTGATCGCTCTCAGGCTGCGCCTGCCCGACGATGAACCGCAGTTTCCGGCGCGTGGCAGCACATACGAATCTCCCTATTCCGGCAGCCCGAGCTCCGAAGTTGCCAAGAACGCCGGCGGCGGCAGCGAAAACGACAACGATGATGGGGAAGAACTGGATGAGCCGCGCAAGCTGCGCTGGTTCGAACCACGCCTCCGTCCCTGGGTGATTTGCGGGCTGCTCGGTGGTCATGCACAGGCGATGGTGCTCGGAATCGCGGGTTTTCTCGTTCTGGACCGGATGGGTCTGCGGGCCGACCCAACTGCGGGCGCAGGGCCGGTCGGTCTGGTGCTGATGGCAGGCGCGATCGCGACACTTCTTGCCCAATGGGGTCTGATCCCCCGGCTGAACCTCGGCCCACGCGCCGCGTCGCTTTTGGGTATCGCGATTTCCGGTGTGGGCACGATCGTGCTTGCGGTCGGTCAGAACCTGCACACGATCGCCCTGGGATATGCCATCGCATCGCTCGGTTTCGGCCTGTTCCGCCCGGGCAATACGTCCGGAACGTCGCTCGCCCTGACGCGCGCCGAACAGGGCCGGGCCGGAGGTGTCACCGCTTCGGTCGCGGGAGCAAGCTTCATCTATGCGCCCGCGCTAGGCGTCTGGCTTTACAACCATTCCGACTGGCTCGGTTTCGGGTTGATCGTAGCGCTGTGCGGAATAGTTTTCGCCTATGGCTGGGCGAGCTTGCAGGCCGACAGCACGCTGACGCGGGACCGCACCTAGAGAATTTCGAGAACCACATCCTGCGGACGGCAGAGACGGACACCTCTCTCTGTTTCCACGAGCGGTCGTTCGATCAGGATAGGATCTGCAGCCATCGCCGCCAGGATCTCACCCGGCGATGCATCGGGCAGGCCGCGTTCTTCGGCATCGGTCCCGCGCAGGCGCAACCCTTCCCTCGGCGGTATCCCAGCATCGCCGTACAACTGGGCAAGCTTCTCCGCGCTCGGCGGGTTCTGCAGATACTCGATGACTTCGACATCGACCCTGGAAAGGTTTTCGAGGATCGCGAGCGTCTTGCGGGAAGTGCCGCATTTCGGATTGTGCCAGATGGTCGCCTTCATGGCCCGCTTCTCCATTTCGAATCTCGGGTAAGGCCCTGCCGCCGTGGCCGACGAAACGCAAACATCGATTTCCCATAATCCTGTTGCAAATGCGACTGCCTCGCAATATCAAGCACGCATCCAGGAAGGCGAACAGGGAAATTCATGAGATCACGACGCGAGATCGCGCGACCGGCTTCGGTTGGCGCGCCATGCAGCAATCGGGCTCAACTGCGGACGGGCGCAACTCTGCTGGCTCTTGCCGCCGCCGCCAGTCCAGCCATGGTCTCGGCCAATGCGGAAGCCGTGGCTGACGCAGAGGAAACGACCGGCAGGATCGTGGTCACCGCGACGCGCACCCCGCTCGAGATCGAGGATGCGCCGGCAACTGTCACCGATATCGACGATGAGCAGATCGCCGACGAACTGGCGACCGACATCAAGGACCTGGTTCGTTACGAACCCGGTGTGTCGGTCCGCCGCGCACCCGCCCGGTTCGGTGCGGCACTCGGCACCGCCGGGCGGGCGCGCAACGAAGACTTCGTCATTCGCGGGATCGGTGGCAACCGCGTCCTGATCCAGGTTGACGGCATTCGCAGCCCGCAAGGCTTCACATTCGGCGCGCAGGACGCTGGACGTGGCGGCTATACCGACGTCTCGCTGGTCAAATCCGTCGAAATCCTGCGCGGCCCTGCTTCGGCATTATACGGCAGCGACGGTCTTGCAGGCGCCATCAGTTTTACCACCAGCGATCCGGTTGATTTGATCGGCGCAGGGGAAACAGTCGGCGGGTTCGTCCGAGCATCCTATGCCAGCGAGGACAGCGAGTTCGCGGAAACCGCGGCCCTTGCCGGCCGGTTCGGCAATTTCTCGGCCATGCTCGCCTACACCCGCCGCGATTTCGAGGAACTCGACAATCAGGGCGATGTCGGCGGCACTGGATCTGGACGCACTCGGCCAAACCCACAGGACGGCAAATCCAATGCCCTTCTCGGCAAGCTGGTTTGGCATGCTGGCGGACATCGCATTCGCCTGACCGGCGAGTATCTCGACAGCAGGATATATTCCGATGTTCAATCCGGCCTCGAGCCGACCTATCTGTTCGGCCCGCCGCCTGCTCCGCCCGCATGGATCGTCGATCGGCTGGTTGCCGACGACGAGACCGAACGCAAACGGGTTTCGCTCGACTGGACCTGGGAGGGCGAAGAAACGGTCGAATACGCCAATCTAGCCGTTTACGGACAGGACGGCGAAGACATTCAGTATACCGAGGAAGATCGTACCGGCGTCGCGCTCCCCGCCCCCGATCGCACCCGCATGAACACTTTCGAGAACCGCGTCTGGGGTGCGAGCGCCGAGGTTCGGACTCAGTTCGCCACGGGATCGGTCGATTACCGTGCCATTCTTGGCGGCGATATCAGCTGGACGAACCAGAAGGGTCTTCGCGACGGCACCGTCCCGCCGAGTGGAGAGACTTTTCCGACCAGCGCCTTTCCCGAAACCGACTTTATGCTCGGAGGCATATTCCTCGGCAACGAGATCGGCTTCTTCGATGGCGCGCTGACGCTGTATCCAGCCTTGCGGTTCGATTTCTACAGCCTCGATCCGCAGACCGACCCGCTCTATCCCGATCCCAATCTGGGGGCGCAGGACGATTCCCGGCTCTCGCCGAAAGTGGGCGCAGTCGTGAAACTCGGTGAAGATATCCGTCTCTTTGCCAATTACGCGCAAGGCTTCCGCGCGCCCACGCCTTTCCAGATCAACAACTTCTTCAGCAACCCTGCCTTCGGATACACATCGCGCCCCAATCCCGACCTCGGACCCGAACGGAGCGAGAGCTGGGAAGGCGGCATCCGCTACAATAACGATGGGCTGTCGTTGTCGGCCGTAGCGTTCAAAGCCGATTACAAGGATTTCATCGATCAGGCCGTGGTCGGTGGTGCAGGTACGCCAGCCGATCCATCGATCTTCCAGTACGTGAATATCGGCCGGGTCGAGATCGAAGGGCTCGAGGGTCGGGCCGAGTTGCGGTTCGACAGCGGTTTCACCGGGCGTTTTGCCATCGCCTATGCCGATGGCGATGAAATCCTGCCGGGAGGCGGAAAGGTACCGCTCGAATCGGTCGACCCGCTCAATCTTGTGGCGGGCGTTGGCTATCGCGATCCCGGTGGCCGTTTCGGCGGCGAGCTCATCATGACGCATCACGCCCGAAAGGGCGCCGAACGAACCGGTGCGGACAATTACCGGCCCAATGCTTTCATGATCCTCGATGCCACGGCGTTCTTTTCCATCACCGACATGCTCAAGCTGCGCGCGGGCATATTCAATATTTCGAACGAGACCTATTCCTATTGGCAGGACGTCAGGGGCCTGTCGTCAACGGCCTCGACCACCGATCCGGCTACCGGCGGCGCACTGGCCGATGCCTATACGCGGCCCGGCCGCAATGCGAGCGTTTCGCTCAGCTTCCAGTTCTGAGGGAGGACACCCATGAATACAATCACGACACTTTACCGCTCGGCGCTACTCGCCACCGCTCTCATCGCCGCACCGGTACTTGCCGATGGCCCCATCGCCGACCGCGGTGAGGCGGTCGAGCGCGCGCACTTCGAACGTGACCGCGAAACCATCCTATCGATGGCGGGCGATTACAAGGTCCGCTTCGACATGCAGGAATCGACAGCCTGGATGAAGGGCTACGAGCCGCTTGAGCGCAAGATTTCCGGCGGTCATGAATCGGTCCGCGTGATCGAGGATACAGGCACCAGGATCGTACTCCAGCACCTGCTCGTCGTCGGCGAGGAAGGCAGCGAGATGGTGATCAAACACTGGCGGCAGGATTGGGAATACGAGCCGGAGAAAATCCTCGCCTATTCCGGTCCGAACACCTGGGAGTGGATGGAAGTGCCCGAACGTCTGCGCAACGGACGCTGGTCGCAGACGGTCTATCAGGTCGACGACAGTCCGCGCTATGCCGGCTGGGGCGAATGGCACGACAGCCAGGGCATCCGCCGCTGGCGTTCGAACTGGACCTGGCGCCCGCTCGCCCGCCGCGATGCGGTGCGCAATCCGGTCTACGACCGTTATGCCGCGATCAACCGCCACCAGTTGACCCCGACGGGCTGGATTCACTGGCAGGACAATACAAAGATGATGCCCGATGCCGCGGGCGAGGACGGGCTTAAGTCGGTGGTGCAGGAATATGTCCTCAACACCTATGACAAGTTCGACGGCTACAATGTCGCTGCGGCCGATGATTACTGGAAGGCGACCGAAAGCTACTGGGGCGCAGTCCGCGCCAAGTGGGACGAGGTCGCCCAGGCCAACGATGGCATCGCCATCGAAGAAGAAGCGCAGACCGGCACAGTCGTCAGCGGCCGCCTGCTGACCATCGCGAACGAAATCAAGTCCGGCGAGCTGAGCGAGGCCGACGGCATTGCCGAAGCGCAAGCCCTGATCGGCGAGGCGACTGCTCCGGGAGCCGCAGCCAAGGCACAGGTCGCACGTGCGGAGGACGAGTATTGATGGTCAAGCAAACGCTTGCGGCACCTCCGCCCACAGTGCGGCGCAGAAGAGAGACGCGCGTCATAGGATAATTCTTGCAATTGCGAATACTTCTCAATAGCTGGCCACGGCGATCGAGAATCATTTTCGCCTGAGGGATATTCATGACCAATCGTTACTCGCGCGCCGCGCTGTTTGCCGGTGCCGCCTTCGTTTTCTCCGCCAGCGCCGCGCATGCCGATAACGCACAGCCCGAACGCGACTATCTGCCGAGCGATATCGTAGTTACCGGCGAACGCGATACCGGCTACGACAATCGGGACGGCTCCACTGCCACCAAGACTCCGACTCCGTTGATCGACGTGCCGCAGGGCGTCAGCTTCATCACCGAGGATCAGCTGGAAGACCAGGCGATCCACCAGCTTGGCGAAGCCTTGCGGTACGTACCCGGCATCAGCATGGAAACCGGTGAAGGCCACCGCGACGAAGTGTTCATCCGCGGCCAGGAAACGACCGCCGATTTCTATATCGACGGCCTGCGCGACGATGCGCAGTATTATCGCTCGCTCTACAATATCGAGCGGGTCGAAGTGCTCAAGGGCGCCAATGCACTGATCTTCGGACGCGGCGCGGGCGGTGGCGCCATCAACCGCGTGGCCAAGCGCGCCGATCTTGCCGGACAGGCGATCTCTGGAGAGGCCTCGGTCGACAGTTTCGGTGCTTTCGCCCTGCTCGCGGACGTCAACCAGCCGCTTTCCGATGGCGTCGCGCTGCGCGTGAACGGCACCTATGAAGAGTTCGATAGCCATCGCGACTTCTATGAAGGCCGGTTCTTCGGTGTCTCGCCCACCATTACTGCGCAACTCGGCCCGCAAACCACCCTGGTCGCCAGCTACACCTATGACGACGACAAGCGCATCACCGACCGCGGCGTCCCCTCGGTGGACGACATCGGCCCATTGCGCGGCTACGACGATACCTTCTTCGGCGATCCCGATTTCAACGAGGCAGAGGCACAGGTTCATATCGGCCGTGCGCGCATCGAACACGATTTCGGCAGCGGCCTGACTGCCAACGGCACGATCCAGTATGCCGATTACGACAAGGTCTATGCCAACATCCTGCCCTCCGGCTTCGATACGGCCGCCAATACCGTCTTCCTCGGCGGTTATCGCGACTACACGAACCGCGAGAACTGGATCGGCCAAGGCAATCTCGTCTGGCAGACGGGCGGAGATACAATCGAGTCCACCCTGCTGCTCGGCTTCGAAGCGAGCCGCCAGGACACCACCAACGGACGCGATACGGTCAGCTTTACCCGCGCGCCAGGCACGGACGGACTCGCGCCGAACGAAACACCGCTTGCGGATACGATCTTCATCCCGCCCTACGCGCTCAATGTGGGTGCGCGCCTGCGCGATTCCCAGCTCGATACGCTCAGCTTCTATGTTCAGGAGCAGCTCCAGATCGGCAATCACATCGAACTCGTCGGCGGGCTGCGCTGGGATCGCTTCGACCTCCAGACGCTCGACGTCACAGGAGGCGTGTCGGGCGACCGGGTCGATGAGAAAGTCAGCCCCCGCCTCGGCCTGATCGTGAAGCCCAACCGCGATCTCTCGATCTATGCCTCTTACGCGGAAAGCTTCCTGCCCCAGGCCGGCGACCAGTTCCTGCTGCTCAGCCCCACCTCGACCCAGTTCGAGCCGGAGAAGTTCACCAATTACGAGCTTGGCCTGAAATGGGCGCCCCTGGCCAAGGTACTGGTGACCGCCGCCGCCTTCCGGCTCGAGCGGAGCAAGACCCCCTTTACCGACAGCATGGGCGTGACGACCTTGACCGGCAAGAGCCGTGTCGACGGGTTCGAGATCGGCGCGGTCGGCGAGATTACCGATTTCTGGAAAGCCAATCTCGGTTATACCTATCTCGACGGCGAACTGCGCACCGCCAGCAGCTTCGGCCCCGCCGGCCAGCGCCTGCAGCAGACCCCCAAACACCAGGTTGCCGCATGGAACCGGTTCGACGTGACCCAGGCATTGGGCTTCGGACTTGGAGTCATCCACCAGTCGGACCAGTATGCCAGCTTCTCGAACACGGTCGAACTACCCAGCTACTGGCGCGTCGATGCGGCAGCCTATTATACCGTGAACGAGCGCCTGAGCGTTCAGCTCAATATCGAAAATCTATTCGACGAAACCTACTATCCCAGCGCCCATGGTGACGACAATATCCAGCCTGCCGAGCCGTTCAGCGCACGGATCGGTGTGCGGGTGGAAATGTAACTTCACACCGGAGCGGCGATCAAATGGCGTGATCGCCGCTCCTCTAACGGAATGACAGCCCGTCCTGCCAGCCCCACGATGCAAGTATCGGAAAAGTTGGTCAACCGGCGTAGCGCCTATTTCAGCGTACACCCTGAGCGAACTTTGGCTGGTCTTCATTCCTCTTCGGGCGCCGACAAGGCAGGGATCTCGCGCGCAGCATCCTCTGCGCTGATCCCAGGAGCCGGCGCTGCGCTGATGATTTCCTGCCGCCGCGCCACTCGCCCGGCACGCTGGATCGATCGAACCAGGCGTGGATAGACGCCGCAGCGGCACAGATTGGGTATGGCTTCCTTGATCTCCGCTTCCGACGGAGCGGCATTTTTTGCCAGCAGGGCGCTCGCCGCCATGACAATCCCCGGGGTGCAATAGCCGCACTGGATTGCCTGTTCGGCAACCATCGCCTGCTGGACGGGATGCGAGCGGTCGCGGCTCAGGCCTTCGATCGTTGTGATGAACCGGCCTTCGGATTCGGCGATAGTGATGAGGCAGGATCGCAGCGCCTCGCCATCGACATGAACCATACACGCGCCGCAATCGCCCTCGCCGCAGCCATATTTGGTGCCGGTAAGATTGGCCGCGTCGCGCAGGGCCCACAGCAACGGGGTATCGGGGTCCATCAGGAAGCGCATCGGCTTCCCGTTGACAGTCATGCTGGTCATGCGCGGCGCGTCTCAGGCCGCGGTCAGTACTTCCAGCTATCGTCTATCTTCGACACGCGGCGCTTCCACGCCTCGAAATCGAACACGCCCGCCCCGCCCTGCGAGGTCATCACCGCTATGTCGCGCTGGTGGACGTCGACCACTTCCCGCGAAATCACATTGGCCTCGCCCTGGCTCAGCGTCGCGACCTGGATCTCGCAGGCACGCTGCAAGGCCCACATCTTCACGAACATGCCGGGAATGGTCTTGTCCATCACCACCGGCCCGTGATTGCGCAGCATCAGGATCGAATGGTCGCCAAGGTTTTCGACCAGCCGTTCCCCCTCGTCGGGGCGGACCGTCACGCCTTCGAAATCGTGATAGCCGATCTGATCCTGGAAATTGCAGGCGTAGAAATTGGTCGGGACCAGCCCGTCCTTGTGGCTGCATACTGCCATGGTGGCGGTGGTGTGCACATGGCAGATGGCGTTTGCGCGGCTGCCGAGGTTCTTGTGAAAATAGGCATGCTGGGTGAAGCCGGCCTTGTTGACCATGTATTGCGACGGACCGACATTGTTGCCCTCGACATCGATCTTGACCAGATTCGAAGCGGTTACCTCGTCGTAGAGCAGCCCGAACGGGTTGATCAGGAAGACATCCTCCTCACCTGGTACGGCAACCGAGATGTGGTTGTAGATGCTTTCGCCCCAGCCGAGATGGTCGAAGATGCGATAGCAGGCCGCGAGATCCTGCCGCGCCTGCCATTCGGCATCGGTGCACTCGAAATCGCGGGTCTTCATCTGGGTCGCCATGGCGTTCTCTCTCCGTAAGAGGTTTTGTTTCAGGACTTGTATCGCACGAGCCGGCCCGAGTCCGCAAGCAAGCTGGACTTCGCGCTAGGCAAGCCCGCCGCACCCCGCTAACGCCCCAGCCGATGAGCGAGATGGCCAAACTCACCCGCGGGAGTATTCGCGGCCATCTCGTCGAGCAGACGCTGCCGATGGTTTTCGGGGTCGCGGCGATCATGTCGGTCGGACTGATCGACGCCTATTTCATCGGTCAGCTCGGCGCGCAGGAACTGGCCGCGGTCAGCTTCATCTTCCCGATCACCATTGCGCTTTCGAGCCTCGGTGTGGGCGTTATGGTCGGCATCAATTCCGTGATCGCCCGGGCCCTTGGCGAAGGCAATGTCGCGCGCGCCGAGCGGCGGGCGAATTTCGGCGCGGTATTCGCGCTGGTCGCCGGGATCGTCCTGGGCCTGCTGCTGTACCTTGTGCTCGACCCATTATTCCGGCTCATGCAGGCATCGGACGCGCTCTTGCCGCTGATTCAGCAGTATATGCGGCCCTATGCGCTGGGCTTGCCCGTGCTGCTGCTTCAGATGGGGCTGAACGGCGTGCTGCGCGGGCAGGGAGAAGCGCGCAAGACAAGCTATGTCTCGCTGACCTATTCGCTCGCCAACTGGATTCTCGACCCGATCCTCATCACCGGAGCCTTCGGCTTCGAAGGCTTCGGCATAGCCGGGGCGGCGTATGCCACGATTGCCGGGTTCGCCATTGCGATCCTGGCGGCGCTGTGGCTCATCAAGGGCGCCCAATTACAGATTCATCCTGCGGCGATCCGCGACTGCGACATCGGCGCATCGAGCAGGGCGATCATCTCGGTGGCCGGGCCGGCCGCTTTTTCCAACGCCATCAATCCCATCGGATTATCGGTTCTCACCGCGCTCCTCGCCAGTCAGGGGGAAGCGGCCGTTGCGGGCTTCGGTGCGGCAGGCCGACTGCAGAGCTTCGCCGTCGTGCCCTTGCTGGCGCTTTCGGGATCGATCGGTGCGATTGTCGGACAGAACTGGGGTGCCAACCGACCGGACCGTTCACGCCGAGCCATGTGGTGGTCCGCCCTGTTCTGCCTCGGATACGGCTTGGCTATCGCGCTCTTGCTGTTCCTTACGGGCGACTGGTTTGCCGATTTCTTCACCGACAATCCTGCCGTTATCGACGAATTCTCGCATTACCTCGCGATCTCGGTTTGGGGATATGCGGGTTTCGGCCTGCTGATTGTCGCCAATGGTGCGTTGAACGCCGTCGACAAAGCCGGTCTCGCCCTAGCCCAGAGCGCGGCGCGGGTTTTCCTCGTCATGCTTCCTTTCGGCTGGGTGCTTCGCGCCAACTACGGGTCCGACGCAATCTACGCAGCCGAACTCGTCGCGAACCTGCTTGGTGGCGCGCTTGCCGCGTTTGTCGTCTGGCGCGTCCTTCGTGTCGGTCCAGAAAAGGTCCGTTCGCTTCAAAACCAATAGTTAACCATCATCGTCCATAGCCTCTTCTGATCGTACGAAGGGCTTTGAATCATGGACGACCTGCTGGCGGATTTCGTAGCAGAAACCAGCGAAATGCTGGAAGCAAGCGGTGGCGAGATCGTCGCGTGGGAAGCCGATCCTTCGGACAGGGCGCGGCTGGATACGATTTTCCGCTTCGTCCATACGGTCAAGGGCAATTGCGGCTTTTTCGACTTTCCGCGACTGGAAAAGCTGAGCCACGCGGCGGAAGATGCGCTGGCCGAATGTCGTGCCGGTCGCCGCGAACCCGACAGCACGCTCGTGTCGGCGGTGCTGGCCATTGTGGATCGCATCAGCGAGATGACCGATGCCATCGGCGCCGGCGAGGAATTTCCCGCAGGCGGCGATGACGCTCTGATCGCAGCGCTTCAATCGGACGAAACTCCCGGCGTCGTGGGCGAAGCCCCGTCGATTGCACCGGAACAGCCGGCTGTGGGCGGCGTAGACAAGGATGCGGCTCCGAAAGCGGCTCGCAATGCCGTCCAACGCACGATCCGCCTTCCTACCGATCTGCTCGACGAGGTCATGAAGGGCGTTTCGGATATGGTCCTCGCCCGAAACGATCTGGCCCGTCGTCTGCGCGAAGCGGGCGAACAGCCGACGATCGACGGACCGTTCGACCGCCTCAGCACCATACTTGCCGATGTCCGCACATCGATCACCCGCATGCGCATGCAGCGGCTCGAGCACCTCTTCACCTCGTTCCCCCGCCTCGTGCGAGATCTGTCCACCGAACTCGGCAAACAGGTCATGGTCGATTTGGAAGGAGGCGAAGTCGAGCTGGATCGCGAGATGGTGGAGATGGTCCGCGATCCGCTGACCCACATCATCCGCAACGCCATCGATCATGGCCTCGAAGGCCCCGGCGAACGCATCAAGACGGGCAAGCGCGAGATCGGCTTGCTGAAATTCGCCGCCCGCCAGTCGGGCAATCAGATCACCCTCGCCATCACGGATGACGGGCGCGGCATCGACACCGACCGCCTTGCGGCGAAAGCTGTTGCGGCAGGCATCTACAGCCAGTCCGAAATCGACAGGATGTCCGAACGCCGCAAGCTTTATCTTATTTTCGAGCCAGGTCTTTCGACCGCCGAAAAGGTCAGCTCGGTTTCTGGCCGGGGTGTCGGCATGGATGTGGTGCGTTCCAATATAGAACGTGTCGGCGGTTCGATCGATGTTACCAGCAAGCCCGGCGAAGGCACCAGCTTCTATCTGAAGCTGCCGCTCACCCTCAGCATCATTGCGGCGCTGACCGTGGGCAGCGGCGGTCAGCGCTACGCGATCCCGCGCAGCTATGTCGAAGAGATCGTCTTCGGATCGAGCGACCATGTCGATTTCGCCGAGGCCGGCGAACGCCGACTGGTTACTTTCCGCGGCCAGCGCGTGCCCTGCCTTTCGCTCGGCGAAATTCTCGGTATCGAAGCCAACGAGCACGTGGATTGGGAAAGTCGGACGCTTGTGCTCATTCGACTTGCTACCGACGATGTGTTCGCGCTCGCCGTTGACCGGGTCTACGACCACGAGGACGTGGTGGTGAAACCGATCGCTCCCGCGATCATGGAAACTCGCCTCTATGCCGGCACTACGCTGCTGGATGACGGTAAACCGATGATGTTGATCGATTTGCCGAGCATTGCGCAGCTTCGAGGCCTGGTGACCGAGATGCGCAGCAGCTCCCGCGTAGACGAGGAAGAGAAGGTCGAGGATCGAAAAACCACGCCGATAATGCTGTTCACGGGCCTCGACGGACGGCAGCGCGCTGCGCGGCTCGAACTCGTCCGCCGCATCGACACGATTTCGCGCGATGCCATCGACATCGAAGGCTCCCGGGCACAAGCCGTCATCGACGGTGCAATCTTCTCGCTTGTCGGCCACGAATATGGGGATCTGCCGGAAGAAAAGTGCCGCCTGCTGCGCCTGTCGGACGGCGAATGCGAAATCGCCTACGCCGTGCGAGAGGTTCTCGATGCCGCCAATATGGAAGGCGAAATCGTCCCTTCAACGGTCGATCCCGCGATTGAAGGTGTTACGCTGATAGGCAATCAACCGGTGCCCGTCATCGATGGTCACACCCTGTTCGCCAGCCATCGCGCTCCGCGCCGCGTCGACCATCCGATGTCCTGCCGCCTGCCTGCCGACAGCGACTGGGCTCGCACCATTCTTGGACCGCTGGTCGAAGCTGCGGGCTACCGCGTTTCGACCGAAGACAGCGAAGAAGCCGATGTGGAGATTCGGTTGGCGGAAAGCACTGCGGAGATTTCCTGTCCCGCACGCCGCGTGATCCATCTGCGCCCCGAACCCGAAGTCGCCGTTGAAGACACATCCGACAGCATCTATCGCTACGATCGCGAGGCACTGCTGGCCGCGCTCAAGCAATTCCGCATGGGGAAGACGGCATGAACGAACTGCTGCTGATGTGCCTGATCGCCGGGCGGCGCGCCGCAATTCCGGCAATCCAAGTCCAGTCCGTGATCGAGATCGGCGAAATAACACCCATCCCTGGCGTGCCCGCCTTCATCCGTGGCCTGACCGCTCTGCGCAGTCAGGCGCTGACGGTGATCGATTGCTCCATTGCGCTGGGCTTCGAGGGCCAGGCCGAGATTGCCGACCAGCGCGCTGCGGTGGTGGACGTCGATGGCCATCTCTACGCGCTGATGGTCGATGCGGCCTACGACGTCGGTGAAGCGCGCAGCGAACCGATGGATGTTCCAGGTGGTTTCGGACCCGGCTGGCAGGCTGCGGCGCGCGGGATGGTCGAAACCGACGGCGGCCCGACTCTTCTTATCGATGTCCAGACCATCGTGGCAGGGTCAATCGCAGAAGCGGCTTAAGCGAATAGTTACCCACCGGGGTTAGGAAACGTCGGAAAGCACCAGAGGTCATTGAAATGAAAACCTGCCTTATCGTCGATGATTCGCGCGTCATCCGCAAGGTTTCGAGGCACATCCTCGAAACGCTCGGCTTCAGTGTCGAGGAAGCGGAGAACGGCCAGGAAGCCCTCGATCGTTGCGACGAAGCCATGCCCGACGTCGTTTTGCTCGACTGGAACATGCCCGTCATGACCGGCATCGAGTTCATTACGCAGCTCCGCCAGCGCGACGGCGGAGACAAGCCCAAAGTCGTTTTCTGCACGACCGAGAACGATGTCGCCCACATCCGCGAAGCGATCAGCGCCGGTGCCGACGAGTATGTCATGAAGCCGTTCGATCACGAGACGCTACAGATCAAGCTGCAGCTTGTCGGTATGGCCTGAGGTGGCGTGACATGGGCGCGCTTCTCCGTTCCGACTCCTCTGTAGCGGACACACCCCGCAAGCTCTGCGCCGACCCGGTGCGGGTAATGATCGTCGACGATTCGCTGACGGTGCGCACGGTATTCTCGCGCATGATCAAGCTAGAACACGACATGAGCGTCGTTGCGACCGCGAGCACAGCGGAAAGCGGTATCGCGGAACTGGCTGCAGCCAACCCGCACGTGATGCTCCTCGATCTCGAAATGCCCGGTATGGGCGGGATCGAGGCACTACCGAAAATCCTGGAAGCCGCACCCGAAACCAAGGTGCTCGTAATCTCATCGCTCACCGCCGATGGCGCTGAGGCAACCGTAAAGGCCCTTTCCCTGGGTGCTGCGGACACGATGCTCAAGCCGCGACCGGGCGGTTTCAACGATGACTACAGATCGAACCTGCTCGGCAAGATCCGTGCGCTGAAAGGCATCAAGCCGGAAGAGGCCGCGAGGGTGGTTGCGACTGCGCCGCTGACCAGATCGGCGACCAAGGCACCCCAGGTCGTCGCGATCGGCGCGTCGACCGGCGGTATTCACGCGCTCAACCTGTTCCTGCGCCAGGTACCGAAGAACTTCGATCTGCCGATACTGATCACCCAGCATCTTCCCGCGAGCTTCATTCCGGTATTTGCCAATCAGATGGAAATGGCAGCCGATAGACAGACAGTTCTGGCGGACGAAGGTGTCGAGATCCAGCGTGGCAGAATCTACATCGCGCCCGGCCATGGCCACATGGTCGTCCGCAAGTCTGCCGGCCGTCACGTTCTCGGCCTCGCATATCATCCGGTGAAGAGCGGGTGCACGCCTTCGGTGGATCCCATGTTCGAAACGCTTGCCGAAGCGTTCGATGGCCATGTGGCGGGCGTGCTGCTCTCGGGGATGGGCCGCGACGGTACAGAAGGTGCCCAGTCGATCGTCGCCGCTGGCGGCACGGTGTTCGCGCAGAATGCCGAAACCTGCGCAGTTTGGGGTATGCCACGCGCAGTGACCGAACTGGGACTGGCTGCAGCCGTACTGCCGCCCGCAGAACTCGCCGACAAACTCATTGCAAGCGCAGGAGCAAGCGCATGGAAATAGACGATGCTTCGCACCGGATCATCGGCGACCTCCTTGCGCAACGGACTGGACAGCAACTCACCGAAGGTCGCCGCTGGCGTGTGTCAAGCGCCCTGTCCGGGCTGTTCCGCGAACTGGGTATCGAGAATGTCGACCAGCTAGCCTGCATGCTCGAACGGCCGGGCGAACAACGCCTTGCAACCAAAGTGGTGGAATCGCTGCTCAACAACGAGACCTATTTCTTCCGCGATCACGCATATTTCTCTCAGCTGTCGAACCATGTGCTGCCCGATCTTGCGCGCAATCGCGAGCCGACCAAGCGGCTGTCGATCTGGTCGGCAGGGTGTTCGACCGGCCAGGAAGCGCTCAGCCTGGCGATGATTTTCGCCGAACAGCCCAGCCGCTGGAAAGGTTGGACGATCGAGATTCTCGGTACGGATGTTTCGGGCAAGGCTGTCGAAACGGCACGCAGCGGGCTTTACACACAGTTCGAAATCCAGCGCGGGATAAGCGTTGCACAGATGCTGAACTTCTTTGCCGAATGCAGGGGCAATTGGCAGGCATCGGACAAAATCCGATCGATGACGCGCTTTCAACAGCACAATATCCTCGACTATCCGCCCTCGCCCGGCCGGTTCGATCTGGTCATGTGCCGCAACGTACTGCTTTATTTCGATCCGGCCACGCGGGCGACCGCATTCGACCGGGTGGCCAGCGGGATTACGCATGATGGCTGGCTGATGCTCGGCGCGGGCGAAACCGTCGTCGGCCAGACCGATCGGTTCAAACCGGCCACCTGCGGTTCGTCCCTGTATCGACCGGTTCAGCGGGACATTTCGGCTGTGCAGCCACAGTTGAGAGCCGCCGTTTCGTGAGCAACCGCCTGCCCTACACAATACGGTAAATCGTGATTTTACCGTTCCTTAGCGAATGCACCCTAGGCCTTCGCGACAGGTCGCAAACATAGAGGCGCATGGGCAAAAATGACAGTGGGGTCCCACACCTCGTATGAAAGCGCCGGTTCGCGAACGATCATCTTTGGTCCGATCGCCGCGCTTGCGGGCATTTTCGTCCTGACATGGGTCGTGGCGCTCGCCAATCGCCTGTATGGCTTTACGTCTCCGTACACCGTGCTTGGCGTCGGAATGGCTCTGTTCGGTACGACGGCCGCAATCAGCACCTATTTCGGTATGCGGCATCTGCGCAAAGTCGATCTGCTATCCCGCAGCGACAGCCTTACCCTACTGCCCAACCGACGGGCGCTGCACAGCGATATCCAAGAGGAATTTCGCCAAGGCCACGAAGTTGCCCTGGCGATGATCGATCTGGACGGCTTCAAGCTGACCAACGATCACTACGGGCATTTTGTCGGCGACGCCGCGATCCGCGAATGTGCGAATATCTTCAGGCAGACCAGCGATGGAGAGGCGAGGATTTATCGGCTGGGCGGAGACGAGTATGCGATGATGATCGGTGGGCCAGTCTCCGGCACTCTGCTCGAAGGATTGAGTCGCCGCATCATCGAACGTCTTTCCAAACCGATCCATGTCGAGGATCGACGGCTTACGCTCGGTGCAAGCATCGGTCTTGCACGCCGTGTCCCGCAAGACGACGTCACGTCGTCGGAACTGCTCCGTCGCGCCGATGTTGCGATGTATGCCTCCAAACGCGGCGGCAAGATGCGTTGTACCTGGTTCAATCCGGCATTCGATCAGAGCCGTGAACAATTGCGGGAAATGGATGACGAGCTGAGAAGCGCGCTCGCCAACAACGAATTCCGCCTCAACTACCAGCCGCTGGTCGACAGCAGGACACGCATGGTGGTGTCTGTAGAATGCCTGATGCGCTGGGATCGTCCCGACGGCAAACGCGTCGGCCCGAACATTTTCATTCCTGTTGCCGAGGAAAGCGGTCTGATCAATCCGATCGGATTGTGGGTGTTGCGCAAGGCGTGCTGCGATGCGCTCGACTGGAGCGATATTGCGCTGTCGGTCAACATTTCCGCCGCTCAGCTGCGCAATCCGGAATTCCCCGTCCAGTTGGGACACATTCTCGAGGAGACCGGCTTCCCCCCCGAAAGGCTGGAACTCGAGATTACCGAAACCTGCCTTGTCCTCGACCCCGTGGTTGCCGAACGCAGTCTTGCAGTCATTCGCGGCTTCGGCGTGCGTGTTGCTCTGGACGATTTTGGCACTGGCTATGCATCCTTCGGCTTCCTGCGCCAGTTCCGCTTCGAAAAGCTGAAGATCGACCGAAGCCTGGTGGTTCAGGCGAGCCAGGATGACGGCAGCCGAGCCATGATGCTCTCCAGTATCACGGTCGCTCGCGCCATGAAGATGGGTGTTACCGCCGAAGGCGTCGAGACTGAGGAACAGGCCGACATGGTCCGCGCTGCCGGTTGCGACCAGATCCAGGGCTGGCTGTATTTCAAGGCTATGCCTGCCGAGGAAATCGCCCAACACCTCGGCAAGCCGATAAGCTTGCCCAATGCGGCCAGCAGTAGAAATAGCATAGTTGCATGAGTTCGCTTCACGACATGGTAAACGGCCTCGTTGCCGAGCAAGAGGCGTCGCCCGGCAAGCATCTGCCCGAAATTGCTGCGACAATGCGCTTCGCGGACATCGTCGGAAGCTCAGAGCCTGCAGCCCAGCAAGGATTCAGAGGCTGGCTCAATCGTAAGTCGGTCGGCGAAAAGTTGCGTGCCATTTCTCTCGCCACCATCGCGATAGTGTTTCTCAGCCTGTTCGGAACATTCGTAGGCGGATATCTGGCGCTGGATGCGCGCACCGAACGTATGGCGATCTCCTCCGCCGCCTTGGCCGCCGAACGGATGGTGGCCGACACCAATGAAGGGCGCCTCTTCGTCCAGCGCTATGCGGTATCGGGCGATCGGAGCGATCTGATCGACGCGCTCGAATCCTTCACCGAAACCGATCGCGATCTCACGGTTCTGAAAGGCCATGCCGCAAACTCGGCATCATCGGTTCTTCCGCGCCTGGCGGAACTCGACAACATGCTTTCGCGAATTCGCATGCGCGTAACGGATGCGCAGAAGTCGCGCGGCACCCAAGCCCAATGGCAGGAGTTCTCGGATAGCATATATGTCGAAGGTCAGGCGTTCGTCGATCAGGCGATCCAGGCGCGCGAAGATATCGAACGTATCGGCGAAGCATCGGACACGGCGACACAAACGATGGTTCTTTGGTTGTTCGTCGGCTTCTTCGGCATAGCCATCACCGGGCTATCCGTTGCCTGGATAAGCTCCAGAGTGCTCGGTCGCGATGTCTCAGGTACGCTGAGCCGGATGACCGATGTCGCAACACGCCTCGCCCATGGCGAAAAGAACATCCATATTCCCGCTACGCACCGGCACGATGAGATTGGCGACCTCGCTCGGGCACTCGAGATATTCCTTCAGGCGGCCCGACAGATCGAACTGCTTGCTCAGGAACGCGAAACGCTTCAGCGCGAACGAGGCAGGGAACTGGTCGTTTTCGCGAAAAAGTTTGAAGCCACGGTCGGCGACGTCGTCAATGGGGTAGCTTCGGCGTCCACCCAGTTGCAGACCACCGCTGGTTCGATGGCCGACACTGCCGAGCAGGCGACGACCCAGGCATCTATCGTTTCGTCGTCGATGACACATGCATCGCACGGTGTGACGGCGGCGGCAGCGGCATCGGACGAATTCGCCATGTCGATCGGCGAGATCAGCCGCCAAGCGGCGCATTCCGCCGAACTTGCCCGCAAGGCAACGGATACAGCCGGCGGCGCCGACGAAAAAATCTCGGCTCTTGCCGTCTCCGCCGGTCAGGTCGGCCAGATCGTCGAACTGATCCAGTCGATCGCGAAACGGACCAATCTCCTCGCGCTCAATGCCTCGATCGAAGCAGCGCGTGGAGGAGAAGCGGGTCGAGGATTCGCGGTTGTCGCCAGCGAAGTCAAGGAACTGGCCGCCCAGACCAGCCGCGCCACGGAGGATGTCGCGCGGCAGATCCGCGCAATGCAGGATTCGACCGGTGCCAGCGTAAGTGCGCTGCGCTCGATTGTCGGTCAGATCAAGGAATTGGAAGCTACGGCCATTTCCATCGCCAGTGCGGTGGATCAGCAATCGCTGGCCGGGCAGGATCTTGCGCGCAGCATCGGCCTCGCAGCCCGCTCTACCGATGAAGTGTCGTCGAATATCGTCCATGTCCGCGAAGCCAGTCTGGCTACGGGCACCGCTGCCAATCAGGTGTTGAATTCATCGACCGAGCTCGAGGCACAGGCGAACACTCTGAAATCCCAGGTTGCGAGCTTCCTGCAGCACGTCCGGGCGGCTTAACCCCATTTCAAGCAATTCCCCCCTAAGGTTTATGCGATCTTAAGGGGGGATCCCGAGGATGAATGCACATAGTTCAATCATGGCCGACGACCTCATCCGTGAGATCGCCGATGTCGAAGTCGCGAACGCGCCGAACGCTCGTCAATTGACCGGACTGAACCAGTGGTTCATGGCTAAGTCGTTGGCGACAAAGGCCAGGATTGCCTCGTTCTTTTCACTTGGCGGAATGACCGCGATTGCGATCCTTGCACAGTTCGGATTGTTTTTTCCGTCCTTTGCGGCAACGGCGCAGATACTGATTATATCGATCCTCTCGCTCGCACTGGTCGGCGGAATTGCCAGCCTGCGCTTCGTGCTGAAACACGTTATCGAACCCTATCTGAAAGTGAGCGACGACATGGCGCGTCTGGCCAGGGGAGAACGCGACTTCGAGGTGGCCAATACCGATCGGATCGACGAGATCGGTGAACTTGCGCGTTCCTTCGAGGTTTTTCTCAGGTCAGGCCACAAGCTCGACGAACTCTTTGCTGCTCGCAAAGCGAACGCGGAAGCGCGCAAAGCTGAGTTGATGCGGATGGCCAATGAATTCGAAAGCGGGATAGGCGATGTCGTTGGCGGTGTCGCCGCCGCTGCCAGCCAGCTCAATGCTACGGCATCGGGCATGGCTGCGACTGCGGAGCAAGCATCTAGTCAGTCGCAGCTCGTCACATCCTTGATGGAGCAGGCCAATAGTGGAGCAACCGCCGCAGCCGCGGCATCGGATGAATTCGCCATGTCGATCGGCGAGATCAGCCGTCAGGCCTCGCACTCGGCAGACCTCGCCCGTCGAGCCACCGACGCGGCGAACGGAGCGGACGAGACGATTTCCACCCTTGCCTCCTCGGCAGAGCAGGTCGGTCAGATCGTCGAACTCATCCAGTCGATCGCCCAGCGCACTAACCTGCTTGCGCTCAATGCCTCGATCGAGGCTGCGCGTGGTGGAGAAGCCGGACGCGGCTTTGCCGTCGTCGCGAGCGAAGTGAAAGAGCTCGCAGCGCAGACCAGTCGCGCGACCGAAGAGGTTGCCGAGCAGATCCGCACCATGCAGCATTCGACAGGGGCGAGCGTGGGCGCTTTGCGGTCGATCGCGGAACAGATCAAGGAACTGGAAACGACCGCCATCTCGATCGCGAGCGCGGTCGATCAGCAATCGGTCGCCGGACAGGATCTGGCACGGAGCATAGACCTTGCCGCACGTTCCACCGACGAAGTGTCGGCACATATCGACGAGGTGCGCGAGACGAGTCTCGCTACCGGCAGCGCAGCCAGTCAGGTTCTCAATTCAGCTAGCGAACTGGAAGGTCAGGCAAGCGCCCTCAAGAGCCGAGTGGACGCATTCCTCGGGCAGATTCGGGCAGCCTGATTCGGTTGCAGGGGCAAACCGCAGATGACGGTGCGTAGCTGGGCCGGCTCTGTCTCTACCGGTTACTCCCACCAATAGGGTCTTCGGCGCGCAGTACCCGTCTCAACCTCGTTCATGGTGCGCGCATCGTAAAGCCGCCCACCGAGCATGACGCGATCGATCTTGTCCGAGTTGCGGATATTCTCGCTCGGATCGGCGGAAAGCACAAGCAGGTCGGCGAGCTTGCCAACCTCCAGGCTGCCGATATCCTGGTCCATGCCCAGCGATTTTGCCGGCTCGATAGTGCCGGCCCGCAGAGCCTCTACAGCCCTCATCCCGCCGCGGGCGAAACTCCACAGCTCCCAGTGCGCGGCAACCCCGGCCTGCTGGCCGTGTGCTCCGATGCTCACCTTGACACCGCGATCGGCAAGCTTCTTGGCCTCGCGCGCTGCTTCGTCGTCGACGAAGGCCCAATCGGGAGCGGTGATCCTGCGCGCGGTTTCCGCAATCAGCTGACGCGGCGGGGTGTGGACCATAAGCGGATTGTCGAAGACGTCGGTCGCCTGCCGCCAGTAGGGATCGCCGGCAAGACCGCCATAGGTCACCACCAGAGTAGGCGTGTAGTTCGACTGCGAGCCTTCCCAGAATTGCAACACGTCCTCGTAGAAGACCTCGCCCGGAACATTGTGCTCGATGGTCGAATTGCCGTCCGCAATGAGGTTCATATCCATGCCGAACAGCGATCCGCCCTCGGCCACGACCAGCATGTTCTCGGCGCGTGCGGCCGCGACGACCTGCTGGCGCTGTTCGCGCCGGGGCTGGTTGTAGTTCTTGATCGAGATCCCGCCTTGCGCCTTGATCCGCCGGATATGCGCCAGCGCATCCTCGTAGCTGTCGATCCGGGCATATACACTCGGTGCCTTGGCCCCGTACACGATCTCCGCGGTCGAGAAGATCCGCGGGGCGAGCAATGTTCCAGCCTGCTGACGCTCCGCAGCCGAAAAGATCATGCTGGCGCTGGACGAAGGATCGTGGATAGTCGTGGTGCCCATGGCCAGGTTCTGGACCAGCGACCAGTTCTGCTGCGGCACGAGGTCGCCCTCACCCTGCGGCCCGTGCGCGTGTGCATCGACGAGGCCGGGCATGATCGTCTTGCCGCTCGCATCGATGACCGTGGCACCCTGGGGCACCTCAATCGACGAAGCCGGGCCGATGGCGGAAATCCGATCACCGGTGATGACTATGGTACCATTGGCGATTTCCCCCGCGCCGTCGCCGGCCATGGTGAGAATTTTTCCGCCGGTAATAGCCACGGTTCCGCGCGGCTTGTCGGCAGCAACAGTGCGCTCGAGCGATGTGCCGCTGGCGGGTGCGGCGAATTTCGGCGCATCCTTGTCCTTCGGCGCGCTCGCAAACATCGAGGCCACGCTGGCGCGATAGAGGACCGGGCCCATCGACCAGGTGAGCATACCGCCGTCTTCGGTCCAACCGATATAGTCGGCTCCGCCTTTCGAAGCGCGGACGACCGGCAGAGAGCTGGCTTCCTCGCCTACCGTCACTGCCTGCCCACCGGGCAGCAGGGGCATGGCGAAGGCCTCGTAATTCTCGCGGAAAGCGACGAAATCGCCGCGCGGGCTGACATGATATTCGGTCGCTAGTTCGCCTTCGGCATGAACCTGCCGCGCCTCGCCATCGAGATCGGCGGAAAGCAGTTGCAGCTTGTTTTCGTTGCGACCGAGCATGAAGACGCGATCATTGTCCGCTCCGAACTGCGGTCTTGTTGTATCCCGTGCGATGAGAACCGGTGTGCCTCCCGAAGCACTGACGCGATATACGCCCTCGTTCTCGGAGAATTCGGGGGAGGTCAGATAGCCGCCCGAGCGTTTCTCGAACACGATCGCATTGCCGTCGGGCGAGAAGCGGGGATGCGCGTAGTGACCTTGCATGCGGGTAACAGCACGGCTGTTGGAACCATTGGCATTCGCTGTCATGATCTGGCCAAGGCCGCTATCGGTCCAGCGAACATAGGTCAGCCGCCGTCCGTCGCGCGACCATGACGGCCACAATTCGAGCGCGTCGTCGTCAGCGGAGGTCAGCCGCCTGGCAGTGCCGCCGGCAACGGGTTTCGCATAGAGCTTGCCAAGGCTTTCGAACACCACCGTGCGCCCGTCGGGCGACACACTGGCGAAGCGCGGGATCCTGGCCGCGAAACTGTCGGGCGAAACGGGTATGGCCGGATGCGGTGCATCGGCCACGCCGCGCGTGTCGTCGATGCTGAACGGAATGACGCTGGCTCCGCTGCCATCGGCAGCCACCCGCTGCAATTTACCACCGGCCCACAACACGATGGAATTGCCGTCCGGCGTCCAGTCCATCAGCGGATAGAAGCCGTGGACGGCCCAGGTTTCCTGCATGTCCATGTCGAGATCGCCATAGACCATGCGCTGCTCGCCACTGGTCAGATCCTTGACCCAGAGTTCGGTCCGGTCCTTGTCGCGGCGGATGAAGGCGATACTCCTGCCGTCGGGCGAAGGTTGCGGACGCACCGCGCCGCCATAGCCGCTGACCGCCGTGGTCACATCGCCCGTCGCCAGTTCGTAGCGCTCGATGGCAAACGTACCCTGAGTGGAATCCTGGGCATATTCGAAGATCGGACCGGGGGTCACGTTGCGCGAATAATACACCGCCTGGCCGTCCGGCGAATAGACGGGCTCGCCCAATTCTTTCTGCAGGGTTTCGCTCGCCCGCTTTACCAGCTGGACCCCGCCCCCGCCGGAAACGTGGTAGATCCAGATCTCGCCTGTGCCGAGCGAGCGCTCGGTCGTGAAATGCTTCTTGGCCACGATATAATTGCCGTCGGGCGACCAGCTCGCCTGGTTTATGAGGCGAAAATCCTCCTTGGTCAGCTGGCGCTTGTCCGCGCCATCGGCGTTCATGATCCAGATATTGTCGCCGCCGCCCCGGTCCGAGGTGAAGGCAATACGGCGCCCGTCGGGCGAAAAGCGCGGCTGCACTTCCCATGCCAGTCCCTCCGCAACGCGCGTGGGCGAGCCACCCGAAATCGGCATGGTATAGATATCGCCGAGCAGAGAAAAGGCGAGCATGCGTCCGTCGGGCGAGACGTCGACGTCCATCCATGTGCCTTCATCGGTACGGATCGAAACCTGCCGGATGTTTGCTCCGCGTGGGGCCATGACATCCCACTTTTCCTCGTCCATGTCGGCGGCAGCAGGGTTGGCGGTTGCCGGAGCTGCCTGCACCGCCTGACCGCTGCCTTCCGCCGGGCCGTCCTCGGCAGACGCCTCGACCTCCTGCTCTTCGACCGGGTTCGGGCTAGGTTCGGGCTGCTGCGCAAAAGCGGCCTGGCTCGCAAAAAGTACGGCAAGGACGGAGGCGATACTGGTCTTCACGGCGGTCTCCTGAAGGCGAAAGTCAGCGCACGCTGGCGCGTTCGACGAGATGGACTGCGACCCGTCGTTCGGGACGGTCGTGTTCGGCGGCAAGCGCTGTATCGATCAGCAGCATGCCGGCCTGGGCGAAATCGGGTTCCACAGTGGTCAATGGCGGGGCGCTGAATTCCCCCGAACCTAAACCATCGAAACCGATGACCCCGACATCTTTGGGTACGGAAATGCCGCGCGAAGCGAGTTCCTCCAGCGCGCCCAGCGCCATCGCATCGCAGGCGAAGAACAAGCCGTCGAACCCCGCGCCACCCTCGACGAGCTGGACGATGGCGTTGCGGCCTTGCGAAACGCGGTCCTCGCCCTCGCTGACTACAGCGTCCGCGGGGGCCAGTCCTGCGGCTTCCATGGCACTGCGGTACCCCTCGTAACGCTCGCGAAACTGGCGCTGGGACGATGCCGTGTCGCCGACGAAGACAACCTGTTTGGCCCCACTTCGGACAAGCCTCTCTACGGCAAGCCGTCCGCCGTCGCGATTGTCGGACCGCACCCACAGGCTGTCGTCGAAGGGCGAGCCCCAGAAGGCCATTTTGCCCGATTTGTCGGCACAGGTTCGAAAATAGGTCCACGCGGCCTCGTTGGTCGCCGTGCCGATGATCACCACGCCGTCTGCCTGCCGCCGCGCGACGTAATGCCCGAAGAACTCTTCGGGCTTGGCCTGAAAGGATACCAGCGCCTCGTATCCGCGCTCTGCCGCGGCGGCGCAGGTGCTGCCCAACAGACTGTAGTAAAAAGGATTGATCGCTGCCGGCCCCTGGCTTTCACGACCGATGACGACGATTGCAATCGTCCCGGTCTCTCCCCGTCGCAGGCCAGCCGCGCGAGCATTGACATGGTATCCAAGTTCGTCGGCGGCCAGTTGTACCCGGCGGCGGGTCGCCTCGGTGATCGTTTCGCTTCCCGACAGCGCTCGACTAACGGTCGACTGACTTACTCCGGCCCGTTCGGCGACATCGATAGAGGTTACCCTACGCATCCCGGGCTTATCGCTGTTAGTCATTTTTTACAGGCTCTCCCCTATGATTGTCGCCCTAACGCAGGCGTTTGGCGAAAGCGAGAGCGAAGCTTTTCTTGTGCGAAGACCTTCGTGATCGCCAATGCACGTCAAGGGGTAGAACGAGGGCCGGGAATGTCCGTGGATCATCGCAGGGAAGCGCGCCATGTAGTCACGGTTGCGGGTCGCTATCGCCCGCGACAGGGTGGTGCACGCGATGTCTGGATAAAGGACATTTCGGAATATGGCTGCAAGTTCTTCGACCGGTTCTCTGTACTCCAGACCAATTCGGCGATTCTCGTGAAAGTCGGCAATGTCGGACCAATCCCTGCCGACGTGAAATGGCGAAAACAGCACATCGTCGGGGCCGAGTTCGAGCAGCCTCTGCACCCTAGCGTGCTGGACCATATCATCCGCGAGATGGACCAAAGCGAAAGATAGGCGAGGGTGTCTGCCGTGAACCTGAAGAACACTTAGGTTGCGCACTGCAACCGAGACTGGCGCTTAGGCGAAGTCTGGGTTACGTTCTCCTCACTTGGGAGAGCAAAAATGAAAAACATGGCCACCGATTTCGACGTGATGATCGTGGGTGCGGGGATTTCCGGCATCGGCATGGCGGCCCATATGAAAGAGAAGGCTCCGAACCACGGCTTCGTTATCGTCGAACGACGCGAAAACCTTGGCGGAACCTGGGATCTCTTCCGCTATCCCGGCATCCGGTCGGACAGCGACATGCACACGCTGGGCTTCGATTTCGAGCCGTGGAAGCATGAAAAATCGATAGCCGATGGCCCCTCTATCCTCGAATATCTCGATCGCATCGTCGACGAACGCGATATCCGCAAACATATCCGTTTCGGCCACAAGGTCCTCGCTGCCGACTGGCAGGAAAACGAGGCGCGCTGGCACGTCACGCTGGAAACTTCCGATGGCGAAAAGAAGCATCTTACCGCCAACTGGCTGTATCTCGGCTCAGGATACTACGACTATGACGAGCCCTACGATCCCGGCTTCGACATCGGCGAATTCGAAGGGCAGGTAATCCACCCACAGTTCTGGCCCGAGGATCTCGACTATGCAGACAAGCACGTCGTCGTCATCGGCTCGGGTGCAACCGCCGTCACCATCGTCCCCTCGATGGCCGACAAAGCGGCCAGGGTCACCATGCTTCAGCGCACGCCCACCTGGATGTTCAGCCGCCCGGCGAAGGATGCGCTGGCCAATTTCCTGCGCAAGATCCTGCCCGAAAAAATCGCCTATCGGATGACGCGGTGGAAGAATATCACCTTGCAGGACTACAGCTTCAAGATGGCGCGCAACAAGCCCCAGAAGGTGAAGGACGGTCTGCACAAGCGCATCAGAAAATCGATGGGGCAGGATTGCGACCTGGCTCCCTTCACCCCGCCCTACAATCCTTGGGAACAGCGCCTGTGCCTCGTACCCGACGATGATCTGTTCGAAGCGATGAAACGCGGCAAGGCCGATGTGGTCACCGGCCGGATCAAGGCTTTCGAGAAAGGGGGTGTGCGCCTGAACGACGACAGCTTCCTGCCGGCCGACATCGTGATCACCGCCACTGGCCTGAAGCTTGCTGTGGCAGGCAAGATCGCCCTGTCGAAGAACGGCCGGCCGATCGATCTGGCGCAGCATTTCTACTACAAGGGGTGCATGTTCTCGAACGTGCCGAACCTGGCGGTGGTGTTCGGCTATCTCAACGCGAGTTGGACTCTGCGAGCCGACATCAATTCCGATTTTATCTGCCGCGTCCTCACCGAAAGCAGGGCCAGGGACGCAGACGTTGCCGAACCGGTGCTGTCCCCGCAGGCCGCGGCGGCAATCGAAGAGGACGACATTTTCGACTTCTCTTCCGGCTACATCCAGCGCGGCAAGCATATCATGCCGCGCAACGCCGTGGCCTATCCCTGGCGGCTCAATCAGGAATATGTCCTCGACCGCAAGCGTATGAAAGAAGATCCGGTTGACGATGGACTGCTGGAATTTCGTCGTCATGGGGCCAATGCACGCGGAGCCGACGAGCAGCTCGAAGCTGCGGAGTAGCAATCGCGCGCATGCCGCGTTACGCCACCGTCCATGACCGAACGCATCTACACCGCCGGACTCGTCGTCATCGGCGACGAGATCCTGTCCGGCCGCACCCACGACAAGAACATTGCGCAGGTCGCAAGCTGGCTCCAGGTGCAAGGTATTCGCCTGTCCGAAGTGCGCGTGGTCCCGGATGTAGTGGAGCGCATCGTCGAGGCGGTGAATGCGCTGCGCGAAGCCTATGACTACCTCTTCACCACGGGCGGGATCGGTCCGACGCATGATGACATCACGGTCGACGCGGTAGCCGAAGCGCTTGGCGTTTCGGTGATCGTGCATCCCGAGGCGCGCGCAATTCTCGAGAAGTATTATACCAGCCGCGATCTCGAACTGACCGAGGCGCGATTGCGCATGGCGCGCGCGCCCGAGGGGGCGGAGCTCATCCCCAACCGCATGTCGGGCGCGCCGGGTATCAGGATCGGCAACATTCATCTGATGGCGGGCGTACCTCACATCACGGCGGGAATGCTCGACGCGCTGACCGGGACGCTGGAAGGCGGTGCACCGCTGCTGAGCGAGACGATCGGTTGCTGGACGCCCGAGAGCGAAGTCGCCGATATTCTGCGGCAGGTGGAAAAGGCGCATGTGGACTGCCAGATCGGCAGCTACCCCTTCTTCCGGGAGGGCAGGGTGGGCGCAAACTTTGTCATCCGCTCAACCGATCAGGCCGAACTCAAGAGCTGCGTCGACAGCCTCTGCGACGGGCTTGCGACCGCGGGGTTCGATTTTACCCCCGGCGGAATCTGAGCAAGCCTTTCCCGTTGTATAACACCCCGATAGGACAGGGGCGGAGGCGTTAGCGACGCATGGAATGGCTCTTCATCTTCGGCCTCGCAGGAATGGTGGCCTTCCTTTGGAACCGGCTCGACCGCGCCGAAGAGCGCCTTGCAAGGCTCGACGACCTGCAGGATCGCATGCTCGACATGATGCACATCATGCAGCGCCGGCCGGTAGAGCAAGCCGCGGATCGTGCTCAAACCGTCGAACCCGAGCAGGAGGCCGATAGCCGGCCGATCTCCGTCCCGACCGTCGCCCTGCGTCGTGGCGAGGATGAGACCGTGTCCCAGCCTGTGCAGGATGAGGAGCAACCTGCGCCCGCAGCTAAACCGGAGCCGGAGCCGGCGAGCATCGAGGAAGCACCCGACCAGCCGCTCCTCCGCGGCTTCGGTTTCGACCTGGAGGACGTCTTCGGCCGTCGCCTGCCGATCTGGTTGGGAGGGGTCACGCTCGCCGTCGCAGGTGTCTTCCTTGTCCGATATTCGATCGAGCGCGGCCTTATCACTCCGCTGTTCCGCGTCATCATGGCCTTCCTGTTCGGCGGGGCGCTGATCGCAGGCGCCGAAGTCGCCTACCGTTTCCGCGAGAAGGTGGCGGACCCGCGCGTGGCGCAGGCGCTGGCGGGTGCCGGGCTCGCAACGCTGTATGCCGGGTTCTACCTCGCGGGCACGCAATACGGGCTGATCGGGCAGACGCTCGCTTTCCTTGGGCTTGCGGCGGTGACCGCCGGGGCAATCGCCTTGTCCTTCCGCTTCGGACTGCCGAGCGCAGTATTGGGACTGGTCGGAGGGTTCGCTGCCCCGGCCCTTGTTGGCGGTGAGGAAGCCAACCTCCCATTGCTGGCGCTCTACCTCGGCCTCGTAACGGGCGGGTTGGTCTATGCCGGTCGCCAGCAACAGCGCGAGTGGATGGGGATCGCCGCGCTGGTCGGCGGCCTCGGCTGGGGCGCCGTGCTCCTGCTGGCCGGCGATCCGGGCTTCACCGAAGTGCTTGCGCTGGGCCTCTATTTCGTCGTTCTCGGCGCGGTCATGCCGGCGCTGGCCGATGCCGGTCGGTTCGAAACACCCTTGCGCCTTGTCGCGGCACTCGTGGCGAGCGTACAACTGGCGATGCTCGTCGACCAGGGCGGCTATTCGCCGCTCGCTTGGGGGCTATACCTGCTGCTCGGCGCGACACTCGCCTTCTTCGGCTGGAAGCGCCCCGAGATGCGCGAGGCCAATGGGATCGCAGCACTGGTCGGCACGTTGCTCTATGCGCAATGGGACCTAGTCCTGCCGAGCGATTTCGTCTGGGTCGGAACCGCGCTGGCTGCCCTCTTCGCGGGCGTGCCCCTCGCTTTCCTGCGCAATGGCTCGGACCGGATCGTCGACCGCTTGCAAGTCGCGCTCGTTCCGCCTGCGCTGGCCGCCGTCGCCTACGGGACCTTCGGCGATTTCGAAGCCGACGCCGCCGAATGGTCTCTGGCCATCGCGAGCGGTGCGCTGTCGCTGTTCCCCGCCGCAGGTGCGTGGCTGATCCGCAAGCGCGAGGACCGGCGCTGGTTCGCGGGTCTTACCGGCTCCGCAACCGCGCTCGGTTTCGCGGCGCTCCTCATGGTTACGCCGGGCTGGAGTGCACCGCTGATGGCCGCGCTGGCATTGACCCCGGCCTTTGCCCTGCTTCATCGCGTCGGCGACACCGCCATCGCCCGGCTATGCTCGATCGGTGCCGTTGTCGCGCTAGGCGCGCTGCTCTCGACCGGAGCATTTGTCGAAGAGGCAGCGCTGCTTGGCGGAGATGCCGGTGCAACGGTGGTCTGGCAGGCGATGCTGCGGTGGGTCGCCGCGGCCGCACCGTTCGCTGCGCTGGCCATCCTCGCTCGCGAACCGGCGATACGTCATAGCGGCGAGGTGTTCGCCGCGGCGCTCGCTTATGGTGCCATAGCGCAAGTCCTGCCCGCCGATATACTGCCATGGGCTGCTGCTCTTGGCGTCTTCGCGATCTGGCGCTTCGCAACCACGAGGCACGCGGCGCAGGGTATGCTTACCTTTATTGCCTTCTGCTGGGCGTTGGTCCCTTTGTTCGCCTGGCTCGGCGCAGGACTTGCTTCGCTGGCAGCCGATCCGGTTTTCGTGACCGACCTGCCCTCGCCCAGATCGGTGGTGACGCGCATCCTCCCGCTTGCAGCGGCGCTGGCAATCCTGCCGTCGCTGCGCGGTATCCGGGCTTTCGCGGACCTGCAGCCGGCATGGCTTGCAGCGCCCTTCCTGCTCGTCGCGGCGCACGTGATGTTCAAGCAAGTGCTTGCCATAGACATCGAGACGCGCTTCGTTTCGCTGGGCCTCGCCGAGCGGACGATCTGGGAAGCACTGCTGCTCGGCCTTGGCTGGCTTGCCTCTGCCGGCCTCGCCCGCTTCCGGCCACAGCGCGGGCTGGCCGTGGCGCTCGCAAGTGCCGCGCTGCTCCACTTCGCCATCTACACCGGCTTGCTGCACAATCCGCTATGGGATCGCCAAGCGCTCGGCCACTTGCCGGTCGCGAACCTTGCGCTGGCCGCTTACGGCGTCGCCATTGCCGCCGCGATCCTGCTGCGGCGCTGGATGGGCGGGCGGATGCGCATCGCCCTCGAAGGCGCCGCGATAGCCCTGTCTGCCCTCATGGTGCTCACCCTCTTGCGACAGGCGTTTGCAGGATCGGTGCCGGCGGGCGTGCCAATGTCGCAGACCGAAGATTTGATGCGGAGCCTTGCGGGCATCCTGCTTGCGCTGTTCTACCTTTTCCTCGGCAGCCGCCTCGGCGAGCGGAGCTGGCGGGTCGGCTCGCTGGTCCTCATGCTGGTGGCGGTGGCCAAGGTGTTCATCGTCGATGCCGCCGGTCTCGAAGGCCTGCTGCGCATCGCGAGCTTCATGGCGCTGGGCTTCAGCCTGATCGGCATCGGCTGGGTCTATTCGCGGCAATTGCGGAGCACGCCCGCGCCCGCAAGAGCGTCACAATGAGAAAGGGCCGGAGGTTTCCCCCCGGCCCGTCTCTTTCTGCACTACCGCCTTCGGCTATTTGAGCGCGAACCGCCCTCAAGTAGCGAAGCGATAGGGCACAAGCTAAGCCCCTTCGACTTCCTCGAGGCTGACCTTCAGGCCCGGACCCATCGACGAGGTCAACGTGACCTTGCGGACATACTTGCCCTTGGCGCCCGACGGCTTCGCCTTGACGATGGCGTCGGTCAAAGCCTTGAAGTTCTTCTTCAGGTCTTCATCCTTGAAGGACAGCTTGCCGATGCCGCTATGGATGATGCCCTGCTTCTCGACGCGGAATTCGACCTGGCCGCCTTTGGCGTCCTTGACGGCCTGCTCCACGTTCGGGGTGACCGTGCCGAGCTTCGGGTTCGGCATCAGGCCCTTGGGGCCGAGCACCTTACCGAGGCGACCGACGACGCCCATCATGTCCGGCGTGGCGATCACGCGGTCGTAATCGAGGTTACCGGCCTGCATGTCTTCCATGAGGTCTTCGGCGCCGACCTTGTCCGCACCTGCAGCAAGAGCCTTCTCGGCGTTGTCGCCCTTGGCGAAGACCGCAACCTTGACTTCCTTGCCAGTGCCGCTCGGAAGCGACACCATGCCGCGGACCATCTGATCCGCGTGGCGCGGATCGACGCCGAGGTTCATGGCGACTTCGACGGTCTCGTCGAACTTCGCCTTGTGTTCGCGCAGCGTGGCCAGAGCCTCGTCAACGCTGTAGAGCTTTTCGCCGTCGAGCTTGGCGACGGTCTGCTGCTTCTTCGTCTGCTTTGCCATGATCTTAGCCCTCCACCACGTCGAGGCCCATCGAACGCGCGCTGCCTTCGATGATCTTGGTGGCCTGTTCGATATCGTTCGCGTTCAGGTCGGCCATCTTGGTCTGAGCGATCTCCGCGAGCGCCGAACGTTTGATGGATCCTGCCGAAACCTTGCCCGGCTCCTTCGAGCCCGACTTGAGCTTGGCAGCCTTCTTGATGAGGAAGCTGGCCGGCGGGCTCTTGGTGACGAAGGTGAACGAACGGTCGGCATAGACGGTGATCGTCGTCGGGATCGGCATGCCCTTTTCGAGGCTGTCGGTCGCGGCGTTGAACGCCTTGCAGAATTCCATGATGTTCACACCGCGCTGACCCAGTGCAGGGCCGATAGGCGGGGAGGGATTGGCGATGCCAGCAGGCACCTGCAGCTTGATATAGCCGTCGATCTTCTTGGCCATGAATGGCCTCCTTTCTCACTGTTGCCGCGGCACTTTCGAACCGGGGCTCATGGTAAGCGGTACAACGGTTCGCCTGGGCGAACCTCCCGCACGGTTCCCGAATATGATTTGGGAAGCGCGCACATAGCGGCTCTCGCTCGAAATGCAAGCGGTCGTTTCGTGTGGTATTTTTGTCGATGGCTGGTCGTAAGCGGCCTTTTTAAGCTATAGTGTTGACCAGATGAGAGGACTTGGAAGGATGCTCGCCTTGGCGGCGCTGTTATGCGCCGGCGCTGGGCATGCGCAAGACGCGGCCGGAATACCCGGCAACCTGCCCAAGCCCCCAACTGCCATTCTTGACGAAACGCTCGCCATAGGCGGCGAAGAAATCGAAGCACGAAAATTTGCCAGCCGATTGACTGTAGAAACCTACGTGAATGGCGAGGGGCCATTCCGCTTTGTCGTCGATAGCGGAGCCGATACATCTGTCGTCGGAGAAAGGCTGGCAGGGCGCCTCAGCTTGCCGTCGGGCGATGCGGTGCTGCTCCACGGCGTCACCGAAAGCCGTGTCGTGGACAGCGTCATAGTGGAATCTCTGAGGCTGGGACCGACAACAACGACCGATCTCGAACTTCCGGTTCTTGACGAGAGAGATCTCGGCGGGGACGGCATGATTGGCCTGGACGCGCTGGTTGAACAGCGGCTGATGATGGATTTCGACGAGCGCATAATTACGGTCGACGATGCCTTTACGCCCGCACCGTTCAACGATCGCATGATCGTTGTTAAGGGACGGCTTGATCGGGGTCAGCTTATTCTGGCGGAAGTGGAAGTCGACAGGCTAGACGTCGAAGCGGTCGTCGATACCGGCTCCGAGATTACTATCGGCAACACAGCGCTGCGCGACCGGCTGAAGTTGCGGCGCGCAGACCGGCTCCGGAAAATCAAGGTCTACGGGGTAACGGGGGCCATGATGGAGGTCGATTTTGCGGTGGTGAAGAAGCTGAAGCTGGGCCCGATACAGCTGTACAACGTCCCCATCGCTTTCGCCGATATCCCGCCGTTCGAAGTGCTGGGCATGCAGGATGAGCCATCGCTGCTGTTGGGCACCGACCTCATGGAAAACTTCCGTCGCGTTTCGCTCGATTTCAAGGATCGAAAGGCACGCTTCCAGCTCAAGAAATGCGCCAACTCCGCCGTGAAGATTCGAACCTCGGAATACGCTTCGCGTCTCGGCGCAGACCGCTCGTCTGCTTGCAGCTAAGTCGCAATCAGGATCGCACCCGGACGATCGCGAACGGAATTCGGGACGACCGGCAGGGGCCTCTCCCATACCGTCGCAAGCGCCAGACTACTTGACCAGTTCGACCTGTTCGAAATCCAGTTCGACCGGCGTCGCTCGACCGAAGATCGAAACCGAAACCTTGACCTTCTGCTTGTCGAAATCCAGTTCCTCGACGAGACCGTTGAAGCTGGCGAAGGGCCCGTCGAGCACCTTGACCTGATCGCCGATTTCGTAATCGACATGGACGTCCTTCTTGGGCGCCGACTTGGCTTCTTCCACCCCGCCGAAATAGCGCGCCGCTTCCTTTTCGGAGATCGGCTGCGGCTTGTTGTTGTTGCCGAGGAAGCCGGTCACCTTGGGCGTGTTCTTGACGAGGTGGTAGATATCGTCGGTCATGTTCAGCTTGGCCAGCACATAGCCGGGCATGAACTTGCGTTCGACCTGCACTTTTTTCCCGCGCTTGACCTCGGTAATCGTCTCGGTCGGAACCTCGACCTCCTCGACGCCTTCGGACAGCCCCAGGCGATCGGCCTCCGCGATGATCGAATCGCGAACCTTGTTTTCGAATCCGGAATAGGCGTGGATGATGTACCAGCGTGCCATGTGTTCTTAACTACCCTGTCGAATTGCGGCTCAGGCGAGCGTCAGCAGCCAGCGCACCACGGCGCTGAACAGCGAATCAACGCCGAGGAAGAAGAGCGAGAGGATGACCATCATGATGAACACGAAGATCGCCGTGCGTACCGTTTCTTCGCGCGTCGGCCACACGACCTTGCGACCTTCGGCCTGCACCTGCCGGAGGAATTCCGCCGGGCTGGTTTTCTTCTCTTCTGCCATGCTCACGTCTCTCGCGCAAAAAATCGTGCCGTCTTCCGCCACGTCCCGTTGAGGTAGGGTCTCTCGCCGCCCCGGTTCAAGACCGGGAGGGGCTTTTATCGATCCCAATGTCGGAAGACGGCGCTGCATCTAGTCCCGCGCGCGTCAAAAGGCAAGCCGGGGACTGGCGTGAAAGCCCCCTTTGCAAGCGCCATCGGCGCGACTAGCCTGCAAGCTTTCCAGTAAACGGGACGCATGAGGGGGATTTTCGTAATGGCGACAAGCCAGACACCTGGTCTAGGCGAGCGGCTGATCGAGCCGGTCACCAACATTTCCGATTTCATTTGGGGCGGGACATGGAATGGCGAGGCGGTGATCCCCTTCCCGCCACTCGCCATCATCCTCCTGGGTGTAGGCCTGTGGTTCATGGTCGGCCTTCGCTTCTATCCCATCGTCAAGCTATGGTCGGCAATTACCGGCCTGTTCGCCGGTCGCAAAAGCGAAGGTGCGGGTGAAATCTCCCCCTTCGCCGCCCTCTCGACCGCGCTTTCCGGACAGGTCGGCACGGGCAATCTGGCCGGTGTCGCAACCGCGATCGCCCTCGGCGGACCCGGCGCGATCTTCTGGATGTGGATCACGGCGCTATTCGGCATGGCTCTGGCGTTTGCAGAAGGATCGCTTGCCATCCGCTACCGCGAAAAGACTTCGGACGGCGTCTATCGCGGAGGTCCGATGAGCTACATCATGATGGGCCTCGGTCCCAAATTCACTTGGCTCGCGGTCATTTTCTGTCTTGGCACGCTGTTCTCGGCACTGGTGACTGGCAATTCGATCCAGGCAAATGCCATGGCCGATGGGATGAACGAGTTGTTCGGCTTGCCCGAATGGCTCGGCGGCCTGCTGACGGCAGGGCTTGTCTTCATCGTCATCATCGGCGGCATCAAGTCGATCGGCAATGTCGCTGAAAAGGTCGTGCCCTTTATGGCTGCAACCTACATCGTAATGGCCGTCATTGCACTGATCCTCAATTTCGGCGACCTTGGCGAGACGTTCGGGCTGATCTTCCATGGCGCGTTCAATCCACAAAGCGCGGTCGGCGGCTTCACCGGAGCAGCGATCATCATGGCAATTCGGGCGGGCGTCGCGCGTGGCCTGTTCTCGAACGAGGCAGGTCAGGGCTCGACCCCGATTGCCCACGCGGTCGCGCAAACCAACGATCCGGAACAGCAAGGCCGCATGGCCATGCTGGGCACATTCATCGATACGATCGTCATCTGCACCATGACAGCACTGGTGATCCTGACCGTGCGCGGCGAGTTCACGGCCGCGGGCGAACCGGTCCTCCACGCCTGGCAGTCCGATAGAGTCGGGTTCGAAATGACCAGCGGGGCCTTTGCCGCAGCCTTCCCCTACGAGATCGCGGCTGTTCCGGTGGGAACGCTGATCGCCTCGATCGCATTGATCCTGTTCGTCTTCACCACACTGCTGACCTGGAGCTATTACGGCGAGCGCGCGATCACGTTCCTCTACGACCGGGTGAAGGGTTCGGGCCGCACGGGCGAAAAGAAGCTGCACATGGCCTGGCGCGTGTTGTGGTGCGTCGTGATCTTCATCGGTGCGGCACAACCGAGCGAACTGGTCTGGCGTCTCGGCGATATTTCAAACGCGGCCATGGCCCTGCCCAACCTCTTGGCTCTGGCCCTGCTAAGCGGCGTCGTGTTCAAACTGGCCCGGGGTCAGCGCGATGCCGGCCCGACGCATACGGCGGACACTCCCGAGGAGCCCGAGGAATACTGATCGCCGCGGGGCACACAAACAAAGGGCCGGGTGTCTTTCGACCCCCGGCCCTTTGTTTGTACATGACCGAAATCTCAGCGAAGGCCGAACAGACGGGCCAGAAAGCCGGGCTCTTCCATGGGCAAAATCTTCCCATGCGCCTGATAGCGCAACGAACCGTCGCTATACGGTTTGGGCTTCACCCAGCGATCGGGACTGCTACTGCGAAACGACAAGCCGGACATGGCGCATCTCCATGAAAATGTGTTTCTTTGTCTTACCGAATTAAACTCTATTGGTCCGGCGCGGTTCCCGACGGACGAGTGCCGCGGCTCCATACGAGTGCGAGCAAGGCCAGCGCCGCGAACGGCATCAGATTGATCCCCAAAGGAAATGCCAGCGCACGGGTCGCGTAGGGCGCGAGGTACAAAATAACGAGACCCAGTTTCTCGAACGGCCTGAAACCCCGTTCGAGGCCTTGCACAACCAGCCACAAAGTCGGGAAGACCAGGAACGCCAGATCGTAATTGAACAGATAGGGAGAGGCGAGCGCCGTGGCCGCCAGAACACTCGCGCCGGTAGCCTGGACGTCGCCGTCGAACCGGCGCCACGCGAGAACCGCCGTAGCCAGCGCCGCCAGTGCCGACAGTCCACCGGCTATCGTGGCTGCCGTATCTCCCGCCAGCAAGCGCGTCTGCGAAAAGAAGGTGCTCATCCGCAGCAGGAAGTCCGGATTTATGCCCTCCAGGAGTGCTCGGCTCGCCCGCCAGCTGGTGGCGTATTCCGCGAGGATACCGCCCCCGAAAGCGATCATGGAGGCCGCAAGGAGCGCTATCGACGCAATACTCGCCGCCAGAAATGCCCGCCACTTGCCCCCCGTCGCGAACCAGAACGGTGCCAGCACAGCGAGATGGGGCTTGATGACCAGCGCGCCTATCGCCGCGCCCGACAAAGCCGGTCGCCGGCCGAACTCGTGCGCCGCCAGGACGAGCAGGGCGCCGGTCAACAAGCCTGTCTGCGCGTGCGTGGCCGCTATGACAGCTCCCGGATAGGCGATGACCAGCGGCCATAGTCGCGGGAAAGCGCGTATGCTCATCCACGCCCACAGGCTCCAGCCCGCTGCGACCCATGCGATCCAGGCGAGCGGGAACGGCATAGCGCCGAATGGCGCCGCAACGAACAGGAACGGCGGCGGATTTACGAAGGCGAACCACCCTTCGCTACCGGTGCCGGTCTGCACCCGCTCCTGCACGGCAAGATCGTAGGCGGCCCCCGGATCCCCCGCCACCGTCACATGACCGGCCCCCCAGAAGGCGAGGAAATCGGTCCCATGGGAACCCATCGCCTTGATGTAGGCATCGACCAGCACACCGGCACCTGCAATCGCGAGCAGTATGGCGTAGCCGCGCACGCGTTCGCGCGTCAGCCAGTCCGCCTTGCGCAGCCAATCCATCGGCGTCTGTCACTCCATCGCGATAAAGCCCGCCATGGAGTTAGCGTGCAGACAGACGTCTAGCCAGTTGCGCCGAGCCGCAATCCCCGCCCGGGCGCCATCAGCCTGCCTTGGCCGCGATCCAGCCGTCGATCTTGGCTTCCAGCACCGGCATCGGCAGGCTGCCGGTATCGAGCAGTTGCGCATGAAATTCGCGAATGTCGAACCGGTCGCCCAGTTGCTCTTCCGCCTTCTTGCGCAATTCCTGGATCTTGAGTGCCCCGACCTTGTAGGCCAGCGCCTGGCTGGGGATGGCGATATAGCGTTCGACCTCGGCCACCACTTCGGTCTCGGTCATACCACTGTTTTCCAGCATGAAATCGATCGCCTGCTGGCGGGTCCAGCCCTTGGCGTGAAGTCCCGTATCGACCACCAGTCGCATCGCGCGAAGCTGTTCGTCCTGCAGCGTGCCATAGCGGTTCCATGGGTCGTCGAAGAAGCCCATCTCATAGCCCAGCGTCTCGGCATACAGCGCCCAGCCCTCGACATAGGCGGTATTGCCGCCGAAGCGCATGAAAGCAGGCAGATCGGTGTTTTCCTGCGCAAGGCTGATCTGGAAGTGATGCCCCGGCGCACCTTCGTGCAGATAGAGCGTGACATTGCCGGTCGTGAGGCGGCTCGGCAGATCGTAGGCGTTGAAATAGAAGGTACCCGGGCGCGATCCGTCGGGCGCACCCGGACTGTACGAACCGCCCGCCTCGAATTTTTCGCGATACTCTTCGTAGGGCTTGATCTCCAGCGGGGTCTTGGGAACCAGCGAGAAATAATCGCCGATCTTCGTGTCCACCTGCTTGCCGATATCGTAATAGGCCTGCGTCAGCGCCTCGCGGCTTGCCGGCTTGAACTGTTCGTCCGTCCGGACGTAATCGAAAAACTCGTTGAGCGTGCCGTCGAAGCCGACCTCCTTCCGGATTTCCTCCAGCCCGTTCTTGATCCGCGCGACTTCGGACAGGCCCAGTTCGTGCAGGTAGTCGGGTTCGAGCGGCAGCGTGGTCGAATCCTCGATCAGGAATTTGTAGAGTTCGGCCCCACCCTTCATCTGCGACAGGCCAACGGTATCGCGGGCAGCCGCCATGTATTCGTCGCGCAGGAAATCGCGCAGGCGGGTGTGGGCTGCATACAACTCATCGGTAGCGGCCCGGTATTCCACCGTCAGCCGCGCTTTATCTGCATCGGAAAACGCCTCGGGGAAGTCCTTGACCGGCATGAAAAAGGGCGAGTCCTCGACCGGCATGGCCAGTTGGGTGTCGAGCTGGCTCACCACATTGCCGATGGTCAACTTCGTTTCGTAAACGCCGCTTTCCAGCCCTTCGCGAAACTTGCCGATGGAGCGATCGGTGATGGCGATATAGTCCTGGTGGCGTTTGAGGTTGTTTTCGTAATCCTCCACCGTCTTGAACGGCGCTGCACTCTGTCCGCTGGCGAAGTTCGGATAGAATGTGTGGAAGCCCGCCATGTGGTTGACCGGGCGCACCTCCGTGGCGGCCATGATTTCCGGCGCGAAGCCTGCCAGCGTACGCTGCTGGTTGTAGGAAAAGACGTCGTAGGCCAGCTGATCGGTAGCCGACAGCTTGCTGCGATCGATCTCGCCCAGCATGGCGATGTTCTTGGCATTGTCGGCCTTGCTGGCGGCAAGATATTCGTCGGTCATGTAGTCGCCCAGCCGATCGGCATAGCGCATGTCGCCGCGGAACAGGGCACCGATGGGGTTCAGTTCGAGTTCGCGTTCGTCCGCATCGGCAAAGAGCGCGAAAAGCTTGTCGTGCTCGCTCTTCGTAGCCGAGGCCGCCGCATCATCCTGTTGATCGCGCGCGAGTGTCGGGCCGGCTGCGAGAACGAGCGTGAGAGCGACACCCGAGGCGAGGGCGTGGCGGACGAAATTCATGGCGATTCCCCTGATACCTGTGTTGTCGCGGTAGAACACGGTGCCGCATCCGCGCGCAAGCGCCGCGTCCGACAAATGCCGGACAGCGTTCGACCGGCGCCTTGAAAGGCGATGCGGCAGCGATCGTCAGATGGCTATTCGATCACTCGCCCACGGACCATGACCCAGCCGACATTTTCGAGCGTGGCCGTATTTTCGATCGGATTGCCATCCACCGCAATAAGATCGGCGGAATAGCCGGGCGCGATGCGCCCGATCTCGCTTTCCATCCCCAGTACCTTAGCGGCACTGGTGGTCGCCGCGGCGAAAGCCTGGCGGTGGCTCATGCCCTGTTCGACCATGAGAGCGAATTCGCCCGCATTACGGCCATGGCCGAATACGCCGGCATCGGTCCCGAAGGCGATCGGCACGCCCCACTGCAATGCCTTGCCCATGAACACACGGGCGGTGTCGGCAACCTCGCGGACTTTCGCCTCGACCACCGGGGTGTAAACCCCCTTGCCGAGCCGCTCCGCGATCCCTTGAAAGGCCATCAGGGTCGGCACCAGTACGGTGCCGTTCTTCTTCATTTCCCGGGCGGCGGCTTCGTCGATATAGGTCCCGTGCTCGATCGTATCGATGCCCGCACGGCTTGCCGCCTCGATCCCACGGGCGCCATGCGCATGCGCCATCACCTCGAGGCCGAGCGAATGGGCGGTGTCCGCTATGCTCTTCATCTCGGCGTCGTTGAAATGGGCTTCGAGCCCCCGCCCCTGCTGACTCAGCACGCCGCCGGTGGCGGTAATCTTGATGACATCGGACCCGTTCTGGCTGGCGAGACGGACCTTTTCGGCGCATTCCACCGCGCCCGTGCAGGTAAAGCCGCCGTCGAGCACTTCGTTGACCTCGGGCCGGAAGCCGCTGACGTCGCCATGCCCGCCGACGATTGCGAGCGCCGGGCCTGCGGCGACGATGCGCGGGCCGGAAATCAGGCCTTCTTCGGTGCCCCGCCGCAGGGCGAAAGCGGATTCGGTACCACTGCCCGCTTCGCGTACGGTGGTGAAGCCCGCCAGTGCAGTCAGCCGGGCATTCTTCGCGCCGACGACAACGCCCCATTCGTCGGGTTCGACCGCTTCTTTCCAGAAGTCGCCGCCCGGATCGCCGGTCAGATGAACATGCAGGTCGACCAGTCCGGGGGACAGCGTCTTGCCCTTCAGATCGACGACGGTGGCACCGGCCGGAACATCGGAGAAACCGTCTTCTACGGAAGTGATCCGGCCATCGGTCACGGTGACGGTGGATTGCCCGCGCGGCGGACTGTCCGCATCGACGATCAACGCGCCGGCGTGAATGACGGTCGTGTCGGCCAGTGCCGGTGTGCAAACGAACGCCGCGCCAAGCGCAAGCAGTGCAGCAACTTTCATGTTCTCTCCCCTATTGTCGTCAGGCGATGCCCGCCAAAGCGGTCAAGGGCAAGCTTAAGCTGCGTCAGAACGTATACCCGATCCCCAGCGCGGCCGTCCATTGGTCCGCATCGCCGCGGATCGAGGTGAAGGGCGAGCGCTTGGCATCGCCGAGCATGCGCGAATATCCACCCAGAGCGATGATCGCCAGCCCGCCATTGGTCACGTCGCCGTCCAGATCCACCGCACCGAAAAGGGCTGCCCCCACGCTGTCGAAGCCGCTTTCGGCCTGAAAGGCGGGCAGCGCACCGCCGGCCGGGACCGAATAGTAGTAATCGGCATAATCGTCATCGACATGGGTGGCGCTCACGGAAAGGGAAACGGCCGTGCCGCGGCTGAGGGGCGTGAAATAGGTGACTGTCGGACTCAAGGTCATCCCGCTATGCGCACCTGCGACATCCCACAGGGCGTCGACATTGAAGCTCAGACTGTCGAACGGGTTGAGCAGTCCCGGGAGGCTGACCCCGACGGTCGGCCCCACTTCGACGGCGGTATCGAGTTCGCCATAGCTCTTGACCACGGGATCTTCGATCTGCGACGCCCGGTTGCGGTTGAGCTTTGCCGCGACGCCGGCCAAAAACGCCACTTCACCGTCCACGTCAGGGATGAAATCGAGCGCCAGACCGCCCGGACGCGGATTGATTCTCACACCGCCGAGGCTGCCCTGCACGATGGGGATGGGGGAAAAGACGTAATCGTCCGACCCTTTATAGCTGGGCCCGTAGACCGCGCCGGCGCCGACGCTCAGCCAGTCGCCGTCGAACACCGAGTCCTCCATAGCGTCGGCCCTCGCGTCGCTTTCACCGGTTTCCTGAGCGGCAGCGGACGATCCGCACAGAATTGCGGCAGCGCCCGCGGCGGCAAGAACAGCTCTCATGTGAATTCCCTCGATTTCGGTGTTTGTCTTCCAACACTTATCGCTTTGCGACGTTCCCGGAGCGCCGACGATAATGACTGCCTGCCGGGCATTGCGGCCTATACGCCTCAGCGATATGCAGCAGGCGTGAAAATATTCCTTGTTCTGCCAGCGATCCTGCTGTCCTCGGCCATTTCACCGCTCCATGCGGAAGTTGACGATTACCAACGTCTTGTCGACGCCTTCGCGTCCGAGAAATGGCTGATGGAAGACTTCGAGGCCGACGCGGCGGTGAAACTTGATATTGCGTATGAAGTTTCACCGGAGATAGTCGAATCCGAGCTGGAATGTCCTGGGATAATAGCGGCGATGACCGAGGCATTGATGCCCGCTCTTTCGCGCTGGCAACTGCGCGGCGTGCGCGAATACCGAACGGGTCTGCTTGACCTATTTCGCAACAGGCTCGATCCGGCGGATGCCGGACTAGCAGCGGACTTCTATGCCTCGGAAAACGGTCAGGCAATAGTCAAGCTTACCGGGGATAGTGCCAGTGTGGCGAATACCCAAAAGGATGTACGCTTCTCGGAGAATATGTCAGCTTCGGAAGAGGCCATTGCCGCCGACATGGAACTGGCTGCAAGCGACTGGTTCCAGCGTTTCATTGCGCTTAAGCCAGACATGGAACGGCTCGAACTGGAACTGTTGAACGGCGCATTCTCGGCGGAGGAGAACGCTGAAATGTACGATGCTATCGACGCGACGCTAACCGAAGAATGTTATTCCGCAACAGACTGAACTGAGCAATTGCCGGACGCGCCCTTCGCACCTAAGCCTCTGCATCAATGAGTAGACGCGTCATCGACCTTGCCATCGTTGGGGGTGGGCTGGCGGGAGGGCTGGCAGCGCTCGCCGTGCACCGTGCCCAACCGCAACTCCGCCTTGGCCTGTTCGAGGCCGGTGAGAGCTTCGGCGGCAATCACCGATGGAGCTGGTTTACCAGCGATATCGGCGGCGCAGGTTCTGAGCTTCTGACCCCGTTCCGCAAGACCGAGTGGGCCACGGGCTACGAGGTGTTCTTCCCCGGCCATGCACGCACTTTGGGCTCGACCTATTGTTCGCTCGCCAGCCGCGATTTCGATGCCGCGCTGCGTCGGGAGCTACCGCAGGAGGCGATCCGCACGCGAAGCCGCGTGGCCGAGCTGGCGCCCGACGGGATCACGCTGGACCATGGCGAACGAATCCCGGCCCGCGCGGTCGTCGACTGCCGCGATTTCGAGCCTTCGCCGCACCTCAATGGCGGATGGCAGGTCTTTATGGGCCGGCATCTGCGCACCGGCTCACCGCACGGCCAGAAGCGGCCGATCGTGATGGATGCGCGCGTCGACCAGCATGACGCCTATCGCTTCGTCTACACATTGCCGCTGGGTGCCGAGGAACTGTTCGTCGAAGACACCTATTACGCCGACGCCCCGGTGCTCGATCGGAGCGCCCTGTCGGGCCGGATCGACCGATATTGCGATGCGATGGGCTGGCACGGCGACATCCTCGGCGGGGAAACCGGCGTCCTGCCGGTCATCACCGGGGGCGATTTCAGCGCCTATCGCCGCGGCCTTGGCGAGCCCGGCGTGGTACGGATCGGAGCGAGGGGCGGCTTTGCCCATCCGCTCACCAGCTACACCCTGCCCTTCTCGGTCGCCAATGCGCTTCAACTGGCGCGCGAGGCGACGCTGCCCGGCGAACAGCTCGCGGCCCTGTTCGAAAAGCGGGCGCACGATCACTGGCGTGCGATGCGGTTCTATCGCCAACTGGGCCGCATGCTGTTCGACGGTGCGCGGCCCGAGCAACGCTATCGCATATTCCAGCGGTTCTACCGCCTGAACGAGCCGCTGATCGAGCGCTTCTATGCCGGCCGTCCCACGCGCCTGGACCGGCTGCGCGTTCTGACGGGCAAGCCGCCAATACCGATACCGGCCGCCGTGCGGGCGCTGCTTGGCAAGGGCAGCCCGCTCGTCCATGAGAAGGCCCGATGAACGCCGAAACCAGTCCCCCCCCCGCTCCGGGCTTCGCTGCCGCGCCCGCCGATGCCGTCGCCCGCGGCAAGGCCGCCTGCGTCATCGGCGCCGGTTTCGGCGGCCTCGCCCTCGCCATCCGGCTGCAATCGGCGGGTATCGCCACTACCGTGATCGAGGGGCGCGACAAGCCCGGCGGCCGCGCCTATTACTGGGAAAAGGACGGCTTCACCTTCGATGCCGGGCCGACCGTCATCACCGATCCCGATTGCCTGAAAGAGCTGTGGGCGCTCTCGGGCCACGACATCGCCGAGGATGTCGAGCTGATGCCGGTGATGCCGTTCTACCGGCTGGCCTGGCCCGACGGCACGCAGTTCGACTATTCGAACGACGAGGAGCAGCTGTTCCGCGAGATCGCGCAGCTCAACCCGGCCGACGTCGCAGGCTACCAGCGCTTTCTCGAATATTCCGAAGCGGTCTACCAAGAAGGTTACGTCAAGCTCGGCCACGTCCCCTTTCTCGACTTCAAGTCGATGCTCAAGGCCGCGCCGGCGCTGGCCAAACAGCAGGCCTGGCGCAGCGTCTATTCGATGGTTTCGAGCTATGTCGACAACGAGAAACTGCGCGAGGCGCTGAGCTTCCACACGCTGCTGGTCGGCGGCAATCCGATGAAGACGAGCAGCATCTACGCGCTGATCCACAAGCTCGAGATCGATGGCGGCGTGTGGTGGGCGAAAGGCGGCACCAACCGCCTCATCGCCGGCATGGTCAAACATTTCGAACGGCTGGGCGGAACCGTCCGGCTGCACGATCCGGTGGTGCATATCCACACCCTCGGCAAGCAGGTGACCGAAATCGAAACGCAGTCCGGCTGGAAGCAGCGTTTCGATGCCGTGGCCAGCAATGCCGATATCATGCACAGCTACAAGGATCTGCTCGCCGGGGCGAAGCGCGGGGCGGATTACGCCCGCAGCCTGTCGCGCAAGACCTTCAGCCCGAGCCTGTTCGTGGTCCATTTCGGGATCGAGGGCAGCTGGCCGGGCGTCCCGCATCACATGATCCTGTTCGGGCCGCGCTACAAGGGCCTGCTGGAAGACATTTACGATCACGGCGTGCTACCGCAGGATTTCTCGATCTACCTGCACCATCCCACCGTGACCGATCCGTCGATGGCGCCGGCGGGGATGAGCACGTTCTACGCGCTCGTGCCGGTCGCCCATATGGGCAAGCTGGCGGTCGATTGGGAAGAAATGGGCCCCTTGCTGGAGGAGCGCATTCTCGACGAGCTCGAACGGCGGCTGATCCCCGGCCTGCGCGAACGGATCGTCACCAAGTTCCACTACGCCCCGCGCGATTTCGCGATGGATCTCAACGCCCATATGGGCAGCGCCTTCAGCCTCGAGCCGGTACTGACGCAGAGCGCCTATTTCCGCGGTCACAACCGCGACGACGTGCTGGACAATTTCTACCTCGTCGGCGCAGGCACGCATCCCGGCGCGGGCATCCCCGGCGTCGTCGGCAGCGCCAAGGCGACCGCCGGGCTGATGCTCGAGGATCTGGCCGCATGAATCGCCTCGCCGTCTATTGCGGGTCCGCCTCGCCCGAAGACCCTCGCTATATCCAGCTTGCCTACGATGTCGGCCAAGCGCTGGCCGGGCGCGGAATCGGCGTCGTCTATGGCGGCGGGCGGCTGGGGCTGATGGGCGCCACCGCGCGCGGCGCGCTGGACGCGGGCGGCGAAGTTATCGGCGTGATCCCCGATGCGCTGGCGAACAGCGAAGTCGCGAACCACGATTGCACCGAACTCTACACCGTGTCCGGCATGCACGAACGCAAGCAGCGCTTCACCGACCTGTCGGACGGGTTCGTGACCATCCCCGGCGGGGTCGGCACGATGGACGAATTGTGGGAAGCGATGAGTTGGGCGCAGCTCGGCTATCACCAGAAGCCTGTCGGCCTGCTCAATGCCTTCGGCTTCTACGACGATCTCATCGCCTTCAACCGCCGCATGGCCGAAGTCGGCTTCGTGCGGCCCGCCCACCGGAACATACTGATCGCGGACGACGATCTCGGTGGCCTGTTAAGCAAAATGGAAGCCTATCGGCCGCATACGCCGATCTTCCGGATGAAGGCCGACGACCTCTGAGCACACCCCGCCCCCTGACGACCAGCAAGATCCGGGCAACCCCGGCGCGGGCCGGCGGGGGGCGCGAACGGCGCTTCCTCGTCCAGAAAGCCCGCGAAGCCATTGCGGAAGGCTCGCACAGCTTCGCCGCTGCCTCCAAACTGTTCGATCGCGATACCCGCGAACGCGCTTGGCTGCTCTATGCCTGGTGCCGCCGCTGCGACGATATTGCCGACAATCAGGACAAGGGCGGCCCGCTCGGCGATCAGGGCGATCTCAAGAGCGCCGAAGACCGGGTGCAAGCGATCCGCGTGCTGACCAAGCGCGCGCTCGACGAACAGCCGACGGCGGATTTCGCGTTCGACGCCTTCGGGCTGGTCGCGGACGAGACCGGGCTGGACTGGGACATGGCGAAGGACATGATCGGCGGCTTTGCGCTCGACGCCACGCGGTGGCAGCCGAAGACGGAACGCGACATGATGCGCTATTGCTATCACGTCGCCGGATCGGTCGGCGTGATGATGGCGGTAGTGATGGGCGTGAGCAAGGACGATGGCGAAACGCTCGACCGGGCCTGTGATCTCGGCCTGGCCTTCCAGATCGCCAATATCGCGCGCGACATCGTGGAGGATGCCGAGGCCGGGCGCTGTTACCTGCCGACGAACTGGCTCGACGAAATGGGCTGGACAGCGGGCGAGCATGCGCATCCCGACAATCGCTTCCGGCTCGCGAGCATGATGCCGCGGCTGATTGCGCTGATGGAAAAACACGAAGAGGCATCGAAACTCGGCGCAGCGCGGCTGCGGTTCCGGCAGCGCTGGGCGGTCCTGGCGGCTGCGCGCATCTATGGCGCGATCGGCCGCAAGGTCCTGTCGCGCGGCCAGCTTGCATGGGACGCGCGCGTGCGGGTCGGCGGGCCGGAAAAGCTGTGGCATGTTATCGCGGCCCTGTTCGAGGCACTGTGGAACCGTCCAGCGCAACCTGCCGAACCGATCCTGTGGACCCGCCACGATTTCCGCCCCGTGGCGGGGTGGTAGCTACCCGTTCCTGTCATCGCGAGGAGGCCATCGGGGGCCGACGCGGCCATCCATGGCGCGCCCTCGCTCCGTGCCGCAAGGCTCGAAAATGGATTGCTGCGCCTGCGGCTCGCAATGACCGGGAAAATGGGTTAGCGCCCCGCCCATGATCCAGAAGCTCCTTATCGCCAATCGCGGCGAGATCGCCTGCCGCATCATCCGCACCGCCCGCGAAATGGGTATCGCCACCGTGGCGGTCTATTCGGATGCCGATGCCAAGGCGCTGCATGTGCGGCAGGCTGACGAGGCGGTGCATATCGGACCCTCGCCTGCGGCCGAGAGCTACCTCGTCGGCGAGAAGATCATCGCCGCAGCCAAGCAGACCGGGGCCGAGGCGATTCATCCGGGTTACGGCTTCCTGTCGGAGAATGCCGGGTTTGCCCAAGCGGTGATCGACGCGGGCCTTATCTGGGTCGGGCCCAAGCCGAGCAGCATCGAGGCGATGGGCCTGAAGGACGCGGCCAAGAAGTTGATGCGCGCGGCGGGCGTGCCGGTGACGCCCGGCTACGAGGGCGAGGACCAGTCGGTCGAGCGGCTGAAAAAGGAGGCCGACGCCATCGGCTATCCCGTGCTGATCAAGGCGGTCGCGGGCGGCGGCGGCAAGGGGATGCGCAAGGTCGATGCGGCGGCGGATTTCGAGGCCGCGCTGGAAAGCTGCCGGCGCGAGGCCAAGGCCAGCTTCTCCAATGACGAGGTGCTGCTGGAAAAGTGGATCACTTCGCCCCGCCACATCGAGGTGCAGGTGTTCGGCGACAGCCACGGCAATGTCGTCCACCTGTTCGAACGCGACTGCTCATTGCAGCGCCGCCACCAGAAGGTGATCGAGGAAGCCCCCGCCCCCGGCATGGACGAGGCAACCCGCGAAGACATCTGCGCCGCCGCCGTGCGCGCCGCCAAGGCGGTCGATTACGAGGGAGCAGGCACGATCGAATTCATCGCCGACGCCAGCGCAGGCCTGCGGGCGGATCGCATTTTCTTTATGGAGATGAACACCCGCCTGCAGGTCGAACATCCTGTGACCGAGGAAATCACTGGGGTAGACCTCGTGGAGTGGCAACTGCGCGTGGCGAGCGGCGAGCCGATCCCGCTGAAGCAGGAGGAGCTGAGCATAAACGGCTGGGCGATGGAAGCGCGGCTTTACGCGGAGGATCCGGCGACTGGGTTCTTGCCGAGCATCGGGAAGCTCGAAGTTTTTCAGCTGACGGATTACGACTGTCGTGTCGAAACAGGTTACGAAGCTGACGACACCGTTTCGCCTTTCTACGATCCTATGATCGCGAAACTCGTGATCAAGGCAGATACCCGAGAGGAAGCGGCGGAGATGCTCGGCGGTGCCAGCGCTTGCGCTGCTGTTTGGCCGGTCAAGACCAACAATTACTTCCTCAGCCGTTTGGCATACGATCCTGATTTTCAGGCGGGCAGGATAGACACTTCGTTCATTGCCGAACGACAGGATCGCCTTGTCGAGAGAACAGCGCCGCAGGAGAAGACGCTGGCTGCTGGCTTGAAGGAATTGATCGCGCCCCGTCAGCGCCGACGCTCACTCGCTCCGACTAAGCGCGCACCAGAAGGCTTCCGGCTCAACGCGCAAACCAAGGCCGATTATGCAGTGCTGGTCAACGGCCAAGTCAGACAAGTTGCTTTGAGCGATCGTGGAGCGACCTTCTGGCAGATCATTCACCACGGTTCGGATGTTCTCGTTTCGGACGACGATGGCCAGCTTCACAGTTTTACTCTTAGTGACCGGACACTTGGCGGCACTCACTCCGCCGCCGATGGCGCGATCCTCGCGCCGATGCCGGGCAAGGTCATCGCGGTAGATGTGGCCGAGGGCGATACGGTCACCGCGGGCCAGCGGCTGCTGGTGCTCGAGGCGATGAAAATGGAACACGCGCTCACCGCGCCCTTCGACGGGACCGTAACCGAACTCAACGCCGCCAAAGGCGGGCAGGTGCAGGTCGAGGCGGTGCTGGCGGTGGTGGAGCCGAGTGAGTGATCCTCCCCGGCACGGGGAGGGGGACCGTCGAAGACGGTGGAGGGGCACCCGCCGCCGATCCGGACAATACAGATTGTAAGCCGCCGACGGTGCCCCTCCACCATGCTGCGCATGGTTCCCCTCCCCCGCCGGGGGAGGATTGGTGAGCTGGGAAAAGGAACTCGAGGAACTGCGCCACCGCGAGGCGCTGGCCGAGCAGATGGGCGGCGAGGAAAAAGTCTCGCGCCAGCACGGTCGTGGCAAGATGGATGCCCGCGCCCGGCTCGCCGCGCTGGTCGATCCCGGAACTTTCCGCGAAATCGGCAAGATCGCCGGGCGCGGCTCGTATGACGAGGACGGCAATCTCGAAGCCGTCCTCCCCGCCCCCTTCCTCTTCGGCAAGGCCACGATCAACGGCCGTCCCGTAGTCGCCACGGCGGACGACTTCACCATTCGCGGCGGCGCGGCCGATGCCGGGATCAGCCGCAAGATGGTGCAGGCGGAGAAGATGGCGCACGAGCTAAAGCTCCCCATCATCCGCATGATCGACGGCACGGGCGGCGGCGGCAGCGTCAAGACGCTGGAGCAGATCGGCGCGACCTATATTCCCGCCGTGCCCGGCTGGTCGGATGTGGTGAAGAACCTCGAGACGGTGCCGGTGGTCGCGCTGGCGCTCGGCCCCACCGCCGGTCTCGGCGCGGCGCGCACCGTCGCCAGCCATTATTCGGTCATGGTCAAGGGCCTCAGCCAGCTTTTCGCCGCCGGGCCCGCAGTCGTCGACGGTCTGGGCGAAAGCTATCGCGGCTCCACCGATCACCAGCAGGCGAAGGAGGATCTTGGCGGCAGCGGCATCCACACCCGGAACGGCGTCGTCGACGACGAGGTAACGAGCGAGGCCGAAGCCTTCGCCCGCGCGCGGCACTTCCTGTCATTCATGCCCGAACATGTCGGCCAGTTGGCTCGACGCGCAGAGTGTTCGGACCCTGTTCGGCGCCGGGATCATACGCTAGATTCACTCGTCCCGCGCGACCCGAAGCAGGTCTATTCGATGCGCCGGTGCCTCGACATGGTCTTCGATAAGGGCACGGTCTTCGAAATCGGCCGCATGTGGGGCCGCGCCTGCATCACCGCCCTCGCCCGGCTCGACGGCTGGCCGGTGGCGGTGCTGGCGAGCGACCCCAGCTACCTCGGCGGCTCGTGGGAAGCGAAGACCAGCGAGAAGGTGGAGCGCTTCGTCAAGCTCGCCGACCGGTTCCGCCTGCCCATCGTCCACCTGGTCGACAATCCCGGCTTCATGATCGGGCGCGAAGCCGAAATGGCCGGCACGATCCGTTACGGCGTGCAAGCCATGAACGCGATTTACAAAGCCAGCGTCCCACTCGCCAGCGTCGTACTGCGCCGTGCCTACGGCATCGCCGGCAGCGCGATGAGCAATGCCGAAACGTATCAGTACCGCTATTGCTGGCCCTCGGGCGACTGGGGCAGCCTGCCCATCGCGGGCGGACTGGAGGTCGCATACAAGTCCGACCTCGAAGCCGCCGCCGATCCCGCGGCGGAACTGGAGGCCATACGCGCAAGGTTGGACAAGGTAACCAGCCCTTTCCGCAGCGCCGAGCGGTTCAATGTCGAGGATATCATCGACCCGCGCGACACCCGCCCGCTCCTGTGCGAATTCGCAGGACTTGCATGGAGACGGCTGGCAAGCGAATAGAGCGGCAGAGGGGAATTCATGGCCGACACCGCAATCGCCGCGCAATCGCATCGCAAGGTCATCATCGCATCGTCGCTCGGCACGGTGTTCGAGTGGTACGATTTCTACCTCTACGGCCTGCTCGCCACGATCATTTCGGCGCAGTTCTTCTCCGGCGTCAACGACACCACCGCCTTCATCCTCGCACTAGGCGCGTTCGCTGCGGGCTTCGCCGTGCGGCCCTTCGGCGCACTGGTATTCGGCCGCGTCGGCGACCTCGTGGGGCGCAAATACACCTTCCTCGTAACCATGGGCCTGATGGGCCTGTCGACCTTCGCAGTCGGCCTGCTGCCGAGCTATGCCAGCATCGGCGTGGCGGCCCCGCTGCTGCTGGTCGGTTTGCGCCTGCTGCAAGGTCTGGCGCTCGGGGGCGAATATGGCGGCGCGGCGATCTATGTCGCCGAACATGCTCCCGAGGGCAAACGCGGCTTCTATACCAGCTTCATCCAGACCACCGCCACGCTGGGTCTCTTCGCCGCCTTGCTCGTAGTGATCGGCCTGCGCACATGGATGGGCGAGGAGGCCTTCGCCGATTGGGGCTGGCGTGTGCCCTTCCTGCTTTCGGCGATCCTTCTCGGCGTGTCCTTGTGGATCCGACTGCAACTCGCCGAAAGTCCGGTTTACCAGGCGATGAAAGAGGAAGGCGAGACTTCCAAGGCGCCGCTGTCCGAAGCTTTCGGACGCTGGAGCAATCTCAAATGGGTGCTGGTGGCGCTGCTGGGTGCCGTCGCCGGGCAGGCCGTAGTCTGGTACACAGGCCAGTTCTACGCTTTGTTCTATCTGGAAAAGGTGCTCAAGGTGGATGGCGGAACGGCGAACATTCTGATCGCCATCGCGCTCGCCATCGGCACGCCCTTCTTCCTGTTCTTCGGTTGGCTGAGCGACCGCATCGGCAGGAAGCCGATCATCATGGCTGGCCTTGCACTAGCGGCACTCACCTATTTCCCGCTGTTTGGAGCACTCACGACAGCCGCCAATCCCGCGCTGGCTCAGGCGCAGGCGCGTGCGCCGGTAACGGTCTTTGCCGACCCCGGCAGCTGTTCCGTACAGTTCGATCCCATCGGCAAGACCCAGTTCGACAAGACCGGTTGCGACATCGCGAAATCCGCATTGGCCAAGGCCGGTGTCCCCTACACGAATGAAAGCGGCGATTACGGGATCGCAGCGGTTATCGCGATTGGCGATCGACGCATTCCCATCGAGCCCGGAAGCGCGACCGACCTGGCCGCAGCTACGGCCGATGCGGGCTATCCAGCCAAAGCCGACCCGACCCGGATCAACAAGCCGCTGGTCGTCGCCATCCTCACTGCGCTCGTGCTGCTGGTGACCATGGTTTACGGCCCCATCGCAGCGCTGCTGGTCGAGCTGTTTTCCGCGCGCATCCGCTATACCGCGATGAGCCTGCCCTATCATATCGGCAATGGCTGGTTCGGCGGGTTCCTGCCGACCATCGCCTTCGCCATGGTGGCAGCGACAGGCGATATCTATGCCGGGTTGTGGTATCCCATCGGGGTGGCCGTGCTGACCCTAGTGGTCGGCTTGTTGTTCTTGCCCGAAACCTTCCGACGTTCCATCGGGCATCGCGACTAGCAAAAGGTCAGGCGTCTTCCGGCTCTGGCGGACCGAACAGCGTGCCGCGTTCGCTAAAGAGCACGAAGATGAGACTCAGCACCGCCGTGCCCAGCAACGCGATAGCGAGCGGTCGCGCCGTGCCATCGTAAAGATAGCCGATATAGGCTCCCAGCGCAGCCCCGCTGGTCATGCGCAGGAAACCTTGCGCGCTGCTCGCGGCTCCGGCGATGTGCTTGAACGGCTGCAGGGCGATCGACCCGAAATTGGCACCGATGAAGCCGAGCAGGCTCATATTGGCAGCCATTAGCGGCACGAAGGTCCACAGGCTCTCATCCGGCTGGCTGGCGAACCAGTATTGCGCCGCGGCGACCGCAATGAATGCGAACAGGGCGACATGGCTCACGCGCCGTGCACCGAACCGCTCCACGATGCGGCTGTTCGACCAGTTCGATAGCGCCATGCATCCTGCGCAGATGGCGAAGATCATCGGGAACATGTCGCCCGCGCCGAATGCCTCCCCGATCAACTGCTGGCTGGAATTGATGAAGCCGAACAGGCCGCCGAATACCAGCGCGCTGCCGAGCGTGTAGCCGATGGTTTCGCGCAGGGTCACCGCACTCGCCATATTGCGGGTAATCGTAGGCAGGTGGATATCCTGTTTGTCCTGCTCGTGAAGCGTTTCTGGAAGGCGGAAATACACCCAGGCCGTCATCGCCACGCCCGCCAGCGCCATTGCGGCAAAGATCCACCGCCAGTCGCCCATCAGCACCAGCACGCCCTGTCCGATACTGGGCGCAACGGCGGGAACCAGCAGGAAGATCACGAAGATCAGGCTCATCATGCGGGCCATCTTGTCGCCGCCCACACGGTCGCGGATTATGGCTGGCGGCAAGGCGATTATGCCCGCAGCAAAGAAACCCTGTGCCGCGCGCAGCGCCACCAATACGTCGTAACTGGTCGCCAGCGCGCACGCGATCGACAGCACGATATAGAAGAACAGCGCAATAAACAGAACCGGTCGCCGACCGAACCTGTCCGCAAAGGCGCCGGGTATCAGAGTGCCGATACCCGCGGCGAGCAGGTAGGCCCCGACCACGAACTGTCGATTGTTCCCCTGCACGCCAAGATCGCCCGCAAGCGCGTCGAGAGCAGGCAGAATCGCATCGATGCCGAAAGCGTTGCACGCCATCAGCATCGCCATCATCCATATCAGCTCGCGCTCACCGATGCGCTTGCCCTGGGCGGCGCTGGCTATCGGGCGCTCGCCGCCGGCAAGTTGTTCGGTACGCATCTGCACAAGACGTCAGGTGGCGGACAAGGTTCCGGTTTGCAACCCATGGCGCTATCTATTCCTGCATGAACGATTGCGACAAGCGCAAGGATGACGATGAGGGCGAAGCGGACGGCCTGCGCAAGATCATCCATGTCGATATGGATGCTTTCTTCGCCAGTGTCGAACAGCGCGACAATCCGGATCTGCGCGGCAAGCCGGTGGCTGTCGGCGGCGCCAGCGGGCGCGGCGTAGTCGCGGCAGCGAGCTACGAAGCAAGGAAGTTCGGCGTGCGGAGTGCCATGCCGTCGGTGACGGCCAAACGGCTGTGTCCGGACCTCGTCTTTTGCAAGAGCCGCTTCGATGTCTACCGCGAGGTCAGCCAGCAAATCCGTGCGATATTCCGCCACCACACCGATCTCGTCGAACCCCTGAGCCTCGACGAAGCTTATCTCGACGTGACGGAAGACAAGCTGGGGATCGGCAGTGCGACGCGGATCGCCGAACTCATCCGGCAGGAAATCAGAGCCAAGACCAAGCTCACCGCGAGCGCCGGGGTGAGCTACAACAAGTTCCTCGCCAAGATCGCCAGCGACCAGAACAAGCCCGACGGGATGTGTGTCATCCGACCGGGCGAAGGCGTAGAATTCGTGGCCCGGCTGCCGATCAGGCGGTTTCACGGTGTCGGGCCGAAGGGGGCCGAGAAGATGTCCAGGCTCGGCATCGAGACTGGCGGCGACCTAGCCACAAAGGATATCGAATGGCTGCGCGCCCATTTCGGAAGCTTCGCCGATTATCTTTATCGCGCCGCTCGCGGGATCGACCTGAGGCCAGTGCGTTCGAGCCGTATCCGCAAATCGGTCGGCGGAGAGCGAACGTTCAGCCGCGACCTCTCTTCGGGCACCGAGTTGCGAGAAACGATGGAAGACATCATCGATATCGTCTGGGGTTATATCGAGCGCGCAGAGGCACGGGGAAGGACGGTTACCCTGAAGATGAAATATACCGATTTCCAGATTTTCAGCCGCGCCAGAACGGTCGACCATCCGATTGCCACCAAAGGCGAATTCGCTGCCATCGGCCGCGCATTGCTGGAGGACATTCTGCCCTTACCGATGCCAATCCGGCTGATGGGGCTTACGCTGTCGAAACTCGAACAGGACAGCAAGGACGAGGTAGAGCGTCCCGATGCGCAACTATCATTGTTATAGTATCGCCGCGCTGTGAAAGGTCAGCTCTTTCTCGCTTGCCATAACTTGAGCCTTGCCGTTGTCAGCGGGCTAAGCGGCTCGGGCAGCGAATGGGTGGGGAAGAAGCGCGCTTCGATGACCTCGCGACCATCGGCACGCGGCATCGCGTCCACCATTCCATCGAAGACATGCGCGGTGTGCGGCGCGCCCGAGATTTCTTCCTCGATTACGCCGACCAGCGTCAAGCCTTCGACCTGGCACCCGGTTTCTTCGCGCATCTCGCGCCGAGCGGCTTCCTCGGGCGTCTCCTTTCTGCCGATTCCGCCGCCCGGAAAATACCACCCTTTCGGCCCATAGCTGTGCCGCACGAGCAGGATCTGGCCCTTGAGATCGCGACCGACCACGCTGACCCCTTCGACCTTGACCCCGCGAAACTTGCGCCAGTTGTGACGTGCGCGATGACCGGCCTGCAGCGCCAGCCGGTAGAGCGGCTTGGGGATCAGGTGAAGCATGTCACCGGTTGTTTAGCCGCAGCCAGCAGCCGCGCAACCGGAAGATCGTGCTCGCCGGCAATCGCCTGATCCAGAACGGTACGTTTCTCATCGCCGCGAATGACGAAAACCAGTCGATCGCTTGCCAGCAGCGAAGGCATAGTCAGGCTGATCCGATCGAACGGCGCCTCGGGCGGTAGCGGATCGGGAGTGAGACGAACCACGCTGCGCGGCTCGTCGGGCTTTGGATCGGTGTTGGGGAAGAGCGAGGCGATATGGCCGTCGGCGCCCATGCCGAGCCAGGCCAGGGTAAATCGTGGCACGGCTTCCATTTCGCTTAACGTGACAACCTCGGCTCCCGCGGGTTCGAACAGATCGCGCAGCTTCCCCGTATTCGAGGCTTTGTGGGCCTCCGGAACCACGCGGTCGTCACCCGGCCAGACGACAAGTCGCGTCCAATCGAGATCATGATCGAGCAGCTTTTCCATGATCGGAAAGGGGGTGGAGCCTCCCGGCACGGTGATCGTGACCGGCCCTTCGCGCTCGTCCAGGGCCTCGGCGAGTTGTGCAGACAGCCAGTCCGCAATGGCCGCGTCGCTGCGACTTTCTATGATCGTTACGTTGTCCATGCATCCCTGATACACCAAGGCCGCCTTCCCCCAAGGGGAAAGGCGACCTGCAGGCACTTTCGCTTAGCTATGCGCTTATTTGCTCGTCTGGTTGAGGAACCAGATCCGTTCCTCGCACTGGTCGATCCAGTCGTCGACGATACCGCTGGTGGCGTTGTCACCCACACCCTCGGCGGCGTCTTTGACTTCGCCGAGCCGCGTATGCAGCTTGCGATTGTCGTCGCGCAGTTCGGTCACCATCGCGTCGGCCGTGATAGTCACGTCGTCCTGATCGGCGATGTTGGTCTGCTTCGCAACGCTGCCGATCGAGGTCAGCGTGAACTCGTCGTTCTTGCGCACACGCTCGCCGATCGCATCGACCGTGCCCACAAGCTGGGCAGCCTGTTCGTCGAACAGCAAGTGGAGATCGCGAAACCTCGGCCCTGCGACATGCCAGTGAAAATTCTTGGTCTTGAAGTAGAGCGCTACCGTATCGGCGAGAGCGCCGTTCAGTGCGGTCACAAGGCCCGCTTTGGAATTGTTGCCGAGTTCTGCCATGAGAATCGCCCCTTTCGTGCTGCATGTTCACCCGACCAACGGCGAACACCGTTTCTGGTTTCTAGGAGATGGTTGGTTGCGGTAATCGGCTCAGGCGATGATACCGCGCGCCGTCAATCCGGTCATAATCGCCAGCGCGAAAAGCAGGAGGGCGAGCGCTATCCGCAGGGCGCGCAATGGCAACTTTCGCTCCAGTGCCGCGCCCGCGCCCCAGCCCACGGCTACCGCCGCCCCTCCCCCGATCGCCCCCCCGAGACCCGCCAGCGGCCAGGATGCGAAAACGACCGCGAAAGCGGCTACGAGAAAACGCGACGCGTCGGTGAGCTGGCGCGCAAAAAGCACGATGAAGATGGCGCCGAGGGAGCGTGTCGGCTCTTTGGGTACCTTTTCGCGGTTGGGCCACGCGCATTCGAAGGCGGCGAGCAACAGGGCGATGGCCACGAACATGGTCGTCGCGTTTTCGGACATCGTCTGCGCCAGCAAAGCTCCGAACCACGCGGCAATACCGGCGGTCGCCACAGAGCTGGCCAATGCGACGACAAGCAATCCGTTCGATGCGCCTAGCAGGCTCGCCATTCGCGCGACGAGCAACTGGTCGCGCGGCGCGCCGGTGGCGACGAGGAAACTGGCAACCATGGCAAACAGCAGCGATGTCATGGTCGTTTCGGCTCCTCTTCCTGTGCCAGGCTCATTGGGATAGCACGGCCCGACAAAAAACTAACGGGAGAGGGACATTGGAACTCAAGAAAGGTATGGCGGCAGTGGTCACCGGCGGCGCTTCGGGTCTGGGCAAGGCCAGCGCGCAGGCACTCGCGGACGCCGGTCTGAAGGTCACTATTTTCGATATCAACGAAGACGCTGGGGAGGCTCATGCAAAAGATATCGGTGGCACCTTCGCGCGGGTCGACATTACCGATGAGCAATCCGTAATTGACAGCTTCGACAAGGCCCGTGCTGCACACGGTCAAGAGCGCGTAACGGTTCACTGTGCAATGTCCAGTCGCCGCGGCAAGACCCTGGGCTGGGACAAGGAGAGCGGGCGCTACAAGCGGCTGGAAACAGCGGACTATGCCTTCGGTGCCGAGGGCATCCTCGTTTCGTCCTATCGCATAGGCAGCCTGTCCGCCCTCGGCATGGCCAATTCCGAGCCGCTCAACGAGGATGGCGAGCGCGGCTGTATAACGCTCACCGCCAGTGTCGCCGCGCAGGACGGCCAGATCGGCCAGGTCATCTATGGCAGTTGCAAGGCGGGGGTGAACGGTCTCGTTCTGCTGATGGCGCGCGACCTTATGGACATCGGCATTCGCGTGAACTCGGTCATGCCGGGAATTTTCGCTACGCCACTGATGCTGGGCATGAAGGACCGCAATCCGCAGATGTGGGATCAGTTGAATGCCAGCGTCCCCTTCCCCAAGCGCCTCGGCCATCCGGAGGAATTCGCGTCGCTGATCTGCGAGATTGCACGAAATTCCTACATAAATGGCCATCAGTTCCGTCTGGATGGCGCGATCCGGATGCCGCCGAAATAGGTCAGGCTATATCTAGCGCGGCCTGCACGAGCCCGGATATCGGGCTATGCGCTCCCTGTGCCCTGCAAGTGCCATCGCCGATCGCCCACTCAGCAGCCCTACTGCCGTTGCGGCGGAAATCCGAGGCGAAGGCGTGCCGCCTCGTAACCGCTGGCAAGAAAGATCGCGAACGGTACTGCAACCAGGGCAAAATCGCGCTCCGGGTTTATGTCGGGGCGTCGCAGCCAGCGCATCTCGCCCAGCATTTCGTGAACGAGCATCCGTGCCATGCCGAAGAAACTCTTGCGGTTTTCACGCTGCCAGCGGCCACCGAGCACACGCCGCTTCTTCGAAAGAATCGCGCCCAGTCGGGCACGACTTGGGTGGTTCACCGCCATGTCGGGCGCATAGATCAGCGCAGCGCCGCTGCGCGCGATCCGCTTGGCGCAATCCATGTCGCCGCCCGAAAACAGCTCACCATTGAAACCGCCGACCTTGTCGAGCAGCGCGCGCGAACAGAGCCAGTTCGCCGTGACGCAGCGCTCGTTTGCGAGATACCATTCCTGCTTGAAGTAGGACGTCTGCTCGTAGCGCAGCAGCGTATCGCTGCCGCCATCGGTCCGGAACAGCTTTATGTGCCCGCCGATCAGTGCATTCTCCCCATGACGCCGGGCATGTTCGAGCGCCTTTTCCACCCAGTCCTTGTCGGGAATGCAATCGTCGTCGGTGAACAGGACGAAGCGACCCCGAGCATTGGCGACGGCGTGGTTTCGTGCGCGATAGGAGCCGGGCCGTTTTTCCCCGAGCAACCTGACATTGGCAAAGCGTTTCACGATCTCGGCGGTACTGTCGGTCGATCCGTTGTCGACGACGATCACCTCGAACATTTCCGGGGCGAGTGTCTGCTGCTGCAGCGCCTCGAGGCCGCCCGCAATGCGCCGCTCGCCGTTCCATACCGGAATAATCACCGATATTTCGGGCGTCGTCTCTGTGATGGCTTCGCTACGAATGGACATGGGTTCCTTCAATCAAACAGCAAATGCGGCAGGCAGAACGGACCCAACCGCTCATCCAAAAGGCCGAACCGCGCACAGCAAACCCCGTATGATGTTTATTGCTGCAGTGCAGCAAGAACTTTCGAGAAACCGTGCCGGACATCGGGCAATCCGAGCCTGCACCCGTTACGAATACGGTGGCCCGGCGTTCCCGACGGCCATTACGGCAAGTCCCGCCGTGTCGTAAGAAAGCGCCGATTGGCAAAGGGTATAGCAACCGGCAGAATTCCTGGATCGAATGCGGCACAAAAAACGGCGTTCTGCGAAGCAGCCTTTCGGTGGTACGCAATTGTGCTCATTATTCGGACACCACCCAAATGCACCGCACCATCAAACATCCACTGCGTTAGAGAAACGGAAATATATGTGGCCGGAAGTACGACTATGAGATTCGAAAACAATAGCGAGCCTTACGACGGCATTTTCGTCAACAGGCATCCTTCCGGTTACGCATGCTCGCTATATTGCGCTTTGCGATCTGCGGCGCACGTTCAGCCCGACAGTTCACGCCTGTGAAGACCGTCCTTGTCACCGGCGGAGCAGGCTATGTCGGAGCGCATTGCTGCAAGGCCTTCGCCAAAGCCGGCTGGAAAGTAGTCACCTTCGACAATCTGTCGCGGGGATGGCGCGATTCGGTAAAATGGGGCCCCCTGATAGAAGGCGATCTCCTGGACGCAGCGGCAATCGGCGATGCCGTTTCCGAGACGAAACCCGACCTTGTCGCGCATTTCGCAGCCTTCGCCTATGTCGGTGAGTCCATGTCCGATCCAGCAAGCTACTACCGCAACAATTGCGTGGGGACGATGAACCTGCTCGATGCCATGATGGAACACGGCGTGAAGCGGATGCTCTTTTCCAGCACCTGTGCAACCTACGGTATTCCCGAAAGACTTCCCATCGACGAGGGGCTGAGCCAGAATCCGATCAATCCATATGGCCGCTCGAAGCTCGTCATCGAGCAGGTCCTGAAGGATTATGCCGCGGCCTATGGCCTTTCCAGCGTGTCGCTCAGATATTTCAACGCCGCAGGGGCCGATCCCGATGGCGAAATAGGCGAGAAGCATGAACCTGAAACCCATGCCATCCCGCTAGCCATAGCCGCATCGCTGGAGCCCGGCAGCGAATTCACCGTCCTTGGGACCGATTTCGAGACGCGCGACGGCAGCGCGGTGCGGGATTACATCCACGTAGCCGATCTGGCGGATGCGCATGTCGCAGGCGGCGAATTTCTCATGGAACACGACGGCTGTCATGCATTCAACCTGGGGACCGGCGTTGGTACGAGCGTGATCGAACTGCTCGACGCGGTCGAACGAGCTACCGGTCAGAAGCCGAATGCGCGCTTCGGACCCCGCCGTGCCGGCGATCCACCGGCTCTGGTTGCATCTTACGACAAAATCGAACGATGCTTGGGCTGGACCCCAAAACAGTCGGGCATCGACCGGATCGTGGAAACAGCCGTCAGCTGGCACCGGCGTCAGTCCGGCGAAACATGATATGCGATGAGTCAAAACCGGTAGTTGCGATCGTCATTCCAGCCTTCGATGCCGAGGCGACGATTACGGAAACTCTCGAAAGCGTGAGAGCCCAAAGTTGGCCGGCGCTCGACATAGTGGTGGTTGACGATGGATCGTCCGACCGCACGACCGATCTCGTTGAGCAGCAAGCCCGCGAAGATGGACGTATTCGTCTGATCCGGCAGGAAAATGGCGGAGTGGCAGCGGCACGCAATCGCGGCGCTCAGTCGAGCAATGCACCCTTCATCGCTTTTCTCGACGCTGACGACGTTTGGGCGCGGGAGAAGATCGCTGCACAGATGGCTCTGGTGCAGGATGACGAGGGCAACCCGCAGCTGGTCTATTGCTGGTTCGCCCAGATCGATCGACACAGCACGGTCTATCCGGTCGGCAACCAGCGGATCATCGAAGGTGACGTGCTGGAGGAAATCTCCCGTTCGAATTTCGTCGGCAATGGCAGTTCTTTGCTCGTCCCGCGCGAGATATTCGACAGGATAGGCGGTTTCGATGCAGGTTTGCGGGAAAATGACGCGCAAGGGTGCGAAGATCTGCTGTTTCTTGCCCTCGCGTCGCGCCACTACCGGTTTCGCGTCGTCCCGCGTCATCTGCTGGGATATCGGCTCAGTCACGGAAGTATGTCCGCCTCGGTCGATCGCATGCTGAGGTCTTTCGACTTCGTGGCCGAGCGGATCATCGCGCTCGAAGGCGGGACTGCGGCCGCCTGGGCTGCGCATCGCAAGGACCTGATCCGCTGGCTGGCGGGACGCGCGGCCATGGGCGGGCGCGTCGGCATCGCACTTAATATTCTCGGGCGGATGGGGCCAGGTTCCGTCGGCGACATCGTTTCATCGATCCCGGAACTGGCAAGAACCTATTTTCGCGCGGTCGTCGTACCGGGCTGGCTCAAGCGAGCATCGCGCAGCGCACGTATCATGCGGCGCCGGCCGCGCTATCTGGATATAGATTGGTGACGCTCATCCGATCAGTCCAGCACCCAACGCCGGGGGGGATTTAGAACCGCGGATGTCTTGGCCGCCCCTTCGATCTTTATCGGATAGGCGCGCCAGTGGTAATCGTAGGCGTAGTCCCAATTCTGGTCATGAAGACCTATACTGACCGCGTATTCGCCGGGCGAAAGATCGAGACGATCGAGTTCAAGACGGACATTCCGCAATCGCTCCCTCGGCAAAGCGACCTCGTCCATCTTCGTATTGATGTCCAGAATCGCCGGCTCGCCATCGTCTTGCATAGGTGACAGCGCCAGGCTGACGATCGGGCTCTCCTTGCCCTCACCCTGCATCTCGATGTGAACGGTGATCGCTTCCCCAACTTGGAATACGGATCGCTCGGCTCCATTGGCATCTTGGATGGAAACCCGCGCAATGGCCAGTTCTTGAGAGCCGAAGCGGTTCTCGCCGGCACGAAGCTCAATTCCTCCCGGTAACTGACGATCTGGAAGCGCCTGCGGCGTCTTATCCCGGGTCCGCGCCTGCATGCGCGCCTCGTATTCGCCGATCACCACTTCCGGCGTCCCGTCGACGACCGTGCTGCCGCCGTCGAGCCAAAGGGCGCGATCGCAGAGTTGCTCGACCTGCGACATGTCGTGAGTCACCAGAATGATCGCCATACCCTTCGCGCGAAGTTCCCGGATCCGCTCATAGCATTGTGCCTGAAAAGCCATGTCTCCGACCGATAGTACTTCATCGATCAAAAGCACGTCGGGAGCGGCGTGGATCGCCGTCGAGAAGCCCAACCTCAGCCTCATCCCCGAAGAGTAGGTGCGAACGGGCGCGTCGATGTAGTCCTCCAACTGGCCGAAAGCGACGATCGCATCCATACGGCGCTCAGCCTCGCGTTTGGTCAGTCCAGCGATTACGCTCCCGATGAGCACGTTGTCGCGACCGCTCAATTCATCGTGCATACCCACATTGAGATCGAGCAATCCCCCGATCCGCCCGCTCGTGTGGAGTGTTCCGGCATCGGGTCGAAGAACCTTGCCCAGCAGCCGAAGCAAGGTCGATTTGCCGCTGCCGTTTCGACCGACGATGCCGAGCATCTCGCCGGACGCGACGGAAAAGCCGATATCGCGCAAGGCCCAGAAGCGTTCCGCACGGCGTGGCAGGCGTGGCGGCTGTGTCAGCAGTCGCCGCAAGGAACGCGGACGATGGGGATCGTAGCGCCTGAACAATTTGCCCAGCCCTTCGGCGGAAACATGCCCCCCCATCACAGCTCTTCCAGGAAGCTCTGGCGGGCGCGCTGGAAATAGCTTTGACCGAACCAAAGCAACAGAAGCGAGCCGAAAAGGACCATGCCGAGGGAAGCCCAATCGGGCCAGATCCCGCGAAGGACGATGTCTCTGTACGAGGTGATCACCGTCACCATCGGGTTCAATCGGAAATAGGGTTGAAGCGCATCGGGAATGTTCGACAGCGAGTAGAAAATCGGCGTTACGTAATAGCCGAGCTGGAGGAGAACCGGCAGGATTTGCTCGACATCGCGTAGAGCAACATTGAGCGCGGCGATGACAAAGCACAGTGCCAAGGTGAAAAAGAACTGCACCGCAACGACCAACGGCAGAGCCAGATAGGCGGCGGTCGGCGCGACCCCTTCGATAACCGTCAGGATCACCAATAGTGGCAGCGCGATCAGCAAATTGAGAAAGGCAGCGACGACGGATACGACCGGCAAGGTTCCGAGCGGAAATCCGGGTTGCGCAACAAGGCCGGGATTGGCCGACATGCTGGTAACTGCAGACATCAGCGATGATTGAGTCCAGTTCCAAACCAGAATGCCGATGAAAGCAAACGACGCGTAATTCTCTATTCCAAGATCGAGCACATGTCCGAACAGGAAATAGAAGACGGTCAGAAAGAGGAGCGGGCTTACCAGCGCCCACAGGGCTCCGATACGCGCATGTTGGTATCGCCCTCTGAAATCGCGCGAAACCAGCAGCGCAACCACGTCCTTCCAGTGGTTTATCCGGTCGCGCCGATCGTTTGTCATCCGGCTTACTTACCTCACTGTCCGCGCTGGCGATCGACCGTGAATACCGCGCCTCATCCAGTGCTATCGGTCGCCCATCGCGACTGCAAGCTTGTGAACCACCGAGACGTGCGGATAAGACGCGTGGACATCGCAGGAATACTCATGCCCCTATCCGATCGCGACATGCCCGATAAGGTTGCCCAGCCGATCGCATCTGTGTCTCGCCAACCGCTCGACAAGGTAGCGGACGCACGACCTGTCGATCGGCTGACGCTCGCTGTGTTCGAAGCGGAAGGACTGCCGGTGGGAAGACAGTGGGTCGCACCCGGGGAAGTGCCTCGACCTGACGAAGCAACGATCGCACGAGCCACTCGCAAGACACCGGAATTCGCGGAGTTCGACGAACGCAAAATAAGCGTGGTCATCTGCACGCGGGACCGGCCCGAAGATCTGTCGCGATGCCTGGCCGGCTTCGCCGCCCAAAGCCGCGCACCGGACGAGCTCGTAGTCGTCGACAACGCCTCGGCAAGCAGCGCAATCCGCTCAATCGCCGAAGCGCATGGCGCACGCTATCTGCGCGAGGATCGTGAGGGACTCGACTTTGCGCGCAATACCGGAGCGCTTGCCGCGACCGGCGATCTCATCCTCTACACCGATGACGACACCGAATTGCACCCGGACTGGATTGCCAATCTGTCGGCGGCTTTCGTCGAACCGCATGTCATGGGCGTGACCGGTCTCGTCCTGCCCGCACGGCTTGATACAGAGGCACAGCTTCTTTTCGAGCAGGCATGGGGATTCGGGAGGGGGTTCGACCGGGTGGATTTCGGTCCGGCATTTTGGGAACGAACCCGCCGGCGCGGCTGTCCTGCGTGGGAGATCGGCGCCGGGGCATCGATGGGCTTTCGGCGCGAAGTATTCGAGATAGTGGGATATTTCGACGAACGGCTGGGGGCAGGCCAGTCTGGTTGCTCGGACGATTCGGAATTCTGGTATCGGATTCTCGCGGCGGGATTCACCTGTCGCTATGAACCGCGGGCGGTGATCTGGCACCACCATCGCCTGAAGATGGAGGGGCTGTCTTCCCAGATATATCAGTATATGCGCGGCCATACGGCAGCGTTGCTGATGCAGTTCGACCGTAGCGGTGAAATCGGCAATCTGCGGCGCTTGTTTGTCGATCTGCCGATCTATTATTTTGGCTTGGCCATACGCAAGCCACTGGGTCGTCAATCTCCCAAAGCGCGCTTTCTGCGGCAACAAATCACGGGGTCGTTGGCCGGCATAGCGTTCTACCTACGCAATCGCAGTTATTCGCTACCAAGTGGCTCCAACTCTGCAAGATAGGCTCCGTAGGTTGTAACCTCCGCTACACTCAGACGCCGCCTGACATAGCGCGCGGTCAGCCTCCCTTTCCTGACCAAGCGCCGCCAGTTCGGTACCTTGCGGTCGCGCACGCGCGCCAGAGTCTGGCAATTCTGCCAATTGCCCTGGCGAATTTCTCGATAGATCATCCACTCCAGATATTCGTGGAGACCCCAGGCGATTTCTTCGCGCAGCGAGGGGTGTTTCCCTTCAAGCGCTTCACTTACAAGCATATACGAGCGCACCATCTGCGAAACGTCGCCCGACATCGCCTGCTGCGTATACCGATAGCCGACCAGGAAATCCGGAATCACCGCGAACAGCGAACGCTCTGCCAGATCGAGATAGAGTTGCCAGTCTTCGCACCCCTGGGCCTTGCGCGTTCTCAAGCTCTCATCGAATCCACCAGCTTCGATGACGAGATCCCGCCTCATGAGCGCAGAACTGCCATTGCCGACGAAATTGCCGCAAGCCAGGCTTCGCAGTACATCACCGTCATGGCTCGTTCCGTGCGCGCGGTCGGTGATCCGATTGTGTTCGTCTATGATCGCGCTCCAGCAGTAGACCAAGCCTATCTGAGGAGCACCGCTCAACATTGCCCGCAACTGGCGTTCGATTTTGGTAGGATGCCAAAGATCGTCGGCATCGATCGGCGCTATGTAGTCCGCACTCGCCAAAGAGATGCCATGGTTGCGCGCGGCAGCGACGCCGCCATTGACTTGCGACACGATTTTGATCCGTTCATCCCGGCGGGCTTCGGCTTGCCCGATCGCCATAGTATCGTCGCGCGAACCGTCGTCCACCACGATGATTTCAAGGTTGCGATGCGTTTGAGCGCAAACCGAGCGCAACGTATCGCACAATGTCGCCGCCGCATTGTATGCCGGCACCACGACCGATACGAGCACTTTGTCCATCGCCGTCTCCCCGAGATTCCTTGCGCAGGAACGCGCCAGATGCACAGTTCCTAACGTTTCTACCAACAATTCCCATACATCTCGGATGTTTGAATTCCATAGGTCCATCAGCGGGCGACGAAAGAACACCTCATCCCGACGACCAGATACATTCGGACCGGCAAAGTATGTTGCGCTGCACAAACAAGCAGGGCATGGCTCTCGCACTGTTCGTTCAAGATCGTCGAGGTTGGCGCAGTCGCTGCTTCGTGAAAAGGTATAGAGTATGAAGATTGCAATGGTGGGCTCCGGTTATGTGGGCCTCGTCTCAGGCGCATGTTTCGCGGATTTTGGGCATGACGTGGTTTGTATCGACAAGGATCAGTCGAAGATCGATCGCCTGCATGAGGGGATCATGCCGATCTACGAGCCCGGTCTCGCGGAACTGGTCGGCTCCAACGTCAAGGCCGACCGGCTGACTTTCACCACGAGCTTGGCCGAGGGCATCCAGGGCGCCGACGCTATCTTCATCGCGGTCGGAACGCCCAGTCGCCGCGGAGATGGTCATGCCGACCTCTCCTTCGTCTACGCCGTCGCCAAAGAGATTGGCGAGCATCTGGCGGGCGACGCTGTGGTGGTGACCAAGTCCACAGTTCCCGTCGGAACCGGTGACGAAGTAGAGCGGATTTTAGCAGATAGCGGCACTTCGCACCGTTTTGCGGTTGTCTCCAACCCGGAATTCCTGCGCGAAGGCGCGGCGATCGGCGATTTCAAACGCCCCGATCGCATAGTTATCGGCGCAGAGGATGACTTCGGCCGTGAGGTCATGCGCGAAGTCTATCGCCCGCTCTTCCTCAACGAATCGCCAATCCTGTTTACCGGCCGGCGCACAAGCGAACTTATCAAATATGCCGCCAACGCGTTCCTTGCGACCAAGATCACCTTCATTAATGAAATGGCCGATCTGTGCGAGAAGGTGGGCGCGGACGTTCAGGATGTGAGCCGCGGGATCGGGATGGACAACCGTATTGGTTCGAAGTTCCTGCATGCTGGCCCCGGTTACGGTGGATCCTGTTTCCCCAAGGATACGCTGGCGTTGCTCAAAACAGCGGAAGACTATGACAGCCCGACGAGAATCGTCGAAGCGGTGGTCAAGGTCAACGAAAGCCGCAAACGCGCCATGGGTCGCAAGGTGCTCGATGCACTTGGCGGACTGGACGCGGCGCGTGGTAAGAAAGTCGCGTTGCTTGGCCTGACCTTCAAGCCGAACACCGATGACATGCGCGATTCGCCCGCTATTGCGGTGGCGCAAACCCTGACGGATGCCGGCGTGACGGTCGCAGCCTACGATCCTGAAGGCATGGATCTGGCAAGACCGCTGATGCCCGAGGTGGAGATGGTTACCGAGCCTTACGCCGCAATCGAAGGGGCCGATGCCGTCGCTATCGTCACCGAATGGGATGCCTTCCGGGCGCTCGACCTCAAGCGCGTCAAGGATCTGGCGAAAGCACCCGTGCTGGTTGACTTGCGCAACATTTATCGTCCTGCCGATATGCGCGACATCGGCTTCGCTTATACAAGCGTCGGGCGAGGGTAGTATTCTTGCGAATCCTGCTCGCAACGGGAGCGCCGACTCTGCCACAGATGATTGGCGGATCTCAGCGTACCGGCGATACGCTCCTTCGCGCTTTGGCGCGGCGCGGCCATGAGGTGGCGCTGACGGCGGGCTTGATCGGTGACGGCTGGCTGGGTCTGCGCGGCCGGATCCTGATGAAGCTCACCCGGCGCCGCGCCGTTCGCGACCGCAAACTCGGTTACTCGACGTATCGAAGCTGGTTCCCATGGCAATCGGCGGCCGAAGTGGCGCGCCGGTTCCGCCCGGACGTCGTGGTGGTTCAGGCGCATTCAACGGGAACGATTGGCTACGCCTTCCGCGACGCGGGCCAGAAAGTGTTGTTCAGCTTTCAGGACAACGAGTTCGACAAGCTAGGCCAAGACCTGGCCGACTTCGGACCGATCACGGCGGTAGCGAATTCGCGTTTCACAGCCGACGCTTACCGCCGAGCATATGGCGCGACCTGCACCACGATCCACCCGCTCATCGACGGTGATCTCTACCGCACGGAACGCACGGGCTCTTTCGTAACCTTCATAAATCCCGATCCGGTAAAAGGTCTCGACAAAGCGATCGAGATCGCAAGGGCATTGCCAAATACGCCATTCCGTTTCCAGGAAACCTGGCCGATACCCAAGGCAGAACGTGTCGCACTCTTGCAGCGGCTTGCCGACCTGCCCAATGTCACCCTGGCGCCACGTGTGAACGACATGCGCGAAGTCTACGCACAGACCAAGATCCTGCTCGTACCTAGCCAGTGGGAAGAGGGATATGGGCGGATCGCCAGCGAGGCCCAGTTCTCCGGCATCCCGGTGATTGGCTCGGACCGCGGCGGTCTACCGGAAGCCATCGGAACCGGTGGTTTAGTAATTGCGGCGGATGCAGCGGCGCAAGACTGGGTTGATGCCTTGCGCGGTGTTCTGGAGTCGCCTGACCGCTATGCCGAACTAAGCGCGAGCGCCACGGCGTACGCCCATCGGCCGGAATTGCAGCTCGATCGTCAGATCGATCAATGGGAACAAGCGATCGCGCGGGCTGCAGCCAACTGAGCAAGGAACGACGATGCCCGGCCTGCCCAACCGGCACTTCCGCTCAGCGCCGACCGGCCGCTCCCAGCGCACCCTCAAGGACCGAATGCAAGATATCGACGTGTCCGGAGACAGCCATTTCCGCGCGTGCTGCATGCTTCTTGGCCGCGTCGGAATATCGCTGCCAAGATCCGTCATCCTCCCACAGGCTTCGAAGGGCGGCCTCCCATTCCTCCGCGGGTGCATCATGCCGAACGATCAGACCGCCCGGGCCGATCGCTTCCGGCAAGCCACCGCGATCGGAACCGATGACCGGTATGCCGCTGACCTGGGCCTCGCTCGCAACACGCCCCCAGGCTTCCTCCCATTGACTTGGAGCCAATACGATTCGCGCCTGGGCATAGACGGCGCGCATATCGTCCGTACGTGGCAGAAGCCGCACATTGTCCGCCCCGCGTGAAATTGCCGCGATGCGCGCGGCAGCATCGTCGGGCAGCCCCCAACCCTGCACAATGGTGAACGGTATGTCCGGGCAACGTTCTGCCAGCGTCAAAAAGACATCGATGCCCTTTTCACGCGCCGGATTGATCATCGTCACCCGTTTGCCGGTTGGATCCGTCCGGTATTTCTCGGCGTCCACCAGCGGCGGCAGTACGGTGGCATCGATGCCGAAGACTTTCCCGTACGACCCTGCCGTGAAGCGCGAGTTCGCTATATAGCGGACATCGCGAGGAAGATCGCGCAGATCCCCCTCAAGCTCCGAGAACTCCAGATTCCGCAAGTATACGGCAACCGGGATACGGGCATTCGAAAGGGCGCGCACGAAAGGGACGGTACTCTGATGTTGAACAACCGCCACATCGGCGCCGAATTCCCTCGCGATAGGGACTATGTGGTCGACGGGGTTCCAGGCCCTGTAAGTCGAGTATCCGTTGATCTCGTCCTTGGCATAGGATCGGCGGGACAGCTTCATTTTCAAGCGCGTCCGCAGGGCGAATAGGCCTTTCCCCCACAGCGAACAGGCCACCGCGCAGGAATGCCCACGGCCCTCCAGCATACGGATCGAAGAATCGGTGCTGGACTGGACCCCGCCAACGCTTTGCGGAAAGTGGGCGCGGCCGGTCACGAAAAGAATTTTCATACGCCTGCCTTGCCCGAAAAATTCTCGCCCGGGAACTGTTCCTGTTAGGGTGGCGTTAGTCATATCGTCATGATGCTGCAACGCAGCAAAAGCACGATACTCGCTGAAGCGTTCCATTGGAGAGTTAAATGACCACTAACCATTGGAACTCTTTCTGGCCACCTTCGTCCAAGGACCATATTGTTAGGAAATGCGCGGATTTGCGTAACGCTTCAGTTCGCCGTGTGGCTGCGGGGCAGTCTGGAAGATCAAACGAAGAGGTACGCATTCTCAGTTTATTGCAGTGCACAATTTTCTCTTGACCACGTCAATTCTGGGCGTAGGTTTATACGAAATTAAGCACTTCCTTGAGTCTGCGGTCGCAAAGGGAGCATACGATGAAATATGGGGGTCGCGCTTTTTGCGACGAGCTTTCGGCAGAACCATTGGAATGGTCTGCTGGTCAGGCATCCGTCAGAATACCGCATTGCGATGCAGATGGGGGGGCTTCGGATTTCAGTCGTTATCCAGAGACGTCGGCGCCATTGCGTTCGATTGTGTCGGGTCGGAGCGACGAGATCGTGCAATCTAGGGTCAGTCATCCAATGAAGCGTCCATTCGATCTGTTTTTTGCGATCTTCATGATCGTTGCGACCTTGCCGGTCATGATCATGATAGCCTTGGCCATCAAGATCGTCGCCCCGGGCCCTGTGCTATTCAGGCAGCAACGGATCGGTCAGGACGGCTTGCCGTTCACTTGTCTGAAGTTTCGTACCATGGTGGTCGATGCCAAAGAGCGGCTGGCGCATCTGTTAGAAAACGACCCTGCTGCGCGGGAAGAGTGGGAGCAGGACCAAAAACTTAGAAATGATCCGAGGATCACTAGAGTGGGCGCAATGCTCCGATCTAGCAGTCTCGACGAACTTCCTCAGCTTTTCAATATTCTGTCGGGCCATATGTCGGTCGTCGGCCCTCGTCCGATCGTGGCCGATGAAGTTGGCAGATATGGTATCGACATTCGGCATTATTATGCAGTGCGGCCCGGGCTCACCGGACTTTGGCAGACGAGTGGTCGCAACGACACTTCGTATGAAGAGCGTGTGCGTTTGGACGTCGAGTATGTTCGCAATGTGAGCTTTGCGCGCGATCTGTCGATCTGCCTCAAGACCGTTCCCGCAATGGTTCTGTCTCGAGGGTGCTATTGATAGCGACTGAAATCGATGGCTCGATCTAGTTCAACAAGCCGACTAGCGAAAACAGGATAGCCCAGATCAGCATGCCCGTCACCGCAGCGGAAAACCACCAACCGATCCGTATGCCGTTGGTGCTTCCGGACGCGGAGTTGCTGCCCACAATCGTATTTGCACTTGCGTTCATGTCGCCTTGTCGATCCGTTTGATCAGGTTTCACCAACCTGTTTCTACCGCCATCATTATAAGAATGTCTTGACGACGATCCTGGCATTCTCCCCATGGACCTGCTTCCCCACCGTTATTTTTTGTGCACCTTGTTTCGGCGCCGCATACGATCCCGTGTATACGAATTCATTGTAGGCTAAAGTTTGCCTCCAAGGCAACCATCGCAGCATCATTTTTTTGCTCGCCGCAGGGTGGAAGCTTTAGCTAAAATGCGCCGATGACGCTTTTGGGAATCCATAGCATGCATCGCCCAACCGGGCTCTGCCTAACCATGCGAACATGAACCCCGCACTCCAGCTTGCATGCATGATCGCGGCTGCAATGCCAGACGGAAGAGCCCAGATTCTGCGCCGCATTATTCCAAGCGCAAGGCCCCCAATTATGCAGGCCCCGAACCAGAGTGCAGCGGGAATGCCGAATATCCAGTGAACCGCGACAAATGGAAGGAGCAGCAGACTAGGCGCCACGGACAGAGGCATCATCTGCCGTACTCGAAGCTTCATTCGGTGCCGCAAGACGTTTTGAGCCCGACCAATACCGTAGCGCCAGTACTGGCGCGCAAGCGCTAACGGTGTTGTGCGCGGATAATAGCCGATCTCGCATGTCCGCTCCAGCCAGATCCGGCCGCCGCAAAGGGCAAGTCGGTGATCGAATTCAGCATCTTCGTTGCAGGCCATCGCCTCGCAATAGCCGCCGGCATCGACAAACGCCCCTACGTCCATCAGGGCATGATGGCCGTGCTCAACCCAGCCAGATCGATCGCCGGATCGATGCGCGGATCCTCCGGTTCCCAGGCGACTGTTTTGCGCAGTCGCAACCGCCTCCTGGAATCCGTCATGCGCCAGGGTGGCCATGGGGACCACTACCGACTGCGCACCGGAACTTTCGGCCGCGTCGATCAAACCAGCGAGATAATCGTCGGGATAGACACAATGCGCGTCGATTCTCACGAAACGCCGGTAATCGCGGCCAAACGTGCGAATCGCCAAGTTCACGCCCGCGCTTTGTAATCGAGCCGGATTGTCCAGAAGGCGTATCCGATCGCAATCCGCGGCAATTTGTTCGACGAGCTCTCTGCTACCGTCCGTACTGCCGCCATCCGCGACGACAATTGCCGCGGCGAGGTCGTCGGCGCGCAATTGCGCCAATATTCGTGGGAGATTATCGATTTCGTTCAAACACGGAATGACAACGAGAAGGCCTTGGGATTTCATCACGATCTTCTTGTTTTCAAATGGGAGAAGCGACCGAGCAAAGCGTCCGTTTCCGCCCTGTCCGCCACAACAGCACTGCGATCAAGCCCTGCGATCCGGTTTCGCTCGAAGCTGTAGGTTTCGGACGTCAGCTCGCGCAGAAATCCATCAAGGTCGTTCAATCGATCGATGACCACGCCACATTCGTGCTGACGCAGCCACCGGCCCGTCTCCACCTCTTCGAGCGCTATGGGAACAACCCCGAAAGCTGCGGATTCGTATAGCCGGTTGGGGAGCAACCAAGCGCTGTTCAAGCCTTCCTCGAACCAGTCTATGCACCAAGCGAAGTGACACCGGGAATAGAGGTCCGGCAAATCGCCCGGGCGATAGGGGCCGACATAGGTTACATTCGAATAACCGGCGGCCCGTTCGGCGAGATCAGGCAATTCAGCAGGAGACGGCTTTCCGGCGATCAGAATTTCCACTCGGTCGGAGTAGACTTCGGCCAGACGAAGCAGTTCACGGAGCGTTCGGCGGCACCGAAGCATACCAAACCACCCGATCGTCCAGCGGCCTTGAGGCGGCGTTGGAGGAGCGGGACGCACTCCGGGATCGCCACCGAAAGGACTTGTATCGAGCCGATTCTCCAGCAGCACGATATCCCCGTCATATGGGCGGTGCGCAAAATACTCGCGCGCAAAAGCGGGGGATGATGTCAGGATCAGATCGACGCGGCGCAGAAGCCGCGCCTCGACTGACTGCACCAGGCGATGAGGCAGCCCCTCGCCGAGCAGAAGACGGTGGATGTCCAAGCACTCGTAAACCAGCGGCCGTGTCCCGACCACCCGTCCGGCTATGGCAAGCGATTCGAGATTGCGGGCAATCACGACGTCGCACTCCGCAAGATGCCGTCGCAGTTTGGCGCTGAAGGCAATCTCGGCCAGCACGGAAACGGCTCGTTTGGCCAGCTTGGCGTCCTCGGTATGGCCCAACACGAGGGTGGCATCGGTCGCAATCGAAGCGCTGGTTGCAGCAGATCCGCGAACAAAACCCGCCAGTACCACCTCGGCACCCGCTTCGCGCAACGCAACGGTGCGGCGATGCACGGCCGCATCATGCAGATCATGGACTATGTAGCCAATTTTCACGAAGCTGGTCCCTTTAGCTGCCGAAGATCGTTATCGAGAAACCATCCATCGAGAACTGCTTGCTAGCCACACTGCCCCTTGCCAATTTTGTTGCAGTGCAGCAAGATCGTCGTGCAGCTCGGCCAACGGTCTATTGGGAATTTTATGTCGGTTGAAAATCACAATCAGCCCGTAACGGTGCTTATTGCCGCATTTAATGCGGAAGATACGATCGAACGCGCAGTGCGTTCGGCTCTGGCTTCCGCCTTGGTCGACAGGGTCGTGGTAGTGAACGATGCCTCGACCGATGCGACCACGACAAGGGCAAATCGTCAGGACGATGGCAGCGGACGGCTTCTTGTGATCGAACATAGTTCGAATCAGGGCCCGGCGGCTGGCCGAAATTATGCGCTGACTTTTGCCCGTTCGCCCGTGGTCGCCTTGCTTGATGCCGATGATTACTTCCTGCCTGGGCGGTTCGAAACGCTGTTGGCGCGCGACGACTGGGATATGGTGGCCGACAATATCATGTTCACATCGCATTCCGATGCTCCGGCCGAAATGCCCTCCGGCAGTGGCCGCATACGTTCGGTAGAGCTGGAGGAATTCGTCCTCAGGAACATTTCGAGGCCGGGCAAGCCGAGAGGCGAGCTGGGCTTCCTCAAGCCATTGATAAAGCGCGATTTTCTCCTGCGCGCCAACCTCGCATATGATGAAAGCCTCCGCTTGGGCGAAGACTTCATCCTCTATGTTCGCGCGCTTGCCGCAGGCGCCCGGTTCAAGCTCTGCGACCATTGCGGCTATGTCGCCGTCGAACGAACCGATTCGCTGAGCGCCCGTCACCGCACCGAGGATCTCGAACGCTTGGCTCAGGCAGCTTGGCAGGTGCACGGCACTTTGCCTGCGGGGCCCGCGCGAGAGGCGCTGGGTGTCCACAATCGGGCGCTTGAAGCAAAGGCGCGGCACCGGCGGCTGCTCGACGATAAGGCCGAAATCGGTATTGTGCGATCAATCGCCCGGAGCCTTCTTGCGCCGCGCTACGTCATCCCGGTGGCCAAAGCGATCTATTCCGACAAGCGTATCGCGCGCCGTCCGCTGCCCGCACTACCAGAAACGCGCACGCTGTTCTCCGCCGACGAGTTCGAAGCCTGCGCCTGATGAAACCGTGGCCATTCTTTGCTACGCCGGGCACCAGTTCCGGCGTATCGCGTTGTCTGATGAAGATCGACGGGTAACCGCACCATATGAATACCTCGCGTCAACTCGCGCCGATTGACAACGGCACCATTCAGCCGCGCACCGATGCGGCGATGGCGCCGCCGCTGCGTCTGCTGCCCGATCCGCGGATGCTGTGGATCGTCTTCCGCCGCAACATCAAGCTTTTCCTGGCTTTGTTCGGACTGGTCTGGTTGGCTTTCACGGCATGGGCCGTGCTCAGCGACAAGATCTATACCACCCGCGCGTCAATCCTGTTCGAAGAAACGCCTGAGCCAATCGATATCGATGTCGATCGGCAGCAGGCGGTAGAGGACCGGAGTCTGATCGATACCGAGGTTCGAATGATGACCTCGCCCGATCTCGTGCAGCGCGCCGCCGCAGCCTATGCAGAACTATATCCGCGTGATGCCGGCGACGCATGGACTGAGAAGGAACTCGATGGTCTCGGCGACGCAATGGTTGCATCGCTTGCCGTGACGCAAGACGGATCGACCCGTATCGTCGACCTGACGTCCCAAGCAGAAGACCCACAATTCGCCGCCGATGTCGCCAATCTGTTTTCGCGTGAATACATTCAGACGCAGATCGACCTACGTAGCGGCTCTCTCGAAGATTCGGATCGCTGGCTCAAGGAGCGACTGCAACAACTCGAACAAAGTGCGCGGGAAACGCAGGCCGCCGTTGACGAATTCAAGGTGCGCAACGATCTGGTATCGGCCAATGGTGCGACTGTTGCGGAGCAGGAGGTCTCGACTCTCAATCAGCAACTTGCTTCGGCGCAAGCCGACCTCGCAGAAAAGGAAGGACGTCTCTCGGCCGCCAGGGATCAACTCGGCCGCGGCGGCGGTGGAGCGGATGTCGGCGCTGCGCTCGGCTCGGGCACGATTACAAATCTACGCCAGCAAGAAGCCCAGCTCGGCGCCGAGCTGGCGGAAATGCGTCAGCGCTACGGTCCCGACTTCCCCCGGCGACGTCAGGTCGAGGAGCGGCTCGCCGAAGTGCAGGCCGCAATTCAGCGTGAAATCAACCGCATCATTTCAAGCCTCAGCGCAGACGTCCAAACCGCCCAATCGCGCGTGAACTCGCTTCTCGGGAGCCGCAGTCAGGCGGAAGGCGAACTTAGCGCGAATGGACGCGCACAGACGGTGCTCAACCAGCTCGAGCAAAAGGCCCGGGCAGCCCGGACCGTGTATCAGGATTTCCTCGAACGTTCGAGCGAAGCCTCCGCCGCCCGATTCTTGCAGCAACCCGACGCAAGGATCGTGCGGGAAGCCGAGGTTCCGCTGCTGCCCAGCTATCCGGATTACCGCCTCGCCGCCCTCCTCACCGCCGTTCTTTCGCTCGGTCTCGGTCTTGTGGGAGTAGCGGCAGCGGAATATTTGCGGCGTGGGGTCGAAACCAAAAAGGACGTCGAACAGGGGCTGCGTGTTCACTACGCCGGCGCTATTCCCGATTTACGCTCGACGACCAGGAAGCGGGTGACCGAGTCATGCGTTGATTATGTGATCGAGCATCCGCGCTCGCTGTTCGCCGAGTCCTTCCGCAACATCCGTATGTTTCTGACGCTTTCGGGTACCGCCGGGGCTCAGGTCCTGGCAATCACGTCCGCGCTGCCACAGGAAGGCAAGACGACCACCTCCGCCTGCCTGGCTCGCACGACGGCGGCTAGTGGATTGCGCACATTGCTGATCGATACCGACTTCCGCCGCCGCGGGTCGAGTGAAATCCTGGGTTTTCAAGCCCCGTGCGGCCTGAGCGATGTACTGTTCGAAACCGTTCCGTTGCGCGATTCGATCTATGTCGATCCTCCGTCCGGTCTACATGTACTGGGCATTGTCGCCGAAGATACGATGGGCGAACTCGCATCCCACGACGCTTTGCAGAAGCTGCTAGAGAAGGCGCGCCGCGAATATGACGTGGTGGTAATTGATACGGGGCCGATTCTGGGTGTCGCCGATGCCCGGCAGATCTGCTCGTTGGCCGACCGTGTCCTGCTCCTGAGCCGCTGGCGCGAAACATCGGTCAAAGCAGTCGAGGCCGCCATCGATATTCTCGAAGATAGTGGCGCCTTGCTGGCGGGGATAGCCCTGACCCAGGTAGACGTCAGCCGATTTGCCAGCACGGGGGAGAGCGATGTCTTCGCCTATACCGCGCAGTTCAGAGGCTATTATGTCAGTTAGGCCGCGGCCCGGTTTTCTGACTCTTGCAACTGCCGGAGCGTTGGCCGGATATGGCACTACGCCAGCAGCGGCACAGCAAGACGTCCAAAACCAATCGGTCGCCGACCGCTCTCGCCCGGACTACACCCCGGAGCCAATTTACGTTGGAGGTATCGCAATAGAGCCGACCGTTGTCGCCGGCGTGCAAGCCGACAACAACATCTACGCGCGCGACGATCTGAAGCGAGGAGACGCTCTGGCAACCTTGGAGCCGCGCGTCCGCGCAACCCTCGATACCGGAATGCTGCAAACCACCTTCGATGTCCGCAGCTTCCACGCGCGGTATTTTTCAACTGCGGAGGAGAATACCGACGGCTTTTCTGCTGCCGGACTGGCCGTTTACGGCGATGTCACCGATACGCGGGTCGAAGGCTATCTGGAGTATACCAACCGCAGCGAGGATCGCTCGCGGATCGACAGCCTGACCGACACGCTGGTGCGCGGCCGATACGAACGCTCCATCGCGCGGCTAGGCGTAAGACAAAGATTTGGTTTTCTCTCGCTCAGCGGAAGTGCAGGCGTCCGTCGGCTCGATTATCCATCGGTAACCGATAGCAACGGCGTCTTGCAGGACTACTCGAACCGCAACCAAACCAATTGGACATTGAGCGGCGAGGCCAATTATTCGCGCTCGGGACAGTCCAGCTTTTTCGTCGTCGGGCAATACAATCGCAGACTGTACGATATCAGACTGGGCGATCCGGAATTCGACAGGATCACCGATTTCGACCGTTCCGCGCACGGATACAGGCTCGAAGTCGGCTACGCCCGGCAGATCACCAGCCTGCTCTATCTGAAAGCACAGGTGGGCATTCTACGCTTCGATTTCGACGATCCGCTGCTGCCAACCATATCGGGACCTGCCTTCGACCTTTCAGCGCTGTGGAATGTCACTCCGTTGACCTCGATCCAAGGCAGCCTCCGCCGTTCGATCGACGAGTCGGTAGGTCCTGACAATGCGGGCATTGCGCGGACAGAATTGTCCGTGACCGTCGATCACGAGCTGCTTCGAAATTTGATCCTCAGCGCGGATGGACGCTTTGCCGATCTGTCGCCGGCCGGCGATTTCTCTCCGTCGACGGAATACGATGCGCGTCTCTCAGCGCGCTACCTTGTCGATCGGAACTGGAGCATCGACGGTTTCGCACAGTATCTTGCACGCGACACGGAAAGTGCCTCGCGCAATTTCAATGCCGTCTCGGCGGGCGTAGCAGTGTCCTATGCCTTCTGACGTACTGGTTCTGGGCGCGGATCACATGCTGCCACCGAGGCCGAAGCCCGGTGACACGCTGATACTCGACGAGCAGTACGAGCCGCGCCGTCCGGCGACTGGCCACGTTTTGTTGTCATCCAGCCGGACCGGCATATTTTGGGGATTCACGGGACTTCTGCTCCTTTCAGCAGCCGTGATGCTCGTCTTTCAGTTGCCGAACAAGCGTGCTCAACCGGCGCGTTCGCCCGAAGAAATCGCAGCGCTAGAAGCGACGCCACGCCCCAAGGCATTCCCGATGATTGCGCCGCTGGCGGAAGATCCGCAGGATGCGCAGGACCGCAACGAAGCCATCCCGATCGACCGCTCTGCATTGATGAGCGCCGCACCGTTCCGGTCTGGGCTGAGCGGTGTCGCCCTGACGCGCGCACGCGACTGTCTGGCGGTTGCCGGATGGTACGAGGTCGGCGCCGACAGCGCCGGTCAGAAAGGGGTCATGCAAGTGATCCTCAATCGGGTTCGTCATCCCAGCTTTCCGGATACCGTCTGCGGCGTCGTGTTTCAGGGCGCGGAGCGACGGACCGGCTGCCAGTTCACCTTCACCTGCGACGGATCGATGCTGCGTCGTCGGCCTAGCGAAGCCGCGTTGACCTTGGCCCGGACGCGCGCCGACACCATGCTTGGCGGCGAAGTGATGCCCGACGTCGGCACCGCCACGCACTATCACGCCGATTATGTCCAGCCGGTGTGGGCGCGGCAGCTAGTCAAGATCGCGATACTCGATCGCCACCTGTTCTACCGCTGGCCGGGACCATGGGGTGATCGCATGGCGCTCAAACGCACGCCTCTCTCGGCCGAACCGCAAGTTGCCGCCCTTGCCTGGGCTGGGGGCGAAGACAGCCGCGATCTCGACCAGTTGGTGATACCGGATGACCTTGCTCCGGCCGCGATCCAACCGCTCTCATTGGCAAATGTGGCGGTCGGCACGGCGAAGACGAACGAAGTCAGCGCCCAGGTCATGGTGCTGGACACGTCTAAACCGGCAGGCCGCTTCGCTGTCGATGCGCTCTCGCATTGTGCCGATAAACCGCGTTGCTACGTGGCGGGTTGGCTGGGGCGAACTGGACAAGGTGCCGTTCCACTCGCCCAATTGAAAGCGACCCCACCCGATTTCCTGTTCTTCAAACAGGGTCGCAGCCGGACCAGCAAAGCCTACTGGAACTGTGCGGCATTCAAACGGTCGGATCCGGAGCAATGCTTGCCCAATGCCGCGGGAGTGGCGGCACTGCTGAGCGGTTCGCGCGGATAAGCTCCATGAAATCGGACTACACCCCCCGCGTCAGCTTCGCGATCGCGAGCTACAACTCCTCTGCCTTCCTCGAAGCCGCAGTGCGCTCTGCGCTCGATCAGAGCGATGTATCCGTCGAGGTGCTGATCGTCGATGACGGTAGCAGCGACGATAGCCGCGAGCTGGCGGAAAGGTTGGCGCAGGAGGACAGTCGCGTTCGCGCGCTGGCTACGCCTAGCAATGGCGGGCCCGCCGCGGCGCGTAACGTTGCTTTGACTGCCATGCGGGGCGAATGGTTCGCGGTCCTCGACAGCGACGATATGCTGGCGCCCGAGCGCACCGAGAGCTTGCTGGAGCTTGCCGAACGCCACCGAGCCGATCTTGTGGCAGACGATCTGCGGGTCTTCTCCGACGATCCTGTCGCAGGCGAAAGTTTTCTCGGCGAGGCATTCGCAGAAGTCGCGTCACTCTCGCTCGAGATCTATCTCCAACACAGTGTGATCTACGGAAATCGGCCCAATTTCGGATTTCTGAAGCCCATGATCAGGAAGCAGTTCCTCGATCGGCATGCGATCCACTACGATGAACGTATGCGCATCGGCGAGGACGATCGCCTGATCCTGGCCTGTCTGCTTGCCGGAGGACGCTATGCCATCGGCTCGCACGCGGGATATTATTATCGCAAGCACGACCGGTCGATCTCGCACCGCTTGGGCCCACGCGAGGCGGATACTATGCGGCAGGCGAACGATGAGCTGGCGTCTCTTATGCAGGATCGGGGTGCACCGGTCAGAAAGGCGTTCGGACGACGTGCCGCCTCATATCGCAATGCCGCTGCATTCGCCCATGCGATCGCTGCCATCAAGCATGGCCGTGCCGATCGTTCGCTGGCGCAGGTCATCCGCAATCCTGGAACTATACCCTTGTTCATGATGCCGATACGCAGCAGACTGGCCCGGATAGGCACCCGCAATGGCCGGACCAAGGGCGGAGAGGAGTAGTATCTACGATGTCAATTTTGACCAGGACCCGACGGTCCCTCGCTCTCGTTTTCACGATCTTTCTGGCCGCGCTGGTTGCGGCCTGCGGAGGTAACATCCCGCCCCTTGCGGAGGCACCGTCGCAACCCCCGCAGTACCGCATCGTAGCAGGCGACAAGATGCGCATAACCGTTCTCGACGAAGAGCAGTTGAGCGGCGAGCATACGGTCACGTCGGAAGGGGACATCTCGTTCCCGCTGCTCGGTGATCTGGAAGCAGCCGGCAAGACGATCGGCGAGTTTCGCGACGGACTGCTGCAGCGCCTTTCGCCTTCCTATCTCGTCGATCCACGGATCAGCGTAGAGATCCTCAACTACCGCCCCGTATACGTGCTGGGCGAGGTAAGTAGGGCGGGCGAGTTCGATTACGCGGCCGAACTGACGGCAACTCAGGCGATCGCGCTGGCCGGCGGCTATACCTATCGTGCCGACCGCTCGCGCATCTTCGTGCGGCGGGCTGGAGAGCAACAGGAGGTGACCTACGAGTTGCGATCCGATCGGGCGGTCTACCTTTCTCCTGGAGATACCATCCGCGTGGGCGAGCGCTATTTCTAGATCCTTCTCCTATGGGCTGAACGGCCCAATACCTTATGGGCCGGGGACCGCGCAGGAACAGACCGCGGTTCCGTTCCCGCAACTGGATCCGGTGTTGGTCGCCGTTCCGATCCTGGCTTCGCTGTTTAACGCTCAGATCGGCCCACTGACACCATTGACCATGGCAGGATCGCTGGGCCTGATCGGCTGGCTGCGATGGTCGCGGATTGTGCCGGTTTTGGCGCGATGCTGGCCCGTGATCGCACTCGCGCTGCTGGTGCTCGCATCCACCTTATGGTCGATTAACACTACGGCGAGCCTGCGCTACGGCACGCTCTATCTGGTGACGGCAATGCTCGGAATTGCGTTGGCTGGACTGGTGAGCGCACGCGGGCTGGTGATCGGTCTTTTTCTTGCCTTCGGCCTGTTCAATGTCGTCTCGCTCGTTTTTGGTGGCTACGTGCCGCTCGGTGCCAACGGCTCGGCCTTTGCCGGCATAACCCCCAGCAAGAACATGGCCGCACAAGTGGCAGGGTTCGGCCTGCTCACGTCGCTCGCAGTGATCGTTCTGGCCTTGTCGGAGCGTCGCCTGCTGTCGGCGCTGGCCGCAGTCGGGGTCATATTGGTGTGCGCCTGGACTTTGCGCATTGCGCTGTCGACGGGCGCGCTTGTTGCGACATTGGCGGGCGCATCGGCGATGCTCGTATTCTTGTTCTCCAGACTGCTCCCGCCCCGCGGAAGGGTGTTGATCGCCCTTTCCGCCATCCCGGTGCTGGTGGTGATGCTGGTTCTGGCGAACAGTTGGCTGGTGCCCATGTTCGATCTGATACTGGCCAGTTCCGGCAAGGATAGTGGGCTTACCGGGCGTTCCTTTCTCTGGCAGCGCGCCGACGATTTGATCGCTGCGCGTCCCCTGTTCGGGCTTGGCTATGGCGCGTTCTGGGTGCCGGGGAATCTTGCCGCGGAAGGGCTGTGGGATCAGTTCGGTATCGCGACTCGTACCGGGTTTCACTTTCACAACACGCCGCGTGAGATTCTTGTCCATCTCGGCTGGGTCGGGCTGATCGCCTACGGGGTCGTTGCCGCGATCGGGCTGGCTCGCCTTATCGCGCGCCAGGTTCTCTTCGCGGGGAGCGCAGACCTTCTAATGATCGGCCTGGCGACCTTTTTGGGCGCTGCGCTGCCGTTCGAGCTGGTTGGTTTCGCGACGATGCATTTTGCCAGCGTTCTGACCATCACAGTGCTGGCTTTCGGCTATCTGCGCTTCGACACCGTGCCAGTACGCGCGTCTGCGGTCGCGCAGGCGCGCGGGCGGCGCGGCCCGGTAAGAGGACGTTGGGCGACCTCGTGACGATCGATCCAGCACTAGCAATTACGGTCTGTATCTGCACTTTCCGGCGCGAAAGTATCGCGGACACCCTGCAATCGGTTGCGAATCTCGATCCGGCGCTGAGGCCGGTAGAAGTCGTTGTCGTAGACAATGATGAAACCGACCATGCGCGGACACGTATCGAGCAGGCGGGAGAGGCCGCGGGACTGCCCCTGCGCTACGTTCACGCACCGGCACGCAACATTTCGATCGCGCGCAATGCCGCGCTCGATGCCTGCGAGACACGATGGGCGGCACTGATCGACGACGACGAGATCGCCCGGCCTGACTGGCTGACGGCACTTGCCGCCCTGACCGGCAATGCCGAAGCGGTAATCGGCAGGTCGCAGGCCAGCTACTCGAACGAGCTGCCCGCATGGGTCGCCCGGTGCGACTTCCATTCGAACCGGATCGAAGGCAGCACGGCGAACGCCTATACATCCAACGCGCTGCTCGACATCGACTTTGTTCGCGAGGCGGGCCTGCGCTTCCGGCTCGACCTCGGCCAGACCGGGGGTGAGGATACGCTATTCTTCCGCCAATTCGAACGTGCTGGCGGGCGTATCGTCTACCAGCCACTATCTGTGGTCGACGAGGAAGTTCCGGTTGCTCGAGCCAATATGCGCTGGGTTCTGCGCCGATCCTACCGTTCCGGCCAGACGCACGCCATGATCGCTGCGGAGCTCGCGCCACGGGATTACGCCCGCCTACCGCTGACGGCGGGCGCCAAGCTCATCGCCTGCACCGCAATGGGCGTACTGAACTTGTGGCGCCCGACATCCGGACGGAGATGGCTGCGGCGCGGCGCCCTGCATGCCGGGGCGCTTGCTTATGTTATGAACCGGTCGACCTTGCGCGAATACGGATCCTAGGATCTGGGGCGATAGGTGTAGCCATGCACCACCATCGTCATGTTCTCCTCATCGCCAAAACCATCCCAGGGTCCGGCCCAACTGACCAGATTGGCATAGCTCGGCTTGATCGCCCACATCTCGATCAGGGGCCGCATATCGCTCGTCGGGAAAGAAGTCAGGTCGGCCTTGGCAAACCGATGGACGACTTTGCCGTCGACCAACATCGTGATCGTCCCACCGTCCTGATCGACTTCGATGCCAAGCCGCATCCGTCGCCCGCTCATATTCTGCCCCCAGAATAGCTGCACGGCATTCTCGCTATGCTGCCTGTTGGGGTAAGTATGAACCGTGACCTGAAGCCCTTTGGTGCCGATGAATTCGAAGTCGATTTCGTCCCGAGTCTTTTGGTTGTATAGCCACAGGGGAGCGACGATCACACCCGACCGCAGCTGCGGCAGCGTGACGTCCACCTCCCATATGCCATCCGCGCTGGCCGGTGTGCCGTCCACCGCCTGCAGTTGGGGAGCACCCTTGCTGTCGAGTATCAGCACTATATTCCCATCCGGCTGAGGCAGGACGTGATCGTATTTCCACGGCAATGCACCGAACTGATTGGCCCATTCCGACGCATGCCAAGTTTTGGCAAAGTCCCATTTCTTCATGTCGGACAGATCGAGCGGAAGCAGCGTCTTGGACGCTTCGGCCGAAAGCGATTGCTGCGCTCCTGCTCCGCTTGCATTGCTATCGGCTTCCATCGTGAAGAAGCGCGCCTCGTCATGAGCTTCGGAGGCTTTGCCGCAGGCCGCCGTCGCCGCACCGAGAGCGACAATCGTGAGGGTTTTGGTCATTGCCCTGAGAATCCGGCTAGAGACAACGGAGTTGCATCCATACCCAATGTGGGTTCCAGAGCTCGCGAGCAGGCAGGCCGGTGGATTTGATTGTGAATCTCTCAAGAAAAGTCACCCCTGGCTTTCGATTTGAGGCACGAAAAGCGATTGCTTTATCCGTAAAAACCCTGAGGATATGACGTATAACCCCAAGGATGCTTCTTTAATGGTCGACAGACAACTTGATGCCAATCGCTATGCGCTCAACCGCCGTGTGCTGGTGACCGGAGGAGCCGGCTTTCTGGGATCGCATCTGTGCGACCGATTGATCGATCGCGGCGACGAGGTCTTGTGCGTCGACAATTTTTTCACCGGATCGCGGACCAACATCGCGCATCTGCTCGACAATCCACGCTTTGAGCTCATGCGTCACGACATCACCTTCCCGTTATTCGTGGAAGTCGACGAGATTTACAACCTCGCCTGCCCCGCGTCGCCCGTGCGATATCAGTTCGATCCGGTCCAGACCACCAAGACGAGCGTAGTCGGTGCAATCAACATGCTGGGCCTTGCGAAGCGGCTGAGAATTCCAATCCTGCAGGCATCGACCAGCGAAGTCTACGGCGATCCCGACGTGCACCCGCAAACCGAAAGCTATTGGGGCAACGTTAATCCCATCGGGCCGCGCAGTTGTTACGACGAGGGCAAGCGCTGCGCGGAAACGCTGTTTTTCGACTACCGCCGTCAGCACGATATGAACGTGAAGGTGGTCCGCATCTTCAACACTTATGGCCCGAGAATGCATCTCAATGATGGTCGCGTCGTCTCCAATTTCATCCTTCAGGCGTTGCGCGGCGAAGATATCACGGTGTTCGGCAGCGGCGAGCAATCGCGTTCGTTTTGCTATGTCGACGATCTGATCGACGGAATGATCCGCATGATGGATACGCCACGGGACGTTTCCGGCCCGGTGAACATCGGAAACAATGGCGAGTTCACCATGCTCGAGCTTGCTGAGGCCGTTATCGAGTTGACGAGTAGTACATCCAAGGTGACCCATCTCAAGCTGCCGCAGGACGATCCTCGGCGCCGTTGCCCGGACACGTCGTACGCCGCCGATCTGCTCGATTGGAAGGCCTCGACGCCGTTGCGAGAGGGGCTGATCCGGACGATCGCATATTTTCGCGAGTTCGTATGATACCGAGCTGACCCTCCGGCCAAAGGACCTTTGGATCGAACCGCTCTAGGGTCTGTGGGGATTTAGGATTCCCATTTGCGTGGATTTGTGATTCACGCTTTGGATGGAACGCTTTGTACTGA
>NZ_JAIGNO010000012.1 GCF_019711515.1 Qipengyuania qiaonensis
GCCATCACGCCCAAGCACGGGCATCAAAACGGCCCAAGGCTCTACTCGTAAATGGTAGAAACTTCGGGCTCAGACCACTGCTGTTCCACGATCGTCGAATTCCTGCAGTCGCAAACGCTCGAAAACGCACCTCTCCAGCAGAGGCTCGATTAAGGAAAAAACAAGGTTTCCGACTTATTCACCACTCTTCGAGACGCAGGTTTTGCCGGTTGCCGGCTGAATCCGCGCGCAATCAAGATGAGTCTCCTCGGGGGTTACCGACAATGAGCGCATTCGGACGGAAAAACGGACCGGCAGGAATGGGTGCCGGTGCACGTCCGCAATTCGGTGTTGCGAAACCCATGCGGGGCGGCGCTCCGGCACCTGCATCGGCCAAGTCTGAGCAACCGGTCGGCGGTGAACAATTCCCCCCGATCCCGGAGAGCGATATACCTGCTCCGGGAGTCGGCAGCCCTTCGCTCGGCGATGCGATGTCACGTCTCGACGAGCGCATGAATTCCACCCATTCGGGTGAAAGCGAGGTCGGCGGGTTCGAGGCAAGCATCCACAGGATCAAGGAGCAGGTTCTCCCCCGCCTGCTCGAACGCGTCGACCCGGAAGCCGCAGCAACGTTGACCAAGGACGAGTTGTCGGAAGAATTCCGTCCGATCATCATGGAAGTGCTGGCCGAACTCAAGGTCACCCTCAACCGCCGCGAACAGTTCGCGCTCGAAAAGGTCCTCGTCGACGAGTTGCTCGGCTTTGGTCCACTCGAAGAACTGCTGAACGATCCCGACGTCTCGGACATCATGGTCAACGGGCCCGACCAGACCTACATCGAAAAAAAGGGCAAGCTGGTCATTGCGCCGATCAAGTTCCGCGACGAAACACACCTGTTTCAGATCGCCCAACGCATCGTGAATCAGGTCGGTCGCCGCGTCGACCAGACCACACCACTGGCCGACGCCCGCCTCAAGGACGGTAGCCGTGTAAACGTCATTGTGCCGCCGCTCAGCTTACGCGGCACCGCGATCTCTATTCGTAAGTTTTCCGAAAAGCCGATCACGCTCGACATGCTCAAGGACTTCGGTTCGATGAGCGAGAAGATGTGCACCGCGCTCAAGATCGCAGGCGCTTGCCGCATGAACATCGTCATCTCGGGCGGCACGGGTTCGGGTAAGACGACCATGCTCAACGCACTGTCGAAGATGATCGACCCGGGCGAGCGCGTGCTGACTATCGAGGATGCCGCCGAACTTCGCCTGCAGCAGCCGCACTGGCTCCCGCTCGAAACGCGTCCGCCGAACCTTGAGGGCCAAGGCGCGATCACCATCGGCGACCTCGTCAAGAACGCCCTGCGTATGCGCCCCGACCGCATCATCCTGGGCGAAATTCGCGGCGCGGAATGTTTCGACCTCCTCGCCGCCATGAACACCGGCCACGACGGTTCGATGTGTACGCTGCACGCCAACAGCCCGCGCGAATGCCTCGGCCGTATGGAAAACATGATCCTGATGGGCGACATCAAGATCCCGAAGGAGGCCATTTCGCGCCAGATCGCGGAATCGGTCGACCTGATCGTTCAGGTCAAACGTCTGCGCGACGGGTCGCGCCGCACCACGAACATCACCGAGGTGATCGGAATGGAAGGCGACGTGATCGTGACCCAGGAGTTGTTCAAGTTCGAGTATCTCGACGAAAGCGACGACGGCAAGATCATGGGCGAATTCCGCAGCTCGGGCCTGCGGCCCTACACGTTGGAAAAGGCCCGCCAGTTCGGATTCGATCAGGCATATCTCGAGGCGTGCCTGTAAAGGCCCCGATTATCCTTGCAGCATTGCCGGAACGGCCATTGCAAGCAATCCGCCCCCGATCACGGCAAATGTCAGGAACAGTCCGGTCCACGGCATCCAGCCGACCCGGTTGATCTCGCTGCGGTTCATCCTCCGGCGCTCCATGAACATGCAGAGCAACGCCATCAAGACGAGCGCACCTCCCCAATAGGCGGCAAGCTCGGCATCGCTGGCGAACAGGAGAAAGTCGGGCTCATCCACGGCGCGTGCATATGGGCACGTGATCGATCAGGTTCAATCGGCACGGGAACCGCTTGCATTTTCTACCGTTTCCTTTTCCGGAACCCTAGCGGGGAGCCTATTGGGAAGGAAAAGACATGATCAAGAAAATCCTGCTCGCACTCGGAATTACCACGATGACGCTGACTGCTGCAGCATGCAACACCGTCCGCGGTGCCGGCGACGATCTCCAGTCTGCTGCAAACGCTGTCGACGAAGAGACCTGAGGCCTCGGAACAACATTATAGAAAACGCCCGCTCCTCGGCGGGCGTTTTTATTTGTGCCGTAAAGCGCGCCTGTAAACCAGCGTAAGATTGTTAGCCGGCATGGGATAGCGCGCGGCTCGGTATAGCATGTTTGCTTGCGCGAGATCGTCCAGATCGGCGACGTCGCGCAATCCCCAGGCCGGATTACGTGCTCTTAGGCTTTCGTCGAAGGCAACGTTCGAAGGTGCCGTCTCGACATCGGGTTCGGTGAATGGCCCATAAAGAATCAGCGGTGCTTCAGGCGGTAGAATTCGATTGGCCGCTGCAAACAAGCCGATCGTCGCCCGCCATGGGCTGATGTGGATCATGTTCACGCACACCATCGCATCGGCGTTTTCGATCGGCCACTCGTCCAGCGTCGCGTCAAGCTCGATCGTCGGACGCAAGTTGGCAAGGCCGGCCTCTTCGGCCCAGGCGTCAACCGAAGCCAATGCTGCCGTGTCGAGATCGCTTGGTTGCCACACCAGCGAGGGAAACCGACGTGCCATGAAGACGGCATGTTCTCCGGAGCCGCTGGCAATCTCGAGCACGAGCCCCGTCTCTGGCAGCTCCTTGCCCAGAACTTCTGCGAGCGGGTCCGAATTACGGGCGGTGGCAGGGGCGTGCCGCTTCAATTGACCTGCCTGTCGCGCCCTTCCCAATAGGGCGCGCGCAGTTCCCGGCGAAGGATCTTGCCGCTGGCGTTGCGCGGCATTTCCGCAATGACATCCACGGTCTTCGGCACCTTGAACCCGGCCAGACGTTCGCGTGTGAACGCGATGACATCGTCCGGGTCGAATGCCACGCCGGGCTTTGGCACGACACACGCTTTGACCGCCTCGCCCCAGGTGTCGTCCGGCACCCCGATCACCGCTAATTCGCCAACGGCCGGGTGGCCGTAGATCGCGCTCTCCACTTGCGCGGGATAGACGTTCTCACCTCCCGATATGATCATGTCCTTCATCCGGTCCTGGATGTAGACATATCCATCCTCGTCCATGAAGGCGGCATCGCCAGTATACATCCAGCCATCTTTGAGTGCGCCCTCCGTCGCCTCGGGAAGGTTCCAGTAACCGATCATGTTGGACGGGCTCTTGCAGACGAGCTCGCCAACCTCACCGCTGGGCAGTTCTTCGCCGTTTTCGCAGACGACTTTGAGCTCCGCGCCCGGCACCGCCTTGCCCGCCGATTTCATCCGTCGATTGCCCTCCAGACAATGATCTTCGGGCGGCAGCATCGCGATGGTGCCGGTCGTCTCGGTCATGCCATAGCATTGCAGAAAACCGGCGTCCGGAATGGTCTGTACCGCTTCCCGCAAGAGGTCGAGCGGGATCGGCGCGGCACCGTACATGACGTATTTCACCCCCGACATATCGGTGGTTCTCGCGCGGGGGTGATGAACGACCATTTGAAGTGCTGCGGGAACGATGAACAGGCGGGTGATACCCTGTTCGAACCCATCCAGAACGCCGTCGGGCGTGAATTCGGCCTGCACGATCCCGCGAACACCCGCGGCCAGCGCCATGATCCCCAGCCCCGTGCCGCCGATATGGGCACAGGGCATACAAATCAGGATCGCCTCGTCCTCCGCCCATTGCGACCATGGCTGCGCGGCTTCTTCGGCGGGCGCGCGCAGCGAAAACAGGTTGGCGTTGGTAAGAACCGCGCCCTTGGGATTGCCGGTCGTGCCCGAAGTATAGAGTTGAAGAACGGCATCGTTAGGTCCAGCCCCCACGAAATCATCGGCAGGCGCGGCAGCGATTTCGGTTTTTGCCGCCGCCGTACCGATCACTTCGGGCGGGCTTTTCATTTCGGAACAGGCCTTGGCGGCAAGCTCGTCGAACCCTTCGTCCGTGAACAGAATCTTCGCCCCGGTGTCGCCAAGGATATAGGCAATTTCCGGCGCGGCGAGACGCCAGCCGATCGGGACCATCACCACCCCGATGCGCGCGGCCGAATAGAACAGCTCGAAGTAATGCCGTGCATTCTTGCCGAGCCATGCGATCCTGTCGCCCCTGCCGAGACCATGCGCTTGCAGCATGGCCACGATGCGGCGCGACCGTTCCTCGAGCTGGGCGAAGGTCAGCGCATCTCCGTCCTGTTCAAGCGCGACCCGATCGGGCTTTTCGTCGGCCCAGTGGCGAATGAGCTCGTCGAATGTGAGCTTGGGCGTTCCGGTCATGAATCCTCTCCGCTGTTATCAGCCTTGAGATTATCATGCCATGTCGGTTGCATCAGGCAACCCGATTCGCCCTGCTACCCGCGTCCTGCAGCCCTTGCCCGCTTTTCGCGGATCACCAGCCAGCGGAACAGACCGAGCGGCCCGGCCAGGAATGTCGCCAGCAGTATCGGTGCCTGAACAAGTCGCGAAAAGCTCTTTGCGTCGGCATTGCGGGCGATCCACAGGGCGACGAACAGATCGAAGGCAAGGTAGTGGATCCAGCCGATGGTCACTCCGCCATCGCTGGCGAATATTGCGCGCACGCCTTCGATGGTCGAAAAATCGGCCGATCCGCCCGGGCCGACCGGATCGAAACCACCCGAAAGGATGCCGACGATTCCCACCGAATAGGCAAGGCATAGCAGTCCGATGCCGGCATAGAGCACTGCCGCGAGCAATGCTGGCCATCGCGGCAGCAAGATGAGGGCAGCCCACATGATCATCGCAAGCAGGTTTGCAGCCCCGAAAACCGTTTGCCACATCCGAAGTCTCCCCGAACTCTAGCTTGCCTCGTTTCCGATCCGGGGCAGCGTTTTCGCTGCGCGCTCGATCGCATCGTTATCGTGGACGAAGCGACCACGCGCTGCCCGCTTGGCGAGAGCCAGCGCCGCCTGCGCCACGACCTCTGCCCTGATTCCACGGTACTGTCGGTATTTGCCGTGCAGGAACAGATTGACGATGGGTGCCGCAACGATCCCCAGCCGCTCGGCCGGACGGCGATCGCCCTCGCGCGTTCCGCGCAGCAGGCCGGGCCTCAGAATGTCCAGGCGACCGAAACGGATCTTGGTAAGCTCGCGCTCCACTTCGCCCTTCACCTTGAGATAGAGCGCCTTCGACATGGCATTCGCCCCGACCGAGCTGACATGAACAAAGCGCTCGACTCCAAGTTGCTTGGCGGCACGCGCGGTTTCAAGCACCAGGTGTTGGTCGATCGCACGAAAGGCAGCTTCATCCTCGCCGGATTTCTTCCACGTCGTGCCCAGCGCGCAGATCAGCGCTTTGGGGCGCACCGCTTCGATCACCTGTTCCCAATTGGCCGGCTCGGCGACGAACAGTTCCATGCGGATCCCACGCGGCAGTGTAACCTCGCGTCGGGAGATACCGGTCAAGCGTACATCTTCTCGCCCGATACACTGTTCGATGATCTTCGTACCGATCAGTCCGGTCGCGCCGACCAGCCCGATGCGGATGGACTCAGACATTGCTGAGGCCTTCGGGCACATGACCATAAATGCGGCGGCACTGGTCGATGGCGTAGCGATCGGTCATTCCGGCGATGAAATCGGCGATGTGGCGGCTGCGTTGCGGTTCCTGTTTCGGAAGTGAGGCGAGCCACGTTTCGGGCAGCGTCGTGTGATCCTGCTGATATGCCGCGAACAGGCGTGAAATGACGTTGCGAGCATGCTCTGCCGTGGCGATCTGTTCCTTGTGATAGTAAAGCCGGTCATACATAAAGCGCTTGAGCCTGCGCTCCTGCTCAAGCATCGCGGGCGAGAAAACTGCAAGCTGGCGCCCGGCCGCGCGCACCTCTGCAACACTGTCTACGCCATTGACCTGTTCGCGAGTGTAGGTGAGCAGGTCGTTGACCATCAGCCCGATCTGGGTGCGGACGAGTTCGCGAAGTTGCCGATCGCGCGGTGCGTGCGGAAAGCGTTTTTCGACGGCGCGCCATTGGTCGGCCAGCCAGTCGAGCGACAGCAGATCGTCGAGCGCGAGAAAACCGGCACGCAAACCGTCGTCGATATCGTGGTTGTCGTAAGCAATGTCGTCCGCCACCGCCGCCACCTGCGCTTCGAGCGAAGGCCATGTCGAAAGGTCGAGCGAGAACGCCCGATCGATTTCGGCCAATGCCCAATTTGGCGCGGCAACTGGACCATTGTGCTTTGCGAGGCCCTCGAGCGTTTCCCAGGTGAGATTGAGCCCTTCATGGTCGCAATACGGGCTTTCGAGCCTTGCCAGCGTGCGAAGCCCCTGCGCGTTGTGGTCGTAACCCCCGGCGTGGGCCATCGCCTGCTCGAGAGCTTTTTCGCCTGCATGCCCGAAGGGCGGATGCCCGATGTCATGGCCGAGACAGAGCGCTTCGGTCAGATCTTCGTCCAGCCCCAGATCGCGAGCCACGACCCGGCCGATCTGAGCCACCTCTATGCTGTGGGTCAGGCGGGTGCGGTAGTGGTCGCCATCGGGCGCGATGAATACCTGTGTCTTCGACCGCAAACGACGAAAGGCGATGGAGTGGATTATCCGATCGCGGTCGCGCTGGAATTCGCTGCGCGGTCCGCGCGAACCCTCGCGTTCCTCTTTGAATTCTCGCCCGCGGCTGGCGTCGGAATCGGATGCGTAGGGTGCTCTGTCCATGCGGGCGCGAGACTTAAGTCAGCGATCCGGATGCTACAACGTGAACGAAAGACGAACCTCGCCGGTTTTCGGCAGGTTGTGCGCCACCATCGCCGGCCTCGGCGGCCCGCAAGCGTCAGCCGAGAATCCAGTCCGCTATCGTGCGGCAATGGATGTCGGTGGAATCGAAAACGGGCAGGACGTTTGCATCTGCATCGACCACCATTTCCAGCTCGGTACAGGCGAGCACGATCGCCTCGGCGCCATCCTTTTCCTTCATCGTGATGACGGTCTTGAGTGCGCGTTCGGCATCGCGTGTGACGCGGCCCAGCATCAGTTCCTTGTAGATAATCCCGTCGACCAGTTCGACATCGCCCGGATCTGGCGGAAGCAGGTTCACGCCATACCCGACCAGCCGCTGGCGATAGAAGCTTTCGGTCATCACGACACGCGTACCGAGCAGTGCAGCGCTTTCGCAATTTGCTTCCTGCATCGCTTTGCCGACACTGTCCGCGATATGCAGCACAGGGATCGATACCGCTTCGGCCAACCGGTCGTAGACCTTGTGCATCGCATTGGCGGCGATGACGAGACCCTCGGCACCGCCGGATTCAAGTCGCCTTGCCGAATCCACGAGAGCCGAAGCAATGCCATCCCAGTCGTCGGTCGCTTTGGCTGCCGCAATCGGTCCGTAATCGAGGCTTTCGATGAGCAGCGGAGGGCTCGCCAGCGGCGGGGCCTTCTTCTGCACGAATTTGTTGATCCGTTCGTAATATGCGCGGGTCGAGATCCAGCTCATACCCCCAATAATTCCGAGCTTGCGCACGCTTCCGTCCTTAGTCCGCCCTGTTGTTCATGCGATCGCGGTTTTTGCCGCGCATCAGGGGGTTAGAACGGACGGCCCAACAGGCGGTTCCTTCGTTCTTGAGCGCGCCGATAATCCGGTATTCTCCAACCAGTTTTTCAGGTCGGCAACACTCGCTTCGGACGCTTCTTCCATCGGCAGATGGCCGATACCGCGATAGCTGGCGAGCGTCGCATTGGGCAAATGCTCCATATACCAACCTGCAGCTTCATATGGGATGAGCGTGTCCTCTTCACCCCACATGACCAGGGTCGGGATCCGGACTCCTTCGATCGCGGCCGCATCGAAAGTCTTGCGCGGTGTTGAAAAGCGCTGACGCGTCGCCGCGCGATTGCCGGGATAACGCGCGAGTTCCCAATATCGGTCGACCGCCGCCTGCGTGACGACTGCCTGATTGGATACGCTCTGCGACAGGCTCTTTTCAATCAATGATCGCGGCAGGAATTGGCTCATGATGTTGCCGATCCCCGGCATTGCGGCGAGACGGAAGGCCAGATTGCCATCACCCTTCTTCGTGATCGGAGCCCCGCCAGCATCGACCAGCACCAACGCGTCGAGCCGGTCGGGATGGGCGATGGCGTATCCCATGGCAACAGCACCACCCATCGAATTGCCGACCAGTGTAAAGCGCTCGATTTGGAGCGTGTCCGCTACCGTTCGGACATCGTTTACGAAGCTATCGAGCGTATAATCGTCATCGGGCGCCGCGCCCGTCAACCCGTGCCCGCGCTGGTCGAAGCGAATCACGCGATACTCGTTTGTCAGCGCATCGGTCCATTGCTGCCAGGTGTGCAGATCGGCATTCGACCCGTGCAGCAAGACGATAACCGGCGCATCGCGTGGCCCCTCGTCGCGCACATGCACGCGCCGGTCGTTATCGATGGCGAGCATCTGCGAAGGCGGAGCGCCATATTTGGCGACCATCTCTTCGGGATCGGTATCGGGCACCCGCAGAATGAAGAACGCTGCAATCAGCGCGATCGACAACGCGCCGAGGATGCGAACCATCCATGTCACGGAGCCATCTGCTCGATCCAGCGGCGAACGATGTCGAGCCCCTCCTCGTCCACGGTGGCCTTGCCAAGTTCGGGCATGGCAACGCCGGGTTCGGAACTGGCCATGCGATAGGTCATGATGGACGCGTCGGGTTCGCCCGGGACGATATCGAAGAGATGGCCCCCTGCACCGCGCCCGGCGGCCACGGGTCGCTTGCCCACGCCCAGCACCTCGAGCGATTGCTGCTCCCATCGCAGGTCGAGGCCGCTATTGGATGCGGTTGCGCCGGGGCGATGGCAATGTGCGCAATTGACATCGAGATAGCCCCTCGCGGCGGCTTCCAGATCGGCGCTTTCGCGCCTCTCCCAAACCGGGAACCGGTCCGCTCCGTCCGGCACGCTGTCGAGATCATCTCCGGCGACCATTTCCGCCAGCCATTCATGCGACAGGTTTCGCGCCTTGGGTCCTATGGGCGTAACCGCACCGTCAAGGCCGTGACATTCCTTGCACTGGTTCTTGTTCGGCACGCGATAGCTGATCGCCTCGCCCTGCGGCGTAGTCAGGTCGACTCGAGCCCCGGCGATTGCAAGGCGCGCTTCAGTCTGCTCTTCGTTCCACAGATAGGGCAGCGCCAGCCAGCCATCGGTGCGATGGAGCAGCACTCGGGTTTCGATAAGCCTCCGTTCTCCGCCATATTCGAAAGCGAAGGTCTTGATCAGGGCCCCTCCGACCGGAATCTCGAGCAGCCCTTCGCCCTGCGCCGTCATTTGCACATTGTTCGGCAAATAGACGAAGCGCAGCTTTTCCGCGCCGTCCGAATAAAGCGGCGTGTTCAACCTGTATGAGGTAACGCCCGCCGCCGGCACTTGCCCTCGCCCGTCCACGAAAAAGCCGAACTCCGACAGCGCCTTCGGCATGCCTTGCAGAACCGCATCGTCATTCACCACCTCGCGCGCACTGTCAGGCTGGAGCAAATCCGCGCGCGCCGCCACCGAGCCGGCCAGCACCAGACTCGCCGCTGCAAACAAGGCGATCGCGGCCCTCATCCGCCCAGCCGTGCCTCCAGTTCGGCCGGTGCGCCGATGCCGCTGCGGTCGAATTCGCCAGACGGCGCCGAGACCGCCAGAGGCCCGGGTTGCGCACCGTCGAGGCCCTTGCCCGCTTCGGTCAGATTGAGACTCCATCCCGAAGTGCCCTCGACCGCTGCCAGCGATCCCAAACCATCCCACAGCACAGGCGGAAGCTCGCCCCCGAACGCACCGAGCAGCATCTCAGCCCCTTCGAGCTGCGGGTCGTATCCGCCGCCATCGTGCAGGTTCTCACCCACAACGACTTCGCGCGGGAGCGGGTTGTACCGCTCATCCTCGAAGCTCTGGGTATAGGCGATCACCATGATCGGCGCGGTCGGGTTCTTCGACAGGATGTTGTTCTCGATCAGCACCTTGTCGTTGGCCATGACCAGAATGCCGGTGCCGCGGCGCACGCCCGCGACGATATTGCCCGGCGGAGCGAAATTGGGCGTATCGTTGGCGACGACGAGATTGTTCGCGACGACCACATTCCCGCCGCCCATCACCGGCAGATCGGGCAGGTCGAACACCAGAATTCCGCCGGTGTTGCGGGTCGCGACATTGTGCTCGACCAGCGCATTGCGGCTGTTTTCTATCTCGATCCCGGCAACGTTCGCCTCGGCAATCGAATTGCGCACCGTGATGCCGTTCGACTGACCGACATAGATGCCCGCATCGGATGCGCCGGTGACCTTGACCCCGTCCACCAATACGCCGGTGCTCTCGACCGGATAAATGCCATAGGCGCCATTTTCTGCATGCGGGCCGCGGGTCCAGGTCACGCGAATACGGTGGTAGACAATGTTGTCGGCGCCCTTGGACTTGATGCCGTCACCCTTGGGGTTCTCCAATGCGAAATCGCGCAGGGTGACGTTGTCGCTCGTCACCAGCATGCCCTCGCCCGAGCCTTGCTGGCCGGTGAAGTCGAGCACCGTGCCGTCCATCCCTGCGCCGCGCACGATCACATTGTCGACATCGAGGCTGAGACCGTCGGCCAGCGCATAGCGGCCTTCGGCAAGCACGATCTCGTCGCCCGGTTCGGCCAGGATCAGCGCTTCCTGCAGCGCCTGCTGCGCGTTTTCGCCCGGGGCGACGTTGTGTGTAGCGGCAAAGGCGGGCGCCGCAGTGACGAGCAGCGCAGCGGCAATCGGCAGTGTTATGTGCATGAGTCTCTCCCTTGCAACCCATTGTGCCGCAAGGTCGAATGATTGCAAGCGTGTCAGCCGCCTCCGAAGGCACAAATTGCGGCAGAGCTGGCGGCAACTTCCAGCACCTCGGGGTCGTCGACGCGGCGCACCCGTTCGAGAAACTCGGCCACGCTGAGCGGAATATCGGCCTCGCCTTCTTCGGGCCGGAGATTCTCGAGCTGCCGAAGCTGGCTCACCGAAAGTCGCTCGCTCATTCGACCGGCCAGGCACTCGGCCATCGGTTGGGGCAGCCCGGCCGCCACCATTTCCTCTTCGAGCCGATCTTCTACGGAGCCCTGAAACCCGCCCCCGATGGTCGCCCAGAGGACGCCTGCGACGAGGAGCAGAAGAACGACGATGACCACGATGCGCTTCATGGTCAGTCGAGCGCCTTCACGATTTCCTCGACCATCTTCTTGGCATCGGACAGCAGCATCATCGTCTGGTCCATGTAGAAGACGTCGTTGTCGACCCCGGCATAGCCCACACCGCCCATCGAACGCTTGATGAAGAAGACCTGCTTGGCCTTGTCCACATCGAACACGGGCATGCCGTAAATGGGCGACGACTTGTCGGTCTTGGCTGCCGGATTGACCACATCGTTCGCGCCGATGATGAAGGCGACGTCGGCCTGCGCGAACTCGGAGTTGATGTCCTCAAGCTCGAAGACATTCTCGTAAGGCACCTGCGCTTCTGCGAGGAGCACGTTCATGTGCCCGGGCATGCGTCCGGCGACGGGGTGGATGGCATATTTCACCTCCACGCCTTTCTCTTCGAGGACATCGGCCATTTCGCGCAGGGCATGCTGCGCCTGCGCCACCGCCATGCCGTAGCCGGGTATGATGATGACCTTTTCCGCCTGTTCGAGCATGAAGGCCGCATCGGCTGCACTGCCCTGCTTGTAGGGACGCTGCTCCCTCGCCTCGCCGCTGGCACCGCCGCTGTCGTCGGCGCCGAAACCGCCCGCGATCACGGAAATGAAGCTGCGGTTCATCGCGCGGCACATGATGTAGCTCAGGATCGCGCCCGAGCTACCGACCAGCGCGCCGGTGATGATCATCGCCGTATTGCCGAGCGTGAAGCCCATCGCCGCCGCGGCCCAGCCCGAATAGCTGTTCAGCATCGAAACCACGACCGGCATATCCGCCCCGCCGATGGGGATGATGAGCAGGAAGCCGATGAGAAAGGCGAGCACCGTCAGCGCGACGATCAACGGCATGGTCTCGGCAGGCCCCGCCATGGCGAAGAGCGCGGTCAGCACGATGATGGCCGCGAGTGTGCCGAGATTGATGATGTGCCGCGCGGGCAGCAGGATCGGCGAACCGCTCATCCGCCCCGACAGCTTGGCGAACGCGATGACCGAGCCGGAGAAGGTGATCGCCCCGATGGCGATGCCGAGCCCCATTTCGACCTTGCTGACCGGGCTGATGACCTGCGTTTTCACATAGTCGGTGGCTCCTGGAGATACTTCCGTCCCCGACAGCATAAACGCGTCGGTCAACAGCCCGAACGCGCCCGGATTGAGATAGGCCGCCCAGCCCACGAGCACCGCGGCAAGGCCGACGAGCGAGTGGAACGCGGCGACCAGTTCGGGCATCGCGGTCATGGCGATACGGCGGGCTATTGTGATGCCGATTATCGCGCCGATGGCGATGGCTATCAGGATTTCGCCGAGCGACGCCCAATCAGTCATTGGAGTGAGGTATTCGGAACAGCCGAACCGGCTTCCCGGTGGGGGACACGATACCTTGATAGGCAAATGCGTCACCAGCGTTGTCACGACCGCGATCAGCATGCCGATCATGCCGAAGCGGTTGCCCGTCCGGCTAGTCGCGGGCGAGGAAAGGCCACGCAGCGCAAGGATGAAGAACACGCCCGATCCGAGATAGGCGAGCGCCACCCACGGGTTCACCGGACCGTGAGCGACTGCCTGTGCAACAGGCGCAGCTGCAAGGAGAGAAAGCATCACTTCTTCTCCTTCTTCTTGTACATCGCGAGCATGCGCGCCGTCACCGCGAACCCGCCGAAGATGTTCACGGATGCGAGCACGATGCCGAGCAGCCCCAGCCACTTCGCCCCCGGCACATCCGCCGCCGCCGCAGCGATCAGCGCACCGACGATGATGACCGAACTGATGGCATTGGTCACCGCCATCAGCGGCGTGTGCAGCGCAGGCGTGACCGACCAGACCACGTAATAGCCGACGAAACACGCCAGCACGAAGATCGACAGGATCGAAATGAAGTCCATTCGTGGCCCCTCCCCGGGTCCGTAATTACTGCGCCGCCAACCTCTCGTTGACCACCTTGCCGCCCTGCGTCAGTCGCACGGCATTGCCTATTTCCTCGTCGAGCACGGGCTTGCCGGCATCCTTGTCCCAGAAGGCAGAGAGGAAGTTGTACAGGTTGCGCGCAAACAGCGCCGATGCATCGGCGGCGAGATGATTGGCCGTATTCGAATAGCCGACGATCTTGACGCCGTGCTTCACAACCGTCTCGTCCGGCTTCGAACCCTCGACGTTGCCGCCTTGCGCCACTGCCAGATCGAAGATCACGCTGCCCGGCTTCATACTGGCGATCTGCGCGTCCGAAATCAGGCGCGGCGCAGGCTTGCCGGGGATCAGCGCGGTGGTGACAACGATATCCTGCTTGGCGATATGGCCCGATACCAGCTCGGCCTGTGCTTTCTGGTATTCCTCGCTCATCTCGGTGGCGTAGCCGCCCGAACCTTCGCCTTCGATCCCGGCGACATTCTCGACGAAGATCGGTTTGGCGCCGAGGGACTGGATTTGCTCCTTGGTCGCAGAACGCACATCGGTGGCGGAAACCTGCGCGCCGAGGCGCTTGGCGGTGGCGATCGCCTGAAGGCCGGCGACACCCACACCCATCACGAAGACCTTGGCCGCCTGCACCGTGCCGGCGGCGGTCATCATCATGGGGAACGCCCGTCCGTATTCGTTGGCTGCGGTAAGCACGGCCTTGTAGCCTGCAAGATTGGACTGGCTGGAGAGCACATCCATGCTCTGCGCACGGGTGATGCGCGGCATGAATTCCATGGCTAGTGCCTCGAGCCCCGCCTTGGCATAGGCTGCCACCAGATCGCCATTGCGGAACGGATCGAAACTCGCCGCAACCCAGGCGCCGGGCTTCGCGCCGGCAAGCATCGCCACATCGGGTGCCTGGACGCCCAGCACGATATCGGCATCCTTCACCACGGCTGCGGCTTCGCCGAGGTCGGCGCCCGCTTCGCGATAGGCCTCGTCGGTAATCGAGGCACCGATGCCGGCACCCTCCTCCACCGCCACTGTCGCCCCTAGAGCGGCGAATTTCTTCGCCGTTTCCGGCGTCAGCGCGACCCGGTTCTCGCCGGGAGCGCGTTCCTGCAATACCGCAATGCGTAGCGCCATCCGCTTAGTCGGAGATCAGAATGACGACCAACAGGGTGATGATGGCGATGAGAGGAACCGACCATTTGAGCATGCCGATGAACGAGCCGTAGGTTTTGCTGTGCGCCTTCATGTCGTTGGCGGAATCCATTTTTTGTGTCCTCATCTGGAATTTGATATCTCGCTTGATCTATCGCGGAGGTGCGCGGCGCTCAAGCCCGCTGTTGCCCCCTCATCCCTTGGAACAGCCTTAATTGGCAATTAACCCAAGTCGGATAGAGCAATTGCAGGCGGATGTGCTGTCATGTCCGTGGACCGAGGGAGCATTGCGAACCACATGGCGACACCGGAAGCGCGCCTGCTGATGCTGATCGACGACGAGCCGGCGCAAAGTCGGCCGGTGTCCGCGCTCGCCGCGCGGGCAGGCTGGCGCGTTGTGACGTGCGCCAGCGGTAAAGACGCGCTCGATATGCTCGCCTCGCCCGAAGGCAGCGAGATCCATGCGGTACTGCTCGACCAATGGGTTGCGGGCGACGCGACCTGCGACTTGATTCGCGATTTGCGTGCGGCGCGTCCGGAAACGCCGCTCGTCATTCTCACCGCCAGCAACTCGCCGCTTCTCGCCGTGGAAGCTTTGCGCGCGGGCGCAAGCGACTATCTGATCAAACCGGTGGGCCCCAATCGGCTGCTTCGCGCGCTTGGCAGGATAACGCCTCTCGGATACCCGGATGCCGAACTCCAGCCATTGTCGGAAAAGCTGTCTCATCCCGTCGATTTCGACGCGATGGTCGGCTCTGCGGCTCTCTTCAGAACCGCGCTCGCCAAGGCCGCGACCGCCGCTCGCGGCCATGCGCACGTCCTTGTCGAAGGAGAGCGCGGCACGGGCAAGGACATGCTTACCCGGGCCATGCACGCCGCCAGCACTCGGGCCAAAGCCGTGATGCGTGTGGTGCATTGCGCGGGCATGCCGCCGGCCTCGCTCGAATCGTTGCTGTTCGGCCACGAAAAGGGCGCATTTCCCGGCGCGTTCGATCGCCAGACCGGCCTGATCGAGCATTGCGACGGGGGCACGCTGATCCTCGACGACATCGATCGCCTGCCGGCCGAACAGCAGCAGCGGCTTGCCGAAGTGCTCACCAGCGGCATCGTCCGCCCGACCGGCGCGACGCACGGGTTCAAGATCGACGTGCGGATCATCGCCTCCAGCGATCTCGCCCTCGACGAACTGGTCGCGAAAGGCGAATTTTCGTCCGACCTTCTCGACCAGCTTTCGGCCACCCGTATCCGGATACCGGCGCTGCGCGAGCGCCTTGGGGACATTCCTGCCCTTACGCGCTATTTCCTCAGCCTGATCGGCGAGCGACCGGGCCTGAAGCACCATTCGATTGCCGACAGCGCTCTCAGCCTGCTTGAAGCCTATGACTGGCCGGGGAACGTCCGGCAGCTGCAGGCCGCCTTGTTCCGCGCCTGCGTTTTCGAACAGCGCGAGGCGCTGACAGCGCACAGTTTCCCCCAGCTTGCCGAACTGATCGGCGACAAGGCCGACCGCGGCGAGAGCCGGGCGCGCGGCCTCGGCGTGCTGCTCTATACCGAAGACGGCAATGTCCGGCCGCTCGAGGAGATCGAGGCCGATGTCATTCGCCTTGCCATCGGTCACTATCGCGGACGCATGACCGAAGTGGCCCGGCGCCTCGGCATCGGCCGTTCGACGCTGTACCGCAAGCTCGCCGAACTGGGTATCGACGACGCGGCCTGACCGCCCTATCCGGTCGCGCATGACCGATACTTCCGAGTTTACCGATCGCTCCGCTCTCGTCACCGGCGCAGGCTCCGGCATCGGCGCCGCCTGCGCGCGCTGGCTTGCGGATCGCGGGATCGGCAGGCTGATCCTGACCGATATCGATGCCACCGCGCTCGATGCTTTCGAGGCCGACTGCGCTGTCGAGCGACTTGTCGGCGATGTCTCCGATCCGCAGTTCTGGGGCGATGCCGCCGACGATATCGGCCGGCTGGACTATGCCGTACTCAATGCAGGCGTGGCATCGGGTGGCCCGATCGCCGAGCTCGACTTCGCCGAGTGGCGCCGGGTGCTGGGCGTCAACCTCGATGGCGCCTTCCTCTCTTTGCAAGCCGCCATGCGCGCGATGACCGGGGCGGGCAGCATCGTGCTGACCGCATCGATCTCGGGCGTGAAGGCGGAGCCCGGCACCGCCGCCTATGGCGCGTCCAAGGCCGGTGTCATGCAGCTTGCCCGGGTCGCCGCAAAGGAAGGCGCGGGGCGCGGTCTGCGCGTCAATGCCATCGCCCCGGGCGGTGTCGACACGCCGATCTGGGACCAGACCCCCTTCTTCCGCGACCTCGTCGCCGAGCATGGCGGCGACCGGCAGGCCGCGCTCGATGCAATGGCCGCCATGGCCACGCCCCTGGGGCGCTACGCCAGCGCCGACGAGATCGCGGCGCAGATCGGCTTTCTCCTGTCCGACGCCGCTGCCACCATCACCGGCGCCGCGCTGACGAGCGACGGAGGCTACTCGCTCTGATCCCGAAAGGGGAACCGGGCGGCGTCCCCTGCCGTTACCGGTTCATACACTATCGCGCGAAGGGGCCTTCCCATGGATATCGTCGACTGCATTCTCGCCGACCACGACCAGCAACGCCGCATGTTCTCCGCGCTCGACGAGGCGCGCGGCGACAAGCAGGCGCTCGACCGCATCTTCACCCGCCTCAAGCACTTTCTGGAGGCGCATGCCGAGGCGGAGGAGCTGTATTTCTACCCCACCCTTCTGAAGCTCGGCGAAGGCGCGCTCGATTCGGACAGCTCCGAGGACACGACCGAGGACGCGATCGGCGACCACAACAAGATCGCCGAAGCGGGCGAGGCCGCGGGCGAGCACGAGCCCGGCTCCGACGAGTGGTGGAAGTGCGTCGACCAGTGCAACCTCCAGAACTCCAAGCACATGTCCGAGGAAGAGCGTCAGGGCCTGACCGACTTCCGCCGCCACGTGCCGATAGAAGAGCGCATCAAGCTCGGCATCCAGTATCTCGGCTTCGAAGCCAAGCACTCGGCCGATTACGAGCGCAAGGAGAAGGATCCCGAGACCTATATCGAAGAGAACGCCTGAGGCGTCTCATCCCGGCAGGTCCGCAAAGTCGGTCAGTGCCGCGTCGCGCAGGCCGCGCCAGACATTGCGGGCCTGCACGGTTTCCGCGACATCGTGGACGCGCACCAACTGCACGCCCGCATCCATTCCCTTCACCGCCAGGGCAATGCTGCCACCGAGCCGTTCGCCGACCTCCGCCTCGTGCGAGAGCGCGCCGATCATTCGCTTGCGACTGACGCCGAGCAGCAGCGGGTGGCCGAGCGCATGGAACAGCGGCAGCGCGTTGATCAGCGCCAGATTGTCCGCCAGGCTCTTGCCGAAACCGATGCCGGGATCGAGCAGGATGTTGCCCGCCGCGATCCCCGCGGCGAGCGCCGCATCGCGCCGCGCCCGCAAGGCATCGAACACGTCGAACACCACATTGCCGTAATCCGCGCCCGCGTGGAGGTCTTCGCCCGCAGCACCCGGCGCATGCATCAACGCCACCGGGCATCCTGCCGCCGCGACCACCTCGGCGGAGCGCGGATCGTGGGCAAGGCCGGAGACGTCGTTGATTAGATGCGCGCCTGCCGCAAGCGCGGCTTCCATCACCGCCGCCTTGCGCGTGTCCACGCTGACGGCGGCGCCCATGCCCGCGCAGGCCTCGATCGCGGGGACGACCCGCTCGATCTCGTCCCCTTCCCACAAGGGTTTGGCCCCGGGCCGCGTGCTTTCCCCGCCCACATCGATGATGGCCGCGCCCGCCTCGACCATGGCCGCGGCATGGTCCCGGCCCGCCTCGCGATCGTCGAGGAACGTGCCGCCATCGCTGAAGCTGTCGGACGTGACGTTGAGGATGCCCATCACCTGCGGCTGATCGAACCGCACCGTGCGCGCACCCAGTTCCAGCGGCGGATGCGCGAGGGTGAGATTGGCCCACTGCGCCTCGGCTTCGGCTCCGCATTCTTCCGGCAACTGCCCCAGCACCTGCGCCATGGTATCGGGCGCGGCCAGCCAGCGCTCGGCAATCTGCCCGTCGCGGCGCAGGATCACGGCAAAGCGGCTCGCATAGACCATGCCGCCCGCGAGGCGAATCGCATTGCCATGCTCGCTCTGCGGGCCGGGGACCAGGCCGATGGGGCGGATATAGATGCTGTCGCTCATTCGGGAAACTCGGCTGGAGACGGAGACATGGACCGGGTGTTACACTGTCCAAGCACAAAAAACGGTCGGCTTGGGCGAAACGTTGTCGATGAGCGTATTGCGAGCGCATGCGTTCGATCGATCTGGGTGCGCGGGGAGATGGACATGCACGTGGGATAGCGAGAAGGAAAGTTGTAGGACAGCCCGCTCACCGCATGCCAACGAGCAATTATTCGCACTCGCCTCCAGCCTCTCACCCCCCATCCCCCACGCGCCCCTTCTCGGGCGCGATCAGTACGGTGTTCCGGCCGCCTTTCTTCGCTTCGTAGAGTGCATTGTCCGCGCGTCGCAGGGTCTGTTCGCTGGTGGCCAGGCTTCCCGCCACTCCGGCCGAGAAGGTGATCGGGTTCATCGGCTCGTCGGTCTCGCGCAGCTTCAGCTTGCGTTCGGCGAGGTCGTCCTTTGCAGCCTGCACCTTCTCGGCCAGCCTGGCCGGATCGGGCACTTCCGCGATCACCAGGAACTCCTCCCCGCCCCAGCGCGCGACGGGCCAGGGGGCGAGCGATTCCTCCAGCGCCCCGGCGACCAGTTTCAGCGCCCGGTCGCCCACTGGGTGGCCATAGGTGTCGTTGATCGACTTGAAATGGTCGATATCGATGATCGCGAGGCAATAGCGGACCTTGCTGATTTCGAGATCCTGGATCGTCGAACGGGCGGCGCGGCGATTGGCGATGCCGGTCAGCTCGTCGACCAGCGCCTTGTTGCGCGCCTCGTCGAGATCGCGCTGGAGCCGGTCGATCCGGTTGGATGAATTGGCGAGTTCGCGTTCGGCCTGATCGGCGCGGTCGACGATGTGGCGGATCGCGGTCTTGAGATCCTCGCCCTCGGCCCCCTTGCGGATCGCCTCGCTTTCCTCGGCGATGTCGCGCCCCATATCGCCCGCCTGCCGCTGGGTTTCGCGCGCCAGCTCGCCCGCGGCGTCGAGGAACATTTCGAGCGCCTCGTCGCGCGCGGCGATCCGTTCCGCCGGGTCTTCGGAGACCTGGGCGAACTTGTGCATGATCTCGGCAACCGCTTCCTGCGTCATGCGCAGGCCGGCATCGATATAGGTGTCGGCTTCCTGCGCGATCACCTTGCTCGTCCGGGTGAGATAGAGATAGCCGAAGCGGTAGTTGAACGGGGTGGGATCGAGCAGATTGCCAGCAAGGAACGCGAGGACTTGGCTGCCGATAGTGTCCTGTTTCATCTGTCTGCCAATATACTTGCCGATCCGGCCCGCGCGAGGCCGGTGGAGGCTATACGACCTGTTAGTAAACTCTTAGCGAAAACTGCCCGCGTGGCATCAATCCTCCACCGCCAGCAGATAGAGCTGCCGTGCCGCGTTGATCGGTTTCACCTCTCCGCCATTCTCGTAATGCCAGAAGGTCCAGCCGTTGCAGCTCGGTGCGCCCTGGAGGTCCTTGCCGAGGCCGTGGATGCTGCCGGCTTGCTTGCCATACGCCAAGGACCCGTCCGCCCGCACGGTCGCGATCCAGCGGCGCTTCTTGTCGAACACTTCGGTGCCGGGCTTGATGAAGCCGTTTTCCACCAGCGCCCCGAAGGCGACCTTGGGGGCGGCTTTCGCGCTCTGCATGGTGGTCAGCGCGCTTTCGTCCAGCGGAAGTTCCTTTTCGATCCGCTTCAGCGCGGCCTCGCAGTAGTTCCCTTCGCGCTCGCAGCCGATCCATTCGCGGCCCAGGCGCTTGGCCACCGCGCCGGTGGTGCCGGTGCCGAAGAAGGGATCGAGCACCACGTCGCCGCGCTCGGTGGTCGAGAGCAACACGCGGTAGAGCAGCGCTTCGGGCTTCTGCGTCGGGTGGACCTTGTGGCCGCCCTCTTTCAGCCGCTCCGCCCCGTTGCAGATCGGCAGGACCCAGTCGCTGCGCATCTGCAATTCGTCGTTCAGCGTCTTCATCGCGCGGTAGTTGAAATGGTATTTCGCCTTCTCGCCCTGGCTGCACCACAGCAGCGTCTCATGCGCATTGGTGAAGCGCGTACCCTTGAAATTGGGCATGGGGTTCGACTTGCGCCAGACGATGTCGTTGAGAATCCAGAAGCCGAGATCCTGCAGGATCGCGCCGACGCGGTAGATGTTGTGATAGCTGCCGATCACCCATAGCGCGCCATCGGGCTTGAGCACGCGTTTGGCCTCGATCAGCCAGTCGCGGGTGAACTGGTCGTACAGCGCAAAGCTGTCGAACTGGTCCCAGTGATCGGTCACCGCATCGACATGGCTGCCATCGGGCCGGTTCAGATCGCCGCCGAGCTGGAGGTTGTAGGGCGGATCGGCAAAGACGAGGTCGATGCTGGCGTCGGGCAGGCTGCGCATCGCTTCCACGCAGTCGCCATCGAGGATGCGGCCCAGTGGCAGCAGCTCTTTCGGCGTTTCAGCCGTCTTTACAACCGCTTTTGCGCGGTTCTTCGTGGTCTCGATGACCCCCATAATGTCCGTCCCTGTCCTAAGTTATCCACAGGGTGAGTCCAAACGAACCCACGGTCAAGTGCGAAAAACCTATGGGATCATGGTTAATATCGGGTTTCGCAGAGAGAACAGAAGGTGTCCCACACAAGATATTGAGTCCGCGTGGAATCTGCGGACTCAATATGGTGGGGTGTGGCCTCGAAGACTCTACGCAGGCAGCGATTAATCGTTAGGCAGGCAGGGCTGCTCGTGCTAGGCCGTTCGGGCTGACGTCGAAATTTGCGACGGACTTCGAATTTGACGACCGCCGCCTGCCGTGAACGGCCCCGGTGCAAACCAGACGACGACTTCCTTTCATCGGACGATTTTAAGCACGACCACGCCGCATGTCGCGGCGGGGCAACCCCATGCGTTCTTGAAAGGAACCATCATGAGCAAGACCGGAACAGTCAAGTTCTTCAACACCGACAAGGGCTATGGCTTCATCCAGCCCGACGACGGTTCGGACGACAGCTTCGTCCACATCAGCGCAGTGCAGGCCGCCGGCATGCAGACCCTCGATAAGGACCAGCGCCTTAACTACGAAATCGAGACCGGCCGCAACGGCAAGGCCAGCGCGATCAACCTGTCCGCTGCCGATTGATCTGCCGTGCCGTGCGTCGCCGCTTTCGAGCGGTGCGCGCGGTATCTCGCAACAGCGACGGAGCCGATCGATGGCCAACCCTTCCTACGAGTTCTACTCGGCGCGTGCCGCCGAATCCGCAGCCGAGGCCAAGGCCGCCACGCTGGACAATGTCCGCGAACGGGCGCTGCGGTCCAAGGCGACATGGCAGGCGCTTGCCGACCAGGCCCGCGCCGTGGTCCAGCAGCGCGAGAAGATCGAGACCGCCAAGGCGGCGGCGCGAGCGGCCGAGCGCGATGCCGGCGATTCCTAGCCTACGCCATCCATCAACAGATCGGCCTGCGCCACCGGCGCAAAGCTCCGCCGATGGAGCGGTGTGGGGCCATGCGTGCGCAGCGCGGCCAGCGGACTCAATATGGTGGGGTGTGGCGCGGAGGACTCGCCCGACGGCTCATTGACCGCAATCTCGCTTGCCATCGGATCGTCGTCGAGCGATTATCGATGGTCGTCCGCTTTCTGGGGGAAAATCAGTGGGCTATCGCGATCTGCACGATCTGGCGCGTTTTTCGGTCGGGTTCGCCATTGCCCTATTGCTGATCGTTCTGGTCGGCTTCGGGTCTTTCATGGCGAAATATCCCGAAATCGCCGGCCAGACCGTCTGGTTACATCACGTCCACGCGCTCATTATGCTGGCGTGGTTCGCTCTGCTTATCGGGCAGCCACTCCTGATCGCTGCCTCCCACGAGACAGTACATCGAACCATCGGCCGCTTCAGCCCACTGCTGGCTGCTGGCGTTCTGATCGGCGGCATCTCGATGATCCGGCAAAGTTATCTGGTTCGTAGCGATGTCTTCACGCCGGCAGTCGACATTTTCATCTTGCTGAATTTTGCGATCTTCTACGGTGTGGCTTTACTGGCCATCCGCCGCTCGCCTCCCTCCATAGGTGCCCATCAGCGACTGATGCTCCTTTCCGGGGCAGCGTTGACGCCTCCAGCGATCGCCAGGCTTGCAGAAGTGCTCGGGATAGGAATTGCTGGAGCGATTCCCGTGGTCCTCGCCGTGGCATTTGCGCCAGCGGGCCGCGATCTTGCCCAGACCCGCCGCGTTCATCCGGCAAGCCTGCTGGGCGGCCTGGCGATAATGGCGGGAATCGTCGCTGGGCTGGCTATGGCGAATACGAAATGGTGGGCACTGGTACTGGAACGGCTCTGGGGCCCAGCCTAGCGAACCGGCCCCTAGATCAGCACTAGCTGCGCCACCGGCGCAAAGCTCCGGCGGTGGAGCGGTGTGGGGCCATGCATGCGCAGCGCGGCCAGATGCTCGGCCGTACCGTATCCCGCATTGCGCTCCCACCCGTAATGCGGGTGCGCTTCGGCCGCGTCGCGCATCAGCCGGTCGCGATATTCTTTTGCCAGGATGCTGGCGGCGCCGATGCATTGCTCCTTGCCGTCGCCGCCGACGATCGGGCGGGCATCGGCCCAGCGCCAGCCGGGGTGGCGGCCATGGGGCGTCATGTTGCCGTCGATCAGGACCGCTTCCGGCTCGCGGCCCAGCGCCTCGACCAGACGGGTGACGGCCTGCGTCATCGCGAGCATGGTGGCGGCGAATATGTTGATCCGGTCGATCTCCTCGGGCTCGACCACCGCGAGCCCCCAGGCGCAGCGCGCGCGAATTTCCGGCTCCAGTGCCGCGCGCTTTCTGACCGAGAGCCGTTTGGAATCGTCCAGCCCCTCCGGACAAGGCTTGCACAGTACCACGGCTGCTGCGACAACCGGGCCTGCGAGGGGGCCGCGTCCGGCCTCATCCACGCCCACAACCAGCGGCGCGGCACCAAGTCCTCTTTCGGGAGTTGCACTAAGCATGAAAAAGACCTCGATCCTTGCCGTCACCTTATCGCCCCTGCTGCTGGCATCAAGCTGCGGCAGCACCGGATCGGGGGATAGCCAGCCGACGCCGATCGCGACATCGACCACGCCCCCCGCCGCGGGCGAATGGAACGGCACGTTCGCGATTGCCGAACACGGCAGCTTCGCCGAACCCTGGGCCTCCGCCTTCATTCCGGGCACGGAGATGCTGTTCATCACCGAAAAGGCGGGCACGGCGAAGATCTTCGACACGTCCAGCGATCGGCTCATCACGGTCAGCGGATTGCCGCAGGTGGATTACGGCGGCCAGGGCGGCCTGGGCGAAGTCGCCTTTTTGCCTTCGGAAAGCGCGCAGACCGTGGGTCGGCGCACGATCTATCTTACTTGGGCCGAAGCGGGCAGCGGCGACATGCGCGGCGCGGTGGTCGGGCGCGGGCAGCTCGTTTGCCAGCAGGCCGGCACCTGCAGCATCGAAGGCATGAACGTGATCTGGCGCCAGACGCCCAAGGTCACCGGGCGCGGCCATTATTCGCATCGTATCGCCTTCAGCCCGGACGAAAGCCACATGTTCGTCGCCAGCGGCGACAGGCAGAAGCTCACCCCGGCGCAGGATACCACGAATACGCTGGGCACCATCGTCCGGCTCAACCTCGACGGCACACCGGCCAGCGGCAATCCGCTGGCGGATAACGGCAGCCCCTCCAACCAAATCTGGTCCTGGGGCCATCGCAATATCCTCGGCATGGATTTCGACGCACAGGGCCGTTTGTGGGAAGTCGAGCACGGACCCGCGGGCGGAGACGAACTGAACCTGGTGGCGCGCGGGGCGAATTACGGCTGGCCCGAACGCTCCAATGGCAACCACTATAATGGCGACGATATTCCCGACCATTCTCCCGACGACGGTTTCGCCCAGCCTGCCATCAGCTGGTCGCCGGTCATCGCGCCGGGGAACATGATCTTCTATTCCGGCACGCTGTTCAACGGGCTGGCGGGCGACCTGCTGATCGCCGGCCTCCAGAGCGAAGGGTTGGTGCGCGTTGCGATCGATGGCGACACCGCGAGCGAAGCGGCGCGATACGATATGGGCGAGCGCATTCGCCAGATCGTCGAAGGTCCGGACGGGGCGTTGTGGGTGCTCGAAGACGGCGATGGCGGGCGACTGCTCGAACTTCGCCCCGGCTAAGGCGAATTTGATCGACTTGGCCTGCGGTGCGCCCTAATCGGCGCGCCCTTATGGCGACGCTCGTTCCCCTCTCCGCAATCGACCCGCAACTGGTCGAAGATCTGCTCGATGCAGCCTTCGGCGAAGGACGCCACGCACGCACCGCCTATCGTATCCGCGAGGGTATGACCCCGCTGGAGGGGTTGAGCTTCGCCGCGCTGGACGATGACGATTACCTCGCTGGCACAATCCAGTTGTGGCCGGTCGCGCTGACCGATCCGCAGGGCCGCGGGCATCCGATGATCATGGTCGGCCCGGTCGCGGTCATGCCCGGGCGGCAGGGCGAAGGGTTCGGCAAGGCGCTGATGGCCGCCAGCCTGGGCGCGATCGATGCGGGGTTCGACGATGGCGCGGCTCCCTTGCCGCAGGTGATGATCGGCGATCCCGATTACTACGACCGCTGGGACTTCACCGCCGCCCATACCGCAGGATGGCACTGCCCCGGCCCGTTCGAAAAGCATCGCCTGCTCGCCCGCGCGGGCAATCCGGCAATCCTGCCCGTCGAAGGCATGCTCGGCCCGTGGAGCTTGGCGAAGTAGGTTCGATCTGGCATCGGCCTTGGCGACTATGCCCTATACCCCGCCCCCCGAACTTGCCGGAATGTCGCTCGCCCAGATCGCGGAGGCGGTCGCCGAGCGCAAACTGCCCCCGGTCGAACAATGGTCGCCCGACAATGTCGACGACAGCCATATGCGCATCGCGGCGGACGGGACCTGGTATCACGAAGGATCGCGGATCGGGCGGCCCGGCATGGTGCGCGCTTTCTCCGGCCTGCTGAACCGCGAGAGTGACGGCAGCTACTGGCTGGTCGTGCCGTATCAGAAACTCTCCATCGAGGTGGAGGATGCCTGCTTCGTCGCCACCGATGTCAGCGAAATCGAAGGCGATCTCGCTTTCCGCCTCAACACCGACGAGTTGGTCGTGGCCGGGCCTAACAACCCGATCCGCGCGGCGGGCGACGCGGACCAGCCCGCGATCTATGTCCATGTCCGCCGCGGCTGCGAAGCGCGGCTCAACCGCTCGACCTACGAACAGCTCGCCCGCATCGCGCTGGCGCGCGGCGATGACTGGACGGTTGCGAGCGGCGGCGAAACATACTCGCTAATCCCTGCATGAGCGCGACTTTCGACCGTCTCGCGCAGCTATTCGAGCAGGGCCATGCGCGCGATGTGGGCCAGCTCATGTCCGACAGCCGGTTCGCGGATCTCGACCGCACTGCCGATGCTGCCGTGTTGATCGCGGTGACCGAACAGCCCGATCCCACGGTCCTGCTGACCCAGCGCCCGCGGACCATGCGCGACCATCCGGGGCAGGTCGCCTTTCCCGGCGGCAAGCTCGAAGACGGGGAAGATGCGGTAACCGGGGCCTTGCGCGAGGCGTGGGAGGAACTGCACATCGAACCCGAACGGGTGCGGGTCATCGGCACGACCGATCGCTATCAGACGGGTACAGGCTTCGATATCACGCCCGTTCTGGCCACCGTCCCGCGCGACTTGCCGGTCCGCCCCGATCCGCGCGAGGTCGAAAGCTGGTTCGAATGCCCGCTCGACAAGCTGATGGATGCGTCGCAATGGAGCCGCAACGAGGTCTTCTGGAAAGGGGCGATGCGCGAATATCTCGAGATGGATCACGAAGGCTACCGCATCTGGGGTGTGACGGCGGCGATCTGCTGGAATCTGTCGCGCCGCATTGCATGGCTCGAGGCGCGCGGATGACGGCGCGGCTGCCAGACACCCGGTGGACGCAGCGCGACAGCCTTGCGAAACTGGTCGGCGCACTGGGGGCGGAAGACATCCGCTGGGTCGGCGGCTGCGTGCGCGATACGCTGCTGGGTTACCAGGCAAACGATATCGATGCGGCGACGCGGCACCTGCCCGCCACGGTCATCGATCGGTGCAAGGATGCGGGCATCCGCATCGTACCCACCGGGATAGATCACGGCACGGTCACAGCCATATTCGAGGATGGCAATGTCGAAATCACAACCTTGCGCCGCGATGTTGCAACCGACGGGAGACGCGCGACGATCGCTTTCTCGACGGACTGGAGTGACGATGCGGCGCGGCGCGATTTCACCATCAACGCGCTCTATGCGCATCCCAAGACTCTGGAAATCAGCGACTATTTCGGCGGGCTCGACGACCTTGCCGCCAGGCGCGTCCGCTTCATCGGCGATGCGCAAACCCGGATCAGGGAGGATCACCTCCGGATATTGCGCTATTTTCGCTTCGCCACGCGCTTCGGCGATAGCTGGGACGCGGAAGCGACCGGAGCCTGCAGCGCCCTCGCCCCGACATTGAAGGGCCTGAGCCGCGAACGGGTCGGTTGGGAATTGCAGAACCTTCTGGCCTTGCCCGATCCGTCGGCAACCATCGCGAAAATGCGCGAACTGGGCGTCTTGCAGGAAGTCCTGCCCGAAAGCGGCAGGCGCGAGGTCGAACAGCTTGCCCGGCTGATCCCGGCCGAGACAGCCGCAGGTATCGCGCCCGACCCCATGCGCCGGATGGCCGCACTTCTGCCGGCCATCGTGCCGGTGGCGGAGACGGTGTCCGCACGCCTACGCCTTTCGCGTGGCCAGCGCGACCGGCTGATGTGCGTGGCGAGACGCTGTCCGAAAGACGGCGAACAGCCGCGCGGCCTTGCCTACGAGGTGGGACAGAGTTGCGCCATCGATCGCCTGCTCATCATCGGCAGCGATCCGTCGGCGATAATCGGGTGGGAAGCGCCCTCCTTCCCGCTCAAGGGCGGGGAGATCGTGGCACGCGGTGTCGGCAAGGGGCCCGAGGTCGCCCGCATATTGCAGCGCATCGAAAATCGCTGGGTGGAAGAACAGTTCCCCCCTCGCCCGCGGGTCGACGAAATGCTCGACGAGGAACTGGCCGCCCGCTGAACGGGGACTCTCCCCGACCTTCAGCTTCGCTTAAGGTGCAATGCAGCATAAGGCTCTCGCGGTTGCCAAAAAACGCAATCCGTGACATAGGGACGACGTTCCCTTTAGGGTACTTGCGGGTGGCACGGAACACCATTCTCACCCGCTCATTCCAGTTTGGACGGCTCAATCGCGCGGTTCGCGCGAAGGGGCCGCATATTTCGAATAACAAGTCTTGGAGCTGCACTATGAAAATCGCGAAGCTGGCTTTTGCCGCCGCCGCCCTCACCGCCACTGCTGCCGTCGCCCCGGGCGTCGCCGTCGCGCAAGAAGCCTCGGCTGCCGTTACCGCAGGCGCCACCGTCTACGGCAATGACGGCGTGGAAATCGGTACGGTCGAAGCCGTGCAGGGCGAAACCGTCATTCTCGTCGTCGACGACATGAAGGCGCCGGTTCCGGCCAATGCTTTCGGCACGGGCGAAAAGGGCACCTCGCTCAACGCCACCAAGGCGCAGATCGTCGGCATGCTTCAGGCCGCCCAGCAGGAAGCGGTCGCCAAGCGTGACGCCGCCCTCACTGTCGGCGCAAATGCCGTTACTGCCAAGAACGCGCCGCTCGGCACTGTGCTCGAGATCAATGGCGACAATGTCATCATCGCCCGCGGTGGCGACGAGATGAAGAAGGTTACTCTGCTGCGCGAACATTTCGCCGCAGGCCCGAACGGCGAACTGATGGCCCTTCTGACCAATGACCAGATCGATGCTGCCATGGCCGCATCGGCGCCGGCCACCGACAGCGCCGGCGGATAATCCGCTTACCCTTGGACGGGTTTCGACAAAAGCCGGAAGCGAGCGATCGCTTTCGGCTTTTTCGTTGGGCTAGCTAGCGATATCCGCTGCCGGTTTGCGGCCGCAGCGACAATACAATCAAAACCTGTTGTCCCGCGGGAAGCCTTGTGGCGGCATCCGCCCGGCCCCGCCGCGTGCGACCTTCCACTGCCACATCTCGCCTTCGGTCCGGGTGCGGCCTTCCTTGCCGCCCATCGTCCAGCTGAGGCCTTCCGCGAGCGTGAAGGTGGTCGCATCGGACAGCCCGCCATCGCGATAGCGCTGCAGCGTCACGCCCTGCCCGCGCGCGAGTTCAGGCAGTTCCTCGAGATTGAAGACCACCAGCTTGCGGTTGTCGCCGACACAGGCGACATGGTCGTGCCCCGGTTCGATCGTGCGCGCGACCACCATCTTCGCATCGCCCTTGAGGTTGACGACCTGCCGCCCCTTGCGCGTTTCGGCGAGAAGGTCGTCGGTAACCGCCCCGAAGCCCTTGCCCGTATCGGCGGCCAGCAGCAGGCGTTGCTTGGGCTTGTGGACGATCACCGCAACGATCTGCGCGCTGGCATCGATATCGAGCGTGTTGCGCAATGGTTCGCCGAAGCCCCGCGCGCCCGGCAGCTTGTCGGCGCCCAGCGTGAAGAACCGGCCCTTGTCGGTCGCCAGCAGCAGCTTGTCGGTCGTCTGCGCGTGGAGCACGAAAGCGGGGCCGTCGCCTTCCTTGTACTTGAAATCCTGGTCCAGCGGCAGGTGGCCCTTGGCCCCGCGCACCCAGCCCTTCTGCGAGAGAATCACCGTCACCGGCTCCTTCTCGATCATCGCATCCATGCTGAATTCGACCGCGGGAGCGGCTTCCTGGATGCTGGTCCGGCGCGCGCCGAGCACGGTATCCTCGCCATATTCCTTGCGCAGCGCATTGAGATCGCGCTTCAGCCGCGTGCGCTGGCGGGCGGGCGAGCCGAGCAGCTTTTCGAGCTCGTCCTGCTCCTTGAGCAGGTCGTCCTTTTCCTGGCGAAGCTGCATTTCTTCCAGCTTGCGCAGACTACGCAGGCGCATGTTGAGGATCGCCTCGGCCTGGCGGTCGGTCAGGCTGAACTCGGCCATCATCACTGCCTTGGAATCGTCCTCGTAACGGATGATCTCGATCACGCGGTCGAGATTGAGGAAGGCGATGATATAGCCTTCGACCAGTTCCAGCCGCCGCGCAATCTGGTCGAGCCGGTGCTGGCTGCGGCGCTGGAGGATATCGATCTGGCTGGCGGTCCAGTTGTTCAGCAGCTCCTTCAGCCCCATCACCATCGGCGTGCGGCTGGCGTCGAGCACGTTGAGATTGAGCCCGAAACGGGTCTCCAGATCGGTCAGCTTATAGAGGCTTTCCTTGAGCAGTTCGGGATCGACATTGCGGCTGCGCGGCACCAGCACGATGCGGATCTGCTCGTCGCTCTCGTCGCGCACGTCTTCCAGGATCGGCAGCTTCCGGTCGGCGATCGCCTGCGCGATCTGTTCGATCAGCTTGCCCTTCTGGACCTGATAGGGGATTTCGCCGATGACGAGCTGCCACTGGCCGCCGCCCAGCCGCTCGATCCCCTCCTCGCGATCCTCCGCCTTGTCGGCCTCGGCCGCATGGAAGCGCCCGCGCACGCGGAAGCTGCCGCGCCCGGTTTCGTATGCGGCGGCGACCGTCTCGGCGCTCTCGGCAACGATACCGCCGGTGGCGAAATCGGGACCCTTGAACAATTCCATCAGCCGCGCATGTTCGACATGCGGATTGTCGATCACTTCCAGCGTCGCATCGACGATCTCGGCGACATTATGGCTCGGGATATTGGTCGCCATGCCGACCGCGATGCCGCTGGCGCCGTTGGCCAGCAGGTTGGGGAACAGGCCGGGGAAAATCTCCGGTTCCTGCTCCTCGCCATTATAGGTCGGGATGAATTCGACCGTGCCCTCGTCCAGCCCCTCCATCAGGCGCAGCGCAGTCTTGGTCAGGCGCGCTTCGGTGTAGCGATAGGCGGCAGCGTTATCGCCGTCGATATTGCCGAAATTGCCCTGACCCTCGACCAGCGGATAGCGCAGCGCGAAATCCTGCGCGAGCCGGACCATCGCGTCATAGACCGAGGCATCGCCATGCGGGTGGTACTTGCCGATCACGTCGCCCACCACACGGGCCGATTTCTTGAAAGCGCTGGACGGATCGAGCTTCAACTGCCGCATCGCCCACAGCAGCCGGCGGTGAACCGGTTTCAGCCCGTCGCGCAGATCGGGCAGCGATCGGGCGGTGATCGTGGAGAGCGCATAGACGAGATAGCGTTCCGACAGGGCACTATCGAAAGGGGCGTCGACGATTGCGTCGAAGGGGTCGTTTTCAGGTTCGAGAGTCGTGTCGTCAGCGGCCATACGCCCTGCCCTATCACCGCCACGCCTCGGCTAGAAGAACGGAACGGCGCGCTTTCCCCACGCATTGCAAAGGCAACGCCAACTCAAGGAGGCACACCATGACCAAACGCGTAATGATCCTCGCCACCGATGGGTTCGAACAGTCCGAACTGGAGAAGCCCAGGGCCAATCTCGAAAAGGCCGGCATCGAAACGGAAATCGTCAGCCTGGAAAGCGGCATGATCCGCGGCTGGAAGGATAAGGACTGGGGCGATGCCATCAAGGTCGACAAGACGGTCGACAGCATCGCAAGCTGCGAAGGTTACGACGCCCTGCTTCTGCCGGGCGGCCAGATGAACCCTGACATATTGCGGATGAACGAGCGCACCGTCGCGATCGTTCGCGAATTTGGCATGGCCGGCAAGCCGATTGCGGCTATCTGCCACGCTCCGTGGCTGCTCGCCGAAGCAGGCCTGATCGATGGCAAGACCGTCACCGGCTGGCCCTCGATCCGCACCGATCTGACAAACGCCGGGGCCAATGTGGTGGATCGGGAAGTCGCCCTAGACGGCAACCTCATCACCAGCCGCAAGCCGGACGATATTCCCGCATTCAGCAAGGCATTGATCGAGAAGCTGGGCGAAAACGTCGAGAAAAGCGAACTCGAAGCTGCGTAGTCCCGCAAGAACGGTTACAGCGAGGGCCCCGCCGCAGCGATGCGGTGGGGCTTTTTTGCTTTAGCGCGAACGTGCAGGGAGCTTGATCCCACCCGTTAAATCGCGACGCACTATCGTTACCGCTAGGGTGTGCCGTTCGTATCGTCGCCCAGATCCGCAGATTGTTCGCCACGTTCCACATCCTGCGCGATCTGTTTCGTCTTCTGGTTGTATGTGAAACCGTTCCCGCCGCGGTAGACCGCAGCAAGGTATTCACGGTCGAACGGCGTCAGACCTTCAGGCGTATCGTCGTCCTTGAAGAGATTGAGAATGCTGTCGTAACCGAACCTTTCGTTCTGCGCATCGCGTGTTGGAACGAGCGCGCGCATCACGGCAAAATCGCCGATCTGCTTCAGTGTCAGCCCATCGATCGACTCCACGTCGAGGACCACGAACCCCGCATCGACCTCCTGCCTGATCGGCGAACCCAGTCGTGACAACTTAGCCCCTTGCACGACGAAGGCTGACGGCGAACCGGCCCCATCGCGCACAACCGGGGCTCCATCGGCACGCTTGGGTTGCGTGACGTGCCACGACCAAGCAGGGCCGGGACTTTTTCTGAGCGAGTCCATCTCGAGTGCGCTCAGCAGGCCGAACAACTTTGGATGAGCTTTGGCAAGACCGGCAATGAGCGCCTGCCCGTCATCGGTCACGATCAAGGTGAGATTGGGAGCACAGCCTTCCTTGGCAAGATCGACGTCCGCCGCGGCAACGGCCTTGCGCATAAGGTCCACCACGACCGACGCCATCCCGGGCGGCAACCCGCCAACGGCTGGGCAGACCGGGCTTTCGAAGCGTGCAAGATTGCCGTCTTGAGACTCGGTTATCGCCCGCACCGATTGCGTGGTGCTTGGCTTCCCCTCGCGTTGACCCTCGACCACAATGGGCGATTTATCATCCTGGGCCTGTACCAGTGTAGGCCAGGTCCAAGCCGTTGCCGCTAGTAGCCACAAGAATCGGTTCATCCGGTAAGTGTAAGTGAAGTCTGGGAAATGTCACCTATTCTTGGGCGAAAATTGCATAGGTAGGATTGCGGAGCCAGCTCGCCGCATTTGTTGGATAGGTCAAATCTGGTCGCAGTATCCCGCGGGAATGAAACTCGCGCAAATGCGTTATGTTGCAACGTTATCTTGCAAAGCAATTCTGATTGTGTTCATATTGTGGCGAAAATAAGGCGACGTTATTGTGGGTAAGGTGAGAGGATTTCGAGATGAAGAAAATTCTGCTGGCTGGAGCCGCTGCGACGCTGGTCCTTGCGGGGTGCAGCGGTGCCGAGAACGAAACGACCGAGGCCATTAGCACGGCGGACATCGCCGAAGCGCCGTCATCCTACGCGATAGAGGGGCAGGCGATGGAGGCTCCTCCGCCTCCCTCATCTGCTTCAGGCAGCCAGATAGAAACCGAAACCATCTCCGGCGGGGGTGAAATCCCCGTCGGCACGCCGCAGGTCGCCTATCGCTATGCTTATGGCTTCCGCCTGCCATCCGAAGCGATCAGGTCGTTGCAGGAACGCCATGCCGATATGTGCGAGGCCAAGGGGCCGGATGCCTGCCGCATCATTTCCATGGATCAGGCGGAGAACGAGGGCGATTATGCCTATGGCAGCCTGACGCTCGCCGTGCGAGCCCGCGATGCGCGCTCCTTCGGCAAGGAACTCGCCAGTGCGAGCGGCAAGGTCGATGGCGAACTGGTCTCCTCGTCCATCGAAGGCGAGGATCTGTCCAAGCGTATCGTGGATACCGAGGCCCGGCTGCGCGCCCGCACCGTGCTGCGCGACCGGCTGATGGACGTGCTGCGCAACCGGCGCGGCACCGTCGCCGAACTGGTCGAGGCCGAACGCGGCGTGGCACAGGTCAACGAGGAGATCGACCAGGCGCAAAGCTGGCTCACGGAAATGCGCGGCCGGGTCGCCTATTCGAACATGACCGTCACTTACGAAAGCGGCAAGCCCGCCACCGGCGGTTTCGCAGAGCCGATCCGCAGCGCCTGGAACTCGCTCGGCGGTATCTTCGGCACTATGATCAGCGTGCTGATCGTGCTGCTGGCCGTGCTGGTCCCCTTGGGCCTGCTGGTGTGGCTGGGGATGCGGGCATGGCGACGACTTGGGCTGTCGACCGGCATCGGGCGCAACGGCTGGCTGCCCGAAGCGGAACCTGCCGCCAAATCCGACTGACAGGCAAGGCCCTCTCCGATCACCACCGGAGAGGGCTATACTCTTACGCGGCCTTGCGCTCCGCGATCCACGCATCCACGCGGCGCTCGAGCAGCGTCCGTGCGATGTACTGCCGCGCGCGGCGCGTTGTCACTTCTGCAAGCCCTCTTCGGCGATTATGGCTTTCAGCTTGGCCACCAGCGCGGCGTGGTCTTGAATACGGTCGTCCCGGACATTGTCATTTTCAGTCATGCGTAGCAGGCGCGGCAAATCCTTGCGGTATCGCAGATCGAGCAAGTCGCTGAAAGCTCTGTAGTCACCCCGCGCCAACATGCGGTGCGCAACAGTTTTCGTCCCGCGCGGAGCAAAATTTACGTCCGCTCCCGCATCAAGCAGGATTTCATATGTCCTTCCATGATCGCGCTCCTCCCATTGCGAGTAAGCAAAAACCAAAGCCGTCTCGCCGGAATCCTCGTCGAAACTGTCAGGATCGCCGCCATTGGCGAGCAGTGTCTTCAGGATTTCGTGCCGTGGCAGTGCGGAAGCGACGACCACTGGGGTAAACCCTCCGCGCCCCGACGGCTTGTTGGGATCGGCGCCCTGCGCCAGCAATCGCTGCACCTCTTCGAGATCATTGCAGAGCACCGCTTCGCCCAATGGGGCAAGATCATCGGGAACGTGACCCAAAGCGGCTTGAATACGCTCCGCTTCGCTCTGCTTGGCCTGGCACATGTCATTGTCGCTCATCGCCGCAGATATTACTCCATCACAAGCCGACAGGCCCAGGCCCAGTACAATCAAAAGGCCAAGCAGTGCGAATTTGCCAATCACGGATTATAGCGCTGATACAGGCCGATCATGATCGAAGTCATTGCATGCGGGTCGCTTCGCTGTGCAAGCATCGTGGTGCCCGGCGCTGTCTCCAGTCCCCAGGTGTTGTTGAAGCTGTTCACGCTGTCTCCTCTAACAACATAGGATCGGACATTCTGCCTGAAATCGGCTTGGCTGGCACCATACTCCGCAAACAGGTCTTCGTGAAGGCCCAGCGGATTGAACACGGTTGCAGGCTTGTCAAACCTGGCCGCTTGCAGAGAAGCGAGCGCGCCGCCAAGAGAATGGCCGACAAAGCGCACGCGACCGCCCGTGGCGTTAGAAACAGCTTGGGCGTTCTCGATCGCAATATCCGCCTGCCGCGCCTTGTTACCATTACCCAAGGCCCAGTTGGTCCTGCCATCGGGAGTTCCGTTGAGGACTCCGGTCACGGCATGGCCGTCATCGGTTCCGCGGTTGACCACGACATAGGTGTTGGTGTTGGCATCGTGGTAAATCCGCGAATAGAAGCCCGAGTCATCGTGCCGCGCATCGAAGTCAGGAAATCGCTGCTCGGCCTGCGCATCGGAAAGGGCGCTGAAACCTTCGGGCAGCAGCGCCGGATCGCTTTGGTCGAGGTATACATCCCTTGCCAGCAATGCCATCTGGCCCACCTCGACCAGCCTCTCTCGCCGGGCGCGATCGTAAGCTGGCATCGGCGCACCTCTCTCGAGCAATGTCACATTGGCCTCCACGAGCTGCTGAAAAGCCGCTACGACGCGGCGCGCCTCGCCCGGTGACAGAGCACCATCCCCGCCCGCAGGTGGCACTTCATCAAGCGCGAGGCCCAAAGGTTGCGCTTGAGCGCGCATCAATGCCCCGAGCGTCAAGGGGTTGTTGCCAATTGAACTTGCAAGGGATCCCGGTGAAAACATGCGCCAACTCCGCTATCGCTGCAAAGCACGTAGGCGCGGCTTGCACTGCGGACCATCGGCATTATGCTTAGATGGCATCTCCCTGTGATCACCGCGCGCATGGCGGCAACCTCCCACCAACCGGGCTTCATAGACAAAGGGTATCCAGAGTTTGACTGAGGCGAGAGCGACGAAGCCGAAGTAGGATTCCTTGGTTTTGTCGTAGCGGGTTGCAATGCGCCGCCGGTTCTTGAGTTTGTTGAACAGGCGCTCGATCAGGTTGCCCCACTTGTATTTCGCCCGGTCGCCCGGACCACGGCGCTATCGATCATGTCGGCTGCGGTATCGCGCCCTGCCAGCTCGGCCAGCGTCTCGAGCATGGCATCGAACACGCCGGTCGTGACCCATCGGCGATAGCGACGGAACACGCTGTTCCACTTGCCATATTCGTCGGGCAAGTGCCGCCACTGCGCGCCGGTCCGCGCGATCCACATCATGCCTTTAGAATAGGGACGGCTATCCTGCGCCGGGCGGCATCCGCGTCCCTGCTCAGGCGGCAGCAGCGGCCCGACCACTTCCCATTCCTCGTCTGTAACGCCAATCCGCTCGCCCAATGCCGCCTCCAAAAGCCAGCCTTGGAAGCGAAGCTGTGCAAAGCACAATCAACGTCCGAGTTCCCAGTCAAGCTTTGTCCACGAGGCCTGGCAGGTTCTCAAAATAAGGCATGGAAATTAGGGAATTTCCCTATTCCCACTACTCTTAAAGCTGCCTCATGTCGTTGCGCTGTGCAAGGACCCCAACTCTGCTTCGGACTGACAGGCAAGGCCCTCTCCGATCACCACCGGAGAGGGCTATACTCTTACGCGGCCTTGCGCTCCGCGATCCACGCATCCACGCGGCGTTCCAGCAGCGACAGCGGCAGAGATCCGCCGCCGAGCACCGCATCGTGGAACCCGCGAATGTCGAAATCGTCGCCCAGCTCGCTTTCCGCCCTCGCGCGCAGATCGAGGATCTTGTTCATTCCGATCTTGTAGCTGGTCGCCTGCCCCGGCATCACGATATAGCGCCGCACTTCGTTGCGGATCGTTTCGGCGTTCTGCGGCGAGTTTTCGGTGAAATAGGCGATGGCCTGATCCTCGGTCCAGCCCTTGGAATGGATACCGGTATCGACCACCAGCCGGATGGCGCGCCATAGTTCCGAACTCAGCCGTCCGAAATCGGAATAGGGATCTTCGTAGGCGCCCGGCATTTCCTTGGCCAGACGTTCCGAATACAGGCCCCACCCTTCCGCATAGACACCGTATCCCAGCTGGGTCTGGAACTTGGGCACGCCCGTCAGTTCCTGCGCGATCGAGATCTGCATGTGATGCCCGGGCAGGCCTTCGTGATAGGCGATCACTTCTAGCATGTTTTTGGGCATGGCGCTCATGTCCGACAGATGCGCGTAATAGACGCCGGGACGCGAACCGTCGGGCGTGCCGGAACTGTAATGCTGCGCGCCGCCATCCTGCTCGCGGAATTTTTCCACCCGCTTAACCTCGAGCGCGGCCTTGGGCAGCAGGCCGAAATATTGCGGCAGCTTGGATTCGATATTGTCGATCGCCGCCGCGGCAGCGTCGATATACATTTGTGCGCCCTCATCGCCTTGGGGGAAGTAATTGTCCGGGTCTTCCTTGATGTGGGCGAAGAAGGCCTGCAGGTCCCCGTCGAAACCCACCTCGTCCTTGATCGCTTCCATCTCGGCATGAATGCGTTCGACATCGTCCAGACCGATCCGGTGGACCTGTTCGGGGGTCAGATCGGTCGTCGTGCTGTCGGCCAGGCGATAGCCATAATAGGCTGTACCATTGGGCAGGCTACCGACCCCGACACCGATTTCCGATGCATTGGGTTTGTCGGCTGTCATGAAGGCGATCACCCGGTCGTACCCGGCCTTGTAGCCGTCCTTCAGCGCGGCCTCCAGCTCGCCCTGCATCGTTTCGCCTTCGGCGGCGGTGATCGTGCCCGCTTCGACCAGCGCGGCGATCTTCGCCTTGCCGTCCTGCCACAGGGCATTGTCCGCCCCATCGTCGAACGGGGCGCCGGAAATCAGTTTCTGCGATTCATCGATCACGAAATCATAGGCGAAATAGGGCGGGCGCACGCCGGCCGCCGCCCGCGGTTCCGCGATGTCGACCAGTTGCCCCAAAGCGCGCCCGATTGCCGACACGCGCGAAATGTAGTCGCGCATATCCTGTGCGGTAGCGACGCGGTGCTGCGAAATCAGCAGCCTGGGCAGGAATGTGTGCGCGCCCTGCATCTGGGTGAAGACATAGCCGCTGTCCCGCCATTCGGCGGATTGGGCGGCGCGTTCGTATTCGTATTTCCAGAGATCGTAGGACAGTTTGTCGGTCGCGTTCAGACTGTCATAGTCGAAGGTCTGCTCCATCTCCTCGACCGAGGCCTTGAGCCAGGCGAGGTCCTCGTCCTGCGCGGCGATCGAGAAGTCGTCGATCTCGCCATAGCGTTCCTTGCGGCCCAGTGACGTCAGCCAGAGCGGGCTGTCCATCACCTGCTCTTCGTATTTTGCGTCGAACCAGGCGCGCAGTTCCGCATTGTGATTGTCCGGTGCAACCTCGGCCGTCTCGCTGGCAGCGGTTTGCCCGAAGGCGGGCGCGGCAAGCGCGAACAGGGCGACGGGCGCTGCGGCAAGCAGCAGGGTATTCTGGAAACGCATGACAATCCCTCCGAAGTCTCGGCATAAAGCTGCGGCATCGCTACATGGAGTTGGGGCGAGGACAAAGGCCAATCGACCAAACCCGCTCCCAGGGGGACCGGCGGTTAGCGCCGCATGTCGTGGCTCTCCGCCGGGATCGTCACGGCCAGCCCGTCCAGCGCCGCGCTCAGCACGATCTGGCAGGACAGGCGGCTGGTGCGCATAACGCCGGCGGCGAGATCGAGCATATCCTCCTCCTCCTCGCTCGCCTCGTCCAGCCGATCGAACCATTCCGGTGCAACGATCACGTGGCAGGTGGAGCAGGCCATCTGCCCTTCGCAGGTTCCCTCCAGCGGCAGACCTGCCGCCTGCGCCACGCGCAGCAGGTTGTCGCCGGGTTCGGCCTCGGCACGCACCGTGTCGCCCTTCGACGTGACGAATTCGACTTTCACAATCCTTGCGCCTCCGCAGCAGCGTTGATCTTGCCCGCAGCCTCTTCGATTTCATCGAGTTTCGTGTAACGCCCGAACCCGAGCCGGATCGAGCTTTTCGCCTGCTTGTCGTCTAGGCCAATGGCCTTGAGGACATGGCTCGGCCGGCCCGATCCGCTGGCGCAGGCGCTCCCGGCTGAGAACATCACGTCGCGTACATCGCTCATCAGCCGGGCGACATCGAGCCCGTCGCGGCGAATATTGAGGTTGCCGGGCCAGCGCGCTTCGACACTGCCGTTGATTGTCCAGTCGGCAAACAGTTCGGTCGCGCGGTTCCACAGTGTTCGGACATGTTCGGCGTCCTGATCGAGCGTCTCTTTCGCACGCTGTGCAGCCGCTCCCATGCCCGCGACCAGCGCCGGAGAGAGCGTGCCGGAACGCAGGCCGAACTCCTGCCCGCCGCCGGTCTGGACTTCATCAAGGTCCAGTCCGTCGCGCACCCACAATGCGCCGACGCCCTTGGGACCGTGGAATTTGTGCGCCGAAATCGCGATCATGTCCGCCCCGGTGACCTCGATCCGGCCATAGGCCTGCACCGCATCGCACAAGAACAAGGCGTTGTTTTCCTTGGCCTTGCGGTGCCATTCGATCGTGGGCTGGATCGTCCCGATTTCGTTATTGACCTGCATTACGCAGACGAGCCGCGTGTCGCCCGGCAAATCCTGCCTGGTGTTGCACTGGCCGTCCGCAGCGACATTGAGCACATGGCTCTTGCCTACCGCCTGCGCGGTATCGCCGACCGCCGAATGCTCGATGGCCGAATAGGACACCGTGCCCCCCTGCCCCGAACCCCGGATCGCCAGATTGAGCGCCTCGGTCGCGCCGCTGGTGAAGATCACTTTGCCGCCTGCGGGAAACAGCGCCGCAACCTGATCGCGCGCCAGCTCGATCGCAGCCCGGGCCTGCCGCCCCATGCGGTGCGCGCTGTGCGGATTGCCGAAGCCGGTGCCGCCCGGCCCGTCGAGCCAGCGCAGCATCGCGTCGCGCGCTTCGGGTGCGAGCGGGGTGGTGGCCTGGTAGTCGAGATAGATCACTGTACCCTCATACAGTCATTGCGAGCGAAGCGAAGCAATCGAGGGCGCATTTCCATGGATTGCCGCGTCGCCCGCGGCTCCTCGCAATGACGGAAGAAATCAGGCACCGGCCAGATCGAGCCAGACTTCGCGGAAGCGCTCCACTTCGGCGCGGGTCGTGTTCCAGCCGACCGAGACGCGGATCGTGTTGGCGGCAACCTCCGGTTCGACCTGCATCGCCTCGAGCACACGACTGGTTTTCATCGTGCCGCTCGAACAGGCCGAGCCTTGCGAAACGGCGATCCCTGCCATGTCGAACCGCATGACCTGCGCGGTGGCGCTCATACTCGGCATGGCGATCGCGCGGATATAAGGCGTGGGGTCGGAGAGGCGGTCGGACAACCAAGTGCCGCCGAGCTTGCGGCATTCCTCGGCCAGCGCATCGAGCGGTTCGAGCACTTCGGGCGCGACATAAGGATCGCTGCAAGCCGCGAGCGCCGCCGCCATGCCCAGCACGCCGGGCAAATTCTCGGTCCCGCGCCGATAGCCACGCTCCTGCCCGCCAGAGGGCGCGAGCATGGCATAGTCCTCTACCAGCAGGGCGCCGATGCCGATCGGTCCGCCGAATTTGTGCGCGGACACGATTGCCATGTCGCAGCGCGGGGTCGCGTACCGTCCCGCCCCTTGCGCACAATCCGCGAGCACCAATCCGCCCGCCTGATGAGCTATGCCCGCAATTGCCGAAAGATCCTGCCGATTGCCGGTTTCGGAGTTGATCTGCTGGACCGCCACGAGAGGACGTTCGCGCTCCACGGCTTCGGTCAGCACTTCCGGATCAAGGGAACCATCGCTACAAACAGGCAATCGCTCCGCATCGGGAGCCGCCTGCAAAACGCAATCATGCTCGACGGTGGAGACAAGCCGTGCGCCTGCATTGGCATGATGCAGCGCCAATGCCGCCGCCTCACTCGCACCCGAAGTAAAGATCACCTCGCCGTCCCAGCCAAGCGCCACCTTCACGCGTTCGCGCGCATCCTCCAGCAGGCTGCGCGCCTTGCGGCCTTCAGCATGCGGACTCGACGGATTGGCCCATAGCGCGAAGCCTTCTTCCATCGCCGCGCGCGCTTCGGGGCGCAGCGGCGTTGTGGCGGCATGGTCGAGATAGATGCGGTCCGGGATGATACGTGCTCGAAATGATTGCGATTTGGGCGACAAACCCTATATAGCGCGCCACTTCGCGCAAAGCCTTATCCGGCGCAAGCGCTTCGACTTTTGCTTAGGGTACACCTCCCATGCCGACCGTGATCTTTCCCGGCCCCGAAGGCCGCCTCGAAGGCCGTTTCTCTCCGGCCCCGCGTCCGCGCGCGCCCGTCGCGATGATCCTCCACCCGCACCCGCAGGGCGGCGGCACGATGAACGAACAGATGACGCAGCGGCTCTACAAGACCTTCGTCAATCGCGGTTTCGCCACCCTGCGCTTCAACTTCCGCGGCGTCGGCCGCAGCCAGGGCAGCTTCGACAATGGCGTGGGCGAGCTGTCCGATGCGGCCAGCGCGCTCGACTGGGTGCAGCAGGTCCACCCCGAAGCGCAGGTGACCTGGATCGCCGGCGTCAGCTTCGGCGCGCTGATCGGCATGCAGCTCCTTATGCGCCGCCCCGAGATCCGCGGCTGGATCAGCATCGGTGCGCCGGCGAGCATGTACGATTTCTCCTTCCTCGCCCCCTGCCCCGCCAGCGGCATCTTCATCCACGGCGCGCAGGACACAGTGGTACAGCCGAACGCGGTGACCAAACTGGTCGAAAAGCTGCGCACGCAGAAGCACATCACCGTGCATCACGAGGAAATCCCGCGCGCGAACCACTTCTTCGAAAACGAGCAGGAAGAGCTGATGAAGTCGGTCGACAATTACCTCGACTTCCGCCTCGATCCGAGCTGTCCGATTACCTGACAGTCGCGAACGCGGCCGTAACTCGATGAGCCGGGTAGGGCCTGGCCCCGCTTCCGAATACGCTAAGGTTGCGTAATGCAACGCGAAATCGTTTCCGGATGAAATAGTTACGTTGTATCATCTACCGTGTGAGGAGTCGCGCAAAGCAGCCTCCCGCATCGGAAGAGGAGCTACAACCATGTCCTATGTAGACCAGTCCAGCAGGCCGTCCGCCGCCAGTATGGCGGCTGTGGTCGGGGTGCATGCAGCCTTTGCCGCGATCCTGGTCGCCGGCCTGACTGTGAGCGGTACCATGCCCGAGATCATCAACAAGATCGGCGCCACGAATATTCCGATCGATCCGCCGCCGCCGCCGAAACCGGTCGACCCGGTAGAGCCGAAGGCGGCCGAGCCGACGGAAACGCTGGTTCACATTCCTACGCCGAAGCTCGACCTAAAGCCGGCCGATCCACCCTTTGAGAATACACCGCTGGTCTTCCCGCCTTTGCCCAAGCCCTCTCCCGGACTGGGTACGGAAATCCCCAAGCCGACCCCACAGCCGGGTCTGGACCCGGTCGCCGCGAAGCCACGCAACAATCCCGGCGCATGGCTTACCGACAATGACTATCGCCCGTCATGGATCAGGCAGGAACTGACCGGTCTGGCGAAATTCCGCCTCGAAATCGCCGCCGATGGCCGCGTGACGAACTGCACCGTCACCGGCTCGACGGGCCATGGCGAACTGGACGACGCGACCTGCAAACTCGTCACCCGGCGCGCGCGTTTCGAACCCGCGCGCGACAGCAATGGCCAGGCAGTGGCAGGCAGCTTCAACAGCTCGGTGCTCTGGCAATTGCCCGAGTGACGCCATCCTAGCGGGCGCCCTGCTCGAGCTTGTCGAGCGGGGCCTCGCCCCCGGCATCGGGCACGGTCCAGATCGCCACATTGGCAAGTGCGATGGCGGCCAGCAGAACCATCAACAGCGAATTCTTCGCATTGCCCGTGCGCCGCCACATGAAGAACGCACCGATCACCAGCAGGATCGCTGCGAGGACGGTGATGGAAAGCACGGTGTCGAGCATGGCAGTGCCATAATCCGGCGATCGGTCGCTGCAAAGCATCAAAGGCAAAAGACCATGCGCTTCGCACCACTCCTTCCCACGGCGGAAGTGCCCGCGATCTTTACGATTTGACTAGCAGCACCACGCCGCGCACACCGGCGAACATGACCCGGAACAGCTTCGACCTCACCCGCCGCCAGACCCTCGCCGGGCTCGGCGCGACCTCCGCCCTTGCCCTGACCGGCTGCGCCGCCACCGTCCGTCCGGAGGGCGTGGCCAAAGCGCAATCGATCGGTGCGGAAAGGCTGCTGGAAGTCGCCGGATACAACCTGCTCGAACACGAACCGGAACGGGCGACCTCGCTCGGAGTGGATACGGACCAGTATTATCGCCTGCGCGGCAAGCTCGAAGATCAGTCGCCCGCGGGGCAGGACGCCTTTGCCGCCACTTTGCGACAGGATCTCGACCGCATTCGCGCCGTTCCCCGGGACGGTCTCGACAGCGAGAACCTGACCAATCTCGAAGTGGTCGAAAGCGCCTACGAACTCGCGCTCGACGGCTTCGCCCTGCCCTATGGCGATACGCCGGTCGGCAACTGGCGCACCGCACCTTATGTCGTGATCCAGAATGTCGGCCAGTATCTCGCCCTGCCGCGCTTCATGCAATCGGATCACAAGGTCGAGAATGGCGACGATGCCGACGCCTATATCGAACGCATGGAGCAGATGCCGGCGGTGTTCGACGGCGAACTGGCCCGTATCAAGGCCGCGCGCGGCATGGGTGTCGTCCCGCCCGGCTTCCTGCTCGACAAGGCGATCGGACAGATGGAACAGACCGTCGCGAGTGCCGGCAAGGGCGAGATGTTCGCAGCGGACCTGCGTACCAAGCTCACCGCCATGGGCATGCCCGACAGCCACGCGAACCGGGCGGCAATACTCGAAAACGGGCCGATCGCCGAAGCCCTGATCCGTCAGTTGGAGGAATTGCGCGCCGAGCGTGCCGTCGCCACCGACGCGCCGGGAATCTCCGCCCGGCCGCGCGGCGATGAATTCTATGCCTGGGCCCTGCGGTCGAGCACGACGACCCGCCTGACGCCCGACGAGGTCCACGAGCAGGGTCTCGAGGAACTCGAAGCCCTCCACGCACGGATGGACCCGATCCTGCGAGAGATCGGTTATACCGGCGGCTCGGTCGGGGAACGCATGCAGGCGCTGTCGGAAGACCCGCGCTACAAATTTGCCGAAGGCGATCCGGGCCGCGCCGAAATCATGGATTTCATCGCCGAGCGGGTCGAATGGATCAAGGCACAGATGCCGCGTGCCTTCAACACGCTGGTCGATCCCAATATGGAAGTGAAGCGCATCCCGCCGGCAGAGGAAGTCGGCGCGCCGGGCGCCTATGGCGGCGCAGGCAGCAAGGATGGCAGCATTCCCGGGCGTTTCTGGATCAATCTGCGCACCACCGACCTGCACCGCAAATACGATCTCGCCGATCTCACCTATCACGAAGCCATTCCCGGCCATGTGTGGGAGGGCGAATATTCGAACCGCCTGCCGCTGATTCGCTCGATCCTCGCCTTCAATCCGTTCAGCGAAGGCTGGGCCCTATATGGCGAGCAGCTCGCCGACGAACTGGGTGCTTATGACGAGTTCACGGTCGGCCGGCTCGGATATCTCCAGAGCCTCGCCTTCCGCGCCTGCCGCATGGTCGTCGATACGGGCCTCCACGCCAAGGGCTGGAGCCGCGCGCAGGCGGTCAACTTCTTCGTCGAGCGCAATGGCAGCAAACCGACCGAAGTCGAAAGCGAAGTCGACCGATATTGCAGCTGGCCCGGCCAGGCGACAGGCTACAAGCTGGGCCACAGCCGCATTGTCGACCAGCGTGCTCGCGCGCAAACCGCCTTGGGCGCTGCGTACGACGTCAAGGCATTCAACGATGCCGTCGTGCTCGGCGGCAATGTTCCGATGGACGTGCTGGAGCACAACGTCGATCGCTACCTTGCCCGTGCAGGCAAATGACACATTTGTCATAGATTTTTCGCTATAGGCGGATAAGCTGCGGTTTGTGGATCAGACCGGGGTCGCAGCCATGTTCAGGTTTCTCGCTGCCTTTGCAGCACTCATTCTCGCCGTGCCCGCGCAGGCCGACTGGTACCGGGCGGATAGCGATCACTTCGTCATCTATGCGGACGACAGCGAAAAGGACGTTGCGCGCTTTGCCGAAATGCTCGAGCGCTAACATTCGGCGATGTCCTACGTCACCGGGCGGGAAGTGGACAAGCCGAGCCCGTCCAATCGCGTGACCGTCTTTGCCGTGGGCGGCTCGCGCACGATGCGCGAGCTTTCCGAAAGGAAGAATGTCGGGGGATTCTACATTCCCCGCGCCGGCGGATCGGTCGCCTTCGTGCCCAATGTGCGCCCGACCTCCGGCGAACTGGAATGGTCGATGACCATTCTCCTGCACGAATATGCCCACCACTTCCTGATCGGCAGCGCGCGCTTCGCCATGCCCCGCTGGATCGACGAAGGCGGCGCGGAGTTCTTCGCCTCGGCCCGTTTCCCGCGCACCGGGCAGGTCGAGATAGGGCGTCCCGCCTATCATAGAGCAGCCGAACTGGCGCTCGCTCCCGAAGTCTCCATGGAAGACCTGTTCGAGCGCGGCAACGTGCAACGCGGCGCCGCCGTCCCGCGCGACGACTTCTATGGCAGGAGCTGGGCGCTCTACCATTATCTGACCTTCGATCAGTCGCGCCAGGGCCAATTGCAGGACTACGTGGGCCGCATTGCCGGTGGCGCCGCTTCCATGGATGCCGCGCAGGCGGTGTTCGGCGATATCGATACTCTGGGCAAGGATCTCGACCGGTATCTGAAGAAGCGCAGGATACTCTCCTTCAACATCCCGCCGGACCGGCTGCCCATCGGGGCTGTGACGGTCGAGCGCTTGAGCGAGGGCATGGGCGACATGCTCCCTGTCATCATCCGATCGAAACGCGGCGTAAACCGCGAACAGGCGGTCGAGTTGCTGGGCGAGGCGCGGGACGTGGCGTCGCGTTACCCGCAGGACGCCGGCGTGCTTGCCGCTCTCGCCGAAGCGGAATTCGATGCCGGGAACGACGATCGGGCCATCGCCGCCGCGGATGCCGCGCTGGCGATCGATCCGTCGGCCAAGAATGCGCTGGTCCAGAAAGGCTACGCACTGTTCCGCAAGGCCGCCGACGCCGAGGACGAGGAAGCTGCCTACACTGCTGCAATGCAGCCGTTCTCGGCGCTCAACCGGCTGGAACAGGATCATCCGCTACCGCTGATCTACTACTATCGCAGCTTCGTCGAGCGGGGCGAGGCACCCAACGAAACCGCCCGCCATGCGCTCGAGCGGGCCGCGCAGCTATCGCCGTTCGATCGCGGTCTGGCGATGCAGGCCGGGCTGATGCAGGCGCGCGAAGGCAAGATTGCGCTGGCGCGCCATACGCTCGGTCCCGTCGCCGCAAACCCGCATGGCGGGGGCATGGCGACCGCGGCCCAGAGCTATATCGAAGCAATGGCGCAGGTCGAGGAGGGAACCGAATGGAAGCCGCAACCGATATCGAACCTGGCCGATGAGCTTGCCGCGATCGCAAAAGACATGGCAGAAGGCGAAGGGGACGAAGGCGACTAGTCCTCTGCGCGGCGGATAGAACCGCGCATCCATGCGTATGCCCTCTGGGCCGCAAACACGGGCAAGCGAGGGACTGAAGAATGGAATCGCTCGGCGAAAATCTGGAAACCATGCCGCGCGTGCCGCTGGCCGAAAGCCATGTGGCCGAGTTGTACCGGATCGGCAGCGAACGCAGCTACGCTGCCGGCGAAATGGTCGCGGAAGCTGGAGAACCGATGGACCGGTTCGTTTACGTCCTCGAGGGCGAAATCGAAGTGGTCGATCCATGGTCGGGCGCCCGGCTGTTGGAAAGTTCGCTCGGCCCGACGCAGTTCATGGGCGAAATATCCTTCCTCAATGCAGGTGCCAATGTCCTCCCCATGCGCGCCGCGAAGCCTACCCGCACACTCGAAGTGCCCCGCGTCGACATGCTCCGCCTCATGGCCCGCATCCCCGAACTTTCGGACCATGTCATTCGCGTATTCTCGGCCCGAAGACGCCGGCAGTTTGAGCTGAGGAATAGCTCGGTCAAGCTGATCGGCGCGGATCGCGATGCCAAGGTGCAGAAGGTCGAACAGTTCCTCAGTCGCAATCGCATCCCGTTTCAGAGTCTCGACATGGACGGAAGCGATGAGGAAAGCCTTGCCGCCTGCAATCTGGTCGATCACCGGCCCAGCGTGATCCTCGGCAGAGACCGCGTGCTCGACGATCCCTCGCCGCGCAAGGTCGCCCAATATCTCCATCTCGACCTCGATGTCTGCCGCGAGACGCTTTACGACGTGCTGATCGTCGGCGGTGGCCCGGCGGGCGTCGCGGCGTCGGTCTATGCCGGCAGCGAAGGGCTGTGCGCGCTGACCATCGAAGATACGGCCATCGGCGGACAGGCCGGCTCCAGCAGCCGGATCGAAAACTATATGGGCTTTCCGACAGGAATCAGCGGGGCCGACCTCGTCTATCGCGGGCAGATCCAGGCCATGAAGTTCGGCACACGTTTCGCCATGCCGCGCACCGTACTCGGTCTGACCCGGCGCGCCGACGGCGCGTTCTGCGCGCAGCTGGACCATGGCGACGAGGTTTGCGCGAAATCCGTGCTCGTGGCGACCGGCGTGCAATATCGCCGCCTGCCCCTCGACCGGCTGGAAGAGTTCGAGGGTTCCGGCATATTCTACGCCGCGACCGATATGGAAGCGCGCTTCTGCCACAATACCGAAGCGGTGGTGATCGGCGGGGGCAATTCCGCCGGACAGGCCGCCATGTATCTCTGCCGCAGCGCAAAGCACGTCCATGTCGTGGTGCGCGGCGACAGCCTGGCCGCTTCGATGTCGAGCTACCTTACCCAGCGGCTCGAAGCCGATCCGGCGATAACGATCCACTACAACACGAAGATTGCCTCCCTGCATGGCGACGACCATCTGGAAGGCGTGACCTTTGCCGCCCCCGATGGTGAATGGCAGCTCGATACGCGCGCTTTGTTCATCATGATCGGGGCGGCCCCGAACACCGCCTGGCTTTCGGGGTTGGTCGAAACGGATGAGAAGGGTTTCGTCAAAACCGGCGCCGAGGTCGGCCGCGACACGCCGTTCGAAACAGGCACCGACGGCATTTTCGCCGTCGGCGACGTGAGGTCGGGTTCGGTCAAGCGCGTCGCCAGCGCGGTGGGCGAAGGTTCGGTAGTCGTCAGCCGTATCTGGGACTACGTCTATCGGTTGCCCGCGCCGGCGAGCGTTATCTGAGGCGGGCTATTTCTTTCCGAACAGGCCGCTTGCCATACCGGCGATATCGTTGAGCGGGTTGCCGTCGCCATCGCGGTCGAGCGATTTGAGAATGCCGCCTGCTTGTGGATGGTCCTTGAGCGTGTTGGCGAACTCCATCAGCGAGCCTTCGCCGCCGATCTGTTGCACGATCTGGCCCAGCGTCCCGGTGTCGAGGCCTGTTTTGGCCGCTGCCAGTTCAACCGTATCGCCTTCCATCTGGTGCGACTGGCCGAGCGCGGCGATGGCCTTTTCGGCCATGGCAGGATCGATGCCGACCTTGGTGGCGAGATTGACGACATCGTCGGGCGAACCGGAGATGTTTTTCAGGATACTATCGAACATGCTCATGCTGGGTCTCCTTGGCTGAGGCTACTTACCATCCTTTAAGACTATCAAGATGACAAAAAAAAGTGGCCCCCGGTCCGGTTTCCCGGCCGGGGGCTCTCCTCTCCAACTGAGCCGCCCTGCGGGGCGTAAGGGGTCAGGCAGCGATCGACCGGTGGGGCGCCGCGTCGCGCACGCCCTGATCGACATGCTGTGCAAAGGGTTCGAAATTGTCGACGAAAAGCTGCACCAGCTTGTTGGCGGTGCGGTCGTATTCTTCCTTGTCCGCCCAGGTCGAACGCGGATCGAGGATGCCATCGTCGACGCCGGCGACGCTAACCGGCACTTCGAAGCCGAAATTCGGATCCTTGCGGAACTTGGCATTATTGAGCGAACCGTCGAGCGCGGCGTTGAGCAGCGCGCGCGTGGCCTTGATCGGCATGCGGTGACCGGTGCCGTATTTGCCGCCCGTCCAGCCGGTATTGACCAGCCAGCACGCGACTTCGCCCCTGGCGATACGCTCTTTCAGCAGATTGCCGTAGACGCTCGGATGACGCGGCATGAAGGGGGCGCCGAAGCACGTCGAAAAAGTCGCTTCCGGCTCGGTAACGCCGATCTCGGTTCCGGCAACCTTGGCGGTGTAGCCCGACAGGAAGTGATACATCGCCTGATCGGGCGTGAGGCGCGCGATCGGGGGCAGCACGCCGAAGGCATCGGCGGTCAGCATGATCACGTTCGAGGGCGGCGGGCCCATATTCTCTTCCGAAGTGTTCGGGATCGAAGACAACGGATAGGCACCGCGGGTATTCTCGGCGAGGCTGTTATCGTCGAGATCGATCTCCCCGGCATCGTTCATCACGACGTTTTCGAGAACCGTGCCTTCCATCTTGGTGGTGGCGTAGATTTCCGGCTCGGCCTCGGGGTTGAGGCGAATCATCTTGGCGTAGCAGCCGCCTTCGAAGTTGAAGACCGCCGTATCCGACCAGCCGTGCTCGTCGTCGCCGATCAGCGTGCGGGTGGCATCGGCCGAAAGCGTGGTCTTGCCCGTGCCCGACAGGCCGAAGAATACCGCGCTCTTGCCGTCGGGGCCGATATTGGCCGAGCAATGCATCGGCATCACGCCCTTGGTCGGCAGCAGGTAATTGAGAATGCCGAACACGCTCTTCTTCATCTCGCCGGCATATTTGGTGCCGCCGATCAGGATCAGCTTTTCCGACAGGTTGACCGCGATCACGGTTTCGCTGCGCGTCCCGTGGCGTTCGGGATCCGCCTGGAAGGTCGGCAGATCGATGATGGTGTATTCGGGTACGAAGCCATCGAGTTCGGCTTCGGTCGGGCGCACCAGCAGCGTGCGGATGAACTGGTTGTGCCAGGCGAGTTCGTTGATGACGCGGACATTGACGCGATATTCGGGCTGCGAACCGCCGAACAGGTCGGCGACGAAAAGGTCGTTCCTGTCGGCAACCGCCTTGAGGAAATCTTCCTTGAGCGCGGCGAAATGCGCCGGTGTCATCGAGGCGTTGTTGTCCCACCACACCGTGCTTTCCGTCTCCGCATCACGGACGATGAACTTGTCCTTCGCACTGCGACCGGTGTGCTTGCCGGTTTCCACCACCAGCGGACCATGCTTGGCGCGACGGCCTTCGCCGTTCTCGAGCGCGGCGGCGGTCAGTTCTTCCGACGTCAGGTTGGGGTGGATGGTGGCGGAAGTCTCGATGCCCTGCGCGGCAAGCGAGTGGGAAAGCGAAAAGGTCACTGAATTCTCCAGCGCATGTGCGGGTTCTCTCTGGAATCGGCCGCGCATACGAATGCACGGCTTTCGCAATGCCCATAATCCGGCCTTGTCGCTGCGTCAAACCGAAGTGAGACAATATGTGTCGGAGCGAGACACGGGCTGCGTTGTTTTGCCAGGCCAATGCCGCTAGTCAACATGCGATGGAGAGCACGAGCGCAGAACCCGCCGCTGGCAATGAAGGCAATCGCACGGTCATCGCGCTGGTCGACGATGATCGCAACATCCTCACGACCGTTTCGATTGCATTGCAGGCGGAAGGCTTCGCGACGCGCGTCTATTCGGATGGCGAGGCGGCGCTGGGCGCGCTGCTCTCGAACCCGCCCGATCTGGCGATCTTCGACATCAAGATGCCCAAGATGGACGGTATGGAACTGCTCCGTCGCCTGCGGCAAAAGTCGCCCTTGCCGGTGATCTTCCTGACCAGCAAGGACGACGAAACGGACGAGGAAGCCGGCTTCGAAATGGGCGCGGACGATTATATCGCCAAGCCCTTCAGCCTGCGGCTCCTGCTCGCGCGCATTCGGGCCATTCTGCGGCGTAGCGGCAGCGATCATCCGCTGATCCTGTCCGAGCAGTTCGACGACAAACCGGGCGAAGTGGTGGAGCGTGGGCGCCTGTATATGGACCCGGCCCGCCACCATGTAACCTGGAACGGGCAGCCCGTATCGCTGACGGTGACCGAATTTCTCCTGCTCGAGGCGCTTTCCGCACGCCCCGGCGTTATCAAGAGCCGCAACCAGCTGATGGATGCGGCTTATCCGGACGACGTCTTCGTCGACGATCGCACGGTCGACAGCCATATCAAGCGCATGCGACGCAAGTTCCGCAGCGTCGATCAGACCTTTTCCGCCATCGAGACGCTGTATGGCGCAGGCTACAGCTTCAACGAAGGCTGATGTCGGAAATCGGTAGCGTTCTCAAAGGCGATCCGCGCCTCGAGAAGCTCAGCTGGTCGCGGCGGCTCTCGCTCACCAGCCGTATCCTGTTCGTCAACATTCTGCCGCTCGTGTTGCTCGGCGGGGGTGTCATCTATGTGGATGCCTATCGCAAGCAACTGCTCGACGAGCGATTCAAGCTGGCACTTGTCGAAGCGCAGATCACCGCCGAAGCGCTGGCCGGGGCAACGCAGCAACGCCAGGAAGCGCTGCTGATCCAGATCGGCAAGGAACAGCGCCTGCGGCTGAGGGTCTACAGCCCCGATGGCGAGCTCGAATCCGACAGTTTCCAGCTCGCTCCCCCCAGCTTCATCCTGCCGCGCAAGGAAGATGTCGATCAGGATGCATTCGCCTTGCGACTGGACCGCTGGTTCGACCGCGTGGTGGGGGCACCGGCCGTTCCCGATTATGTCGAACCCGAAACCGACGATGTAGGCGACTGGCCGGAACTGCAGCGCGCCCGCGAAGACAGCCTGACGCAGATCGTCCTGCGCGATGCGCCCGACGGAACCCATGTCATCAATGCTGCGGCGCCGGTCGGGCTCGATGGCGATACGCTGCTGCTTACGCGCAACCCGGTCGACATTACGGAAAGCGTGCGCGAAGCGCGCTCCACCGTGGCCCTGGTCGTCCTGTTCGCCTTGATCATCTCGACCTTGCTGTCGCTGTTTCTCGCCCAGACCATCGTGCGTCCCTTGCGGGAACTGGTGCAGGCGGCGATCCGCGTGCGACAGGGGCGCGACCGGCAGGTGGAGGTGCCGCGCCTTCCCCAGCGCCGCGACGAGATCGGCATGCTCGCCCGCTCGATCTCCGACATGACCGCGGCGCTGCGTCAGCGCATCGACGCAGTCGAGCATTTCGCAGCCGATGTGGCCCACGAGATCAAGAATCCGCTCGCCTCCCTGCGCAGTGCGACCGAATCGCTCGCCCGGGTCGAGGATCCGGAGTTGCGCGGACAATTGCTCGATATCGCCACCCACGACGTGCGCCGCATCGATCGGCTGGTCACGGAAATCTCCGACGCCAGTCGCATCGATGCCGAAATGTCGCGGACCGAGTTCGAGCCGGTCGATCTCGTCGAGCTGCTCTGCACCATCGTCGAGAACCGCGAGGCACGCGACGAGAACGAGGGGCGTACAGTCGTGCTCTTCGGTACGGACACGCCGGTCAGGGTAATGGGCATACCGGCCCGCCTGGAACGGGTAATCCAGAACCTGCTCGACAATGCCGTGTCCTTTTCGCCCGCCGGCGGCAGCATCTCGGCCGAAATTTTGCGCCGTGACGGCTGGGTCACCCTGTCGATCTGCGACGAAGGGCCCGGCATACCGGAAGAAAAGCGCGAAAAGGTCTTCCAGCGTTTCCATTCCGACCGGCCCGAGGAGGAAGATTTCGGCAATCATTCGGGGCTCGGGCTCGCCATCGCGCGGACGATTGCCGAAGCGCATGACGGCACGCTGGTTGCAACCTCGCGCACGGATGGCGCACCCGGAGCACGCCTCGAACTCGGCCTGCCGACGAAGCGATGACCGTCCTCGCCAATGTCACCGGTGTAGCGATAGCGGGCCGTGCCCTGCTGATCGAAGGGCCGCCGGGATCCGGAAAGTCCTCTCTGGCCCTTGCGCTGATAGATCGCGGCGCGATTCTGGTCGGGGACGATGCGATCCGCGTGACGCGGGAGGGGAGCACGCTGATCGCCGCGCCGCCGCCCAACACGGCGGGATTCATCGAATTGCGCAATGTCGGGCTCGTGGAACTGCCGGTGGCGAAGGGACCGGTCGCCCTGATTCTGCGGCTGGACTCCAAAGCACCGCGTTTCCCGATGGAAACCGTCACGCGTGCGGTCGAAGGGATCGAAGTGCCGGTCCTGCCCTTTGCCGCCGGCGATGCCGTGCAGGCATTGCGCGCCGAATATGCGCTGGCCAGTCATGGCCTCCCCCTCCCCAAATCCGTCCAAAAGGCATAGGCACCCCGCAATGGTTAGCGATTCGGCCAATTCTCAACGCATATTGCTCGTCACCGGCCTGTCGGGTGCGGGCAAGTCGACGGCGCTGGACGTGCTGGAAGACCTCGGCTGGGAGACGATCGACAACTTCCCCATTCGCCTGCTCGGCGGTCTCGTCGGCAGCGGCGGCGATGCCGCCCTGATCGCGATCGGGTTCGATTCCCGCACGCGCGGTTTCGTGCCCGCGGAGATTATCGAATTGTGCAAGCAGTTCGAAGCGCGCGACGATATTGAACTGACCACCCTCTTTATCGATTGCGGCAGCACCGAGCTGGAGCGTCGCTATAACGAAACCCGTCGCCCCCACCCCATGGCTCGCGGGCGACCGGCGCTCGACGGCATCAAGGCGGAACGCGAACTGCTCGAGCCATTGCGGCGCTGGGCCGACATCGTCATCGACACCACCAATTATGCAACCAACCAGTTGCAGCAGGTCGTTCGCGAGCATTTCGCCGATCGGACCGAGCGTGACATGACCGTCACGATTTCCAGCTTCGGTTTTGCCCGGGGCATGCCGCCGCTGGCCGATCTGCTGTTCGACATGCGCTTTCTCGACAATCCGCACTGGATCGACGGGCTGCGCGAACTGACCGGACTCGACGCGCCGGTGGGCGACCATATCGCCGCCGATCCCGCCTTTGCCCCCGCCTTCGACCGCATCATCGATCTGCTGCGCGAAGTCATGCCGCATTATGCCGCCCAGGGGCGCAGCTATCTCAATATCGCTTTCGGTTGTACCGGAGGGAGACACCGCTCGGTTTACACTGCCGAACGCGCCGCGCAGGTCTTGCGCGAGGCCGGATTTTCGCCCACGGTTCTGCATCGAAACCTCGGATCGCGCCCTGCTGACCCGCTCGAGCGCCGCTAGACCCCGGGGCAAGGAATGGTTAATCGCCACGCAGGCATGAACTTCGGGCATCGCAACGGAACTGCAGCTGCATGATCGGCATGATCCTCGTCACCCACGGCAGACTGGCCGAACATTTCATCGACGCGATGGAACACGTGGTCGGGAAACAGGACAACGTGGCCACCATCTGTATCGGCCCGAACGACGATATGGAACAGCGTCGCGCGGACATCGCTAATGCGATCAAGCAGGTCGACACCGGCAAGGGTGCCATCATCCTGACCGACCTGTTCGGCGGCACGCCGTCCAATCTCGCCATCTCGCTGCTCGATACCGGCCATGTCGAGGTCATTGCCGGGATCAATCTGCCGATGCTGATCCGTCTGGCGGGTGCCCGCAAGAGCATGAATGTGGTCGATGCGGTCAACGCGGCCCAGACCGCCGGGCGCAATTACATCACGGTTGCCAGCGAATTTCTCGGCCAGGATCTCGAAAGCGCGCGGAAAGCCTCTTGAGCGAGCTGCGCCGGAGTATCGAAGTCGTCAACCAGCGCGGCCTGCATGCGCGGGCCAGCGCCAAGTTCGTCAATGCCGTGTCCGAATTGCCCGATGGCTGCAAAGTGCGCGTGGCGAAGGGCGAAAACGAAGCTGCGGGCGGCTCCATCCTGGGCCTGATGATGCTCGGCGCGGCCAAGGGCGACACGATCGAGATCATCGTCGCCGGCGAGAATGCCGATGCCGTGCTGGCCGAATTGTCCGCCATGGTCGAGGACGGTTTCGGGGAACCCTGAGCGATGGCTTCAAGCGCGACGAACCGCCGCCACATCACCGGCTTTTCCAATCCGACGGTCAAGGCCTTGCGCAGTCTGCGCGAGAAAAAGCACCGCAAGGCGGCAGGCAGGTTCCTGGCCGAAGGCCTGCGCCTGCTCACCGATGCGCGCGACTGCGGGTATATCCCCGAAGTGCTGGTTCTGGCCGATCGCCGCGATCCCCATCCGCTGCTGACCGCGCTGGAAGAGGCGGTGGAGGCCAATGGGGGCGAGATCGTCGAAACCACGGCCGATATCCTGTCCAAGATCACCGGCAAGGACAATCCGCAGGCCGTGGCGGGCGTGTTCGCGGAATTCGATACGTCGCTGGCGGCGCTCGACCGGTCGGCGGCGGATATCTGGCTGGTGGCGCAGGCGCTGCGCGATCCGGGCAATCTCGGCACGATGCTGCGCACCGGCGATGCCATCGGCGCCGGCGGCCTGATCCTGATCGACGATTGCGCGGACCCCTTCAGTGTAGAGGCAGTGCGGGCCAGCATGGGTGCCGTGTTCACACAATCCATTGCGCAGGCGCGCTGGGAGGACTTCGACGAATGGCTGCGCGGCGGTGCCGGTCAGCTAGTCGCCGCCAGCCTGCGCGATGCCCAACCCTATCGAAGCGCTCCCTATGCCGCCCCGTGTTTCGTGCTGGTCGGCAATGAGAGCCGCGGCCTGCCGGAAGCATACGAGATGGCCTGCGACCTGCGCGTCACCATGCCGATGAAGGGCCGTGCCGACAGCCTCAATGCGGCCGTCGCCGCCGCCGTACTGGGTTACGAGGTTCTCGCCGCACTCGAAGACTGAAGGTCGTCGTTCAACAACAGGCCGCTTGAAGCTCGCCGTTCGGTCCCAGCAGCCTGGACACGACGTTTTCGGCGCCGCTCGGCTTGGCAAGGATGGGTGCTTCCAGATCGCGCAACGCCTCGCCCGTCCGGTCCAGATCGCCGGTGTGGAGCAGGAATGGAATGTCCCGTTTCTTGAGCTCGAGGGCCACGGCTTCGCAGGTTTCGCCCTTGCCGAGATTTACGTCCAGCACGGCGCCGTGAAACTCGGTGCTCTGGATGGCGTCGAAAGCTTCCTTGCAGCAAACCGTTACGATGACGTCGGCGCCTGCATCCTCGAATGCCAGTTGCAGGTCCATCGCGATCAGCGGCTCGTCTTCGAGAATGAGGATGCATGTCATGATTTGATTGGCAGCGAGACCCTGGCCCGCAAACCGTCTTCCTCCCATATGCGATCGAGCGTGCCGCGCGAATAGGTCAGCAGCCGTTCGGCGATGTCGAAGCCCGTGCCGGATGTTTCCGGTTCCGATTCGATGCGCGGACCGCCCGTTTCTTTCCAGTCGATCACGAGCGACTGGCGGTCGTGCCGGTCTTCCTCATGGTGCCACGACACGGCGATCACGCCCGCACCGTTGGACAAGGCCCCGTATTTCGAGGCGTTGGTGGCCAGCTCGTGCAAGGTCAGCCCGAGAGCGGAGACGGCGTTCGGTTCGGTCCGGGCGCCGTTCCCGTCGAACCGGATGCGGTTGCCTTCGGGATCGTAGGGATCGAGGACGGCGCGGATCGCCTGCCCCACCTCGATCGTACCCAGCACGGCATCGTCGAGCGTCGGTTCGTATGCCCTGCCCAAGGCCTGGATGCGCTCGTTTATCTTGCCGGTCACATGGCGCGCATCCATCGCCCGGCCGGTAATGTTCACAATGCCGCCAATGACCGCGAAGACGTTCTTCAGCCGGTGCGACACCTCGCGCGCCATCGCCTTGGCATGCCGTTCCTCGGCCCGGGCCAGATGGATGTCGGTGACGTCCCACTGACTGCCGAAGAAGTAGCGCAGTTCGCCATGCTCGTCATAGATCGGGCCGAGATGCAGCGCGTTCCAGAAAGTGGACCCGTCCTTGCGATAATTCAGCAGTTCGACGACCAGCACCTCTTCGGTGCGGATCGCTTCGCGAATTTTCGCAACCTGTTCCTGATTCGTCCTCGGCCCCTGCAGAAAGCGGCAATTGCGCCCGACGATCTCTTCCTGCTTGTACCCGGTAAGCCGTTCGAACGCCGTGTTGCAGAAGACGATCGGATCGTTCTCCAACCGGGGATCGGTCAGGCACACGGCCATGCGCGTCTGGGCCATGGCCTGCTCGAAAAGCAGGCCGGAGGCCCCACTGAAATTGTCTTTCTCGGCGTTGAACGGGCGACCGGCCTCCTGGGCCTGTTCGAAAATATCGCGCGTTCCATCGCCGTTGCCGCGATGCATTAAAAGACTTCCCGCAACTAGGTTTCTGGCAGATCACTACCCAAACGGAGGTGATCTCGTTGCAGTAGCAACACCAGGAATGCAGGTAAGGTTCCGGTTTTTCTGCGATACCTATTCTGCGGCCTCGCGCGCCGTGTCGCCGGCATCCTCTGTCTGCGCGGCATCTTCGGCGTTGTAACGCGGGGTGGCCTCGACCAGGGGGACCTCCTCGATCTCGCGCTTGCCGATCTCGATTCCCTTCTCGTGCAGGCGGCGACCGGCGGAGAGTACGTTCCGCTCGAAGCTGCCGACGAACTTGTTGTAATTGTTGACTGCGGTTTCCAGCCCGCCGCCGACGCGCTTCATATGTTCGGCAGCGACCGCCAGCCGGTCGTAAAGTTCCGCCCCCGCCTTGCCGATTTCCACTGCTTCGCGCGCGATCGTATCCTGCCGCCACACCTGCGCCACGGTGCGCGCGATGGCGACGAGATTGGTGGGCGTTGCCAGCAACACCTTGTTGCGAAAGGCAAAGTCCCACAATTCGGGATCGTGTTCGAGCGCGGCGGCCACGAAATGCTCGCCCGGCACGAACATCACCACATAGTCCGGCGTATCGTCGAACTGGCTCTGATAGCTCTTCGATCCCAGCGTCTGCACATGATTGCGCATCGATTTGGCATGCAGGTCCAGGTGGCGAACGCGCTCGTTCTCGTCGTCGGCCTCGAACGCCGCCTGATAGGCATTGAGCGAAACCTTGGCGTCGATCACCAGCTTCTTCTGCCCCGGAACATGGACCACCGCATCGGGCCGCAAGCGGCCTTCATCGGTCTCGATCGAATGTTCCAGATCGAAATCGGTGTGCTCGGAAAGTCCGCATTGTTCGAGCACGTTCTGCAGCGCCCGCTCGCCCCAGCGTCCGCGCGCCTTGGGTGCGTTGGTGAGGCTGTTGCCAAGCCGCTGCGCCTCGCGCCGCACCTCTTCCTGCCCGCGCTGCATTTCGGTGATCTGCTGGTGGAGCCGCCCGAAGGCATCGGTGCGCTTCTCCTCCAGCGCAGCCACCTGTTTTTCATAGGCTTCCAGTCGCTTGCCCACCGGGTCGAGCAGCGCGCGCAGCTTTTCCTCGCTCGTCTTTTCCGAATGCCCCAGCCGCTCGTTCGCACGTTCGAGAAACGCCTCCTGCGCCTTCGACAGCACGGCCGACCCGGTGTTCTGGAATTCCTTGAGCAATTCCCCGCGCGCCTCGATCAGCAGCCGCTTCTGCTCATCGAAATTGGCCGTCTTTTCCTTGAGCGTGGCGAGCTCGGCGCCGAGCTCGCCATTGCTGCGCCGCAGGTTCTCCAGCGCCGCCTCATGGGCCTGGCGCGTGTCGCGCAGCTCGGCATCGAGCGCATCGGCCCGCCCCGCCCGCACGGTGGCATTTTCCAGCTCGACGATCGCCCTGCGAAACTTCTCCTCCGTCTCGCGCGCCTCTCCATCGCGCTCCTCATGGCGCGCTTTCCAATCGGCCACGGGCCGCGAACCCAGAAACCATCCCAGACCTGCCCCCACGAGCAGCGCCACAATTGCAATGACTGCCATTTCCATGCCGCCAGACTATGCGGAACACATGAAGAACGCCACCCCCTTTCCTACATCAATCCCCGGAGTTAGCTTCGTATCGGTTCTTTCTAATCGTAGGCCACGCCAGATCGGCCCTTCCCCATGGAAAAAGGGGCGGCGCTGGATGTACTTGATCAACTTGCACAGCAAAAAGGCGATCCGCTGCTGCGAATCGCCTCTTCGAAATCCGTAATTGTGTAGGAGAGGCTATGCCGCCTCGCGCATCTTCTTCAGTTTTTTGAGCGCCATGTTGCGCTTCAGGCGCGAGAGATGGTCGATGAAGAGAATGCCTTCCAGATGGTCCATCTCGTGCTGGATGCAGGTGGCCATCAGGCCGTCCATATCCTCTTCATGCGTTTCGCCTTCGAGGTCCTGGTACCGCACGCGGCACGTGGCCGGGCGATCGACGTCGGCGAAGATTTCGGGGACCGACAGGCAGCCTTCCTGATAGCTGGCCAGTTCTTCCGCCGGGTCGAGGATTTCGGGGTTCACGAAGACCCTTGGCTCGTTCTTCGTCGGATAATGGACGTGGTCGTGCCCGTCGTGATTGCACGGCTCGGGCTCGGCTTCCTCGTCTTCGGGCTGAAGGTCGATCACCAGCACGCGCTTGGGCACGCCGACCTGAATCGCGGCGAGGCCGATGCCGGGCGCGGCATACATGGTTTCGAACATGTCTGAGACAAGTTCCTTCAACTCGTCATCGAACGCAGTCACCGGTTCGGACACGGTTTTGAGCCGGGGATCCGGCACTTCGAGGATTTGTCTTATCGCCATGGCGCCAAGATATGCGCGACGGGCCGTTTATTCAATGTGAATAGGGCGCACAGAGTAATCGGTCAGCCAACCGGCCGCCGCGCCCTCAACGCCTGCGCCAGCGTGCCTTCGTCGAGATAATCGAGCTCGCCGCCGACCGGCAGACCATGCGCGAGCTGGGTGATGCGCACGGGATAGTCCTCGAGCCGCTCGGCCAGGTAGTGGGCGGTGGTCTGCCCTTCGAGCGTGGCATTCATGGCGAGAACCACCTCGTCCACCCCGCCCTCCTCGACGCGAGCGAGGAGTTGGGCGATGTTGAGATCTTCGGGCCGCACGCCATCCAGCGCCGACAGCTTGCCGCCGAGCACGTGATATGTGCCGGTGAACAACTTGGCCCGGTCGAGCGCCCACAGATCGGCAACGTCCTCGACCACGCACAGGGATTTGGTGTCGCGGCGCGGATCGGCGCAGATACCGCAGGGATCGGTCGTATCGACATTGCCGCAAATGTCGCATTCGACCAGCGCCTCGCCCACCGTCGCCAGCGCTTCGAGCAGGGCCGGAAGCGCGCTTTCGCGGCGCTTGACCAGCCACAACACCGCGCGCCGTGCACTGCGCGGCCCGAGGCCGGGCAGCCGGGCCAGCGCGGCGGCCAGCGTCTCGATCTCTTGCGATGCCATGGCCCGACAGATAGGGGCGCCAGCGGAACAGAGAAAGACCCTTCGACAAGCTCAGGGCATACGGGACCTTATTTGTGCGCATAATCTTCATGGGAACGCCGGAATTCGCGGTGCCAACATTGCAGGCGCTGGTCGATGCGGCGCATGAAGTGGTCTGCGTCTACACCCAGCCGCCCCGCCCCGGCGGGCGGCGCGGAAAGGAACTGACGAAGACACCGGTGCATCAACGGGCCAGCGATCTCGGGATCAAGGTGCGGCATCCCAAATCGCTCAAATCGGCGGAAGAGCAGACGGCTTTCGCCGGGCTCGATGCCGATGTGGCGGTAGTCGCGGCTTATGGCCTGATCCTGCCGCAGCCGATTCTCGATGCACCGAAGCACGGCTGCCTCAACGTGCACGCCTCGATCCTGCCGAAATGGCGCGGGGCGGCACCGATCCACCGCGCGGTGATGGCGGGCGATGCCGTGACGGGCGTCACGATCATGCAGATGGAAGCAGGGCTCGATACCGGCCCGATGATCACCTTCGCGCGCACGCAGATCGAGGACAAGACCACCGGCGAACTGACCGAGGAACTGGCCGAGATCGGCGCACAGCTAATGGTCGGCACACTCATCGATCTGGCCGCTCTGCACCCGCTCGAGCAGGACGATGAGGACGCCACCTACGCCGCCAAGATCGACAAGGCCGAGGCGCGGATCGACTGGGACCGTCCGGCCGCCGAAGTCGTGCGCCAGATCCACGGCCTGTCGCCCTTCCCCGGTGCCTGGTTCGAACTCGACGGAACCCGCGTGAAGCTGCTGCGAGCCGAGGTGGCGGAGGGTTCGGGCAAGCCCGGCGAGATAATCGACGAACGCCTCGCCATCGCCTGCAGCGAGGGAGCCGTTCGCCCGGTCGAACTGCAGCGCGCAGGCAAGCCGAAAATGGATCTCAACACCTTCCTGCGCGGCAATGCGGTGGCATCGGGTACGGTGCTGGGGTGAGGCCGGCGACTATGCTTCGACAGGCTCGGCATGAGCGGATGGGGGTACATCACCAAGCCCCGCTCAGCCTGAGCCTGTCGCAGGCCATACGCCGACAGCCATGCCCATGACCCGCTTCGCGCTCACTCTCGAGTTCGACGGCACGCCGTTTTTCGGCCTGCAGCGCCAGAAAGACGGGCCAAGTGTGCAGCAGGCGGTTGAAGAGGCCGCGCAGCGCGTACTCGGCAAGGACGTCCGGCTCCACAGCGCCGGGCGCACCGACACCGGCGTCCACGCGCTCGCCATGCGCAGCCACATCGATATCGACAAGGCCATCGAACCATTCCGCCTGATGGAAGCGCTGAACGCGCATCTGCGGCCCGATCCGATCGCCGTAACGCATTGCGAGGCGGTGCCCGACGACTGGCATGCACGCTTCTCCTGCATCGGGCGTGCATATGTCTATCGCATCGCCAATCGCCGTGCGCCACTGACCCTCGACAAGGACCGGTTGTGGCAGGTCCCGCAGGATCTCGACCACGGCGCGATGCACCGCGCCGCGGAGGCGCTCATCGGGCTGCACGATTTTACCACCTTCCGGTCGGTCCATTGCCAGTCGGACAGTCCGGTCAAGACACTTGATAAGCTCGAAGTCGAGCGGGACGGCGACGAGGTGCGCATCCATGCCGAGGCGCGCAGTTTCCTCCACCACCAGGTGCGCAGCATGGTCGGTTGCCTCGCGCTCGTCGGCATGGGCCGCTGGCGCGAAGAGCAGGTGGCCGAAGCACTCGCAGCGCGCGACCGGCAAGCGCTCGGCCTCAACGCCCCGCCGCACGGGCTTTATTTCGTTCGGGCGGTCTATCCCGAAGACGCTTGACCTAACGTCACTCTAGCCAATCCCGGTTTCGGGGCGTAGCGAGACCCGCAACGAGTTTCGTATTGCAACGAAAGGAAGCAGGATGGCCACCACAGGCAAGCAGCTATTCACCACGCTCGAAGCGGACGGCACGCTCACGGTTGAGATCGCAGATACGACGTTTCCGGAGCCCACGGGCAACCAGGTGCTGGTCAAAATGGAGGCTGCGCCGATCAACCCGTCCGATCTTGCGATTCTGACAGGCGCGGCCGATTTCGAGAATGCGGAATACTCGCCGGGCAAGGTCGTCGCCAAGATGCCCGAACCGTTCAATAGCGGCCAGAAAGCCCGTCACGGACAGCGCCTGCCGGCAGGCAACGAAGGCGCAGGGACCGTCGTCGCGGCCGGCGATTCGGACATGGCCAAAGCGCTGATGGGCCAGCGAGTCGCCTGCGTCCCGGGCACTGCCTATAGCGAATACGCGATTGCCGACGCCGCCATGTGTCTGCCGCTGGGCGACCACAGTTCGGAAGCCGGCGCCTCGAGCTTCGTCAATCCGATGACCGCGTTGGGCTTTGCCGAGAACGCCAAGATGGATGGCCAGAAGGCGATCCTCCACACGGTCGGCGCCTCGAACCTCGGGCAGATGCTGGTCAAGATCTGCCAGGAAGACGACCTCGGTCTGGTCAATATCGTCCGCAAGCAGGAGCAGGTCGATTTGCTGAAGGGCCTCGGCGCGACCCATGTCGTCAATTCCTCGGATGCTGACTACATGGCCAACCTCAAGGCGGCGATCGACGAAACCGATGCCTTTTACGGCTTTGATCCGATCGGTGGCGGGCAAATGGTCGATACCTGTTTCAAGGCAATGGAACAGGTTGCCGTGTCGAAGATGGCCGAATATTCGCGCTACGGATCGAACCAGCAGAAGCGGATGTTCATCTATGGCCGTCTCGATTTCGGGCCGACTACATTGACGCCAAGCTACGGTTTCGGCTGGACGCTGTCTGGCTGGCTGCTGACGCCGTTCCTGCAAAACGCAGGTATGGAAACGGTGATGCGGATGAGGAAGCGCGTGCTCGACAATCTCACTTCCACTTTCGCCAGCAGTTACAAGACCAGGGTCGACCTCGAAGGCATGCTGACCAGGGATGCAATCCTCGATTATCGCCAGATGAAGACCGGCGAGAAATATCTCGTCGTGCCGAACGGCTAGGGATTATCGCCCGTCGAAAGCGCGCTGGATGGCGGCGGGATCGGTCTCGCCGCCCGCGACCAGCATCTGCAGCAAGATGCGCGCTTTCTGCGGGTTGAGCGCACGCGCAGCTACGAAACCGTTGGCGTCGTCTTCGGGCTCGCGGTCGACCAGCCCCTCGTTTGCACGGCTGGCGCGCACCACTGCAACGCCGCGCCGCGCAAGCTTAACCAGTTCCTGCCGCACGCTTTCGGGCATATTTCCTTCACCCACACCGGCGAGGATCACGCCGCTTGTGGATTTTCCGATCTGCCGGGCGATGCTCGGACCATCCAGCCCGGCGTATGCGTAGACGATTTCCACTTGGGGCAGTTCGTCCGGCAAAGCAAAACCGGCAGAGGTATCGCTACGCCACGGCGCACCGAACCAGTCGAGCGAGGCGGGCGTGACGAGGCCGACCGATTCGCGCGGAAAACCGCGAAACGCCTCGGTTCCGCGCGTGCGCACCTTGTAAACGTCGCGCGCGGCGAATACCCGGTCGCCCATGACGACCAGCACGCCGCGCCCTGCGGCCTGCCGGTCGCTGGCCACGCGCACGGCATTGGCGAAATTTCTGAGGCCGTCATAGCCAACCGCGTCGGCAGGCCGCATTGCGCCAACGATCACGACCGGCTTCGTCGCCGGAAGGGTCAGGTCGAGCAGGAAAGCCGTTTCCTCCAGCGTGTCGGTCCCATGAGTGACAATAACGCCGTCACAGTCCTCGTCGCCCAGGCCCGCCATCGCGGCTGAATGAAGCGGATGCCAGACATGCGGCCCGATATCCGCCGAGTCGATATTGGCAATCTGCGTACCGGAAAGCTCGGCCTCAAGCCCCAGGCCGCCGACCCGTTCGAGGTACTCCTCGATCCCGATCTCGCCCGCGCGATAATCATGCGCAATGGCGCTACCGGCGATCCCGGCGATGGTGCCACCGGTGGCGAGAACGGTCAGCTTGGTCGTCATGCGCAGGCGCCTAGCGTCGGCAATGCAATCTCGGCAATTGATTTTGAAGATTTGGGCGCTATGAGCAGCACTCCCGCAAACGGAGCGGGCGCTTAGCTCAGTTGGTAGAGCATCTCGTTTACACCGAGAGGGTCGGCGGTTCGAGCCCGTCAGCGCCCACCAATTTTCGTGACGCGGCCATGCAAGCGCATGGCTCTATACGAAGTACCTTATTGCCGGCGATGAGCCGCTAAGTCCCGATCGCTTCGTCGATTGCCGCGCGCGCTTCTTCCGAAGACCAGTCGTATTCGCCCTGCACGCGCCACACTTCGGTGCCTCGCGCATCGTAGAGCACGGTGGTCGGCATCACCCCTCCGCCAATCGCGAAGCCGAGATCGTTGGCTGGATCGAGCCAGGGTTCCAGATTGGCGTAACCTCCCTTGGCGAAGAACGGCGCGACCGCTTTGGCACCCTGCATGTCCTGGCTGACGGTCAGCACTTTCAGCCGGCCATCATATTCGTCGGCAAGCGCGTCGAGCAATGGCATTTCCTTGACGCAGGGTGCACACCACGTGGCCCACAAGTTGAGTAGGGTGGGCGTGTTGAGAGCGCTGCGCTTGAGGACGTTGCCCTCCGTATCTTCCAACCGGAACTCCGGCATGGCAGCTCCAGCCTCGCTCACATCGATTTCGCCGGTTGGCATTGGCGAAGTGCTGCTTTCTTGCGCCTTTTCCGGAGCGCCACTATCGCAGCCCGCGACAGCAAGACCGAGGACGATGGCTAGCGTGAACGACAAGCGGGACACGAAAAACTCCAACAGCATGTGGGGCGGCAGGTTCGCCGAAGGGCCTAGCGCGATCATGCGCGAAATCAATGCCTCGATCCCGTTCGACAAGGCGCTGTGGCGCGAGGATATCGCCGGCAGCCGAGCCCATGTCGCAATGCTCGCAAGGCAGGGCATCGTCTCCGTCGCCGACGCAATGGCGATTGACGAGGGGCTGCAGCAGGTTGCAGCCGAGTACGAGCGCGACGGGGTGCCCGAAGACTGGGACCTCGAAGACATCCACATGACCGTGGAATCGCGTCTGACCGAGATAGTCGGCCCCGCGGCTGGCCGTCTTCACACGGCCCGCAGCCGTAACGACCAGGTCGCCACCGATTTTCGCATGTGGGTGCGGAGCGCCATGCAGCGCGCTCTCGCGGGTATCGATGCGCTTCTCGGCGCGCTGGTCGAACGGGCGGAAGAGCATGCCGACAGCATCATGCCGGGCTTCACGCACTTGCAGACAGCGCAGCCGGTAACGCTCGGCCATCACCTGCTGGCCTATTTCGAAATGCTCATGCGCGACCGTTCGCGCTTTGCCGATGCGCTGGAACGGATGAACGAATGTCCGCTCGGCTCGGCTGCTTTGGCGGGAACGGGATTCGATCTCGATCGGGAGATGACTGCCGAAGCGCTCGGCTTTGCGCGGCCCACGCGCAACAGTCTCGACGCCGTGTCCGACAGGGACTTCGCGCTCGATTACCTCATGGCCGCAAGCCAGTGCTCGCTTCACCTGAGCCGTCTGGCGGAAGAATTCATTATCTGGGCGAGCCAGCCCTTTGGCTTCGTCAAGCTGCCCGACACGCTTTCGACCGGCAGTTCCATCATGCCGCAAAAACGCAATCCCGATGCGGCAGAGCTCGTTCGCGGACATGCAGGTCGAGTGATCGGCTGCGCGACCAGCCTGATGGTTACGATGAAGGGCCTTCCGCTCGCATATTCAAAAGACATGCAGGACGACAAGCCGCCGGTTTTCGAAGCTGCCGGCTTGCTGGATCTCAGCCTTGCCGCAATGGCCGGGATGGTGGCCGACAGCGGGTTCGACACCATCCGCATGCGCAAGGCCGCCGAAGCCGGTCATGCCACTGCGACCGATCTTGCCGATTGGCTCGTGCGGCAGGCGGATATTCCGTTCCGCGAAGCGCATCACATCACCGGAGCCGCAGTCAAGCTCGCCGACGAGAAAGGCGTAGCACTCGACGGTCTGTCCATAAATGACTTGCAGGCGATCGACAGGCGGATCGACGAGCGCGTGTTCGAAGCCCTTTCGGTCGATGCCTCCGTTGCGGCGCGCGCATCCTATGGCGGGACCGCACCGGTTCGCGTAAGGGAACAGGTAGCTGTGGCAAAAAAGCGCCTCGGCACGGAGGATTAATGCGTAACTGGGTCGCCCTCGCCGCTATCGTGATGCTCGGCGCATGCGGACAAAAGTCTGCGTTGGAACCGGTCGAGGGGGCGTCGCTGCCACCGGCACCCTACGGCGCCGAAGTACAGCCGACCGCCGACGAATTGCTGGAACTCGATCCGGAAGCGGCACCCGATCGCAGTGTCGAACTCCGCACGCGGTCCGAGGAGCGCGAAGACGACCCCTTCGACCTCCCGCCGGAGTAATTTCAGCACCGGAAGCAAGGCTTGCTCGACAGCGGAGCGCGCTTTCGGCAGAGGCATCAGCCATGGACCATTTCCAGCTTCGAAACGGCGTGCTCCATGCCGAGAACGTGCCGCTGTTGCGCATCGCGGACGAGGTAGGCACCCCGGTATACGTCTATTCGCGCGCCACGCTCGAGCGGCATGCCCGTGTATTCCGTGAGGCACTGTCCGGTGTCGAGAATCCGCACATCGCCTTTGCAGTCAAAGCCAATCCCAACCTGGCGGTGCTCAGGGTTCTCGCGAATGAGGGCTATGGCGCCGATGTGGTGTCGGGCGGTGAACTGGCCCGTGCGCTGGCCGCGGGAATGAAGCCTGAAGACATCGTCTTCTCCGGTGTCGGCAAGACCCATTCCGAGCTGTTGCGGGGGCTTGAGGAAGGTATCGGTCAGTTCAATATCGAAAGTGAAGAAGAGGGTTACGAACTTGCCGCCATCGCCCAGCGGCACGGCCGACGGGCAGCCTGTGCACTGCGGGTAAATCCGGACGTCGACGCCCGGACACACGAAAAGATTTCGACCGGCAAGCGCGAAAACAAGTTCGGGGTCCCGCTCGACCGGGCAGCGGAAATATACACCCGTCTGTCCAGCGAAAACGGACTCGAAATGCGCGGTGTGGCTGTCCACATCGGCAGCCAGCTATCGACGCTGGAGCCCCTCGAGACGGCCTTCGAGAAAGTCGGGGCTCTGATCGCGGAACTGCGTGCCAATGGCGGCAATGTCACGCACGCCGATCTCGGAGGGGGACTGGGGGTGCCTTACAAGACGGGCGAACACATGCCCTCACCCGCCGAATACGGCGCGATGGTCGCGCGTGTGACCAAGGGCTGGAACGTCCGCCTCATGTTCGAACCGGGTCGCGTGATTGCAGGCAATGCCGGTGTGCTGCTCACCCGAGTGATCCGCTCCAAGCGCAGCGGCAACGGCCCGCCCTTCGTGGTGGTGGATGCGGCAATGAACGATCTCGCTCGGCCCGCCATGTATGGTGCGTGGCATGATTTCGATGCAGTCGCGCCATCCGGCGACAAGATGACTGCGCATATAGTCGGGCCGATCTGCGAAACCGGCGATACCTTCGCTATGGATCGCGAATGCGATGCGTTGGTGGCGGGCGATCTGGCCGTATTCCGCACGGCAGGCGCCTACGGCGCAACCATGGCGTCCTCCTATAATTCGCGGGGCTTCGTGGCCGAAACACTGGTAGATGGCGATCGCTATGCCGTCGTTGCCGATCGCATTGCCGCAGCTGCAATAATGGATGCCGAGCGGGTTCCGGAGTGGCTGGACTGATGCACTCGCTGCCGCTCTTCCACCGCATCTCCGGACAGCGTGTGGTGGTGGTTGGCAGCGGCGACATGGCGGAAGCCAAAGCTCGGCTGGTCGGACGGGCTGGCGGCATACCTTGCCCCGAAACCGAAGCGCATCATGCGCGATTGGCCTTCGTGGCAATGCCGGATCGCCGTGCTGCAGAGAATACCGCAAGACGCCTTAAGGACGCCGGCTTGCTAGTGAATGTGGCTGACCGGCCAGACCTGTGCGATTTCACGCTACCCAGCGTGCTCGACCGCGATCCCGTGCTGGTGGCGGTCAGCACGGGCGGCGCATCGGCGGGGCTTGCCAAGCATCTACGCCTTCGGCTTGAGACTATCCTGCCACAGACCCTGGGCCCGCTGGCGACTTCCCTGTCCGCGGCGCGGGAACGGATGCGCGCACGTTTCCAGGATAGCACCGCGCGCAGAAGAGCAATCGACGCTGCTCTTCAGGAAGGCGGTCCCCTGGATCCGTTCGAACCATTCGGTGCCGCAGCACTGGACAATTGGCTGGAAAGTCAAACGGTCGGAACGGATCGGCGCGTCGAGGAATTCGCCCTTTCCAGTGACGACCCAGACGATCTTACCCTGCGCCAGGCCCGTGCTTTGGGCAAAGCGGATAACGTGCTGCACGACGCCGCGATTTCCGAAGCAATACTCGCTCGCGCTCGCGCCGATGCGAAGCGCGAACCCCTTCCGGCAACACCGCCAAGCAAGGGATTTACCGTCGTCCTCCGCCGCGGCTAGGCAATAGCCAGTTCGCCGACACCTACCTCGGTGAAATAGCGCGCCATGGTATCGGCAGTGTTGTCTGCCAGCGCGATATAGGCGCGGCGCCGATCGTGCGGATCGGATACGCGGACCAGCAATTCGGAATCGACCATCTGGCCAATCCAGCGCAACGCGGTTGTGGCGGGAACGCCGGCTGCGATGCACAGGGAAGTGACGCTGACCCGCCGACGTTCCGACCGTGCGGCCGAAAGGTCGAGCAGAATGTCCCAGGCCGGATCGGCAAACAGTTCGACATCGAAATAGCGAGCGCGCAATTGCCGAGCCTTGATCAGCTTGCGGATAATCGAGGAATCCGGAAGGCGGGGCCGATCCTCCATTCTGCGGTTTGCCGCGCGCGATTCGCCCTCGCCATGCCAGGCCGGTGTCGGGGATTCGAAGCGGAATGCACCACCGCCTGCACGTTGTCCCGGCGCAAGCTTCTCCAGCCGCTCGGCAATACGGCCGACCTGTTCGGTCAAGCGCAGCAGCATCAGCCGATCCTCCTCGCCCATTTCACGCAGGCGCAGGTTCGGAACATGTGCAAGCACACGGCCGATCGCAATTACCCGTTCCGCCCTGCCCGGATCGACCAGGATTTGCGCCGCGGACATCGAAAAACAGCCGAAAACGCTGTCTAGGGTCTGTGGGGATTCATTTTGAATTGAGGATTGCGGCGGCGAGGTAGATCATGGCGGCGAAGCTCTGATCGG
>NZ_JAIGNO010000013.1 GCF_019711515.1 Qipengyuania qiaonensis
ATCCTCCTGCGCCACACCATCAACGCCCGACACCATATCCGCAGCAAGTGCCATTCCATCCCTCCACAATGAAGCCGACTTTTCGGGGAATGCCGGCCTGTTCTTTTCGTATCGGGCTCCGTTCGAGGTTCGTGCGGGCCACGCACCCAACCGAATACCCAAGAATGTAACCGGTTGCACGAAATTTCTGGTATCGCGCGGATTGTCCGACTAGCCCGAGTGCTCGGAGGTAGAGATGATCGGATCATTGTCACGAAGCCAGCGCGTCTCGGCAATCTTCGCCGTGTTGCTCTTGTTGTTCATGCCTTTCGAGATCGCGGTGGCTCAAGGTAATGCAGAGCATCGGCAGTGTTCGCCCGACGGGCGTCTTTGCTTTGCACTAACCACTGTCGACGAAGCGCCGACTTACTCGGTCGATCGTGACGGCAATCCGATGATTGATCCCTCGCAACTCGGCTTTCTGCTCCGCGGTGCCGGAAAATGGGGAGGCGGCATAGAACTCGGTGATCCGGTACGGTCGAGCGTCGACGAAACCTGGGAGCAGCCCTGGGGCGAGAGCAGGCTGGTCGTGAACCACTACAACGAAATGCGCGTACCCATGATGGAACAGCGCAAGACCAAGCGTCGGATCGACCTTATAGTTCGCGTCTTCGACGATGGCGTGGGCTTTCGCTTCGCTTTTCCGCGGCAAGAGCAACTCGCTGATGTGATGATCGACGAAGAAATGACCGAATTTGCCATTGCCGGAGACGCGGAGGCTTGGTGGATCCCGGGAGGCGAGTGGAACCGCTACGAATATCTCTACAACCACACACCGGCAAACCAGGTGGGCACCGCCCATTCGCCGATCACGTTCAGGCGCGCCGACGGGTTGCATGTCGCGATCCATGAGGCGGCGCTGATCGACTATTCGGGCTTCTGGCTGCAGCGGATCGATGGGCAACGCTTCCGCACTCGCCTCGCGCCGTCTTCGCAACCTTGGAAGGTGCGGCGCGAGGCCCCGTTCGAGACACCGTGGCGCACCATCCTGATTGGCGAGGATGCCCCCGCGCTCTACGCGGCTGCGGATATTATTCTCAATCTCAACGAGCCCAACAGATTGGGCGATGTGAGTTGGGTCAAACCCCACAAATATGTCGGCATATGGTGGGGTATGCATCTCGACAAGTGGAGTTGGAACGCTGGCCCGAAACATGGCGCCACAACGGCAAACGTGCTCGAATATATAGATTTTGCCGCTGCGCACGGCTTCGGCTCGGTCCTCGTCGAAGGTTGGAATCAGGGCTGGTGGAGCGAGAGCGGGCGTAACTTCGAGTTCGCGGTCGCCTATCCCGATTTCGACATGGACCGCATCTCCGCCTATGCGCGTACAAAGGGCGTTGAGATCATGGGTCACCATGAAACCGCGGGCAATGCGGGCCTGTACGAACGCGAGCTTGAGGCCGCCTTCGACTATTACCAGCGCTACGGTGTCCATTCGGTCAAGACCGGCTATGTCGCCGACGCGGGCGGCGTGCTTCGCGAAGACCCGGACGGCACCGAACAATGGGAATATCACGACGGTCAGTACATGGCGCGCCACCATGCCCATGTGGCGGAGCGTGCGGCCCGGCACCGCATTGCGGTCAACGCCCATGAGCCGATCAAGGATACGGGCCTCAGGCGGACCTACCCGAACCTCGTTACCCGCGAAGGTGCGCGCGGGACCGAATACAATGCCTGGGGGGAACCGCCCAATCCGCCGAACCATGAACCAACGCTTCTGTTCACCCGCATGCTTTCGGGGCCATTCGACCTGACGCCGGGTATCGTCAGTCTCGCAGGCCGGGAAGGACGCCCGATTCCGAACACGCTCGCTCGCCAGCTTGCCGATTACGTTGTGATCTATTCGCCGATCCAGATGGCTGCCGACCTGCCCGAGAATTATGCGAAACATCCCGATGCGCTCGCCTTTATCGAGCAGGTACCGGTGGATTGGGAGCGCACAAAGGTGCTTGCAGGCGTCATTGGTGAATATGCGATCGTCGCGCGGCAGCGGCGCGGCGGCGAAGACTGGTGGATCGGCAGCGTAACCGACGACAACCGCCGCGAAATGCCGATCGACCTGTCGTTCCTGCCCGAGGGCAAGCGCTATACCGCCGAGATCTGGCGTGACGACGAGGGCGGGGGGATCGATGGCGACCGTTTCGCCATGACACGCGAAACCCTCGAAGTGCGCGGCGGCGAAACGCTTGTGCTGGCGATGGAAGCAGGCGGTGGTTTCGCCCTTTCGCTGCGCCCGACGCGGTGAAGCGCTAAGGCTTCTTAGCCCTCGCTCCGAGTGAAATAGGAGAAAAACGCGCTACGCTTGGGTTCGGTCGCCGTGGCTGTGAACAGAGTGCTTTCGGACATCAGGCCTTGCCGCACCCCTCAGTGATGCGCGTGGTGGCCTGCGCCTGCAGCCGCTTCGGCATCGCGTTTGCCCTTTGCCACCGCGGTTAGCGGATCGCCGACGGAAGGGCCGTCGCTGTCGCGGTATTGGGTGCGCAACGCGTCGAGCCGCGCTTTCATCTCTTTTACGATGCCCTGCACCGCCGGATCGTCGATGCGGTTCTTCATTTCGTTCGGGTCGGTTTCGAGATCGTAGAATTCCCACTGATTGATATCGCCGTAATAGCGCATCAGCTTGTACTGCCCCGATTTGACGCCGTAATGCGCGCGCACCGAGTGGAAGCCGGGATACTCGTAATAATGATAATAGATGTCCTTGCGCCAATCGGCGGGCGGGTGGCCATCGACTACTTCCCGCAAGGAACGGCCCTGGATGCTGTCGCGCGGGGCAAGGCCGGCAAAGTCGAGGAAGGTTGCGGCGTAGTCGACATTCTGGACCGGCACGCCAACCCGGGTGCCCGGCGCGATATGACCGGGCCATTGCATCACCAGCGGCGTGCGCAGGCTTTCTTCGTACATGAAGCGTTTGTCGAACCAGCCATGTTCGCCAAGGTAGAACCCCTGATCCGAGGTGTAGACGACGATGGTGTTGTCCGCCTGACCCGACGTTTCGAGCCAGTCCAGCACGCGACCGACGCTTTCGTCCACGGCGGCGACGGTGCCGAGATATTCGTCCATATAGCGCTGGTATTTCCAGATCGCCATTTCGCGCTCGCTCATATCGGCCGCGTTCATCGCGTCGTTGCCGGGCTGGAGCGCGCCGAAATAGGCGTCGCGCTGTTCCTGCGTCATGCGATCGAAATCGTCGGTCCAGGGGTTGAAGCGGAGTTCCGTCGACCCCTCTTCTGTCGTCATCTTGAGGTCGTGGCCTTCATACATGTCGCGGTAAATGTTCATTTCCTGCGCCGCGGCCGCCGGGCGACCGTCATAATGGTCGAAATAGTTGGTCGGCACGGGAAACTCGGTGCCGATATACTTCTGCAGATGGCGGATCGCAGGCATAAAATTGCGATGCGGCGCCTTGTGGTGGATCAGGATGGCGAAGGGCTCGTCCGATCCGGCATTATTTTCCAGCCAGTCGATGCTGTAATCGGTGACAATGTCCGAGGCATAACCTTCGACCACGCTGCGCCCCGTCGGCGTAATGATATCGGGATTGTAGTATTTGCCTTGATCGTCGAGCACTGCCCAGTCGTCGATCCCGGCGCCTTCGGGCGAGTAGTTCAGGTGCCATTTGCCGAACAGTGCGGTCTTGTAGCCGGACTGGCCGAGCTCGCGGACCCAGTTCCACTGTCCGTTATCGAACTTCTGACCGTTCTGGGTGAAGCCATGCATATGGCTGAACTGGCCGGTGAGCATCGTTGCGCGGCTGGGCCCGCAGAGCGAATTGGTGACGTAGCTGTTTTCGAACAGCGCGCCATTGGCCGCGATCCGGTCGATATTGGGTGTGGGGGCGAGCTTGCCGATCTCGGTTCCATAGGCGGAGATCGCGGTTTGCGCGTGATCGTCCGACATGATGAAGATGATGTTCGGCCGCGCCTGGCCGGCAGTAGTTGACGGACGGGTCTGGTGAACCTCCCCGGTCTCCACGGTCGCGCAGCTTGCCAGGGTAATCGCAGCGAGCAGCGCGAGGGGGTGGGGGGCACGGAAACCGGGGAGGTTCAAGCGATCACTCCGTTAGAGAGAATGTCACGGGAGTGCTCGCTTTCGCGCCGGAGGAAGGCGCGATCCAGAGCTGGAATTCACCCGGTTCCCACCCATGCGACATATCTGCACGCGTGAAGGCAAGATCTTCCGGGCGAAGGGTGAAGGTCACGGTGCGGCTTTCACCGGGTTGGAGCATGATCTTCTCGAAACCTTTCAGTTCCTGGACCGGCCTGGTCACCGAGCCGACGAGATCGCGCACGTAAAGCTGGACGACTTCCTCACCCGCCCGCTCGCCGGTATTCGTAATGGTCGCGCTGGCGGTGATCGAACCGCCTGGCCCCATCGATGTTGCAGCCAGCTTCGCAGGCGAATAGCCGAACGTCGTATAGCTCAGGCCATAGCCGAAGCGGTACAGCGGGTCGTTCGGCGTACTGAGATAGCGCGAGACATATTTCGCGCCGGGCTCGCCCAGCTCGATCGGGCGGCCGGTGTTCTTCATGTCGTAATGGATCGGCGCTTGGCCGACATTAAGCGGGAACGTGACCGGCAGCTTGCCCGCGGGATTGTAGTCTCCGAACAGCACATCGGCGACAGCATGCCCGCCCTGGGTGCCCGGATACCAGGCGTGCAGGATGGCGGGCACGTTTTCGTTCGCCCAGGTGATCGAGTTGGGGCGTCCACTCATCATTACGAGTATCACCGGCTTTCCGGTTGCGTCGAGCTGTTCAAGCAGGGCCTGCTGGTTGCCAGGAAGATCGAGCGAAGTGCGGCTGGCCGCCTCGCCGGTCATGTCCCATTTTTCGCCCATGACGGCGACGATCACGTCCGCGCCTTTCGCCAGCGCAAGCGCCTCGGCGAAGCCATCGGTCTTGCCCGCATCGGCGAATTCGTAGCTTGCGCCCTTGGCATATTCGACACTGACGCCGTCGCCCGCCCGAGCCTGAATACCTTCGAGCACGGTGACCGGGCGGGTCTGGCGATCGCCCGCAGCCGACCAGCTGCCGATCATGTCGGTCTTGCTGTTGCCGAGCGGCCCGATCACCGCAATCCGGCCGGCATTGGCGGCCAGCGGCAGCACGTTGTCCTCGTTCCTGAGCAACACCATCGACTTGCGCGCTACGTCGCGCGCGGCTTCGAGGAATTCGGGTTTGTAGAGCGTTGCTTCCTGCCGCGCCTGATCGGCGTAGCGATAGGGATCTTCGAACAGGCCGAGCCGGTACTTCATCTCGAGGACACGACGTACGGCACGATCGATATTCGCCTGGCTGACGCGGCCTTCCTCTACCGATTTCACCATGTTCTCCATGAACACGGCGCCCTGCATATCCATGTCCACACCGGCGTTGAGCGACTGCTCGCCGGCCTGTGCCAAGTCCTTGGCATAGCCATGCGGAACCATCTCGTTGATCGAGGTGTAATCGGTAACAACGAACCCGTCGAAGCCCCATTCGTTGCGCAGAACGTCGGTCAACAGGAACCTGCTACCGCTGGCAGGCACGCCATCGTACTCGTTAAATGCGGTCATGAAGGTTGCAACACCTTCATCGACGGCAGCCTTGAATGGCGGCAGGTAGATGTCACGCAGGGTGCGTTCGGAGATATCGACGGTGTGATAATCGCGCCCAGCCTGCGCCGCGCCATATGCGGCAAAATGTTTCGCGGTGGCGAGAACGGTGTCGACCGCACCGAGATCGTCGCCTTGATAGCCGTGCACCCGCGCCTTCGCGATCCGGCTGCCAAGATAGACATCCTCGCCCGCGCCTTCGGAGATGCGCCCCCAGCGTGCGTCGCGGGCGACGTCGACCATGGGCGAGAACGTCCAATGGATACCCTCTGCCGAGGCTTCCTGTGCCGAGACCCGTGCGGACTTCTCGATCGCGTCCATATCCCAGCTTGCGGCTTCGCCAAGAGAGATAGGGAATATCGTACGGTGGCCATGGATTACATCGTAACCGAACAGCAGCGGGATCTTGAGCCGCGTGCCATCAATGGCCATTTGCTGCAGTTCGCGCGTGTACTTGGCGGTATAGGCGTTGAAGATCGAACCCACCCGGCCGGCGGCAATGTCCTGCTGGTAGCCTTCGCGCATTGTCGGGCCGGTCGATTCCCAGTCGCTGGTTAGCAGCGTCAACTGGCCAACTTTCTCTTCCAGCGTCATCTTGCCGATAAGATCGTCGAGGAAGGCGTCCATTTCAGCATCGCGCTGCGCCCAGGCAGGCTGTGCCGGCTGCACCGGAACCGTTGTCGACGCAGAACCGGTCTTGGCTTCAGGCGTCGATGCCCCGCTGGTCGTTGCACATCCGGCAAGCGCCAAAGCGCTCGCGCAGGCTAGCGCGGTTCGGTGCAGTGAACGCATGTAAATCCTCCCAGTTCGGATTTCCGAGTTTTTCTCCGGCGATCGATCGCATGAAAGAATCGCCTCTCCGCGCCATCTATACATCGATCATGAAACCGGTTACAACACCGGTTATCAAATGTCGATTCGGTTACGTCACAAATAATGCGGCGGGCCTAAACGGTCGAAGCAAGGCCGTGATTTTGGGGAGGAAATACCGATGATCTTTTCGCACAAGAATCGCTCGGCTGTGGCACGTCGCCTGGCCCTGGCGCTGGTCCAGGGTTGCGCTACGGGTGCGCTGGCGATCGGCATTGCAGCTCCCGCCCATGCGCAGGAATCCAACGCTTCTTTACGCGGCCAGATCACTGGCGGCGCGACCCAGGTCGCTGCGGTGCGTGAGGATACTGGTGTGCGTCGGTCAGTCGCGATTGATGCCAACGGGCGGTACAATTTCGCGTCGCTCGCCGCCGGGGCCTATCGGCTGGAAGTGACGACGCCCGATGGCGTCCTCTCAACCGACACGTTCCAACTGTCGGTAGCGCAGAATGCCGTGTTGAACTTCGATGTTGGAGAGCTTGCTGCTCCGGCAGAGGACGGTGCCGAAGATAGCCCCGAAGAGGCGCCGGCCGACGGAGATGTGATTCTGGTGACCGGCGACCGCATCCGCACGCTGGAAGGTGGTGAAGTCGGTATCAACATCTCGCAGCGCCTGATCGAGCAGATCCCGCAGACGAACCGCAATTTCCTCGCCTTCGCCGATCTTGCGCCGGGTGTTCAGTTCATCGATAACTTCGGCGGCGACCGCAGGCTTCAGGGCGGCGCTCAGAACGGCAATTCGGTGAACGTGTTCATCGATGGCGTGAGCCAGAAGGACTATGTACTGCGCGGCGGCATAACGGGACAGGATTCCACGCAGGGGAACCCGTTTCCGCAAGCGGCGATCGGCGAATATCGCGTCATCAGCTCGAACTATAAGGCGGAATTCGATCAGGTCAGCTCGGTCGCCGTGACTGCAATCACCAAATCGGGGACCAATGAATTCCACGGTTCGGGATTTATCGATTTTACCAACGAGAAGCTGCGAGCCGCCCGACCGATCGAGATTTTCGGTACCAATCCTCTGGGTAAGACCGAAAGTCGAGATTTGCAGTATGGTGGCACACTGGGCGGCCCCATCATTCGTGACAAGCTGTTCTTCTTCGGGACTTACGAAGGAAAGGAGATCGTTACGCCGCGAGACGTGACCCCGGGGCTCGATCTGGCGCCAAGTGACTTTCCGAGCCAGTATCAGGGCGAGTTCGGCTCGCGGAGCGAGATCTTCAACGAGAACCTTTATTTCGGGAAGCTGGATTTCACGCCCAACAGCGCCGACGTTTTCCAGGTATCGCTCAAATACCGCGACGAAGACGGAGAGGACTTCAGTAGCGGTAACGCCGCCTACAGCACGCGTACGGTCACAAGCGTGAAGGAATGGCGAGGTCTGGCGCGTTGGGAACACACATCTGACAATTTTATCAACGATTTCAAGGTCACTTATGAAGACGTGACGTGGAATCCACGACCGTTCCTGTTGGAGCCCAGAAACGTGTTTCGTGCCGTTATCTTCGAAGACGATACGCGGCGAGAGGATACCATTCTGCAGACCGGCGGTGGCCGCAGCTTCCAGGACAAGGGCCAGGACGGTTGGCAAATCTCGAACGATTTCACCTGGACGGGGTTCGATCGCCACACGATCAAGGCCGGTGTGAAGGCGAAGTGGGTGACGCTGAATTCGACCGAGCAAAACAGCTTCAATCCGCAATATACGTTTAACACCTCCTACAATCCTGACGATCCGGACAATCTCAACAGCGGGCCGTTCAACGACCAGATCCCCTACGAGCTCAACTTCAGTTCGGTCGCGCCGGGAACGGATATTACGCTCAATTCCAAGACCTTCCAGTTCGGTATTTACATTCAGGACGACTGGGACGTCACCGATCGCCTGACCCTCAATCTCGGTGTGCGCTGGGACTTCGAGCGCACTCCAGATTTCTTGAATTACGTACACGATCCGGCGCGTGTTGCGGCGGTTCAACCGGATAATTATCCCAATCTCGTCAACGCGAATTACGACATCAATGACTTCATCTCGACCGGGACCGAGCGTGAGGTATTCTACGGCGCGATCCAGCCGCGAATCGGTTTTTCCTACTGGCTTGATCCCGATGGACAATTCGTCCTCTTCGGCGGCTATGGTCGGTCATACGATCGCAACCAGTTCGATTTCGTTCAGCAGGAATTAGTACAGGGGGCAGCATTTGGGCGCACCTTCCAGTTCCAGAATGCGGGAGACCCGCGCGGCGAGTGTACGGCCAGTCCAACCTGCGTTCCGTTCGACCCGATCTATCTGACCGAAGCGGGGCGCCAGCAATTGATCGATGGAGCCCCTCCGGGTGCCGGAGGCGAACTTCGTTTCATCGACAACGATCTCAAGCTTCCCTACTCGGACCAGTTCAGTCTTGGTGTGCGCAGCACGTTCGATCTCATAAATCTAGAGGTCGGGTACAGCCATATCGCGAGCCGCGACGGGTTCGGCTATCTGCTGGGCAATCGCCGGCCGGATGGCAGCTTTTTCCCGGACGAAGGCAATGCACAGTCGCCGTTTGGCTTCCCGCCAAGCCCATATGGCGCAATCCTGATCGGCACCAACGGCATCAACACCGATGCGGACTCGGCATATCTCAAGTTCGGGAAGCGCTACACGCCGCAATCGCCGTGGTCGATCGATGCCACCTACACCTTTACCTTAGCGGAGGAAAACCGGCGCTTCGGTGAGTTTTTCTCGCTCGATTTCCCGTCCTTCGACGACTACCCCGTTATCCGCTCGCGCGGCGTTCGCAAGCATCGCTTCGTGATGGCCGGAACGGTGGACCTGCCACTGAACTTCACCCTTGGCAGCAAGTTCCAGATCGCATCGCCGGCTTACGAACAGGCGTTCATTTCCGTCGACGGCGATCCCGATTCGCGCGATATCGTTGCCGTAGAGCGTGATTCCAACGGCGATCTTTGGGGTTTCCGCCAGTTTGATCTGTCGCTGACAAAATATTTCGACATCGGTTTGATCAACGACGACACACGCATCTGGGTGCGTGCCGATGTGCTCAACGTGTTCAACGATCGAAATTACAACGGCTTCAACGCTGTGACCGGAGAACGGGATTTCAACAACCTCAGTACCGACGGTTTCCCGAGGACGCTCAAAGTCTCAGCAGGCTTCGAGTTCTGATCGGGTCGTACAGGATGCGCCGCACTTTCCTCCCGGTGCGGCGCATCCACACAATCAAGGTGAATCATGAAACTTATCGCGGCTTGCGCTGCCCTTTACTCTCTCGGTCTCACAGCCTGTGTTGCGGTTGAGCCGATCGAAACCGGCCGAGGTGCGGCCGCCGCTGCAGAAGCTGCCAATGTGGGGTCCTTTTCCGAAGACCTCACGCAGCGGACCTTCCGTTACTTTTGGGATACGACCGATACGGAGCGCTGCCTTGCCCCCGATCGATGGCCAAGCAACCCGTTTTCCTCGATTGCCGCAACCGGCTATGCTCTGACGGCTTTCGGCATTGGTGCGGAACGAGGTTATGTTTCCCGTGACGAGGCTGCTGCCCGCACGCGCGATTGTCTCGAATTCTACTGGAACGCCCCCCAGGGTGTGGCCGAGAGCGGTATGTCGGGGCATAAAGGTTTCTTCTACCACTTCCTCAATTTCGAGGATGGCACCCGGCGTGGTACCACCGAGCTATCGACGGTAGATACCTCCTTGCTGCTGGGAGGCGTGTTGTTCGCCCAGAGCTATTTCGACCGCGATACACCTGTCGAGACGGAAATCCGCGATCTCGCGGAAAAGATATATCGCCGTGTCGACTGGACTTTCGCCCAGCGTGAAAACAGCAGAATTCCGTCAGCCAATGGCGGAGGCGGAAAGGCGATTGCCATGGGCTGGTACCCCGAACGCGGGGAAAACGGCGATTTCGGTACGCATGATTGGGTCGGGTACAACGAAGGCATGCTGGTCTATATTCTCGCCGCCGGTTCGCCGACCCATCCGATCGGCAAAGACGCGTGGGATCAAGGCTGGGCCGCCGATCTCGAAAAGGACTGGGGCACGTATTACGGATACGAACACCTCCAGTTCGAACCCTTGTTCGGTCATCAATACAGCCATGTCTGGATCGATTTTCGCGGCATCCAGGATGAATTCATGCGCGGCAAAGGGATCGACTATTTCGAGAACAGCCGCCGGGCGACCTTGAGCCAGCGAGCTTATGGCGCGGACAATCCGAATGACTGGAAGGACTACAGCGCCGACATCTGGGGCTGGACCGCATCCGACGGGCCAGCCGGATCGCGCGGCGAGTACACCGTCAACGGCAAGCTGCGCAATTTCATGACCTATTCCGCGCGTGGGGTCAGTGGCATTCGGGTTGTCGACGATGGCACGATCGTGCCGACGGCGCCGGGCGGATCGATCCCCTTTGCTCCAGAGGTCACGATCCCGGCGCTGATGAACATGAAAGCCAAATACGGCGATCGTCTCTACACCGACTATGGCTTCAAGGATGCGATCAATCCCAGCTTCACTTTCGTCGAAGAGGGATCGACCAGTGGCGACGCCGATCCGGTCAAGGGATGGGTAGCGAGGGACCATCTCGGCATCGATCAGGGACCTATCCTTGCAATGATGGAGAACCATCGCAGCGAACTGGTCTGGCGCACTATGCGCAAGAATCCGCATATCCGGCGGGGGCTTGAACGGATGGGCTTTACCGGCGGTTGGCTGGATCAACCCCCGCAATAGCGACTGGTTTCACGGCAGGTCCAACCGCACCACGACGGGATAATGGTCCGAGGGCAAGCGACCGCCCCAATGCTGGGTGACAACCGCATGCTCGGTCACCACGATGTCCGGCGACACGAAGATATGGTCGATCGGCATCGGTGCGGCGCGCGCGATATCGAAGCCGGTGAAAGTGCCCGGCGGACCATAGGGCTTCGTTGCACTTACGCTGCGGCTGTCGGCGAGCGTGCCGCCGACGAGGATGGCGTAGGGATCGCTGTCCGGATCGGCGTTGAAATCGCCCATCACCACCGTCGGGAGTCCGGCACCTGCGCCGTTATCCACCCATTCCGCGATCATTCGGGCCGCGTTGGTGCGTGCCGATACGCCAGCGTGATCGAAATGCGTATTGAGTACACGCACTTTGCCACCACCATCGCGACGCTCCAGGATCGCCCAAGTGGCGACACGCGGATAGGCGGCGTCCCAGCCCTTTCCAGGCACTTCCGGTGTCGATGACAGCCAGAAGGTGCCGCTCTCGATCGAGGTGAACACGTCGCGCCGCCACGCTAGCGGAGAAAACTCTCCCGCCGCGACGCCATCGTCGCGGCCCACGCCAATGAAGTCGTAACCGGGCAAAGCTTCTTCGAGATAGCGCTTCTGATGCAGAAGAACCTCCTGCATGCCCAGCAAGACTGGTGCCTCGTGGCGGATCAGGTCGCGCACCAGTTCGCGCCGTTCGGGCCAAGCGTTCTGCCCATCCGATGCGGTGTCGAGCCTGATGTTGAAGGTCATCACCCGAAACGCGGCTTCATTCGCGGTGTCCGGTGCAGGCACATGCGCACAGCCGGTAACGATCAGTGCGAAGACAAGCAGGATCGCGCGGAACGATTTATTCATCGCTGTCGGGGCGTCGATGCGAAAGCAACCAGAGATAAAGCTCGGGATCGGCATAGGCTGGATCCCACGCATTGTGACCGAGATCGGGATAGATGGTCAGTCTCGTATGTTGTCCTCCGCACGCCCGGATCGCGCGCGCCATCGCGAAACTGCCTTCAGGTACAACGACATCGTCGCGGTCCCCGTGCAACGCCCAAATAGGAAGGTCGACGAGCCGGCAAGCCGTCGCTGGATCGCCGCGTCCGGCGACCGGTGCCAGTGCTGCGAAAAGGTCGGGTCGTTGTGCGCCCCAGCGCCATGTCGCATGGCCGCCACGGCTCAATCCGGTAAGATAGATGCGCTCGCGGTCGACCGGCATCGTTTCCAGAATGCGATCGAGGATGGCCTCGAGCTTCGCAATATCCCAGTCCTCTTCGGCGGGGAGCAGAGGGGAGACGAGGATGAAAGGAAAATCCGGATCGAGGTCCGCATGCTTGGGCGGTCCATGGACCTTGACCTTCGCGATGTCGGTGCCGCGCTCACCCGAGCCGTGCAGGAAAATCATCAGCGGCCACCGCGCCTCGGGATCGAAATTTCGCGGCACGAAGAGCTGGTAGGGATAGCCACCCGCTTCGACACTTTCATGCGGATGCTGTCCGGTAACGGGCTCGGTCTCCGCCAATGCTGGCCTCGGCACGCTGGCGCAGGCGGTTGCAAGTGTGGCTGCCGCAATCAGCGCGGCAAATCGTCCGAACCGGTTCATTGCTGCTATCTCCATCGGCTTCGGGAAGTCGGTCTTCAGGTCCCTAAGCAACAGCGCCGCGAGGCGTCAATTCATGTGGGACGAGCCGTTCAAGCCCTGCCTGCGCTCGACCCTCGGATCGCCAGCGTCGGGGCGATGACCAGACTTTCGTTCGGGTCCAGCGTCTCCCCTTTCATCATCCGGAGCATCAACTCCGCGGCGGCGGAACCCAATCGCGTGATGTCGGAGTGAACCGTGGTCAACCCGGGTGTGACATATCGAGCGAGCGGAATATCATCGAAGCCGGCAACGAGGACATCATTGCCGATATCACGGCCCGCCTTCCGTAATTCGTTCATGAGATCGACGGCCATCATATCGTTGCCGGCGAAAATCGCGTCGAAGGATATGTCGCTATTCAACAGCAGGCGCGCGGCCTTGCGACCGGCATCGTCCCGGAAATCACCGGGCAGGATGTGGGGGCTGCTGTCGCCCAGCCTTTCGGCTAACACATCGCAATATCCGCGCTGGCGTTCGCGGGCATCGCGGTTGCTGGCGGGGCCTGCAATGTGGACGATGGTGCGCGCGCCGCGATCGACTAGATGGTCGGTCACGAGACGGGCACCGGCGTAATTGTCGACCGAAACGAACGGGGTAACTTCGTCCTTCCCCTGGGCATTGAGAAAAACCGTGGGTATATCGCGCGTCACCGCCTCTATCGTGTCCGCACGGGAATCCGGCGGCATGACGAGGAGACCGTCTACCCTGCCGCGCATGGCGCGGATCGCCAGCCCCGTTTCTTCCGCACTGCCATGCATGTTGCCCAGCAGCAGGCTCTTCCCTGCGCGATGCGTAACCAGGTCGATACCGCGAATGATCTCGGAAAAGAATTCGCCGAACAGATCGGGCAGGATGACGCCGATCGTGTCGGTCTTGCGCTTGGTAAGGCTGCGGGCGCCGCTGTGGGGAACATAGTTCAGTTCCGAGGCTGTGGCTTCGATCTTCTCGCGCGTCTTGGCGGTCACAATCGACATGCCGTTGAGGGCACGAGAAGCGGTCGCGACCGACACGCCAGCAGCTTTTGCAACGTCCCGAATTGTTACCATGCGTCCCTCTCGATGCCACCTCTACCTAAATTGAGGCGCAAGACCACCAGTTACTCGATCAACGCGGCCAAGATAGCGGTTGATACGTACCGCCGCGGCGGTGGCCCGAGAGTTCGTCTCCGCTTCTCTGCTGGCGGTACATATGCTTTCCGGACTCTGCCGTCTCAGCCCCGTGCTACGCTGTCCAGAAGTTCGCCGGTAACTGGATAACCGAAGTCTTCGCCGATGTGCAGCCAAGACTTGCCGTCCATTTCCCCGATGAAGGGCGTGATGGTGCGGACGGGAATTGCCTGCGCCTGGGCTCTTGCCGCAGCGAAACTGTCGAACAGGGCGAGCCGTTCGAGATTGCGCCTGGTGGGAAAGATCACTTTGATCTCGCCATTGTCCGCCGCGTCGAGTGCGCCTTGCGCGGTCGTCCAGAAAAGGTGCGTGTTTTCGGATAGGTCCGCTTCGATCTCGACCGCGCCCGTGCCGAGATCGGCCAGGTAGAAACGGGTGTCGTAGACCCTCGGGATACGCTCGTTCTTCGGGAACCAGCGGGCAAAGGGCACCAACTGATCGAGATCGAGTTCCCAGTCGAAATGATCGAGAACGGGGGCCAGTTCGCCAGTCTGCTGGAGGAACTGCCGCGCGGCCTGTGCCTTGGCTCCGTCGATATCGCCGGCCAGCCCAATCACAAGCCCGGTTTCCTCGAGCGTTTCGCGTACCACCGCGACCTGATGCGCCGCTTCATCGGGGTCCAGCGGTCCGCCCATGCTCGCGCCAAGATCGAAATCGGCCGGATCGACGCGTCCTCCGGGGAAGACCGCCATGCCGCCTGCGAACACCATTTCGCGCGAGCGGATCGTCATCAGGATTTGCGGTGGGCCGCCTTCGCGAGCATTGCGGAAGATTACCACGGTCGCTGCGGGAATTCCGTCTATCCCGCTGTCGCTTTGCTCGGTCATTCAAATATTGTGCCGGTGGCGACCGCGTTTGCCAAGCGCAAAGGCGAACGCTGCGTGTCGGAAAATTTTACATCAACCTGTGCTGCAAAGGTCATGTTAACCATCGATTTGTGTGCAAATGCGCGCTCGCACGGATCTGGCACGCTGCATGCATACTGAACGATGTCTCGATCACGTCTTCGCGAGGGCAAGCTAACCCCAGGTCTCCAAACCTCCGCCCTCGAGATCAAAAAGACCCGCCCGGTTGTCCCACCGGGCGGGTCTTTCCCGTTTTCGGGGGCACCGGCACGGGCCGGCGCTGAGGTCGATATCAGCCTTCCGCCTTGGCGACCTGCTTCTCGTCCATCATCTGCTGGAGTTCGCCGGCTTCGAACATTTCCATCATGATGTCGCTGCCGCCGACAAATTCGCCCTTCACATAGAGTTGGGGGATGGTCGGCCAGTCGGAATAGGCCTTGATGCCCTGGCGGATTTCCATGTCCTGCAATACGTCGACGCTGTCGTAGGCGACGCCGCAGTGGTCGAGGATGGCGATGGCCCGACTGGAAAAGCCGCATTGCGGAAACAGTGGGGTGCCCTTCATGAAGAGGACGACATCGTTGCCGCCGACGATGTCGGCGATGCGCTGGTTGGTGTCGGACATTGGGTCCGTCCTTTACTTTGAATTTGACTTCCCGGAATCAGGTGGGGGCTTGGGTGGTCAGTTGCAAGGCGTGCAGTTCGCCGCCCATCCTCCCGCCCAGCGCGTCATAGACCAGCTTGTGCTGCTTGACGCGCGTCAGTCCCGCAAATTGCGGGGCGGTGACCTTTGCCGCCCAGTGATCGTTGTCCCCCGCGAGGTCGCGCATCTCTACGATAGCGCCGGGAAGCGCGTTCTCGATCAGCGCGACGATATCATTGGCGGCCATCGGCATGGGATCAGTTCCGATCGGTCATGAACTGGCGTCGTGCTTCGACGGCGCATTCTTCCAGCTTGGTGCGAATGTCCGCTTCGCTCACATCGCACTCGGCCGCCGTGAGGTCGCCGAGCAGCTTGCGAATTACGTCCTCGTCGCCCGCTTCCTCGAAATCGGCCTGGACGACTGCCTTTTTGTAGGCGTCGGTTTCCTCGTCGGTCAGGCCCATCAGGCCTGCTGCCCATTCGCCGACCAGCCGATTGCGGCGGGCGGCGATCTTGAAGGCGTTCTCCTCGTCGAAGGCAAACTTGGCTTCCTCGCCGCGCTCGCGATCCTTGAAATCGGTCATGTCAGTCCTCTTGGGATGGAATCTCGAGGCCGGAATAGGCGTGGCCCCCACGCCCTGCAAGGGCGGTTATCCCATTACGACAACGAGCTTCCCGATAGCGCCTCGGTTCTCGAGTTTGGCGATCGCTTCATGTGCGCGCTCGATCGGGTATGTCTCGCTGACCAGTGGATCGATCTTGCCTGCCTTCCAGAGGTCGAACAGTTCCTCGATATTCCGCTGGTTGCGTTCGGGTTCGCGGGCGGTGAAGGCACCCCAGAACACGCCGCGGATATCGCAGCTCTTCAGGAGCGTCAGATTGAGCGGCATCTTGGCGATGCCCGCCGGGAAACCGATCACGAGGAAGCGGCCTTCCCAGGCGATCGCCCGCAAGGCGGGTTCGGAATAGTCGCCACCGACAATGTCGTAGATGATATCCGCACCGTTGGGGCCGACCGCCGCCTTAAAGTCGTTTGCCAACTGTTTCGAAGTGTCCTTGTCGAAGGGCGCGCGCGGATAGATGACCACTTCGTCCGCGCCGTGCTTCCTCGCGACCTCGCCTTTCTCTTCGGTCGACACCGCCGCGACCACGCGGCAGCCATAGGCCTTGGCCAGTTCCACCGCCGACAGGCCGACACCACCGGCGGCGCCCAGCACAAGCACGGTTTCGCCTTCCTTGATGTCGCCGCGATCCTTCAAAGCATGGATGGTTGTGCCATAGGTCATCAGCAGCGCACTGGCCTTCACCAGATCGATCCCGTCGGGCACCTTGAACAGGCGCGTGGCCGCAACCGCGACCTTTTCCTGAAGGCCGCCATTGCCGACGCCGCACATGACCTTGTCGCCCACCGCAAAGCCGGTGACGCCTTCGCCCAGTGCCTCGATCGTGCCGGAAATTTCGCCACCGGGAGCAAAGGGACGCTGCGGCTTGAACTGGTACATATCGCGGATGATCAGCGTGTCGGGAAAATTGATCGCGCAGGCAGCAACCTTGACCAGCACCTCTCCCTTGCCGGGCGTTGGCACTTCGATGTCCTCGACGACGAGGGTTTCGGGGCCGCCGGTTTCCTTCGAAAGGACTGCCTTCACGCTGCATCTCTCCTGCTTGGTTTGTCGAGCCAGGGCATGGCGCCCTCGCGCACCTGTTCGTGGCGTGTGATTTCGCTTTCGCTACCCAGCGTCAAGCCGATCTCGTCGAGCCCTTCGAGCAGGCAGCGCTTGCGGAAAGGGTCGATCTGGAATTCGAACCGGTCCTGAAAAGGAGTGGTCACTACCTGGTTTTCCAGGTCGACGGCTATCTGTTCGTCCTTTGCGACTTCGAGCAGCCGATCGACCTGCTCTTGCGGCAGCTCGACGGCGAGGATGCCGTTCTTGAACGCGTTGCCCGCGAAAATATCGGAGAAGCTCGGCGCGATCACCGCAGTCAGGCCCATGTCGAGCATCGCCCAGGCAGCATGTTCGCGGCTGGAGCCGCACCCGAAATTGTCGCCTGCGATCAGGATCGGGGCCCCGGCGAAGTCCTCCACATCGAACGGGTTGCCCGGCGTTGCCCGGATAGTTTCGAACGCACCCTTGCCAAGCCCTTCACGGCTGATGGTCTTGAGCCAGTGCGCAGGGATGATGACGTCGGTGTCGACGTTCTTGAGGCCGAGCGGAATGGCGCGGCCACGGATGGTGGAGACGGCCTTCATCGGCCCGCGCTTTCCGCAAATGCCCGCAACCTGACCAATGGCGACATGCCTTTCTCCCTTCCCGTGCCGGCCTTCAGTCGGTTTCGGGATTCTCTCCGGAGGGAATGGAGCCGGGCTGTTTCGGTCCCTTTTTCCGCTCCTTGCGCTTGTTGGCGTAAAGCATCGCTGCAGCGATGGCGGCGGAGCCGATGGCACTGGCGATGGCGGCTTTTCCGGAAAGCTTCTTGGTCATGCATCCTCAATGGTCAGCCGCCGACTTCTTGGCAAGGGGCGAACTTTCGCACATCGGCAAGCCGGCCGGTAACGGCGGCGGCGGCGGCCATGGCCGGACTGACGAGATGTGTGCGTGCGCCGGGACCCTGACGGCCGACGAAATTGCGGTTGCTGGTCGAGGCGCAGCGTTCGCCCGGCGGGACCTTGTCGGGGTTCATCGCGAGGCAGGCCGAACAGCCGGGCTCGCGCCATTCGAAACCTGCTTCGGTGAAGATCCGGTCGAGCCCTTCGGCTTCCGCCTGTCGCTTGACGAGCCCCGATCCGGGCACCGCGATCGCCCAGCGCACATTGGGCGCTTTCTTCCGGCCTTTAAGTATTTCTGCAGCGGCGCGCAGATCCTCGATCCGGCTGTTGGTGCAACTGCCGATGAAGACGTTCTCGACCGCGATATCCTCGATCGGAGTGCCCGGCGCGAGGTCCATATAGTCCAGGCTCTTGCGCGCTGCGTCCTGCTTGGACGGGTCGGCGAAGCTGTCGGGCGAGGGTACGGCGCCGCTTACGGCAACGACATCTTCCGGGCTGGTTCCCCAGCTCACCGTTGGCTCGACATCGGCAGCGTCGATCACCACCGATCTGTCGAAGCTCGCACCGGCGTCGGTGGAGAGCGAGCGCCACCATTCCATGGCGCGATCCCAGTCGTCGCCCGCCGGTGCATAGGGACGGCCTGCGAGATAGGCGAACACCTTGTCGTCGGGCGCGATGAGGCCTGCGCGGGCACCTCCCTCGATGCTCATATTGCATACGGTAAGGCGGCCTTCGACGCTCATTTCCTCGAATACGTGCCCGCGATACTCGATGACATGGCCGGTGCCGCCGGCCGTGCCGATCACGCCGATGATATGGAGGATCAGATCTTTCGGAGTGACGCCGGGACCCAGTTCGCCCTCGGCGCGCACCTCCATCGTCTTCGACTGGCGCAACTGGAGCGTCTGGGTGGCCAGCACGTGCTCCACTTCGCTGGTGCCGATCCCGAAGGCGAGCGCGCCGATACCGCCATGCGCGGCCGTGTGGCTGTCGCCGCAGACGATGGTCGCACCGGGCAGCGAGAAGCCCTGTTCGGGGCCGACGACGTGAACGATGCCCTGCTCGGGCGCAATGGCGTCGATATAGTCGATGCCGAAGGCGGGAGCGTTGCGTTCGAGAGCGGCCAGTTGCGCCGCGCTCTGCGGATCCGCGATCGGCACGCGCGACCCGTCGGGGGCCAGCCGCGCAGTGGTCGGCAGGTTGTGATCCGGGACGGCAAGAGTGAGATCCGGACGCCGCACCGTGCGACCTGCCAGCCGCAATGCGTCGAAGGCCTGCGGACTTGTAACCTCGTGCACGAGGTGGCGGTCGATATAGATCAGGCAGGTTCCGTCATCGAACCGTTCGACCACGTGCTGGTCCCAGATCTTTTCGTAGAGCGTGCGTGGTTTGCTGGCCATCGCCCCGAACATTGCGGCAGCTTTGCCACTCCTGCAAAAAGGCAAATCCAGAGTCTTCCAAACTTAACCTTTCTCTGCTCTATTGACACATATGTCAGCAAAGCCATTTTCCTTCCCGATCAAGGTCCTTCCCGACGATATCGATTTCATGGGGCACGTGAACAATGCGCGCTATCTGAACTGGGTGCAGGATACGGTTCATGCGCACTGGCGGAAGCTGGCGCCAGCGGAAGAGGTTGCGAGCAAGGCGTGGGTCGCGCTGAAGCACGAGATCACCTATCGCCGCCCGGCTTTTCTGGACGACGAAGTGATCGCGGAAACGGTGCTCGAAAAGATCGCCGGTGCGCGCAGTTTCTACAACACGGTGATTCGCCGCGGCGAAGAGGTCCTGGCCGAAGTGCAGAGCATGTGGTGCTGCATCGATGCCGAAAGCCTGCGCCCGGCACGGATCGACCGCGACGTGGCCGAGCGCTGTTTCGGCATGCCGCGCAAGCAGAAGCGCTACACCGGCGAATAGAGCGGGGCAGGGCAGGCTTTGCCTGCTGCGCGACACGCCCTATACTGCGCGAATGGATTTCCTCGTTCCCGCCCTGATTGTTCTCGCCACCGTAGCGGCGATGGAATGGGTCGCCTGGGCGAGCCACAAATATATCATGCACGGCTTCGGCTGGGCCTGGCACCGCGACCATCACGAGCCGCATGACAATGCGCTCGAGAAGAACGATCTTTTCGCGGTCGTCGGGGCGGCAATGAGTATCTCGACGTTTGCCGTGGGCAGCCCCCTGGTTCTTGGCGCGAATGCCTGGTGGCCGGGCACGTGGATCGGGATCGGCATCCTGTTCTACGGCATCATCTATACGCTGGTGCATGACGGGCTGGTCCATCAGCGCTATTTTCGCTGGGTACCGAAGAGCGGCTATGCCAAGCGGCTGGTCCAGGCGCACAAGCTGCACCATGCGACGATCGGAAAAGAGGGCGGGGTGAGCTTCGGCTTTATCCTGGCCCGCGATCCCGCAAAGCTGAAGGCCGAACTCAAGCGCCAGCGCGAGGCAGGATTGGCCGAGGTGCGGGCGAGCGCAACATCCTGAAGCGCGCTATTCCGGTGACACCCGGTTGACGAAGTTGACACCGTGTCAATCGGCAGAAATCCAATTAAGTATCTAATAATAAACGATAATATACGTGTTCAGGCAGGTTGTCGCTGCTCCGACAGGCCCCCCCCGGGTAGGTCATCTGTGCCGGATATTCCGTTGCGATAACGGAAGAGATCGCCTGTAGGAGATTGCGTTCGCGCTATTCGTTGCGCGTAGCGATCCAGCTACCGCAGATCACGAGGATGGCCACGGAAATCCAGTACCAGGGATGCCCCAGCGTGTACCAGGTGAAAACCACGCCGGCCGTCATCGCCCCGATCGCCATGGTCTTTGCCCGTCGGCTGATCGCACGCCGATCGCGCCAGTCCTTTACCTGTGGGCCCCAATGCGGGTGATCGAGGATTTTCTTTTCCAGTTCGGGGCTGGAGCGCGCGAAGAAATAGACCGCCAACAGCAGAAAAGGGACAGTGGGCATGATCGGCAGCGCGGCGCCGATTGCGCCGAGGCCGACCGACACGAAACCGAGGCCCTTGTAGATCGGCCGTTTCATTTCATCCGGCCGCGATCCGCGCGGCGTGTTCTTTCACCAGAGCGATCATGTTGGGCACGCCCTGCGTCCTGTTGCTCGATAGCTGGTTCTTGAGATCGAAAGGCTCGAGCGCTGCAGCAATATCCATCTGCGCGACTTCGGAAGCCGGTTTGTCCTGCACGGCCGCTATCACCAATGCGACGATACCCTTGGTGATCGCCGCATTGCTGTCGGCGAGGAAATGCAGCTTTCCCGTCTCAGTGGTGGGATAGACCCAGACCTGGGCGCTGCAGCCGCGCACCAGCGTCGCATCGGTCTTAAGTGCGTCCGGCATGGTGTCGAGCTCGCGCCCCAGCTCGATCAGCAGGCGATACCGTTCGTCCGCTTCGAGGAACTCGTATTCTTCGGCAATGTCGGAAAGTGTTCGCATGGCGCGCCTTTAGCGGGCGGGCAGGCGAGCGTCCATCGGCCTCAGCCGGACAGACCGCCCGGGCGAGTGAAGGCGTAATAGACCACATAGAACCAGCCGAAAAAGCCGTGGATCGCCGCCCATATGATGGACTTGTGAAGGCTCCAGCTGACCGCCACGGCGATCGCACTGCCAAGGCCGATCCCCGCACGGGCAGCGTCGGTCCGCGCGGCGCTCATAGATCGACCCCGCTGGCAATCGCCTCGAGCTTCTTGATCCGTTCCTTGAGGTCGGAAATCTCGATCCGTGCCGCGCCGAGCGAGGATCCCTCGTCGGGATTACCGGGGGTTTGAAATCGCTCGAGTTCCTGACGCTTGAGCGCCAGCCAGCCATGCCAGGCGCGCAGCAGGGCCCAGGCGACGATGGCCAGACCGACCAGCGAAGCGGCCGCGATTATCATAGTCGGTTCGAACATCACCTCATGTCCTCCTTCAACTAGTCCCTATCGACCTGCTTTTCCCGCAGGGCTTCGATTTCGGCCGAAATCCGCTTCGTTTCCCGGGCGTCGAGCGAATTGCCATCGGTGGCGATGCGTTCGAGTACCTTGATGCGCTCGCGCAAATCCTCGACTTCCCGCTTCGTATCGGAATCCGGTTGCGGATTGGCCGACGATGATCCCGGGCCGATCCAGTGCTTGTTGCCCCTGCGGTCGGAGATGATCCCTCCCTGCGAACGGTATTTCGCAGTCATCACCTTGCCGATGGCGACGATCAGCACGATGAATACGACGGCAAGTGGCCAGCTCATCTTGCTGCCTCCGGCCTGCGGCTTTCCGCCGCGTCCAGCGCGCGCAGCTCTTCGATCTGCGTTGCCAGGGCGTGGTTTCCTTCGGTGGCGATCCGTTCGAGCACCCGGACGCGCTCCTCCATTTTGCGGTAGTCGCCATTGGCAAACCTCAGCTGTTCGGCTTTGGCCTCTTCCGCCCGGGCCTCGAGTTCCAGCTTGCGCTCCTCGTGCGCCTGGACGCGCTGATTGACGATGTAAGCGAACGGCAGAACCAGCATGATGACGGCAAGGATAAAGCCGAAAATCAGAGCGAGATCCCCGTCCATCAGTTGGCCTCCCTGCCATCGCGCAGGCGGTCGATTTCGGCCGTCAGGTGATAGCCGCTATCGGTCACGATCCGTTCGACATTGCCGAGCCGGTCCTTGAGCGAACCGAGTTCGGCGCGCAGTTCGGCATTCTCCTGCGTGAGCAGCTTGACCCGTTCGACCGCCTGGTCGTTCTTGGGGTAGACCGCCTTGCCCCAGCTGTTTTCCAGCGGGTAGCCGTTCTTGATGCGCAGCCAGGTGGTGGCGACCCAGCCGCCGGTTATGATAGCGACACCTGCGATGATCGCGGTTTCAGTGAAGAATTCTATCATGCTTTCTCCCCTTGCTTGATGTTCAAAGGAACACCGCTGCCGCGTTCCTCGACCGAGCGTTGATCACGCAGGGCTTCTATCTGCGTGGCGACATCGTAACCCTTGTCGGTGACGATGCGTTCGAGCACGCGGACCCGGTCTTCGAGATCCTGTACCTTGCTGGCATATTGTGCCGCTTTTTCGGCGGTGGCTTGAGCCGTGGTCTGGACGTTCATTTCCGCCAGCTTCTGCTGGTGTCTGGTCCAGATCGCGACGATCGGTATCATCAGCGCGATGATCGGTATTAAGACGCCGATACTGTCCATCGTGTACCTCCCCTATTTCGTTCAGCGCAGCCGTTCGATCTCGGCGGTCAGGCGCGGATTGCTGCTGACGTAGAAGGTCTCCACGTCGGCCAGGCGGCGATCGACATCCTTCATCCGCGCGCGGATTTCGCGGGCCGTGCGCTTCGGGTTCTGCCGCACGCGCTGCCAGTATGTCTGCTCTTCGCGATCGACATAAAGATGCGCGGGCTTCTTGTTCAGCAGCAGGCCGGCGATAAAGTAGAACGGGATCGTCGATCCGCCGGACATGAAGGTCAGGCCGAGGACGCCGAGCCGGACCCACAAGACATTGACGCCGGTATAGTCCGCGATGCCAGAGCAGACGCCCATCAGCTTCGCGTTCTGCTTGTCGCGGTAGAGCGTGGTGCGGGGGCTGTTCACTTGTTGGCTCCTTTCTTCTCGGCCATCAGTTGTTCGAGTTCGCGCAATTGCTGGTTGTCCTTTTCGCTGTCATGGACGAGGCGGGCGGGACGGAAATCGGGGTTGTCGCTAGCGACGAGACGCTCGACCGTATCCATCCGGTCGTCGAGGCGCTTGGCGAGGCTGTAGAGTTCCTCGAGCAGGGCTTCGTCATCGGTCGTGATGGTGGCCGAGGTCTTCCACTTCGTAATGTAGTGGAGGATCACCCACGGAAGGCCGATAAAGATGGCCGGTACGACGAATATTTCGCTGCCAAATTCCATGAGTCTCAGTCCTCCTTGTCGGCGCTGCCCTTGCCGAGCGCCTTTTTCATCTGTTCGAGTTCGTCGTCGATCGCGTCGGCACCTTCCAGCGCGGCGATCTCGTCGGCGAGGCTCGGCTTGTCCGACTTGTCGGCAATGCTCAAGGCATCGGCGCGGCCTTCGGCGTAATCGACGCGGCGCTCGAGCTGGTCGAAGCGGCTGAGTGCATCGTCGACGCGTTCATTGGTCATCAGGCTGCGCAGCTTGACGCGGTTTTCCGCGCTTTCGAGGCGGGCCGCAATGGCGGTCTGGCGGCTGCGTGCTTCGCGCAGGCGGTTCTGCAGCTTCTGAATGTCCTGCTCATAGGCCCGCAGCGCATCGTCGAGCACGGCGATTTCCTGCTTGAGCTGTTCGCTCATATCGGCCGCCTTCTTCTTTTCGACGAGCGCGGCGCGGGCAAGATCCTCGCGGTCCTTCGAGATGGCAAGCTGCGCCTTCTCGTTCCAGTCGGCCTGAAGCTTGTCCAGCTTGACCGTGTGGCGGTGCATTTCCTTCTGATCGGCAATCGTGCGGGCGGCGCTGGCGCGCACTTCGACCAGCGTTTCCTCCATCTCGAGGATGATCATGCGGATCATCTTCTGGGGATCGTCCGCCTTGTCGAGCATGTCGTTGAAATTGGCGGCGATGATATCGCGGGTACGGCTGAAAATGCCCATCAAAGGTGCTCCATTGGCAAAAAAGTCCGATCCCTTGGACCGCCCGCCGTCGCGGGTGGGAGTCGGTGACCGGCGCAGCCGTTCTACCTCTTCCTCGATACGCGACAAGCGGGGGCGGGCCGAAGCGCCTTCGGCATCGCTGCCGTGGGGACTGTCGGGGGAGCGGCGCTCCGGCCCTAGGGGGTCGTGGTCGGGAGGCAAGGTCATGCGATCTCGACCTGTTCGACGGCGGCCAGCACCGGCGCGGGTGCCGTAACCGCGATCTGCGAACTCAGCACGACAAAGGTGGCCATGGCAGCGATGCTGGCAATGGCAGCCTGTCCGAGCTGGCTGCGAAAGAAGTTGCGGTTGTACATGCGGGTTACCTCCCTGGGGCCGACTGGCCGATTGCTGTTGTAGCATATTTAGCAAAGCCCGTGCCAAAATCGAAAAACGGGAGAATTGCAGAGATTTTCGGATAATCGACGAACGACATGTTGGTTTTCATTGCCAAGCATTGGGAAAAATTCCTATCTCTTGGCCATGGAGCGGGAAAATCAGTTTATCGGGCAATCTGGGGCCTTCCTCGACGCGGTCGAGCGTGCCAGCCGCGCCGCGCCCATGCGGCGCCCCGTGCTCGTCATCGGCGAGCGCGGGACGGGGAAGGAACTGATCGCCGAGCGCCTGCATCGTCTCTCCACCCGCTGGGACGAACCTCTGGTCGTCATGAACTGCGCCGCGCTGCCCGAAACGCTGATCGAAGCCGAGCTGTTCGGGCACGAGGCGGGAGCCTTCACCGGTGCTACCAGATCGCGCGTCGGCCGGTTCGAGGAAGCCGACAAGGGCACGCTATTTCTCGACGAACTGGGCACTTTGTCGATGGGCGCGCAGGAACGCCTGCTGCGCGCGGTCGAATATGGCGAAGTGACGCGGATCGGATCGAGTCGTCCGACGCGCGTCGATGTGCGGATTGTCGCCGCCACCAATGAGGACCTGCCGGCCAAGGCGGAGCGCGGCGATTTTCGCGCCGACCTGCTCGACCGGCTGAGTTTCGAAGTCATCACCTTGCCCCCGTTGCGGGTGCGCGAAGGCGACGTGCACGTGCTGTCCGACTATTTCGGCCGGAGAATGGCTGCCGAACTCGGTTGGGAGGGCTGGCCCGGCTTCGCTCCGCACGTCTCGGAGCAGATGGAAAAGCACGAATGGCCGGGCAATGTGCGCGAACTGCGCAATGTCGTCGAGCGCGCGATCTATCGCTGGGACGATTGGGGCGAGCCGATCGGGCATGTCGTGTTCGATCCGTTCGACAGCCCGTGGAAACCGCTCAGTCCCGAACCGCGGATGGAAAAGGCATCTGCCAAAGCAATCGTGTCCCCGGAACGGGCACCTGATTTCGATCATGTCGAAGATCTGCGCTCTGCGGTCGATGCGCATGAACGGGCAATCGTCGAGCATGCGCTCGGCAAGCATCGCTGGAACCAGCGCCAGACCGCCAAAGCCCTGGGGTTGAGCTACGATCAGCTGCGTCACTGCATCAAGAAACACGCGCTCGCCGACGATAGCTGATCGCCGCTTGCTTTTCGCGGGACTCGCGCCTATCTGACTGCCCATCCCGACATTGTCGCGACACTGAAGGGGCTGGCGCCGCGAGGGGCCGGCCAAAAGCGCTTTGAGCAACCTCGTTGTCGCATGACGTGTGTAAATGGAGACCGAATGGCCGATATCGCGCGCCTTACAAACCTGATCGAACCCGAGGCGAAGGCCCTCGGTTTCGAGCTCGTGCGCGTGAAGATGATGCCCTCGGAAGCCGGGGACGGCGGCGAAGCTCTGCAGATCATGGCGGAGGATCCGGCCACCGGCCAGCTGGTGATCGATCAGTGCGCCGCGCTGTCGCGCCGCGTGTCCGACCGGATCGACGCGCTCGAGGAGCAGGGCGAGGTGCTGATAGAAGGCGCCTATCACCTCGAGGTTTCCAGCCCGGGGATCGACCGTCCGCTCACCCGCGCGAAGGATTTCGCTGACTGGGCCGGGCACGAGGCCAGGATTTCCATGACCAAGGGTTGGGACGGTCAGCGCAACCTCAGGGGCGAACTCAAGGGGATCGAAGGCGACATGGTTGCCATCCTCGACCGCAAGGCCGGGGAAGTGTCCGTCCCCCGCGACCAGATACATTCCGCACAGCTCGTCTTGACCGACGAACTGATTGCCGCCACCCAGCCACTCGATACGAGTGGTGCCGACGAAATCGTCGAAACTGAAGAGAAGGCAGACGACTGATGGCCAGCGCCATTTCCGCCAACAAGGCTGAACTCCTTGCGATCGCAAACTCGGTCGCCTCGGAAAAGATGATCGACAAGGCGATCGTCATCGAGGCGATGGAAGAAGCGATCCAGAAGTCTGCCCGCAACCGCTACGGCGCCGAAAACGACATCCGCGCCAAGCTGGACCCGCTGACCGGCGACCTGCGCCTTTGGCGTGTGGTCGAGGTGGTCGAGGAAGTCGAAGATTACTTCAAGCAGGTCGATCTGAAGGCCGCGCAGAAGCTGCAGGACGATGCCAAGATCGGCGACTTCATCGTCGATCCGCTACCGCCGGTCGACCTCGGCCGTATCGACGCGCAGAGCGCCAAGCAGGTGATCTTCCAGAAGGTCCGCGATGCCGAGCGCGAGCGTCAGTTCGAGGAATTCAAGGACCGCGCGGGCGAAGTCATCACCGGCGTGATCAAGTCGGTCGAATTCGGCCATGTAATCGTCAATCTCGGTCGGGCCGAAGGCGTTATCCGCCGCGACCAGCAGATCCCACGCGAAGCCGCGCGTGTCGGCGAACGGGTCCGCGCGCTGATCACCAAGGTGGAACGTAACAATCGCGGCCCGCAGATTTTCCTAAGCCGCGCGCATCCCGACTTCATGAAGAAGCTGTTCGCGCAGGAAGTGCCCGAAATCTACGACGGCATCATCGAAATCAAGGCCGCCGCCCGCGATCCGGGCAGTCGCGCCAAGATCGGCGTAATCAGCCATGACAGCAGCATCGATCCCGTTGGCGCCTGCGTCGGCATGAAGGGCAGCCGCGTGCAGGCCGTCGTGCAGGAATTGCAGGGTGAGAAGATCGACATCATCCCCTGGTCGGAAGATGGCGCGACGTTCATCGTCAACGCGTTGCAGCCGGCCACCGTCAGCCGCGTCGTGCTGGACGAGGAAGATGGCCGTATCGAAGTCGTCGTACCTGACGATCAGCTGTCGCTGGCCATCGGTCGTCGCGGCCAGAACGTGCGTCTCGCCAGTCAACTGACCGGCAACCAGATCGACATCATGACCGAAGAAGAAGCTTCGGAAAAGCGGAGCAAGGAGTTCGCCGAGCGGTCGAAAATGTTCGAGGAAGAACTCGACGTCGACGAAACGCTGTCGCAGTTGCTGGTCGCCGAAGGCTTCGCCGAACTCGAGGAAGTCGCCTATGTCGAGCTGGAAGAGCTGGCCGGCATCGAAGGCTTCGACGAAGATCTGGCCGAGGAACTCCAGAGCCGAGCGCAGGAAGCCATCGATCGGCAGGAAGCAACGCATCGCGAAGCGCGGCGCGAACTGGGCGTCGAGGACGATCTGGCCGAATTGCCGCATCTGACCGAAGCCATGCTCGTCACGCTGGGCAAGGCGGGCATCAAGACGCTCGACGATCTGGCCGATCTCGCCACCGACGAACTCATCCAGAAGAAACGCGAAGCGCCGCGCCGCCGCAACAATACCGACGGTCCGCCGATGCGGCGCCCCTCGGTCCGCGAACAGGACAAAGGTGGCGTGCTGGGCGAATACGGTCTGACCGAAGAGCAGGGCAACGAGATCATCATGGCTGCCCGCGCGCATTGGTTCGAAGACGAGGAGCCGCAGGCGGTTCCCGCAAGTTCCGAAGACGAAGAGAAGGCCCCGGCAGCCGCCGGGACGGACGACACGCAGGAGGCCGCCGATGCGGACTCCACCCAATGAGCGCCTGACGCCGGACATCGTCGACACGCCCAAGGCACGGAAAGCTTCCGAGCCCGAACGGCGCTGCATTCTTTCGGGTGCGAAGGCCCCGCGCGAAACGTTCGTGCGGCTGGTCGCCTCGCCTGCCGGGCTCGTGCTGCCCGACGCGCACGAAAAGGCACCCGGGCGTGGCGCCTGGATCGGCGAGAACCGGGCGGCGCTTGCAGACGCGCTGGCCGACGGGAAGCTGAAGGGCGCGCTCGCAAGGGCGTTCAAAACCGGGGATCTCGAGATTCCCGACACGCTGCCGCAGATGGTCGAGGACGCGCTGACCCGCGTTCTACTCGACCGGCTGGGGCTCGAAATGCGCGTCGGAGCCCTTATCTTGGGTACGCAGCGCATTGCCGAAGCGGCACGGGGCGGGGCGATCGCCCTGCTGCTCCACGCCAGCGATGCGAGCGAGGACGGTCGCAAGAAACTGGACCAGGCGTGGCGCGTCGGGCGCGAAATGGAAGGTTCGGGCGAACGCGGGCTCGAACTGCCTCTGGACCGGAACGCTTTGTCTGTGGCATTGGGCCGCGACAATGTCGTCCACTTGGCGCTGGCCGAGGATGCATCGGCCGCCAGGGTCATCAAGCCCCTGACGCGCCTCATGCATTATCTGGGTCAGGAATTCCCGGCCGGTATGGCGCCGCGATCCAGCGCGCCGACGACGAATTGAACGATTGATACGAAGAGAAACGAACAAGAATGAGCGACGACGACAAGAAACCAGCCCGCAAACCGCTGACCCTGAAGGGTGCGCAGCCGGGCGAGGTCAAGCAGACCTTCAGCCACGGCCGCACCAACAAGGTGGCGGTCGAGGTGAAGCGCCGCCGCAAGCTTGTGAAGCCCGGCGAAACTCCACCGCCGCCACCGCCCGCGCCCGCGCCCGCGCCGACCCCGGCACCTGCGCCGGCCCCGGCTGCTAAGAAGGCTCCGCCCAAAAAGGCCGCGCCTGCTTCGGAAACGCCGCAGGAACGCGTCGCCCGCCTCCAGCGCGAAGCCGAGGAAGCCCGCCTCGCGACCCTGGCGGAGCAGACTGTCCGCGAGGCCGAGGAAGCACGCCAGGCCGCCGAGCATGAGAAAAAGCGCGCCGAGGACAATCGCAAGGCCGAGGAAGAGGCTGCCAAGAAGGCTGCCGAAGAAGCCCAGCAGGCCAAGGATGCTCCGGCGCAGGAAGAACCGGTCCAGGAAGCGAGTGCAGACGGTACGCCTGCGCCCGCACCGCGCCGCTTCACGCCGGTTGCGCGCCCCGAGCCCAAGAAGCCGGAGCGCAAGAAGAAGGAAGAAAAGCCCGCTCGCGCTACCGAAACCCCGGACAAGCGCCGATCGGGCAAGCTGACGGTCAAGAGGGCCCTCAACGAGGACGAAGGTCGCCGTGCGCGCAGCCTCGCCGCGCTGAAGCGCGCCCGCGAGAAAGAGCGTCGCCTGCAGGGCGGCGGGTCGAACAAGCCGCGCGAGAAGCAGGTCCGCGATGTGATCGTGCCCGAAGCGATCACCGTCGGCGAGCTGGCCAAGCGCATGGGCGAGAAGGGAGCCGACCTCGTCAAGGAACTCTTCAATCTCGACATGATGGTCACCGTCAACCAGACGATCGACCAGGATACGGCGGAGCTGCTCGTCGAACAGTTCGGGCACCAGATCCAGAAAGTGTCCGAGGCCGATGTGGACATTCCGACCGAAGGCGATGTCGATCCGGAAGAAACGCTCAAGCCGCGTCCTCCTGTCGTCACGATCATGGGCCATGTCGATCACGGCAAGACCTCGCTGCTCGACGCGCTGCGCGGTGCCAATGTGGTGAAGGGGGAAGCCGGCGGCATCACCCAGCATATCGGCAGCTATCAGGTGAAGACGAAGAGCGGCGATCTGGTCACCTTCCTCGACACGCCGGGCCACGCCGCCTTTACCCAGATGCGCCAGCGTGGCGCGAACATCACGGATATCGTGGTGCTGGTGGTGGCCGCCGACGACGGCATCATGCCGCAGACCATCGAGGCCATCAATCACACCAAGGCCGCGGGCGTGCCGATGATCGTTGCGATCAACAAGATGGACAAGCCCGAAGCCAATCCGGACAATATCCGCAACCGGTTGCTCGAACACGAGGTGATCGTCGAGAAGATGTCGGGCGACGTGCAGGACGTGGAAATCTCGGCCAAGGAAAAGACCGGGCTCGACAAGCTGCTAGATGCGATCAGCCTGCAGGCCGAACTGCTCGAACTGAAGGCCAATCCCGACCGTTTGGCCGAAGCGACCGTGATCGAGGCACAGCTCGACAAGGGCCGTGGCCCGGTAGCGACCGTGCTGGTGACACGCGGCACGCTGGAGCGTGGCAACACCTTCGTCGTCGGCACCGAAAGCGGCCGCGTCCGTGCGATCGTCGACGATCAGGGTAAGCAGATCAAAAAGGCCGGGCCGTCCATGCCGGTCGAGGTTCTCGGCCTCGGCGGGGTGCCGAGCGCGGGGGATACGCTGACCGTGGTCGAGAACGAGCAGCGTGCCCGCGAAGTCGCCCAGTACCGTCAGGAAAAGGCCACCGAGAAGCGCACTGCGCTGGCGCCGACCAGCTTCGATACGATGTTCAACAACCTCGCATCGAACGTCATCGAGTTCCCCGTCGTGGTGAAAGCCGACGTGCAGGGTTCGGTCGAGGCGATCAACACCGCATTGCACAATCTGTCGAACGACGAGATCAAGGTTCGTGTGCTGCATGCCGGTGTGGGCGCGATTACCGAAAGCGACGTGACGCTGGCTTCGGCCTCGAACGCGCCGATTATCGGTTTCAACGTGCGCCCCAATGCCAAGGCGCGCGAACTGGTGAAGCGCGACGGCGTGGAGATGAAGTATTACGACGTCATCTACCACCTGACCGAGGAAATCGCCAAGGAGATGGCGGGCGAACTGGGTCCGGAGCGGATCGAGAACGTCGTCGGCCGTGCTGCGGTCAAGGAGGTCTTCCGGTCGGGCAAGCGCGACAAGGCGGCCGGTCTGCTGGTCGAGGAAGGTGTCATCCGCAAGGGACTGCATGCACGTCTCACGCGCGAGGATGTCATTGTCTCGGCTACCACCATCGCCAGCCTGCGTCGCTTCAAGGACGATGTGGACGAAGTCCGCGCCGGTCTGGAATGCGGCGTGGTCCTTGCCGACACGAACGACATCCAGCCGGGCGACCAGCTCGAAGTGTTCGAAGTCGAGGAGCGCGAACGCACGCTGTGAGCGGGGGCTGAGGACGCATGGCGAAAATCTACGAACGCAGACGCTCGCCATCGTCCGAGCTGATGGGCAGCAATTTCGTGTCGTTCGATGCCGAGAAGGGCGAACTGACCTGCCGCTACACCCCGCCGCCGAGCTTCGCGAGCCCGCGTGGCGCGGTGCAGGGCGGACTGATCGCCGGTTTTCTCGACGAGATTATGGGCGGGGCACTGCTGGCCGTCACCGAAGCGCGCTTCGGTGCAGCAGAGCAGCGTCTGCCGCTCAATCTCGACATGAACCTGACGTATCTGCGCATGGTGCCGATGGAGACGATCACCGCCAAGGGGCGGGTCGTCAAACTCGGCAAGCGGGTGGTCTTCCTCGAGGGTGAACTGCTGGACAAGGACGGCAATCTGCTCGCCCGTGCGACGTCAAGCGCCATCCCGACGCCCATGCCGGGCGCGGAAGAATGAGCAGCACACGGCATGCTCTGGGCGCTGCCCATGCGGAATTGATGGGGGTCGAGTTCGAACGCTTCGACCGTGAGCGGGAGGAGGTCACCTTACGCTTCCATGCGCCCGACAGTTTCATCACGCCGCGTGGCAGCGTTCAGGGCGGTTTGGTCGCGGGTTTCCTCGACGAGGTGATGGGCTGGGCGCATGTCTGGGCGACCGATCAGGCCGAAGCGCCGCTCAATCTCGAAATTTCGATGAGTCTGCTCAAGCCGGTGCCTGCGGGCCCGCTGATCGGCAAAGGCCGGGTCGTGCGTCGCGGTCGCAAGGTCATTTTTCTCGAAGGCGAATTGTTCGATCCCGAAGGCGGAATTCTCGCCCGCGCAACCTCTACGGCAATTCCGACCGTGCGGCCGACTGCGATCGGGCAAGGAGCGGAGCGCTAGGACGCGCAGGTCGGGGGCGGGAGCGCGCCATTCGCGATCCCGCCTCGACCCGTTCGGTCTTCCAACCGGTTCAGAAGCGATTGGCAAAGACCGTCACGACCACGAGGTCCTTGTCGCGGATCAACAGCACATCGTTACCCGCGCGGACATAGCGATAGCCGCGTGCCGGGGCCCTGAGACCCTTGATCGTGCGATAATCGATCACACGATAGTTCTTGGCCCGCTTGTGATCGAACCGCTGGCCCTTCTTGAACGTCGTATAGATCACTTTCTTGACCACGGTTTTGGTGTGGCCACGATCATGGGCTGCGTAGGCAGCGGTCGGAACGGTGAGAGTGGCGGCCGCAGCGGCCACGGCCAGAGTGATGGTGGAAACTTTCATTTCTTTGATCTCCTTTGCGATCGACAGGATCGATGTACCGGCGGAACGGCTCTGTTGCTCGTCTCGAAATGTCGGAAATTGTCGCGGATTATCGCAAGTTGGGGCGGCCGCGCGGCGCGCCGGCAGGACGGGAAGCGGGGGCAGCCGATCGTATTGCTGAGCTAGCGGCTTCCAGGGCTTGTCCGCGCCTTCCGGGAGTATCTTGCGCGCCGGTGCCCGTGCGGCCTATGGCTCCCGGATGGCCCGCCATCAGAACTCCACTCCCGAGCAGCAATCGGTTCGCGTCCTCAAGGTCGGGGAGCGGGTACGGCATATCCTGTCTGAGTTGCTCGCCCGGGGCGAGGCACATGACGATGTGCTGCGCGCCAGCCATATTTCCGTGACCGAAGTGCGGATGACCCCGGACCTGCGCAACGCCAAGGCCTATGTGAAGCCGCTGCTGGGGCAGGACGAAGCAGCCGTGCTCAAGGCGCTGCGGAGCAATACGGCGTTTTTTCAGAAAGAGGTGGCCAAGCGCCTCGGTCTCAAGTTTGCGCCGAAGCTGGCCTTCCAGCCAGATGAAAGCTTCGACGAAGCGGGCCGGATCGAAACATTGTTGAGCGATCCGAAAGTGATGCGCGATCTCGACACAGACGATTGACACGAGCGGCAATTGGTTGCTTGTCGAAACCTATCTGCCCTGCAATGGTGCCTGCCCAGAGGAGAAACCCGATGGCAAGCATTCTGCGTACCCCCGACGAAGCATTCGCCGGCGTTCCCGATTTCCCGTTCGCTCCCCATTACATCGACGACCTGCCCGGGTATGAGGGCATCCGCGTGCACTATGTCGACGAGGCAGGCGGCGAAGGCCCCGAGGCGGGCAAGACCTTCCTGTGCCTGCACGGGCAACCGAGCTGGTCCTTCCTCTATCGCAAGATGATCCCGGTTTTCACCGCCGCCGGGGGCAGGGCGGTCGCGCCGGACCTCATCGGTTTCGGCAAATCGGACAAGCCCGAAGACGACGAACGCTACACTTACGGCTTCCATCGCGGGATGCTGATGGCGTTTATCGAAGCGCTGGATCTGCGGAACGTGACGCTGGTGTGCCAGGATTGGGGCGGGATCCTCGGCCTCGGCATCGTGCCGGATATGGCGGAGCGGTTCGAACGGCTGATCGTGATGAACACTGGCATTCCCATCGGCGAAAGTCCCGGACCCGGCTTCGATGCTTGGAAGGCTTTCAACCGCAGCCAGCCGGACATGGACGTTGCGGGCCTGTTCAAGCGCGGGACACCTGGCATCACGGACGCCGAAGCCGCGGCCTATGGCGCGCCATTCCCGGATATGACTTTCAAAGCGGGCGTTCGCCGCTTTCCCGAGCTCGTTCCCGTCGACCCGGCCATGGAAGGCGTCGAAGAAGGCAAGCGCGCGCGTAAATTCTGGTCGGAAGAATGGAGCGGCAAGAGCTTCATGGCCATCGGCGTGCAGGATCCGGTGCTCGGCCCGCCCGCGATGAAGCACATGCGCACGATGATGAGGGGCTGCCCCGAGCCCATGGAAATCGCCGATGGCGGCCATTTCGTGCAAGAGAAGGGCGAAGGCATTGCCCGCGCAGCGCTTGCGGCTTTCGCCGCCGACTAGCCTGCCGGACGCAAGCGGGCCTTGAGCGTGATATTCACGGTCCTGCCGACGATCAGCGAATAGGACTTCATGCCGAACTCACGGCGGTCGATAGTCGCCTCGCCCGTCAGGGTGATGGCGGCGCCCAGGCCGGCGTCGGCGGGCGGCGTGTCGAAGGCGACCGTCAACGTCACCGGCCTCGTCACTCCGCGCGCCGTCAGCGAGCCCTGCACCGTGCCGGTCCGCTCGTCCGTCAGCACCATCCGGCTGCCCAGGAAGCGGACCATGGGATATTTCTCGACCCAGAAGAACTTCTCGCCCTTAAGTCGGTTCTGCGTGGTCTTGTCGGACGCAGTCAGCGTGCGCGCGTCGATCTTTATGTCGAGATCGACCCGCTGCGGATCAGTTGGCGAAAGCCGGGCGCTGCCGGAGACATCGGGAAAGTCGGCCGTCTTGCTGCCAATCGCCAGAAAGGCGACCTTGGCGGAGACATTGCTGCCCGCTGTGTCTACCATATAGCTCGTCGTGCCAGCGGTCGCTGCTCCGACCAGAGCAGCGATGGACAGAACGACCGAACAGCGGGCGACCTGCATGACGATCGGGCGCTAGCTTGCAGGCGCCAGCGCCGCTGCCGGCAGGGTGTAGCCGACCGGCGCGTCCGGACCGAGCGGTATCCCGAGATAGAACCACGCTACTATAAGCAAAGTGCCTGAGACGAGCAGCCAGATCGAATAGGGCAGCATCATGGCCGTCAGGCTGCCCAGCCCGAAATCCTTCTGCCAGCGCTGGGCGAAGACCAGAATCAAAGGGAAATAGACCATCAGCGGGGTGATGATATTGGTTGCGCTGTCACCCACGCGATAGGCGGCCGTCGCCCCTTCAGGACTGATGCCGAGGAGCATCAGCATCGGCACGAGGATCGGCGCGAGCAGCGCCCATTTCGCACTGGCCGACCCAACGAAGAGGTTCAGCAGGGCGGTGAACAGGACCATCAGGCCCAGCACCAGCGGCAGAGGTAGCCCGGTGGATTCGATGGCCGCAGCACCGTGCACCGCACTGATCAGACCGAGGTTCGACCAGCCGAACATCGCTACGAAATGCGCTGCGGCAAAGGCCAGCACCAGGTAATAGCCCAGATCTTTCATGCTCTCGGCCATCATCTCCACCAGATCGCGATGGTTTTTTATGCTGCCGGTCGCGCGGCCATAGGCCCAGCCGGTTAGGAGGAAGAGCAGGAAGAAAGCCGCTACCAGCGAGCGGTAAAGCGGGGCGAGCTGGGTATGGATCGAGCAGTCGGCCGCCGGCACGGCCTCGCAGGCCGTCTCGTCCACCAGCGGGGTGCCCGGAGCGAAGACCATGAGCACCCACAGCGCAACCACGAACAGCGCAGCAATGCCCGCATGGCGCAGGCCCTTGGAGGCAAGCGGGCCGGTTTCACCCGCCGGGTCGGGGCTGGGATCGTCGCTGTCCTTGCCGGCGGTCGCGCCCCCTTTCCAGGGGCCGAGGCGCGGTTCGACGACTTTGTCCGTTACGTACCAGATGATCGGAAGAAACAGGAAGGTCATCGCACTTATGAAATACCAGTTGCCGGCGATGTTCGCCGTCCATGCAGGTGCGAGCGCACTCGCGCCAACCGCCTCCTCGGTGATGCCGAACAGCAATGCGTCGAGCTGACCCGGCGAGATATTGGCCGAAAAGCCGCCGGAGACACCTGCAAAAGCGGCGGCAATCCCGGCGAGCGGATGACGTCCGGCAGCAGCGAACAATATGCCCGCGAGCGGAATCAGTACGACATAACCCGCGTCTGCCGCGTGGTTGCCGAGCATCGCGACCAGCGCGACGACAGGGGTCAGCAGTGCCTTTGGCGCGCTCTTGACCGCTTTGGACATACCCGCGGCGAAAAAGCCGGAGCGCTCGGCAACGCCTGCCCCCAGCATGACGACGAGCACATATCCTAACGGGTGGAAGTGGGTGAAGGTCGCCGGCATCTCGACCCACAGGCGCTGGATATTCTCCGGCGAAAGGAGGCTGACTGCCTCGATCTGCTGTGCGCTGCCGGTCGTCTCGTCGATAACCGTCGGGTGCAGTGCCGACACGCCTGTCATCGCCGCCAGGATCGACACGACGACGAGAGCCAGGATAAGGTAAAAGAAGATGAACACGGGATCGGGCAGTTTGTTGCCGGTCCGCTCGACCCACCCCAATATGCCGGTCTGCGTATTCGTCGCCGTGTTCGCCTCTGCCATCGACATTCGTATTTCTCTCCGAAAGGTGGTCCGGGTATCTTCCCCGATCCTGTCTGACAGCCTGCTTAACAGTCCTGCAGCGCCAGGCTAGGGCTGTGGCATGGCCAAGCTCTATTTCTACTATGCCAGCATGAATGCCGGTAAGAGCAGCACGCTCTTGCAGGCGGCCTTCAACTATGACGAGCGGGGAATGCGCGTGTCGCTGTGGACTGCCGCGCTGGACGATCGGCCGGGCTTCGGTGCGATCTCCAGCCGTATCGGCCTTTCCAGCGATGCGCATCGCTACGAGGCGGAAACGGATATCGAAGCGCGCGTCCTGGCGGATCATGCGGAGGATGCCATCGCCTGCGTATTGGTGGATGAGGCGCAGTTCCTGAGCGGGGAGCAGGTGTGGCAATTGGCGCGGCTGGCCGACGACGCCGGTATCCCCGTTCTCTGTTACGGCCTGCGGACCGATTTCCAGGGACAACTGTTTCCCGGTTCCGCTGCGTTGCTCGGCATCGCCGATGCGTTGGTGGAAATGAAGGCGGTGTGCGATTGCGGACGCAAGGCGACAATGAATTTGCGTGTCGATGCCGATGGCAAGGCGGTAAGCGAAGGCGCGCAGACCGAAATCGGCGGGAACGACCGCTACGTCGCCTTGTGCCGCAAGCATTTTCGCCAGGCGCTAGCGGGTTAGCCCTGCACGCCCTATTTAGCCCGCCATGACAGAAACGCTCCTCCTCGCGGTGATCCTGATCCCGTGCCTGATCATCGCCATCGTATTTCACGAGGTCGCCCATGGCTGGGCCGCTCTTGCACTGGGCGATCCAACGGCGAAGGAAAAGCGCCGCCTCTCGCTCAACCCCATTCGTCATGTCGATCCGATCGGCACATTGTTGGTTCCCGGCGCGCTGGCCCTGTTCGGCGGACCGATCTTCGGCTGGGCCAAGCCCGTCCCAGTGCGGGGCGATCGATTGCGCGATCCGCGCTTCGGCATGGTTGCGGTCGCAGCCGCCGGGCCCGGCACCAACCTGGTTCTGGCCTTCGTCGGTGCGCTGATCTTCGGTGGTATTTCGGGGATGTTCATCGCTTCGGGAAATACACCGCCGGAATGGCTGTTGACCGCGGGCGGGGTGTTTATCCTGATCAATGTGTTCCTCGCGCTGTTCAATCTCCTGCCGATTCCTCCTTTCGACGGATCGCACATCGTCGGTGGACTGCTGCCGCGCAAATGGGCGGGGAACTGGCAAAAACTGCAATCGCTGGGCATGCTGTTTTTCATCGTACTGATCGCGGCAACCTGGGCCTTTCCGAATAGTGGTCTCATCGAAAACACCGTCCTGCCGCCGGTGCTTTGGCTGCAGGAACGCTATTTCGATCTGGCGGACTGGGTAGCCCGCGGGATCGCCGGATGAGCGATGCCAAACCGGCACCGCATGGCTGGCTTGTTCTGGACAAACCGCGTGGTCTGGGCTCGACCCAGGCGGTGAGCGCGGTCAAGCGCGTGCTACGGCAGGGTGGCTACGCGAAGACCAAGGTCGGGCATGGCGGCACGCTCGACCCGCTGGCCGAAGGCGTTCTGCCGATCGCGCTGGGCGAGACTACCAAGCTTGCGGGGCGCATGCTCGATTCCGACAAGATCTATCTCTTTTCCATCCAGTTCGGCGAAGAGACCGACACGCTGGATACCGAAGGTAAGGTTGTCGAGCGAACCGATCGTCGCCCACCGATGGCGGCCATCGCCGCGGTGCTTGGACATTTTACGGGCGAGATCGAGCAGTTACCGCCCGCTTATTCGGCGGTAAAGGTCGATGGGAAACGCGCTTACGACCGGGCGAGGGCTGGCGAGGAAGTGGAGATGAGGACGCGGGCCGTCACTATCCATTCGTTGCGTTTTCACGGTCAGCGCGAAGACGAAGAACTGCGCTCGGCCTTTGCGACCACCGCCGGTCGTTCCGACCCTTACGATCCGCAAGCTCCGCTGGAACTGGCCGACAGTGTTACCCTCGTCGCGCATGTGTCGAAGGGCACTTATATCCGCTCGCTGGCGCGTGATATCGCGCGTGCGCTTGGAACGTTGGGGCACGTCACCTATCTCAGGCGCATCAAGGCGGGTCCGTTCCGCGAGGAGCAGGCGATTTCGCTGGACAAGCTGGAGGAAATCGCTAAGGGCGCGCCCATCGAAAACCTCCTCCTGCCGCTCGAGGCGGGGCTGGACGACATCCCGGCCTTGCAACTCGATCCCGATAGCGCGCAGGCGGTCCGCCAGGGCCGGGTACTATCGGAGCTGCCCAATACCGACGGGCTCCACCTTGCGACACTGCACGATGTGCCGGTGGCTCTGATGGAACTCAGCGGTGGCACGGCAAAGGTCGTGCGGGGTTTCAATCTACCGGATGTCGCGGAGTAGAATACATGTCGGTTACCGCCGAGCGTAAAGCTGAAATCATCAAGGACAACGCCGTCGCCAATGGTGACACCGGTTCGCCGGAAGTACAGGTCGCCATCCTGACCGAGCGCATCCGCAACCTGACCGAGCACTTCAAGTCCAATCACAAGGACAACCACTCGCGTCGCGGCCTGCTCATGATGGTGAACAAGCGCCGCAACCTGCTCGCCTATCTCAAGAAGAAGGATGTGGAGCGGTATAACGCGCTGATCCAGAAGCTGGGTCTTCGCAAATAAGAGTTTCTCGAAGGGGTGGCTCAGGCCGCCCCTTTGTTTATCCGGCTTCTGCGCAATCCGGCGCTGGAGCGGACAAGGAGGCGAAGACAGCCTCGCACCGGACCGGGACGGAATACCCGGCACAGTAGGCCCCGCACCGCAATAAGGCCGTGCGGGTCATCAAGGAATATACATGTTCGACACGAAAACCGTATCGCTGGAGTGGGGCGGAAAGACCCTCACTCTGGAAACCGGCCGCATTGCCCGTCAGGCTGACGGCGCGGTCCTCGCCACTTACGGCGAAACCGTCGTTCTGTGCGCGGTCACTGCCGCCAAGAGCGTCAAGGAAGGTCAGGACTTCTTCCCGCTGACCGTCCACTACCAAGAAAAATTCTCATCGGCCGGCCGTATCCCGGGAGGCTTCTTCAAGCGCGAGCGCGGTGCGACCGAAAAGGAAACGCTGACCAGCCGCTTGATCGACCGTCCGGTCCGTCCGCTGTTCCCCGAAGGTTTCTATAACGAAATCAACGTTATCGCACAGGTCTTCAGCTATGACGGCGAGTGCGAGCCCGATGTGTTGGCGATGATCGCCGCTTCGGCTGCGCTGACCATTTCGGGCGTGCCTTTCATGGGCCCGATCGGCGCCTGCCGCGTCGGCTTCGCCAATGGCGAATACATCCTCAACCCCAAGCAGACCGCTACGCTGGCCGACGATGGCCGTCTCGACCTCGTCGTGGCCGCTACCGGCGACGCCGTGATGATGGTGGAATCGGAAGCCAAGGAACTGACCGAAGCCGAAATGCTCGGCGCGGTCGCCTTCGCTCATGACAATATCCGTCCGGTCGTCAATGCGATCGTCGATCTGGCCGAACAGGCCGCCAAGGATCCGTGGGACGTCGCCTCGCAGGATGGCAATGACGACATGAAGTCGGCCATCAAGGCGATGATCGGCAAGGACATCGAAGCCGCCTACAAGCAGACCGACAAATCGGCCCGCTCGGACGCGCTCAATGCCGCCCGCGACAAGGTCAAGGCGCACTACGCCTCGGACGAGTTCGACGGCCAGCAGCGGATGACGGCGATCAAGCTGATCAAGAAGCTGGAAGCGGAAATCGTCCGCGGCGCCATCCTCAAGGACGGTACCCGCATCGACGGCCGCAAGCTCGATCAGGTCCGCCCGATCGAGGCGATGGTAGGCGTGCTGCCGCGTGCGCATGGTTCCTCGCTCTTCACTCGCGGCGAAACGCAGGCCCTGTGCTCGACCACGCTCGGCACAAAGGACAGCGAGCAGATGATCGACGGTCTCGAAGGCCTGTCCTACGAACGCTTCATGCTGCACTACAACTTCCCGCCCTATTCGGTCGGCGAAGTGGGCCGTTTCGGCGCCCCGTCGCGCCGCGATACGGGCCACGGCAAGCTGGCATGGCGCGCGCTGCACAATGTGCTGCCCGAGCATGACGACTTCCCGTACACGATCCGCGTCCTGTCCGACATCACCGAGTCCAACGGCTCGAGCTCGATGGCGACGATCTGCGGCGGCTGCCTGTCGATGATGGACGCCGGCGTTCCGATCGAGCGCCCGGTAAGCGGCATCGCCATGGGCCTGATCCTCGAAGGCAACGACTTCGCGGTTCTGTCCGACATCCTCGGCGACGAGGACCATCTCGGCGACATGGACTTCAAGGTCGCAGGCACCGAAACCGGCATCACCACTATGCAGATGGACATCAAGGTTGCCGGCATCACGCAGGAAATCATGCAGAAGGCGCTCGAACAGGCGAAGGCCGGCCGTGCGCATATCCTGGGTGAAATGAACAAGGCGCTGACCGGTTCGCGTACCGAGGTTTCCAAACACGCTCCGCGCATCGAAACGATCCAGATTGACAAGTCGAAGATCCGCGACGTGATCGGTACGGGCGGCAAGGTAATCCGCGAGATCGTCGCCGAAACCGGTGCCAAGGTCGATATCGACGATGAAGGCGTGATCAAGATCTCGTCCTCGAACGCCGATGAGATCGCGGCCGCCAAGGCCTGGATCGAAGGCATCGTCGAAGAGGCGGAAGTCGGCAAGATCTACAACGGCAAGGTCGTCAACATCGTCGACTTCGGCGCTTTCGTGAACTTCATGGGCGGCAAGGACGGTCTCGTCCATGTCAGCGAAATGAAGAACGAGCGGGTCGAGAAGCCGACCGATGTCGTCAGCGAAGGCCAGGAAGTAAAGGTCAAGGTCCTCGAGATCGACAATCGCGGCAAGGTCCGCCTGTCGATGCGCGTGGTCGACCAGGAAACCGGCGAAGAGCTGGAAGACACTCGCCCGCCGCGCGAACCGCGCGGTGATCGCGGCCCGCGTGGCGGCGGCGGTGACCGTCGCGGCGGCCGTGGTGGCCGGGGCGGCGATCGCAGCCCGCGTCGCGATCGCGGCGATCGTGACGGCGGCAATGGCGGCGGTGAAGCCCATGTGCCGGATTTCCTGAAGGACTGATCTGTCCGGAACCTGACCCGGAAAGGGCCGCGGGGGAGTTCCTCGCGGCCCTTTTCTTTGGTAAAATCCCGTAGAATGCGATTAATCGGTTTTTAGGCAGGATAAATGACACGGTTCCACCAACGTGCTATTTAGAACACCTGAACATTTGCGTGCGAGTTGATGCCATCTGCGTGGATGGTCATGCAGAGGAGAATGGAGCGTGACCGCTTTGGCCAAAGTCGCGAAAAGCAGTCGTCATTCGGAACGGATCGAAACGCTCCGCGAACGCGGCTATAGCGAGCAGGAGATCGCTGAGACGGTTCGCCTCGATCGTCACAATCTTTGGCTGGTTGTCGTCACGATTTTCGCACTGATGGTGGCCGCCGGGCTTTATAGTTGGCAGATGTTCGGACCACCGTCGAGAAGCGGGGAGGACGCGGGCATTGCGGCGGGAGACGACGAAGGCGGCACTGGTTACGGCATGGGCACGGTGGCCGATTTCTTTCGTCCCAAACCGGTCGAAACGGCCCAGGAATCGGAAGACGCCGAAGCGGACGCTCCGAAGGCGGGTACGGCCTCAAGATCCCGAAAGCCTGCCGAAGCGACGTCGACACCGGAACTGACCTTTACCGTCGGCCCGCCCCTGAAGGCTACCCCCGCGGCGATCCCCTATGCTGGCCCCGATAGAGACGCTGTGCGCCGCACGACGTTGCGAGCTCTCAAAAACGGGGAAACGCGAATATGGAAACACCGGGGGGAGCGAGGTTACGTTTTGGTCAGCCGTGCCACCGATTATTTCGACCGCAGATGCCGTCAGGTCAGCTATACGTTGATTCCCGAAACCGGCGACCAACTGACTTCTGCGCCGCTGCAATGGTGCCAGAAGAAAGGCGGCAAGTGGGTGGTGGACCCCTACGTCGGCAGCTGAAGCGATAATTGAAATCTGCTGTTTCAGCCCACCGGGGCTTCGGTTAGGGGCACTCCGTCAATCTGGAGATGCCCTTGTTACCGCGTGAAACGCTTGCCACCGCCCAAGTGCCCGACGGCGACACTCTGACGCTCGTCAGCCATGGGCGCGACTTCATCATCATGCTTGGCCGCGATGAGCTGATGGGTACGCGCATGCAGTTCAGCGAAGAACAGCTGGCGGTACTGACGCTGGCAGAACTCGACGCCAAGAGGCCCCGTTTGCTGATCGGTGGATATGGCATGGGCTTCACCTACCGCGCTGCGCTCGACAAATTGCCCGAGGGTGGATCGGTGACTGTCGCGGAGATCGTACCCGAAATCCTCGAATGGGCTAAGGGACCATTGGCGCACCTCACCGAAGAAACGCTGGACGATCCGCGTGGCCAGATCGTCATTTGCGACGTCGCGGCGTTAATCGATGATGCCAATGACGGGACCACCGACAAGTACGACGCCATTTTGCTCGACGTCGACAACGGCCCCGACGGCATCGTGCGCGACGCGAATTATCGCATCTATTCCAAGACCGGGTTGGGCAAGGCGCGCGATGCGCTTAAGTCGGGCGGCGTCCTGGCGGTCTGGTCCGCGGCGCCTGACCACAAATTCACTGTTCGCCTCAAGGAAAGCGGCTTCGATGTCGAGGTGCGGGAAATACGCGCACGGCCCAATAACAAGGGGCCGCGCCACATGATCTGGTTCGCTCGCAAACGCTAAGCTGTCTTGATCCGCGGCACGCCCAGATAATCGCGCTTGCCGATCTCCACTCCCTTCATTCTCAGAATGTCGTAAAAGGTTGTCGCGTGGAAATAGAAGTTCGGCTGGCTGAAGCTGAGCAGGAAGTCCTGTGCCTTGAATTCCATCAGTCGCTTGCCGCCAATGACGAAACCCACTGTAAGCTCGGCGACCTCTTCCAACTGATCGACAGTGACCGCGGCAAGCGCATCCTGCGCCGTCTCGAGCTGCGCGCGCATCGCGTCCCAGCTACGCGGCTGCTCGGTAAAATCCGGCGAGAACTCACCTGTCGGGAGCAGCGAGATCGCATAGGCCGAGTGTACCCAAACGCTGCGCACGTGCCATGGCAGGTCCCACATGGTGTCGCATAGCCGCGCCTCGATCAACTCGGCATCGGCGAGGCCATGTTCCTCCACGTGCTGTTGAGCCTTGTCGACCAGACCCTGCATCGCGGTGAGTATCTGCTGACAGCTGGGAACAAAGGCTTCATGAAGTGTAACAGCCATGGCGAATCTCCTCTTTCGCCCGCAGCATAGCGGCACGGGAGGGGCTGACCAGCAACTTGGGCGCTACTCCCCGTCGTGCGACAATTCGTCGGCCCCCGGGAAGCCTTTTATCGGTGCCGGTGTCAGCGAACGCGTGGACCGCCGAATGGCAGCGGGGGGGGAGGACGGCGGGCGCCACGGGGAAGCTGCGCCTGATAAGCCCTGCCGCAATGCTCGACACAATAGGGGAAGCCAGGGTTCACGGCTTCGCCGCAGAAATGGAAATCCGGTTCGCCCGGATGTCCCATTGGCCAGCGGCAGACCTTGTCCGACAGATCGAGCAGGCTGGTTTTGTCGGCAATTTCAGGGCTTGGCTTTGCCGGTACGAGACGGCGCGGCGGCGCCGGCGGGATGGGTGCCTGCTGGTCGCCGGGGCCCTGGCGCAGAAACCCTCCCGGGCCGACGGAGACGATCTTGGGCAAATCGGGAGTCTTGTTGGGCAGGGGCTGCGAAGGAATGGTTGCATCCGCTGCGAGCTGCGGGGAAGCGACAGGCTTGGCGGGCGATGTTGGGGCCGGCTTGGCTACAGGCTTCGCCGAGTTTTTGGCGACGGGCTTTGGTGCAACGGGCTTCGCCTTCGCGGGAGGCTTCTTCTTCTCATTCGCCTTGACGGGCGACGGGCGCGATTTGAGGCCGAGGCGATGCGCCTTGCCGATCACAGCGTTGCGGCTGACGCCGCCCAGTTCGTCGGCAATCTGGCTGGCAGTCGACCCGCCTTCCCACATTTTCTTCAGCGTTGCGATCCGTTCGTCGGTCCAGCTCATTTGCAGTCCTGTATCTCGTGTCTCGACGCCGCAGCTTGCAAGCCGTGACGCTTGGCCGTAGTCGCGCCCTCATGGTGGATCAAGCCCAGCCCGTACCGCCCGGAGGCGAACACCCGGACGCCTCGTTGGTAGAGGAAAATGCCGGAAGGGAGGGCCGTTTTCCGCCGCAAGGGCGTCCGGTGATTCGTGGGATCAACGGAATTGGCCTGTGGAGTCTCTATATTAAGGAGATACGCCGGTTTCTCAAGGTCCAGACGCAGACAATCTGGGCGCCTGCGGTCACCACTTTGCTTTTTCTCGTCATATTCTCGGTTGCGCTGGGCCGCGGCGGGCGGGAAGTGCTGGGCGTGAATTTCCCGACTTTTGTCGCACCCGGACTGATTGCGATGGCGATGATGCAGAACGGCTTCGCGAATTCCAGCTTCTCGCTGCTGTCCGGCAAGATTCAGGGGACGATCATCGACCTGCTGATGCCACCGCTGTCCGAAGGGGAGCTGATGGCGGGGATTGTCGGTGCGGCAATGACACGCGCCATCGCAGTCGGCTTCGTCGTTGCAGGGGCCATGATGCTGTATCCGGGTGTGAGCCTTGCCATGGCGCATCCATGGGCGGTGCTGTGGTTCGGCCTGATGGGCGCGCTGATGCTGTCCCTGCTGGGCCTCATCGCCTCTATCTGGGCGGAAAAGTTCGATCACAATGCGGCGGTGACCAATTTCGTGATCGCGCCGCTGGCGATGTTGTCGGGCACGTTCTACATCATCGATCGGTTGGCCTCGGCCTTCCAGACGGTGAGCCGTGCCAATCCGTTCTTCTACGTGATTTCCGGCTTCCGCTATGGTTTCCTGGGCCAGAGCGATATCGGCGATGGCGCCGCCGTGGCCCTGGCCGGTATCGGCCTGCTGGCACTCAACGCAATGCTGGCGTTCCTGACCTATCGTCTCTTGAAATCCGGCTGGAAGATCAAGAACTGACCGCGCCGGCGGTTCAGTGCGTCATGCTTCGGCGCATGCGGTAGCGGCCGTTCTCGAACTGCTCGAAATACTGGTGCACATCGGGATGGGAAACCGGCCCCGAAGTCGAATCCGTCATCAGATTCTGCTGGCTGACATAAGCGACATAGTCGCTGTCGTCGCTTTCGGCGAGCAGGTGGTAGAAAGGCTGATTGCGATCGGGCCGAATGTCTTCGGGGATCGCTTCGTACCATTCGTCGCTATTCGCGAATACAGGGTCGATGTCGAAGATTACCCCGCGAAAATCGAATACCTTGTGTTTGACCACGTCGCCAATTGCGAAGCGGCTTTTGACGCGGCGCGGCACATCGATTGTGCGACCGGCCTGGGCGGAGAAATATTGTGCACGATCCATGAGAGCGATGGATATGGGACATTTCGGCGCGCTTACAATGGGCGCACGCGTGTGATCCCCCGAAATCCCGTGAAAAGGGGCTTGGCAAGGTAGGGGGGCTCGGCTAATCGGCGCGCTCGCTTCGACCGGGGCCATACGCCCGCAAGCGCACCCGATATATGCGGAGAGGTGGCAGAGTGGTCGAATGCGCCGCACTCGAAATGCGGTATACGGGCAACCGTATCGAGGGTTCGAATCCCTCCCTCTCCGCCACCTTGGAACAAAGCTGGGCACCGAGCCCGGCGGCGTTCCGGGACCGCCCGCGGCAAGCGTCCGCAGCAGGTCGGATTTCGATCCCATGATCCGAACCTCGCCATCGCTGACCTCGACTCGCTGCGCCAAAGCACGGAGGTGGTCACGGCGGTAACCGCCACCGGGTAGACGTATTCGCTGACGAGCAGTCTGTGCGAACCGCGCAAGCATCGGCGCGGTGATGGCTTTTTGCCCTGCGCTTTCCAGCATAGCCGACGCCCGGTCGGCATCGACGCGGGACTGGTCGCGGATGGCCTTGAGACTGGCGATCCGGTCCTTGAGATCGGGGTCGTCCAGGTCAGCGACACCGCTCTCGATAGCATCGTAAAGCCGCTTGAGCCGCAGATCGGCCTCGGTAGCGCGCTTGTTCAACTCGGCGATGTGCTCGCGGCGGCGCTCGGTGCGCTCCTTCCGCCTGTCGAGAACTGCCGCCAGCACCTGCTCCAGCCTTGCCGGGTCAAGCAAACGCTCCTCCAGATGCTTTGCAACCAGTGTGTCAAGTTTCTCCATCGGCACGGTCATGCCACTGCATGCGGTGGGCCCCTGCCGTGCCTTGGTCGAGCAGGTGTAGTAGCGATAGCGCCCACCCTTGCCGGTGCGGATGGTCATGGCCCCGCCGCATTTTGCGCAGTGGATCAGGCCGGTCAGCAAGGTAGGACCACCGACCACTTGCGGCGGTGTCACCTTGGGATTGCGTGCCTTCATGCGCGCCTGCACAGCATCAAAGGTCGCCTGATCGATGATCGGCGGGACCGCGACGGCGATGACTTCGTCAGCGGGTTTCAGCGCCTTTGACTTGCTCCGCTTGTTGAACTCGTGGCGTCCGATATAGGTCGGACGGGTCAGCATACGGTGGACCGTGCCAATACCCCAGCGCCCGCCGTCACGGGTGAAGATGCGGCGCTCATTGAGGTATTTGGTGATCGCCTTGACGCCCATCGGCCCGGACGTGCCGTCACCCTCAAGCGAAAGCCGAAACGCCAGTCGCACGGTCTCGGCGTGGACCGGATCGATCTCCAGCTTCTTCTTGATCTTGGCTCCGCGCTGTTCGGCGGCGACCACGCGGTAGCCGATCGGTGGCAGTGAGCCATTCCAGAATCCCTGCCGCGCGTTTTCCTTCAAGGCGCGAAGCACGTGCTTAGCGTTCTCCTTGGACTGATACTCGTCGAACAGCGCCATGATCTGGCGCATCATGACGTGCATCGGGTCGTCGCCCATCTCCTGGGTGATCGATACGAGGCGAATGCCGTTTTTCGCGAGCTTGCGGACGTAGAACTCCAGCTCGAAATGATCGCGGAAGAACCGGCTGAACGAATGGACGACCACCACCTCGAACGGGGCGGGTTTTGCCGTCCCTGCCTCGATCAGCTTCTGGAACTCGGGGCGGCGGTCATTGGTCGCCGAAGCGCCTGCATCCACGAACGTCTCAACCAGCTGGTAGCCGCGCGCAGCGCACCAGGCTTCGCCCTGCTTGCGTTGATCCGGGATCGATACGTCATGCTCGGCTTGCCGCGCGGTCGAGACGCGCAGATAGAGGGCAGCGCGCAGCGGGACGGAGCTGGAGGCGGCGTCGGTCATGCTGCGCTCCCCAAGGCGCGCTGCACCGCGTCAGGGTCACGGTCGATGACGAGAAGATAGGCGCGCGTAGGGCCCTCGGGCGCGCGATGCTTTTGCTCCCAGTGCTGGAGCGTCTTGATCGACAAGCCGAACCTTGCGGCAAACTCGTGCTGGGTCATGCCAAGCTTGGCCCGGATAGCTTTCACATCAATCTCCTGCGGAATGTGCACGCGAATGAGGCTCGATCTCGATACGCCTTCGGCGTTGGTGGTGGCCTCTCCTGCCATTGTGCGCTCCGTTTCAGCTATAGCTCGCCAAAAAGTCGGACGCTTTTTGGTCACGTCTTGCAGCGGGTTATAAACCACTGATTATACCTCGTTGAGGGATAAAGAGCAACCGCTCTTCAAGTGCGATGAGTGAACCTGAACGGTTAGGCCCGGCCAAAAAGCTCATGGAACACATCGCCAAACCATGCCTCGAACACGGCTACTTCGGCATCGGTAACTGGGATCTTTGCTGGCCAATCGTCCTTCACGCGCCAGCGCTCGACGTCGTGTTTGGGTGGACGGCCCCGGAACGGCCATGGCTCGCCGAGCAGTTGTTCAAGCTGCTCGGACGCGGTGGGTTCGTGATGACGCGGCTTGCGTGGCATCCCACCAGGATCAGAGATGCCGAGCGGAAGCGGAACCACGCATGCCTACGCCGGACTTCGCTTCGTACCGCCGCGCGCAGATAGGGGCGATGGTCGGGCAAAGGCGGACAATGGCGATAGAAGCGTAGCGCTCGCGGTGCTTTCCCAGCCCCGTTCTTTAGTTCGGCGCGGATGCGTTCTTCCGTCCCGGCGCACGACTCGATCCCGGCGGATGGGCGGCGGCGGTCAAGACCGGCGCTGACAGCGCCGCCCGCAGGGCTTGGTCTTGAGGGGCGGCGCGCGTCCGCCGATGCTGGCAGCTAGCGGGATGTCTGCTCGCCCAGCATGTCGTGTTTCCGCTCCATCCCCAGTTATTGGTATTGACGGCATTCGAAACCGCGCAGGGTCCCACTTGGGACGTGGATGCATCCTGTCTGGTGCCATCGATGCGGATGATGGTCGCCGGAGAGGTGCAAGTTGCTCAACAGCTTGCTAGACTGCCCAGACCATGCGCACCGACCTCGATCATCTGCCTCCGCAAAAGCAGCGCGAGCTGGAGCGCGTGGTGCAGCTGATCTTCGAGGAGTTCGACGACGCCTTCGCGCTTGCCAAGCACGAGTGGAAGAAGGCGGGGCGCATCCTCAAGGTGATCCTCTACGGCAGCTATGCGCGCGGCACCTGGGTCGACGAGCCGCACACCGCGAAGGGCTACCAGTCGGACTTCGATCTGCTCATCATCGTCAGCGACAAGCGGCTGACCGAACGGGTGAAGTACTGGGCGAAGCTCGATGAGCGGCTGATGCGCGAGTATGGGGTGACCGGCACGCTGCGCACGCCAGTCAACTTCATCGTCCACACCCTGCAGGAGGTGAACGACGGGCTTGCCCACGGGCGCTACTTCTTCATGGATGTGAAAGCCGAAGGGATCGCGGTCTACCAGTCCGACGACACCGAGCTCCACACACCCAAGCCGAAGACGCCGACGCAGGCGCTCGCAATGGCGCAGGAGTACTTTCAGGAGTGGTATCCGAGCGCTGGTGAGTTCTTTGACGACTTCAGATCAAACCTTGATCGAGCACGCTTCAAGAAGGCAGCGTTCGAGCTCCACCAAGCGACTGAGCGGCTCTATCACGGCGCTTTACTCGTCTGCACATTCTACACGCCGCACAATCATAATCTCGCTTTCCTGCGCACCCAGGCTGAGCGGATCGATCCGCGCCTTACCTACGTCTGGCCGCGCGAACTGAAGAAGGATCGCGCGCGGTTCGAGAAGCTCAAGGACGCCTACGTCAAGGCGCGTTACTCGAAGCACTACCGCGTGACGAAGGAAGACCTGGAATGGCTAGGCGCGCAGGTAGAGGAGCTTGGCCGCGTTGTGCACGAGGTATGTTCGGAGCGGATCGAGAAGCTGAAGTCAGAGGCGAAGGCGAGGCCGGATAAGGTTCGGTGATTGAGCAGGACGCCAGCGTCCGCTTTTGCGGATTTTGAGCCAAAACCAGAAATTCTGAAATCGACCCCATTGCGGACATCTGATCAGCAAACCTCTTTCGCGCTCCGCTTGTAATCTCGTATGATCCCGTCAGGGGCAAATGCCACCCGTATAACCGGTCCACCTTTGGTCCAAAGCACTCTGTAGAAATGCTCGTCTCCCGACCCAAGTTCAAATCCGCTTTGGCCGACTGAAGCGACCATTGGTATCGCGAGAACCATGCCCACTTTGTGCTGTTCGTATTGAAATGGTAGGATTTCCGAGCTTTGCTCAATCCGAACACCATTCAACTGAATGCTCAGGGAAGGCGCATTGTGAGCGACGTAGCACCCTAAGACCGGAGTAGGATCGAATGTGGCTGGTTCATCGAAGTCAGTGCATCCGCTAACGATGAGGACAAAAGCCAAAATGGCGGATAGCTTAGCCATTAGGCGCGGATAATAGTCTTCAGGGCACTCTGGTCAACGTCCGTATCCCACCCAAGAGCGGCCATCGGCGGTGTTCGGGTTTCATCCCGAAACCTGCCACTCAGCTGCAACGGGTTCATCCGGTGAGGGCGGCAGATTGGTTTGTCAGCATACTTACGCATTCTGTAGCTCGTGCCGCCAAGTGTGGGCCCACTGGGTTTCCAAAGAGGTCAGACGGCGCCAAGGAAATGAAGCTGCGCTCGCCAAAGGCAAGCGCGGTTACGCAGGTCCGGAATCTTGCCCTCGTCGATCAACTTAGCGATGTCCTCGAAGCTGAATTCAGCGCAACCATGGAACTCCTCATCCGCATCACATGCGGCCGCTGTGCCTCCCTCAAGTCCTGTAGCCAGAAAACAGTAGTTTCGGCCGCTCATGTGAACGCCGTTGACGTGCGAGCTGAGCAATTCAAGGTGCCTGGCTTTCAGGCCCGCCTCTTCGCGCAGTTCCCTGACAGCCGCTTCGATGGGTGTCTCACCTGAATTGATCGCCCCGGCTGGCACTTCATAGGTGGTCCCAAACAGGTGGCGGCTCTGTTCAACGAGGATGACCGTCCCACTCTCGGTGACGGGAACCACAAGTACACCTTCGCACTCTTCGACTACTTCCCGGTCCACGTGGGATGTACCGATATCCACTATGTCCATGCGAATGTTGACAAACTGACCGACAAAAATGGTCCTGCTCTCGATCAGGTCATGCGGCATCTTGAGTTTCCTCTGTTCACTAAGCAGATTCCCTGCCGAAGGTGCTGCAGACTTGGTCTGCGATAATCATGGCGGTTCAAGGCCAGCTTTTGTAAGCATCAGCGCCACGGACTAGGGGCACACGACGGTGATGCAAAAAAAGCCGTTCTTTACCGTAGCAGACATCCAGGCTTTTTCATGAGAAGACACGCCGGTGCATGGTCTCTTCCGAGCGCATCTTGGGTGCGGCCTTCCCACCAGCGTCACAATTCCAGTCCCCGGCTGCGGCTCCGCCCCAGCGTCCAGTCGACGCCCCCGCCGGACATAGCGATGCCGTTGATCTGCTGGCCAAGACGTTTTCCGAGTGCGTCGTTCCATGGCACGAGCTGGAACCCGAGGCCATTGTCAATCATGGCGAACCGCCCACTGGCAAGCTGGGCCTGCCCAACCAGCTTACCCGAGACCCGGTCGCCTGTTTCGGTCGGCTGCCAGCTGAGCCCGCGCTCGGCGGCAAACTTCTTGCCCACGCGGCTGACCTCGGCCTGCTCCAGTTGCGCGATCAAGTCGCTGGGGGCACGGTACTTCCCGCCGCCAAGATCCCGAACATAGCCCATGTCGGCAAGCGCCTGTTTGCGCGCTTCCCAAGCATTTCGCACATCGCCGCCGAATCCGGTGTGCGGCGCGGCCTCGCGTCCGCCGTCGAGCATGGTCCGGTCAAGCCAGGTCGCGCCTTCATGACGCACCTGACGGTCGAGGGGCAGGTGCGACAGTTCTTCGATACGCGGGCCTTCCCCGAACCGCTGCCGGTCATAGGCAAGGCCGCGTTCGGGCAGATCGGCGGGAACGCTCCAGCGATCGGCATCGATGCGCTCGACGATCCCGGCGCGGCGCAAGGCTTCGAGCCTGCGGACGTGCAATTGGACATGCCTCTCGTGGTCGATCCGGGGCATGGTCTCGCGCATCGATTCCAGATGGGCCGATGGACGATAGATGCCACTGGCGTCGGTCTGCTGGAGGACGTTCTCATCTGCCGTCCGCGCGATGCTCGGCGGCGGATTGACCGCCACGATACTGCCGCGACTGATGTCCTCCGCCTTTGATGCTGGAACCTCAAGGTAATGAACACGCCCGTCCATCCCGTCGATAGTAAGCCCCATGCGTTCACCCAGCTCGTCGCTCCCCAGTGCCTTGGCGACGACGCGGCCGACGATGCGTTCGGTGGGTGCGGCTTGGTGGATGGAATATCCTGCATAGGCCCGCTGCTCGGCCAGCCCTTCGCGGTCCAGCGCCTGATGCATCGTTTTGATGATGTCGCCGCGCGTGCCCATCTCGCGCAGCGTTTGTTCAGCGCGGGGTGAGATGGTCCACACACCCGGTGTGTGCTCGGTCGCCAGGCCCATCCGCTCCAGCTTTCGGGCACGATCGATCATCAGTGCCCGGTTCTGGCGCATGGTCAGGGCCATGTCCTTGTCGGGGCGAAGGTCGGCAAACTCGCTGCCAGCTTGCTGCTCGGCGATGAGCATCCGGTCGAGCCGGGTGAACCGGTCGGCACCCACCTCGCGTTCCAGCTGGCGACTGACCTCCTGCTCGGTCTGGCGGCCCAGCTCCAGCGTGACGATCTCGCTCGCGCGTTCGCGGATGCCATGGGCGATATAGTCTCCCGCAATGTCGAGCCGCTTGCCATCATCAGTTATGCCGCGCACCAGAATATGGGTGTGCGGATGTCCGGTGTTGTGGTGATCGACCGCAATCCAGTCGAGCCGGGTGCCAAGGTCGGCTTCCATTTGCGCCATCAGGTCACGCGTGGTCTGGCGCAGATCGGATAGCTCGACGCCATCCTCTGCCGATACAATGAACCGGAACTGGTGGCGATCCTCGCGCCCTCGGTCGAGAAAGGCTGAACCGTCCGCCACATCATTATCGGCGGAATAGACCTGACCCTTCTCGCCGTCGCGGGTGACGCCGTCACGCTCCAGGTAGCGCAGATGCGCATCCACTGCCTTGCCGCTCACGAACTGCCGCCCGCGCGTGCCCCCGCGCTGCGGATTGAGCTTCACGATCCGCGCCTTTACCGCGACCCGGCGCGCGCGGGTGCGAACACCGCTCGCGTCCCGGCTCCACCCGCTGCGGCCCTTCAATCCGGCAGCGATCTTCGCGCCCCGACCGCGCGCATTGCACCGCCCGCTTGCCTTCCGCGAACCGGACAGCTGGCTGGGGCTACCACCGGCGCGGCGGATCGCGAGGCTGACCTGCGCCGTGAAGCTCTTTGGCCGATGGCGCAAGGGGCGCGTGCGGGCCAATCGGGCCACGCCTGCGCCACGGTCGCGAACCTTGCCGGGACGGATACGAGAGCTGTCGTCATCACCACTCATGAGACGACGATTGGGGGTCGGAATCAGCCGCGCAAGACCGTAAATCGGGGCGTAGCAGCCTGGCGTGCAACGGCTTGCCATCGGCGGCAAAAGGCGGAGTGTCAGAAGCCACCCGATGCGAGCGCCACCCATTTTTGCATTGATAAGAAATGGAAAATCGGCAGGAGCGCCACCCGGTCACTTCGCCAACCCGGTCGCAAAGCGCCCAAAAACAATGTGCAGACAGATACTTAGGGGCAACGCCCCGGCAGCGAAGATTCTCGCTTTATCTTGCCATCTTATTTGGCTTCGATTTTCCGGAAGTATTCGCCGTCGCCATTTCTCCTCCATAGCAGGTATCGGGACACTATTCGACGCCCGGATGCGCCAGTCTGCGAAGTAACGGGTGAGGTCTGATAAGCCGGAGTCTTCCGTGCTCATCGCGGGCGGTATCGCCCTGCAGCGAGGCGGTGCTGTGGCGCTCGCGGCACATGTCGCTATAGGATTTACGAGACGTCGTCACAGGCAATCTGGCGCGGTCAGCTTGCGCAGCCGCAGGCAAGATATCGTGCTTCCCGTGTTCCGGGTCTGTATCATTCCTTCTGCCGCTCGCGCGGACCTCCGTGTGCATTCGAGCCGTCCGCCGGCTGCAGTTCGTGTGTTCGTCATCATTAGCGCGCGTAGCTCAGCCGCCGTAGCTTGGCGGCGTTGGCGGCGTCGACCTCGTGTTCGGATGCACCGAGATGGCCGACATAGAAGCTGCCGTCGCGCTACATCGCATGCATCACGATCGCGAGCTTGCGGGCGACCGCAACGAGCGCTCATGATGACGAACTTTTGAATGGGGAGATCTCCTACACCTTAGCTGAGGCAGAGATCCTGATCGAAGCATAGCGCGCCACTACAACACCGTCAGGCCGCACAGCTCGCTCGGCTATCTTCCTCCGACCCCGGAAACGGCCACCGCGCCATGGCTGCCCTCCGGTTCTGCTTCCCTCCAACTACGATCAGTCATGGCGCCGGAGGCAGTCTTACACTAACAATCTACTGGGCCACTCAGTGGGGGCAGGTCAGATACCCTTTGTCCACGAAGCCTAGTCCGATCCCGGCCGTGCCGCCGACGATGAAGATGCGGTTTCGTTCGGAAACTCCGCTCGCCATGACGACTCTCCTCAGCGTATGAGCGATGCTCCGATGCGCGCACCCATGCCTTGCGCATAGGCGAGTTGGACGAGCAACATTCCAAGTGGCTCGGAATATCGGGCAAGGGATAACGGACCGGCCTCGACCGCAGTGGCAGGTATCTGCCCCACAAGATCGACAATCGTTTTGCGCGCGTCGCCGTTGTCGCTACACACGAAGACACTGGGGAGCTGACCCGCGATCTCCATCGAGTCAGAATGCAGAACTTCTGCAAATGGTGGCACAGCCTTGACGATGTGTGCGCCGGGCACGGCCCGCGAAATTTCTTCGCCGCCACTTGTCGACGTGCCGATCGCAAGACCGCTCATATCGCCTTTCAGGGGGTTGGTGGCATCCCACACTATCTTCCCATCTAATCCCGTAGCGACGGAACGCACTGCCTCGAGCGTTACCGCCCAAGGGGTGGCGATAATGACCACTTCACCGTGTGCGACGGCCTCTTCAGGGCTGCCCGCTCTTGCGCCTGCGCCGATCGTCATGGCTGCTGTTCTCACTTTGTCCGGTGAGCGAGCGAAGCTCACCATGATGTCATGCCCGTGCACCGCCAATCGTTTGCCCAAACCCGTGCCGACATTCCCGGCTCCTATAATTCCGATTTTCATACCGACGGTGTCCTCAATCGCCTGAAGCAAATGGTCATTCCTTGCTCGTTCGGCTGGTGATCGGCTGCGAGATGCATCATCATCGTGCCAGTAGCGTCCGCGCCATCGCCGGCGCTTGCCAGGTCTCATACATGAGCGGGTTAAGCGCGCCGACGCGGTTTTCGATCAGCTTGCCATCCTCGAACCGCATCAGGTGCAACTCGCAGAAGGTGAAACGCATGCCAGTCGGCTCGATGCCGTTGAGCGCGCCGACATTGTCGGCAGTCGCTTCGAATCGCACAATCACCCGGCCATCGAAGAGCGCAGCTATGTCCATGATCTCGATCGCGCCGTTGGCGAACGCGGCACCAAAGGTTGAGCCCAGTACCGTTCCATATTCAGCCGCGCCATGAATTGGCCCATCGGGTTTGAGACCGGTGTCGACGATTACCTCGGGATGGACGATCTCGCCGAAGGCCTCCGGATCGGTTCCACCGAGCACGCCTTCGACGAAGCGCCTTGCCACGGCGAGATTGCGTTCGATAGTGCTCCGGTCAACCGCGATGGTCATGTCGATAATCCTGAAGCAAGAGGTGCGGCGGCGCCCACGCTGGGGGTCGACGCGGAATGCCGCCGCGGGGCCGGACGGAGGGACTTCGTCCGGGGATGAGAAGGTGGCGTCCGATCAGCCAAGGTTGGCCCAGACGGTCTTGTACTGCGTGTAGTTTTCAAGTGCTTCTGCGCCTTGCTCGCGGCCATATCCCGACATCTTGAAGCCCCCGAAGGGAGCATTCGGGTGATATTTGTGCCAGGTATTCAGCCACACCGTGCCGGCCCTGATCCGGTCGGCGAGGCGAAGGGCCCGCTTGATGTCGCCGGTCTGGATTCCGGAAGCGAGGCCATAGGGCGTATCATTGGCAAGCCGGATCGCCTCGTCTTCGCCATCGAACGGGATTATCGGAACCACCGGCCCGAAGATTTCCTCGCGGCTGATCTTCATGCCGTTGGTTGCGTCGGCGAAGACCGTTGCTTCGATGAAGAGACCTTTTCCGTCGATTTTGCGTGTGCCGCCTCCCGCGGTCAGCCGAGCTGTCGCCTTGCCGTTCTCGACATAGGACAAGACCTTGTCGTACTCGGCGCGTGAAGCGATCGGGCCGATCTGGGTCGCGGGGTCGAGCGGATCGCCGAGTACTGCTTCGGCCGCCATGCGCGACAGGCGCTCGACGAATTCGTCGTAGATCGGCCGTTCGACCAGGATGCGGCTGCCAGCTACGCAGACTTCGCCCTTGTTCCAGAAAATACCCCAGAATGCGGCTTGTAGCGCGGATTCCAAGTCGGCATCGGCAAAGACGATGTTGGGAGATTTGCCGCCGAGCTCCATGGTCAGGTGCTTCATCGTGTCTGCGCCATTGCGCATGATCCCCTGACCGACAGCGGTCGACCCGGTGAAAGCGATCTTGTCGACCTTGGGATTGCGAACGAGAGCATCCCCGAGAGATCCGCCGGGGCCGGTGATGAGGTTGTAGACACCTTCGGGAATGCCGGCGTCGAGCGCGACCTGCGCCAGCGCCAGTGCCGTGAGTGGCGTGTCCGAGGCCGGCTTGTGCACGATCGTATTCCCGGCGGCGAGCGCTGGCGCGATCTTCGAGCAGCTGAGCGCGAGCGGGAAGTTGAACGGCGTGATCGCCGCAACCACGCCCAGCGGTTCGCGCCGGGTCAGGATGCGCAAGTCCTCTTCGTAGCTGGACCGGTAGCCGCCGTTCATCGCGTTCATGGCCAGCCCGCCGAAGAAGCGGAACAGTCCCGAACAGTGCGGCATGATGATCGACCGGAAATCGGCATAGGGCATACCCATGTCCATCGCTTCGCGAATGGCGAAATCGTCGGCGCGCTCATCCATCAGGTCGGCCATGCGGAACAAGATCTTCGCCCGTTCCTCATGGTGCATGCGGCTCCAGGGGCCTTTCTCGAAAGCCGCGTAGGCGGCATCGACGGCAGCATTCGTCTCCTCGACGCTCGCCTTGGCGACCGTCGTCGTAACCGCCTCGGTCGTCGGATCGACGTTTTCCATGGCCTCGCCGGAACTGCTGTCGCGCCATTGGCCGGCGATCAGCAATTGGCCCTTTGCTACGTTCTTGCGTTTCGGTCCCGTTTCGACAGGCATGTCCATCAGCCGCACCCTTCGTCGAGAAGTTTTGGTCTGCGGCTATCTGAACGTGGAACCCGGTTTCCAGTTAGGACTCGATTGCGCAAATTCATGATTTCGTCGGCCGACAGACCTGCAACTGTCGGCAGCTTTTGTGGCGCATCTTCCAACGAGTAAAAGGTGAGTAGTCTTCGATTTGTAACTCAATGCGCCTTTAGTGTAGCCTCGGAATGCGGGCATGGGCGCAGGAGATCGAACATAGGATGAGAAGTCTTGATCTGATCTTGGACAGGGCCGGACCTCGTTGCAGAGCTTGCGAACCTGAAGTGGATTGAGGACCATGACGGATCAATCGAAAGCTTCGCCCCCTGATGAGCAAGGAACGGATCGTGCCATCCAAACAGATGCGCCTATCGATTGGTTTGGAACGCAACCCGCGGCATGGGAACAGTCACCGGATCGGGGCGGATCAATCGCACTTTGGCGGCTTGAGAGCAGGAAGCCGGCCGGATTCACCACCGAACCATTGAGCGATGCGCATCTTGTATGTGTCCATCTGAACGGAACAATGAACTGGTCGGCGCAGCTTAACGATCGCAGCTACTGCGCACCCTGCGACCCCAACACATTCTGTGTCGCGCGCGCTGGTGAAACAGCAGAGATCGAATACTCCGATGCAAGGCTCAGCTTCGCGCAGTTCTTCCTGCCCGTACGCTGGTTCGAAAGCGATCTGGTCGATGCGGCGAGCAGCAGATGCGGAAATGCGATCGAGCTGATCGATCCTATGAACGCTTCCTGTCACGCTGTATCGGGTCTCGCGAGAAAGGCGGTTCGCGCGATGCGATCGGGCGGGAATTCCGCAAGATTGCTTATCGACGAACTTCTGATCGACTTGTCTTCGGCGCTGGTGGAACGTCACTCAAGCGCCGTTCTCTCGCAGCCGGCCCGCGGGGGACTGTCGCCAGCGGTGGTCAGGCGTGTTATCGATTATTTGCAAGCTCACCTTGCCGAGGAGGTGCAACTAGCCGAACTTGCCCGATTGGCCAATGTGACGGCCCCCCACTTCTGCCGCGCGTTTGCCAAGTCGACGGGTACTCCCCCGCATCGATACCAGATTGCGATGCGGTTACAGAAGGCTACCCGACTCCTCGCTGAACCCGGACTGTCGATTGCCGATGTTGCCTTCGCGGTAGGATATGAGGATCCTTCCTATTTTAGCCGCCTGTTCTGCTATCAGGCCGGGATGTCGCCAAGCGAATGGCGCAGGGAATTTGCGAAGTGAACTGAGATTGCAAACTGGCTTCGCAAATGTGCGACGAAATTTGGAGAGACTGGCCAAAACTCCACATCCGTGTGGTCCAAGGTCGGACAGCAGTGCGGTAGCATGCTTAGGGGCAATCTGGTTTCGTCCACTCCACGCGATAGGTTTCAGCGCGAAGACATTGCACAATGAGAGTGAAGGGGCGCTTGTTTCAGGAGCAAGCGCCCCAAGTTTCATTTACTAAGGACGAGGCAAGGCTCCCATCTGCTGGAACACTTCCAGCATATTGAGCTCGTCCCAGTGCTCGGCGAACAGTCCGTTCTCCACGCGCCAGATATCGATCGACCGCATATGGACAGTGGCGCCGCTCGCCGGAATGCCGACGAAATCGCCGCTATGCGTGCCGTAGTAGCTGAAACGTCCAGCAACCCTGTCGCCATCGACCAGCACATCCTCGCAGGTTACGACGAGATCGGGCATGGTTTCGAACCAGTGCGCCATGAAGGCGCAAATCCCGGCCCGACCATTCTCCACCGCCGGATTATGGTTGAGGTAGTCCTCGGTCACCAGTTCGGCGAAGCGCGAAGCCTCGTGTCCGTTCATGATGTCGACGAACAGACGGGCAAGATCCTTGGGGGTAATCATGAGCTTTGCTCCTTTATCTTTCAGGGTCGAAATCAGAAACGCACGCCGATGCCGATGCCGGCGGACAACTGGTCGGCATTGCCCGCAGTCTCGACCACCGGGCTGTCGGCGAAATCGCCGAGCAGGCGGCGGTAGCCCGCGTATCCAACGAGCGACCAGCGATCGCCGAGCGCGTAGGCGGCGGTCAGCGACACGCCGACATCCTTGATGCCGCCTTCGGCCTGGAACTGGGGCAGCCCGCTCGCCGCGGCACCGGCTGCGGTGACCGTGAAATAGGTGCCGGCATATTCGTCGTCGGCAAAGCGCACCGAGGTGTCGGCAACCACCATCAGCCGATCGCCGAGCGGCAGCCTGTAGGAAAGCGTCGCATCGGCAAGCCAGCCATCGTGGACATCGCTGACATCACTCTTCGCCTCGAGGCGCAGCTTGACCTCGTCGCCGTCGGCGAGGACGGACCGGGCCTTGATCGCGGCGAAGGCACCGACCTCATAGGCATCGTCGATCTGCCCGAGCGCGCGCACCGAGGTCGACTCGATCTCGTCATCGCGCCCGAAGGTCAGGTTGGCGACCGGACCGATTTCGAAGGTGCTGCTGTTGAGCACATTCAATCGTAAGCTGGTGCCGTCAAGGGCGATGTAGCGCTCACCCCAGTAGATGTCGGCAGCGACGAGCGGGATTACCTGGTTCTTGTCGGCCCCTTCGTATTCGGGCAGCCAAGCGATGCCGCCGACGACGGTTCCGCGGATTTCGTTTTTTTCGGGCTGAGGGGCCTCTTGTGCCATGGCAATGTCGGCTCCCAGCAGAAGGGCCGTCGCCGAGAAACCGGTTAGGAAGTATTTCACATAAGATTGCATCGTACGTCTCCAAAAGGCGGCAGTCAGGGTTCTGAGCCCGTTGCCGCAGACGGGTCAGTGTTCGTTCCGGTGCGGAAAGGATGGGAGATCAGGTCACGGACATGGCCGGTTGCCGTGAAGTCGTCAGCATCGCGGCGCCGGTCGCGACCAGCCACACGCTGAGCCCGAGAAAGCCGATGATCGTGGCGAGCGAGAACGGGCTGCCGTCTGTCGAGATCGCAAGCGCAACACCTTCGCCGGTGCCCAGTGCGATTGCCGCGGCGCTTGCAAATCCAGTTGCGGCAAGCTTCGCAGAACCTTCGGCGCGCTGGATTGCGGCGAGGCACACCACGAACAGTGCCGTCAGCAGCTGGCCGATATGCTCGCCGATCGCGACGCCGCCATAGGCGTTGAGCAGATCGAAGGCTCTATAGGCGGCCTCGTCTCGCAAAAGGGCGAGCTGCGGGATCACGAAGACCCAACGCGCGAAGCCGATGGCCTGCGTTATCCCGGCGAGCGCGCCCGCAAGCGCCGCGCCAAGCGCAAGTGCGGGCCAGCGCCGCATCCGATCGCTGCTGGTCGACACGGCTATCGCGATCGGCACGAGCAGCAGCGCTGCAAGCACGAAACCATACCAGGTCAGCACGAGGCTCGCTCCGCCCTCGGCAAAGCGGCTGAGCGCGACGCTGGCCGGCTGGCGAAGGATCTGCGGATAGTCGTAAGTGGCTGCAAGGATCGCGTAGGGAATGTTGAAGCCGATCCCAAGCGCAATGGCGGACAGGCCAATGAGGCGCGTAGAAGCCATGCTCAGGCTCCCTTCCCGAAGGCGCGTGGTGGCGTGCGGCTCGCGCTCGGGCCAAACACCTTTCGGGCCAGCAGAAGCGCGCGCACCAGCACCCGCTGGAGCGCTCGCGGCAGCGGCGCAATGGTCATGTCCATCGGCGCAAGCGCTGCGGCGAGGTCGACCGGATTACGCGGTGCGCCGCTGGCGTCGGTCCTGCCACAGTTTGCCAGATCGTACATCGTGCGCAGAAAGCGTTCGAGTTCTGCGCCTGGCGTAGCGGTCGTGACGAAGATCGTCTCGCTTGCCGACGAATTGCGAAATCCGTGCGGCGTGCCGGGCGAGATCGAGATTTCCTCGCCAGGGCCGAGCAGGCGCTTGCCCGCTTTCCCGAGATCGATCTCCAGCGCCCCGGATTCGACCGCAAACGTTTCGGTAATCGTATCGTGAATGTGGAGCGGCGCTCCTGTTGCAAGGGGCGGCAGAGTGCAACGGAAGACGAGCTCGTCCCCGTCGCCCGAAAGCGGCGATGACCAGAAGTGAATTCGGTCCCCGGTTGCCGAATTGATGATGTTACGATCCACGAATCGCTCCTGTCACTGTGTGGTGACAGTGCATTTGTCACTGCATGGTGACCATTGCAAGAACTTTTGTCACCGAGCGGTGAAAAATATTTGTGCGACATGCCATTGCGGTCTATCCGGGGATGAAGGAGAGACGCCGATGACGAAGAAAGCCAATATTACACGGGATCGGTCAGGGACGGAGCGCGTGATCGTCGCAGCAGCCAAAAGGGTGCTTGCTGAACAGGGTTTTTCAGCCTTTGGTGTCAATTCCATCGCACGCGCTGCGGGCTGCGACAAGCAACTGATCTACCGCTACTTCGGCGGGCTCGACGGGTTGATCGAGGTGCTGGGGCGAGAGATGTCGGACCAGTTCGGGGACATGCTGGGCCCGATCGATCCGGCAACCTGTGTGACCTATTCCGATTTTATTGAACACATGCTTTTGCAATTGCTGCGGGCTTTGCGCCAATCGGAGTTGTTGCTGCGGATCGCCGCCTGGGAGATCGCCGATGCTTCTCCGATCACGCGGAAGCTGGCGCAGGTGCGAGGGGCTGCATTGGCAGCATGGGTAAAGGATCAGCGCGGCCCGATCGCACCGCCAACAGATCGCGATGTCGGCGCCATTAACGCCGCTCTCATTGCCGCAGTCCAGCACCTTGCGCTGTCAGCTCATGCCATTGGTGAGTTCGGCGGCGTAAGGCTTGCAGACGAAGCCGACTGGTCACGTGTCGAAACGGCAGTATCGACCTTAGTCCGTGCCACCTACAGCCACCCTGACGCCTCGGTACAACGAGGCTAGCGTTCGAATGGTTGATGAAGCGCTGGTTACAAATTTCTGATTTCAAGAGGGCGCTGGAAAAATATGCCATTGCAACGACGGGCGCGACGAACGGCCTATGCTGAGCTGCGCTAGCGCATCGACTTTCCGCACGATAAGCACACACTAGGGGAAAAAAGACCTCCCCATCGCGATCAAGCGTTTATTCGCTCTGGCTTGCTATCACTGGGCAATCCTATCGTAGCGGCATGGCGTAAACGTAGTGATCATCTTCGTCCGTCGTGGCCCGCCACTTCAACAGTTCCAGCGCATCGCATTTTGCGTTTAAGCTGCTGTAAGTTGTGTATTATTCCGACGTTGGAAGGCCATGTCGTGTCGCGACATACCACCTAAGCCCGATGGACTTTGGGGGCACGGAATAGCGGAGGTGGGGGCATGCTGACGGACATAACGATCAGGAAAGCAAGGCCGAGCGCTGAGAACGTACGACTTTCGTGCGCTCGCACGCGAACTTGGATTGCGCCAATTGAACACGCCGGAGCAAGCGAAGCGCAAGCGGCCAGCTCGCGTCCAGGAAGTGCCGAGCTATGGTCAGGCCAAGCGCCGCGAGCGTACCGGGTCGGTGCCGCTCATTGAACGGGCGGCGCCATTGCGCGCGGACTTGTCGAACACCGGAGTATGCGGCTCGATGCCCTGATCGTCGACCAGCCAGGCAAGGTTGGGCGCAGGGCCACAGGCCAAAGCGTTCCCGCGTCCGTTCGATCACCCGGCGCTGGACGGCCAGTCGGTGCGGCAAGCCGAGGTGACCGCTTCGCGCGCCGCGGCCGTCCAGCGCGCAGTAGGATCGGTGAGGTTGATGCGCTGGGCCGTGGCCGGCGTCGAACCGCCAAACGCGGCATCGTCGAGTACGTCGAGATACTCGCTGACGGCTCGCCCTGCGACATCGGGTGGCAGGCCTTCTTCGCTCGGCGCCGAGTGCTGACAATACAAATCAGCGCGGATAAGGCTGGTATCGACCGCGAACCCCTCAGCACCAACCAGCCCTTCGGCCATGCAGCGCTCGACAGTCAGCTCGAACATTTCAAGCAAAATTCACCTGCGTAGTTCTTCAACGCAATTAGGATTGGAAACCGGACGTGCGGCATAAGAGAAGCTCGTTTGGAAAACGAAATCATAATCCGCGTGTCTAGGGTTCGAGTCCCTCCTCCGCTACCAGGTTCGAGTCCCACTTTTGTGCGCTTGCGGCCGCATGGGTCCGGATTCTTGACCCAAATCTCTGATTACAATCACAGATGGGCCAGCGAGCCAATCCGCTTGGAGCCGTATGCGTCCGCATGTGTTCGCCTGAAGCCGAGGCAATTTGGGGGTATCGATGGGGGTATTTGCGGCTTCCGCGGAATCGGGCGATAGTCTCACATAAGAACTTGTGGCAAGAATCAGATTTTCATCCAGCTGCAAAGGCTTGTCGAAGCGATTTCGAAAGGGGATCATTCAAAAGGTCCTAAGTTCACCGTTGCGTTCGAGTCCCTGCGAGGGATCCGAACACCAGCAAGTCTCGGGGGGCTGGGGAGGGCATCCATTTCTCGGAATAATGACCGCATTGCGCCCCAATCTAAGACAGAAGCATTCGATAGCGTAGTTCATGAAAGCGGACATTCTCAAAGGCCATTCCGGCCAAGGCGAAGACAAGCGCAAACTTTCGGACTTTCCCCGTTTAAGGTCATTTGGTTGGAACAGAACCCGGTAGGAATCTTCTCGGTACGATGAACGCGCTGATTTCAGCCTACGAGGGCAATGAGCATATCCGCCTGTCTTCGGTTTTCTTTGTGCGAGCCTTAGTCGGGGTGCACAACGCTCGAAGTCCACCCAGACAGCGCTAAATTGCTTCGAAGTTGAGCTAGTATCGGTCCAACCCGGCCCATGCCTTGCCGAAGTCAGAGAAAGTGCTCGCCAGCCATGTATCGTCGAATGCAGTGTCACGATAGCGCTCGCCGCCATCACAGATTAAACTGACGATGCTGCCTTTGCGGCCTGCGGCGCGCATTTCCTCGGCAAGCTCGAGCACACCAATTAGGTTCGTACCTGTAGAGGGCCCAACGCGCTTGCCCAGCCGGTCTGACAGGAACCGTGCTGCCGCAAAGCTACGGACATCGCGAACCTCGATCATGCGATCAATCACTTCGGGCAAAAAGCTAGGTTCAACGCGGGGTCTACCGATCCCCTCAATCCGACTGCCTGTATCGATGACAAGGTCGCGGCGCGCGGCCTGCCAAGCGCTCGCAAAGACAGAATTCTCAGGATCGACCACCGCGAGCCGGGTGCGGCTACAACTGGCCCGATGGTAGCGGATGTAGCGTCCGATGGTGGCCGAGGTCCCGCCCGTCCCCGCGCCGACAACGATCCAGTCCGGGACCGGATGCGCCTCCAGCTCCATCTGTTTGAAGATCGATTCCGCGATATTGTTGTTGCCGCGCCAGTCGGTGGCGCGTTCGGCAAAGGTGAACTGGTCCATGTAATGACCACCTTTGCTACTCGCGATCATATCTGCGGCGGCATAGATATCCGAGCCATCGACGCGTTCGATCTGCGCGCCGAGCCGTTCGATCTCGGCGAGCTTTGCAGGAGCAGTCCCATTCGGGACAACCGCAATGAACGGTACGCCGATCAGCCGCGCGAAATAGGCTTCAGAGATAGCTGTCGATCCCGATGATGCCTCAACCACCGGCGTGCCCTCGCAAATCCAGCCGTTGCACAACCCGTATAGGAACAGTGATCGCGCCAGCCTGTGTTTGAGCGATCCCGAGGGATGGCTGGATTCATCTTTGAAATAGACGTCGATCCCATCGAGCCCGTTCAATTGGACCTTGACCAGATGCGTGTCGGCAGAGCGGGCGAAATCGGCGCTGATTTCATCAATCGCCCAAGCTAGCCAGTTGCGGCATTGGACCGGCTTGCCGTGTTCCGTGGCAGGCGCGGCTTGGTTTTGTATGTGGCGCAAGACCATCCATCCTTGTAAGAACGCTTTGGCTTTGGCGGCAGGCAATGCCAGCGTTGCTAGCAAGCGATTTCACCCCTGTAATCGGATACATTTGTTGTGCCAAGTTCGCCGACCATTAGGTATCCGATCCGGATTGACGGAGCCAGAGCGCGTGCAAACTGCTGGGCCTATACAAGAGTGACTCCGCCAAAGGGGCTTTGCGTTTCTAGTTATTCAGAGCCTTTGGTCACGACTGCGATTTGGTCGCCATAGCGAAATCAACACCGCAACATTAGGATTTCAATATCCGATCAGCGACCAAAGCAAGAATGTCCGCGAGCATGGCCTGAGCCGTCGGGTGACCGCCGGCACCTCTGCCCTGCACAGTGTGAACCTGCCCATTCTTGTTCTCAATCCGGGCGCAATTCCATTCGCCCGGAACCCGGAAGTCTCCCGGAATCACGTCTTCTGGGAGCAGGTCCACCATTCCAAGCAGGTCCTGTCCGACCCATTCTAGGCTGGCCCATTGGTAATGCCGTTTACCCGATCGGTGAACCCACTCTGCTGTTCTTGCGGTGAGAGGCTCAGCGATGGTCTTTACACTGCTGGCGGCAACTCCAAAAGCGTGGTGCGCGACAATGCCCAGCTTCGCAATCGCGTCGGAGCCTTCCAGATCGAAGGAGCAATCGGCCTCGGCAAAGCCGGCGTCAACTGCATTGTTGACCGCAGTCTCGAAGTCGATGCCTGAATGCAGGGATTCCAGAATTGTTGTTCCCCGTCAGCGCCTATGGCACAGATTTGGGGTTGTGATTTAAGGAGGATTTGGGCTTCGTCGTAGTGACGAA
>NZ_JAIGNO010000014.1 GCF_019711515.1 Qipengyuania qiaonensis
CGAGAACACTGTGCGATATCTCGGCGTCGATGTCGAAGACGCTTTGCTTCTGGCGGAGAGGACCGAAATCTGATCCCATCTGCGGTCGACCGGCTAAGCTGGTCGACCGCTATCAGGTTGCGAGTGGTGCAATATCAGCGGCCGACATTGGGTGGGAAGCGGAATGTCTGCTTAGCACCAATTTTCTGCGGAAGCGGACACTCCGTTGCAAACCCCACTACGGGCTTTGAAGGAATTGACCAGCTGGCCAAGCGACTGGTAATGCGGCGCGATAATGAGCAAGCTTCTCCCCTTCAAATCCCGCGAAGAGAAAATGCTCGATGCATTCGTCGAGCAAAACCGCGAGCCTGCGATAATTATCTTGGCGCGCATTGCAGATGCACAAGGTGGGCGAAGAAGCAAGTTCGGAGGGTTGCCTCTCCTGTCGGCCCGCACCGATTGGCCCAGAGATCCTAATGGGAAGCCACTACACTTTCTCGCGCAAATCGATTGTGAGGAGTTGCCATGGCACGGCAGGCTGCCCGAAACCGGAATGTTGAGCTTCTTTGGCAGAGACGATGAGGAGCAAATCTGGGAGGACGACGTTGACGATCCAACCAAGAATTGCGCGGTTCTTTACGATCACGACACTTCGACAAAGGGGGAAGCTCGGCAACCGCCGTCCGATCTGCCGCCCATCGGAGACGGTTTCCGCCGGGCTGCCAATTGCGCCCCGAGTTGGGATGGGGGGCAATGTACTCCGCACGACTGCAAAGTGCATGTGGAAAGAGCGATCCAGTTTCACTCGAAACCGTTCATGACAATTCCTGAGACAATTTATCATGGCAAGGCACCGCTCGCTGAATTTGGCGGAGATGGTTGGTTCCAAGCACTCCGCGGTGAAAAATCCAGTGATGCCGCGAAGCAAATTGCGCTTGAAGGTCGCCTTGGTGAAGCGTTCGATAAAAGGCGACGCGAATTTACTAAAGCTGTCGCAAGAGATGTCTTTCAGAAGGACGCTAACAGCAACGAGGCGTTTGGCGATTACTCTCAGATGCTCGGATATCCTAACACTTCACAAGGAGCTCTGCCCCCGACGGAAAATTCAATCTGCCTTCTGAATATTGCGAGCGACAACTCCGCGGATTTCTATTTTGGCGACGCAGGCTTTTGCACCTTCTGGATCGCGGAGACGGACTTGGCTCGCCGCGATTTCTCTCAGGTGCATGGTCAGATTGAAGGTGCATAAGCGGCAAGGTTGCCGGTGGTGACGACCGCTTCTGGCAATTCTGCGTCCTATCCCGTACGCCCGCAATTAAGGTCGCGTGCCGAATGTCGGCTTTCCTTCGTCGCGGCGCTCAAAGCCGACATTCTTCTTGACGGCCCCAATTTGCAATAAAGCCAAAATGCCATCGCGGTGCATCCAAGAGTGTTGGAGCGCCTATTCAACGTGTGGCAGACGGCGAAAAGAAGGCCATGCGACATAATGATACCAATCCCGACCTGACAAAGCGACACGGTTGGTGCAATCTCCTTCCATGACGGATGCCGCCATCGCCCTCAATCGGTTCGGGCTCGGCTATCGCCGAGGTTCTCCCACGCCGGACAATCCGCGCCGCTGGCTGCTCGCACAGCTGGAACGCTACGATCCCGTCCCGCCGGAACTGGCCGGACGACAGAACGGCGCGACGATCCTGACCGATCTCTACCGCAACATCGTCGAGCGCCGACGGCTGATGCGGCAAGGCTCGGGCAAGGATATGGCGATGGAAGGCATGGAATCCGCCGAAGACATGCGCGACGATCCGCAACTCGCCGAAGTGCGGCGCAATATCCGCGAGGGTCGGCAGGTAATGATCGCTGATATCGGGCGGCGCATGCGGATCGCGGTCGCCAGCCAAGCGCCCTTCGCCGAACGGCTGGTGCATTTCTGGTCCAACCATTTCGCCGTCTCGGCCGGCCGGGTGCAGGTGGCCTCCGTCGCCGGATCGCACGAGTTCGAGGCGATCCGCCCGCATATCGGCGGCACCTTCGCCGAGCTCCTGAAGTCCGCAGCGCTGCATCCGGCGATGCTGACCTATCTCGACCAGGCACAATCCTTCGGGCCGAGCAGCCCCTTAATGCAGCGTCGGCGCAACCGACCGAATGTCCGGCAGGGGGGCCTCAATGAGAACCTCGCGCGCGAAATCCTCGAACTGCACACGCTCGGCGTGAACGGCGGCTACGGGCAGGAGGACGTGCGTGAATTCGCCAAGGCGCTGACCGGCTGGACGCTGAGTGCCAGGCGCAAGGGCCGCCGCGCGATCGACATCAGCCCGGGCGTGGTGTTCTTCCCGCCACTGCACGAGCCGGGTCAGCCGCGAATTCTGGGCAAGACCTACGCGCAGGAGGGGCATCGCAAGGCGCTGGCGGTGCTCGACGATCTGTCCGCGCACCCTGCCACCGCCCGTTACGTCGCGACCAAGCTGGCGCGGCATTTCGCCGGGGATATGCCGCCAGAGCCATTGGTCGATCGGCTGGCGGCGAATTTTCTCGAGACCGGTGGAAATTTGCCCGCGCTCTACCGCACGCTGGTCGAATCGCCCGAAGCGTGGGCACCGGAACCGCAGAAATTTCGCCAGCCGATCGAATGGGCGACGGCGGCGTTGCGCGCGACGGTCGAAGAACTTCCCGACGACCGTCGGCTGGCAGGCATGCTCCGTGAGCTTGGCCAGCTGCCTTGGGCCCCGCCCTCGCCCGCCGGGTACGACGATATCGCCGCCAGCTGGGCCGGACCCGACGCGTTGGTGCGCCGGGTCGAGGTCGCCGAGCGCATGGCGCGCAACCTGCCCGCACGCGATGTCGAAGCATTGGCGCAGAGCATGTTTCCCGGTGCTTTGAGCCCCAAAACCGGCCAGGCCATCGCCCGCGCCGAAAGCGGCGAGCAGGCGATGGCGCTGCTACTGGTCGCGCCTGAAATGATGCGGAGATGACCATGTTTATCCTCGATCGCCGAATGCTGTTGCGCGGGACTGCCGGTCTGGGCGCGCTCAGCCTTGCCGTTCCCGGAGGCTTGTTTGCGCAGGAAGTGGGGAACAAGCGCCTGTTCGTCATCATTTTGCGCGGCGCAGCCGACGGGCTGTCGGTGGCCGCCCCGCTGGGCGACCCGGCCTACGAGGCGGCGCGCGGGCCGTGGCTGGAAACCTATGCCGATGCGCGGAAACTCGACGGTTTCTTCGTGCTGCACCCGGCGCTGGAAAAGGTCGGCGCGCTCTATGCCAAGGGCGAGGCGCTCGTCGCCCACGCGGTCGCCACCGACTATCGCGAACGCTCGCATTTCGATGCCCAGAACCTGCTCGAGACTGGCGGGACGAGGGCCTATGGCGAGCGCGACGGTTGGCTCAACCGCCTCGCGGGGATGCTCGCCCCCGGAGGCAGCGCGTTGGCGCTGGCCCCGACCGTTCCGCTGATCTTGCGCGGCGATGCACCTGTCTCCAGCTATGCGCCGAGCCGTCTGCCCGATGCGAGCGAACTGCTCACCGAGCGGATCGAGGATCTCTACGCGGACGACCCGCAGCTTGCGGCGCTCTGGCAGCAGGCGCAGGCGACCCGCGACATGGCCGGCGACCTCGCTTCGGCCAACCTGCGCAACGCGCAACAAGCGGGCACGCTGGCCGCTTCGCTGATGGAAGGTGATAGCGGCGCGCGCATCCTCACCCTCGATCTCAATGGCTGGGATTCGCACGCCAATCAGGTCGGCCAGATCGCCCGCAGGCTGGCACAGCTCGACGTACTGTTGGGCGCATTCCACGAGAGTATGGGCACGCTCTGGCCCGACACGATGGTGGCGGTGGTCACCGAGTTCGGGCGCACGGTGGCGCGCAACGGCACCAACGGTACCGATCATGGCACCGGCGGAGCGGCCTTCCTGCTGGGCGGTTCGGTGAGAGGTGGCCGGGTGATGGCTGACTGGCCGGGTCTTGCTGCGGCGCAGCTCTACGAAGGGCGCGATTTGCGCCCGACCATGTCGCTCGAAGTGCTGCTCGCCGGGGCGCTCGCCGAGCATTTCGCGCTCGATCCCGCGCTCGCCATGCGTACACTTTTCCCGGGACGCACTGCTCGTGCCGGGAAGGGCTTCATGCGTACCTGATCGCTGCAGCGATCCGCGGCGCAATCGATACTGCCAGACCCAGCACATTCTCGGACGAGACGAAAGAGGACAGCAAATGGCCACCTGCTCACAATTGCTTGGCACATCGCCAATCGCTTTTCCCACCACCCGACAGCCCCGACCAAGCCAAGAGCGCTGAGTTGAAGACACACGAATTCAGTATTTTCGGTGCCTTCGATCAAACCGAACGTGCTATCGCCCGCAAGTAAATATCTTCAGGCAAGTGCTATTGTGCTCAGACCACAAGGCGGATCGCCGTGCGCGACGCTAATCTATGGTTCGGGAAAACTCTGGAGGTCCTCTAGATCTATGGGTTGCCGCCCAGTGCCATATTGCGATCCAGAAGAACTCCGCAATGTCTGTCCGCGTAGACATCGGCGATTATTGGCTGCATCTGCGCTCCGATCCGCTGAATCACGCGATCCTGAACACCTTAGATCTGTTCGGCTCGGCGGTTAGCCATTTGCCGGATCGGCGCCAGTTGCTCGGGTAAAGCGATGTCCCGACGGCGAAACTCTTCGCCATACAAATCTTCCGCTTGTGTTCGGTGTGCTGAATGTCGGCTTTCAGACGAAAAGGAAATGATGTCGAACGGCGGGAATCAGGGCGCAAAGCGGAATTCACTCGGTCCTATCGACCCTGATCAGACAGATCGCAAAAAAGTTCATAAATCTCACTGTCGGGCGCGATTGCAATCCGCTCAAGTATCGGAATGGTCGCATTACGCAGGCCATCCTCTTTCCCGCTGACACAGGTCCGATCGACGCGTTGAAGCGCAAACCTCTCCAAGCCCTGAACCTGCTTTTACCGCACGCGCCATGAGATCACACCGAGGTGGCAACAAGTCTCAGGCAATGCGCATAATGGAGTTCTGCGAGCTATCGAATGCGCACGAGTTTCGACCCGCTCGAATGTGCAAAAGCGCGCTTCATTCCCGGAGAGTTGAAGGGCATGACGCATCGACCGCGACAATCCATCGCGATCAGCCCACCATCACCTCCCAGCGCTGCAACGGTGTCGAGCATCTTGCTCGACGCTATCTCGAGCGTATCTTCACCATAGGCCATGCGCGCAACGATATCGCGAGCGCCGCCTGCCCGGATGAAGGTCTCGCCGATTCCCGTGCAACTTATGGCGACATCTTCGTCAGCCCAATTGCCGATGCCCGTAATCGGTGTGTCACCGACCCGGCCTGCCTGCTTGCCGAGCAAGCCCCCAGTCGAGGTTGCGGAGGCAAGCCTGCCGTTCCCGTCGACCGCTACCGCACCCACCGTTCCGTGCATCAGGCCAGGATCGAGCCTTGACAGTTCCGACTCGTCGATCCCGACCGGAAGACGGTAATATCCATCTTCCTCGGCGACCGGTGCGCATCCGTGCTCCAGCGCAAATCGTCGCGCACCATCGCCTGCCAGCAGCAGGAATGGCGATTGATCGAGCACTTTTCGCGCTGCGCTGATCGGGTTGGCCAAACCTTGCAGCGCACACACGCCCCCTGCCTTGCCTGTCGCGCCATCCATTATCGCAGCATCGCATTCTACTTCGCCGCTCGTGCTCGGCGCCGATCCGCGACCAGCGACATACAACCCACTCGATTCGAGTTCAGCCACTGCCTGCTCGACAGCATCCAGCGCGCTCTGGCCAGCACCTAGGCGTGCGGCACATTCGGCGATCAGTTCGCCCAGATGCGCCTCTACCTCACCATAGTCGCGCTCCGGGTGGACACCGGCACCACCATGCAGGGCTATCGCGAAATTCGCAGTCATTCCTTCTCCAAGCTCCGGATCGAGACGATGACGGGCTCGATATCGAACCTCACACCGGAAATAGCATAGGCGGCATCGTCCGCCTCGTCGCGACCCCAGGCCGCGCGCGATGTGTCCTGACGGGCAAAACGATAGGCGACGCCGCGATCGCCGCTGAAGGAATATCGTACAACTTCACTGGCCGCGCTGTTGTCCATCAGTGCCTCACCGATGACGTCGGCCAAGCCGGTCCCTGCCACGGCCATGCCCCCGCCAGACAGCGCGGTGCGATCGAAATACTCCCTGCCCCGCGTGTCCTTGCGATACCACGCCGGCTCGACCGACCCGGTTCGCAGATCGATCCCATCGCCGTTCGCCGCTAGGCCTACAATGAGCCCTTCGATAGACACACTATCCCCCAGCGACGCCCGGGCCGACCGCGCATCGAGGATCGTGACATATCCAGCCCCGACGACTTTGGCCCGTTCCTGGCCCGGATGGACCACCAGGGCGGTGTCCTCGTCTATTCCAAAGCCGATCGGACTGACGCGCTGCAGGCGGGCGAGCGCAACCGCGAGCCGACCGAGTCGGGCACGCTCGCCGAAATGCTGGTCGACCAATACCCCGCGCAGAAAATGCAGGCCACGTGCCAAGCCTAGCTCCTCCCCGATTTCGCCGGGCAGTAGCGCGCCGATAGCATCGCCGCCGGTGATCATCGCCCCGCTCATAATCGCAGCTCCTGCGGATGTCCCGCCGATCACGACGCCCGACGAATGACGCGCCCGTATTGCGGCAAGATAGGGCGTGTCTTCTCCGGCTTCCGTCAGCAGCAGGCGCGTGATCCGCGATTGATCGCCGCCGGTGAACCAGATCGCGCCAGCCTTCCGTATCTTCGCAAGCTCGATTTCGCTTGCGATGTTGTCCGCCCAACGGCTCTCGTCGACCGTGCGGGTCGCCGGGTCGTCCTCAATCGCGATCTTCGCAATCACGATATCGTCCGTCGCCGCGCCGTGCCCGATCATCGCGTCGCGGGCCGCTTCGGCCGAAGACGTTGGCTCCCCCGAAGCGGTCGGAACGATGACGACTGTCGGGGCATTTTCGGGACGCGCGTCAAGGAAGCTGCGATAGACTGCGGCATTATCCGCCTTCAGGCCTCCGCCGACGATAACGAGCCTGCCCGATTGGCCTTGCCTGGCGGATTCCGCATACAGCGGCACGCTTGCCGACAGCAAGGCCAGGAAGGTCCCGACCAGGGACAGCCAACGTGTCATCAATATCCCATCCCATGTGCTGCCATGACCACGAGAGAGGCAATTCCCATCAGCGCTAGCATCGGTTTCCAGATGAAGGCGATCCAGCTGGTGTAGCTGACCTTGGCGGCTGCGAGGCACCCCATCAGCACGGCCGATGTCGGGATGACCAGGTTGGTGAGTCCATCGCCCAGTTGAAAAGCGAGAACCGCTGTCTGACGCGTGACGCCGGAGAGATCGGCCAACGGCGCCATGATCGGCATGGTGACGCTGGCCTGCCCGGAACCCGACGCGATGAAGAAATTGATCGCGCTCTGTGCCAGATACATAACCCATGCGGTCATCCATTCGGGCGCCATGGCGGTCAGCGCTGCAAGGCTGTCCAGCAATGTGTTCATGAGCGAAGGAGAGGCCGGATCGTCTCCACCGAGCAGGAGAAGAATTCCCTTGGCCACACCGACGATCAGCGCGGCGGGGAGCAACTGCGCCGCGCCGCTTCTGAAGGCTTCCATCATTTCGTTGAGAGAGCATCCGGCCAGTCGCGCTACCCGCGCCACCAGCGCGACCATGATGCCGAGAGCCATGAACTGCGCGGCAAGCTCGGCAAGATAGTATCCACGGGCGCTAACGCCCCATGCGACCCAGACGATCGTCAATCCAAGAGCGACCATGATGGCGATGCGGCCCCATTCGAGCGTATTCTCGTCGCTCGATCCCGACTCGTCGTCGTCCTCGATGGTCCAGTGTCCCGGCACTTGGCCGAGCCTGACTCGCCGGGCGTAGCGCCAGGTGAACGAGGCGCCGAGCAGCGTGAAAGCGATCCAAAGGCCTATTCGCAACCCCATGCCGGACAGCGGCGGCAAGCCCGAGATCGACTGCGCGACGATCACGCTGAAGGGGTTCATCCAGCTTGTCGCAAACCCGATCTGGGTGCCCACGATCGTTACCAGTAACACGGTTATCGCATCGTAGCCTGCGCGCGCGAATGCGGGCGTTATTACCAGCGTCAGGGCGATCGCCTCCTCCGACATGCCGAAGACGGCTCCGACCAGCGAGAACCCGATGAAAAGACCAACTACCAGATTCTCGCTCTTGGCCTTTCCGCCGGGAAGCGCGGCCAGCAGCGAAGCGTCGATGGCGCGCGAGCGCGAGATCATCCCGAAAACGCCCCCGATGATGAGAAGGAAGGCCATAAGTCCAACGGTCGCCGAATAGCGGTCTCCGCTCACTAGCCCGGCAAAGAAGAAATCGAGAAACCCGACCCGCTCCGCGTTCCCGAGAACGGGCGCAGGGGATGGCGCATCGGCCGGACTGAAACTGCCCGGAACGATGCGGGCAGCGTCGCCAGCGACCGAAAACTCGCCGGGCACGAACACGAAAGTCGCCGCCCACGCGGCAAGCGCGAGGACGAAAAGGATCAGCAGCGTATCGGGGACCGTCCATGCGAGCGCGCTTTCCTTCCCCTCGGTCGCGGGAATCGCATGTTCGGGTGAATGTCCTGATGCCGCCATTGTATTCGCTCCAGTCTGGGCCGGTATTCCATAGCCGCGGCGCCTTGGAATACCGGCTCATCTCTATGCGCGGTGTGCGTGATCGAAACTAGAACCGCTTGGTTACCCGCACCGTTGCATAGCGGCCGATCAGATCGTGATTGAACAGATCGACATTGGCCGACGCTCCAAGCACACGCGGGGGATCCGCGTCGAAGACATTGCGCACTGCCAGCTGGATGAAGCTGTCTTCGGCGAAATCGTAACTGACGCTGAGGTCGAAGGTTACGTAATCGTCGACGAAATACTCCCGGTCGAGCGGCAGCCCGAGCGCTTCCAGCGTGCGGTCGGAGGGATCGTCACGGTAGCCGCCGGTATAGGAACCCGAAATCGATGCCCGCCAATCCCCCTTGCGCCAGCGCAGCCGGCTCGATGCTATCCAGTCGGGATACAAGTAGTCGCCCGCCAACTGCTCGACCGGGCTGGCGGGGGAACCCTGCCGCTCGAAATTGAAGATGTGGGTCACATCCGCAGTAAAGGTGAATAGGCCTGCGGGCCCTTCGGCCAACCGGTGGGTGTAGGCGATGTCCAGCCCATCGGTCTTCTGGAAGCCCAGATTTGTGATCTGGAAATGCGCATCGGTCACGAACCCGTTCTGAATTTCGAGCCCGGGCGTCCCGGTCGGCAGTTCGCCCGGCCCGACGACCCGGAACTCGCCGCCCAGCGCCCGGCGGATGAAATCGTCCTCGTCGATGCCGACCAAGTCCTCGTGGCGGATGTTCCAGTAATCGACCAGCAGCTCGATCCCGTTTCCAGGCTGGAGCACTATGCCGGCTCCGAAACTGCGAGCATTCTCGGCACCGAGGTTTGGATTGCCCACGTCCTCCGACAGCAAGGCCTCTCCGTCTTCGGTCGGATCGCCATCGCAGGCTCCCGGGGTGGCCTCACAATCGACTCGGTAGGAGGACAGCAACACGCCCGCCCCGCTTTGTGCGAGCGAGGGAGCGCGGAAGCTGGTCGAATAGTTGCCGCGCAATGCCAGCCATTCCAGCGGTTGCCACCGCGCCGCGATCTTGGGATTGAAGTCGCTGCCGAAGCCCTCGAAATCGTCGAAGCGCCCAGCAATCTGCACATCGAGAGTGTCGGTAAGCGGAATGTAAAACTCGCCGAAGAGCGACCATGAATTGCGGTCCGCCTCGGCGCTGGTCGAGGAAAATCCGAGGATCGGTTCGGGATTGTCGGGCGTCGCAACGGCCACGCCGGATGGTACATCGTTCAGCGTCTCACGCCGGAACTCGCCGCCGAAGGCCGCCTTGAGCGGACCGGCCGGCATGTCGAACAATGTACCGCTGACAAACCCGTCGACCGCATAAAGCCGCGATTCGCCCGACCGCTCGGCCTGGGTCTCGAGCAGGTCGAGCACGCCGCCCTCCTGCGTCGTCTGCCCGCCGAAGGGATTGTACCACAGCGTCGTCTTGCCCGCATCCTCGCAAGTGTCGCCGATGAAGCTCGCATCGGGCCGCACGGGATCGACGTCCCACCGCTCGACCCTGGTACCGTCGGTGCAGATATTGCCGAGATTGAGGTCGTAAAAAGGCTCCGATAGATACAGTCCCGAAAGCCCGCGCTGGGTCCGGTCGTTGCCGCCGAAAAGGAACGCGATATCGAATTCCCAATCGTCCGAGATATCGCCCTTGAGCCCCGAGGTGATGCGATAGCTGTCGGACTCGATTTCGACCGCTCGGGGCTCCGGTATCTTGCCCCACGCATAAATCGGGAAACCGAAATAGTCGCCGAAGCCGCCTGCTCCGCCTTCATCGACGATATCTTCCTGCAATGCGGCCGGCCAGAACGGGTTCTCGGGATCGATCGGCGCGCGCGAAAAATTCGCCGGCGAACTGACCCCGCGCGATTTGACCCGTTGGTAAAGGACGTCGTTGTACCAAGTCAGGCTGTCGCTGATCTCGAATTTATGTGTGAACAGCCCGCCGATGGTTTCGAGCCGATCCTTGGCCGAAACGAATGCATTGGTGTTGACTTCGCAGAACTCGCCAAGGTTGCCGCTGCCGAAGTCTTCGGCCGGACATCCGCCGTCGGCGGGCTCCTCGGTCTGATCGAAGAACTGCAGGAAGAGATCGTTGAAACTCGGGTAAAAGCCCTGCTGACTGGGCCGGAAACTCTCGGCGCTGATGGCGCGGTCGCGCAGGAAGAACGGGTTGCGGCGAAAATAGTCCACCACCAGCATCACCGAGTTGCGCTCGCCGATGCGCGTGCCAAAAACGCCCGTAAGGTTGTACCTTCCTTCGTCGGTTCCGGCAGTCGAATTGCCATAGCTGGCGGAAAGCTCGATGCCCTCGAAATTGTCGCGCAGCACGTAATTGACGACACCGGCGACGGCATCGGCGCCATACACAGCAGAGGCACCCGAAGGCAGCACTTCGACCCGCTCAATCGCCGCGAGCGGGATCGAACTCGCGTCGATGAAGCTTTCCTGCCCCCGGGCGAAGGCGCTGATCTGGGCCCGGCGTCCGTTGATCAGCGTCAGCGTGGCCGACGCTCCCAGACCGCGTAGCGAAACCGCCGACGCGCCAACTGGTGTGTCGGACGACAGCGCGCCCGCGGTCGCGGTCGAGAACGTCTGCCCGCCACCGGTGGCGACCGGCAGGTCTTCGAGCACCTCGATCAGCGTGCCCGCGCCGCTTTCGACGATGTCGTCGCGCGATATCGTGACGGTCGGAACCGGCCCGTCTGTTGGCAGACCCGGGATACGGCTTCCGATAACGGTAATGACATCGTCTTGCTCGGCCTCGCCCGGCTCGGCCTGAACATCGCTCTGGACTGGATTTTGACTTTGCGCCTGGGCTTGGGCCTGTGCCAAAGCGGGTTGCGCGGCTCCGGCAAGCAAGACGCTTGCAAGTGCTTTGGCGGTCAGATTGAATTTCGCAGGATTGGCGGTCATCGTTGGTCCCTTCCCTCATCAGGACTCGTCACTTTTCATGCGCAAGCACATGATGCGGCATCGCTCACAGAAGGGCGCCAATAATGAGAATTTCGTACTGGTTCGAAAGTTTAGAACCGATCGACTACCTCGGCATTTCGACGCTCTTTGAGCGCATGCAAGGGATCACTCGTTGAACCAGTCGGTCAGGTGAAATTCAACCGAACGGCGAACGGCAACTTGGCCAGAACTCGGATCGGTCCATCGACTGTTCATATCCGAATGATGTCACAAAGCCGCTGCGCGCGCAAGTTCGATGCGCCAATCGGATATCCAAAGCACGGAAACGATCGTGTTGAACTGCCGCGAAGGGCTTTCCAGCACTGCACCTGAGTGCCTTTTTCCATGTGCCGTTCATTTGTACGCGACGTGACCGCTCAGAAACCGAGTCGAGGAGGAGCAAATGCGACATAGGCAAGTGCCGACGACAATTAAAAAGACGAGCGAATGGCACCTTCTCAGCACATCTCGATAAGCTCGGAATGACCGATTATGGGGCGCAAAGCAGTCACACGTTGGGCAGAAAGTCTTGCAGATTGGCACGGATGGAAAGATAACGTTCGAGGTCGTGAGAATTCGTAAATCAGGCTACAGTCCGCTATATGGCTGCACCGTTTGGAAACGAAAAAGTCTGGCACAAACCCGGCACACGCGGTGACGCGGATGATCTCGCCCGGCGATTGACCATTTCGCGGGCAAAGCTGGCGCTCACCATCGGCGTTCATCCATCCGCTCTTTCACGCGATAAGCTGTCGGCCGCGACGCAAATTGCATTCGATCCGTTGCTCGACATTCTCGAACGCGCCACACGGATGGCTGGCGATGAGCAACGCGCCGTATTATGGTTTAATCACTACCCGATCATACCGCTGGGGACGCTGCCTGCTATCGCGCATGGAGCCAATGGCAACGCAGATGACGTGATGGAGTTTATGGAACTGACGCAGGACGGCGTCTATTCTTGAAGCGCTTTTGTCCAGCGCGTGTCAGCACTGCCGCATGATCGGCGATGGCCTGTCACTTGTTAACTTCGGCCACCTGTTAGGATCTGCACGGCCTAGTGAACGAGATGTTTCTGTCGAACTGGGCGCGACCCGCCCGATCGCGGCGACACGGGTCGCGCTATTTCGCTAATCTACTTCGTCGGGCCAGACGTCGCCGTTCTCCTCGATCCATCGCCGCAATCGCTGGGACTGCGCCGAGAACTCGACGCGTTCGGCATCCGACATCAGTCCCGCCGGAATGTTGGTCTGCAGCTGGTCATGGAAGTTCGGCACGGCATCGATCCGCACGAGCATGACCTCGACTTGTCCCCGATCGTAGATCTCGAATGTACGGGTCTTCGCGAGCTCGGCATATTTGGCAAAGTCCTTCGCGACCTCGTCGACCGACACTCGGAAACAGGCATTGTTTGTCATAGATTCGAACCTTTCAATTTCTTGCAACGATCCCGCCGACTGCAGAGCCAAGAGGCGATGCTGTCGGGCGGATGAAAAGTTCTTGGGGTTCTAAATGATGCACATTGCCTTCATTCAATTCTCGTTGGCGACGTCAGCCCCGACGCAAACTGTTCGTCGTCGAGCAGTTCCCTTATCCTGCCATTGCAGAAACGCATCAGCGCCTCGTACTCACCCCGCGACAGCAGGATGAAGGAAGGCAGGCCGCTATCGTCAACTTCGATTCCCACAGGCCGGATTGCAGCATCGGCAAGAACGTCATCGAGATCGCGGCAAAGGGCCTCGCGATCGACTGTGCGATAGGTCAGTTTGCGCATTCACTTGTCTCCCATCGGAATTGTCGCCGACCCCGGCAGCGTTCCTATTGCTGCGAACGTCGCGCGTAATTGCGCGCATTTCGGACTCTCGGCTTCGTTTCGCTGGCGCTGGTGCTTTTTCCTTCTGCGCGCTTCACACTCGGATGGACCTGGTTGAAGCGTTTGATCACTGGCGGATCGTATTCGAGATGCTCGATGACCTTCCGCTCGTCGCCCGGCTCGGTCAGGACGATCTTGCGGTTGTCCTTGGTGACCGTGAGATAGACCGTGACATTGGCGATCCCGTCCGCGCCGTTGAGCTTCAGCGTCTGGAGTACTTTGTCCATCGCCTCGCCGAACTCTTCGATCGAATAACGACTGCCAAACTTAATCTTCATGACACATTCGCCTCGGCAAATTGGGTAAACGGCTTCACTGTCCGAAACTGCACACCGACGTGTAGGGCTGCGCGAGACGATCGATACGCGACCAGAACGTCTTGGCGCCGTTCGGCGCGCGGCGGTTCGCCGGCACGGCGATTTCGGCGAGCGGTCCGCGGATTTCGATCACAAGGCCGCAATTGGTCTCGTCGCCGACTTCGAGTTCGCTATGGAACAGCGCAAGCTCTTGGCGCTCCTGTGCCAGCTCGTCGCCTGCCCGCGCCAGGCGCTCCGCCTCCTGGGTTTGGTCGGCAACAAAGCTCTGCCGCGTCGGAAGTCTGTCAGGCCTGAAGAGGTAGATCGCTGTCTCGTTCGACATGCCGAAGATGCTGCCGAATAGGCAGCTGCCCGCATCGCCGTCGCGAAGGATGCCGGAATTGTCCTTCACGACCGACACCATGCCTGCAAGCGGAACGCCGTCGGCGCCGTCGCAAATGGCCGCCCTGCCGCGCCACTGATATTTCTCGCCGATCGGGCGCGTCAGATGCGCGAGCACGCGCTCGGCAAATTGCTCCGTTCGCTCGTCGGCCTGGTCCAGCATGAGGCCGGCTCGTGCCGCGCAGCTGGCCTCGAAATGCGCTAAGGCGCGGTCGGTGGCGAGTAACGGATCGCGCCTAGCGCTTTCGGAGAAGAACCGCGCCGCGGCGATCTCGTCGGCATTGTCGCTAAGCGGTGTTGCCGCGAGCGCGCTTTCGCCGCCGATCTCGTCGACGTCATCGCTACCGTCGAGCGCGCGGACGAGCTCGGGCCAGAACTGCCAGTCCTGCGCCCAGGCCGTCACGCTTAGGCCGAGCAGAACCACCATGAATATCGAGATGAGACTATCGCGGACCATATGCCCCTCCATGCAATGCGAGAGGCGGACCCGAGCCGGGTGTTCGTAACCATGCACTAGGACAAGGCGCCGCCGCCTTTGGGCGGAGCCTTGGACATACGCGACGGCCACCCGGCCAAACATATGTTCAGCCCGGACCTAGGTTTGAACGCACTGTCCGGCGGATGCGGCGAAAGCTTCTTCGGCCTTTCGCCATTGCGAGCCGGCCCACTTGCCGACCGGATTTCGTCCGACGTTGAATCTTTCAAAATTGGTCTGTTGAATACGGAAGCGCCCTTCCCGCTATTCGAAAGTGAAGCAGCTTCGAACTTTCCAACGTGGCAATCTGCCATATTCGATCGTACTGTTGGCGACGGTTATGCCGCAATTAACTATGAGTTGTCTCCCACCATCACTAATTGCGCAGATGAGCTATTGCGACCAGAACTGCCCCGAAGCTGGTCAGGGCAACCTCAGCAATCTCCTGCTCGGCGAAAATGCCGACCGCCATTATTGCCAGGCCAGCCAACTCGTCCATGCCGGAGATAGAGCGATAATCAGGGGCAATAGAAGGCAGTGCACTATGCGCAAGCCCGAGATGCCGATGCTGATGCCATCAAGCCAGCTTGCCTGTTTTCTGACCGCCACACCCGCTTTCGGTTTCGCTGGTGAACGTTTCCGTATCGATCACCAAAACCAGCCGCTTCACCCCGAGGTCGGCCGCGGGTGGCGAGCGGTGATAGCAAGGTGCATGGTTCGCGCCGTAGCGACGTCCCTTGAGCAAACCGACATGTCCCACCGGCACATCGAGCAGGGTCTCGGCATCAGGGTTATTGTCCAGTGCGAACTGTGTTCCCGGGCCTGCGTAGGTCGTGATCAAACGAAGATCGGTATAATCGGCGTGCACCTTGCGACACGAGTTCGTGACGATCTGCGCCAAGCGGATACGCACATGGTTTGAACCAGTCAGGTCTGCAAAGCGCGACGCCAGACTCTCTATGTCGCGAAGTATCGCTGGAGGAAGGTCCGCCAATTGCATAATAGCCTCGGAGACAGACCCGGCAGCGCTGCGACAAAACGGTTCAATGTCCAGAAGTGCCGCTGACGCATCGCCTGCCTTATCAGTCTTCCGGGGTTCGATCACCAAACAGGTTTGCGGCTCCGCAATTGCATCCCACCGCCGGGGAATGGAACGCAAATATTCTTCGTGGGGTCCTTCATCCATCTGTCGGCCAACTGTGCGCCCGACGAATCTTGTCATGGATGTCGTGGCTCGCTCTATTGCTACTGGCATCGCTATCGAATTTCCGTTTTTGGACCGCGTGAGGATGAGGCAGAAAAAACGCTGGCAATTGCACATCCCGCCCTTGACCTAATGATATGCTGTATCATATCGCGCCCGCGATTTGCCAGTCGCGAATTTCGTGTGCGGCAGTTTTTAACCATTCTCCTGATTTAGACGGGAAACCCATCCGTTGTTCGATTTTCGTTTGTCTGTCTCTGCGCCGGCCATCACGATCTTATTGGCCTTCCCTGCATCGCTTACGGCGCAGGACATCGAGATCGAAGGGGTGGCAGAAGATCAGGACGACCCGATACTCGTGACTGGCGTGCGGCAAGCCTATCGCGGCGATTTCGCGTTGAGCGAGATTCCGCAGTCGATCGATATCATCGAGGAAAACACGCTGACCGAAAACGGGATCGTGCGACTGGTCGACGTGCTCGATCTCAACGCTTCCGTCGCGCGTCAGAACACTCTTGGCGGTTTGTTCGATGCGTTTGCCGTGCGCGGATTCGCCGGAGACGAAAACATACCAACCGGCTACCTCGTGAACGGCTTCAACGGCGGTCGCGGTTTTGGCGGTCAGCGCGACACCGCCGGGATCGAGCGGATCGAAGTCCTCAAGGGACCTTCGGCCGCGCTTTTCGGTCGCGGCGAGCCGGGGGGCACCATCAATCTTGTGACAAAACAGGCCCGGATCGGCGATACTTTTGGCAATGTGGCGATACAGTATGGCAGCTTCGACCGCCTGCGCAGCGAAGCCGATCTCAACCTGGCAGTAACCGACAATGTGTCGGTGCGCCTGATCGGCTATGCCGAGGATGCCGACAGTTTCCGGGAAACTGTCGAAGAAACGCGCTGGGGTTTCTTGCCTTCAATCGGAGTGGCGCTGGGCGAGAACACCCGGCTCACCTATGACCTCGAAAAGACCCGTGTCGAAGTCCCCTTCGACCGCGGTATTGTTGTTCTCAACAACGATTTCGACACGGTTCCCCGCGAACGCTTTCTAGGCGAACCCGGCGATGGGGATCACGTTGCCCGAGCCGAAGGCCATCAGCTGCGATTGCAGCATGATTTTGGCAACAATTGGAGCGCGTTGGTCGGCGCAAGCATCCGCGATACCCTGCTTACCGGGGTTTCCTCCGATCCCGAGCTGGCGACAACGCGCCAGCCGATCTTCACCGATGGCCGATCCCTCTCGCGCCAGCGTCGTTCGCGACTCTACGATTCCCAACAGATCGTCGTTCGCGGCGAGATCAGCGGTGAGTTCAATACGGGTTCGCTGAAGCACCGGGTTCTCATCGGTGCCGACTATGACGAATTCGAGAACTTTCAGGATTTCCGCCGTGTGCGTCCGCCTTCCGTAGCGAGCAGCCCGAGCGAGCAGGCGGCCTACATCATCGATATTCTCGATCCGGTCTACGGTCGTTTCCCGCTTCCCACACCGCTACCGCAGAACAACCGACTGGACGTGCAGGAGTCCTTCGGGTTCTTCGTCCAGGACCAGATCGAACTGACCGATCGGCTGCAAATCCGCCTTGGCGCTCGCTACGATGATTTTTCGCTCCGCACCGAAAACAACATCACCGGTGTCACAAGCGATCGCAGCGACAATCGCATCAGCCCTCAGGCTGGGATTGTTTTCGAGCTTAGTGATCCGATAAAGCTTTACGCGGCTTATAGCGAGGGCTTCCGCGCCAATATCGGGACCGACGTAAGCGGGGTTATCTTCGATCCCGAAACGAGCAGGTCCATCGAAGCGGGAGCCAAGCTTACCTTGCTCGACGGGGCGGTAACTGGGACATTCACGCTGTTCCAGCTGGATAAGGACAACGTCCTCGCCAGCGACATCAATAATCCCGGGTTCTCCGTAGCCATTGGCGAGGCGCGCAGCCGCGGCATCGAGCTGGATCTCAATGGTCGTCTCCCGAGCGATTTCGAGTTCCTTCTGAGTTATGCCTATGTCGATGCGGAATCGCGGTCGAGCGTGCTGGACCCAAATTTCTCTTTCGTCATCGAGCCGGGCGATCCGTTGATCAACATACCCGACCACACACTGAATGCGCAGGTTTCAAAGCGCTTCAACATTGGTGAACGGGAGGCAATGCTAGGTGGCGGCGTCCAGCATGTTGGCGAACGACTGGGGGCCACCGGCACCGACTTCTTTCTGCCCGATCACACGCTCTTTCGCGTTTTCGGCGAGATCGAATTGTTTGACGGCATGTTGCTCAACGGCAGCGTGACAAACCTGTTCGATACCGATTGGTTTGCGAACAGCTACTCCTCGCTCTGGGTGATCCCCGGCGCACCGCGCACGGCCACCGTCTCGCTCCAGTTCACATTCTGACAATTGGTGATCTCATGACTGCACCACTTGAAGCACGCTCACTGTCGCTCATGCGAGAAGGGAACGCCGTTCTTGACGATGTCTCCTTCTCCGTCGCCGAGGGCGAAATCTTCGCGCTGCTCGGCGGCAACGGAGCGGGCAAGTCAAGCACCTTGCTGACGTTTCTCGGCTTCTTGCGGCCATCGGCGGGCGAGGTCCTGGTGGAGGGCAGGAGTGTTCACGCCAATGTAGCCGCGGCGCGCTCTTCCATCGCCTATCTTCCCGAGGCCGCGTCGCTCTACGGGCACATGACGGCCTATGAGAACCTCGAGTATTTTCTCGATCTCGCGGGGCGGAAAGCTACGCGTAGCGATCTGGACTCTGCGTTCGAGCGCGTCGCGCTGGCCGAGGAGGCGCGGTCGCGTCGCTTGCAATCCTATTCCAAGGGTATGCGCCAAAAGACCGCAATCGCTCTCGCGCTTCTGCGCGAAACGCCTATCCTGCTGCTGGACGAGCCCACCTCGGGGCTCGACCCGGTCGCTATCGACGAGTTTCACGATCTAGTGAAGGCGCTCGCGTCCAGCGGCCAGACCATCCTCATGGTGACGCATGATGTCTATGGCGCATGCCAGGTGGCCGACCGTGTCGGGCTCCTTCGGCGCGGAAAGCTGGTCGGCAGTTTCGCTGCCGAACCCGGCAGACGGATCGACACCGAAACGGTCCATGCAGCCTTTGCAGAGCGTGAAGCAGCATGAGCATGGCCATCCGCATCGCGCGCGAGGAATGGCGTCTCTGGCTCCGGTCGAAGGTCGTGGTCGCCGCTGCGCTGATTATTGCAGTTCTGTTGGCCGCAACAAGCGTGCTTACTATCAATCGCATCGCCGACGAGCAGGTGCAGCGAATGGAACAGCAGGTTGCGGCAGAGGAAACCTTCTTCGCCCAGCCCGATCGCCATCCGCACCGTATGGTCCACTACGGTCACTACGCCTTCCGCCCTCCGCCGCCGCTTGCTGTCTTCGAACCCGGCGTCGATGCGGTAACGGGACAGTCGATCTTTCTTGAAGGACATCGGCAGAACAGTGCGATGTTCGCCGATACCAAGGCCGGTGCTGACTTGGGTGGATTTGCCGCCCTGACGCCCGCCAGTCTTTATCAGCTCCTGCTTCCACTCCTTCTGATCGTGCTGGGCCACGCAATGTTCCTGCGCGAACGGGAAAGCGGAACGCTCGCGGTGCTGTTGGCGCAGGGATCGTCGGGCACCAAGCTCGCGCTGGGCAAGGCAACCGCGCTGCTTTCCGTCATCGCCATCTTCATGATCCCGCTTATCGTCGTTGCTGCCTACTCAGTCACCTTGGGTGAAAGTGTTTTGGCTGCCGCATCGCTGGTCGCGGGCTACTTTCTCTATCTCTGCATCTGGGGCGCTATCGTCTTGGCCGCATCAATTCTGATCCGGCAACGCGCGATATCGCTCGGCGCGCTGGTATTCGTCTGGCTCTTCGCAGCACTGATCGTCCCACGTGTTGCCATCAACGCCAGCAGCGCGGCGATCGATGCGCCCGGCAAGATCGAAAGCGACCTTGTGATGCTCGCCGAACAGCGCAAGCTGGGTGATGGGCACAACGCCGCCGACCCGGCCTTCGAGCAGTTGCAGGCCCAGGTGCTCGAGCAATACGACGTCGAGACAATCGAGGAATTGCCGATCAACTGGCGCGGTGTGGTGGCAACCTATTCCGAGGCGGAATTGACCAATCTGCTTAACCGCTTCGCTGAGAACCGTATGGCGCTTGAGGCAGGGCAATCGCGCCTGTTCGATTTGTTCGGGCTTGCCTCGCCCACCATTGCGATCGCCTCCTCTTCGCGCATGCTGGCCGGAACGGACCTTGCCACGCATCACCGCTTCCTGCGCGAGAGCGAGAATCTGCGTTTCGATTTCGTGCAGGCGCTGAACCAGGCGCATGCGACCGACCTCGACTACGCGCTGGACATGAACCGCAACAATGACGCGGCATCAGCCGAAGCTGCGCGGATAAACGCCGAAAGCTGGCAAGTGCTGGATGAGTTCCGTTTCCAGCCCGACAGTGCCGTGGACCGTCTGGGACGCGCCAGGCTGCCGCTCGGCATCCTGCTCTTGTGGCTTGCGATCGCCAGCAGTTTTGTCGTCTGGGCGGCTCGGAAGGTGCGCGTCTGATGCTGAGGTCTCTCACCCGTGAACTACGCTTTCTTCGCAGGGATCGTGGCGCTCTGTTCTGGCTTGCGCTGGCATTCGCCCTTTCGGTGATTGCCGTTTCCTTCGGGATTGCCGAGGTGCGCGAGCAGCGCGCGACTATAGCAACGCTGGTCGAGGAAGACGCGGCCGACCGCGCGAACGCCTTGTCGACACAGCAGGACTGGGGCGGCGCAGCTTATTACGCCTTCCATCTGACGTATGAGCCACCGTCCGATTTCGCTTTCGCTGCCGTGGGCCAGCGTGACACCGCGCCGTGGAAGCACCGCATCAAGATGCTGGCACTTGAAGGACAGATACACGAGGCCGATACGCGCAACGCCGATTTCGGCCTCGTAGGACGGTTCGACTTCGCCTTCCTGACCGCCTCCTTGGCCCCGCTTCTGCTGATCTTACTCCTCTACGATCTGCGCGCATCCGAACGCACGGCGCGGCGGCACGACTTGCTTGTCGCTACGGTCGGATCGCCGAGATCGCTGTGGCTGCCCCGTGCCACCCTGCGTGTTCTCGGCCTTGCCATTCTGTTGCTCATCCCGTTGTGGGTTGGCGCGATGATCGAAGGGGCCTCCCCTGGCGTTGTACTTCAGGCCAGCGCCATCGTCATCGGCGCGCTTCTGGTCTGGTGGCTCATTGTGGAACTGGTGAGCCGGATCGATGCCTCGCCTTCGGTTCTCCTGACATCCTTGATCGGCCTGTGGCTGGCGCTCGCAATCGTCGTTCCCGCAATCTCGAAAGCGGCAATCGAGGCGGCGAACCCCGTTCCCGATGGCGGCGAGATCCTGTTGCTCCAGCGCGAGACGGTAAACGACGCTTGGGATTTGCCGAAGGACGACACGATGGAGCCCTTCGTCGAGCAATATCCCGAATGGCGTGAGGATTCCGTCATCGATGAGGGTTTTGAATGGAAATGGTATTATGCCTTCCAGCAGGTAGGCGATCAGACCGTCGCGCCCCTGGCGCGACAATACCGCGAAGCGAGGCTGGAGCGCGACAGGGACGCCGGACTGGTTTCGCTGTTGTCGCCCACATCGTTCGTGGAGCGCGCATTCGAAAAACTCGCCCGAACCGATGCGATGGCGATGGTCGCCTATGAGGACCGAATTCGGGACTTCCACGAGGACCTGCGGCGGTTCCACTACGCACTGATATTCCCCAAAGTCGAATACGATGCCGCCCGGCTAGAAGACCTTCCGCAATACGATCCATCAAGGTAGCATTGGCAGCCATGTCGACGCGCCTCACTATTCTTCTGACTGTCATTGTATCGGTCGTCTTCGCCTCCCCCGTCCTCGCACAGCAACATGACGCATTCACCATTGGCGGCAACGCTATCGAGCCGGGGACACGGAGCGATTTTCGCCTGGCCGTGCCGGCGCAAGAAGACGAGCCCGGCACCTTCATCCCGGTGACCGTGCTCCACGGCAGCAAGCCCGGACCGGTGCTGGCAGCCGTGGCTGGGGTCCACGGTTACGAATTCGCGTCCATTATTGCCGCCGACCGGTTGGCAAGTAAGATCGATCCTGCGGGCCTATCGGGCACCCTCGTCATCGTGCGCGTCGCCAACATTCCCGCGTTCGAGGCACCCACGCCATACGTTAACCCGGTCGATCGCAAGAACCTCAACCGTTCCTTCCCCGGCAGCCCCAACGGTACCCAGACGGAGCGTATCGCGGATATCCTGTCGCGCGAAGTCGTGGCGCGCGCCGACTTTCTGATGGACATTCACAGTGGAGACGGTGCGGAGTTTCTCGAAGCCTTCATCGGTATCTATGGCGGGCCGCTCTCGACCGATTTCGACACGGCGCTCGAAGTGGCGCGCGGCTTCGGCTTTCCGAACCTGGTGCGCTATTCGATGAACACGCAGGAACAGATCGATACCCGCCGTTCGCTCAACCGCCAGGGAGTCGCTGCTGGCGTTCCCACGATCCTCGTCGAGATTGGCCAGAACGGCAGCCGCGAAGAACAGCACGTCGACGCCATCGTCACTGGCGTGGAGAACGCCTTGACCATCCTCGGTATCTGGCAGCGGCCTCGGCACAATGTGGCCCCGGCGCTGCGCATGTTCGAGATCACGACCGGTGTGTCGGCCTCTCACTCAGGACTATTCACTCCGATCGCAAACGACGGTCGATATGTCTGGGAAGGCGATCTAATCGGGACCATTACCGACTATAGCGGCGCAGAGGTCGAACGAATCTATGCTCCGGTCGATGGATACGCACTTTATGGTCTGAGAGGACCGCCGGTGAGAGCGGGCGACGGTGTTCTGACGATTGGCAATCTGACCGAAGCTTTCTGAATGCCAAGACCGTAGGGCTTCGAACTTTTCCGCAATTCCACTGCGAGGATGATGCAGGCGAGGCGACTGTACTTCAGAATGGATTAGCCGCGGATTCGGACTGCTGCGACCGAAGCATGGTACCATCCCGGGATTCTATTTGGGTGGATCGGCAACCTATCGATTACCGTGTGCCATTGGGGGTCACCGTGTGCCATTGGGGGTCGTTGAGACTTGTAAACGCAGGGCAAGCTCGACGGGCGACCTACTCAATAGGCTCACCCCGTGTCAGGCGACCTTTGCGGGTTTCGCGGTTTTGGTCTTCCGCGGCACCGTCGAGGCAACCGGAGGCGTGCTCGTCTCGCCCTGGGCGCTCTGCCTGTCGAAATATCTCTTTGCCAGATAACCGCCCGCGCCAAGCGCCAGCATGGCGGGAAGGCTCATCCGGCGTAGCACGGTCGCTGCCACGACACCGACGGCCGCGCCGGTTGCGCCGCCAACACCGCTGGTCTGTTTGGCGATCCTGTCGCCCACGAAAGCTCCGATAATCTTGCCGATCATGTCGATTTCTCCTTCGGGCGCAGAACGTTCCGGCTCGCCGTCCGTTCCATGCGTCAAACCACCGGGGCGGCGATACCGCTTGCTAGTAAATCGTTGGCACGGCCGGCTATTTCCTCAAGAGCCGGGTCGCCTTCGCGAGCCCAGATAACGTAGCGGAGGCCGAGAAACACGTTGATCCCCATCACCGCCCACGCTTCTGGTGAACCGAGCCCGGCGGCGAACTCACCGTTCTCTCCTCCCTTCCTCAGCCGCTCTTCGATCCGCGCTCCGATCGTTTCGTAATGCGCGCGATAACTCTCGGGATCGACAAACTCTGCCTCATCGATGATCCGGTAAATCTCTTTGTGCTCGGCGGCGAATTCGAGAAACGCGCGCAGTGCAGCACGTTCGACCTCGAGCGCGCTCATGGAGGGGGCTATCGCCATGCGCGCCGCCCGACCAACACCTTCACTCATGTCGGACACCAACGCCCTGAAGATCGCGTCCTTGCTATCGAAATAGGTGTAGAAGCTGCCCAGGGCGACGCCTGCCCGCCGGGTTATGCCGCTGACCGATGCATCGTGAAAACCGTGATCGGCAAATTCATGCGTAGCCGCGTCCAGCAACTTGCGTAGCGTCTTTCGTCCGCGCTCGGTGCGCGGCTCTTTGGCCAGCTCTGTCCCTTCGTTGGCCATCGGCAATACCCCTTTCCGCTACCATTAGGCTATCCGCGCAGACTCTCGCAATCAACAACAAACTTGAAAGGTGGTTCAGGTTTCAGTATTGATGAGTCAATAACGATATCGGGAGGGAGATAACGACAATGAGTTCCATCAGATTCCTCGCGGCGAGCCTGCTTGGCGGCGTCGCTACCGCTGCGATTTTCGTAGCCCCCGCCTCGGCACAAGAGGACGATCAGGCGAGCGCGACGCCCGCCGCAGCGGACGACAATGTCATCATCGTCACTGCACGTCGCCGTGAGGAAAGCATTCAGGACGTTCCGCTTTCGATCACCGCGCTTTCGGGCGAACAGCTGACCAAGACCGGCACGCTCGAAATCACCGAAATCGCGCAGGAAGTGCCCAACCTCACGCTCGAAGTCAGCCGCGGCACGAACACCACCCTCACCGCATTCATCCGCGGCGTGGGGCAGCAAGATCCGGTCGCCGGTTTCGAGGCGGGTGTCGGCCTCTACGTGGACGACATATATCTCAACCGTCCGCAGGCCGCAGTGCTCGATGTATACGATGTCGAACGGGTCGAAGTCCTGCGCGGTCCCCAAGGTACGCTCTACGGGCGCAATACCATTGGCGGCGCCATCAAATATGTCACGGCCCCTTTACCGGACGACACCGAAGTCAAAATTCGTGGCACCTATGGTTCCTACGATCAGGCCGATCTGATTGTGACGGGCTCGACGCCGGTGTCCGACAGCCTGAAACTCGGCGTCAGCGGTGCGCGATTGTCCCGCGGCGGTTTCGGCGACAATCTGGTCCAGGACGGTGTGGAGAACTACAACAAGGACGTCTGGGCCGCCCGCGGCACGATCGAGTTCGACGACGGCCCGCTCTTCATCCGTCTCTCCGGTGATTATGTAAAGGACAACTCCGATCCGCGCCAAGGGCATCGCCTGCTGCCGGGTGCTTTCAGCGGCGCCCCCGTTCTCGACAATGTCTACGATACGCGCGCAGGCCTGGACGTGGTTGAACAGGAGGTCGAAGCTTACGGCGGCGGCCTGACGATTGCCTACGAACTGAGCGACACGCTGACCGTCAAGTCGATCACCGGTTATCGCAAGGACGAATCGACCACGCCGATCGACTTCGACAGCCTACCGCAAGCCGATCTCGACGTGCCGGCGATCTACCGCAACAAGCAGTTTAGTCAGGAGCTTCAGCTGCTCTACGAAGGCGACCGCCTGTCGGGGGTATTGGGCGCCTACTATCTGGATGCCAGCGCCTTCACCGCTTTCGACGTTGCCTTGTTTACAACCGGAGCATTGCCAGGTGTCGGCCTTCCGGGACTCAACGCGCAAACGCTGGGCGATGTCGATACCGAAACTTGGTCGATATTTGGTGATTTCACCTATGATATCACCGATCAGATCGGTCTCTCGCTCGGTGGCCGCTATACTTGGGACAAGCGCACCAGCCGTATCCTGCGCACCACTTTCATCGGCGGTTATTCCGACCTCTTCCCGCCGTCCGACGCAATTCCGATTGCCGTCACCAGCGACTTCCTGGGCAGTGCGACCTTCAAAGAGTTCACGCCACGCGCTTCTTTGGCGTTCAAGCCAAACGCCAATCACACGTTCTACGCAACATATTCGAAAGGCTTCAAGGGCGGCGGCTTCGACCCCCGCGGCCAGACCAGCGCCGCACCCGATCTCGATGGCGATGGCGACATCGATTTCGACGATCAGTTCGAATTCCTAAGCTTCGCCCCGGAAAAGGTCGATAGCTTTGAAATAGGCTGGAAAGCTTCTTTGCTCGACGACCGGCTCTTCGTCAGCCTTGCCGCGTTCAAGGGCGATTATACCGATGTCCAAATCCCCGGATCGGTCGGGTTCGACAGTGACGGTGATGGGGTCAGCGACAGCTTCGTGGGCATCACATCGAATGCCGGTGACGCCGACGTGAACGGTATCGAGTTCGAGGGCCGTGCCATAGTGGGCAGGAACTTCGCCGGACCGGGCAGCCGCTTCACCTTCAACTGGGCGCTGGGTATCCTCGATGCGAAGTACAACACCTTCATCGATGCGCTGGGCAACGACGTCGCAGACGAGCGGGTGTTCCAGAATACTCCGGACATTACCGCCCATGCCGGCTTCGATCTCGGCCTGCCGGTCGCCAGCGGCATCGTCGATTTCCTCGGCTCGGTTTCGCTGCGCTCGGATTCGAGCCAATTCGAGCTGCCGGGGCCACTCGACCAGGACGGTTACGCTCTGGTCGATGCGAGCATCGTGTACACCGACGACAGCGACCGCTGGTCGATCGGCGTTCACGGCAAGAACCTGTTCGACAAGCGCTATATCGTGGCCGGCTACGACTTCGTGACGGGCTCGGTTCTCGGTCTTGAGGGCAATCTAACGGGCTTTTACGGCGACCCGCGCCGCGTTTTCGTGACCGGCCAGTTCAAATTCTGAGGCCTGCGGGGGGACCCAGCGAACCAAGAGGAGGCACGACAGCTCCGCCGCTTCCTAGTTCGCGGCGCGGCGAGCACTACTGGCTGGCATGCGTGTTTCGACGGGTATGCCGTATGACTCGGTGTAGTCGGCGAACCGGTCGTTCACATCGCCTTCGCTCAGTCCGAACTCCGCGAGGCTGTAGCAGTGGGGTCGGCGCTTGAGATCGGCCGAGCGGTCGAGATAGCGCTGCATGCCAGCGAGAGCAGGTTCGATATCAAGCTCTAGAAATCGGTAAACCCTCGCCATCGTCGATAGCCAGTCGTTCTCCATATCCTCATATTGCACATCGATCATCCGCTCCGCCGGGATGATGTCGCGTGCCGATCGCATCCGTTCGATCATCCTTGCAGTCTTGCCCAGCCATTCGCGACCCGTTCGTTCCGGGTTGTTGTGATCGGAGTAGATAATCGTCTGGTTCCAGGCGAGCGAGGCCGCGCTTCCCACCACCTGCTTGGGGTCGCGATGGGTGAAGATCAGGCGCGCATCGGGGAAAACCTCGAGCAAGGCGGGCAGGTCCAGCATGTGCTGCGGCGTCTTGAGGATCCAGGGCCGCAATGAGCTCTCCTGCTGCGACCAACCGATCAATCGCAACAAATCGGCCATGTGGCGATAGGCAGGGACCGGATCCTGGCCTTCGCACCACCGCGCATATGACGGCACGTGCCACTGCGCATCGTGCTTCATACTCCACATGCTGGCGACCAGCAGGCCCAGTTCTTCCTCGGGCTCGTACGGGCCCGTGGGATGGATCGACAGTGTCCGCGGATTGGCAAGCCGCGCCACCTTCATGATCCGGCTGGCGAGCTTGGGACGAAAGTCCTCCATCTCACCCGCCAGCACCTGCTCGAATTCGGGGCGCGGAACCGGGCTGATGGTTTCGAAACTGCGCAGATGTGCGAAACGCCGGTCGCTGGCGAGCAGGCGGTGAAGACGCGTCGTGCCCGAACGCATCGGTCCGACGATTACGACCGGGTTCTTTAGCGGACGGGCCAGGATTTCGGGGTGTCGCCGGAACCACATCTGTGTATAGAGCCGATCGCGCAGTATGTGGTGGAACTGCTTCATGGCGGAAAAGTCGCCCGCCGCATTGAGCCGCGCCTCGCCATTCACGCTTTCGAGCAGGGCCTCGAAAGGGCATTCGAACCAGCTATCGCCGAAATCGTCCAGACCGGTGGCCTGCATGGCCTGATCCAGCAGAAAGTCCTTCTCCAGCCGCGCATGGCCGACCGCACCCAGTTTCCGGCCCGCTCTGATCACGCCGTCGGCCATATCGATAAATCGCGTACGCCGTGGAGGCTGGAGTGGCTGGTCGTTCAAGCTGGCTGGCCTTTCAAGCTCTTGTGATTGCCCCTGAACGTGCGGGGCCTAGAGTCGTGCCCGCAAAAGGACAAGGCCGCGACGGGAAGTGACTGGCCAAGGAGATTGCGAAAAGGCATAGGCCGCGGCCATGCACGATATCGCCCATATCCGAGCCAACCCGGAAGCATTCGACGCAGCCCTCGCCCGCCGCGGGATCGAACCGGTGGCCGACCGTATCGTCGCCCTCGACGCCAAGAAGCGCGAAGCGAGCACAAAGGTCCAGCAGGCGCAGAGCCGCCGCAACGATGCTTCCAAGGCGATCGGCCAGGCGATGGGCCAGGGCGACAAGGACAAGGCCGAAGCACTCAAGGCCGAAGTCGCCGCGATCAAGGCGAGCATGCCTGAATGGGAAGAGGCGGCCGCAGCCACAGGCGCGGAACTCGAAAATTTGCTGGCTACGCTACCCAACCTGCCCGCCGATGACGTGCCCGATGGCGAGGATGAGAGCGACAATCTCGAAGTCCATCAATGGGGCCAGAAACGGGAATTCGACTTCGAACCCAAGGAGCATGCCGATCTTGGTCCGGGTTTGGGTATGGACTTCGAAACCGGCGCCAAGCTGTCGGGCGCGCGCTTCACCTTCCTGCGCGGCGACATGGCACGGCTGCACCGCGCTCTCGCCCAGTTCATGCTCGACAAGCAGACGCGCGAGAACGGCTATACCGAATGCAATCCGCCGGTGCTCGTCAATGACGACGCGATGTACGGCACAGATAAGCTACCCAAGTTCGCCGAAGGCAGTTTTCGCACCACGGACGATCGCTGGCTCATCCCGACATCCGAAGTCAGCCTGACGGCATCGGTTGCAGGCGATATCCTGCCCGACCTTGCCCAACCGATCCGCTTGACCGCGCATACTCTGTGTTTCCGCAGCGAAGCAGGCTCCGCAGGCCGCGATACGCGCGGCTTCATCCGCCAGCACCAGTTCGAGAAGGTGGAGATGGTCAGCATCTGCCGCCCCGAGGACAGCGAAGCCGAACACGAACGCATGGTCGGCTGCGCCGAACGCATTCTTCAAGCGCTAGATTTACCTTTCCGGCGCATCCTTTTGTGCACCGGCGACATGGGTTTCGGCGCGCGCAAGACCTACGATCTCGAAGTGTGGCTACCCGGACAGAGCGCGTATCGCGAGATTTCCTCCTGCTCCAACACCGGCGATTTCCAGGCCCGTCGCATGAACGCCCGCTACAGGCCGGAGGGCGAGAAGAAGACGGTTTTCGTCCACACCTTGAACGGCTCGGGCCTGGCCGTCGGGCGCACGCTGGTGGCGGTGATGGAAAACTATCAGAACGCCGATGGCAGTGTCACAGTCCCGAAAATGCTAACCCCCTATATGGACGGTGTGACCAAGCTGGAGCCGAAATCCTGATGCGTATCCTCCTCACCAATGATGACGGCATTCGCGCACCGGGGCTCGAAGTTCTGGAAGGCATTGCACGTCAGTTCAGCGACGATATCTGGATCTGCGCGCCGGACGAGGAGCAATCGGGCATGGGGCACGCGCTCACTCTGACGCGGCCGGTGCGTCTGCGGAAGCACGACGATCGCCGCTTCTCCGTCACCGGCACGCCCACCGATGCAGTCACGATGGGGATGCGCAAGGTCATGGACGCCATGCCCGACGTGATCCTGTCGGGCGTGAACCGCGGTGCCAATCTGGCCGACGATATCACCTATTCGGGCACGGTCTCCGCCGCCATAGAAGGCGCGCTCGCAGGCGTTCGCTCGATCGCACTCAGCCAGGTCTATTCGAAGGAAGGCATGGGCGAGGACGTGCCGTTCAGCGCGGCCATCGAATGGGGTGCCAAAGTGCTCGCCCCGCTCCTCGATACCCCGCTACCCAAGCGCACTCTGGTCAATGTCAATTTCCCGCCCCTGCCCCCGTCAGAGGTAAAGGGCATCCGCGCGGTACGGCAGGGTTTCCACGACTATTCGCGCGGGACTATCGTCGAAGGCCGCGATCCGCGCGGCTTCACATATTACTGGTTCGGACTTGAAGCGATCGAGCACACGCTGGACCATGGCACCGACCTGGAGGCTATCGACGAAGGCTATATTTCGGTCACCCCGCTCCAACTGGACCTCACCCATCATTCTTCACTGGGTGCGCTTGCGGAGCGTTACGTCGGTTGACCGTGCTTTGTCATATTGACGTCGCGAGCATGCCCGCGCACCTAGTCCACGCATGAGCAGCGACAAACAGGTCGACCGGATAGCAGCGAGCACTCAGGTGCGCACCTATCGCGGGCCACGTTTCCAGCCGCTGCGGCGCGCGGTGAAAATTCCTGTCTGGGGCGATATCAGCATACGGCTGGGTGCCGCGCTGCTCTTGATATTCATCGTGATCATGGTCCACTGGTGGGACCGAGAAGGACTGGTCGACAATCTCGATGGCGAGGTAAGCTTCCTCGACGTGGTCTACTTCACCATGATTTCGATCACGACTACGGGCTTCGGCGATATCGCCCCGATTTCCGATCGTGCACGGCTGGTCGAAGCCGTCATCGTGACGCCGATCCGCTTTGCGGTGTTCTTCATTTTCGTGGGCACAGCCTACAATTTCATCATCAAGCGCAGCTGGGAGAAATGGCGCATGGCCCGCATCCAGGAACAGCTATCGGATCATATTGTGGTACTCGGATACGGCATTTCCGGCTCCGAGGCAGTCGGCGAGCTGATCGAGCGCGGAACCGACCCGTCCTGTATCGTCGTCATCGATCCGAGCGAAGATCGGCTGCACGAAGCCGAAGCGCTGGGCTGCAACGTCATGGCTGCCGACGCGACGCGGGATCAGACGCTGAAGGCCGTCCGCATCAACGAGGCACAGAACGTGCTGGTATCGGCGGGGCGCGACGATACGACGATCCTGATCACCCTCACCGTTCGCGCGCTCGCCCCCAATGTGCCGATCAGCGCCGTCGTCAGGGCCGATGACAATGAATCGCTCGCACGTCAGGCCGGCGCGAACAATGTCATCAACCCCGTGCGCTTCACCGGCCTCTTGCTCGCTGGAAGCGCCAAAGGCGAACATATCGCCGATTACCTGGCTGACCTTGCCAGCGTTTCAGGCCGCGTCCAACTGGTCGAACGCGAGGTAACCGACGACGAATGCGGCAAGGCGATCAACGAACTCAACACCGGTGGGCGCGGCCTGCGGGTCTATCGCGATGGCAAGGCACTCGGCTTCTGGGAAGACGAGTGCCGGAATCTGCGCAAGGGCGATATCGTGGTCGAAATCATCCCAACGCCCAATGGTGAAACCAAGGGCGACGGGCACGACCGCGACGATCTGGTAGAAGAACGGACCTGAAGCGTCAGACCATCCAGCTATGGACCAGACCCATGGCGATGTAGAACAGCAGCCAATAGCCCGCGTCGATGAAGAACAGCGTCTTGCTCTTCTGGCTGAACAGGTAATTTGTCCCGATCGCCGGCACGATGAAGCCGAGCGCCACTCCGAACGCAGTCAGCACTTTGACGCCGACCGACAGGTCCTGCGCGTAAGTTGCGAATGTATGCGCCAGTGTCCAGCTCGCCAGTAGCGAGAAGGCGAAGGCACCGCCATAGATCAGACCCATATTGCCCTGCTTGATCTGTTCTTCGGTCAGGCCGACCGCCCCCATCCATTTCTTGCCCATGAGAGGCCCGTACCAGACCCCGCCAACCACGAAGCCGGCCAACGCAGCAAGAATGACGGCAAGCCAGTTCACGTCGAATATGTTCATACTTTCCCCCCCAAAAAAAGCGCGATCCATAGAGATGCTAGCGCAAAGCCGCGCAGAGGTGTAGAGGCGCGCGCAATCATGAATGCCACTACTACACCGATCCCCGACCAGAAGAAGGTCGGCATGGTTTCCCTCGGCTGCCCCAAGGCGCTGGTCGATAGCGAACGCATCCTGACGCGGCTACGCGCAGACGGCTACGCAATGAGCCCGGACTATGCCGGGGCAGACTTGGTGCTGGTGAATACTTGCGGCTTCCTCGATTCCGCTAAGGAAGAAAGCCTCGCTGCCATTGGCGAAGCCATTGCCGAAAACGGCCGCGTGATCGTGACCGGTTGCATGGGCGAGGAAGCCGATGCGATCCGGGCCGCGCATCCGCAAGTCCTCGCGGTGACCGGAGCGCATCAGTATGAGCAGGTGGTCGAAGCCGTGCATACGCACGCGCCGCCATCGCAGGGTCCCTATGTCGATCTGATTCCCCAGCCCGACGTCAAACTAACGCCGCGCCATTATAGCTATCTGAAGATTTCCGAAGGCTGCAACCATTCCTGCGCCTTCTGCATCATCCCTGACCTGCGCGGAAAGCTCGCCAGCCGCCGCATCGATGCCGTTCTGCGCGAGGCGGAGAAACTGGTCGCCGCCGGCACCAGGGAATTGCTGGTCATCAGCCAGGATACCAGCGCCTATGGCGCGGATACGCGCCACGAAGAGCGCATGTGGAAGGGGCATTCGGTACGCGCGCATATGACCGATCTCGCGCGCGAGCTGGGGCAACTCGATACCGGCAATGGCACGCCCCCGTGGGTGCGACTACATTACGTCTACCCGTACCCGCATGTCGACGCCGTCATTCCGTTGATGGCCGAAGGATTACTGACACCTTATCTCGACATCCCGTTCCAGCATGCCAGCCCCAAGGTTCTGCGCGCGATGAAGCGGCCGGCGAACGAAGCCAAGGTGCTGGAGCGCCTCAAGGGTTGGCGCGATATCTGCCCCCAAATAGCCATCCGCTCCAGCTTCGTCGTGGGCTTCCCAGGTGAGACCGAGGACGATTTCAAGTATCTGCTCGACTGGCTGGAAGAGGCACAACTCGACCGCGTCGGTGCCTTCCGCTTCGAACCCGTCCAAGGGGCCCAGGCCAATAGTCTGCCCGATCCCGTGCCAGAGGAAGTCAAGGAAGAACGCTATACCCGGATCATGGAAGTGACCGAGCGTATCAGTGCCACCAAACTCGTACGGAAGATTGGCACCACGCTACCGGTTATTATCGACGAAGTCGGTGAGCCGGACGAGGATGGCGACATCGGCGCCACCGGCCGCAGCCAGGCCGATGCTCCCGAAATAGATGGCGCCGTTTACCTCCGCAATGCGTCTCGGGAACTTTCGGCAGGCGATATTGTAAGTGTCAAAATCGAAGATAGCGACGCGCATGATTTGTTCGGTGTGATAACATTGTAGGAAGCCGAGACGACGTTAACCGAGAACTCTAACCTCGCACCTCTCTATCTATGCCCTTCATCCTCAAAGGGAAATTCTGCACTATTGATGCTGATGCGGGATTGGGACCGACGACTCTCCGACCCGATTCCTAAAGGCGAGTTTACCATCGTAACCCGCGCTGTCCGTGGAGCGCGGTAGATTTCCGCGCCCGTCGTCAAAACTTTCTTAAACTTAAGAGCGCCATAATGGCGTTCGATGGGTGACAAACGCACCTCGAACTTTGTCGGCACTGTCCTAGGCCGCCAGCGCGCCCTCTTTGGCGGGCGCCTGTTCGAGCGCCTGCGCCACGTTCTTTGGGCGGGCCTCATCAGCCTTGCGATGTTCGCTGTTCTGCTGTTCGAGCCGGTCGATCAGTTCTTGTGGTTGATTCAATCGCGGATTGCCGATCGCAGTCCTTCAGGAGATATTGTGTTCGTTGCCTCTGACGAGGCGTTGAACGATCCTGATATGCCTCAACGGCGCTACGACGTTGCTGCCGCCCTCGACGAACTCGATCGTCGAGGAGTGGGCAAGGTTTTTCTCGACGTCACTTTCGCTCAGTCTGAGGACACCCGGGCTGATCAAAGGCTATCGCGGTCCATTGCCGATTTGGGACCGCGCATCACGCTGGTTGATCGGATTGTCGTCGCGTCCAACGGACGCAGCCTTGTTCGTGAAACTGAGCCCAGCATCGCTGGATCGGTCTTCCGGGTCGTTTCTGACCAGACCGACCGCAACTGGTTCGGCCTCGCTTGGGAACTCCAATATTCGTATGACGTTGCCGGCAAACTAACGCCTTCCCTCGGTGCCGCAATCGGGGGCATCCGGGGCGCAAACGGTCAAAAGTTCTCAGTCGACTACGGTTTTTCGCAAACGAGAATTCCAGTACTTCCTATCGAGCATTTGTTTGAGAACAAATATCGACTGTCCGATGGACTGACGGATGTAACAGGGAAGACAGTCATCCTCGGTCACAGCAACCGGGTAACTGGGACCCAGCAGCCGATACCGGGTAGAATGGACGCCCCAGCTAGTTTTGTTGACATTTACGCCGGCGAGACTCTGAAGTCGGGTCGAACGCAACACATTCGAGGTCCAATCGTCTTGGCCTTCCATGCTTTGTTGCTCTCACTTGTGGTCGTCTTCGGTGGGGCCAGGCGCCGCCGCTGGCCGGCCTATTCCGGAATTGTATTGTTGGCCCCCGCCGTGTTGTTCGCGGCGGCGAAATTAGGGGTCCGGCTCGATCTGTCATACGCATTGGGATTTCTCGGAATCTACGGCGCGATGCGCTCGCGCATGCGTTGGAAACGCCGGGTGGAAATGGTCAATTCCGAAACGGGTTTGCCCAAATTGCGCGCTCTCGAGGCAAGGTTATTGCGCGAAACGATCAGCAATGGTCATGTCGTGATCGCAAAGATTCAGAATTACGAACGCGTTCTCAAAACGCTGCGCACGGAGGACAAGAGCAGCTATGTCCTCAAACTCGTGGATCGACTGCGTGCTGCCGATCCGAACCTGGTCGTCTACAGCGATGGCCATCACCTCGGCTGGTATGTCGCCAGTGATGACACGGATGACGTTACCGACCATCTTGAAGGGTTGCGAGCGATATTTGCGGCGCCAGTTGAGGTTGGGGGCTTCTCCGTCGATGTCGGGATCACGTTCGGCATCGCCTCCATCGACGGAGATCCGGCTGCGCGCTTGGCCGCGGCGGTTGCGGCAGCTGAAGAAACGTCGGAAGCTCACAACCCGATCGCTATCGCCGAAACCGGATCGCAAAGCGATTTGCTCTGGGACATTTCGCTTCGCGCGCGCATCGACGAAGCCATGGAAGTGGGTGAAATTTACTGCGTTTATCAACCCAAGATCGATCTTGGATCGAAGACCACCGTTGGAGTCGAAGCATTGGTGCGCTGGCATGACCCTGCGCGCGGCTTCATCTCACCCATGCATTTTATACAGCAATGTGAAAAAGCTGGGCGCATGGAGCATCTCACGCGATACGTCCTGCAAAGCGCGTGTTCCGCGGGACAGCTACTGCACTTCCGTGGCCAGAACCTCACCATGTCCGTTAACATCTCCGCGACACTCCTCGGAGATATGCGAATTGCGGGCATAGTACGAAACGCTCTTCAGGCTACACGTTTCGACCCTCAGTTTCTTGTCTTGGAAATCACTGAGACGTCGCGGATTTCCGACCATTCGGTAGCATCAAGCATTCTTGAAGAGCTAAAATCGACCGGAGTTAAGATCTCCATGGACGACTTCGGCGTTGGCTCCGCCAGCTACGAAGCCTTTTATGAATTGCCGTTCGACGAGATCAAGATCGACCGGCTGTTCGTTTCGAACATGGCCAAGGACCCAAAGGCTCGCGCGATCGTCGCGAGCATCGCTGCGATGGGACGTGAAGCGCGAATCACGGTGGTTGCAGAGGGGCTGGAGAACCCTCAGGACATTGGTTTACTTGAGGCAATCGGTTGCCAGCAGGTTCAGGGCTTCGCTTTTTCTCGGCCAGTATCACTATCTAACCTTTTGGAATCAAAAGACATCGATGGAATGAGGGCCGCCGCAAACATGGTTTAGACTTTACAAAGAAGTATGGTTAATAGATTACAACTCCTGAACCAACAGGAGGTATGACCATGTGGAGCATCTGGAAATGGCTGTTCAGTTCTGACTGAAAGCATGACTGAGAAGAATTCAAAGGGCCCCGAAAGGGGCCCTTTTTCGTTTATGGGCGAAACGAAGGCCTGGCTCTCGCGTTCGAAAACCGTATGCCGATCCTCATCGAAGCCCGTTTCGCATTCCACCTCCCCGTTCCGACCGATGTGCTTTTGCAGTTTGAAGCGGCCGAGATTCCAGAACAAAAAATCCTTGCGAACAGCACGCGGCTCAGCACTAGCGAGCATTGCGCGCGCGTCCCTGCACAGGACGAGATTGGCGAACGCATCTGGATCCGCGCCGAGGGCAATTTCGAAGTTGCCTACCGGGCAAAAGTCGAATTGACCCGCCAGCTCGAACCTCTTGAAAACTTTGCCGCCCTATCGCCACACAACATGCCCGGCGGAACGGTGGAGTACCTGTTCGATAGCCGCTATTGCCCCGCCGATGCCTTCCAACCCTTCGTCGATGCGCGTTTTTCAAACTTGAGCGGCGGCGCACGCATCGCCGCGATCCGCGACTGGATTTACGACAACTTCACGTATGTCCCCGGCAGTTCGACTACAGCGACTGGGGCTGCGGAAAGCTTCATTGTCCGCGAGGGCATCTGTCGCGACTATGCGCATATGCTTGTAACGCTCGCTCGGGCCAGCACGATACCGGCGCGCTACGTCGCCTGCTATGCGCCGGGTGTCGATCCACCGGATTTTCACGCCGTGGCCGAGGTCTTCCTGGCCGACCCTTACACACCGGATGGCGGCATCTGGCAGATCGTCGATGCGACCGGCATGGCCGACCCGGCCGATACGGTTAAGATCGGCGTCGGCCGCGACGCCGCCGATGTCAGCTTCCTGACCAGTTTCGGACCCAACGATTTCCGTTCGAGCTCGGTCCGCGTCACAAAAGAATAGGAATGCAGCCGGCTGGTGTGCATTCCTTCGCCCTGATAGGCGCAGCCAGCAGGAGAGACATGACAATGATTGCGTGGCCCGTCGCATGAACATCACCGCAGACCGCCTCTTGCTGTTCGGGGCGACCGGCGACCTTGCGCAGCGCATGCTGCTCCCCTCGCTATGCGCGCTCGACGCCGATGGCCTGCTCGAACCCGAGTTGAAGATCGTCGGCACCGCCCGTTCGGGGATGTCTACGCAGGAATATCGGGACTTCGCTCGCGAGGCGCTGGAGAAGTACCTACCCGATCATCGCCGTGGTGGCGTGGCCGAATTCCTCAATCGGCTCAGCTACGTGCCTGTCGATGCGACGACGATCGACGGCTATGACCAACTGGCCCGTGAAGTAGGCGAGTACAATAAGGGGCTGGCCATATTCCTGTCGACGGCACCCAGCCTGTTCGAACCCACCATCGATGGTTTGGTCCATGCCGGATTGACCAAGGGCAATGTGCGCATCGGTTTGGAAAAGCCTCTCGGCAACGATCTCGCATCGAGCAAGGAAATCAACGATGCCGTCGCGAAGGCGTTCAGCGAGGATCGTATCTTCCGTATCGATCATTATCTCGGCAAGGAGACGGTGCAGAACCTTCTGGCAATGCGTTTCGCCAATATTCTGCTCGAGCCGGTGTGGAATTCGAACTACATCGATCATGTTCAGATCACCGTGGCCGAAACCGTCGGGCTGGAATCGCGTGTCGCCTATTACGACGATAGCGGCGCCCTGCGCGATATGGTCCAGAATCACATGCTGCAATTGCTCGCGCTCGTTGCGATGGAACCTCCGACAAGTTTCGATTCCACCGCGGTACGCGACGAAAAGGTCAAGGTGTTGCGGGCTCTGCGCCCGGTCGGCGCCGACGAAACGGTTACCGGCCAGTATCGCGCCGGTGCCGTCAACGGCGGGGCGGTGCCCGGCTATGACGAGGAATTGGGCAAGGACAGCGATACGGAGACGTTCGTCGCTCTGAAGGCGCATGTCGACAACTGGCGCTGGAAAGGGGTTCCCTTCTACTTGCGAACCGGCAAGCGCCTGCCCGAACGCGTCACCGAAATCGTCATCCAGTTCCGCTGCATTCCGCATTCGATCTTTGCCGGGCGCGGAGCGACGACCAGACCCAACCGCCTCCTCATCGGCATACAGCCGGAAGAAAACGTCCAGCTGTCGATGATGGCCAAGGTGCCGGGGCTCGACCGCGAAGGCATTCGCCTGCGCCAGATCCCACTCGACATTGCCATGCCCGATGCCTTTTCCGGCACGGTACGCCGTATCGCCTACGAACGCCTGCTGCTGGACCTGATCGAAGGCGACCAGACATTGTTCGTTCGTCGCGACGAGGTGGAGGCGCAATGGGAATGGGTCGATGCGATCCGGACTCTGTGGGAGGCGGAGGACATCAAGCCGAAAACCTACGGCGCGGGTAGTTGGGGGCCAAGCGCCGCCATCGCCCTCGCCGAACGCGACGGGGTAAGCTGGCATGACGAGTAAACCACTCAACGACACCGTCCACCGCGTCACGCGGCGGGTGATCGAGAATTCGCGTCAGAGCCGCGCGGATTATCTCAACCTGATGGACCGCGAAGGCGAGCGGCAAGTCAATCGGGGTTCGCTGTCGTGTTCGAACCTTGCACACGCTTTTGCGGGAGCGGAGGAAGACCAGGAAGCGATCAGGGCGGCACAAGGGCCGAACATCGGCGTTGTAACCGCGTATAATGACATGTTGTCGGCCCATCAGCCCTATTATCGCTATCCGGAGCGGATGAAGATCTGGGCGCGCGAGGTCGGCGCAACGGTTCAGGTTGCGGGCGGCACACCGGCCATGTGCGATGGCGTGACACAGGGCGAAGCGGGCATGGAGCTCTCGCTGTTCAGCCGCGACACGATTGCGTTGTCGACCGCGATTGCGCTGAGCCATGCGATGTATGACGGTGTGGCGCTGCTGGGAATTTGCGACAAGATTGTGCCGGGCCTGCTGATGGGCGCGCTGCGCTTCGGCCATCTGCCCGCGATCTTCGTGCCTTCGGGGCCGATGGGCACCGGTATTCCAAACAAGGAAAAGCAGCGCGTTCGCCAGCTCTATGCCGAAGGCAAGGCCTCGCGCGACGAACTGCTCGCGAGCGAGATGGGCAGCTACCATTCGCCGGGCACCTGTACGTTCTACGGTACTGCGAACTCGAACCAGATGATGATGGAGATGATGGGCCTTCATGTGCCTGGTGCGGCTTTCGTCCAGCCAGGTGCAAAGCTCAGGCAGGAACTTAGCCGCGCAGCCACACACCGGCTCGCGGCGATAGGCAAAGCTGCGGAGGATTTCCGTCCCCTCGCTCGAGTTGTCGACGAGAAGGCCATCGTCAATGCCGCCATCGGCTTGCTCGCCACCGGTGGCTCTACCAACCATGCAATCCATATTCCCGCCATGGCGCGCGCTGCCGGGATCAAGTTCGACTGGAACGATCTTTCCGAACTTTCCAGCGCAATACCGCTGGTGGCCCGCGTCTATCCCAACGGCTCGGGTGACGTGAACCATTTCCATGAGGCCGGCGGCATGGGTTTTGTCATCGGCACACTTCTCGACGAGGGGCTTGCCCATCCAGACATCCTGACGGTCTGGGATGGCGGCTTTGCAAGCTACAGCAAGGAGCCCGGGATGAATGGGGACACGCTGACATGGCGCGATCCCGGGCCTTCCGGCGACCCCGAAATGCTTCGCTCGGCCACCGCCCCCTTCCAGCCAGACGGCGGCATGCGCCTCGTCGAGGGCAATCTGGGCCGCGCCTGCTTCAAGTCCTCCGCCGTCGAACGTGAGCGCTGGACGGTCGAGGCACCATGTCGCGTTTTCGAAACGCAGCGCGAGGTCAACGAAGCCTTCAAGAAGGGCGAACTCGACCGCGACGTCGTGGTGGTGGTTCGGTTCCAAGGCCCACGCGCCAACGGCATGCCGGAACTGCACAAACTCACCCCTGCTCTTGGTGTCTTGCAGGACCGCGGATACATGGTCGCACTGGTTACCGACGGGCGCATGTCCGGTGCGTCGGGCAAAGTTCCAGCGGCGATCCATTGCACTCCGGAGGCGCTGGGCGGCGGACCGCTTTCGAAGCTGCGTGATGGCGACGAAGTACGGGTGTGCGCGGCGACGGGGCAGCTTTCGACCGATGCGGACATCGATGCTCGCGAGCCAGCACCCGCACCTGCACCCGATCAGGGCATGGGCCGTGAACTCTTTGCCATGTTCCGTAATAATGCAGACAGCGCCGAACAGGGAGCGTCCTCTATGATGGCGATCGCCGGGCTGTGAGCATGGAATTGGTCAGCGTCGATATCGGTGGTACCCACGCTCGATTTGCCATCGCATTCGTCGACGACGATGGCACGATAAGTCTGGGCGAACCGGAAACGCTCCACACCGAAGATCATGCCAGCTTCCAGACTGCGTGGGAAGACTTTCGCGATCGCATGGGCGGCACCCTTCCTCCCCGTGTGTCGATGGCCATCGCTGGTCCAGTCGGTGGCGACGTAATACGCTTCACCAACAATCCGTGGATCATCCGTCCGGCTATGGTTAGGGAAAAGCTGGGAGTCGAAGATTACTGCATCGTCAACGATTTCGAGGCCGTGGCCCACGCTGTGGCGCGCGTCGATGACGACCAGTTCATTCACCTAACGGGCCCGGATAAGCCGCTCGCTCCAACCGGACGCCTGAGTGTGCTCGGACCGGGAACAGGCCTGGGCGTTGCGCATCTCTACCGCGAACCTGACGGCACCTATCGCGTTTCAGCCACGGAGGGTGGACATATCGATTTCGCCCCGCTGGATCAGATCGACGATGCCATACTGGCACGTTTGCGCAAGCGCCACACCCGCGTCTCGATCGAACGTGTTGTGGCAGGCCCGGCCATCTCCGATATCTATCAAGCGCTTGCCTCTATGGAAGGCAAGCCGGTAGCCGAAGAAGACGACATCGCCATATGGAAACGCGGGCAGGATGGCAGCGACAGCCTGGCAGCGGCGGCGGTCGACCGCTTCTGTATGTCGCTCGGCAGCGTGGCTGGCGATATTGCGCTCGCTCAGGGCGGATTTGGGGGTGTCGTGATTGCTGGCGGCCTCGGTTACCGCATCCGCGAGACCCTGCTCAAGTCCGGCTTCTCGGAGAGATTCAAGGCCAAGGGCCGATTTCAGGAACTGATGGCCTCGATCCCCGTAAAACTCATTACTCATCCCCAGCCCGGCCTGTTCGGCGCGGCTGCCGCATTCGTGAGGGAACACTCATGACTATTGCCGATATCATGCGGACCGCCCCCGTTATCCCAGTGATCGTGGTCGACGAACTGGAGCAGGCCGAACCGCTCGCGCGCGCTTTGGTCGCAGGCGGCCTGTCGGTTCTTGAAGTGACTCTGCGAACACCGGTCGCACTCGAAGCTATCCGCGCAATGAGCAAAGTCGACGGCGCCATCGTCGGGGCGGGCACGGTTACCAATCAGCAGGATCTCGCTGATGCGATTGATGCTGGTAGCAAGTTTATCGTTTCGCCCGGCCTCACCGAGCCGCTCGGCAAAGCGGCCGTGGGCGAACGCATTCCCTTCCTACCCGGCATCGCCAACGCGGGTGACATCATGCGCGGACTCGATCTCGGGCTGACGCATTTCAAGTTCTTCCCGGCCATGGCTGCAGGCGGTCTGCCTGCCCTGAAGGCACTCGCAGCGCCCTTCGGACAGTGCCGGTTCTGTCCAACAGGGGGCATATCGATATCCAATGCGTCCGAGTGGCTGGCTTTCGATTCGGTGCTATGCGTTGGGGGAAGCTGGGTGGCACCCCGCGGTCCAGTGGATGAGCAGAAGGTCGTCGAACTTGCGCGGGAAGCCGCTGCTCTGACAGGCTAAGAACGCGAAGTATCGCCGTGTTCGCTTGCAGGACATCTAGCGATAGCTGGAAAATTCATCATTTCATGCGCATACTGCGCCGATGAATGCGATTCTGACATGGATTGGTGGGGCAACCGTGGTGGCGGCTCTCGTGTTGGCCGGTGTCGCCCTCGGCGATCGCGCGACCGCGGAGAACGAGCCGCCCGCGATACTTGCCGACCAACCCGAAGCGGTATCGCAACCCGTATCCGCCCATGGCGCAATTGCCGCAAAGGCGGCGGCCGATGCCAAGCGGCTCTATACAGTCCGTCGGATTCTGCCGATCGAAGGTCCGATCAAATACGGCGAATGGTACTGGGACGATGAAGGCGTGCCTGATGGCCCACTACTGGTAACAGTCGATCTGCACGCTCGTGTTATTTCGATCTTTCGCGGAGGCTACGAGATCGGGGCCGCTGCGGTAATGCTTGGCACGGACGAGCACCCGACCCCGACCGGCGTCTTTCCGATCCTGTGGAAGCAGCGCCACAATGTATCCGAAAAATACGGAAATGCGCCCATGCCTTGGAGCATGTTTTTGACCAATGATGGCGTGGCCATCCATGGAGGGAGCGAAGTCGAAAATGGCTACGCCAGTCATGGTTGCATCGGTGTGCCAGATGACATTGCCGAGCGACTTTTTGCGATTGCTAAAAAGGGCGACAGGGTCGTGATCACAGAAGGCAAGCGGCTGAGCCACGGCGACAGCCTAATCTGATCCGCGCGATGAGTCGGTGCGACGGGGATTTTCGGGGCGAAAAACCCACAACCGCTCATTGTCCAAATCTTCGGTCTGGGCTTGGATGCCCGACACGTTGGATTTCTTGTTATCGACCAGAATGGCTGCCAGATTGGCAGCATCGCCCTGATCCAAGTCCTTCCCGAAGCGGCGGAAGATCGCCCGGATCACGCCACCCCGAATGAGCGTATCGGCGAGACCCGTTCGCAGAGCGGCGTAGCGCGCGACCGAACCCTCCACAGTGACGGATTCGGAATATTCGCGGTCAATCATCCACTCAATCGTATCGTTGGCCTCGGACAGCAGCCTAGCACTGCGCTCGATGGCCGGGATGTCGAGCCAGTCGGAGTCGGCGAGTACATGCCGCATCCTCACACGATCGAACCGATCGTCGTGGTTCGACGGATCGTCCACTGCCAGCCAACGCCGGTCGGCGACGATCTTGGCAAGTTCGCTCCGCCGCCAGCGCAGCAGTGGCCGTATCAGGCGTATGGAAACGTCTGGGAGCGTGCCAAGCGCGCGGATCGATGACAGGCCGGCAAGGCCACTTCCGCGATTGAGCCGCATCAGAAATGTTTCGGCCTGGTCGTCCATCTGGTGCGCGGTCGCGAGACCTTGAAGGTCGTGTTCCCGAGCCCATTCGCCCAATGCAGTGTAGCGTGCGTTTCGGGCCATCTGCTGTATGTTTCCGCGCGGAATTGTGACACGCAGCGTTGTGTGCACCACGCCGATTTCGGCACAATATCGAGAAACCAGCTCGGCCTCGCTAGCACTTTCCGGACGTAGGCCATGATCGACCGTCGCCGCCTCGACACGCCCCGGCAACGCAGCTTGCGCCAGCAACAAAAGCGCCAGACTGTCCCCGCCGCCCGAGACAGCAAGCCCCAAATTCGAACCGGCCATATCGACATATGGCCAAAGCGGCGCGAGATCGCCTCGGAAGCGCTCGATCAGCTGTGGATCGATCTGCCCGTCAATTGCACTTCACCTTGCTACGGTTGGCCTCGTACTGGCTCTGCAAGCGGCCCGAAGCCAGTGCCGGGTAGGTTTCGGAAAATTCAGCCAGCGCAATGCATGCGCGCGACGTATCTTTCATCGCGATCATGGTTTCGGCCAGATAGAGCAAGCTGTCCCCTGCGCGGGCACCGGTCTTGTCCTCCTGATAGTTTTTCAGGAACCACGGTGCCGCTTCCTTGGCCTTGCCATCGTCGAGATAGGCGCGGCCCAGAAGGTTACGACCATAGGTCGCTCGCCAATGTTTGGGATTCTGTTCGACGAACATGGTAAGCTGTTGCTGGGCCTCGGGATAAAGCCGGGCTTCCCACAAACGGAAACCATAGGAATACTCGTCGTCCGCCGCGTCATCGGTCTGCGGCTTGGCAATGCCCTGAACCGCAGCCAGGCGTTCTGGGCTAGGTCCTGCGGGCTTCGCCGGGGTAACGGAGCGTGTAGCGCCGCTGGTCGGCGCAGGCGTCACGGCCGGAACAGGGGTCAAAACACTGCCAGAAGCGCCGGCGCTTTCCAGCGTTTCGATCCGTTCGGTTAGCAATCGAATCGTATTGGTGTTTTCCTCGTTCAGCGCGGTCTGTCGCTGGAGCTGCGTTTCCAACGCGTCGAGACGCGTGAGGATATCGGTCACCGCAGTCGTCGATGTAGTCGGGGCAGCCGGACGGGTGCTGGGTTCAGCACTGATTTCCGGCTCGAAGAACCGCCCATCGCCCCCGGGGAAAACCTTGCGTTGCAAAGCGCGCACTTCCGCTTCGAGGCGGCGCAGACGCGCTTCGTCATTGCCGTCCTGCGGCAGGACCGGTGTCGACGTGGCCAGCAATGCAAGGCCCGCACCCAGAAGAGATAGGTGACGGCTGAACGATCCGAAGGTCATCGGGAGGCTCCTGATGGAATATCCGTAGTTGTAAAAAGTGGACTAGGGCCGCGATCCTGTCGAGGCCATGAAGGAGCTTATCCCCTCCCGGCAGAACGACGTGTCAGCCGCCGTTGGCGGCGGGCTGTTCGGCGCGGGCAAGCAATGCTTCCGCAGTGACTGGCACATCCTTGACGATTTCGTCTTCTTCCGAAAGTTTCGGAACAGCGCGGCCACCTACGGTTATGGCCAGTGCGTAGGGCCGCCCTGTCCAGACCTGCGGCCCATCGGCATCGGCAGGAATTGTGAAGCTATCCCCCTCTGCCATTTGGGCTTCGAACAGCCGTTCACCATTCGCGTCGTAGAACTTGACCCAGGTATCATCCATTTCACTGGTGAAAATTACTGGCCCGACAGCCGTAGCCGCTGTGGCCTGTGCAGGAGCGGCATCGGTTTGTCGCGCTTCAGCCGCAACCTGCTCTTTCGGGTCCTGCAGTGCAGCAGGCCCAAGGCCGGGCGAAAAATAACTGGAGTAGAAGGCGTAGATGCCGCCAATCAAAAGCACCGCCGCAAGAAGCGCGAACCAGGCCAGCCCACGCCCGGGCACACGCGTCGGATCGCCCGGTTCGAATTTCGCCGGGGCGGCGCTGCGTTCGCCACCATCGGCCAGCTCCATGCGAACCTGATCGACAATTTCCTTTTCGTCGAGACCGACGAGACGCGCATAGGTTCGTGAAAACCCGACTGCGTATGTCCGTGCAGGAAGGTCGAAGAGCGACCCATTTTCGATGGTCAGCAGGTGGCGTTGCGGAATACGCGTTTCAGCGGCGACCTGCGCAATATCTAGCCCCGCCTGCTCACGTGCTTGCTTGAGCCGCTTGCCCACGCCTCCAGCAGCGGTGGTGGCCGGTTCCTGTTCAAGAGTTTCTTCGTCGCTCATGCGATCCCCGAATAGTACGATCCCGCGGGTCTGCCGCTTGTTGTCTTGACGCACGCAAAGCGAACCTACGCGGCGCCTGTCAAGTACCCATCATATCACATATACTAGCTGCCGACGAAAAGAGGCCGTTTCGCGACGAAGTCAGTCGGTTTCGATATCGCGCTCACCAGCCCATTTTTGCAGTTCGGATCGCAAACCTGGGGGCGGTGAAGCGAGCAATCGGCTCATAAACTCGGTAAGTTCGCGCAAATCAACCTTGCGGATGAGTTCCTTGATCGGCCCGATTGCGGCCGGTGTGATGGATAGGCGTCGATATCCGATGCCGAGCAGAGCCAGCGCCTCGAGCCGCCGTCCGCCCATTTCGCCGCAGACCCCCAGCTTGATATCGTGGCCGGCGAGCGTTTGCGACACGCGCGACAGGTATCTCAGGATCGCCGGGCTTAGCCAGTCGTAGCGTTCTGCCAGCTTTGGATTGGCACGATCTGCAGCAAACAGGAACTGGGTGAGATCGTTGGTACCGACCGAGATGAAGGACAGTTTCGGAATCAGCAGGTCCAGTACGTCGGCCAGAGCCGGTACTTCGAGCATACAGCCATATTCTATCGCTTCGGGGACGATCTTGCGTCGTTCGCGGAGGAATTTCAGCTGGTCTTCGAAGACCTTCTTGCCTGCTTCGAATTCCCACGGCTCGCTGACCATGGGGAACATGACCGAAAGGGAACGCCCGGCAGCCGCCTCCAGCAGCGCCCTGGCCTGAGCTTTCAGCAGCCCTTCGCGTTCGAGTGAAAGCCGCAGCGCACGCCAGCCCATGGCCGGATTCTCATCCCGCTCAGCCACCGCATTGTCGAGATAGGGCACAGCCTTGTCGCCGCCGATATCGACCGTGCGAAAGACAACCGGCTTGTCACCTGCAGCATCGAGCACATCGCGGTAGAGCCGCATCTGCCGATCGCGCTGAGGCAGGGTCGACGAAACGAGGAACTGGAATTCCGTGCGAAACAGCCCCACCCCATCGGCACCGCTCATTGCCAGCGAGCTCATGTCGTCCCGCAGACCGGCGTTCATCATCACGGTAATGCGGGTGCCATCTCGGGTAAACGGTTCGACGTCGCGAAGCTCGGCATAAGCGGCCTGCTTTTCGCGCGTCTTGGCAAAGCGTGTTTCGAAGGCTTCGAGAACCTGCTGGTTGGGTCGCAGCGTGACCCTTCCCCTGTCGGAGTCGAGGATTACCTCGTCGCCCTCTGCCACCCGGGAGCGGATACCGGTCACCCGTCCCAGAACGGGGACGCCCATCGCTCGCGCAACGATAACCACATGCGCGGTAAGTGACCCTTCTTCGAGAACAACGCCCTTCAGCCGCCGCCGATCGTATTCCAGCAGTTCCGCCGGACCGAGGTTGCGCGCGAACAATATGGCATCGCGCCTGAGGCCCTGCGTCGCAGCCGTGCCGAGCTGGCCGGAAACGATGCGCAACAGTCGGTTCGACAGGTCTTCGAGATCGTGCATGCGATCCGCAAGCAGCGGATCGTCTATCTCCCGCATGCGCATCCGTGTTCGTTGCTGAACCCGCTCGATCGCAGCCTCGGCGGTCAGACCGCTGTCGATCGCCTCGTTGATGCGGCGGCTCCAGCCCTCGTCATAGGCGAACATCTTGTATGTCTCGAGAACCTCGACATGTTCGCCGCCCTTGCCGAATTCGGGCTCCTTGCCGAGCGCATCGATCTGATCGCGCATCTTGTCGAATGCGCGATAGACCCGCTGGCGTTCGGCCTCGATATCCTCGGCCACAACCTGATCGATTTCGATCCGCGGCTGGTGAAACACCGCTTGGCCTGCCGCCAGGCCCTTCACCAGTGTCAAACCTTCAAGCACGTCGTTCTCGTTATGCGCGATTTCGAGGTCGATCTGCTCCTGATCGTCGACGAGTTCCTTGTGTGCGATCAGCTCCGACAGGACCATGGCTGTAGTCTGCAGCGCTTCAATCTCGACATCTTCGTACCGACGTGGATCGACATGCTGAACGCACAGCACACCCACCGCACGCTCACGATAGACGATCGGCACACCGGCGAAGGAATGGAACTTTTCCTCTCCCGTTTCAGGGCGATAGGCGAAGTCTGGATGAGCCTTGGCTTCGGCCAGGTTCAGCGTTTCGATATTCTCGGCTATCGTGCCGGTAAGGCCCTCGCCCACGGCAAGGCGCGTTACGTGGACAGCTTCCGGATTGAGGCCCTGCGTCGCATAAAGCTCCAGCGCGCCTTCTCGAAGCAGGTATATCGAACACACCTCGCTCGACAGGCTTTCCGCAATGATCTCTACCACCCGGTCCAGTTTATGCTGCGCATGAGTACGTCCAGCCATGATCTCGTGCAGGCGGGTAAGGATCTGACGGGCGGATGCTGCAGCTGACATGCTTGCAGCCTATAGCAAATATGTCGGAGGGCGGAAGCGGGGCGCAAGGCCCCGCCCCCCGTTGGTTGTCGTCAGCAGGAAGCGAGAGCTTCCTTGATACGAAGCTTCTGCTTCTTGATTTGCTGGATCATCGCGATGTCGGGCGAAGGCCGGATCTGTTCCTGATGCAGGCGGGCCTCGAGCCCGGCATGCTTGGCTTTGAGCGCATCGACATGGGATGATTGCATCGGATTGTCTCCTTCACGGTTGTTCGACCCCCGGGAGCGACTCGTGTGCTTGTGCGGCACGGGCCGCTGGAAGAGCATCAAACCACAGGAATGCCAATTTACAAAGGGGCATCTTGCAGGCATGCGGCAGGCCGGTGGTATGGGGCGATTTTCCGGGAAGGTCGGCGTGAACGAACAGGAACTGCGCAAGAGGCTGCAATTGCTCCGCAGCGAACACCGCGATCTCGATGTTGCGATCGCCGCGCTGACCGAAGCCGGCGACCAGCGCGGATTCGTCGATCAGTTGCAGATGGCCCGGCTGAAGAAGCGTAAGTTGGCGCTGAAAGACCGGATAGCGGCGATCGAAGATGTCCTGCTGCCGGACATTATCGCCTAATTTCGATCACCAGCACCAGTTCGCGTTTCAGCGTGAGACAGACATGGTTAATCCGCTGGAGCGATCGCTTCATTGCCATTATCCATTCGTGAATGTCGCGGCGTAACATAAAAGAAGAGATCATCGAAGATCTCTATTCCGAAGCCCTCGTGCTCGCGGACGATGCGCGTGCGGCCTTCGACCTGCGATTTCGCGAGGATGCCGGTAGTTCAGACGATCTAACGCGCGTTGCGCTGTCAATCGAGGGGCTGCGTACGACCACAAGGCTGATGCACGTCTTGGCATGGCTGCTGAACCAGCGCGCTTTTCTGGCAGGCGAACTGTCCGAACAGCAGTTGGAGCGCTGCGGTACATTGCCGGACGAGAGCGAAGCCGATGCCGACAATCTGGCACGGCTGGAGCCGGAAACCTGCGCGCTTATCGAAGAAAGCGTACGATTATATGCCCGCGTCGCACGTCTCCATCGCGATCCGCACACTAACTCTGCTACAGACACTTCAGTCGCATCTCTGCAAGGCCGGATCGCGCAGGCTTTCGCGGCGGGTTGATCAGGCCACGGCAACCGCTTTGGCATAGCGAGCCAACCGTATATCCCGCTGGTCCGAACCCATCGATGGCGTAAAGGTCTTCGTAGCACTACGCATTGCCCGGACTGCGATATCCAGGCTTCCATGCATGCCGCACCCGACTGCGGCCAGGATCGCAGCGCCCAGAGCGGTGGTTTCGACAAAATCGGGCCGTTCGACTTCGATATCGAGTATGTCGGCCAGATCCTGCGCCATCCAGTCGTTGGCGCTCATCCCACCGTCGATCCTCAAACGCGACCATGGCGCACCATCGGCGGCGAAGGCCTCGGCGAGATCGTGCGTCTGGTGCGCCATCGCTTCGAGCGCCGCTCGAGCGATCTGCGCCTTTCCGCTGGCAAAACTCAAGCCTGAAATCACCCCGCGCGCATCGGGCTTCCAATGCGGTGCGCCCAGTCCCGCCAGAGCAGGCACGATCACGACTTCGCCGCTATCCTCGATCGAGCGCGCAAGGTTCTCGGTTTCTGCCGCGCTGCCGATAAGACCCAACTGATCGCGCAGATACTGGATGAGGCTTCCCGCGACGAAGCAAGCGCCTTCGATAGCGTAGGTTCGCTGCCCGCCTTCCTGAAAAAGCACGGTCCCGAGCAGGCGGTGGTCGGAACGCGGAATCTCGCGACCCTTGTTCGTCAGCACGAAGGCACCGGTGCCATAGGTCGCCTTGGTATCGCCGAAGGACAGGCAGCCCTGCCCGATCGTGGCCGACTGCTGGTCGCCGGCAAGTCCGCAGATGGGAACTGCCATGCCCAGCCATTGCGGGTCGCATGCCGCAAGGCTGCCATGCGTATCTACCACCTCGGGCAGAGCTGTTCGCGGCACCCCGAACAGCTCGCACAGATCGTCGTCGAACTGCGCCCCGTCCAGCGCCAACAAGAGTGTCCGGCTAGCATTGCTGGCGTCGGTCAGATGTGCGCCACCCGACAGCTTGTAGACCAGCCAGCTTTCGACCGTACCGAATGCCAGCGTGCCGTTCGCCGCAGCCGCCCGCACCGCATCGTCCTGATCGAGCATCCAGCGCATCTTGGTACCGGAGAAATACGGGTCGAGTAGCAGGCCCGTGCGCCGCTGCACTTCCGGTTCGTGACCGTAGTCTTTCATTCCGGAACAGAATTCGCTGGTGCGTCGATCCTGCCAGACAATCGCCCTCGCCAACGGCTCGCCCGAACTGCGGTCCCAGGCCACTACCGTTTCGCGCTGATTGGTGATGCCGATGGCGGCAATCCCGCCGGTCCTGCTGCCCATGACGTCGCGCGCGCAAGAGAGCGTCTTGTTCCAGATTTCCGCGGCATCGTGCTCCACCCAGCCGGGTTTTGGATAATGCTGGGTGAGCTCCGACTGGGCGACCGCTTCCATCGTCCCGTCGGAAGCGAAGATCATCGCTCTGGTCGAAGTGGTCCCGCAATCTAGAACGAGGATGCGATCAGCCATGCTCTCTCCCCTGCAAATGGCAGGAGGTGACATGGCGCACCGCAGCCCCCATATGCAAGAGCATGGCAGGACCTCCTCCCAAACCTTGGCCGACCGGCGAAGCGGTACAACTCGAGCCGCTGGTGCGGCGCGTGCTGGCGCCGAACCCCTCGCCCTATACGTATACCGGCACCCAGACCTATATCGTTGGCCTGGGGGACGGCTGTGCGGTGATCGATCCCGGACCGGACGAGGATCAGCACTTGCTCGCACTCGATACAGCGATTGGCGAGGAACACGTCTGCGCGATCATGTGTACGCATACGCACCGCGACCATTCGCCCGCTGCCAAAACGCTGGCCGCACGCACAGGCGCGCCAATCGTGGGTTGCGCGCCGCTGGTACTCGACGATACCGGCCCGCGCGCCGATGCCGCGTTCGATCGCACCTACGAACCTGACCGGGTAATGGAAGACGGGGAGAGAATGACGGGCCCCGGCTGGACGCTGACTGCCGTGGCCACTCCAGGGCATGTGTCGAACCATCTGTGTTTCGCGCTGGAGGAAAGCGGCGCGCTGTTCACGGGTGACCATGTGATGGGCTGGTCGACCAGCGTAGTGATCCCGCCCGATGGGGACATGAACAATTATATAAAGAGCCTGGAAAAGCTCTACGCCCGCGACGACCGGATATTCTACCCGGCGCATGGCGAGGCGGTCGAACGGCCGCGTCAGCTGGTCCGGGGCATGATCGGCCACCGCCGCCAACGCGAAAATCAGATCGTCCGCCATCTCGGGGAAGGTCCCCACAAGGCTGCGGACTTCGTACCGAAGATGTATGGGGGCCTCGATCCGAAACTTCACAAAGCGGCGGAGATGTCGGTCACCGCGCATCTCATCGATCTGGAACAGCGCGGCCTCGTCGCCCGTTCGGGCGATGTATGGCAGACGATCTGAAGACCCGCGAAACTACAGTCCAGCCCGAAATACGGCGCGAACAATCGCTCGCCCGTATTCAGGCTGTGCCGTGGTTGATCGTTATTCTCCTGCTCGCTGCAGTCGCATGGCTGGGCTGGCGCGCATTCATTTATCAGGAAGAAGGCGATCCGGTGGGCAGCGCAATGCTTGCCTTCGAGAAGCAAAATTCGCTGACCGTGTTCTCCAGTCGCTTCGAAGTTGTAGCCGAAAGCGAGGATAGGCGCGGGATCATGGGCGTCGATCTGCTCAAAAGCAGACAGGCGGCTATTATCCCTGCGACCGTCGAATACCGCCTCGACTTGTCGACGATGGACCGCGACCGGTTCGAATGGAACGATGAGAGCGACACACTGACGGTCGTGCTGCCTAGCCTGCGCATATCGCGCCCCAACCTCGATGAAGGCGCTCAGAAGACTTTTACCGAAGGCACTTATGTCAGCCGCGATGCCAGCGCCGATCTCGCGCGCAACAATTCCCGGCAGGCCGAACGCAAGGCAGCCGAGTTCGCCAAGAACCCCGAGGTTCTCGCCCTCGCCCGGCAAGCTGCCAAGGAGGCAGTGCGTCAAAACCTGGCAATCCCGTTGCAGGTGGCTGGGTATGGCGAGGTGACGGTCGATGTTCGGTTCGATGTCGAGCGAGCGCCCGGCTGACCGATCCAGATTGACGAAACACGCGCGAAGAGCGTAATCCTACGACATACAATAGTGGTCGCTCGGTTCTTGGGAGGGAGTTCGGGTATGGCTACCGTTGCAGCGCCACATTGTGCGGTCGTTCGGGGAAATACACGCTTTTTCAACATCATGGCCTTTGTCATGGCGTTCGTCATCGTGGCCGGCTTCTCGCTAAATCTGGCGATGGGGCGTTCGACCTTTGCCGCGCCTCTGGCCTATCATGTCCATGCGATGATCTTCATGGGCTGGGTCGCGCTGTATCTCGCCCAGAACGTCACCGCTGCTCGCGGAAACTGGGCGTTGCATCGATCGCTTGGCAAACTCGCTTATCTATGGGTGCCCGCCATGGTCGCTGCAGGCTGCATGATCATGATTATCGTCGCCCGGCGAACCGGGGGACCGTTCTTCTTCAACGTCAGCGAGTTTCTGATCAGCAACCTCGTCGGCATTCTGACTTTCGGGGGTCTCGCCTTGTGGGCACTCCGGCGGCAGCGTCATACCGGCTGGCACAGGCGCCTGATGCTGGTGGCGATGAGCATCCTGACAGGCCCCGGCATTGGAAGGCTCCTGCCGATGCCGCTTTTGATACCCAATGCATGGACGATCTCTTTCTGCGTGACGCTGGTCTTCCCCATCGTCGGGATGATTGCCGACAAGCGGAAACTGGGCCACGTCCATCCGGCCTATTGGTGGGGAACCGGGATCGTGATCGGAACCTTCGTGCTCTCGATGCTGCTTGCCTTTTCCCCGCCCGGATACGCGATTACCGAATGGGTGATCGCAGGCACACCCGGCGCCGAACGGCCGATGGAAGCCTTTCTGCCGCCCGACTTTACCATGTGAAAGCGGAACGCCCTCGCCTTCCCGCCCGTTCGGCCTATATGAGGGCCCAACTGGACCAACGGGACACGCAATGACCGCACAGACCGACCTGCCCACCGGACAGGATTTGCTCGCCGAGATCGACCGTCTCCGCAAGGAGAAGAACGCGATCATCCTGGCGCACTACTACCAGACTGCCGATATCCAGGATATTGCCGATTTCGTGGGCGACAGCCTCGAACTCTCGCGCAAGGCGGCCGATACCGATGCCGACGTCATCGTATTCTGCGGCGTCAAGTTCATGGCCGATACCGCCAAGATCCTGAGCCCCGAGAAGATCGTGGTCCTGCCGGACATGGATGCGGGCTGCAGTCTGGAAGACAGCTGCCCGCCGGAAAAATTCAAGGCTTTCCGCGAAGCGCATCCCGATCACATAGCGCTGACCTACATCAACTGCTCGACCGAGGTGAAGGCGCTCAGCGACATCATCGTCACCTCCTCCAGCGCCGAGACGATCATCAGCCAGATACCCGAAGACCAGAAGATCATTTTCGGTCCGGACAGACACCTCGGCGGCTATATGAGCCGGAAGTTCAACCGCGAGATGCTGCTGTGGCCGGGTGTGTGCATCGTGCACGAGGCTTTCAGTGAAACCGAGCTGCTCAAGCTCAAGGCCCAGCATCCCGGAGCTCCGGTGGCTGCGCATCCCGAATGCCCGCCGACCATCGTCGACCATGCCGATTATGTCGGTTCGACTAGCGGCATATTGCAATTCGCGCAGACTTTCGAAGGCGATACGCTGATCGTCGCGACCGAACCGCACATCATCCACCAGATGGAAAAGGCGCTGCCCGAGAAGAATTTCATTGGCGCACCGGGTGCAGATGGCAACTGTAGTTGCAACATTTGCCCCTATATGGCGCTCAACACCATGGAGAAGATGTATACCTGCCTGCGCGATCTGGAACCGCGCATCGAGATCGAGGAAGGCCTGCGTCTCATGGCCAAGCAGAGCCTCGACCGCATGCTGGAAATGGCCAGCGGCACGATCGGCAAGGGCGATCTGGGCAAGGTCTGATATACATTCCGGGAGAGAATAATATGGTCGCACGTCTGGCGCTTGCCGCTGCGCTTTGTTTTACCGCCGCACCGCTCGCCGCGCAGGATACGGACACCGACGATCCCTATGTCTGGCTGGAGGAAATCCAGGGCGAGCGTGCACTGGCCAAGGTCGACCAGTGGAATGCCGATACGGAAGCGGTGCTGACCGAACAGCCCGAATACCCATTGGCCAAGGCCTGGGCCAAGCAGATCCTCGACGATACGCGCCAGATCGCCCTGCCCGATGCGATCCAGGGCGACATGGTCACCAATCTGTGGCGTGATGCCGACAATCCGCGCGGTCTGTGGCGGATCGCCAGCCTCGACAGTTACACGGCCGGCGCGCCCGAATGGCGCGTGCTGATCGATGTCGACCAGCTGGGCCGCGACGAGGGCCAGAGCTGGATCTGGCATGGCGCAAACTGCCTTGCGCCGGAATATCGGCGTTGCCTCGTCTCCCTCAGTCCGGGCGGGACCGACGCCGATGTGGTACGTGAATTCGACATCGAGAGCGGCAGTTTCGTCGAAGGCGGTTTTACCCTGCCCGAGGCAAAGTCCAATGTCGCCTGGTTCGACGAGGATACGCTGTTCGTCGGCACCGACGAGGGCGCCGGATCGCTGACCGAGTCCGGCTATCCCCGCCTCGTCAAGCTATGGGATCGGGCGACCGACTTTTCGACCGCGCGCCAGATCGCCGAGGGCGAGCAGGCCGATATCAGCGTGTCCGGTTTCTCGGTCCTCGATGGCGAAACGCGCTGGCGCTTCGTCAATCGCAGCCCGAGCTTCTGGACCAACGAAATCTCGCTGGTGAAGGACGATGGCAGCGCCGTTCCGCTGCCCCTGCCAGAGGATGCCGAGTTCGAGGCGGTCTTGGGCGGTTTCGTTATCGCCAAGCTCAATTCTCCGTTCGAGACTGGAACGGGCACCGAACAAGCCGGGGCCTTGCTCGCATGGTCGCTCGAGGATGTGATGCGCGGCTCCGACCCTGCGCCTTTTGCTGTCTTCCGGCCCAGCGAAACGCAGGCAGTGGAAGAAGTCGCCGCGTCGGAGAGCAAGTTGTGGGTCAAAGTGCTCGACGATGTGTCGGGCAAGCTGATCGAGCTGACACCGGGAAATGGCGAATGGACTGCCCGCGAAATGGACATGCCCGCCAACAGCACGATCCAGATAGCCGAAACCAGCGGCACCGGGGACACGGCCTTTGTAACGGTCGAAAGCATGCTCTCCCCACCCACCCTCTACGCGGTGCCGAGCGAAGGCGATGCAGCGGTCATCGCGAGCGAACCCGCGCAGTTCGATGCGAGCAAGTTCACGGTCGAACAGAAATTCGCCACGTCCAAGGACGGCACGAAAGTGCCTTACTACCTCGTTCGACCGAAGGACGCGGAAGGACCGCTGCCCACGCTGATCCACGCCTATGGTGGGTTCCGTGCGGCGCAGACGCCCAAATACCTTACCGCCGAACCCTATCGCAGCGGGCCACTGGGCCTGTTCTGGGTCGAGAGCGGCAATGCCTATGTGCTCGCCAATATCCGCGGCGGCGGCGAATACGGGCCGCGCTGGCATGAGGACGCCCTGCGCGAAAAGCGGCAGAACAGCTTCGACGATTTCCACGCCGTGGCCGACGACCTCGTCACCAATCGGCTTGCCACGCCGGGTCGGATCGCCGCCTCGGGTCGGTCGAACGGTGGAGTGCTGGTCGGCGCGGTCGCCAATCAGCGGCCCGATCTTTACGGCGCGATCATCAGCGGCAGCCCGCTGATCGACATGCGGCGCTACAACAAGCTTCTCGCCGGCGCGTCATGGATGGCCGAATACGGCAATCCCGACGTGCCCGAGGACTGGGCCTTCATGAAGGAATGGTCGCCCTACCAGAACATGAGCGACGATCCCGGCGTCCCGGCCGCCTTCTACTATCTTTCCACACTGGACGACCGCGTTCACCCGGGGCACGCGCGCAAGGCAGCGGCCAAGCATGAGGCGTTTGGCCAGACCTTCTACTATCACGAATATCGCGAAGGCGGTCATTCGGTTGGTTCCGACCACGAAGAGGATGCCAAGCGTGCCGCCTTGCTGATGGCCTATCTCAATCGCGAGATCGGCAAGGACGCAGACTAAGGCACGCAATCGCAGATCGAACGCTTATGCATTTTCGTCGTGTGCGGCCTGACCCGAGCGTCGGGTTCTGCCCGGCGCTCGCGCCAACACCAAGGCCGCGCCGACCATCAGCATTCCCAGAATATCGAGCGGTACCAGCAACTCGCCGAATGCCATCCAGCCGACAAGCGCGGCCACGGCGGGCTGGGTCAGCAGCGCCATCCCTATGACCAGCGGCGGGAAGTGCCGCAGTGAGAAAACCAGCAGCCCCTGACCGACGATCTGGCTGCTCAAGGCAAGGGTCAGGATCGGGGTCCATCCTGCCTCACCCGGCCAGATCGGTTCTCCCGCTGCCAGAGCCATGCCGAGCAGCAGAGGCGAAGCTGCCAGGCCGATCAGCAATAACACTGACCATGGTCCAAGCGCCGATCGCGCACGCTGGGCCGGCAGCAGGTAAAAGGCATAGAACACTCCTGCCGCCAGGCAGAACAGGTCGCCGATGAAGGTCGTTGCCGATATCTCCAGGCTACGCCCCAGCAGAATAGCCGCTCCACCAACGGCCGCGACGATCCCGACGCCCTCCCGACCTGTCGGGGCGCGCCGTGCGGCGACCAGTCCCCAAATCATCAGGATCACGCTGCCCGAATTCCCGAACAGTGTCGCGTTGGCGAGGCGCGTCTGCTCTATCCCGATATGCCAGCTCGCCAGATCGACGGCAAAGAAGGCACCGGCAATCAAGCACAGCAGGGCAAGCTTCGGGTCCAGCGGGCGGGGCTCGCGCGCGCTCCACGCCATCACCGCCAGGATCGGAAGCGGCAACAGCAAACGCCAGAACGCCGCCGAGACGGGGCCGGTATCCGCCAAGCGAACCAGCCACGGGCCGAGCGCCAGTGCCATGTTTCCGGCGATCAGCGCGGCAAAGTGCCATGCACCAGCCTGAAAGGCATTCTTGTCCGGTGCAGCGGTTGTTTGGTCCATGACCCGCCCCTAGCTCAAGGGTCTTGTCGCGCCAGCAAAAAGGATTTGCCTGCATGCACGAAAGCCTGTTCCAGCCGCTTAAAATGGGGGCCCTGGAGGCCAAGAACCGCATTTTCATGGCTCCGCTTACTCGCGGCCGGTCGACCCAGCCCGGGTCCGTCCCGAACGAAATGATGGCAACCTATTACCGCCAGCGCGCCAGCGCGGGCCTGATCATCTCCGAAGCGACCGGCATCAGCGTCGAGGGTCTTGGCTGGCCCGCAGCGCCGGGCATCTGGAGCGACGAACAGGTCGAAGGCTGGAAGCTTGTGACCGATGCCGTCCACGCGGAAGGCGGGCTGATCGTCCTCCAGCTGTGGCACATGGGTCGCCTTGTTCACCCCCTCTTCCTCGGCGGAAACGCGCCGGTATCGGCCAGTGCCACGACTGCACCGGGCCATGCGCATACGTTCGAAGGCCGCAAGGATTACGAGCCGGCGCGCGAAGCGACGCTCGACGACATCGAACGGATCGTCGAAGACTATCGCCACGCCGCAAAAAACGCGAAGAAGGCCGGCTTCGACGGCGTCCAGCTCCATGGCGCGAATGGCTACCTCGTCGACCAATTCCTGCGCGATAGCACCAATCTGCGCGAGGACGAATATGGCGGCAGCGCCGAGAACCGCACGCGCTTCCTGCGCGAAGTCCTGACCGCTCTGGTCGCCGTCTGGGGTGCCGACCGCGTCGGTGTGCGCCTGTCGCCCAATGGCGAAACGCAGGGCTGCGACGACAGCGATCCGGCGACGACCTTCGGCGCGGCCGCCAAGGTCATCGAGGAACTCGGCATCGCCTTCCTCGAATTGCGCGAACCGGGCCCCGATGGGACCTTCGGCAACACCGAAGTGCCGAAGCAGAGCCCGCTCATCCGCAAACTCTATTCGGGTCCGCTCATACTCAACAGCGACTACACCCCCGAAGGCGCCACCGCCGATATCGATGCGGGACGTACAGATGCGGTGAGCTGGGGGCGGGATTTCATTTCCAATCCAGACCTGCCCGCGCGCTTCCAGCTTGGGGCGGAGATCGCGCCGAATGTAAACGTTCCGCATAGCTGGTACGGGCAAGGGCCTGAGGGCTATGTCGACTACCCGGCGCTGGCAACGCTGGAGCATGCCGCCGAATAATCCGGCACCGACCGGCTCGGAATATCCGGAATCGACGACACCTGCGGACGGTTTTGCCCGGCGAGACTTAGGTCTCGTCGGTGCCGTCCGTTGTCGGTTCATCGGCAGAATCGGGAACGGCCTCGCCTGACTCCGTATCCGGAACCGGCTCTGTCGGCGGTTCTTCGGTCGGCGATGCCGCTGCTGCGGGCGGCCTCGGGGCTACTCGCACGGGCGGCGATTGCGATCGCAACTGGTCGAGCGGGATCATATCGTCGCTGATCGTGCCGCCGATCACCTCGCCCCTAGCACCGCGCCCGGCTTCGGCTTCGGTTTCCTCCGGTGGCGCATCGCCGCCACAGGCAGACAACATCAGTGCACCGGCGACAGAACAGACGGCGAAACGATAATTCATGGCAGCGCGCAAGCCTTTCCTTCGAGCGCTCCGAGAAAATCGCCGAAGCGCGCCCGCAATGCCTCATCGAAGGCTTCGGGTGCAAGATCGATTCCGAGCCGCTCCAGGCTGGTCACCCCGAATTCCTCGATCCCGCACGGCACGATACCGGCAAAATGCGACAGGTCGGGCGCGAGATTGACCGAGAATCCGTGCATCGTCACCCAGCGCCGCACACGCACACCGATGGCGCCGATCTTGGCCTCGCCCCCGTCGATATCGCGCGTCCAGATACCGATCCGCCCGTCGCTGCGCCGGCTCTCGACGCCGATGTCGGCCAGCGTGGCGATGACCCAGCCTTCGAGCGCATGAACGAAACAGCGCACATCGCGCCCGCGTTCCTTCAGGTCCAGCATGACATAGCCGACCCGCTGGCCGGGCCCGTGATAGGTGTAGCGCCCTCCGCGCCCGGCCTCCACCACCTCGAACCTCGGATCGAGAAGTTCCGCCCCATCGGCACTTGTCCCGGCGGTGTAGACCGGCGGGTGTTCGAGCAGCCACACCATCTCGTCCGCCGTGCCTTCAGCAATCGCGCGATTGCGTTCGGTCATCCTGTCGAGCGCTTCGCGATAGCCGACACGACCGGTTTCGCTGCGCCATTCGACGTTTTCGGGGACAAGGGGCAACATGTGCGATTGCGTGGCGACTGGCGAAGCGCTTATCAAGGGGCAAACGAAAAGGCCGCCATATGAAATTCGATCTCGACACCGCATGGAAGGAAGCCGCCGGCCTGCTGTCCCGCAATCTCGGGCTGCTGGCGATCATCGCCGGCGTGTTCTTCTTCCTGCCCTATGCGGGGATAGCAATCGGCCTGCCCGAGATGGGAGATCTCGAGGCCGCACAGGCGAGCGGGAATGTCGACGCCATGATGGCGGTCGTGACCGATCTTTACGTCGGCTACTGGTGGGTGTTCCTGATACTGGGCCTCGTGCAGGGCATCGGATTGCTGGCGATGCTGGCACTGGTCCGGCGGCGCGCCAATCCAACGGTTGGGGAGGCGCTGTCCACCGGAGCGCGATCGGTGCCAAGCTATATCGGCGCCCAGTTGCTGCAGACGGGTTTGATAGTGATTGTCGCGACCCTCTTCGTCGGCATTGGCGCAGTCACCGGGCTGCAGCCACTCGCCGCCCTCGGCGGCGTGATCGCATTCGTCGTCGTCTGCTACATCGTCGTGAAACTGTCGCTGGCCGCGCCGATTATTGCAATCGAGGGTGAGCTCAATCCGGTCAAAGCGCTGACACGATCCTGGGCGCTGACACGCGGCAGCAGCATGCGCCTGCTCGTTTTCTATCTGTTGTTGATAGTGGCGTTCGTCGTCCTGTCAGCGGTCGTTTCGCTCGTGCTTGGCCTGGTGTTCGCCTTCGCCGGCGAACAGGCAGCAATGCTGGGCGAGGCGGTCACGTCCGGCCTCATCAATGCCGTGATGATCGTCGCGATGGTCTGCGTTCTCGCCGCCGTGCACACCCAGCTGAGCCGGTTCGCAAACGGCCGCGCGGAAAGCACCGAAGACTAGGGTCTGTGGGGATTCATTTTGAATTGAGGATTGCGGCGGCGAGGTAGATCATGGCGGCGAAGCTCTGATCGGT
>NZ_JAIGNO010000015.1 GCF_019711515.1 Qipengyuania qiaonensis
TGTTCGGTCTACTCGCTACGCTTGTGTCACCGCGTCACCCGCGCCGCCTGCACCCCTCCCGCGCAGCGGGTTCGTGCGACGGCCCAGTTTCAGTCATTGCGGGCGGCCAGGTTCGACAGCAGAAAATTCTTTCGCCCATGAAAATCGGGAAATCAGCAAGGATCGGGATAGCAGCGCATTCTCAACTCGATTCGCGCAGATTCTGGTGCCGCTGGCGCGGAAATACGTCCTTGCCGTCGCAATTTCGCGCGCGTCGGTCGCTAATTCGCGCTGGGCGCGAAAATTTTCAGAACCGACAGCTTTTGAGCAGTTTGTCCGTAAAGGTCTCGGACCGTCTATAGCCGTTTCAAATCATGAAAATCGTTGAAGATTTGCTCGAATTCTAACTCAGACTGACCCTTGCGTCGAGCAAAAAAGTTCTCATTATGTTCCGTAGAGAGGCTGCCAATGTCAATGTGTGAGAACGCCCAATGTCCAATACCGAACGCATCATCCGACTGAAGACCGTGCTCGACCGCACAGGTCTCTCTCACTCCACCATCTATCGTAAGATCGCCGAGGGCACTTTCCCGTCACAGGTGAAGATCAGCGTGCACGGCGCGGGTTGGCATGAATCAGCTATCAATCGCTGGATTGCCGATCCTGCGCACTATCGTGAAGAGGAACCGGCAGAATGAGCGGGCAGAAACTCGTCGAGCCGATCTGCGTCCGGGTCAATGACGCCGCCCGCATGATCGGCGTTGGCCGAACAAAACTGTACGAGCTGATTGCCAACGGCGAACTTGAGACGGTCAAGCTCGGCAAGGCAACGCGGGTCACGACGGCCAGTCTTCATAAGCTGGTGGAGCGGCATCGGGCATTGAACTGACCACGTAGCAAACTCGCAAATGGACGGTGTCAAAACGTGCTACTATGCTGCTCTTGGTCGTTCTGCGAACCACACATTCATTCAGCTTTTTCGCCAAAACGCTGAACCGAACCACCGTTAAATGAACGAAAATGTGGGGGAGAGTGTGGGGGAGGCCTCGCGCTCACTCCAAGAAAAAAATTGATATCAAAGGGTTATTTTTCCGGTTCGATTCAAGCCCTGCCACCGCCTTCGAGGCGTATGAAAGCTAGGAAAAACACAAGAATCAGTGGGTGTTATTCTATCGCACTCCGCCTTCGCAGGATCAAGGACGGCCCGACAGACCAGACCATATGCGTCGGATTGCATGGGACTCATCAAGGTAGCTTAGCTGGGAGTGCCATATTTCCCGCAGAGTAATGGGCCTATCCAATTTCGAGATCGAGGCCCGGCAATCGTGCGGCATGTCGCCGAGACAGTTGCCGGAACGGTGGGGTGGGCCTAGTCAGCCGAAATGATTCAGAGTCAAAAGCCGACCGGGCGCCCTGTCATCTCTGCAACCGGGCTGTTTACCCCCACCGACACCATCACCAATGAGGAGCTTGTCGAGAGCTTCAACCGCTATGTCGAGCGCTACAATGCGGAGAACGCTGAAGCGATAGATGCTGGTGAGGTAAAGGCGCTTCAACCCAGTTCGGTCGAGTTCATCGAGAAAGCGAGCGGTATCAAGGCGCGCCACGTAATGGCGAAGGAGCCGATCCTCGATCCGGATATCATGGCGCCGCGCTGGCCGGAACGTTCTAACGAGGAATTGTCGATCTTGGCCGAGATCGGAGTGGAAGCCGCTCAGCAGGCGCTTGAGCGGGCTGGGCGTAATCCTGCCGACGTCGATGCAGTCCTGTGCGCCGCGTCGAACATGGAACGGCCCTATCCGGCGATGGCGATAGAGATTCAGCAAGAGCTGGGCATCGACGGTTTTGGCTTCGACATGAACGTGGCCTGCTCTTCGGCGACCTTCGGCATCCAGACGGCAGCGGACTATATCCGGTCGGGCAATGCCAAAAGCGTCCTTGTTGTGAGCCCGGAAATTACCAGTGGCCACTTGAACTGGCGCGATCGTGACAGTCACTTCATCTTCGGTGACGTTGCGACCGCTGTGCTGGTCGAAGATGCGGCGATTGCGCCTGCGGCGCATTGGGACATTCTCGGCACCAGGCTGAAGACGGTTTTCTCGAACAACATTCGCAACAATTTTGGCTTTCTCAACCGCGCTTCGCCCGGCGGAGAAGGCAGGGCGGACAAGCTTTTCGTTCAGGAAGGACGCAAGGTGTTCAAGGAAGTCGTCCCCATGGTCGCCGAGATGATCGTTACCGAGGCGGAGAAGCTCGGCCTCGATCCGCAGGCGCTCCGGCGCCTGTGGCTACACCAGGCAAATGCCGGGATGAACCGTCTGATCGCGCATCGCGTGCTTGGGCATGAGACAAACTCGGACGAAAGCCCCACCGTGCTGGACACCTATGCCAACACCTCCAGTGCAGGGTCCATCATCGCATTTCACAAGCACAGCGACGATCTCGTAGCGGGCGATGAGGGGCTCATCTGCAGCTTCGGTGCGGGGTATTCAGCCGGCGCTGTCTTCGTGCGTAAGGTGGCATAACACCTTGTGACTGCTGACCGCAGGGCCTAGGTGGCGGGAATGCCAGGTGATCTTCTAGACAATCGTGGCCGCGGCGATGTTCGCTGGTCATGGCCCCCGATCCATCCCGAGGGACGCAAGTTCGGCGTTATCGCCGTGGTGGTCAGTCTCGTCTTTCTGCTGGGGCTCGACTGGGAAATCGTCGGCTGGCCGCTGCTATTGCTGTCGCTTGGCGTGTTCGCCTTTTTCCGGGATCCCGAGCGCGTGGTCCCGCAGGACGACAGGCTGATCGTTGCACCTGCCGACGGGCTCGTCTCGCTTATTGCCGAAGTCGATCCTCCGGCTGAAATGATGATCGACGATGGTAGCGGGCATGCGGGTCTCGATCCCGGTCCGGTGACGCGTATTTCGATCTTCATGTCGGTCTTCGATGTCCATATCAACCGCGCCCCGATTGCCGGGACGGTACGCCGCGTCGTCTACATTCCCGGCAGCTTCGTCGATGCAGGCCTCGACAAGGCGAGCGAGGAGAACGAGCGTCAGCACATCCTGATCGAACGGACCGACGGATTAAAGCTCGGTTTCACCCAGATTGCCGGCCTCGTTGCCCGACGGATCGTGCCGTTCGTGAAACCTGGCGACACAGTGGGCGTAGGCCAGCGGGTCGGACTGATCCGGTTCGGTAGCCGGGTGGACGTGTATTTGCCCGCAGGTACGGACTCGAAGGTTCTGCTGGGGCAACGCGTGATCGCCGGCGAAACCGTGCTGGCGGAAATCGGTTCGCAAGCGCTGATCGAGGGCGTCGCCCAGTGAGTCTCTTGCCGTCCGAGCCGACGCCGGAACCCGAGGAACGCGCGCGACTGGGGCCGAAGGCGGCGGAGGACGAGCGTCCGATGATGGGGCGTTCGCGGGCTTTGACGTTACGCGCCATGGTGCCCAATGCGATTACCGCTGCTGCGCTTTGTTCAGGCCTTACCGGTATCCGCTTCGCGATTGGCGAGAATTGGGGCGCGGCGGTTGCGGCGGTCATCGTTGCAGGATTGCTGGACGGGATCGACGGTCGAATAGCGCGGGCGCTCAAGGCGCAGTCGCGGTTCGGAGCAGAGCTCGACAGTCTGGCAGATTCGCTCAGCTTCGGAACGGCACCTGCCATCATCATCTATCTCTGGTCCTTGTCGGCCGAGCCTCGTCTCGGCTGGTTCGCTGCGCTGGCCTTTGCAATTTGCTGCGCCCTTCGGCTTGCCCGCTTCAATGCGCAGATCGACATGAAGGAGCAGCCGCACAAGTCGCTGGGCTTCCTGACGGGAGTGCCGGCACCGCTCGGCGCGGGCCTCGCATTCGCGCCGTTCTATCTATGGATGTCCACGGGGCTGGATGAGTTCCGCCATCCGCTGCTGGTAGGCATCTGGCTGGTGGCGATCGCCCTGCTGATGATCTCGAACATGGCCACGCCGAGCTGGACGTCGTTGCGCCCGCGACGCGGTATCAGGCTCGAAGTGCTTGCTTTTGTCGGACTGCTGTTTGCAGCTCTTCTGGTCGAGCCATGGTGGACGCTCAGCGCAATATGCGCCGGCTATCTCGTGCTGCTGCCCTACACGTTGCTACGCTATTCGCGGGTCAGGCGGCGCAGTTAATCGCGCCCTTTGCGGCACGAGCCGTACAGGGACGATCGAAACCCGCATTGCCACTGCCCACCGCGACCGGTCTCAGGGACGGTAGGGCAGGAACTATCTCCCCCTTCAAATCGCGCCGGAGAGCATCGAAGGCGGACCACCAGCGCAGCCCGCTATCGGCAAGCGTACCCGTTGCTGCCACCATAACGGCGATTACGAGGGCGATGAGGACCAGTGCGAACATTTCGAAATCTCCTTTCCCGGCTGCCGACAAGCCTGTTGACAGGCTGGGGAAATCTGGTGGAAAACCCGTATGGCCCGCCGGAGGTTCCGACGATGAGAACAATGTTCTTTGTTTGTTCCGATCTGTCAAGCGGTTTCGACGCCGGGATTCCCGATTTTTACGACGAATCGAGTCTGGCTTTCTTCGTCCGACCTCGCTAAAGGCGCGCGGTCCGCAAGGGATTCGGTCGATTTCCGGCTGCAACCGAGCGGGCAAATCCACATGGAAGGCGCACATACCGGTGCCCGACGCGGGACGCTCCGCACTACGGGTTCCAGCTTTCCAGAGGCATAACCGGAAAGGAATACGATTATGGCGGCTCCTACCGTCACCATGCAGCAATTGATCGAAGCCGGATCGCATTTCGGCCACCAGACCCACCGTTGGAACCCGCGCATGAAGCCGTACATCTTCGGCGCGCGCAACGGCATCCACATCATCGACCTGTCGCAGACCGTGCCGCTGTTCGCCCGCGCGCTGGACTTCGTGCAGCAGACCGCACGTTCGGGCGGCAAGGTGCTGTTCGTCGGCACCAAGCGCCAGGCGCAGGATGCGATCCGCGAAGCCGCGCTCGCTTCGGGCCAGCATTACGTCAACCACCGCTGGCTGGGCGGCATGCTGACCAACTGGAAGACGATCAGCGAACGCATCAAGTACCTCAAGACGCTCGACGAGCGCCTTGCCGGTGACACCGCGGGTCTGACCAAGAAGGAAGTTCTCGACCTGACCCGCAAGCGGGACAAGCTCGAAATGTCCCTCGGCGGCATCCGCAATATGGGCGGCATCCCCGACGTGATGTTCGTGATCGACGCCAACATGGAAGACCTGGCGATCAAGGAAGCCAACGTCCTCGGTATTCCGGTCGTCGCCGTGCTCGACACCAATGTCGATCCCGAAGGCATTGCTTTCCCGATCCCGGGTAACGACGATGCGGCTCGCGCCATCCGTCTCTACTGCGACGCGATCGCCAATGCCGCCAAGAGCGGCCGCGGCGAAGGCGTGCAGGATTCGGGTGCCGATGTTGGCGCGATGGAAAATCCGCCGGAAGAAACCGTCGAGGCCTGAGCCCTCTCCAAGCGGGCGCCATCATGCGCCCGTCACAAAGCGGAGTTACGCGCCGGGCCGCTACCTTAGCAGGCCCGGTGCCCGCACATAATATCTAGAAGGAAACTACCATGGCCGCATTCACTGCCGCTGACGTAAAGGCCCTCCGCGAAAAGACCGGCGCGGGCATGATGGACGCCAAGAAGGCGCTCGAAGCCTCGAACGGCGATGTCGAAGCCGCTGTCGATGCGCTGCGCGCCAAGGGCCTGGCCACCGCCCAGAAGAAGTCGAGCCGCACTGCGGCCGAAGGTCTCGTCGGCGTGACCGTCGAAGGCACCAGGGGCGTGGCTGTCGAAGTCAACTCGGAAACCGACTTCGTCGCCAAGAACGACCAGTTCCAGGACTTCGTTCGCAAGACCACTCAGGCCGCGCTCGGCACCGATGGCGACGATGTCGAAGCCCTCAAGGCCGCCGCCTATCCGACCGGCGGCACCGTTGGCGAGAAGCTGACCGACAATGTTGCGACCATCGGCGAGAACCAGCAGGTTCGCCGGATGAAGACCGTTTCGGTGACCGACGGCGTGGTCGTTCCGTACATGCACAACGCTGTCGCGCCCGACCTCGGCAAGATCGGCGTGCTCGTTGCCCTGCAGAGCGAAGGCGACAAGGACAAGCTGGCCGACCTTGGCAAGAAGCTCGGCATGCACATCGCCGCGGCGTTCCCGCAGGCGCTGACCGCCGAAGGTCTCGACAGCGAAGTGCTCGACCGCGAACGCAAGATCGCCGCCGAAAAGGCTGCCGAAAGCGGCAAGCCCGCCGAAGTCCAGGCCAAGATGGTCGAAGGCGCGGTAGGCAAATACGCCAAGGAAAATGCCCTGCTCAGCCAGGTCTTCGTGATGGACAACAAGACCCCCATCGCGCAGGTCGTCGAGCAGGCTGCCAAGGACGTCGGCGCTAAGGTGGAGCTGGTGGATTACGTCCGCTTCCAGCTGGGCGAAGGCATCGAGAAGGAAGATAGCGACTTCGCTGCAGAAGTCGCCGCCGCCGTCGCCGGTTAAGCGAAAACGCTTCCTACACAATCGGGCCGCCGGAGTTCGCTCCGGCGGCCTTTTTCGTGGCGCGCCGGACGAGTCGGTGGGGTTTGGTTGATCAAGTACATTCGGGGGCGCGACCTGCCATAGGGGCAGGCACTGGATTGGGCGGAATCACGATTTGAATGAGCCGATGCGAGGGTAGCGTGCGGATTCGATGTAGGAAAGATGCCTTTGCCACCACCGAGGAAGACGGCAGCTTTCGCCGGTTTGCCGGAGACAGGCGGATTTTCGGCCAACTCCCCGATCGGATACCGCCAGGGCCAGCCGCCGACGACAGGCCAATCGTTTCGACCATCCCCCCTAATCCTTTCGATTACAGACACTCGCGGACAAATGCATGAGGTTCTCGCTGGAAATCTCGAGGAGTGCGACCCATGAACATGATAGCAGGCGTGATGACGGGCGGGGCAGCAAGCGGGGGCCTGCTCGTGCACGGACCTGCCGGCGATGTGCTGCTTCAGAAAGGTGGCGGTACGCTCGACGCGCTGTCGGCCCAGGTGTGGGACAGACCCGAAGTCAAGGCGCTCTACGACATGCAGGCGCGCGCGATGGGAATTGCTCCCCAAAAACATCGTCGAGGGGAGCGCTACCGACGCTAAGGTCCTTGCGGCCTTCAACGACACGTTGAACAATCTCTCGCCGACTGCCGGCGATGCGGGCGAAGCCTCGTTCCTCCAGGAGTTCCGGCGCGAGGCGCAAGCCACTGCCGCCCGGGTCGACCACGCCGACGGCGCGCGCTTGAACACCCTGTCGGCGCAAGGCGCACTGCCTTCCGTTCCGGCGCCGGCTGTCGCGGCGCATGCTCCGGGCGCGGCGCTCGCGGCAGAGGCGCTGCCCCTGACTCAAGCCGCAGCGCGCTTCGCGCCCAACAAAGCGTTGATCGCGAACGGCGGCGCGCTGGCGGCAGGCGCGGGCTATCTAGCCGGAAATGCGGTGCGCGACGGCGCGGTGGCGCCCGGTGGGGCAACGACCAGCGAAATGGCCATGCGCCCGAAGGGCATGACCAATCCCGATTTGCGCACCACCTCGGACAGCACGAAAAAGGCGATGGCCGACGCCCCCGATCCGTGCAAGACGGGCGACGGACAGAACCACCATATCGTGCCCTCCAGCCTGATGACCGACAACAAAGTCTTCCTCGAAGCGATCGGGTTCAAGCTGGACGATCCCGCCAACATGATCCGCCTGCCGCAGACCGAAGAGCCTCGGACCGATATGGAGAAGCTCTGCGGCGAGCTGCGCCCGCTGCACAATAGAGGCCACGGGAAGGGCAAGGACTATAGCAATGAGGTGGACACGCAGCTTAAAGACTTAGCCAAACGCATGCAGAAGGGCGAGTTTACGCCGACCGAAGGCAAGGAGAAAGTGGGCAAATTGATGGACGAAATCCGTGGTGCGCTGAGATCGGGCCGCTATGATAGTTTGGCGGATCGCGATTTGGCAGACTTCATCGGGAACATAAAGCTTTGACCCCATTCCGTTTCTGGCTGCTCAAACGCGAATATGGCTGGCACAATATCTCCGACTCGCTCGCCGAGGACGGCCTGCTGCGGATGGAGAATGGCAAGGCAATCTGGGATGCCAATCTCGCCTTTCACTCCCTGTGGCGCCAGGAAGGGCTCAACCCCGGCCCCTGGCCCGACGACGCGCCGGTCCCGCATATCGTGCTCGACGAGCCGGACTTTCATCCCGACTATTTCGAATGCGAGAGCTGGAGGATCGTCTCCGCGCGCATGGCCGAGGCGATGGCGCTCAAATCCGACGATGCCGATCTCATCCCCGTGACCCTCACCGGCAATTGCGCGAAAGCCAAGGCTATGGAATATCGCTGGTTGCGCATACGCACCTTCACCGATTTCCTCGATCTTGAGCGCACCAATTGTAGCTGGGAATGGGCCACATCGCGCAAGACCGGCAATCGCTACCGCGACGTGCATGTTCGCGGCCATATCTGCTTCCTGCCCGAAGCGGTCGCGCCCGCCGGTCTCTTCGAGGACGAGAGCGGCGCAAGCATCTTTGCCACCGACGCGCTGGCGCTGCGGGTGATCGAGGCGGGCTGCGTGGGCATGATCTTCGACCACCCGTTCTGGAAACTGTCCGCGCGCGTGCGGATCGTGCGCGGGCGCAACGGACCCGAGCGGCACATCTATAACGACACCTTCGCCCATTACACCTGCACCGAAATCGGCTGGGAAGACGCCGATGCCGGACCGGCCAGTCTCGACGATTACGGTCCCGAGAGATGGGGCGAGGAAAGTAACGGCCCCGTGCAGCGGGATTACTAGGCCTTGACCCCATTCCGCTTCTGGCTGCTCAAACACGAATATGGCTGGCACAATATCTCGACCTCGCTCGCCGAGGACGGGCTGTTGCGGATGGAGAACGGGAAGGAGATTTACGAGCATCATCGCGCCTTTCACTCCCTGTGGCGCAAGGAAGGGCTCAACCCCGGTGCCTGGCCCGACGACGCGCCGGTCCCGCATATCGTGCTCGACGAGCCGGACTTTCATCCCGATTATTTCGAATGCCGCAGCTGGAGGATCGTCTCCGCGCGCATGGCCGAGGCGATGGCGCTCAAACCCGACGATGCCGATCTCATTCCCGTGACCCTCACCGGCAATTGCGCGAAAGCCAAGGCGATGGGCTATCGCTGGCTGCGGATACGCACCTTCACCGATTTCCTCGATCTTGAGCGGACCGATTGCAGCTGGGAATGGGCCACATCGCGCAAGACCGGCAATCCCTATCGCAATGTGCATATTCGCGGCCATTTCTGCTTCCTGCCCGAAGCGGTCGCGCCCGCCGGTCTCTTCGAGGACGAGAGCGGCGCAAGCATCTTTGCCACCGACGCGCTGGCGCTGCGGGTGATCGAGGCGGGCTGCGTGGGCATGATCTTCGACCACCCGTTCTGGAAACTGTCCGCGCGCGTGCGGATCGTGCGCGGGCGCAACGGACCCGAGCGGCACATCTATAACGACACCTTCGCCCATTACACCTGCACCGAAATCGGCTGGGAAGACGCCGATGCCGGACCGGCCAGTCTCGACGATTACGAGCCCGAACGATGGGGCGAGGAAAGCAACGGCCCCGTGCAGCGGGATTACTAGGCTTTGATCCCATTCCGTTTCTGGCTGCTGAAACGCGAATATGGCTGGGGCAACATCATCACCTCGATCGACGTTTGCGAATGTCCGCTAGCGATACCGCATGGAACCAGGGCCGCCGAGCATTCCGGCTTTCCCTTTGCGCCTCTGGCCCTTCGCGGCTAAGGAGCCGCAACCTCTTGCGCAATACGGATTCTCCGCCTCCATGCCCTTATCGACGATGAAACGCGTCCTCCTGAAACTTTCGGGCGAAGTCCTGATGGGAGATCAGCAGTTCGGGATAGATCCCGCATTCGTCATGGAACTCGCAAAGGAAGTGAAGACGGCGCGGGAAACCGGGCTGGAAATCTGTCTGGTCATCGGCGGCGGCAATATCTTCCGCGGCATGGCCGGGGCGGCGCAGGGGATGGACCGGGCGCAGGCCGATTACATGGGTATGCTGGCCACGGTGATGAACGCGCTGGCGATGCAGAGCGCGCTGGAGCAGCTGGGCGTGCAGACCCGGGTGCAGAGCGCGGTGCAGATGGATCAGGTGTGCGAACCCGTCATCCGCCGCCGGGCCGAACGTCATCTCGAGAAGGGACGCATCGTGATCTTCGCCGCCGGTGTCGGCGCGCCCTATTTCACCACCGACAGCGGCGCGGCATTGCGCGCGGCGGAAATGAATTGCGATGCGCTGCTCAAGGGCACCAGCGTCGATGGGGTCTATGACAGCGATCCCAAGAAGAATGCGGATGCGAAACGTTTCGAAACCGTGACGTACGGCAAGGTCCTGGCCGATGATCTGAAGGTCATGGATGCCAGTGCCGTTGCCCTGTGCCGCGACAACAATATCCCGATCGTCGTCTTCTCGATCCGCGAGAAGGGCAATCTCGCCCGCGTGCTGAGCGGCGAGGGCGTGCAGACGATCGTTACGAACGAGAAGAAGTAAAGAGGAAGCCGCCATGGCCAAATACGACAAAGCCGACATCGAGCGCCGCATGAAAGGCGCCGTCGAAAGCCTCAGGAGCGACCTTGCGGGCCTGCGCACCGGGCGCGCCAATACCAGCCTGCTCGATCCGGTCGTGGTCGAGGTCTATGGCTCGATGATGCCGCTGAACCAGGTCGCCACCGTCAGCGCGCCCGAGCCGCGCATGCTGAGCGTGCAGGTGTGGGACAAGGCCAATGTCACCGCGGTCGAAAAGGGTATCGCCAAGGCCAATCTCGGCCTCAATCCGATGATCGACGGGCAGAATGTGCGCCTGCCGATGCCCGATCTGACCGAGGAACGGCGCAAGGAGCTGGCCAAGCTGGCGGGCAATTATTCCGAGCAGGCCAAGATTGCCATCCGCAATGTGCGCCGCGACGGCATGGAAGCGCTGAAGGACGACGAGAAGAAAAAGGAAATCTCGGAAGACGAGCAGAAGCGCGGCGAAGACGAGGTCCAGAAGCTGACCGACAAATACGTGGCCGAATGCGATACGGCTGCCGCGCAGAAGGAAAAGGAAATCCTGACCCAGTGAAACGGGCGGGGCGCGGAGCGAAGGGATGAGCGGGGAAGGGCAGCAGGCCCGACATGTGGCCATCATCATGGATGGTAATGGACGTTGGGCGAAGCGCAAACACCTGCCGCGCGTCATGGGCCACCGCAAGGGCGTGGAAGCGGTGCGCGAACTGGTGCGCAGCCTCAAGGACACGAATATCGAGTGTCTGACGCTCTATGCCTTCAGCAGCGAGAACTGGAAGCGGCCCGAAGAAGAGATCGACGATCTGATGAATTTGATGCGCAAGTTCATCAAATCGGACTTGCCCGAATTCATCGCCAACGACGTAAAGCTGCATATTCTCGGCGATTGGCAATCGCTTGCGCCCGATATCGTGGAGATGCTCGAAGATGCTCTCGCCCAGACTGCCGGGGGCTCCCGCACGCTGGCGGTGGCGCTGAACTACGGCTCGCAGGCCGAGATTGCGCAAGCCGCGCGCGCTGCGGCGAGCGAAGGCGAGATCACGGCAGAGGCCATCGACCGCCACCTCTATAGCGCGCCGCTGCCGCCGCTCGACCTGCTGATCCGCACAAGCGGCGAGGTGCGCTTGTCGAATTTTCTCTTGTGGCAGGCGGCTTACGCGGAGATGCTGTTCCTCGACGTGCTGTGGCCGGACTTCACTCCGGATCACCTGAAAAGCGCGCTGATGAAGTTCGGGGAACGGGAGAGACGCTTTGGCGGACGGTGAATCGGTCGATCTTCCGCTCGCGATAAAGACATCGGACCTGCCGAAGCGTGCCGCATCGGCCCTGGTGATGATCGCGGTCGCGGGAGCGGCGCTGTGGCTTGGCGGGTGGTGGTTCGACGCGTTCGTCATAGCGGTATCGGCGGTGTGCCTGGCCGAATTTCTCCGGCTGGTGTGGCGCGGCGCCAAATCGAGCGCCTGGCGCGCGGCGGGATCGGCTTTCGCCCTGCTCTATGTGGGGCTTGCGGCAATCACCCTCATGGCGTTGCCGGTTGCGGTCGTGCTCGGCGTGGTGGCGGTCGTGATCGCGACCGATACGGGCGCCTATTTCAGCGGCCGATCCATCGGTGGACCCAAGATCGCCCCACGGATCAGCCCGTCCAAGACCTGGGCCGGGCTGTTCGGCGGGATGGTCGCGGCTGGACTGGTGTCCTTCGGCTTCTTCTATTCGAATGTCGGCGAGGGTGCGTTTTCGGTCATGGGCGCGGTGGCGCTGGTGATCGGGGCGGGCCTTGCAGTGCTGGCGCAGGCAGGGGACTTCTTCGAGAGCTGGCTGAAACGGCGCGCGCACATGAAGGACAGTTCGGACCTCATTCCCGGCCATGGCGGCATATTCGACCGCGCCGACGGCATCCTGCCGGTGGCGATCACTGCCGGCCTTTTGTGGACGCAGGTGCATCTGTGACAAGGCGCTCGATTTCCATTCTCGGCGCGACGGGGTCGGTAGGAGAGCAGACGCTCGATCTCATTCGTCGCAATGCGGAGGAATGGCAGGTCGAGGCGCTGACTGCCAACACGAATGTCGCCGGCCTGGCCGAGGCAGCGCGCGAATTCCGCGCGAAAGTCGCGGTGGTCGCCGATGAAGGCCGGCTCGGCGATCTGCGCGATGCGTTGGCCGGAAGCGGGATCGAAGCGGCGGCCGGCCGCGCGGCGCTGTGCGAGGCCGCGGCGCGCCCGGTGGATCTTACTGTTGCGGCCATCGTCGGTTGCGCAGGGCTCGGGCCGGTCATGGCGGCGATCGAGCAGGGCGGCACGATCGCGCTCGCCAACAAGGAAGCGCTGGTCTCCGCAGGGGAAATCCTCAAGGCCGCAGTCGGGAGGCATGGCGCCACGCTGCTGCCGACGGATTCGGAGCACAATGCGATTTTCCAATGCCTTGCGGGCAACCGGATCGAGGACGTGCGGCGTGTGATCCTCACCGCCAGCGGGGGGCCGTTCCGGACGTTCGGCGCCGATCGGCTCGCGAACGTGACGCGCGAACAGGCATTGAAGCACCCCAACTGGGCCATGGGCGCGAAGATCACGATCGATTCCGCAACGATGTTCAACAAGGGCCTCGAACTGATCGAGGCCCATCACCTGTTCCCGGTCGGGCTCGAGAATATCGAGATCGTGGTTCATCCACAGAGCATCATCCATTCGATGGTCGAGTATCGCGATGGGTCGATCCTCGCGCAGCTCGGCCCGTCCGACATGCGGGTGCCGATTGCCTCCTGCCTCGCCTGGCCGCAGCGCATGGACACTCCGATGGCGCCGCTCGACCTGCCCGCCATCGGGCAACTGACCTTCGAAGCGCCGAACGAAACGGTGTTCCCGGCAACCCGCATCTGCCGCGAGGCCATCGCCGAGGGCGGGGCGGCCCCGGCAGTGCTCAATGCCGCGAACGAGATCGCCGTCGAAGCCTTCCTGGCGCGTAAGATTGCGTTCAGCACTATTGCGGTATCGGTCGAACGTGTTCTCAACCAAGGTGAATTGCCCGATGCGCCGCGGACCCTCGAAGAGGTCCTGCGCGTTGACGAAGATGCACGAAACCGTGCCACCCGGATGCTGGAGCTAGTCTGACCCGTGGAATTGAACCTGCCGCTTTGGCTTTATTACGTGATCGGCTTCCCGCTGCTGCTGGGGCCGCTGGTGACGATTCACGAACTCGGCCACTATCTGGTCGGCCGCTGGTTCGGCGTTCACGCGGAAGCTTTCTCGGTCGGTTTCGGCAAGGAAATCTGGGGCTTTACCGATCGGCGTGGCACGCGATGGAAACTGAGCGCCCTGCCACTGGGCGGCTATGTCCAGTTCAAGGGCGACATGAACCCGGCCAGCATTCCCGATCCGGAGGCGGTGATCAATGCGACGGATGACGAGCGGGCGGGAAGCTTTCATCACGCCGCGCTGTGGAAGCGTGCCCTGATCGTGTTCGCCGGTCCGGCCACCAATATCCTGCTGACTCTGGCGATCTTCGCCAGCTTCTTCGCTTTCTACGGCAAGCCCGTGCCCGCCGATGCGGAGCAGCAACTGGCCGTGGCCGAGTTCGCCGAAATCTCGCCTGCGCGCGCCGCGGGGATCGAGATCGGCGACCGGATCGTCGCGGTCGAGGGCGAGCGGATGACGGATTTCCGCGACGTGCAGGACGCGATCATGCTCTATCCCGGACGCACGCTCGACATCACCGTGGAGCGGGACGGGGCGGAGCAGATATTCGCCGTTCCGGTCCGCAGCGTCGAAATGGAGGATCGTTTCGGCAACATGTCGAAGATCGGCCTTATCGGTATCGCTTCGGGCGCGTCGGCCTTTGAGTTCGAGCCGCAGGGAGTGGTCGCCTCGCTCGGTCTGGCGGTCGATCATTCGATCGGCATCGTCGACATGATGATCACCGGAATCGGACAGATATTCACCGGTGAACGTTCGGTCCAGGAGCTGGGCGGACCGGTCAAGATCGCCAAGTTCTCGGGCGAGCAGCTGAGCCTCGGCGGTATGGCCTTCATCAATTTCGTCGCGCTTATTTCGCTTAACTTGGCATTCATCAACCTCCTGCCAATCCCGGCGCTCGACGGCGGGCACCTGGCTTTCTATGCGGCAGAAGCAGTCCGCCGGAAGCCGGTCGGTCCCCGTGGAACGGAAGTGGCGTATCGCGCCGGCATGGCCCTTGTGTTGATGCTGATGGTGTTCGTCACGATCAACGATCTGGTGCACCTCCCGATATTCGGGAATTAGCCGGGGAAAGGGAGCGGGATACCGGCAATTCACCGCAGCAAAGCTTGATTGGCGAAGGCGCTTGGGGCAGGGGACGGCGAGGTCGCCCCGCACAATGCGGCCCGATGCCGGATCGGGGTCTGCTCCAGCCGGGTCTGCTGTAAGTGTAACGAGGACGGGAATCTCCTTGTCGATGAGTAAATTTGTTTCTGCCGCCACGCGACGCAAGAACCCCGCCGCGCGGCTGGCGATCGGTCTGTTGACCGGAACCATGCTTGCCGGGATGCCCGCCGCGGCCTTCGCCCAGGACGAAGAGGCCGAAACGCCGGCGCCTGCACCCGCTCCGGCGGCGCCGCAGAGCGGCGAGACGTCGGCCCCTGCTGCTGCCCCGGCAGCGCAGCAGCAGGTGGTTCAGACGATTGCGGTGAGCGGCGCGCAGCGTCTGGAGCCCAATACGATCCTGTCGTATATCAAGCTGCGCCCGGGCGATGTGTGGACGCAGGCCGCGGGCGACCAGGTGCTGAAGGATCTTTACGCCACCGAACTGTTCTCCAATGCCAATGTGGTGAACACCAATGGCAATGTGGTGATCACCGTGGTCGAGAACCCGGTCATCAACCGGATCATCCTGGAGGGCAACAAGCGGATCAAGAACGACAAGATCCTGCCCGAGATCAAGCTGTCGCCGCGGCAGATATTCACCCGCTCCAAGGTTCGTGCCGACGTTGCCCGCATCATCGAGCTCTACAAGCGCCAGGGCCGCTTCGCCGCGACGGTCGAGCCGAAGATGGTCGAGCTGTCGCAGAACCGCGTGGACATTGTCTTCGAGATCAACGAAGGGCCTAAGTCGAAGGTTCGTCAGATCAACATCATCGGCAACGAGGCCTTCTCCGATGGCGAGCTGCGCGGCGAGATGGTCACGAAGCAGGCGCGTCTGACGAGTTTCCTGAGTTCGAACACGAGTTACGACCCCGATCGTCTGGCCTTCGACCAGCAGAAGCTGCGGCAATTCTACCTGACCGAGGGTTATGCCGATTTCCGGGTGGTTTCGGCGGTGGCCGAGCTGACGCCCGACAAGCGCGACTTCATCATCACCTATGTCGTCGAGGAGGGCGAGCGCTACAAGTTCGGCGATGTCGGCGTTGAATCGCGCATCCGCGATTTCGACAACGATGCGATGACCGCCCGCCTGCCGATGCAGAGCGGAGACTGGTACGATGCCAAGCTGGTCGAGGACACGGTCGAGCAGTTGAGCGAACTGGCCGGTACGTTCGGCTATGCCTTCGCCGATGTCGCTCCCGAATTCCGGCGCAATCCCGAAACGCTGACGATGAATGTCAGCTTCGTGCTGCGCGAGGCACCGCGCGTCTATGTCGAGCGGATCGACGTCAACGGCAATACGCTCACGCAGGACAAGGTCGTCCGCCGCGAATTCCGGCTTGCCGAGGGGGATGCGTTCAACTCGCTCTCGGTCGCGCGTTCGACCGCGCGCATCAATTCGCTGGGCTATTTCCAGGAAAACTTCGAGATCAATCAGGTCGAAGGCAGCGCGCCGGACCGGATCGTGCTCGAAGCCAATGTCGAAGAACAGGCGACCGGCGAATTGCAGCTCTCGGCCGGTTTCTCGAGTATCGAGAACTTCATTCTCGCCGGTTCGATCCGCCAGCGCAACTTCCGCGGACGCGGACAGACAGTCGGCCTTAGTCTGAACTATTCGCGCTATTCGAGATCGGCGCAGGTGAGCTTTACCGAACCCTATGTGTTCGACCGCAACATTTCGGCCGGCGTCGATATCTATCGCCGCGATATCAACAGCTTCAACTTCCGCAATAACGAGCGGAACACGACCTTCAAGCAGGCGCAGACCGGTATTTCGCTGCGAGCTGGCGTGCCGCTGACCGAGTACCTGTCTGCCGTCGGCAGCTACACTTTCAATTACGACGACGTATCGCTCGACGAAGGGCTGTATTTCTCGGATCGCGACGGCGACGGAGTTGCGACCTGCGATCCGCTCCTTGCCAGCCGTTATCTGTGCGAGGCGATCGGGAAGCGGACCAGTTCCATCCTGGGGCTGACGTTGAACTACAATACGCTCGACAGTCGTCTGCGACCCACTCGCGGCGAGACGGTGAGCTGGACGACGGAATTCGCAGGCCTCGGCGGCGATGCGAAGTATTTCCGCTCGCGAGCAAAGGCTGCCAAATACTGGCCCGTTGGCGGCGGCTTCATTTTCTCGGTTGCCGGTGAAGGCGGCTGGATCCGGAGCCTGGAGAACAATGCCATCGCCGGGCAGGACGATGTTCGACTGACCGACCGCTTCTTCCTCGGCGAACCGCAGATGCGCGGTTTCGACATTCGTGGGGTGGGCCCGCGGATCGTGCGCCTGCAATATGTCGATGACGATGGGGATGCGACGACACCCCTCGTGCCGCAGACGATCGAGGAGGCTCTTGCCGGCGATCAGCGCGTGGATGACGCGCTGGGCGGGAAAGCCTATTATCTCGGCCGGGCGGAACTCGAGATCCCGCTCGGTAGCGGCGCGCGCGAAATGGGCCTGCGTCCGTCGATCTTCCTCGACGTCGGTTCGTTGTTCAGCGTGACGCGTCCGATATTGCAGGACTATCCCGATGGCCTCCAGGCCTCGGACGCCGATGGCAATCTGCTGTATGTTCAGTCCGGGGTGGATGCCAGTGGCAACCCGACCACCGCTCTCGTTACCGACCCGGTTGCGCCCGACGGTACGGTCAACCCGCCGAGCATTATTCCGGGGACTTTCTTCCAGGAGGTCTTCCTCGGCGACAGCCCGTCTCCACGTATTTCGGTGGGTGTGGGCGTCAACTGGAACTCGCCATTCGGTCCGTTTAGGATCGATATATCGCACGTGCTCAAGAAGCAGGTTGGAGACGACACCAAGGTTTTCTCCTTCAACGTAGGAACGCAATTCTGATGAAACTCTTCGCCAACACCATTGCCGCCGCCGCACTCGCGGGCACGGCAGCCGTCGCGACCCCCGCTGCTGCGCAGGTTGCCGGTATCGCCACCAGCAGCCCCGAAGTCGTGATCGTTCGCAGTCAGGCGCGCATCGCCGCCTATCAGCAGATCGATCAGCAGTATTCCGCGCAAATCACCCAGTTGCGGACGCTGCGTCAGGAAATGCAGACGCTGCAGCAGAGCCTCGACACGGACAATAACGGTCAGGTGACCCAGGCCGAAGCTCAGGCCAACCAGTCGGTTGTGCAGCAGCTCCAGCAGAAGGAACAGCAGCTGTCCCAGGCATCGCAGCCGATCGTGCTGGCGCAGACCTATGCCATCGAGCAGCTGATCAATGACTACCAGAATGTCCAGCAGCAGGTCGTCCAGCAGAAAAAGATCCAGCTTCTGCTCAATCCCGACGCGATCCAGTGGGCGCCGGATGCCGTCAATGTGACCGACGATCTGGTCGCGGCGTTGAACCAGCGCGTTCCGAGCGTGCAGATCACGCCGCCGGAAGGCTGGCGTCCGCGGCAGGAATCGCTGGCCACGCAGCAGACCGTTTCGCAGGTCCTGCTCGGCGTAGCTCAGCAGCAGGCCGCCCAGCAGCAAGCCACACAACAGCAGCAGCCGGCGCAGCAGCAGCCTGCGCAGCCGACCGGCCGCTGATTTCCGGACCAGAGGCAGGGTGATGAGCGATTCCGGTTTCGACGTCGTCGAGGTGCTGAAGCGCCTGCCGCATCGCTATCCCCTGCTCCTGGTCGACCGGGTGGCGGAGCTGGTCGCCGACGAACGCATCCATGCGATCAAAGCGGTGAGCTTCAACGAAGATTTCTTCCAGGGCCATTTCCCCGGTGCGCCGATCATGCCCGGCGTATTGCAGATCGAGGCGCTGGCCCAGGCGGCCGGTGTGCTCGCGGTGGAAAGCCTTGGCCTCGCCGGTTCGGGGAAGCTGGTCTATTTCATGGCGATCGAGAACGCCAAGTTCCGCAGCCCCGTGACGCCGGGCGTGTTGCTCGATCTCAAGGCCGAATTCGTTCAGAAGCGTGCGCGTGTTTGCAAGTTTGCGGGCGAAGCTTCGGTCGACGGCAAGGTGACGTGCGAAGTGCAGTTCACCGCCATGATTGCCGACGCGCCCGAATAAGGTTGCCAATTCCGGCGCTCGCCGCTATGCGCGCGCCTCTCCCATTCACAGCTGGACCGGTCGGAACCGTTCCGAAGCTAGAAGGACGAATATCATGAAGGCCGAAGGTCACCCCGATTATCACATGATCACGGTCAAAATGACCGATGGTACCGAGTTCCAGACGCGCTCCACCTGGGGTAGCGAGGGCGATACGCTGTCGCTCGACATCGACCCGACCAGCCATCCGGCCTGGACCGGCGGCACCAAGCAGATTCAGGAAGGCGGCCGCGTTGCAGCCTTCAACAAGCGCTTCGGCGGCCTCTCGCTCAAGAAGAACTGAGCGCGGCGAGCCTTGCTGGCATTTCGAAGGGCGGTCCCAGGGGGCCGCCCTTTTTCGTTTCCTGCATCGAGCGACGCCTCTATTTCCGATCGGACAGGCTACAGGGAGGCTAGCAATGAGCGCGTGGTTTTTTCTGGCAGGGGCGATCGCTCTCGAGGTGCTTGGCACATTTCTGCTCAAGCTTTCCAACGGCTTCGAGGATTGGCGCTGGGGTACGTTATCGATCTTCTGCTATTCCGCGTGCTTCTGGTTCCTGGCTCCGGCCATGAAGGTGCTTCCGGTCGGGATAGTCTACGCCATCTGGGCCGGGGTAGGGATCGTCACTGCTTCGATCATCGGGATATTCGCATTCGACGAGAAGCTCGGTGCTCTGCAATACGGCTTTATCGTCCTGATCCTGATCGGCGCCGTCGGGCTCAATCTGACCACGCAGCACTGAACGGGTAAACCGTTCGGGCAGTGGGACCGCCTAGATCTCGGGCTTTTCGTATCGCATCACGCCCACATACCCGTAACTGCCGCTATCTGCGGGATGGTTCTGTCCATCGAACACGGGGACTTCGGGAAGGTCGTAAATCGTCATCCCGTCGATACAGGCGAGATTGATCCCGTAGTGATCGGGTTCCGAACGCAATTGATGAAACGTATGGATGCCGCATTTCGAGCAGAACCTGTGCTTCGCCTGCCCGCTGCCGAAGGTGTAGAGGGACAGCGCATTTTCGCCCTCGGTTGTCTCGCAATCGGCCATGGGTACGTCGAGCATGACCACGCCTTTCATCGCGCAGATCGTGCAATTGCAGCGCCGGATCACCGGATCGGCGGGCATGGTGAAGCGGAACCTCACGGTCCTGCAATGGCAGCCACCTTCGTAGATCTTGCCGCCTTCGATCATCTCACCATCCCCAGGGCTTCTCGCGATACCACTTGGTTATCACGTATTTGAGCCCCTTTCTTACCTTCATTCCGTGGTGCAGAGTGTTGGGGTTTTCGCGAAGGTCGGGCCGCCGGTTGTTCCAGCAAACCAGCTTGCCGACTTCGGGTTGGAACATCTTCTTCACGGCCTTGAAACGGGTCGCGCCGCCGGCATCGACATCGTTCAGATAGATCATGAAGGTCCAGGTGCGCTGTCCGGCGACCGAACAGTATTTTTCCCAGTCCTGTCCGCCCCGATTGAAATAGTCGCAGTGCGGCTTGAACTCCTGCCCGACATCGTAGCGCTGACCTTGCAGCGGTTCGCCATGCGCGGGATCGATCCCGTTGAGGTCGAACAGCAGTGTCTCGAGCGCCTTCACCGCAGCTTCCCCGCTGTCGAGATCGCATGTCTCGCTGGTGCGGAAATAGCGATCGTCGCCCGCATCGGCGAGCGTCGAGGGGCGGCGATCCTGTTCGATCAGCCGGACCAGGTCCGCACACAAATCGGCGCCCGCGAAATCACGCAGTTGGAACAGTTCGAGCTTGTCGCTGGGAACGCGTTGAACGCCTTCGCACGCAAGCAGTCTTTCGGCTGAAGATTCGCCCGGTCCCGACATCGGCCCGAAGATAGCGTGAGCACAAACTTCGGCAACCGCGAAAGATAATTGCGTGCATTTTGCCCGATTGCGATTTTTGCTTCCCAATCCACGCTCATTGTGCAACAGGCACGCGCCGTTGCGCGGGGCGGGTTGACGCTGTCAACGTCAGGCGTATCAGGCCCCCTTTCCCGGGCGGTTCCGGGGGCATGTGGCGATCGTAGCTCAGTTGGTTAGAGCGCCGGTTTGTGGTACCGGAGGTCGCGGGTTCGAACCCCGTCGATCGCCCCATTTCATCCCCCTTCCATCCGTCCACCACAGCTCTCTGGGGGCACGCGACGCATGACGGCTTTTTGGACCGAAGCGGATTTCGACGATCACGAACTGGTTGAGGTCGTGCGCGACGCGAAAAGCGGCCTGACGGCGATCATCGCGCTGCATTCCACGCATCTCGGCCCCGGTGCGGGCGGTACGCGCTTCTGGCACTATGCCGAAGCATCGGACGCCATGCGCGATGCGCTGCGGCTGTCGCGCGGCATGAGCTACAAGAATGCCATGGCGGGGCTACCTATGGGTGGCGGCAAGGCTGTCATCCTGGCCAATAAGGACAAGACCAAGACGCCCGAAATGCTCGCCGCTTTCGCCGATGCGGTCGATGCGCTGGGCGGGAAATATGTGACTGCCGAAGATGTCGGCATTTCCGAAGCCGACATGGCCGCGGTTGCCGAGCGCACGCAATATGTGTCCGGCCTCCCGGTCGAGGGCGAGGATGCTGCGGGCGGCGATCCCGGCCCCTTCACCGCGCTGGGCATCTTCCTTGGCATCAAGGCTGCGGTGCAGCACAAATTGGGCAAGGACAGCGTCGCAGGTGTGCATGTCGCCGTTCAGGGCACCGGCAGCGTCGGCGGGGGTGTCGCCCGTCTGCTGGCCAAGGATGGCGCGAAACTGACGCTCTCGGACATCCACACGGACCGTGCAGAAGCGCTGGCCGCCGAACTTGGCGCAGAGACTGCGGCGCCCGATGCCGTCATGTCGGTCGCTTGCGACGTCTTCAGTCCCAATGCGCTCGGTGCGATCCTCGACGATGCAGGCATTGCCCGGCTCGACTGCAAGATCGTGGCGGGCGGGGCGAACAACCAGCTTCGCCGTCCAGAACATGGCCCGCTGCTGGCGAAGCGCGGCATTCTCTACGCGCCGGATTACGTCATCAATGCCGGCGGTATCATCTCCGTGACGCTCGAATATCTGTGCCGCAACGACAAGGCGCCTTCCGACATCAACGAGGTGCGCAAGCGCATCGCCCTGATCCCCGGCCGTCTCGAACAGATCTGGCAGGAAAGCGACAAGACCGGCGCTTCGCCCGATCAGGTTGCCGACCGGATGGCGCAGGAACTGATCGGCCGTTAGAACTGCACCCTTGCCGGGGCGGGTGTGCGCTGCCAAAGCGGTGGCGGACGGTAAAAATCGATGCACGGCTTCGCCAATCCCAAGCGCTTTCTGTCACTTGCACGCTGGTTGACCCCGCTTTTGCTGGTCAGTGGCTTGCTGGTGAGCGCAGTTGCGCTGTGGTGGGGGCTCTCGCAAGTGCCCCCCGACCGGTTGATGGGCGAAACCGTGCGGATCCTTTTCCTCCACGTGCCGGCAGCATGGCTCGGCATGGGGGGGTGGACGGCCATCGCCTTCTCCAGCCTGGTTTTCCTGGTCTGGCGGCACCCGCTCGCCGGGCTCGCCGCGCGCGCCGCTGCCCTGCCGGGCCTGGTCTTTACCGTGATCTGCCTCGTCACCGGCTCGATCTGGGGCCGTCCGACCTGGGGCACATGGTGGGTCTGGGACGGGCGGCTGACGAGCATGCTGGTGCTCGCTTTCCTTTACCTGGCCTATATCGCGCTGGCGCAGGCGGCGGAGCGCGAGGGCGTATCGGCGCGTGTTCCCGCGATCTTCGGCCTGCTCGGTGCCATCAACATCCCGATCATCAACCGCAGCGTCGTGTGGTGGAACTCGCTCCATCAGCCGCCGAGTATCACCATGGGCAAGAGCGCGATCGCCGACGAGTTCCTGGTCCCGCTGCTGGTCGCAGTGCTGGGCTTCTCGCTGCTGTTCGGAGGCGTGGTGCTGGCGCGGATGCGCGCGTTGCTTGCGGATATCCAGGCCGAGGCGCGGCTGCGCCGCAAGGCCATGGAGGCGGCATGATGCGCGAAGCGCTGGACCAGTGGGATTTCGTCGTCGCGGCCTATGCGGTCGGTGTCGTCGGCACGTTGGCGATGGTCGCCTGGGCCTGGCTCGACATGAAGCGCGCCGAAAAGCGCCGCGAGGAGAGCAGGAAAAAATGACCGCGTTGAAGGCCAAACACCAGCGCCTGGTTCTGGTGGTGCTTGCATTGATCGCGCTTGTGGGGGCGGGGTTGCTGGCCGCCTATGCGCTGCGCAATCAAGCGAGCTATTTCTACCTGCCCGAGCAGATGCTGGAAAACCCGCCCGAGGTGGGGCAGGCCGTGCGTCTTGGCGGGATGGTCGAGCTGGGATCGCTCCAGACGGCTGCCGACGGCGTGACGTTGACCTTTGCCGTGACCGGCAAGGACGATGCCCGCGTGCCGGTAAGGTTCAGCGGGATCGCTCCGGATCTGTTCGTCGAAGGCTCGGGCGTGGTGGCCGAAGGTCGCCTCGGCCCCGACGGAACATTCGTCGCGGACAACCTCCTTGCCAAGCATGACGAGAACTACGTTCCGCGCGAATTGCAGGAGATGGACGAGCATCAGGCCGCCAAAATGGCCGAGGAAACGACGGTCGGCCTCGAATGATCGCAGAGCTCGGTCTTGCCGCCCTGTGGCTCGCTGCCGCGCTGGCCGCGTTGCAGATGGTCGCGGGCTTCATGGCCGTGCGAGACGATGGTTCGAGCGAGCTTGTCAGGCTGATCCGCCCTGCCGCGATAGCGCAAGGAGTGCTGGTCACATTCTCTTTCGCCATGCTCGTCTGGTTGTTCGCCATCACCGACCTGTCGGTAAAGCTGGTCGTATCGAATTCGCATTCCATGAAGCCGCTCATCTTCAAGCTATCGGGCACCTGGGGCAATCACGAAGGCTCGATGCTGTTGTGGGTGATGGTGATGGGCCTCGCCGGTGCGCTCATCGCGGCCGTGGAACGACGTCTGCCCGAGCGGACCATGAATGCCACCTTGGCTGCGCAGGGCGTTGTATCGCTGGGCTTTTATGCCTTTCTGCTGCTCAGTTCGAACCCGTTCGAGCGGCTGCCGACGCCGGCACCCGAAGGTATGGGCCTCAATCCGCTACTGCAGGATATCGGTCTCGCTTTCCATCCGCCCACGCTTTATCTCGGCTATGTCGGTCTGTCGGTCGCCTTCAGCTTTGCGGTGGGTGCGCTCCTGACGCGGCAGGTTACGCCCAACTTCGCCCGTGCCATGCGGCCTTGGGTGCTGGGGGCCTGGGTGATGCTGACCGTGGGCATCACCGCCGGCAGCTACTGGGCTTATTACGAACTTGGCTGGGGCGGCTGGTGGTTCTGGGACCCGGTCGAAAATGCCTCGCTCATGCCGTGGCTGGCGGCGACCGCGCTGCTGCATTCGGCCAGTGTCCTTGCCAGCCGCGATGCCTTGCGGACCTGGACCATCATGCTCGGCGTGGTGGCCTTCTCGATGAGCATGGTCGGTACGTTTCTGGTACGTTCGGGCATCCTGACCAGTGTGCACGCCTTCGCCGTAGACCCCGAGCGCGGCAGCTTCATCCTCGTACTGCTCGGTATCTTCATCGGCGGCGCGCTGCTGCTCTTCGCCCTGCGCGCCAGCACGATCAGCGAAGGTCAGCGATTCGCACTGGCGAGCCGCGAGGGTGCGCTGGTTTTCAACAATGTCATGCTCAGCGCGATCCTTGCCATCGTGCTGCTGGGCACGCTCTACCCGCTGCTGACCGAAGCTTTCGACGTCCGCGTCTCGGTCGGTCCGCCATATTTCAACCCGGTCGGCGCCATCTTCACGGTGCCCATGCTGGCGGTGATGGCCGTCGGGCCGCTCTTGCGCTGGCGACGCGACCGGGCTGACCGGATCGGCAGGGAAGTGGCGCTGTTCGCCGCGCTGGTGCTTGCCGCGCTGATCTTGTTCAGCCTGCTAGCCGAAATGGCGATCCTGCCATTGCTCGGCCTGGCGCTGGGCATCGGCCTGGCCGTGGCGAGCCTGCTGCCGCTGCGCGGGCGTAAACTGTCGCGCACGCCGCTGGCCACCTGGGGCATGGTGACCGCCCATTTCGGCATAGCCGTCGCGCTGATCGGCATGGCCAGCGAGAGTGCGTTCACAGAGGAGCGCCTTGCCGCAGTGGCCGAGGGCGGTAGCACCACGGTGGGACCGTGGACCATCGAACTCCAGGGCGTCGAACCGGTCGCAGGCCCCAACTGGACGGCGATCCAAGGGCGTCTGGCGGCGAGCTACGATGGTGGCGAGGTCAAAATGCTGACGCCCCAGTCGCGCAATTTCTGGGCGCCGCCCCAGCAGACCACCGAAAGCGCGCTGGTAACGCGTTGGAATGGCCAGCTTTATGCCGTTGTCGGTGACCGCGCGCCGGATGGCCGCTGGCAACTGCGCTTGTGGTGGAAGCCGCTGGTGCCGCTGATCTGGTATGGTGGGCTGCTCGTTGCGCTGGGCGGTGTGCTGGCGCTGATCGGGCGCGTGATCAGCGATATCAGGCATCGCCGCCTCGCCGCCCGCATTGCCCAGCGCCGCGCCGACCGGGAGGCAATGGCATGAGCTGGCGCCTGTGGGTTCCGCTGTTCGCCTTCGCGCTGTTTCTGGGGCTTGCGGCCTACCAGCTGACCCAGCCGAAGGACGATTTCGTCGAAAGCCGGATGGTCGGGCAGGAATTGCCCTATTTCGAACTCCCGCCTGCGATGGACGGTATACAGGGCGTCTCCAACGCCACTTTTGCGGACGGGAAGCCGCGCCTGCTCAACATCTGGGCCAGTTGGTGCCTGCCCTGCATCGCCGAGGCACCGCATCTCGAAAGCCTGAAACGGCAGGGGGCCGAGATCGTGGGCGTGGCCATCCGCGACCGGCCCGAGGATGTCGCGCGCTTCCTAGCGCAGCATGGCAATCCCTATGCGCGCATTGGGCGCGACGATCTGTCGGAAGTGCAGCTCGCCATCGGTTCGTCGGGCGTCCCGGAAACCTTCGTGGTCGATGGCAAGGGCGTGATCCGCTACCAGCATATCGGCGACATTCGCGAAAACGACGTGCCGATCCTGCTCGAGAAACTGGCGGAGGCAGGTGAATGAGACGCTTGATTCTGCTGCTGAACGCGGTGTTGCTGTGCAGTCTGTTCGGCCCGGCACTGGCGCAGGATACGATGCCACCGGCGCCCTATGCCTATCGCCAGCTCGACGATCCGGGGCAGGAAGCCGCCGCGCAGGACCTGATGGAAACCCTGCGCTGCCTCAAGTGCCAGTCGCAATCCATCGCCGATAGCGATGCGCCGATGGCGGGCGACATGCGCCATCAGGTACGCATCCGCATCGCCGCCGGCGAAAGTCCCGACGACATCCGGACCTGGCTGGTGCAGCGCTATGGCGACTATGTGAGTTACAAGCCCGAGGTCAGCTCGACGACCTGGCCGCTCTTCGCCATTCCCGTGCTGCTGATATTGCTGGCTGGCGGCATCCTTGTCGGCCGTTTCAGGCGGCGAGGGGCATGAGCTGGCTGCCGATCCTCGCGCTGACCCTGCTCGTCTTCGGGCTGGCGGTCTTCCTGCTCAAACTTCCGCGCAGCATGTGGACGCTGTTCGGATCGGCGTTGCTGTTCGGTCTCGCGGGCTATGCCATGCAGGGCAATCCCGGGCAGGCAGCAGCACCTGCAGCTCCCGTGGCGGGGGAGACGTCGGAGACTGGCGAGCTGATGATCGAAGCTCGCCGCGAATTCTATCCCGAAGGACGTCTGCCTTCGCGTTTCGTCGTCACCGCCGATGCCTTTACGCGGCGCGGACAGCACGATCAGGCGGCGAATTTCCTGCGCAATGCGGTGGCGGAAGATCCGCGTGATGGCGAGGCGTGGGTGGCCCTTGGCAATGCACTGGTCGAGCACGCCAACGGCCAGCTCAACGCCGCGGCGCTGTATGCCTATTCGCGGGCGGAAGACGTCGATCCGAATAATCCCGCGCCGACCTATTTTCTGGGGCTGGCCTATTTGCAAGCTGGAGAGCCCGGCAACACGCTGGCTTTATGGCGCGAACTGCTGGAAAACGCGCCCGAAGACGCAGACTGGCGAGAACTGCTTGCGGTGCGACTCGAACGGCTTGAAGCCCTGCTGGGCATTGCGCAACCTTCAGGCCCGCCAGAAACCGAATAGCAATCAACAAGATGCGTCGCTTGTTGCGAGTGCGAAGACATGCTGCTAATCGCCCCGACTGCGCCATCAAGGCCGAGTGACACGAAGTTGTCGGAACCTAATCCAGCATGAACGAAACCGCTCCTGCGCCATCCCCGCCGAACGAAGGCGTGCCATCGGCCGATTCGCATGGCGGTCACGGCCAAAGCGGGTCGCGCACGGCCCTTGCCGTGGGCGCGATCGGTATCGTCTTCGGCGATATCGGCACCAGCCCGCTTTACGCGTTTCGGGAAACTTTCGCGGGCGCGGCCAGCATCGCTATCGATCGCATGCACGTGCTGGGCGTGGTCAGCCTGATCTTCTGGTCGATGCTGATCGTGGTGGCGATCCAGTACGTCACGATCCTGATGCGCGCAGACAATAAGGGGCAGGGCGGCAGCCTCGCGCTGGTCGCGCTGCTCAGCCGCCATATCGGCCGGTCGAGCTATGGCTGGCTGGTGGTGCTGCTGGGCGTCTTCGCGACGTCGCTGTTCTACGGCGACAGCATGATCACGCCGGCGATTTCGGTGCTGTCCGCGGTCGAGGGCCTCACCGTGGTCAATCCGGGGCTCGACCCGCTGGTCATTCCCATCGCGCTGGTGCTGCTGATTTTCCTGTTCATCCTGCAAAGCCGCGGCACAGCCAAGGTCGGGGCGCTCTTTGCGCCGGTGATGATCGTCTATTTCGTGACCATCGCCGGGCTCGGCCTCAACCAGATCGTTCAGAACCCCGACATCCTCTGGGCGCTGAACCCCTGGTATGCCGTCCAGTTCTTTATTTCCGACGGGGCGATCGCTTTCTTCGCACTGGGTGCGGTGGTGCTGGCGGTGACCGGTTCGGAAGCGCTTTATTCGGACATGGGGCATTTCGGACGTGGGCCGATGCGCCTGTCGTGGTTCGGCTTCGTCATGCCGTGCCTGCTGCTCAACTATTTCGGGCAGGGGGCGATGATCGCAGGCCTGCCGGCGGAACAGGCCGCCGAGGTAGTGCGCAATCCCTTCTTCCTGCTCGCGAGCGAGGAATACCGCCTGCCGCTGGTGATCCTCGCCACCGTGGCGACCTTCATTGCCAGCCAGGCGGTGATCAGCGGCGCATTCAGCATCACGCATCAGGCGATGCAGCTGGGCTTCATGCCGCGCCTGTCGATCCGCCATACGAGCGAGACCGAGGCCGGACAGATATACATCCCCGTGGTCAACTGGTCGCTGATGGTCGCGGTGATCCTGCTCGTGCTCACGTTCCAGAACTCCTCCAGCCTCGCTAGCGCCTATGGCATCGCGGTGACCGGCGCCGTCACCATCGACACGCTGCTGATGGGCGTGCTGTTCGTGGGCGTGTGGAAATGGAAGTGGTTCCTGGCCCTGCCGGTGGTGACCTTCTTCCTCATCGTCGACGGTGCCTACTTTGCGGCAAACCTCGCCAAGGTGCCCGATGGGGGCTGGTTCCCGCTGGTGGTCGGCCTCGTGGCCTTCACCCTGCTCACCACCTGGTCGCGCGGACGCAAGCTGATGCGCGACCGGATGAGCGAGACCGCGCTGCCGATCGAAATCTTCGCCAAGAGCGCCAAGAACTCCGCCACCCGAGTGCCCGGTACGGCGATCTTCATGGCCAGCCAGACGGCTGGCGTGCCAAGTGCGCTGCTCCACAACATCAAGCACAACAAGGTGCTGCACGAACGCGTCGTGATCCTGACCGTGCTGATCGCCGATGCGCCCTATGTCGAACAGAGCGAGCGGTGCGAGATTCACGACCTGGGCGACGGGTTCTACCGCGCCGTGCTGCATTACGGCTTCATGCAGGAAACCAACGTGCCGCAGGGGCTGAAGGAAATGTCGCGCTGCGGCGGCGAGTTCGACATGATGCACACCAGCTTCTTCCTGAGCCGCCAGACGCTGCTCGCCAGCGACAAGCCCGGCATGCCGATCTGGCGGGAAAAGATCTTCGCCTGGATGCTGCGCAATGCGGCGACCGCAATGGACTTCTTCCGGCTGCCCACGAACCGCGTGGTGGAGCTGGGAAGCCAGGTGGAGATTTAGCGCTGCTGGGTTAAAAAGGTCCGTCTGCCAGCGGCATATGAACCCTGTCACACGTAGGCTATGGAAGCGTCTATGAAAATTGCTTCTCAGCCCAGGTGCGAAAGCTGGTCGGGCTGTTGGCTATATCTGCGGGGGTGCGCTCGGCAATCTGATCGAGGCCCGAGTTCTTTGCCTTCAGCATCTCGATCATTGCGACAGCCATACCCTCCGAGGCGCCATTCTGCAGCATGATTGCCTTCATGTCGGCCATCGATATCTCGAAATAATTCACCTCGCGCCCCACGATCTCGGACAGGATGCTCGTCATCGTAGTGAAGGTGAGATCTTCGGGTCCGATCATCGGCACTTCGTAAAACCCCTCCCAATTGGCATCGAGCAGGAGCCCGGCACTCACTTTGGCGATATCCTCCGGCGCGACATGCCGCAGCTTGAGGTCCGCAGGCGCGGGATAGTAAAACGCACCGGTTTCGCGGATTACGTCTGCCTGTCGTGCGACGTTCGACATCAGCGAAGCGCACGCAAGAGCCGCATAGTTCACGCCGGTCGCTTTCAGCATATCGTCCATCCGGATGCTGGCGGACGCATGTCCTGCATCGTCCGGCCAGCCTCGACCCAGAGCGGAGATGCTGACGACATGCGTGATGCCGGAGGACGGGAGAAGCTTCGCGGCCGCCGCGGAGAAGCCGACATAAGCCGCTTCCGCATCGGTGGCAGTGGGATCGGATGGAACGAGCCAGAACAGCCGCGTCGCACCATCGAAGGCTCGCTCGAGCGTCTCCTGATCGCTGTGCGACCCTTCGACGATGTCGCCGCTATCTCTCACTTGCCTCGGTAGTTTGGAAGGATCGCGCGCTATAACGCGGAAAGGCTTACCGCTCTCGAGAATGTGCTCGGTGACCCGAGTGCCGATATCGCCCGTCGGCGCAGTGATGACGATCATGATGAATTCCTGACGTTGGTTCGGTGATGCTTGCGGAGCCTCAGCAGTTTGACAGCGCCGAGGTCGTGTCGGCCTGGTATTTGCCGGACTCGGTGTCCTTCGTCCGCGCGATATCTTCGCTCGGCGGCCGCCCGTAGAGACGACGGTAGTCGCGACTGAATTGCGACGGGCTTTCATAGCCAACGGCGAAGCCGGCTTCTGCTGCGCCTACAGGAGCGGACAACATTATGCTGCGCGCCTCCTCCAGCCGCAAGCGGGTACGAAATTGCACCGGGCTGAGACCCGTCGCGTCCTTGAAATCACGATAGAGCGAGGACTGGCTGCGCACCGCGATCGAAAGCAGCTCGTCGAGATCGAATGGCTGGCGGAACGTCCTGTGAAGATAGGTGATCGCCCGTTCCACTGGCGCCGCGCGCTCGTCTTCATAGGCAAATTTGCGAAGCTGCGCGCCATAGGGGCCGGTTAGCAACCGATAGAGAATTTCTCGCTCGTAGAGCGGTGCAAGATGGGTAGCCGAGGCCGGATCGTCGAGCAGCCCGACAAACCGCGCAAGTGCATTCATGAGATCGGGTGGCGTTTGCGCAATGCCGATAGCCTGGATCGGCGCGCGAGGCGGCATCTGTTCGCGCATTTCGCGCAGAATCTGCCGATCAAAGAGCAGCTGCACGCAGATATACGGCTCCTGTTCGCTGGCATCGGTAATGAGACCGACCACCGGCACGTCAAAGCCCGCGATCAGATACTGTCCTGCCCCGTAAGCGATATCGCCCGCACCGCTGCGCACCGCTTTCGCCCCCTGAACGATCGCGCAGAAGGATGGCTTGTAGAATGCAGGGACGGGTTCGCTGGGGGCTAGCGACTGGTGCAGGATCAGGCGCGGTATGTCTGTCTCGACCGTGGCGTCGCCCGCAACGACCTTCCGCGCGGTCGCCACGATGGCGGCTGCATCTGTGTGCATCGCGGCGTCGTTCACGCGAACGCCGCCAAACGCGGGCTATCGCCGCAGAACGGTACCGACGCATTCTGCGCTGCACCATCACGCATCGTCGAGATCAGTCGATGCCGAGAGCTTTGCATGAGCGGGAAGGTCGCTCTATGGACTCGGGCAGGATCGCTCATATCGAGCTTTTTCTTTCCAAGCTCGCCTGCGAAAGTGACCGAACAAGCAACGGCAACACAAATTTCGCTAGGAAATGCAATTCTGTACTCCCGCGTCAAAGCGATTGACCCGACAATGCGCGCTCGAACTTTGGTAGATCGAGAAAGGCACGGACGTCGACCACTTCGTTCCCTTCGAAGCGAAAAATCCAAGCATACTCGTTCTCGTAAAGCTCGCCTGTATTGAGCGGCGCTCGCGCCGTGAAATGGATCATAACTATGTCCTCCGAAGCGACCGACTGCCATCGTACCGGCTTCAGCGGCCCGGAGAGGCGGCCGTTGAATGGCTTAACCAAGGCATCGAACCCCGTTCGATCGTAGGTTCCGGCGGTCGGGCTTGATCCGATGACGGTCCAGCGCATGTCGTCGGCCAGAAGTTCGAACGGCGATCCGGTTCCGTCGGACCACTCGGCGAAGGCCCGTTCAACAGCAGCACGATGGGTCGATGCTTCGCCGCTAGCGTCTCTGGTGTCGACTTCCGAGCAGCCGGCGACGTTAAATGACAGACAAGCGAAGATCAGTGCGCAGCGCATACTCATTGGTCTTCGAAGTCCGTCGATGCAGAGAGTTTCGCATGCGTAGCAAGATCGCTCAGACGTTTCGCATATGCGTTTCCAACGTAATTGAGCGCGTCCGTTCCGACCAGCAGGCGCATGGGTGGCTTTTCCATTTTCGCAATCGCAACCAGCGCCTCGCCGAGCTTGCGCGGATCGCCTGACTGTCGATGATTCATCGCAGTATATGTCTCGCGCTGCTGCTGGACCGCTTGCGCGATCTCCGAAATCTCGAGCTCGCCATAGGACGCCGAGGACTCGTCGAGAAAATCCGTCCGGAAAAATCCCGGCTCGACGATCGTCACGTCGATCCCGAACTCGGCCACTTCCTGCGCAACACCTTCCGAGAATCCTTCTACGGCGTGTTTGCTCGCGCAATAGACTGCGGACGCCGGAAACGACACCGTGCCACCGATGGACGTGATGCTGATGATATGGCCGCTGCGCTGTTGGCGCATGATCGGAAGGACACGCCGAGTCATCTCCATCACGCCGAAGACGTTGACGTCGAATTGCTTCCTGATCTGCCGGTCGCTGACTGTCTCGAATATGCCCATCTGGCCATAACCGGCATTGTTCACGAGCACATCGATGCGGCCGAAGTGATCGCGTGCCCGGGTGATCGCCGCGCCGCAATGATGGTAATTAGTCACGTCGAGATCGAGAAAAAGCAACGCGTCGCTTTCGGGAAGTTTCGATTTCGCCTGGGTCGCATCCCGGCCTGTCGCGATCACGCGATTTCCGGCACCGAGCGCCGCTCGCGCGATTTCGAGGCCGAGGCCGCGTGTCGCGCCGGTGATGAACCAGACTTTGTCGTCCATGTATGATCTCCGAAAGTGTTTCCGGGAACATGCAGGCATTATCGCAGAACGGTTATAGCGATCCTCTCATTTCCTTGCACGATATTCCCAATTCCCTGCATGGAGAGATCCGGTGAATGACCGCGCTCGGACTACTATCGGGCCGATTTGGTCACCTAGCCCGGCAGGGTTTGTCAGCGATTTCTCGCGATCAAGACGTCACAAAATTGCTTTGTGCCACCTAAAGCAGATTGGCCGTTTCCATCCATTCCAGGACATAGACTTCAAGCCATCGGCGGTTCGTCCTTCACCACCTCGTCCTTGTTCTCCAGCGCCAGTCCGTGCTTCAGCAGCATGGGGATCTGGGTGAAGGTGAACAGGAAACTGAGCGGCATGAAAACCCACAGTTTGGCCCAGAGCCAGCTTTCGAAGCTTAGCTGCATGCGCAGCACTTCGTTCAGGCCCGCCATGAACACGAAGAAAATGCCCCAATTGCGCGAGAGCTTCAGCCAGCCGTCCTTGTCGACGCCTTCGAATGCCGCTTCGAGCAGGATTTGCAGCAAGGCCTTGCCGCGCAGCCAGCCGCCGATCAGCAGCGCGCCGAACAGTAGGTAGATCGCGGTCGGCTTGATCTGGATGAACTTCTCGTCCTGCAGCCAGATGGTCAGCCCGCCGAAACCGACAATCAGCGTGGTCGACAGGATCAGCATCGGGCTGACATGGCCGAACTTGAACTTGCTGAAGATCAGCGCCACGACCGCCGCGATCATGAAGGCGATCGTGCCGTAGATGACGGCAGCAATCTCTCCAAAGGTCGAGGTCTCGGGCGGCTGGTAGAACTTGTACACGCCAAGGAAGACCAGCAGCGGGCCGTAATCGACGAGGATGTTGAGCCAGCCGGATTTCGGCTTGGGCTTGGGCTCTGGAGTAGTTCTGGGTTCGGTCATTTGTCCCTCAAACTGTCATTGCGAGGAGCCGCAGGCGATGCGGCAATTCATGGCGCATGGTTTGCCGCTCGCTCCCGGAAGATGGATTGGCGCGCGGCTTCGCCGCTCGCAATGACGGATCGCCAGCACTTCATGCCACCCCCGCGATGACCCGCGCCACCAGATCCGGATCGAAGGGACGTAGATCGTCGATTTTCTCGCCCACGCCGATGGCATGGATCGGCAGGCCGTATTGCTCGGCCGCCTGCACCAGCACGCCGCCGCGCGCGGTCCCGTCGAGCTTGGTCATCACGAGGCCGGTTACGCCCGCGACTTCCTTAAACACGTCGATCTGGGCCAGCGCGTTCTGGCCGTTGGTTGCGTCGAGCACCAGCACCACGTCGTGCGGCGCGTCCGGGTTGAGGCGGCCGAGGACTTTGCGGATCTTGGCCAGCTCGTCCATCAGCTCGCGCTTGTTCTGCAGGCGTCCGGCGGTGTCGACGATCAGCACGTCGGTGCCGATCTCGGTCGCTTTCTTCACGGCATCGAACACGATACTGGCCGGATCGCCGCCTTCGGGGCCGCGCACGATAGGTACGCCCACCCGGTCGGCCCAGGTCTGGAGCTGGCCGATGGCGGCGGCGCGGAAGGTGTCGCCCGCAGCCAGCATCACGGCATAATCGTCTTCCTGGAAGAGGTGAGCGAGCTTGGCGATGGTGGTGGTCTTGCCGCTGCCGTTGACGCCGATCACCAGCAGCACCTGCGGACGCGGGAAAGCGGTGATCTCGAGCGGCTTTGCCACGGGGCGAAGAATGGCGGCGATTTCCTCGGCCACCGCTTCCTTCAGCTCGCGCTCGGTAATCTCCAGGCCGAAGCGCTTGTCGCGCAGTTTCTCGCGAATCCGCGCGGCGGCGCCGGGGCCGAGGTCCGATAGGATCAGCGCATCCTCGACATCGTCCAGTGTCGCGTCGTCGAGCCGGGCCGTACCCACTTCGATGAGGTTGCTCGTCAGTTTTTCGGACGTCTTGCGAAACCCGCCGAACAGCCGGTCGGTCCAGCTTTGCTTGTCACTCATTGCAGAAGGCCATTCTCGAAGCGTGTCGGCGTCAGGGACACGATTGTGCCGGCGCCCGTCCCCTCGGGCACGGCAACGCGGGCGAAGTGCGGCGTGTAGCCGGTTCCGTCACGCTCGGCGAGCACGGCATGCGGTTTATCGACGAGCGATGCCAGCCACACCTTGCGCGTTTCCGTAGCGGCGGCGCGCAATTCGGCGGCGCGGCGCTTGACGGTTTCGCGTGCGACCTGCGGCATGCGCGCGGCGGGCGTGCCGGGGCGCGGCGAGTAGGGGAAGATATGGCCGTGGACGATCTCGAGATCGCGGATGATCGAAAGGTTCGCCGCGTGCTGGTCTTCGGTTTCGGTGGGGAAACCAGCGATGATATCCGCGCCGACTGCCAGATCGGGACGAAGGTCTGCCAGTTTGGACACGAGGTCTATCGCATCGCCGCGCAGATGTCGGCGCTTCATGCGCTTCAGGATCAGGTCGTGCCCATGCTGCAGCGAGAGGTGCAGATGCGGCATAAGTCGTTGTTCGTAAGCGAACAACTCGAACAGTAGCGGGTCGATCTCGATCCCGTCGAGCGACGACATGCGCAATCTCTCGAGACTCGGGAATGTGTCGAGTATGGCGCGCACCAGTTCGCCCAAAGGTGGCGTATCGGGGAGATCGTGCCCCCATGAGGTCACATCGACCCCGGTCAGCACGATTTCCGGCGCGCCATGACCGAGATGACGTTCCACCTCCGCCAGCACTTGTACGATGCTCAAAGACCGACTTGGCCCGCGTCCCCGAGGAATGACGCAGAAGGTACAGGCGTGATCGCAGCCGTTCTGCACCGCAATGAAGGCGCGGGTACGGCTCTGCGGTGCGGGCGGGGAGTTGGCGGGCACGTTCCAGGCACGAGCGTCGAGCTTGGCGGTATTCGCGACAATGCCGTCGACCTCGGGCATGGCGGCAAGCTGGTCGCGCTCGATGTCGGCGGCGCAGCCGGTCACCAGCAGGCGTGCATCGGGATTGGCGCGGCGTGCCCGGCGGATGGCCTGGCGCGTCTGGCGCACCGCCTCGCTGGTCACGGCACAGCTATTGACCACCACGAGATCGCGTTCCTGGCCCAGCATGGCGCGGATGCGTTCGCTTTCGGAGATATTCAGCCGGCAACCGAGCGAAATGACCTGCGCTTCATTCACGCGAAATCGTCCCATTCGAAACTGCCGCGATAGGCTTCGGTGGCGGGGCCGGTCATGCGAATCCGGTTGTCTTCGCTCCACGCAATGGTGAGATCGCCGCCGGGCAGGGTGACGGTCACCTCGCGCTCCACCAGCCCGCAGCGCATGGCGTGGACAGCCGTGGCGCATGCGCCCGTGCCGCAGGCCCGGGTCAAGCCCACGCCGCGCTCCCACACCCGCAGGCGAATGTGCTCGCGATTCACGATTGTGGCGACATTGACGTTGACCCGCTCGGGAAACAGCGGATCGTTCTCGATCTCGGGTCCAAGCGTGTCGAGCGGCGCCGCATCGGCGTCCTCGACGAAGAAGACCACATGCGGATTGCCGACATTGACAGCGCCGGGTTTATCAAGCCCGTCCCAACCGACCGGCATGGTCGCGGTGTCCATGCCGTAGGCGAGGGGGATCGCCTCCCAGTCGAATCGCGGTTCGCCCATATCGACGCTGGCGCCCTGCGCTCGCGGTTCGACCTGGATTACGCCGCCGGAAGTCTGCACGGACGCCGCCGCACCGTGCAGCAGGGCGACTGCGCGGCTGGCATTGCCGCAGGCCTCCACTTCGCCGCCGTCATGGTTGAATATCCGCATGCGGAAATCGGCCGTGTCGCTAGGCTCGAGCAAGATTAGCTGGTCGCAGCCAATTCCGGTATGCCGGTCGGTCAGTGCCCGGGCCATGGCCTGATCGATCGCGGGAAGAGAACGCGTGCGCGCGTCCAGCACGATGAAATCGTTGCCCAACCCATGCATCTTGGTGAAATCGGCGCGCATCCTGCCGGGCATCTATGCATTCGGCACGGCAGCGTCCAGTGCGAGCGTCAGCCGGCGCGGCTGTCGCCCCCGCGATTGGGCTCGGGCTTGGTGAAGTCGATCTTGGTCACGTTGTCGCGCTTCTCCTTCGCCAGCAGATCCTGCTGTCCCAGTCGTTGCAGCACTTCCGCGGCAGGTTCGGGGCGACCGTAGTGATAGCCCTGGCCTTTCATCTTCCCCAGACGCTGCAGGGCTTCGAGCACGACCTCGTTCTCGATCCCCTCGGCAGTGACTGGCAGCTTGAGGCCGTCGCTCATGGCAACGATCGCATCGACCAGCTTGGCGCTCTGCTCTTCTTCCTTGAGCTCGGCGATAAAGGTACGGTCGATCTTGAGGCGGTCGAACGGCAGGCTACGCAGCTGCGAAAGGCTCGAATAACCGGTGCCGAAGTCGTCGAGGCTGATATGGACGCCCTGATTGCGCAGGGATGTGATCATCGATCGGACCATGCCGACGTTTTCGTGGAGGCAGGTTTCGGTGATCTCGATATCGAGGCGGTCGGGCGGGAAATTGTGCTGGACCAGAAGTTTCAGCAGCTTCTGGGCAAACCAAGGATCGCGCATTTGGACCGGCGAAATATTGACCGACAGCGTGAGTTCGGCATCCCACTCTTTCGCATCCTCGAAGGCCTGCGCGATCAGCCGCTCGCTCATCTCGCCAATAACACCGATTTCCTCGGCGATGGGGATGAAGATATCGGGCCCCACCACGCCCATTTCTGGCGATTCCCAGCGCGCAAGCATCTCGAAGCCAACGAGCTTGCCCGTGTCGAGATCGATCTGCTGTTCGTAATAGGGGCGAAATTCGTCACGCGAGATCCCTCGACGAATGCCCGCTTCCAACTCGTTGCGGAAGCGCAGTTCGTTTTCCATCGACGGTTCGAACCAGTAGAAGCGGTTCTTGCCCTGCTTCTTGGCGTGATACATCGCGATATCCGCCTTGTGCATGAGCTTTTGCGCAGAGGCCGTGCCATTGCGCATGTCGTCAATCTGCCTGCTCGAAGCGATCCCGATCGAGATGGTCACGTCTACTGCCACGGCGTCGCGATGCACAGGGCGGCCTACCTGTTCGATCATCCGTGCCGTCAACTGATCGATGCGGTCGGGAACTTGCGGATGGTAGGGCACGACGCAGACGAATTCGTCACCGCCCAGGCGGGCAAGGATCGCACCGTCGGGCAGCAGTCGCTCGATACGCTCTGCCGTGTTGCGCAACACCTCGTCGCCCATCTGGTGGCCATGGAGGTCGTTGACCTTTTTGAAGTTGTCGAGATCGACGGCAATAGCCGCCAATGCCTGTTCTCGTCGTTCGAGGCCGGACAACAGATCGCCTAGCAGTGCGGTGAAGCTGCGGCGGTTATGGCATCCCGTAAGGTGGTCGAGATCGGCGAGGCGGCGGGCCTCCCCCTCGGATTTCCGGCGGGAGGCGAGCTCGGCCGCGAGAGCTTTGTAGCGGTGCCAGCCAAGCAGAACCAGGGCGATGTTCAGAAGAAGGGCGTTGGTCAGCGCCTTGTCGGGCGGGGCAGCCATGCCGTGCCAGGCTTTTACGAGGTTTGGTATTACCGCGCCTGCCGTACCGACGAACAGGACTATGGCCGCCAAAGCGATACCGAGAGCGACAAAGTCGCGCTCCGGCGTTTCGCCGGTTCGGCCCGCCCGTGCAGGTCGATGATCAGTTGTCGATGAAGTCTTGACGACCAATACCGCCCCCTGGAGTCCTTCGGCCCGCATGATTACGCAGGTCAGCCCTAAAAAGCCGTTAACTGCCCTCGATACCGGGGTGGCCAATAAGGTCAGGTGCCGCTACCGGCCCCGAACTGGAGAAAATGGCGGAGCAGGTACCCATGCGCTACTGGCTGATGAAATCGGAGCCCTTTAAATATGGCTGGGACGATCTCGTTGCCGAAGGGGAGGGTACATGGGACGGGGTGCGCAATCATCGCGCGAAGAACAACCTCGCCGCGATGGAGGTTGGCGATCAGGCGTTCTTCTATCACTCGCGCGAGGGGCTGGAAATCGTCGGCATTTGCGAAGTCAGCGTGGCAGGAATCACCGATCCGACCGATCCCGAAGGCAAATGGGCTGCGGTAAAGGTCAAGCCCAAGACCAAGCTGCCGCATCCCGTGACGCTGAAGCAGGTCAAGGCCGAACCGAAGCTGGCGGATTGCGAACTCGTCAAATACTCGCGCCTGTCCGTGGCCGAGATCCTGCCCGATGAATGGTCGATTATCTGCTCGATGGCGGGAATTTGACTTCGTCGTAATTCGATTTCGCTTTGTCGATCCGACCGGAACGTGATGAGCAGTCGTCCGGTTATCTTTCTGCAACTACGCGATAATTTGCGTGATCACAGAAGGAGACGTCCCATGGGCGAACTAACGGAAAAAATCAAAGGCAATGCCAACGAAGCGGTCGGCAACAGCAAACAGGCGGTCGGAAAAATGACCGATAACGAGCGTCTGAAGCGCAAAGGCGAGCGCCAGGAACTCAAGGGCGAAGCGCAGCAGCTAAAGGGCAAGGTAGAAGGTGCGCTTGGAAACGATATTTAGGGTCGGATATCGAGCCGCAGAACAGCGATGAAGGGCCGCCCCCGAAAATGGGAGGCGGCCCTTTTGTTGCTCAGCGGTTGCGCAACCCGCTGACGCTGGCGCCGCTTGCAGCCAGTTGTTCTATATCGATGGAACAGTGGATGAGCCGCAATCCACCCCGACCTTGAGCATCGACAAGGGCCTTCTTGAACTCGTCGGTGGTACCGGCGCGGGCGGACCAGCCGCCGAATGCCTCTGCCAGTGCGGCAAAGTCGGGGTTGGCGAGACGTGTTGCGCTGATCCGGTCGTCGCCTGGAAACTCGCGTTCCTGATGCATGCGGATGGTGCCATAGGCCGAATTGTCGATCACGATCACGATCAGGTTCGCGCCGTGCTGTATCGCGGTTGCAAGCTCTTGGCCGTTCATCAGGAAATCCCCATCGCCGGCCACTGCTACCACCGTGCGCTGCGGAAAACGAAGCGCAGCGGCAACGGCCGCGGGCACACCGTAGCCCATCGCGCCGCAGGTCGGCGCTAGCTGGGTCGGGAACCCGTCGTAGCGCCAGTAGCGATGCCACCAGCCCGAAAAATTCCCCGCACCGTTGCAGATGATCGTGTCGGCAGGCAGGGTATCGCGCATGAATTCGACGGCCTGACCCATATCGAGCGCATGGCCGTTGACTTGGGCGGTCGCCCATTCCCGCCATTCGGCATTCGCCTGCCGTCCCGCATCGAAATCGATCGCATCGCCTTCGTCCCACAGCGCAGCACTCTCCGCGAATTCGTCCACGCAGGCGCAAAGGGCGAGATCGGCCGGATAGACGCTGTTGAGCTCGTCGGCATCGGGGTGGACATGAACCAGCTTGCGGTCGGGCGTGGTCAGCGGCGGTACGGTGTATCCGTCCGTCGTCGCCTCGCCCAGCCGCGCTCCGACCGCCAGGACGAGATCGGCCTGCTTGACCCGCTCGACCAGCTTGGGGTTGGGGCCATAGCCGAGATTGCCAGCATAAACCTTACTTGAACTTGAAATGGCATCCTGCCGCCGGAAAGCCGTAGCGACCGGGATGCCGAGCCGCTCGGCAAACAGCTGGAAATGCTCGCGCGCCTTGGCGTTCCAGCCTGCACCCCCGATGATTGCCACGGGCGAGGCGGCATCGGCAATCAGCGCCATCATTGCCTGCATGGCGTCGGGGCAGGGTGCCTGTGCGGGGCGTTCGACGCGGGGGCGAGGGGTGGCATCGGTCACCCGGCTCAGCATGTCTTCAGGTAAAGCGAGCACGACCGGGCCGGGGCGCCCCGAGATCGCCGTGGCATAGGCGCGCGCTACATATTCGGGAATTCGATCCGCCGAATCGATCCGCGCTGCCCATTTGGCGATGGGCCCGAAAAAGGCCGCGAAATCGACCTCCTGGAAGCCTTCGCGGTCGCGCATCTCGCTATCGACGTCGCCGACGAAAAGGATCAGCGGCTGCGAATCCTGCATCGACACATGCACACCGATGCTGGCATTGGTCGCGCCCGGTCCGCGGGTGACGAAGGCCACGCCGGGTCGCCCGGTCATCGCACCGTCGGCGCAGGCCATGAAGGCCACGCCGCCCTCCTGTCGGCAAGTCACCACGTCAATCGTGTTCTGTCGGCCGAGCGCGTCAAGGACCTGGAGGAAGCTTTCGCCGGGAACGGTGAAAATGCGGTCGCAGCCCTGTTCGATCAGGCAGTCGACGAGCAGCCGGGCGGCTTGCGGAGTGTCGGGAGCGTTCATGGCCGTTGCGGGTAGCCCGCCCAAAGGGAGCGCGCAATCGCGGCGAACGTGGTTGATCTTCGCCAAAGCGTCTCAACGGGGGACAACGTAGACTCGACGGGATACCGATCGGTTAAAAAAGCGTTAACCTGACATCATGAGACGCGCACTTGTCCTTACGAGCGAAGCTTCCCGGCACTGGTTCCGCGCCAGCCTGCCACAGAGGCGCACGGCCTTTGCCGACATCCCGGCAAACGGAACGATCGACTGGCGCCTGACTGCAGAGGATGTGCGCGGCGTGGCATCGACCTACTTCGCCACCGTTGCGGCCGTCTTCGCCTTCATCATCTAGGCACCGGAAGCCGCTACCAGCTCTGCCGCCTGGTTCTCGGCGGCTATCAGCCGTTTTGCAAGCCAGGCGGAAAACAGGCACATCGCTGCGCAGAGCAGAACCTGTTCGGTAATCGGCATGCCGATGGCACTCAGCGCCATGGCGAGAAGCGATCCACCGACCATCGCGCCGGAGTTCACGATATTATTGGCCGCTATCGTGCGCGACGCCTTGTCGGGCGACACCCTGGTCGTGAGAAACGCGTAGAGCGGCACCACGAACATGCCGCCCGCCACCGAAATGCCGAGCAGGCATAGCAACAACACCGCCGCCATTGGCCAGGCGATAAACTCGGTCACTCCCAGCAGGCTGGCGGGTTGGTCCGCTTCCCACATCTTGGCCACCACGTAGAAGGCCATCACGAACAGCCCCATCACAATGACCGATCCGGGCGCAAAGCGTGCCGATACCTTACCCTTGAGCAGCGCATTTACCGCCACGGACCCGATCGCCACACCGACCGAGAAGACGACGAGGAACAGGCTGGCGACTTCCGGGCTGGCCATGATCGTGTTCTTGGCCAGCGGCGGGAACTGGATGAACAGCACCGCGCCGATCGTCCAGAAGAAGCTGATCGCCAGGATCGCGTAATAGACCTCGGCGTTGTGCATCGTATCGCGCACCAGCTTCACCGAAGCCCGCAGAATGTGCCAGTCGAGCTTTTCGATTTCGCCCAGCGGCGGAGCAGCCGGGATCTGGCGGCTGATCAGGTAGCCGATGCATGACACCACGATGATGCCGATCGCCGCCCAGCCGGTATGCTCCACGGCCAGCGGCCCGGCCAGGATCGTACCCATGAGGATCGCCATGTAGGTCCCGGCTTCCACCAGCCCGGTGCCGGCCAGAACCTCGTCTTTCTTGAGGTGCTGCGGCAGGATCGCGTATTTGATCGGACCGAGGAAAGTCGATTGCACGCCGGTGAGGAACAGCGCGAGCAGCAGCAGCGGGATCGCCACGGCATGTACGAGTATGCCGCGCCAGGCCATGTAGAGCCCGATCGCGCCGACGATCATGAGGCCGATCTCGCACAGCTTGACCGTGCGGATGATCCTGGCCTTGTCGCGCATGTCGGCCAGTTGCCCGGCCAGCGCGGAGAGGATGAAGAACGGCAGGATGAACAGGCCGGAAGCCAGCCCGCTGAACGTCGCCTCGGTGCTTTCGTCGTTATAGACCGCGTAGACGACGAACAGGACCATCGTGGTCTTGTAGAGATTGTCGTTGAACGCGTTGAACAACTGCGTCACGAATAGCGGAAGGAACCGCCGGCGGCGCAGCAGATGCGTGGATGTGAACATGACCCCTCGGGTAGAAACCCATTCTTGCAGTCCTGTGTAGTCTCATCGCAGCGGCGGACAAGGCTATTCGGCGTCTTTTGCGATGCACCGATTGCCGCTAGGGCGAAGCGGCGATGCTCAACCTGCCGAACATTCTCACCCTGTCGCGGATCGTGGCCATCCCGCTGCTCGCCTGGTTCCTGTGGTGGCCGGGATGGGAGGTGGGCTATCTGATCGCCTTCGCGCTCTACTGTCTGATGGGCATTACCGACTATTTCGACGGCTATCTCGCGCGGACCAGCGGGACGGTATCGAAGCTCGGCATTTTCCTCGATCCGATCGCCGACAAGATCATGGTCGCCGCCGTGATCCTGGTACTTGCCGCGCAAGGCGTGCTGCGCGGGCCGTATGTGGGCGACATGCACGTGGTGGCAGGCCTCATCATCCTGATGCGCGAGATCGCCGTATCGGGGCTGCGCGAGTTTCTCGGACCGCTGCAGGTGTCGGTCCCGGTCAGCCGGCTGGCGAAATGGAAGACGACCTTCCAGATGGTTTCGCTGGGCGCGCTGATCCTGGGGCAGGGCTTGCCCCGCTGGACCGTGACGATGGGCGAGATCGAGGCTAATCTCCCGCATACCGTTGGCCTGACGACGCTATGGGCCGCAGCCGTGCTGACCGTGATTACCGGCTGGGACTATCTGCGCGTCGGCCTCAAGCATATGGACTGATCGTGTTACACGGACCGGGGGTATTCTAAAAACACTCCTTGGTCTTTTTTTCATCTCTAAATAATAGCTTACGCTGAATTTCGTCCCTGAGCGTGTCACCATTCGTCGCCCCCTTCGATGAGATCCCGAAATCCTGCCTAAAAATTGAAGTTCACTTAAAGTTTGTCCAGTTCCGACACTCGCGAACCGCGCGATGAGATACATTTTCCCGACATTGGTCGACGAAACCAACTGGAGATAGGCGCGGCCGCATCCCACACCGTTCGGGGGCGTTACCGACAAGCCATCGACGACATGAAATAATGTTGGCAACCTATCGACGCGCGCGATCGTAGGAAAATGGTTTCGCTCCCCGGAAACAAGCTGACCTTGGCAGCGAAGCGGACCGGAACGCCTCCTATCCGCCATCTCCGGATTCTTCGGGATCCAGCCCAAGCCAGGCGCGCGGTTCGTGTTCGGGCCAGATGTATCGCGTGCCGCCGAGCCAGGGTTCGGAATGGCTGGGCGGAGGATGATCGGCGCGTAGGCGGAAGTCCTCTCCCGCAATAGGATAGGGAGCGTCCTCGTCCAGCCAGAGCATGTAGAGCGACTGAATCGGCTCGTTCGCTTTCTCGTATGTTGAATCCATGCAGATGACGTCCGCCCGATTGGCATCGAAACTGTCGACGAAGGCCTCGACTATCGCATTGAGAATCGCAGGATCGATAAGTGTGGGAGGGATGGAGTTTCTGGTGGCAAAGAAGTTATTCGGACTTATGTCTTCCCTAACATTATACTTTCCATTAAATCCAAAGGCCTGATCAGTAAGAGGCTTCTTTCTATTCCAAAATCCGATACGAGATCCGAGGGCTGGACCAACAATCCCTTTTTCATATCGGATTCTCCAGTCCTCCAGGGTCATCTCACGTATCAGTTGGCCTGGTGGTAGAGACTCGGAAGGTTTATTGATGCCAAAGAAAAGACTGAGATTGTCCAGCAGCGGATCAATGGTCGCGAGCCGAGCAGCCAAATCCTGGGTCCGAGCAAGATTGTCTTCCTGCGGATGCACGCCGCGAGGAACCTCGATCGACAATAAAATCCTTCTCTCTGGTATCACTTGTGGGCCGGCATGGGCGAGTGAATAACCGGCGTAGCGATTTCGCTATTACGAAAGATATTATCGATTACCATTTTGTCATGCAAAGTCTGAGTGTGCCATTCATTACGTACACCTAGGGTGGAGGCTGCTGTTTTTTGGCGCTCCCCTTGATCTGCAATGCCAGTATCCTCCAGTTTTGACACACCACCACCTAAAACCCAGCCACCATGGTCGGCCTTGGCCTCTACCAGCATCGCGCCGTCTGGCCGGTCATGGCAGCCGTCGAACTTAACGGGTCCCGTCACCGGATTGACGACATGAAAATCGGTGCCTGGTACGCCGCTGATAAAATCCTGATAGGCATTTGCGTTCGCACTACGTCCGTTGCGGTTTTCGTCCACCCACGTGCCGATTTCCTTGCATTCGATAATGCCGTCGTGGTCCGTGTCCAGAGAATCCGTACCGATGCGCTCTTTCTCGTCCGTATCCTGGCGCGTTGGCCCCGCCAATTCGCCAGCGGCGATTCCGATGGCGGCGCCGGTAGCACCTGCGGCGATCGCGACGGAGTTTTTCGGCGTTATCCGTGCAAACGTTTCCGTTACCGGCAGCGCTTCGGCGGCGAGCGATGCGCCGGGGGCTTTCGCGGCTGCGGCAGGTAGCGAACCGGAAAGAACGCCCATCGCCGACATCGTGTTCAATCGCGCGGTGTCGCGGCGATCGATGTCGCTCGCGGTCGTCTCCGCGGAACGCCGGAATTCCTGTATGAACGAGGCTTCGCCCTTCTGTGGGTCGACACGGTTCAAAGTCTCGTTGAATGCCTGCATAACTTCGGCATCCGCATCGCTGCCGCGCGCAATGGAAGCCGGATCGATGCCCATGGCCCGTGCCTGCATGTCGTAGAGTGCCTTAACCTCCGGCTTGCTCCAGACTTGAGCGGAAATTTGGTCGAGACTGCCGCCGCCTTGTTGGACCGATACGTCGCCCGCGGGACCTTGTAAAAGGAAGGCATCGCCCACCGTGCCGCCTGCCATGACATTTGCGAGTCCGCTCATTGGTGTTCCTTTCGTCTGATTACAGGAACATGAGCGAAACGGGCGGTACTGTCTCTGCGCAAAACGTCTAGGTATTCGCCCGTGTTGACTTCCAGATTTACCGGTTATGCGAAAGACATTGGCAGCCGGCTTTATCCGGGCGATGTCATCGCTTGTGCGAAGTAGATTGTTCTTTTGATCTAGCAGATTCTGGTTTCAGCACGCCCGCACCTGCCGAAGGAGAAACCGCAAGAACCCCCCCGTGTCACCCGGCCCGCAATTCCTCGGCCAGCAATTCGAAATCGGCGCGCCTTGGCGAGTTCTTGCGCCAGATCAGGGCGATTTCGCGGGTGGCGTTCTTGGATTTGAGGGGGCGGGCGACCACGTCGGTGCCGGTCAGGATTCCCGCATCGACCGCCATTTTGGGCAGCATGGTCAGGCCGAGATCGTTGTCGACCATCTGCACCAGCGTGTGCAGGCTGGTGCCAATCATGGTGGCCGAGGCGCGCAGTTCGGGGCGGTTGCAGGCAGCCAGCGCATGGTCCTTCAGGCAGTGGCCGTCTTCCAGCAGCAGCAGGCGGCCCTCGTCGATCATGCTCGGCGGAATGACGGCGGGCGGATCGCGCGGATCGTCCTTGGGAAAGGCGACATAAAGCTCGTCGTCGGAGATATGCGCCTTCTCGACCTCGCCCGTGGCGAAGGGCAGGGCGAGCAGCACGCAATCGACGCGTCCATGCTGGAGCGATTCGACCGCGTCGTGGCTGGTTTCCTCGCGCAGCAGCAACTCCAGATCGGGGCGTTCGCGGCGCAGGCGGGGCAGAAAGCGCGGCAGCAGAAAGGGCGCAATCGTGGGGATCACGCTCATGCGGAGCTGGCCCGCCAGCGGCTTGCCCGCGGCCTGGACCAAGTCGGCCAGTTCCTCGGCCTCGCGCAGGATGCGATGCGCCTTCTCGACCACCTGATTGCCCAGGGAGGTGAAGCGCACCACGCGTCGGCTGCGTTCGACCAGCGTCACGCCGAGCAGGGATTCGAGTTCGCGAATGCCTGCGCTGAGGGTGGACTGCGAGACGAAACTGGCCTCCGCCGCACGGCCGAAATGGCCATGTTCGTGCAGCGCGACGAGATATTGCAGCTGCTTGAGGGTGGGGAGGTAGGTGCTCATCTCGATGCCGATGTCCGTGTCATTCCATGCGGAGGCGCGAAGATTTGAAGGTTTTCGGGGCGCTCACAGAGGCGCAGAGGCACAGAGGTGTTGCGCCCGCGGCGAAGCCGCGTTTCATTGAATATTCGGCGCGGCACGACGAGCTTATCGGAGAAGAAACCGCTGCGCGGCTTGGGGCCTCTGCGCCCCAGTGCCTCTGTGAGCGGAAAAGCCCACTCCGCGTCTCTGCGTTTCCGCGCGACCGATTGCATCACTCCGCCGCCTGCGCGTCGACCATGCCGGCATGCAGATCGTCGACATGGGTCATCAGCAGCCGGCCGTCCTTGACGGCGAAGGCGAGGCGGCCCTCGACCAGTTCGAGCGCGTCCTTGCCGAAGATGTCGTAGCGCCAGCCTTCGAGGATCTTGAGATCGCGCACGCCTGCGGCCAGCGCTTCCATCTCGTCCGCCTTGGTCAGCAGCCGGGCGGCAACATCGATCTCGCGCGCGCGGATCTTGAGCAGCAGCTTGAGCAGGTCCGCCACCAGCGCGCCTTCCTTGCCGAGAGGGGCGCCGCGCTTGGGCTTTTCGGGCATTTCATCTTTCGACAGCGGCTCCGCCTTTTCGAGCACTTTCATCAGACGCTTGCCGATATCGTTGTCTTTCCACGCATTCGACAGACCGCGGACCTTGGTCAGATCGGGCTGTTTCTTGGGCGGATGGCTGGCGATATCGGCCAAGGTTTCATCGCGCATGATGCGGCCGCGCGGGATGTTCTTGTGCTGCGCCTCGCTCTCGCGCCAGGCAGCGAGGGCCTTGAGGCGGCCGAGAACGGCCGGGTTGCGCCCGGGCGAGCGGATGCGCTGCCACGCCTTGCCAGCATCGTTGGCGTAGTTTTCCGGATCGGCAAGCTTGTCCATCTCCGCATCGAGCCATGCACCGCGGCCGGTCTTGATGAGTTTCTTGAGAATGCGCGGGAAGATCTTGGCGAGGTGGGTGACATCGCCGATGGCATATTCGATCTGCCGATCGGTCAGCGGGCGGCGGCTCCAGTCGGTGAAGCGCGCGCCCTTGTCGATCGTCAGGCCGAGCCAGCTTTCGACGAGGTTCGCATAGCCGATCTGTTCCGACTGGCTGATCGCCATCATCGCAATCTGCGTGTCGAAGATGGGATGCGGCGTCTTGCCGGTGAAATTGTAGACGATTTCGACATCCTGCCCGCCGGCGTGGAAGATCTTGAGCACGTCTTCATTGTCGCACAGCAGGTTCCACAACGGGCTGAGGTCGATCCCTTCGGCCAGCGGATCGATGGCCGCGGCCTCTTCCTCATTGCCGATCTGCACCAGGCACAGTTCGGGCCAATAGGTGTTCTCGCGCATGAATTCGGTATCGACGCAGACGAATTCGCTTTTCGCCAGGCGCTCGCACAGTTCGGCAAGCGGTGCGGTTTCGATAATCAGGTCATGTATTTTCATCGTATCATTTCGTGTCTGTGGAGCGGAGTGCCACCCCTCGGGCCTGAACGACCCAACTCAACGGAGTGCGAGTGAACCTTGACAAAAGTCCGCCCTTGCCCTGTTAGCGCGCGCGATTCCTGCTAGAGGCAGCGCGACCGCCGCGCCCTTAGCGTCATAGCTCCGAAAATGGAAAGATTTTAGATGCACGCCTACCGTACCCACAACTGTTCTGCGCTGAACAAGGACAATGTCGGCGAAACCGTTCGCCTGTCGGGCTGGGTGCACAACAAGCGCGATCATGGCGGTGTGCTGTTCGTCGACCTGCGCGACCATTACGGCATCACCCAGATCGTTGCCGACGAGGATAGCGAGGCGCTGCCGATCCTCGACAGGATCAAGCTGGAATCGGTCGTCACCATCGACGGTACGGTGAAGGCGCGTGCCGATGCAGCCGTGAACCCGAATCTGCCAACCGGCGGGATCGAGGTGTTCGCGCGCTCGGTCAATGTGCAGAGCCGCGCGGACGATCTGCCGCTGATCGTCAATTCGGCGGAGGATTATCCGGAGGAAACGCGCCTCAAATACCGCTTCGTCGATCTGCGGCGGGAGCGCGTGCACAACAACATCATGCTGCGCAACAAGGTCATCACCTCGCTGCGCCGCCGCATGATCGACCAGGGCTTCAGCGAGTTCCAGACCCCGATCCTTGGCGCTTCGTCGCCCGAAGGCGCGCGCGATTATCTCGTGCCCAGCCGCTTGCATCCAGGCCGTTTCTACGCGCTCCCGCAGGCGCCGCAGATGTTCAAGCAGCTGTTGATGGTTGCCGGATTCGACCGCTATTTCCAGATCGCGCCCTGTTTCCGCGACGAAGACCTGCGCGCCGATCGTTCGCCCGAATTCTACCAGCTCGACTTCGAGATGAGCTTTGTGACGCAGGAAGACGTCTTCCAGGCGATCGAGCCGGTGCTGGCGGGCGTGTTCGAGGAATTTTCAGGCGGCAAGACCGTGACGCCCGCGGGCGAATTCCCGCGCATTCCCTATGCGGAATCGATGCTGAAATACGGCACCGACAAGCCCGACCTGCGCAATCCGCTGATCGTCAGCGACGTGACCGAGCATTTCACTACCAGCGGCTTCGGCCTGTTCGAGAAGATCGTCGGCACCGGCGGCAAGGTCCGCGTGGTCCCGGCGCCGAACACGCAGGAGAAGAGCCGCAAGTTCTTCGACGAGATGAACGACTGGGCGCGCCGCGAGGGCTTCGCCGGCCTGGGCTACGTCACTCGCAAGGGCGGCGAGTTCGGTGGCCCGATTGCCAAGAACCACGGTGCCGAGGGCATGGAGAAGCTCTATGCCGAGCTGGGTCTGGGCGAGAACGACGGGCTGTTCTTCGCTGCGGGCAAGGAAAAGGACGCTGCCAAGCTTGCCGGTGCCGCGCGCACCCGCGTGGCCGAGGAACTGGGCCTGATCGAGGAAGGCTGCTTCAAATTCTGCTGGATCGTCGATTTCCCGATGTTCGAATACGACGAAGAACTCAAAAAGGTCGATTTCAGCCACAACCCCTTCTCGATGCCGCAGGGCGAGATGGAGGCGCTGGAAACGCAGGACCCGCTGGAGATCAAGGCGTGGCAGTACGACATCGTGTGCAACGGCTACGAACTCAGCTCGGGCGCTATCCGTAACCACCGCCCGGACATCATGTACAAGGCCTTCGAAATCGCCGGCTACACGCAAGCCGATGTGGACGAGAACTTCTCCGGCATGATCGAGGCGTTCAAGCTCGGCGCGCCGCCGCATGGCGGTTCGGCCCCGGGGATCGACCGCATCGTGATGCTGCTGGCCGACGAGCCCAATATCCGCGAAGTGATCGCCTTCCCGCTCAACCAGAAGGCGCAGGATCTGATGATGGGCGCGCCCAGCCTGGTCAGCCCGCGCCAGCTACGCGATGTGCATATCCGCACTGTTGAAGCGCCCAAAACGGAGAGCTAAGGCAAATCTGTGCTTGCCCTTACGGCATTCGAGCGGACACTTGCGCTTGTCCTCGGCGTTCATTAGGGCGACAGGCAATTCAATAACCCCCAAATCTGAGAGGGACAAAAATGAGCGATACTGCCGACCGCGTGCAGAAGATTGTCGTCGAGCACCTCGGCGTCGAGGCCGACAAGGTCACCCAGGAAGCCAGCTTCATCGACGATCTCGGTGCGGACAGTCTCGATATCGTCGAGCTGGTCATGGCCTTCGAAGAAGAATTCGGCGTCGAAATCCCCGACGACGCGGCTGAGAAGATCACCACCGTCGGCGATGCGACCAAGTATATCGAAGAGCACAAGGGCTAAGCCTCGCGCTTTTCGAATCCCGCATTATATGCGGGACTGGACAGGCCCGACCCGATAGCGGGCCGGGCCTGTTGTCTTATCTGCGGAGAATTACATGCGTCGTGTGGTCGTAACCGGACTTGGCCTCGTCACCCCGCTGGGCGGCGATGTCGAGACTTCATGGGCAAACCTGATCGCGGGCAAGAGCGGGGCGGGGTCGATCACCCGGTTCGATACCACCGGGCAGAAATGCACCATCGCCTGCGAAGTGAAACCCAGGGACCATGAATACGGCTTCGATCCCGACAAGCGGGTCGACCACAAGGTCCAGCGTCAGGTCGACCCCTTCATCGTATACGGTATCGATGCTGCCGGCCAGGCGCTCGAAGATGCCGGCCTGGTCGAGATGGACGACGCGCTCAAGCTGCGCACCGGTGTATCGATCGGTTCGGGCATCGGCGGCCTGCCGGGCATCGAAAGCGAATCGATCGTGCTGCACGAACGCGGCCCGGGCCGGGTCAGCCCCCACTTCGTCCACGGGCGACTGATCAACCTGATTTCGGGTCAGGTGTCGATCAAATACGGCCTGATGGGTCCCAATCACGCCGTGGTCACTGCATGCTCTACCGGGGCGCACTCCATCGGCGATGCGGCGCGGATGATCGCGCTCGACGATGCCGACGTGATGCTGGCAGGCGGCGCGGAATCGACCATCAACCCGCTTGGCGTGGCCGGTTTCGCCCAGGCGCGGGCGCTCAATATGAGCATGAACGACCGCCCGACCGAAGCCAGCCGCCCCTATGACAAGGACCGTGACGGGTTCGTCATGGGGGAAGGCGCCGGCGTGGTGGCGCTCGAGGAATACGAACACGCCAAGGCGCGCGGCGCGAAGATCTATGCCGAAGTCGTCGGGTACGGCCTGTCCGGCGATGCCTATCATGTCACCGCTCCCCACCCCGAAGGCAAAGGGGCGGAACTGGCCATGCGCATGGCGTTGAAGAAGGCTGGCATGGAGCCGGGCGACATCGATTACGTCAATGCCCACGGCACATCGACCATGGCCGACACGATCGAACTGGGCGCCGTCAAGCGCGTGCTGGGTGACGATCTTGGCGGGGCTTCCATGAGTTCGACCAAGTCCGCCATCGGCCATCTGCTGGGCGGTGCCGGCGCGGTCGAGGCCATCTTCTGCATCCTTGCGCTGCGGGACCAGGTGGTTCCGCCCACGCTGAACCTGCACAACCCCGACGACGGCACCGAGGGAGTCGATCTGGTCCCGCTCGAGGCGAAGCGGCGCGAGGTCAAAGCCGCGCTCAACAACAGTTTCGGCTTTGGCGGTACCAACGCATCGCTGATCATCAAGAAGGTCGACTGAGGTGAAGAAGGCCGGGTGCCTCCTGGCAGCCGTCCTGTCGCTGGTCCTCGCGATCGGCGCGATCTGGTTCCTGTCGGGCTGGTGGGGCGGCGCCGAGGTCGAAGAGGACACGAATTTCATCGTGCCCTCGGGCGCGAGCCTGACCTCGGTTGCGGACAAGCTGGCCGACGAGGGGCTGATCTCGGACTCCGGCGGCTTTCTGCTGCGGGCCAAGATATTCGGATCGTCCGACCCGATCATGGCAGGCGAATTCCTGTTGCCTGCGGGCGCGAGCAATGCGCAGATCCTCGACACGTTCCAGCACGGCGAGGTGATCCGCCGCTTCGTGACCATTCCCGAAGGACTGCCTTCGATAATGGTTCACGAACGGCTGATGGCGGAAGATCATCTTACCGGTGAAATCCCCGTCCCGGTGGAAGGTTCGGTACTGCCCGACACATATGATTTCGAGCGCGGCGAGGCGCGTAGCGCCGTATTGGCGCGGATGCAGGCCGCGATGCAGAATTACCTTGCCGAAGCATGGCCCAAGCGCGTCGAGGGGATCGCGGTCGATACGGTGCAGGAAGCGGTGACGCTGGCCTCCATCGTGGATAAGGAAACCGGCGTCGCGCGTGAACGTAGGATGGTGGCCGGCCTCTATTCCAACCGTGTGAAGGACGGGATGCTGCTGCAAGCCGATCCCACGATCATTTATCCGATAACCAAGGGCAAGCCGCTCGGCCGCCGGATCAAGCAGTCCGAAATCGCCGCGATCAACGATTACAACACCTATACGATGGTCGGCCTGCCCAAGGGGCCGATCACCAATCCTGGGCGAGAAGCCATCGCTGCCGTGCTGAACCCGGCCAAAACGAGCGCGCGCTACATGGTCGCGGATGGCACGGGCGGCCATGCCTTTGCCGAGACGCTCGAAGAGCATAACCGCAACGTTGCCAAATGGTTCGAGATACGCCGCCAACGTGGGGAAATGTGAGCGGCGAGGGCGATGCTCCGCTGATCGTCACCGCGCAATTGCCGCGCGACCTCCATGCGCGCTTCACCGCCATGCGAACCGCGCACTTTCCGCCCGAGCGCAACTACCTTGAAGCGCATGTCACGCTGTTCCACGCTCTGCCGGCTATGTGCGAGGGCGAGGCGTGCATCCTGCTGAAACGGCTTGCCGCCGAATTCGCGCCTGTCGCTGCGCAGGTCGAAGGCATGATGTCGCTGGGAGGCGGAACGGCAATCCGGTTGTCGAGCCATGGCATGCTCGAAGTTCGCGCGATGATCGCGGACCATTTTCGCGGCCTGCTGACCCAGCAGGACCAGCACGCCCCGCGTCTGCACGTAACCGTCCAGAACAAGGTGACGGCAAAGGAAGCGAAGGCTCTGCAGGCAGTTTTGGCGGGCGAGATCGAACCCGGCCCGTTCGCATTTCGCGGTCTGCAACTCTTTCGCTACCGCGGCGGTCCGTGGGAACAGATCCGCGATTTCACGTTCAGGGGACGTCACGCGCCGTAGCGGCCGAATTTCACGGTTGTCGAAGGCGTTGGCGGGGCCCGGTTTCCTGCCAGCGCGTTCAGGGAAACGGCGTGCCAATGCGTGGAATGTGGCGTGCCGGCAGAAATCGTTCGGGGAGCGCAATTGCGCGGTTGACCCCGCCGTCGGACAGCCCTAAACGCGCCGCCTGCCGAGCGGGCGCTTGCCCCGGCATGCCTCTTCGGGGCGGAGTAGCTCAGGTGGTTAGAGCAGCGGAATCATAATCCGCGTGTCGGGGGTTCGAGTCCCTCCTCCGCTACCAAGATTTTCCAAGTATAATCAGCTTGTTACGAACGTCTGAGGCGCTCTTGCCATGTCGCAATCGCTTTTGCGCCATGTTGCATGAATTTGGCGGTTTTGCGTGGTTTTGCATTGTGTCGCGGCGCTTCGATGCAACATGGATGCGACATGAAACGCTATTCGAGCATGCGCCGCACAACACCGGGATCGGCAGCTTCGGCGTCGCGAAGCTGGCGGGCTTCGTGGATTTCTTTGTGCGAAATGCCGAGTTCGGCAACGCCTACCGCTTCCGCATTGGAAGCGGTGCGCTCGTTGGCGCTACGAACCTCGCCCCGCTCCTGCGCCGCGTCGTATTCGTCGGCCAGCCTGCGCTTGGCGAGGCTCTCGATTTCCAGCGCGTCGGCTTGGGCGACCCATGACCGGCGCTTCGACTTTCGGTTCATTTTGACGCGAAAGTCTCAACTCCAGCAGTTCGGCATAGCGCCGGATATGCTCGTCGCGCTGCTCCTTTGTCAGGTCGAGGCGATGCAGATTTTCGGAAAGCTCCCAAAGCTCGGCTGCGGTCTCGTCGCCTCGCTGGCCACCTTGTCCCAGAAGCCGAGCTTGGCCTTGTCGCTACCGGCTTCGGCGAGCGTGATTGGTTCACTTTACGGGTTTTCCTGCAACCCGCAAACGCGAGCGCGCCCACCACCAGACATATCGCCAGCATCACGCTGTGCGGCCATAAGCTCGCCAAGCCGACGCTCGCCACGCCGACCGCATTCAGGCCCGCGCGATCCGCCGTTGCGGTGAATTGCTTAAGCAGTTCGACGGGCGTGGCGGGGACACTACCAAAAAGGACGCCCGTGTCCTTTCTGCGCCCACGCGCCGCGAGGCCGCTTCCGGTGCCGGTATGTCCGAGCGTCAGGCCAAAACTGCCGTCCGCGTTGCCAACGTCCCTTCCGAGACGTTCGAGCGCGAAGTGGAAAGCTATGCCGTGCTGACCGTAGCTAAGCTGGCATTGGGTCGCTCCACAGCATCCTTAACCCAGCGTAGCCGGACTAAGTTTGCCCAATCTGCGCTCATGCCGGTTCGGGCACGCGATCGACCTTGATCGCCTTGGCTCCCTTCTTCGCCAATACGAGATCGTGTGCAGACTGCATCCGCAACATCGTCTGCGCAGATACCCCGAACGCCTTTTCGAAGCGAATAGCCATCTCGGGAGAGAGCGCGGCGCGCCCGTTCAGAACGCGGCTGAGCGCCGGCCTGGTCACCTTCAGATGATCGGCGGCGCTGGAAACGCTCATGCCGTAGGGCTTCACAATCTCCTCCAAAAGCCACGGCCCCGGATGGATCGCGAAACTATCGTGCAACTTGATAGCCATCAGTGATAGTCCTCCAAGTCGAGATCGGCGAGGGTGTCGTCGTCGATCATGGTAAAGGTCAACCGCCAGTTCTTTGTGACGGTCATGGCGAAATAGCCCTCACGGTCGCCCGCAAGAGCATGGAAACCGAAATTCGGCGGCGTCTGTAAATCCTCGATACCGCCCGCGTTGACGATGAATGCCACCATTCTCACCAGACGTTGCGGCTCGATCACACCCTTAGCCTTGCCGGTTTCGACAAACCTGCGCAGAGCCTTATGATGAATACTGGCGATTTCCATGTACGTGTAATGCCATGCGTTACAACCTAGGTCAAGCGGATTGTATCGCTATGAGTTACACTTTAGGCTCCTCTTTTGAGGAGTAACCCCTCCGACTTCAGTCGGATATTGGCTTCAGCCATAGACTCGCGTGCAAGCCTGTAAC
>NZ_JAIGNO010000016.1 GCF_019711515.1 Qipengyuania qiaonensis
GTCCGGGTTCGGGCATGTAAGCGACAGGCAATACGCCAATATCACAAAAGGGGCCGGAGCAATCCGGCCCCTTTTTCTATGCTTCCGCTATCGGGCTACTCGTCGGCGTAGATCGCCACTTCGTTGAAGCCCTCACTTGTCGCTCGGCCACGGTACATTCCGCTGGTATTGAAACTGAATATGGCATGCCCATCAGGGGTTACAACGATCACCCCGCCATCACCGCCGAGATTTGCGACCTCGTCAATCACTCCCGTCGCTATCAATTCGATGTCATCGTTTGACAGTGGTGGTCGTGCCCAACATTCTCTGAAAGTGCCGGGTTCAGTTGGGCCGTCACAAGTAGCCTGCTCCATCAACCGTGCCTGACGAATTTCGGAGCAAATCTCGTGCGCCACCCCGACACGAATGAAGAACTCGCCCCACCCCGTCGCGGAAACGGCACAGCTACGATTGTCGGCATAGGTGCCGGCTCCGATGATTGGCGCATCGCCGATGCGGCCCCAGCGTTTACCGGTCATTCCGCCTGTCGAAGTGCCCGCTGCCATGTTACCGTCCTGATCGAGCGCTACCGCACCGACGGTGCCGAACTTCACGTCGACATCGATGGCCGAAAGCTGTTCTGCTTTCATCCGCTTGAGCGATTCCCTGCGTCGTTCGGTTTCGAACCATTCGGGTGACATGCGTTCAAGCCCCTGTTCGGTAGCAAAGGCTTCCGCACCTTCGCCTGCCAGCATCACATGCGGGCTATCGACCATCACCTTTCGCGCCAGCCGGATCGGGTGGCGGACACCGGTCACACCCGCAACCGCGCCCGCATCGCGCGTGCGCCCGTCCATGATCGACGCGTCGAGTTCGATATCGCCGTCCCAGGTCAGCACGGCCCCGCGCCCGGCATTGAACAGCGGATCGTCTTCCATCGGTTCGATTGCCGCTTGAACGGCATCCATCGCGCTGCCCCCTTCACGCAGCACCTTTGTGCCAGCTTCGAGCGCATTCTGCAGCGCCGCGCGATAGGCAGCATCCTGCTCGGGCGTCATGTCGTCACGAGCGATTGTTCCGGCGCCCCCATGGATCGCGATAGACCAGCGTGGTTCCTCCTGTGCCTTGGCAGGTACTGCAGCGAGAAATGAAAACGCGGCGACCGCGTAAGCGACGAGTGCAAAGGAGTTTCTCATGAGCGGAAGATAGCAACCAGAGTTACCTACTCAATCCGTTCCAGCGGTTTTTCAGATGTCCGCGATACGCGACATCCCCCACGCACCTGATCGAGAGAGCTTGTGTTGATACAAAACCCGGTGCGGGATTAATCATCCCGCGCTTCCTTTTATGCGCTATGCGACGGCAAAACTGGAGAGAGCGCATGAGCAAATTTGGATTTGACAGCACGGCGGACGATGTTCTCGAAGCCTGCGACCTTAGTGGGCGCACCGTGCTGGTTACCGGCGGATATTCGGGTCTTGGCAGGGAAACCGCCAGGGCGATGGCGGCGAGAGGCGCGCATATCATCCTTTCGGGTCGGGATGCGACAAAGCTGGGTGCGGCAGCCGACGATATTGCAGAGGCAACCGGTGGTCGGATCGACACGCTGGTCTGCGATCTCGCTTCTCTCCAGAGCGTGCGCGCCGCCGCGGAAGAGGCCAATGAACACTTCGACAAGATCGATCTGCTGATCAACAATGCGGGCGTGATGGCCTGTCCGCTTTCGCGCACTGCGGACGGGTTCGAGATGCAGTTTGGCACCAACCATCTCGGCCACTTCCTGCTTACCAACCTGCTGATGCCGCTTGTCGAAAGGGGCGACTCTCCGCGCATCGTCAACCTGTCCAGCCGCGGCCATCATATCGACCGCGTCCACTTCGAAGATCCGAATTATGAAAGCCGCGAATACGACAAATGGCAGGCCTATGGCCAATCGAAAACAGCCAATATCCTGTTTGCAGTCGGGTTGGAGAAACGCCTCGCAGGCAGGGGTATTCACGCCTTTGCGCTGCATCCGGGCGGGATCCAAACCAATCTCGGGCGACACATGAGCGAAAAGGACATGGCCGATCTGATCGAGCGGATTCGCCAATCTGCAGAAGAGAGCGGGCAGGAACCACAGGGTTTCAAAACCATACCGCAGGGTGCGGCAACGACATGCTGGGTCGCCACGACCGACGAATTGGCGGATGCAGGTGGGCTCTATTGCGAGGATTGCCATGTCGCCGATCAGGACGACGAGGATCGGATGGGGGGCGTACGCAGCTACGCGCTCGACGCGGACAATGCCGAACGCTTGTGGGCAATGAGCGAGAAAATGGTCGGCGAGACGTTCGCTTACTGAAAGGCCGACATCACAGCCATCTGAGCCGGCGGAAGACGACGAGCAGGCCGACGAACAGCAGTGCACAAAGGGCGACCACTCCCCAGAAGGCATCCGGATTGTCCATACCCGGCATGCCGCCGACATTGATGCCGAGCAACCCTGTAAGGAACCCCAGCGGCAGGAAGATGCCAGCCACGATCGTCAGCATGTAGGTGGCATGCTCGCTGCTGGCGAGGCTGCGCGCGCGGATCTCGTCCTGCAGCACCAGTGCACTTTCCTTGCTGATGTCGATATCGTCCAGATAGCGGCGCAGGCGTGCGATGCTTTCGGCGATTTCGCGCCGGTCGTGATCCTCGAACCACGTCGGCGCATCGCGGCTGATCTGTTCCAGTGCTTCGTGCTGCGGCGCCATATGCCGCTTGAGGCCCAGGCAATTGCGGCGGATCGTCGAGATTTGCTTCAGCATGCGCTCGGCGTGATCGTCCGGATCGTCATTCTCGAGATCGTCGAGCACTTCGTTCATGTCGACGATCGACTGGCTCATCCGGGCAATCAGAAATTCGGCGAGGAGGGTGATTGTCGCACCGGCATCGGTCGGGCCATTGCCGCGGTCGATCTGGGCGAGTACTTCGCGCGGCGTCTGCAAGGGATGGCGTCGCAAGGTGACCAGACGCCGCCCGTCGCTCCAGAACTGCATCGAGATCATATCCTCGGGCTCGGCACCCGGGTTGAAGTTGATGCCTCGCAGCGTTCCGACCAGCGTATCGCCTTCGCGAAAGGCCCGTGGGCGGCTCTGGTCGCTGGTCAGCAGTTCCGCGGTCGGCTCCGGGATGTGCAGGTGTCCTTCCAGCCAGTCCCGCACACCATCACGATTGCGACAGACATGGAGCCACAGCACCTCGTGATCCGTCGCCGGTTGCCACCGGAGCGCTTCGTCCCACCCGATCGGCCTGCCCGCCCCGCGCCCATCGAGTACGCGCCCGAACAGCAGCGGGGTTTCGGTCTCGGCAGCGTCGGTGGCCTCGCTCATGCAAGACTGGATGCCGCATCTTTGTGCGCCGGGAAAGGGGTAATGCGGGCGAACGAGGCCGAACGGACGCAGAAGGCTCCGTCATTGCCCCTTCACACTGGGCACTCTATAATGCTGGTCATGTCTTCCGTACGTCCGTGGCGCGATATTCAGCGCCGTCAGTCTCGCCAGATCATGGTCGGCAGCGTTCCCGTCGGGGGAGATGCGCCGATTACCGTGCAGACCATGACCAACACGCCCACCGAAGATGTGGCCGCCACGATCGACCAGATCCGTCGCTGCGAAGATGCGGGTGCGGACATTGTCCGCGTATCCTGCCCCACGGCTGAAGCGACCGAGCATTTCGACAAGATCACAAAAGCGGCCAATGTGCCGATCGTCGCCGACATCCATTTCCACTATAAGCGCGCTCTCGAAGCGGCGGACAAGGGTGCGGCCTGCCTGCGTATCAACCCCGGCAATATCGGCTCTTCGGAGCGTGTTGCCGAAGTCGTGCGTGCGGCCAAGGCCAATGGCTGTGCTATCCGCATCGGCGTCAATGCCGGCAGCCTCGAGAAGGATCTGCTCGAGAAATACGGCGAGCCCTGCCCCGAGGCGCTGATCGAAAGCGCGCTCGACCACATCAAGCTGCTGCAGGATCACGACTTCCACGAATACAAGGTCGCGGTTAAGGCCAGCGACGTTTTTCTCGCGGTCGCCGCCTATCACGGGCTGGCCGATGCGGTGGACTGTCCGCTGCATCTCGGCATTACCGAAGCGGGCGGGCTTGTGGGCGGCACGGTCAAGAGTTCGATCGGCATCGGCAGCCTGCTATGGGCCGGGATCGGTGACACCATCCGCGTCTCGCTTTCCGCCGAGCCCGAACAGGAAGTGAAGGTCGGCTACGAAATCCTCAAGAGCCTCGGCTTGCGCACGCGCGGCGTCCGCGTGGTGTCCTGCCCCAGTTGCTCGCGCCAGGGCTTCGACGTCATCCGCACGGTCGAAACACTCGAAAAGCGGCTGGAGCATATCAAGACGCCGATGAGCCTTTCGGTGCTCGGCTGCGTGGTCAATGGCCCCGGCGAAGCGCGCGAGACCGATATCGGCATTACCGGAGGCGGCAATGGCAAGCACATGGTGTATCTGTCGGGCGTGACCGACCACCACGTCAAGAGCGAGGATATGCTCGACCACATCGTGAGCCTGGTGGAGGCCAAGGCGGCGCAGATCGAAGCGGGCGAAGCCTTGGCCTTCGACCCGCATGCGGAAGCTGCGGAATAGGCCCTTTACCCGAAATTAAGCTTGATCCGGCATCCTTGCGGCCATGCGCGAGGCCCTCCTTCTTGGCATAGCCCTGGTGGCATTCGTCGGCAGCGCCTTCGTGCCCGGCGGCGCCTTCGACTCGGCGACGCGCGGGGCGCAGACGCTCCTGGGCAATGATTCCGGCAACACGGATCACGCGCCGCAGCCACGGAAAACGGAAGATGTCAGCTACGCGGCATGGGTGGCCGGCGTTACCGAGCTACCCCGCGCGGTCGACGGCCATTTCTACACCGAAGCGCTCGTCAACGGTTCGCAGGTCAACTTCCTGATCGATACCGGCGCAAGCGTAGTGGCGCTCACCGGAGCCGATGCGCGCGCGGCAGGATTGTACTGGTCGGATGCGGATGTAGCGCCGATTGCACGCGGTGCATCGGGCCCGGTCTTCGGCATCAACGTGGCTCTCGAGCGGGTATCGCTCGGCGGCCACGAGGCGCGCAATGTTAACGCGATTATTGTGCCGGAGGGACTCGAGATTTCGCTGCTCGGCCAAAGTTTCCTGTCGACCGTCCAGCCGGTTCGCATCGAGCAGGACCGCATGATTCTGGGCGAGTAGGCTGAAACCGCGCAGCAATGTTCATGGCGCGGCCAGCAGCGGCCTGTTAGGGTGCCAGACATGAAAAGACGGGAACTGCTCAAGGGTTCGCTTGCCGCCGGTGCAGCCATGGCCTTGCCAACAAGCCTGTTCGCGCAGGTCAACATCACCGCTGCACGCGATACCAAGCTAATGGCCATCGCTCGGGAAGAACTGGCGCGCGCAGGCGCGAATATCTGGCGCAAGGACGTCGTCGGAATCGCTGATTTCGGATTGCACTCGGCGCAACGGCGTTTCCATTTCGTCGATCTCGAGAACGAGCGCGTAACCAGCTACCACGTCAGCCACGGCACCGGCTCCGACAGCGAACACGATGGCTGGCTCAAGCGATACTCGAATATCGAGGGTAGCGAGGCTTCGAGCCGCGGCGCCTTCATGACACGTAGCTGGTATGTCGGGCGGTACGGCACCTCGATCCGTCTCGATGGGCTGGACCCCACCAATTCCAACGCTCTGCCCCGCGCCATCGTGATGCATCAGGCAAATTACGCGACCCCCGAACATGTCGACCGCTTCGGCCGCCTCGGGCGATCGAACGGCTGTTTCGCCATGGGCCCGGTCCAGTTCGACCGTGCCCTGATCGACCTGGCGGGCGGGCGTCTGCTAGTGTGCGGAAGCTATGGTCTCGCAGAAGACGGCACCCGCGTTGCACCGCCGGTCGCGCAATACGACCTGCTGCGCAACGAATATGGCGGCACGTTCGAACGGACGAACCCGGGCGTCTACTGAGCGCTCTCAGCTCGTCTGCAGATCGTCGACAATCTCTACCACCTCTTCGCTGGTTTGACGTGCACGATCGCTCTGACGGGGCGCGTCGAGTGCCGCAAGCACCGGCGCGTCACGGCCATAGATGTCGGCAAACTTCGTCAGATTGCCGCTCACGTCGACACCGTAGGTGAAATAGGTGATGTAGACCGGCCACTGCTTTTCCATCGCATAGCGCGTATATTCGCGGCTGGCCGTAATCTCCGACACCTCCTGCTGGATTGCCGGCAGTTCTTCGCGGTTCGACGCATTGCCCAGCATCGACATGGTCATGGCCAGCTCGCGTGCGCCCTGCACCCGAATGCAGCCGTGGCTCAGTGCCCGGTCATCCTGATTGAACAGCGCTTTCGCCGGCGTATCGTGGAGGAAAATCGCATGTTCGTTGGGCATGTCGAGCTTCATGAGGCCCAGCGAATTGCCCGGCCCCGGCTGCTGCACCACGGTCACCCAGCCATTGGCGCCCTTGGTAGCCTTGTAGCCGTTCGCACGCGCCCAGCCCGGATTGCCGAGCACCCTCGCGCCGAGCCCTTCGCCCTTCACGATCGACTGCGGCACGGTCCAGGTGGGATTGAAGATCACCGCCTCGACCGTTTCGGCGAGTTGCGGCGTCGCGGTGCGCCCCGGCTTGCCGACCACGACGCGGTAATTCTTGATGATCCGGTCGTTAACCGTCAAGCGGAGCTGATACTCGGGCACATTGGTCAGCAGGTACTGCTTGCCCAGATCGCGTCCGAGCCAGCGCCAGCGATCCATGTTGGCGCGGATGAGCTTGCGCTTGGCCGGATCGGTGGTTTTTGCAAGCTCGCTCTTCAGACGGGCGTAATCGGGCGACACCGGATTGAGCGCGGTCAGCGTGCCTGCAACGTCACCTGTCTCCACCGCCGCCTTCAGCAGGCGGTCCGAAGGAAGCAGATCGGGATCGGGATCGACCACGAACCACTGGCGGCGCGCATCCATCGGCGTGCGACCGTCACGCAGATCCTCGACCAGCCAGACGAAGATTTCGCTGGCGATTTCGTTGAGCGCAGTCCCCTCGCCGCCGTCAATGGCGGCCGACAGTTCGGCACTGCGGTAATCTTCGGGCACCAGCCCTTCCGCCTTCACCGTGGGAATGAAGGCCAGCAGCTTTTCGGCTTCGGGGACGGTCCATTCGCGCACGAGCACGGGAAGTTGCTGGACGACCTCGCCCGACGACATGCGGATATCGTCGAAGCTTTCATCGACGCTCGGCTGCGCCCGTGGTTTGGGGGCATCCGCCGTGTAGTCGGGCAGTTTCTCCTTAACCTTGGCCGGTTCGGGCGGCACAAGATTTTCCGGCCCATTATTCTGAGCCATCACCGAAGTCGCACAAAGCGCCGCACCCATTGCGGAGCCGATAATCAAACGAAAGCGTGTCATAAGTCCTACCAGATGCGCCCCGCGCCCCTGCAGCGCGTGTGGCGGGATAATAACCCAATACACAAGTCTATTCCAATATCCCGGCTTTCACAGGGCTGAATTAGCGATGACTGTGCGACGATGTGCAGATAGAGCAGTTCGGTGACCCGCGACAACACCCTGATGCCGATATTCGTGACCGCATTCGCAGTTGCCTGCCTTTCGTTGATGGATGCCTTCATGAAAAGTGCCGCGCTGGCGGTCGGGGCGCTAACGGCGGCTTGGCTGCGCTCGGTCATTGCGACCGGCATAGCCCTTCCGTTGTGGCTTGGGCGGGGCGGACGCTGGCCGCGCCCGGACGTGCTGAAGATCCACCTGCTGCGGTCTGCGGTTGCGACCTTCATGGCGCTCTCGTTCTTCTATTCGATCACCAAGCTACCATTGGCCGAAGCGATCGCAATCAGCTTCATCGCACCCTTGATCGCCCTCTATCTGGCGAGGGTCATGTTGGGAGAGACCATTCGTCGCGAAGCTATCTTTGCCTCTATACTCGGTTTCGCCGGAACATTGGTCATCATTGGCGGCCGCGTGGGGCAAGCGGATTTCGATAGCGACACGGCGCTTGGCCTGGCCGCCATTCTGGCCTCGACATTGCTCTATGCCTACAGCTTCATCCTGATCCGGCGGCAATCGCAAGTTGCGGGACCGACCGAGATCGCCACGTTCCATTCGGGCGTTTCGGTTCTCATCCTGGGTCTCGCCATCCCGTTTCTGTTTGAAATGCCAGGGCGCGAGACGATGATCGATCTTGTTGCCTCCGCGGTGCTCACCGTCGCGGGGGCCATGGCTTTCGCTTGGGCATATGCCCGAGCCGAGGCACAAATGCTCGTACCGCTGGAGTATTCGGGGTTTCTCTGGGCATCGCTCTTCGGTTGGCTGTTCTTCACGGAAGAACTGACCCTGCCGACCGTGATCGGAACCGCGATCATTATCGCATCATGCTGGGTTGCGACGCGCAAGACCCGCACCGCTACGGTGCCGGAGGCTGTCTAACCGTTGCGAGTGATCTGGCTTGCCCGCCCATTTCCATCGGCAAAAGTGAACGCCGCGACAAAGCATGCGGCGACGCCAAGCGCGGCAGCGATTACTGCGAGACGCAGCTTGCGCTGTGAGCGCGCGCCCGCGTCAGATAACAGAGACATGTAATTCCTCCCTCATTCCGGCCAATAAGGACCAAACGGCATATTTGCCATGATTTTGCCTTAATAATGACCGGGCCCGCCATTGGGTTCCGCCAGCCACCTCATGTTGCAGTGCCGCAGACTTGATTTTTACGGCGTTCCGGCGCAGGTGCGCGGCACATTCTGCCGCATCGACCATTGGTCGAGTGACGGCCCTCTAACGAAAGGACAGACGCGCGCATGACTCAGGTCGGCAAGGACACGCTCGGAACCCGCTCAACTCTCACCGTGAACGGCAAGGATTACGCCTATTATTCCTTCGCGAAGGCGGAAAAGACGATCGGGGACGTGTCGAAACTGCCCTTCAGCCTGAAGGTCCTGCTGGAAAACATGCTGCGTTTCGAGGACGGAGGCTTCACCGTCTCGACAGACGACGCGCAGGCGCTCGCCGACTGGCAGAAGAACCCGTCGACCGGCAAGGAAATCCAGTACCGCCCCGCCCGCGTGCTGCTGCAGGATTTCACCGGTGTGCCTTGCGTGGTCGACCTTGCCGCCATGCGCGACGCCATTTCGAAGCTCGGCGGCGATACCGCCAAGATCAATCCGCAGGTTCCGGTGAACCTTGTGATCGACCACTCGGTCATGGTCGACGAATTCGGTCACCCCAAGGCCTTCGAAAAGAACGTCGAACTGGAATATGCCCGCAATGCAGAGCGGTACGACTTCCTCAAATGGGGTTCGAAAAGCTTTCGGAACTTCTCCGCCGTGCCCCCGGGCACCGGCATCTGCCACCAGGTGAACCTCGAATACATCGGCAAGGGCGTTTGGTCGACCGCAGGCGAGGACGGCCAGATGGTCGCCTATCCCGACACCTGCGTCGGTACCGATAGCCACACCACCATGATCAACGGTCTGGGCGTACTCGGCTGGGGCGTTGGCGGGATCGAAGCGGAAGCTGCAATGCTGGGCCAGCCGGTCTCGATGCTGATCCCCGAAGTCGTCGGCTTCAAGCTGACCGGCGCGATGGCCGAAGGCGTCACCGCCACCGATCTGGTGCTGACTTGCGTCCAGATGTTGCGCGAAGTCGGCGTGGTCGGGCGTTTCGTCGAATTTTACGGTGAAGGCGTCGCCAAGCTGTCGCTCGCCGATCGCGCGACCATTGCCAACATGGCCCCCGAATATGGCGCGACCTGCGGCTTCTTCGGCATCGACGACAAGACGCTGGAATATATGCGCCTGACCGGGCGCGACGAAGACACCATCGCGCTGGTCGAAGCCTATTCGAAAGAACAGGGCATGTGGTTCACGCCCGAGAACGAGCCGGTTTTCACCAAGACGCTCGAGCTCGACGTGTCGAAGGTCGTCCCCTCGCTCGCCGGCCCCAAGCGCCCGCAGGATCGCGTCGCGTTGCCGCAGGTGGATGAGCTCTTCAACAGCGATCTCGAGAAGATCTACAAGAAGAGCGCTCCGGCGCGGGTCGGCGTGGACGGCAAGGACCACGACATCGGCGACGGCGACGTGGTGATCGCCGCGATCACCAGCTGCACCAACACGTCCAACCCCGATGTGCTGATCGCCGCGGGCCTCGTTGCCAAGAAGGCGAACGAGAAGGGCCTCAAGCCCAAGCCCTGGGTCAAGACCTCGCTTGCGCCGGGATCGCAGGTGGTCACCGACTACCTTGAGAAGAGCGGCCTGCAGGACGATCTCGATGCGCTCGGCTTCGATCTCGTCGGCTATGGCTGCACCACCTGCATCGGCAATTCGGGCCCCCTCGCTCCGCCGATCAGCAAGGCCATCAACGGCAACGACATCGTCGCCGCCTCCGTGCTTTCGGGCAACCGCAATTTCGAAGGCCGCGTATCGCCCGACGTGCGCGCCAATTTCCTCGCCAGCCCGCCGCTGGTGGTTGCCTATTCGCTGCTCGGAACGGTCACCAAAGACATCACCGAAACGCCGATCGGTCAGGACCAGAACGGCAATGATGTAATGCTCGCCGATATCTGGCCGACGAATGACGAAGTGCGCGAACACCGCACCAAGAACATCGATCGCGACATGTTCGAAACCCGCTATGCCGACGTCTACAAGGGCGACGAGCACTGGCAGGCGATCAATGTCGAGGCCAGCGACACCTATCGCTGGAACCCGACCAGCACCTATGTCGCCAGCCCGCCCTATTTCGAAGGCATGGGCATGGAACCGGCGCCGGTCACCGATATCGAGGGTGCAAAGCCGCTCGCCATCCTTGGCGACTCGGTCACCACCGACCACATCTCGCCTGCCGGCTCGATCAAGGAAGACAGCCCGGCTGGCACCTATCTGCAGGAACATCAGGTCGCGAACGCCGATTTCAACAGCTATGGCAGCCGCCGTGGCAACCACGACGTGATGATGCGCGGCACCTTCGCCAATATCCGCATCAAGAACGAAATGGTCCCCGGCGTCGAGGGTGGGTACACCACCTATAATGGCAAGCAGATGGCGATCTACGACGCCGCCATGAAGCACAAGGAAGACGGCACGCCGCTGGTGGTCGTTGCCGGCAAGGAATACGGCACCGGCTCGAGCCGCGACTGGGCGGCCAAGGGCACGATCCTCCTGGGCGTGCGCGCGGTGATCGTCGAAAGCTTCGAGCGTATCCACCGTTCGAACCTCGTCGGCATGGGCGTGCTGCCGGTCCAGTTCAAGGAAGGCGACACGCGCACCTCGCTGGGGCTCACAGCGGCCGACAGCTTCACGATCAAGGGGCTTGCCGACCTGACCCCGGGCCAGGATATCGAAGTCGAAGTTACCCGCGAGGATGGCTCGAGCTTCAGCTTCACGGCGCTGTGCCGCATCGATACCGCCAACGAGATGGAATATTACCGCAACGGCGGCATCCTGCATTACGTGCTGCGCAAGCTCGCGGCATAACCCATGATGTGCGCCGCCGTAGCATGTCGGTTCTGAGCCGCTTTTCGAGGCTGCTGGGGCGTTCCGAAATCGATCCACGAGCCGATCCCGCAGTCATGCGCGGGATCGGCGATGCGGTTCGCGATCGCCTTAGGACCGACCCGCAGGTGCAATCGCGCGGCGGCGACAAGGCCGATCTGTTCCTGATGCGCGGGCTGCTGACCGCGCAGGAATGCCGCAAGCTGATCGCCATTATCGACAGCCGCATCCAGCCTTCCGTGCTGTTCTCGGAGAAAGTGGCGCCCAAGGGGCGCACCAGTTCGACGCACTTCTTTTCCGAAGACATGCCCGAAACCCTCGCGCTCTCGCGCAAGATCGGTGATGTGACCGGCATCGCCCGCGTCCATGCCGAACCTCTCCAGGGTCAGCGTTATCGGGTCGGGGAGGAATATCGCCATCATCGCGACCATTTCCGCCTCGATCGCCCGCATTGGCAGGTCGAACGGCGGCGCGGCGGGCAGCGTAGCTGGACCGCGATGGTCTATCTCAATGCCGTCGAGGAAGGCGGCGAGACCGAGTTTCCCGAGCTCGACCTGAGGGTCGTGCCCGAACCCGGCTTGCTGCTGATGTGGGACAATATGGACCGCAAGGGACACCCCAATCGGGCAACGCGGCACGCTGCCCTACCCGTGCAGGCGGGCGAGAAATACGTCGTGACGCAATGGTACCGGCAGGGCGAGTGGAGCCTGCGCCAGCGCGACTAGGGCCGCGCCGTCAGGCGATCAGGCGCCGCGCTTGATACGGAACTTTCGGCGACCGAGGATCGCCGCTGCCGCCATCCCGAACAGCGCCATCATCGGCGGCGCGGGCACATCCGTGCCGCTCGTCGTGCCGGAAGTCGTCACAATGCCCGTGGTGGACACCACACCGGTTGTCGAAACCACTCCGGTGGTGGAAACGACGCCGGTCGTCGAAACGACACCGGTTGTTGAGACTTCACCAGTGGACGTCGAGACTTCACCAGTGGACGTCGAGACTTCGCCCGTAGAGGTGGAGACTTGGCCAGTCGATGTCGAGACTTCCCCGGTAGAGGTAGACACTTCACCGGTGGAGGTGGAAACCTCGCCAGTCGATGTCGAGACTTCGCCGGTGGAAGTGGACACTTCGCCCGTGGTCGTGGTCGAGCTTACTTCACCGGTGCTGGTCGATACGCCGCCCGTAGTGGTCGAACTGGAAGTCGAACTCGAGGTGGAGCTGCCGCCACTGGAGGTCGAGGTGGAACTTCCGCCCGTCGACGTGGTGGTCGAAACGATCACGTCCCCGGGTTCGCCGCCGGTGGTCGTGGTCGAGTTGACGACCACACTGCCGCCGCCGCTCGAACCGGTGAAGAAGCCACCGAAAAAGCCACCGCCGAAGCCGCCGCCATAGCCACCACCGCCGTATCCGCCACCGGGTATGGAGCGGGCCGAACCGCTACCGCCGACAGGTGCCGCCGCAGGCAGCGGCGGGACGGGGACGGGCACCATCGCCTGGCGATAGACCGGCGGACAGATATTGTCGGGATTGTAGGCTGCCTGGGGCGAGTCGGCCGGTACGCATTCAACCTGCCGTGGCGGAATGGTGCGGGCGCGCGGCACGGTGGCCCGCGGTACGGTGCGCGGCTTGATCTGCTTGACGGAAGCCTGCTTGACCGATTTCGACTTGTATTGCGGATTGTCCGTAAGGGGCTTCTCTGCAACGTGCACCGCGCCGCCGGCAAGCAGGGCACCGCCCGCCGCAGTGGCCGAGAGTTTGGCAAGAGCTGACTTGACCGACATCGCTTGTACTTCCCTTTGCGACCGGACAGGGATGAAGACATCTTCCCTGCCGCAGTCCTGGACCTTGTCTAACGCGAATCCCGATGCGGTATTCGCACGAATTCACTGATCGCTAGTTCACCTAGAAAGTAAATTTTTCACCGAATTGCGAGGCTTGCGCAAGCGGCGTCCCGTTTCGGGACCGAAATCTTTAGCATTCCTGCCGCAGCGGTAGCTTCACTTGTCGAACATATCCCCCTGCGGCCGCGAGGGGGGTGTGATGCCGAGATGCTGCCAGCCGCCATCGTTGAGGCAGCGCCCGCGCGCCGTGCGGGCGATCAGGCCGAGTTGAATGAGGTAGGGTTCGATCACTTCCTCCACCGTGTCGCGGGGTTCCGACAGACCCGCGGCCAGCGTTTCGACACCCACGGGTCCGCCTTTATAGGTGGTCGCGATCATGGTGAGATAGCGGCGATCCATCGAATCGAGGCCGAGCGAATCCACCTCCAGCCGGGTCAGCGCCTCGTCGGCCACTCTGGTCGTGACCACCGGTTCGCCCAGCACGCTGGCGAAGTCGCGCACGCGGCGCATCAGGCGCCCGGCGACCCGCGGGGTGCCGCGCGACCGACGGGCGATCTCGCGTGCGCCGCCTTCGTCGATGCCCATGCCGAGCAGGCCGGCGCCGCGGGTGACGACCCTGAGCAGTTCGTCCTCGGTGTAGAAATTGAGCCGCACCGGAATGCCGAAGCGGTCGCGCAGCGGCGTCGTCAGCAACCCCTGCCGCGTGGTCGCACCGACCAGAGTGAAGGGCGGCAGGTCGATCCGCACGCTGCGCGCACTGGGTCCCTCGCCGATGATGATATCGAGCGCACGGTCCTCCATCGCCGGATAGAGCACCTCCTCGACGACGGGATTCAGCCGGTGGATCTCGTCGATGAAGAGCACGTCGTTGGGCTCGAGATTGGTCAGCAGCGCCGCCAGATCGCCCGCCTTCGCGATTACTGGCCCGCTGGTGGCGCGGAACCCGACGCCGAGTTCCTTCGACACGATCTGCGCCAGCGTGGTCTTGCCGAGACCCGGCGGGCCGAAGAACAGCACATGGTCCATCGCCTCGCCGCGGCCACGTGCGGCTTCGATGAACACGCGCAGGTTCTCGTGCGCTGCTTTCTGCCCGACGAATTCGTCCAGCGACTTGGGACGCAGCGCGGCATCCGGGTCGTCCGGCTGGCGCTCGGGAGAGTGGAGGGAGACGGGTTCGGTCACCATTTCTTTTCCTGCGCCAGCAATTCGCATTGTCCCTTAGAAAGGCGGAGAATCCCGATCCGAACCGGCATCCAGCCAATCCAGACGCCTCCACGCTCCTCACACTTAGCAACGTCATCGCGATAGTCAGCGATCTGCGCGACCAATGCCCCGATCACTGCGACCATGAACAAGGCTAGACCTCCCCATAGCTTGATGGCCGGGTTGAGCTTGATGTTGCCCATTATGCCGCGAACGAAGATCACGTGCACACCATCAAAACGGGTTCTCCGTATAGCCCGCCTGCTGCAACAGGGCGTGGGCGGTCATTGCCGACAGCGCCATCTCGACGCCGGGGATCAGGTCTTCCTGCGTCACGCCATAGACTGCCGCGCTCTGGCCGCAGACGATGAAGCGCACGCCGTGTTCGAGCATCACCTGCACCATGTCGGCCGAGGTGTTGTCGGGCTTCGCCAGGAGATCGTTCACCGCCTTGCCATGCACCACCACGGCAACGCGGATATTCTCCTCCGCCACACCATGGGCGACGTGCATGTTGATGAAGCGCGCCGCGCTTTCGAGGCGCCGGTTTAGCTTGCCCTCGTCCGCCGGCTCCAAGACGTCGAAAGCCACCGCGAATTCGCTATCGGCGGGAACTTCGCCGATGCCCTCGACCGGCGCATGCGGCCCGAACCGGGTGAATACCGGCCCTGTCTTGAAAACGCTCATATCCTGCGCGGCGAGCGGTGCCGCAAGCAGCAGAAGCGGGGCAAGGAACAGGGGTTTCATGGGCGATGCCTCCTCAGACCTGGCGGCCGGCTGTCAGTCATAATGCTCGATCCCCTCCCCCACGATCGCGATCCAGCTATGCTTGCGCGCCTCGTAAACCGAATAATTCGGGGCCGGAAAGGCAGGGTCTGCAAAGCGCCCGACGGGGATCGCCACAAGATCGCGGTGCGGGCGAGCGACATACCATACCTCGGACCCGCAGACAGAACAGAAATGGTGGTCGCTGGTGTTGCCGTTTTCGGCGGTGCGGGTCCAGACACGATGCTCGCCTTCGGTCGTTACCTTGTCGGCCGGAAAGCGCGCCTGCGCCGCGAAGGCGGAACCGCTGCGCTTCTGGCAATCGAGGCAGTGACATACGGAAATCCGCACCGGCTCACCTTTGCATGCGGCGGAGAGCCGACCGCACTGGCAGCTGGCGACACGCGCTTTCATAGACGCTTTCCTTCCAGCGCCAGCGGGAGAATATGATCCCGCGTCAGCGGCGCGAGTTCGACGGGGCCAGGGGCGCCGGGTGCGATCCAGCGGGCTTCGGCCAGTTCGGCCCCGACCCGGTAAGCGCCGGGTGAGCGGCAGGCGAAGATCTCGGCCTTTACAAGACAGTCCGGCTCGTTGGCGGCGGGCGCGGTTGCACGGCCGAGATACCCCAGGTCGTCCTCCGACAAGCGCAGCGACAGCTCCTCTTCGAGCTCGCGCAGCAGAGTTTGTGCCGGCTTCTCACCGTCCTCGATCTTGCCACCCGGTTGCATGAACGCGGTTGTCCCACGCTTGCGGACGAGCAGGATACTGCCCGCCGCATCCCGCAACACCGCTACCGCGATCCGGATCACGCTCATCCCGCAGCCCGCTTGAGCGCGACGCGGATGAGGTCGCCCTCGCTCGCGCCTTCGCCCAGTTCGCCCTGCGCCGCAGCCACCGCGCGCGCGGCGACGACGGGCTTGAAGCCGAGATTCTCGAGCGCGCTCACCGCGTCGGCGCTGGAGCTACCAGACAATTGAGCCGCTGGTTCGACCCCGCCCCTGGGCACCACTCCGGCCTTGTCTTTCAGTTCGTTGACGATGCGGCCCGCCAGCTTCGGTCCCACCCCATTGGCCCGTGCGACCATCGCCGCGTCGCCATTGGCGCAGGCCTGCTGCAGCTCGCCGGTCGACAGCGCGGAGAGGATCGCCAGCGCCACTTTGCTGCCGACGCCCTGCACCTGCGTGAGCAGGCGGAACCAGTCGCGCTCGGCGCTTTCCGCGAAGCCGAGCAGGCGCATGTCGTTCTCGCTCACCTGCAGATCGGTATAGACGGTACAGGACTCGCCCACTTCGCCGAGCGCGCTGAGCGTCCGGGCCGAACAATGGACGAGATAGCCGACGCCCGCGACATCGATCACCGCCCAGTCGGCACCGGTTTCGTCGAGCAGGCCCTTCAGCTTCGCAATCATGTGTCCCGTTCCGCACCACGCTTCAGTCCTTGAGCGCGTTTTGTTCCTGCCGACTCGGCGGCAATTTGGCTAGCCCCGCCGTGAACTTGTGCGCCATCGGCTGCGTCGCCTTGTTCAGGCTTTTGCCCGGAAAGCTGAAACATGGACCGCCTGTTACACCGTCCAAGAACGAAAAAATCCGTCGAGGTGAGCGCCGCGCGTGGACCCGACGATATACAGGCAGGCGATGCAAAGGTAACGGCTCATCCGCTGACCATGCCAAGTTGCAGCGAAGTAGGAAAATCTTCGCCGCTCCGCCGCTCGACAGTCGCTGCACTTGCGCTAAGACACGCGCATGAGCTGGAACACATTCGGACGGAGCCTGCGCTTTACCACCTGGGGCGAAAGCCACGGCCACGCCATCGGCGCGGTGGTCGACGGGTGCCCGCCGGGGGTCGACCTGTCCGAAGCCGATATCCAGCCCTTCCTCGATGCGAGGAAGCCCGGACAGAACAAGTTCACGACCCAGCGCAAGGAGCCGGATGAGGTCCGCATCCTGTCGGGCGTGTTCGAAGGCAAGACCACCGGTACGCCGATCAGCCTGTTGATCGAGAATACCGACCAGCGATCGAAGGATTATTCGGAGATCGCCAACACCTATCGCCCCGGCCATGCCGATTACGCCTATGACGCGAAATACGGCTTTCGCGACTATCGCGGCGGCGGGCGCAGCAGCGCGCGCGAGACGGCGATGCGCGTGGCGGCAGGCGCGGTGGCGCGGCTGGTCATTCCCGAGGTGAGCATCCTCGCCTACGTCGCGGAAATCGGCGGGGATGCGATGGACCCGGCGAATTTCGACCGCGAAGAGATCGCGCGCAATCCCTTCTGGTGTCCCGACGCGGATGCGGCCAAGCGCTGGGAGAAGCTGGTCGACGAAGCGCGCAAGGCGGGATCGTCATTGGGCGCGGTGGTCGAATGCGTGGCCAGCGGAGTGCCCGCCGGCTGGGGCGCGCCGGTCTATGCCAAGCTCGACGCGGATCTGGCGGCGGGCATGATGAGCATCAATGCGGTCAAGGGCGTCGAGATCGGCGACGGCTTCGGCGCGGCGCGGCTGACCGGCGAGGAGAATGCCGACCCCATGCGCCCCGGAAACGACGGCCCGCGCTTCGAGGCCAACCATGCCGGCGGGATCGCGGGCGGGATCAGCACCGGCCAGCCGGTCACCTGCCGCGTGGCGTTCAAGCCGACGAGTTCGATCTTCACCCCGGTCGAGAGCATCACGTGTGACGGCGAGGCAACCGAAGTGCGCACCAAGGGCCGCCACGACCCCTGCGTCGGCATCCGCGGCACGCCGGTGGTCGAAGCGATGATGGCGCTGGTGCTGGCCGATCACAAGCTGCTGCACCGGGGGCAGTGTGGGTAGCGGACATTCGGCTTGCGTCTCTAAACTCAGTCATTCTGAACACCTCGTTCCGCTACTAAGAGCAGACATCGTATCAGGTCCCTGAACGAAATCGTCCCAGCACGCCGATGCTCTCCATCCACTGCCTGACCTCCCTTGGCCATTCCCGCGTGATCGGATCGTCTGTCGGTCGCATTCCGAACGCATGGCCGCCCGTGGCGTAAAGGCGCAGATCGACCGGCACCCCGGCGTCAGTGAGAGCTAGCGCATAAGCCATGGGGTTCCGGACATCGTCGACCGGATCATTCATCGCATGAATAATGAGCGTCGGCGGCGCCTCGGGGCTAATCTCAACCCAAGTCTGTAGTTCCAGACTGTTCCTGCCTTTGCTGTTGTCAAGAACCTTCGCGTTATAAGCGACGATGGCGAAGTCGGGCCGCGGGGATTGCTGATCGGCCGCATCAGTCAGTTGATAGGTCCGTGCGACGGTGTTGCTCATATTTATAACGAGATAGGCGCCCGCGGAAAATCCGATCGCGCCGATCTTGTGCGGATCAATGCCATAGGTCGATGCACGTTCTCGCAAGAGGCTGATTGCGCGCTGGGCGTCTTCCAGCCCGAGCAGGACCTTCGGACGTTGCTGCTTCCCATCGACACGCGGCCAAACCTGAGGCGTCCGGTATTTCAGCATGGCGCAGGTCATTCCCTGCCGGACGACCCAATCGCAAATTTCCGTGCCTTCGAGGTCGGTCGCGACCGCGTGAAACCCACCTCCGGGGATGACCAGCATCGACGCGCCGGTGTTGCGCCCCTGGGGCCTGTAGATCGTCATGGTGGGGCGCGTGACGTAACTCGCCCAATGCCATTTTTGGCCCGCAACGAGCGACGAACCGTTACCGGTATGTTCGGGATGGTCGCCGCTATCGGGTTTCGCGAGCGGAACGTCCGCGGGCCAAAGCGGGATTTGCGTGCCGCCTTCGGTCGGCTGCCAGACGCCTTCCTTCTCCACCTTGGGAACGGTTGCTCTTGAAGGCGTATCTTCCTGTGCTTGAGAGCATGCCGGACCAGCGAAAGCCAACGCCAAGAGAAGAGAGGAAGAAACGGCTCTGAACCACGGCATTATCTTTATCTCCTGCCTTCATTGCAGCTATTGAACTAAACTCATGGGAGCGTTGGTTCAGGAAACGATGGCTATCGCAGGTAATCGGTTCCGGCAAAGGAGATGTGGTCGTGCCTGACAAGAGGAAACCTAATAGCCAAGCGCTGACCACCATATCCCTGAACAACCTGCGCGCCTTTGAAACTGCCGCGCGTCATCTGTCCTTCACCGTCGCAGCCGATGAATTGGGCGTCACGCAGGGGGCGGTGAGCCATCAGGTTAGGGCGCTCGAGGACCGGCTCGGCATGAAGCTGTTCCGCCGGACGCCCAAGGGCCTTACCATCACCGACGAGGGCCTCACGCTGTTCCCGACGCTAAACGACGCATTCGCGAGGATGACCCGTCTGTTCGCGCGCTTCGATCACGGCGAGCGGCGAGAAGTCCTCACAGTCGGCGTCGTCGGCACGTTTGCCTTGGGATGGCTGCTACCGCGCATCGCAGATTTCGAGCGGACGCATCCTTTCGTGGACCTGCGTCTTCTCACCAATAATAACAGGGTGGATGTCGCTGGTGAGAGCCTGGACTGCGCAATCCGCTACGGGGACGGTGCGTGGCGAAGCCTAGAATCGACGCATCTGATGAGGGTATCGATGTCGCCGCTTTGCGCGCCGGAACTTGCCGATCATTTCCGGACGCCGAATGATCTGCGTGGCGCCACGATGCTGCGCTCCTACCGGGGGCAAGACTGGTTCGCATGGTTGGCCGCGGCGGGGTTGGACGACTTTCCCTTACGCGGCCCAATTTTCGACTCCTCGACACTGATGTCTCAAACCGCCATGCGCGGTCACGGCATTGCCGTGCTTCCGTTGGAGATGTTCGAAGTCGAGCTGGACGGCGGTGATTTGGTTCAACCGTTCGCGATCACCGTCTCTACGGGCTCATATTGGCTCGTCCGCCGGCAAGCCAGCGACCTGACCGACGCATTCATGGCTTTCCGAGATTGGCTCTGCGCCGAGATTAGCGGCGAAGCAGAATTGAGGTAGACAGTCTATTCTAACCATCGTTTCAGAACGGCAGCGATCGCCGGCTGCTTCCCAAAACCTGCCAGTCAGCTACCCACCCATAGCCGGACACTCACAAAGTACGTGAAGCCCCACTTCATTGCAAAAAAGGCAACCTAATGGCCGCAACGTTGCACTTTTCGAAAGTTCCAACCATTTGATCGATTATTCCGATGCTCGCAATCGCAACATATCGCTTTTGTGCATCGCAACAGGCCCTATCTGTGGTTCGACAGTTTCAACCCGAACACACGGAGAATCAAAACCATGGGTATCATCGGAAGCCAGATCAAACCGTTCACCGCCACCGCTTTCCAGGCCGGCAAGGACTTCTTCGAGGTCACCGACGAGGACGTGAAGGGCAAGTGGGCCGTGTTCTTCTTCTATCCGGCCGACTTCACCTTTGTCTGCCCGACCGAACTCGAAGATCTGGGCGAGCAGTATGCGATGCTCCAGAAGATGGACGTCGAAGTGTATGGCGTGTCGACCGATACCCATTTCAGCCACAAGGCCTGGCACGACACGTCGGAAAAGATCGGCAAGCTGCAATTCCCGTTCCTGGGTGACCAGAACCACGTCCTCGCAACCAATTTCGACGTGCTGCGCGAAGGCGTGGGCCTGGCCGACCGTGCGACCTTCGTGGTCGATCCCGACGGCGTGATCCAGATCATGGAACAGACCTGCGAAGGCGTCGGCCGCAATGCCAACGAACTCGCGCGCAAGATCAAGGCCGCCCAGTATGTCCGCGCCAACCCCGGCCAGGTCTGCCCGGCGGCTTGGGAAGAAGGCGGCGAAACGCTGGCTCCCTCGCTCGATCTCGTCGGCAAGATCTAAGCGTTAATTCGCCAGACAGATCGGACGGCCTAGCGCCGTCCGTACAACAACCCGAGCGATAAGACTCGGGTCGCTGGAAGGCCCGGGGCATCCCCCCTCCCCCCGCCCCGGGCCTTTTCCTCTCCCTGGATTTTTGCAGCCCCTTTCCAGCCCACGCCCGGAGTCCGCCCATGCTCGATGCAACCATGATCCAGCAGCTCAAGACCTATTTCGCCAATCTGCGCGAGCCGATCGAACTGGTCGCCTCGCTCGGCGGGGATGACAAGAGTGCACAGACGCGCGAATTGCTGGAAGAGATCGCCGCGCTGCACGATTTCGTGAGCGCGAGCTTCGATGGAACCGATGCAAGGAAGCCCAGCTTCGTCATTCGCCGCGCCAGCGATGCGGAAAAGTGGGTCCGTTTCGCGGGCCTTCCGATGGGGCACGAATTCACCAGCCTGGTACTCGCCCTGCTGTGGGCCGGAGGGCACCCGCCCAAGGTCGACGCCGATCTGCTGGAGCAGGTTCGCGGGCTGGAAGGCGATTTCAACTTCGAGATGTATTTCTCGCTGAGCTGCCACAATTGCCCCGACGTGGTGCAGGCGCTGACGCTGATGGCGCTGGAGAACCCGCGCATTACCGCCACGCTGATCGAAGGCGGCACCTTCCAGGACGAGGTGGACAGCCGCGAAGTGATGGCCGTGCCCGCGACCTTCCTAAACGGAGAGCCGTTCTACAATGGCAAGATGGAACTGGCCGAAATCCTCGCGCGGCTCGACACGGGCAGCGAGGAGAAGGCGGCGGAAAAGCTTTCGGGCAAGGATCCGTTCGAAGTGCTGGCGATCGGCGGAGGACCCGCGGGGGCCGCGACCGCCATCTACACCGCACGCAAGGGTTTCCGCACCGGTATCGCCGCCGAACGCTTCGGCGGGCAACTCCACGACACGCTGGGGATCGAGAACCTGCCCGGCACGCCCTATACCGAAGGGCCGAAGCTGGCGGGCGAACTCAAGCGCCATGTCGGCGAATACGAGATCGACCTGATGGATCTGGCCAAGGCCGTGAAACTGGTCCCGGCCAAGGAGGAAGGCGGGCTCCACACGGTCGAGCTGGGCAATGGCGCCAGCCTCACGGCGCGCAGCCTGATCATCGCCACCGGCGCGCGCTGGCGCAATCTCGGCGTGCCCGGCGAGGCCGAATACCGCAACAAGGGCGTGGCCTATTGTCCGCATTGCGACGGCCCGCTGTTCAAGGGCAAGCGCATTGCCGTGATCGGCGGCGGCAATTCGGGTGTCGAGGCGGCAATCGACCTTGCCAAGATCGTCGGACACGTCACGCTGATCGAGTATGACGACAAGCTGCGTGCCGACGAGGTGTTGCAGAAGAAACTGCGCAGCATGGGCAATGTCGAGATCGTGACCGGCGGTCAGACCACCGAGATCACCGGTGAGGGCGGCAAGGTGAACGGGCTTATCCTGAAAAACCGCAGCAGCGGCGAGGAACGCCGGATCGAGCTCGAAGGCGTTTTCGTCCAGATCGGTCTGGTCCCCAACACCGAATGGCTGCAGGATTCGGGCCTGGAACTCACGAACTTCGGCGAAATCGTCACGGACGAGGAAGGGCGCACCAATCTTCCCGGCGTGTTCGGCGCGGGCGATGTCACCGATGTGCCCTTCAAGCAGATCGTCGTCGCGATGGGCGAAGGTTCGAAGGCCGGCCTCGCCGCTTTCGATTACCTGATTCGCACCGAACCGGTCGAGGATATCGCGCAGGCAGCCTGATTTCGTCACGCACCGGACACGAAAGCGTCGCCATTCCAACGGGATGGCGGCGCTTTTCGCATATGGGGCACGTTTGGCCGCATCATCGCCAAAGGCAATCAAATCGACGCAATTAATCGATTGGACGAATTACCGGGAAAGGCGCATCCCCTCTGCGACCTACCCCCCGAGTCTATGAGAGTGGAGAGACGAACGATGGATGCGAAGACAGGCGAAATGAGCGGCTGCCCGATGCATGGCGACGGCGGCGTACGCGCCCTGCTCGGCCGGACGAACAAGGACTGGTGGCCCGAAATGCTGGCCACCGAGATTCTCAACCCCAACGGCCCGACCAATCCCCTGGGCGACGACTTCGACTATGCCGAGGCCTTCAGCAAGATCGACTACAAGGCGCTGAAGGACGATCTGACCGCGCTGATGACCGACAGCCAGCCCTGGTGGCCGGCCGATTACGGCCATTACGGGCCGTTCTTCATCCGCATGGCCTGGCACGCCGCAGGCACCTATCGCACTGCCGATGGACGCGGCGGCGCCAATAGCGGGCAGCAGCGTTTCGCCCCGCTCGACAGCTGGCCCGATAACGGCAATCTCGACAAGGCGCGCCGCCTGCTGTGGCCGATCAAGCAGAAATACGGCGACAGCCTCAGCTGGGCCGACCTGTTCATCCTGACGGGCAATGTCGCGATCGAAAGCATGGGTGGCCCGATCTTCGGCTTCGGCGGCGGCCGCGCCGACGTGTTCGAACCCGAGCGCGACATCTATTGGGGCAGCGAAGACAAGTGGGTCAACGAAGGCGTCCAGACCCGCATCGCGCCCGAGCACGGATTCGAGCAGATCGAAGGTCCGCTCGCCGCGATCCAGATGGGGCTCATCTACGTCAATCCAGAAGGTCCGCAGGGGAACCCGCACGACCATGAGGGCATGGCGCGCGACATGAAGGAAACCTTCCGCCGCATGGCGATGAACGACGAGGAAACCGTCGCGCTAACCGCCGGTGGCCACACCTTCGGCAAGGCACATGGCAATGGCGACGCTTCGGCGCTTGGCGCGGCCCCGGCCGGCGGCGACCTTGCCGCGCAGGGCTTCGGCTGGGTCAGCAGCGCCGATCACGGCGGGATCGGAGAGCACGCCGTCACCAGCGGCATCGAGGGCGCCTGGACCAACACGCCCGACAAATGGAGCGAGAATTATTTCCGCCTTCTGCTCGATTACGAATACGAGCTGGTGCAGTCGCCCGCGGGCGCGAACCAGTGGCAGCCGATCGACCAAAAGGAAGAGGATATGGCTCCGGCGGCATGGGATCCGTCGATCAAGGTTCCGACGATGATGACCACTGCGGACATGGCGCTGAAGCTCGATCCCGACTATCGCAAGATCTCGGAGAAGTTCCGCGAAGATCACGAAGCGTTCAAGGATGCATTCGCCCGCGCCTGGTTCAAGCTGACCCACCGCGATATGGGCCCCAAGATCCGCTATCTCGGGCCGGAAGTACCGGCGGAAGACCTGATCTGGCAGGACCCCGTTCCCGCGGGCACCACGCCCTCGGACAGCCTCGTTGCCGAAGTGAAGGGCAAGATCGCCGATAGCGGGCTCACCGTAAGCCAGCTGGTCAAGACCGCCTGGGCATCGGCCAGCACCTATCGCAAGTCGGACCATCGCGGCGGTGCCAACGGAGCGCGTATCGCCCTCGCCCCGCAGAAGGACTGGGACGTCAACGAGCCCGCCGCACTCAAGAAAGTGCTCGACACTCTCGATGGGCTACGCGGCGACATGAGCCTCGCCGATACGATCGTGCTCGGCGGTGTGGTCGGACTGGAGATGGCGGGCGCGACCGACGTGCCCTTCACCGGCGGTCGCGGCGATGCGACGCAGGATCAGACCGATGTCGAAAGCTTCGACTGGATGGAACCCGAGGCCGACGCCTTCCGGAACTACAAGCCCAGGGCCCTGAGCGTGAAGACCGAGGAAATGATGCTCGATCGCGCCAGCCTGCTGGGCCTGTCGGTGCCGGAGATGACGGTATTGATCGGCGGCCTGCGTGTGCTCGGCGCGAACCATGGCGAGCGTGGCCATGGCCATCTCACCGAGCGGTCGGGCCAGCTCACCAACGACTTCTTCGTGCACCTCTACGACATGACCAATGTCTGGAAGTCGACCGACGACAGCGACGAGGAATACGTCGCGACCGACCGGGCGGGCAGTAACGAGAAGTGGCACGCAACGCGCGCGGACCTGATTTTCGGTTCGAATGCGGAACTGCGCGCCGTCGGCGAGATCTACGCGCAGAAGGGCGGAGAGGAAAAGTTCAAGCGGGACTTCGTCAGGGCCTGGACCAAGGTCATGGACGCGGACCGTTTCGACATTTCCTACCAGGCCTACCATGCCTGACAATTAGGCGGTCCGACCGATCGTCAACCGAGAGCCCCCGGCGCGCAAGCCGGGGGCTTTTCCGTTTACGCAATCGGGCTTTCGCGCCGAGTCATCCCATATTCGATCGCTCGCCCGCAGGTGGGCCAGGGCGATCTCAGCGCTCGCGTCTGAGGACGATGTAGAGTGCACCGTCGCCGCCATGGCGCTGGTGCGCACGGCGAACGGCAGCGATGGCCGAATGGTGGCTGGAGGCAGCCAGCCAGTCCAGCACCTTGGCGCGAATGGCGCCGCGGCGCGTGCCCCTGTCCGCCGCTTCCACGGGGCGCGGCTTGCCCGTGACGAGCAGGATCGTGCGTGCGCCGATCGCCCGTGCCTGCGCAATCCCGCCCATCAGGCGGTCATACGCGGCATCGAGATTATGCCCGTGCAGGTCGAGGGTGAATTCCGGCTGCAGCTGACCCGCCTTCAGGCGCCGATCCCAGTGCGAATCGAGCGCTCGATCCTGCACCGGAACAGCCTTCGGCGGAACGGGCCTTGCCTGTTCGGGAACGCGCGACGGGGAAGGTGCCTGCACCGGTCTCGGTCGGACAGGCGCCTGTGCCCGATGTGCCGGTGTGGGCTTGACCGGCTTGAGCGGGTGCAGCGGCTTTACCGTTGCAGCCAGCTTCTCCCATGCCTCCGCCTCGTCGGCCGACAGTCCGCGGGGTGCGCTCACCTGCGCGATTCGTGGCGCTGGACGGTCCCCTTCGGAACGAGCACCAGTGCCGAACCGCGCGAACTCATTCCACCCGCAATCCTGCGCGCATCCTCGCCATTGCCCCAGAATGTGTCGAACCGGTTGGCTCCCTTGATCGCCCCGCCGGTATCCTGTGCGATCCACAAGCCATCGGCAACGTCATGCTCCAGGTCGAGGAATACCGGAGCGCCATAGGGTACGTAATTGGGGTCGACCGCAACCGAGGATTCACGCCGCACCGGCACGCCCAGCGATCCGAGCGGTCCGTCCGTGTCGAGTTCGCGAAAGAAGATCCAGCTCTTGTTGAGCCGCATCACTTCCTGCCCCTGCACCGGATTATCGCGGATATAGGCCATGATGCCCTGCATCGAGGTGGCATAGTTCGTGCCCGGGCCGATCATGCCGCGTTCGCGCATGACGCTGCCGATGCCGACATATTCGCGCCCGTTCTGCCCCGCATAACCGATCCGCATCAGCGAATTGTCGGGCAGGCGCAGGAGGCCCGAACCCTGGATCTGGAGGAAGAAGAACTCGACCGGGTCGGCAGCCCAGGCGATTTCCAGCCCGCGATTGGCAAGGGCGCCCCGTTCGATTTCGGCGCGTTCGTAGAACAACACGAAGCGGCCGCTTGCATCCGTGCGACCGAGCGGGGGGCGTCCGGTGCGTTCGCTTTGCGGGATGTCGTCGTGCCAGTCGCGGACCAGTTCGGGCGGCATGGCATAGACCGGCACGTCGTAACCCGGCGCGCGCGTGCGACTGCCGCGGATTTCCGGCTCGAAATAGCCGGTCGCAAAAGCCGCGCCATCGCCCACGCGCGCGGTTTCGAAATAGCTGGTGAAGAAGCGCCGTGCGTCGGAAACGGGCCAGTTGCTCGCAGCCTCGCAAGCCGGGCGCCAGTCTTCCGCCCTGGTCAGCCCGCTCTGGTCCGTGCGTTTGAGCAATGAGGGGCAGGATTCGCGAAACGACGCCAACGCCGTGCTAGCATCTCCGGCGCCAATGCCGAGTGAGGTCGCGTCGGGCCCGCGCGAGATCGACGCCAAACCCGCGCTCGGCACGGGAACGGTCGGCGGCGGAACGGGAGTTGCGGATTGCGGGGGGCGGGCATCGGGCACCACGCGAACGCAGGCGGCCAGCGCCATGGTCGCCGCGATCAACAGCAGAATACGCATGGTCCCTCCTGGATTGTGCGGGGCGTCAGCCCTCGTCGGTCTCGTCGAGAATCCAGTTGGGATCGGACGCGCCGACATTGCGGGTGAAGGTCCACACATCGCGGCTTTCGATCGCATCGTCGAGCGAGCCGGCGATCACATTGCCATCGGCATCGCGGGTGACGGCGGCGATATCGGCAACGAACAGCACCGCGATCCGGGCCGTGCGTCCGTCGAGCTCGGCCGAGCGCACGCTGGCATCCTCGATCCGGATCAGCCGGTTGTCGAGCGTTTCGCCCGCTTCCTCGCGCGCATCGATGGCACCGGCGAAGCTGTCATACACATCGTCATCGGCCAATTCGCGCAGCGTATCCTTGTCGCCTTTCCAGAAAGCTTCGAGGACCATCCCGTAGGCGCCCTTTGCCCCTTCGAGGAAGCCGAGCAGATCGAAGCCCTGATCGGCGGCGGCGATGGCCCGAATGCCAGCTTCATTGGCGGGGGCACGATCGTCGCCCGCGCGCAGCACGACCGGCTGGCGCACGGGGCGCGGCGTACTATCTTCCTGCGGAGGCGCGTCGCTGCGTTCGAAACGGTGCGGGATTACCTCTTCCTCGTGCTCCGACCGACGCCCAAGCACCGAATAGAGCCGCAGCCCGAGAAAGGCAGCGATCATGGCGAGGATGACAATCTCGGTGATCACGTAACTAACCTACTTCCCAACTTCGTTCGCCCGAGGCGGTTCGCCACGGCAGTCCAACAGCTTTCCTGCCCTAGATAGGGAAGAATTACAAACCGACAATGTTCCTGCGATGAACAATGGCCTTGGTGCGGACCGGATGCGGGGTGCATTGATACGCGTGTCCGACAGTGCTAGGCGCGCGCCCCAACGGTCCAGCGCGACATTCCAGGCGCGCGGGCTTCCCGAATTTCGGATAATTGGAAAGCGATTGCACATGGCCGACGAAGGCGACGTTCTCACCGACCTCAACATGGATCCCGCAGCCGGCGCCAACGGTGCCGACAACCTGCCCAGCGCCGGCGTGATCTCGCAATATATCAAGGACCTTTCGGTCGAGAACCCGAACGCGCCGCAATGCTTCCAGTGGAACGAGCAGCCACAGCTCGACGTGCAGGTCAACATCGCTGCCGACAAGGTATCTGACGAAGTGCACGAAGTGACGCTCAAGGTCACCTGCACGGCCAAGACCAGCCAGGGCAATCTCTATCTAATCGACCTCGACTATTGCGGGTTGATGGGCATGCGCAACCTGCCTGACGAGCACGCCCACGCGTTTCTCTTCGCCGAGGCGCCGCGCATCCTGTTTCCTTTCGCCCGGCGAGTCATTGCCGATGCCAGCCGCGATGCCGGCTTCCCGCCGCTGATGCTCGACCCGATGGATTTCGGTGCGCTTTACCAGCAGCAGCTCGCCGCCCGTGCGCAGGAACGGCAGGGCGAGGAGGCGATACCTCCCGCCGGCGAAGCCTGAGTTCCTGACTTGCAAAGGGGGCTCTGACGCGTGAGCCTGCTCAAGCATGTCGGCACGATCGGCGGGCTGACCATGGTCAGCCGCCTCGCCGGGATGGCGCGCGAGATGATTTTCTCGCGCGTACTCGGCGCCAGCGCCGTGACCGATGCCTGGTTCCAGGCCTTCATCATTCCCAACGTCTTCCGCCGCCTGTTCGCGGAAGGCGCATTTTCTGCGGCCTTCGTGCCGATGTTTTCCAAACGCCTGCATGGCGACGGTGGGATCGAGGACGCACGCAGCTTCTCCGACGATGTGCTGAGCGTGTTCCTGCCGGTCCTGATCCTGCTGTGCGCGATCTTCGAGCTGGTCATGCCGGGAGTGATCTGGCTTTTGGGAGACGGTGCCCGCGACCCCGCGACGTTCGCCATGGAAGTCGATTTCGCGCGGATCATGTTCCCCTATATCCTGCTGGTCAGCCTGGTGACGTTGTTCACCGGCATGCTCAATTCGGTCAGCCGCTTCGCTCCGGGAGCGAGCTTCCCCATCATCCTGAACGTGATACTGGTGGTCGCGCTATTGTTCGGCGACTATGCCATGAGTGCATGGGGCTGGACGGCCACACAGGTCGGTTACAGCCAGGCATGGGCCGTCACGGCCGGCGGCGTGGTTCAGCTCGCATGGCTCTACTACTGGACACGGGTCGAAGGTTTTCGTCCGAAATTGCTGTGGCCGCGTATTACGCCTGAGGTGAAACGTCTTTCGATCATCGCTCTGCCTGCCGCGATCGGAGGCGGTGCGTACCAGATCAACACGCTGGTCCAGCTCTACTTCCTCAACCAGCTGGCCGAAGGTTCGGTGAGCTATATGAACTATGCCGATCGGCTGAACCAGTTGCCGCTCGGCATCATCGGCATCGCCTTGTCGACCGCGATCCTGCCGACGCTGTCCAAATTCGTGGGCAGTAGGAACAAGGAAGGTGCCGACCGCATCCAGTCCGATGCGATCGAGCTGTCGATGCTGTTGACCATTCCCGCCGCGGTGGCGCTGGCGATCTGCGCAACACCCTTCGTTACCATGATCTTCCAGGGCGGGCGCTTCGGTGCCGAAGATGCGGCTGTCGCCGGCGGCGTGCTGGCGGCGCTTGTTCTCGGCCTGCCAGCCTATGTGCTGGTTAAAGTACTGGTGCCCAATTTCTATGCCCGCACCGATACCCGGACGCCGGTCTACGCCGCCTTCATCTCGCTGATCGTCTTCGTCGCACTGAACTTCGCGATCGTGACCGATTTCGGCGTGGTTGGTGTAGCCTATGCGAGCGTGATCGGCGCGTGGATCAATGTCGGCTATCTCTACATCGTGCTGGTCCGGCGCGGATACTATTCCATTCCACTGGCATTGATCGGTCGCATCGCGCGACAGCTCCTGGCCGCAGCGGCAATGGGCCTCGCCTTGTTCTACGCGCGCGATTTGCTAACCGGTTGGTACGCCGCCGGGCTGTTTGCACGCCTCGCCGCCCTCGCGGTGCTCGTCGCCTGTTCGGCCATAGTCTATTTCGGCGTCGCCTTTGCCGTCGGCGCCGTCGATCGGCAGCGCATCGCTGCCCTGACCAAGAGGAAAGACCCCTAATATCATGCGCGTCGTCTCCGGCATCCAGCCCACCGGCAATCTCCACCTCGGCAATTACCTGGGGGCGATCCGCAACTGGGTACGGATGCAGGATTCCATGGGAGACGGGAATCAATGCCTGTTCTTCCTCGCCGATCTCCACGCAATTTCGATGCCGCACGATCCGGCCGAGCTGAAGCGCGCCACGCTGGAAATGGCGGCAGCGCTGGTCGCCTGCGGGATCGACGCGCAGAAGAGCGTGCTGTTCAACCAGGCGCAGGTGCCGCATCATGCCGAACTGCAATGGCTGCTCAACGGCACGGCGCGGATGGGCTGGCTGAACCGCATGACGCAGTTCAAGGACAAGAGCGGCAAGAACCGCGAAGGCGCCAGCGCGGCCCTGTTCACCTATCCGGTGCTACAGGCCGCCGACGTGCTGCTATACCAGACGACGCATGTGCCCGTGGGCGAAGACCAGAAACAGCATCTCGAGCTTGCCCGCGACATCGCGCAAAAGTTCAACAACGATTTCGCATCCGACGATGCACCCGTATTCACTCTGCCCGAACCGATCAGCCCGCCGCAGGCTGCGCGCATCATGAGCCTGCGCGACGGATCGAAGAAGATGAGCAAATCCGACCCTTCCGAAATGAGCCGGATCGAGCTGGTCGACGATGCCGATACGGTGATGAAGAAGATCAAGAAGGCCAAGACCGACCCCGAGCCGTTGCCGAGCGAAGCGGAAGGGCTGGCGGACCGGCCCGAAGCTTTGAACCTCGTCACCATCTACGCTGCCGTCGCCGATACCCCGATCGAAGGAGTGCTGCGCGAGTTCGGCGGCGAAGGTTTCGGCAAGTTCAAGCCTGCGCTGGGTGAATTGCTGGTTGAGACGCTGCGCCCGATTTCGACCCGCTTCAACGAATTGCTCGCAGATCGCGAAGCACTGGATGCGATCCTGGCACGCGGCGCGGCGCAGGCGCGAGATCTTGGCCGCCCGACCCTCGATGCCGCCTATGGCGCTTTGGGCTTCGTGCGATAGACCGAACCGGAACTTATTGATCGGGATATTCAATCCGGGTTCATAGTCATTCGTCTATCGCGGCGCACAGTAACTGGCAGTGTGCCTTGGGAATGCGGTGGGCTGCGTGAATCGTAACAGATTCGCAGATTTCGAAAGGACTGAGCATGACTGACCGCAAAAAGGGTTGGGGCCGAACTCTGAAGCTCGCGGCCGTACCGATGATCCTTGCGAGCCTCGCCGCCTGCGCCACGCCCTTCAAGGCCGATGTTTCGCGGTTCCAGACGCAGTTGCCCGCCCCTCAGGGCGAAAGCTATTTCGTTGTGGCCGACGATCCCGCGCTCGCCGGCGGGCTGGAATTCGCTCAGTACGCTGAACTGGTGGATGCCCAGATGTCGCGCCTCGGCTATGTGCAGGCCGCGTCGGCCGACAACGCATCGCTGCTCGTGCGGTTCGATTACGGCGTGGACAATGGCCGCGAACGCGTCCGCACCACCGGTTTCAGCGACCCGTTCTACAGCCCATGGTATGGCTATGGATCGCGCTGGGGCTATCGGTCGCGGCTCGGCTATTACCGCCCCTATTACGGCAGCCGTTGGGGCTTCGGCTTCTACGATCCGTGGTTCGGCGGCCCCGATATCCGCAGCTACACCGTCTATACCAGCGGGATCGACATGAAGATCGACCGCTCGGCAACGGGCGAGCGGCTGTTCGAAGGCAAGGCGCAGGCGGTATCGACGTCGAACCGTCTGCAATATCTGGTACCCAACCTGGTCGAAGCGATGTTCACCGACTTCCCCGGCAATTCGGGCGAGACGCTGCGCATTTCGATCGCACCGGAAAAAACCACGGTGCGTCGGGTCGACTGATCGCATACTTCCCGGACGGGACAACAAGAAAGGGGCGGCTCCGGATCGGGCCGCCCTTTTTTGTGTCGGCTTTCACCACTGAACTATCTCCTCCGCGCTTGTGAGCCAGTGCCACCAAGCCTCGGTAGAGGTGCGCAGAAGCCGATCAGCCTTCCTTGCCTGTTACGCCAGTAGAGCCAAATCCTCCCAAACCTCGTTCCGTCGAGGCCGAAAACTCCGAAACGACTTTGAATGTGGGCCTCAAAATCGGGACAAATACCATTTGGGCGATACGGTCCCCGGGGTTGATGACCAAATTTTCGCTGCCGGGCGGCGTGCGAAGCCAGGCGCTGATGAAGATCTCGTTCGTGTAGTCGGCGTCGATCGTGCCGACCGATTGCCCGAGAATCAGGCCTTTCTTGTGCCCGAGGCCGGACCGGGCGAGCAGGAAGCCCACCATGTGGGGGTCGTTCATGAGCAGCGCGATACCGGACCGCACCAGAACGGCCGGTGCCTGAGGCTGCAAGGTCAGCGGATCATCTATGCAGGCATAGAGATCGATGCCGGCAGACATCTCCGTCTGATATCGAGGCAGTCCCCAAATATGCAGCCTTTCATCCAGTATTTTCAATTCGATTTCGGGTGTCTGCACACGAAGGTTCCTTGTTCGAACAAGACTTGTTGCGGGCTAGGCTCTCGGTTTCGGCCACGCAAGGCCTGCAAAGAAGCGGGCAACATCAGGAAATGGTGGTGAGCCGGAAACGCGCCCAGCCCACGATCGATAGCGGTTGACCTTGTCGCGAGGTGCTGCAAGTCGCGGGCGAAGCTCGGCTCCCAATACTAGGACTTCAACTTGAGTACGATAGCGCGACGAGGCATTATTCTGGCAGGTGGGTCTGGTACCAGGCTCTATCCGCTGACACGCGGCGTGTCGAAACAGCTCATGCCGGTCTACGACAAGCCGATGATTTACTATCCGCTATCAACCCTGATGTTGGCTGGTATTCGCGATATCCTGATCATCACCACACCCGAAGATCAGGAGCAGTTTCAGCACGTTTTGGGCGACGGTTCGGATTTCGGCGTCGCGCTTTCCTATGCCATTCAGCCCAGCCCGGATGGTCTGGCACAAGCATTTCATATCGGAGCAGATTTCGTCGGCACCGATCCCAGCGCACTCGTGCTGGGCGATAATATCTTCTACGGCCACGGGCTACCGGACTTGCTGAGCAGCGCTACTTCTCAGCCAGACGGGGCAAGCGTTTTCGCTTACCGCGTCAAGAACCCCGAAGCCTACGGCGTCGTCGATTTCGACGAGGAGGGCAAAGCATCTTCTATCGAGGAAAAGCCAGCCGAGCCGAAATCGAATTTCGCAGTAACCGGCCTGTATTTCTACGACGGGACCGTGGTAGAACGCGCCCGCGATCTCAAACCGTCGCTTCGCGGCGAACTGGAGATCAGCGATCTCAATCGCCTGTATTTGCAAGACCGGCAACTGTCGGTGGAAATCATGGGCCGCGGCTATGCGTGGCTCGATACGGGCACACATGGTTCGCTTCTGGATGCGGCGACCTATGTGCGCATCACCGAAGAGCGCCAAGGCCTCAAGATATGTTGCCCCGAAGAAATTGCCTGGCGGCAGGGCTTTATCGACAATGCGCGGCTGGAGGCCATCGCAGCGCCCCTCGTGAAGTCCGGCTATGGCGAATATCTGATGGCCTTGCTTCATGAAGGATCGCGTTGATGCAGGTGATCCCTTGCGAAATCGACGGTCCGTTGATCATCGAGCCTATGGTATTTGGCGACGACCGTGGGTTTTTCCTGGAAAGCTGGAATGCAGAAAAGTTCGCCGCGAGCGGACTCAACATCGCTTTCGTGCAGGATAACCATTCGCGCTCGCAAAAGGGCGTGCTGCGCGGGATGCACTTCCAGAACCCCGGACCGCAAGGCAAGCTGGTCCGGGTGATAAGCGGAGCGGTCTATGACGTGGCGGTCGATCTACGCCGCGGTTCGCCGTCGTTCGGCAAGTGGATCGGCGTCGAACTCTCTGCCGAAAACAAGCGCATGTTCTGGGTGCCGCAAGGCTTCGCTCATGGGTTTCTGACGCTCGAAGACGATACCGACTTTCTCTATAAATGCGACGCGCCTTACTCGCCGCAAACCGAGCATTCGCTGGCATGGGACGATCCGGACGTCGGTATCGACTGGCCGACGCATGGCCTTGAAATTCAGCTTTCCGCCAAGGATCGCGAGGGCAAGCGTATCGGCGAAGTGGAGCCGCTGGCATGAAAGTCCTGATCACCGGCGCGGGAGGACAGCTAGGAAGCAGTCTCATCGCCTCAGCACCTGCCGACGCTCGGTTGCACGCGGTCGGCACTAGTGAATGCGACTTTACCATGCCGGATACCATCGCTGCACTGGTCGCGAAGGCGAGGCCCGATGTGATCATAAACGCCGCTGCTTACACTGCGGTCGACAAGGCCGAGAGCGAGGAAACGAAAGCGCGTGCAATCAATGCCAACGCGGTCGGCGCTTTGGTCGCGGCACATGCGGGAAAGCTGGTGCATGTTTCGACCGACTTCGTGTTCGACGGGGCATCGAGCCGCCCCTACCGCCCCGATGACGCGCGTGCGCCAGTTTCCGCTTATGGCCGATCCAAGGCAGAAGGCGAAGACCAACTCCGCGATCACGACATTCTGGTCCGCACGGCTTGGGTTTATACGGCTGGCGGAGCCAACTTCGTAAACACCATGCTGCGGCTGATGCGCGAGAAACCTGTGCTGAACGTCGTGGCCGATCAGATCGGCTCACCGACATGGGCACCCGGCCTTGCCGCTACCATCTGGCGATTGATCGATAAGGATGCGGCGGGCACTTTTCATCATAGTGATGCCGGGGTTGCCAGTTGGTATGATTTTGCCGTTGCCATTCAGGAAGAGGCGCTGACTTTGGGCTTGCTAGACAAAGCCATCCCGATCGTGCCGATCCCGACCAAGGCCTACCCAACCCCTGCCTCGCGCCCCGCTTTTTCGCTGCTCGATTGCAGCGCCACGCGCGATCTGCTGGGCGATGGTCACATTCACTGGCGCGAAAATCTGCGCATTATGCTGCAACAGGAACAGGCTTTTGGCTAACCTTCTCGTAACCGGAGGCGCTGGCTTCATCGGTGGTAACTTCGTACATTACTGGGCAGAGCGGCACCCCGACGACGCGGTAATCGTGCTCGACTGCCTGACCTATGCCGGCAATGAAGCGACAATTGCCAGGGTCGAGCAGGTCGAACTCGTCGTGGGCGACATCCGCGACAACAAGCTAGTCGAAAATCTAATTCGCGAACGCGAGATTGCCACGGTGGTGCACTTCGCTGCCGAAAGTCATGTCGACCGCTCGATCAGCGGCCCGGACGCATTTATCGACACCAATATCCTTGGCACAAACAGCCTGCTGAAAGCCGCCCGTGCGGTCTGGCTGGACGAGGGTAGCGGTCGCCCGCACCGCTTCCATCATATCTCGACAGACGAGGTGTATGGCTCGCTCGATCCGGATGACGCCGCCTTCAGCGAAACACACCCATATCAGCCGAACTCGCCCTATTCGGCATCCAAGGCGTCATCAGACCATCTTGTACGGGCCTATCATCACACTTTCGGGCTGGAGGTCACAACTACCAACTGCTCGAACAATTACGGGCCCTATCAGTACCCGGAAAAACTGATCCCACTGTTCCTGCTCAATGCATTGCACGGCCGGAACCTTCCGATCTACGGCGATGGCATGAATGTGCGCGACTGGTTGCATGTGAAAGACCATTGTCGTGGCATCGAAGCCTGCCTGGGCAGGGGAACGCCGGGCGAGACTTACAATATTGGCGGTGGCGAGGAACTGCCCAATATGTCCGTCATCGACCGCATATGCACCGAGGTCGACAAGGCGTTCGAAGAAATCGACGGGCTCGCCGCACGCTACCCGGATGCCCCCGCCGCGAATGGCAAGCCAACCCGCGAACTCAAAACCTTTGTAGCCGACCGCAAGGGTCATGACCGCCGCTACGCGATCGACGAAACCAAGGCGCGCGACGAGCTCGGGTATTCGCCACATCACAATTTCGAAAGCGGCCTTGCGGCGACGCTGCACTGGTATCTCGACAACGAGGACTGGTGGCGCGCTCTGCAGAAAGCCGCGTAAAGGGCAAGCAATTCCGAAACCCATCCAATTTGCTTCATCGGGCAATTAGCCTATCGCCGATGCAATGCGGAGGTCCGAGCCCAGTTTCGAAACCATGAATCGCGCACAAACAAATCCCGCTCGCAGTATCGGGTTTCGCCTGGCGCTCAGGCTAATGGTGCACTTCGATGCGTTGCTAGTCGACCCCAGGCGCTATTTCCGAGCTGCTTGGTCAAGGGTGACGGGCAAGAGACTGCGGGCCCGCCTCCTGCTCGCACCATTGCTCGGCGGATCGCGGTGGGCCTATGCATTGTGGCTTTCGCGAGGAAACGATAGCGCGGATGCGCGTCCTCGCCGATTGGAGAATGCCCCTTCGATAATGGCGTTGGTTCAAGTCGGCGCCGATATAGAAAGGACATTATCAAGCCTCGCCTCCGAGAATATTCCTGCCAAGAAGATCCAGGGGCTTCAAACAGCCGATCTTGCGCGATTGAGCAGAAATGATCCCGACGCGTGGATCCTGCCCATAACGAGTGGCGATATACTCGCACCCGGGGCCGGCGCGCTGTACCGCGAGGCCGCCGCCGCCGCACCGGCCGGCACTCTCGTAATCTACGCGGATGACGATATCATCGATACTCGTATGCGTCGCAGCACTCCGCATCTGAAGCCCGATTGGAACAGCGAGTTGTTCCGCCACTTCGATTATCTGACGGGTGCGGCAATCCTCAGGCTAAGTCAGGACAGCTTCGACGATCTAACGGACGACGGATGGCCACAACAGCTTGTTTCTCGAACAGTACGACGAAGCGAAGCAAACAACAGCTGCGTCATCCACCTGCACCAGATCCTGCATCATCGCCGCACCCGCTTTGCTCCAAAGCTGCCGTTTCCCCCTACAATGTTGGCCGAAGCGCGCGCAGACCTGCCGTCCATCAGTATTCTCGTGCCGACCCGCAACGGACTCAATCTGCTGCGCAACTGCCTTGATGGGCTGGCCCGGACCGAATATCCCGGACCACTGGAAGTTATCGTCATCGACAATGGCAGCGACGATACTGCAACACTCGAGTTCCTCGCCAGCCTGGACCCAAAATTTGCGCAGGTTTTGCGCGATGATGGACCGTTCAACTTCGCCGCCCTCAACAATCGTGCCGCGGATACGGCTTCAGGTGAGTTGCTGTGCTTCCTGAACAACGACATCGAAATGGTCGATCCCGCCTGGCTGACCACGATGTGCGAGCAGGCCTTGCGGGCAGAGGTCGGTGCGGTAGGTGCGCGGCTGCTTTATCCCGATGGTCGTATTCAGCATGCGGGGGTCGTCATGGGAGTGGGCGGAGGCGCTGCGCACGCACACCGGCTGCTCAGTCCGACTGAACCGGGCTATTTCGACCGGCATTCCTTACCGCAGTTCGTTTCAGCCGTGACCGCGGCCTGCCTGGTAGTTCAGCGACATAAATTCTTGGCCGTCGGTGGTTTCGACGCCGATCACTTTGCCGTTTCCTTCAACGATGTGGATTTATGTCTACGTCTTGGCAGCAAGGGTTGGCACACTCTTTATGAGCCGCGAGCCACACTTGTGCACCACGAATCCGTCACGCGCGGTTTCGATCGCGATCCGGCCGGCTCCGCACGCCTGGCTCGGGAACTGACAGCTTTGCAAAAACGCTGGGGTCCGTTTCATCTCGATAAAGGCCCGAATCGCTCGGCAGATCCGTTTCATCACCCTTGCCTCAGCCCGTTCAGCGAACAATTCGTGCTGGAACTCTAGAGACATCCGATGACCAGCGATACACTCATGCCCGCCGTGCCTGCACGACGTCTCCGCCTGGACGATGTGACGATGTGTGCCGTCAGTTCATCCAATGTCGAGGCCACGATCCGTGCGCTGGAAACCAGCCTTGTCTATATCGACGTGGCCGAGGCCATATTCTTCACCGATGCCGACCTGACCGAGGCCGGGATATTCCCTTCCGACCGAATCCGCGTGGTTCGCATCGAGAAGCTTTCGTCTGCCGAGGCGTATTCACGCTTCGTCATCAGCCGGCTGGCCGACTATGTACATACAAGCCACTGCCTAATCGTGCAGTGGGATAGCCATGTTATCGATCCGGCGCGCTGGCGGCCCGATTTTCTCGACTACGATTATGTCGGAGCCAGCTGGCCGCAATTCCAAGATGGGCATGATGTCGGGAATGGTGGGTTCTCTCTGCGCAGTCGGCGCTTGATGGATGCCTGCCGCCTGCCGGATTTCAATTCCCACCATCCGGAAGACGTAGCGATCTGCCGGACCAATCGTTCCATGCTTGACAGGCTCGGGTTGCGCTTTGCACCGGTTGAACTTGCCGACGCATTTTCTGCCGAACGAGCGGGCGATCCCAAGGAAAGCTTCGGCTACCACGGCGTTTTCCTGATGCCCGAGGTACTGGGAGCCGATCGCTTCTGGGAAATTTATGGAACGCTCGATGAGTACACGAGTTTGCGGCGCGATTTCGGCATCTTGCTGGCTTCGCTGCGGAAAGGACCGCGACCATTTTTCCGGTCGCTCAAGATGATCTGCGATCAATTCAACTGGCGGAGACTATATCGTTCGTGATCGGGGGCATCCCGAACACCCGTCGAACAGAACTTGGCGTTACTGGATGTTGTAGACGCAAGCACGCCTCTGGAGAGGGGCGATCACTTGGGCAACCTGACAGATTGCGTTGAAAGAGCGAGAAAATCCTTGCGATGATGTCAATAGGGGAGCCAGATCGAATTTCCTTGGGCATTCCGTCCGATTGCTGCTACAGGCGCCGCTCCCGCGCGCACTTGGCTACCCTTTACCACTGACGCGGTTTGATTCTTACCTGAACACAAAACTGATTATGCATCACGACAAAGAATTGCAGCGTCATATCGAAGCGACGGGCACCGAAAACAAACTTGTCGCATTGATCAAGCGATGGCGCTGGTTCACGCTGGTTGTGGTTCTTCCCTCCCTGCTGGCCACTCTCTATTATGGCTTCATTGCTGCCGACATCTACGTTTCGGAGTCGCGTTTCGTCATCAAGGCGCCGGACGGTCAAGGTGGCGGTGGATCGCCTCTCACTTCTCTATTGCAGAGCACTGGATTGGGTAGCGGAGAGGAGCAGGCCAGCGAAATCCTCGGATACGTGCAGTCTCGCGATGCACTCGCCGACCTTTCGGAACGAGTTGATGTCCGTGCCGTGTTCGGCTCTGCGCATGCCGATTTCGTTAGCCGCTTCCCGCTCATCTTTCAGGGCGATTCATTCGAGCACCTCTACAAATACTACAATTCGATGGTATCGACATCTCCAGATCCCGATACAGGACTGACTATTCTGGAAGTGAAAGCCTATACACCTGAAGAGGCGCAATCGCTGAATTTGGGTCTCCTCAACCTGAGCGAAGATCTGGTCAATCGCCTCAATCGGAGGGTCAACTCGCAGGCGATCACGGAGGCCGAAAATCGGGTAGCGGCGGCGCAGCAGCGCGTCCGAGATGCTCGCATACAGCTTGGAGCATATCGCAACAGTTCCGAAATCCTCGACCCACAGCAGCAGGGTATGGGCGTCTTGGCAGTCTCCAACGAACTTATCTCCAGGGAAGCTGCACTGCGGGCGCAATTGAGTGAGATGCGCCGGACAGCCCCCAACCATCCATCGATTCCAGCGTTACAGGAACGGATCGCATCCCTTTCGCAGCAGATCGCCTCACAGACAGGGCGTGCGGTCGGGACACCTGACGGCCTTGCTTCCAAACTCACCGAGTACGAAAACCTTCTGGTCGAGCAGGAATTCGCCACCCAGGTGCTTACGGCTGCCAACGCTTCACTTGAACAGGCCCGCGCGGAAGCTCTGCAACAGCAGTATTATTTAGAGAGAGTTGTGGAACCAAACCTTCCGGACGCTGCAATTCTTCCCAATCGGTTGAAGAGCATACTGGGGGTCGTCCTCGCCAGCCTTTGCATCTATCTGATCGGTTGGATGCTAGCGGTCGGCGTTCGTGAGCATGCACCCGAAGACTGAACTATGACGCAGTTCTCAAAAGGTTTGCGAGTTCAATTGCGGGTGATGCAGGCACTCATGATCCGCGAGCTTGTGACACGCTTTGGTCGCGAGAACATCGGCTTTTTGTGGATCATGGTCGAACCTCTCCTGTTCGCTGGATTGGTCGGCCTAGTGTGGACGTTCTTGCGAGGACAGGAAAAGCAAGGAATCGCGGTGGTGGCGTTCGTTGTGAGCGGTTACATACCGCTGACTTTTTTGCGGCACTCTTTCGGTCGATCTGCTAAAATTTTCCAGACTAACGGCGCACTGCTTTATCACCGGCAAGTGAAGATTTTGGATTTCATCTTCGTGCGCGTTTCGATCGAGGCGATCGGCGCGATGATGGCCTACATTTTTGCAGGTGTCGTGCTGTTCTTCTTCGACATGTTCCCGATGCCATACGATGTCACCTCGCTGGTGTCCGGATGGCTGATATACGTTCTTTTCGTCGTGTCGGTCTGCACGGTGCTAGCGCCACTATCCGAGATGTCGGAAGTGGTCGAAAAGCTCGTGCCCATAAGCGTGTACGTATCAATCCCGTTTTCAGGCGTTTTTAACATGGCGGCTTGGCTCCCACCGAACGTGCGCGAGGCGCTGATGTGGTCGCCACTTGTCACCGGAATGGAACTGATGCGCTTCGGCCTCTTCGGAGATTTGGTCACGCCCTACTACGATATACCCAAGGCGATTGGCATCACCTTAGCTTGCTTGGTGATTGGCCTGACGCTGTCACGCCGAATACGCCGTACGCTCTCCTTGTCATGATCACCTGCCACGATCTGCACAAAGAATACCGCACTGGTCATATCACGAAATCGGTGCTGAATGGGGTTGATTTTACAATCAATCCCAATGACCGTATTGGCCTGCTAGGCCGGAACGGTGCGGGCAAATCCACACTCATTCGGCTAATTGGCGGCGTGGAGATGCCGACCTCCGGAAAAGTTGTGAGGAAGATGAGCTGTTCTTGGCCGCTGGGGTTCACTGGTGGCTTTCAGGGCAGTCTCACAGGTTACGATAACGCCCGCTTTATCGCCCGCATTTACGACAAGCCCTACAGCGAAATGCGGGTCTTTGTGGAGGAGTTTACCGAACTCGGCATACAACTCCACATGCCGGTGAAGCAGTATTCGTCTGGCATGCGTGCAAGGCTAGCTTTTGCATTATCGCTGGCAATCGAGTTCCAATGTTACCTGATTGACGAAGTGATCATGGTAGGTGACATGAACTTTCGAAAGAAGTGCGAGCGGGCGTTTTTCGAAGTGCGCAAGGATCGTGCATTGTTGCTCGCGTCGCACAGCGTCAAAACTGTGAAACGGTTTTGCAACCGGGCCATCGTCCTGGATGACGGCATCGCCACAATGTATGAAGACGTTGACACAGGAATTTCCGTTTACGAAGCGCTATAAAAAGGCTCCCGCGCGGACATTTATTGTGTTTCCATTGCCTAATTTTTAGCGACCAAAGCAAGAAGGTGTGCTAGTTGTTTTTCGTTGAAATGCGCCTGTTATATTGAATCTAAATGTATTTCTCAGCCTAAAGAGATTGTTGCTATGAGTTCGGAAGTCGAGCAAAACGATCTGGACATTCAACGGGTTCTTCGCGCTGAAATAAGACACCTTAGGATCCGACAAGAGGTCGAGATCGCGCTGATTCATGCATACTACGCGATGAAAATGGGCGAGCCTGTCCGCAGCCAAACCACCTTAGAACAGCAGGCCGAACTTCTGGCATCTAGTCCGCTATTTGACGATCAATGGTACGAAAAGGCATATCTGCATAATGGGCAGGGCGGTATGGTCGCGACGCAGCACTATATTCGCGCCGGATCGTTTGAAGGACTGAATCCTGGTCCGGATTTCGACACAATGGCCTATTACTGGGCCAATCCCGACGTTGCGAAGGCCGGCTGGCCAGCCTTGGTGCACTATATTCAGTTCGGAAAGTCCGAAGGTCGTCCGCTGGAATAACGGAGACTTTTATTGATATTAGATGCTGCGGCGAATCCAGATGGAACCAAATCGAACGACTTGTTTGATTGGTTGCGAAGCCATCATGATGCACTTTCTCAACACGCCGCGAAAGTGCATGCGCTAGAACTCGATCCTCTGCTCTGGCGCGGTTATGGAGACCGCGTTCTCCCGAGGCTTCAGGCCTTGCTTGAATCCGGACCAGCGGTCGAACAGGCGGTGGCGGGTTGGGTCTTAGCGCGCTGGGAAGCCTCTCAGCAAAATTACGAAGACGCTTACCGAGCAATTCAAATATTTCATGCTCACCCTGAAGGCAGCCATGAATTGAACCATCCAGGGCCTGATCTTTTGGCGATTGAGTTGAGCCTTTCACAAGGCGACGTGCGGAATGCGCGAACTTTAGTGGAAAAGGGGATATCTAGATTTGGAGAAACGCCGGATTTCATTCTTGCACAATTCCTACTCGCCCAGGCGGAAGGCCGATCAGAGCACGGACTATCGAAAGTTCTAGGTGAGTTGCACGCACGTTCTGGACTGGCTTCGATGACGTTGAAGAAGGGAGATGAGCGTCTTTTCGACCGGCTGCAATCCGAAGCCATGCCGTCAACAACCTTTCAGGCAAGACATCAGCCACTCGTTAGCGTAATTGTGCCGGTCTTCAACTCTTCTGCGGAACTGCCGACCGCACTTCGGGGACTTCTAGCGCAAAGCTGGAAATCGCTTGAGATTCTCCTGATTGACGATGGATCATCGGACGATAGCGTTGTCATTGCCCGATCTGCTGCGGCGCAGGACCCGCGTGTTAGGGTAATTGAGGTTGGTCGCAACGAAGGCGCGTATGCCGCGCGCAACTTGGGCTTAGCGGAAGCGAGCGGCGCATTCGTTACGGTTCACGATGCCGACGACTGGTCTCACCCGCAAAAGATTGAACTTCAGACACGCGCCCTGATGGAAAATCCTACGCTCAAGGCTTCGATTTCGCACTGGGTTCGCATGAGCAGCGATATGGAAGTTACTCGCTGGCGTATGGAAGAAGGCTGGATCCACCGCAATGTTTCCTCGCTCATGCTACGTGCCGAATTGCGCGAAGAGTTAGGCTATTGGGATCGCGTGAAAGTAAATGCCGATACCGAATATTACTATCGCATCATGCATGCTTATGGCGGAGGCGCAATCAAGGAGGTCTGCCCTGGCGTTCCACTGGCCTTCGGTCGAACGTTACGCGGATCATTAACCAATCAGAGTGCGACACATTTACGTAGTCAGTATCACGGAGTTCGGCACGACTACATGGAAGCCGCACATGATTGGCATCGGCGATCTTCAGAACCTTCCAGTCTTTTCCTATCACGCATGCCGGTCAGGCGTCCGTTCCGCATACCGCCAGCAATAGCCATTGGCGATACCGAGGCTCCGGCTAGTGAGTTCGACCTTATTGTTGCATCGGACTTGATGGACGAAGACTGGTATCTACTGAATAACCCCGAAGCAATGCAGGCGAAAATCGGCGGCACGCGACACTATCTAACTTCGGGCGCAGCTGGCAATCGCGATCCAGGTCCGCTGTTTAGCACGAGCGGCTATCGCTTGGCTCATAATCTCGGACCAACTGAAAACCCACTATTGCATTTCCTGCGCGTCGGGGAAAAAGACGGCGCGCAAAAATTGCCGGCGCTAATAGGAAGGCGGGACCGGCACTTTTTAGATCGCAAACGCGTTTTGGTGTTCGCGCACACATCGGGCGCTACACTGTTCGGCGCTGAACGCAGCTTTCTAGATGTTGTTGCCCGATTGACGAAAGACGGTTTCGCACCAGTTGTGGTCCTGCCATCTCTGCAAAACCCGGCCTATCTCGAGCAGTTGATGGAAATGGTTGTCATGGTTGAGGTATTGCCACAGCTCTGGCGTCATGGATTGCATCCACCACATCCCAAAACTATTGATGCAATTCGCTCGTTGATCCGCAAGCACAATCCTTGCGAAATTCGCGTCAACACGCTGACTTTAGAAGCACCACTTATCGCAGCTCGCTCCGAGTCCGTGCCATGCACAATGTACGTCCGCGAGCTCCCGGCCGAGGATGCGGCACTGTGCCGGGCGTTGGGGATGGGCTCCGGCGCACTGCGGCGTAGTCTGCTGGAACAAGTTGACCGTTTCATCGTGCCCTCACAGGTTGTGGCGGACTGGCTGGAATGCCCAGATCGCTGCACAGTGCGACCCAATGCCGTGGACGAAGAGCTATTCGATCTGCCGTTCACACCAGGACGGATTCTGAAAGTCGGTCTCATCAGCAGTAACGTAGCCAAGAAGGGGATTGGGGATTTCGTTGCAACAGCAGAGATGATCGCCGCATTAGGCCCCGCAATCCGCTTCTTGCTCATCGGCCCCCAAACACCAGACCTGGAACATTTGGGCACACTGCCTCCAAACGTCGACATTAGGGATTATGCTGATAGCCCAGCGGAAGCTATTGCCCAGGTCGACGTAGTGGCCAGCCTGTCGCATTTCGCTGAAAGTTTCGGCCGTACGGTGGTAGAGGCCATGGCCGCAGGGCGACCGGTAGTATGCTATAATCGAGGTGCTCCACCCTCGTTGATTGTCAGCGGCAAGACCGGCTTTGTCGCGCCAGCAGGTTCCATTTCAGGCGTTGCAGACGCAATTCTTGCGCTGGACGTAGCGCGGATACATCTTGGTAAAATGAGCCTTGCAGCACGACAGCGTGCACGTGAGATCCAAATTCAGGCTCTTTCCTAATCCCGGCAAGGAGCTTTCAGCCAGATTCGCCCACCCCAAATATGCGACGGCCTTCGGTTCTGCCGTTACGGATATAGTGTGAAAGTGCTGGTATCCCGGCTTTGGTCACGTCAGGGTAATTTTTGTGATACTTGAAAGCGCTAAAACGCGGTCCGGGATCACGCAATTCATATGCACCATGCATTACGTAGTGACGAATGGGGTCTTCACCACTTTGCGCAATGTCGGGATAGAGTTCCAGATACCAATCCGCATCGAACAGGCCGGATGTTTCGATCAGGGCCTTCTCCTGTGCCAGGCGGTCGACAGCGCGCCTGCGCGAGCGCGCGAGCTTCCATCTGGACAAGGCTCCATGCAACTGCCCATGTCCTTTCGATAGCATCGTCAGGATATGGTGTCGAAGCTGGGAGAATTCATGTATCGCTTTAACGCGTATGAGTTCCTTGTCCTTGAGAGCCAGAATATGGCCGAGCTCTGCAAGATCGGCCAATCGATCCTGATATTTTTGCTGAAGATTGGCGATCTGGGCCGCGCTGTCCGCAATTTCAGAGCGTAGCGCTTCCCGCTCGTTTTCCGCTTGCACGCGGCCAAGCTCCTCACGGTGAGCATCAGGTGCGCTTAGTGCTAGGTCATCGCCCTCCAAAGGCTCATCCTGCTCGGAAGGTCGAGACATAGTATACTCCTTATTCCAACTCATAGCACTCACGACAATATGGTCGTAGAAAATTGAGAAGGTTGGCAAGTCGGATTCGCCTTGGTTTGATCATTTCAACAGCGGTACGGCTGAAGTGGTCTCCAGCTTCCTTCAACTAGATTTAAGCCGACCGGTTGTCTTACCCGCGAGCGCTGTTGAAGCAATGGGTTGCGTAGCGGAGTCCATCGGGCGTGGCAAAGCAGACCATTGTTTATGAAGAGCGGCGACGAACGTCGCCGGGGCCGCATCGACAAAGGCCGAGTGTGAGCTCACCCGGTCGCAGTCCCAGGCCGCGATTTCCAACTTGGCATGAGCGAAACTCATGAACAGGTTTTAGACCAGCAGCTCGTCACGCATTCTGCTATTGAAGCGCTCAAAATAGCCGCTCTACATCGACTTGCACGAAGTCATCTAATACCACTTTACGCCTAGTTGCTACGTAAGCGTGGCCTGGAGGCCGCCTTGCCACTCCCCGGTCGGATAGTCTGATTGCTGCTCTTTTGTGGAGCGGTGATG
>NZ_JAIGNO010000017.1 GCF_019711515.1 Qipengyuania qiaonensis
CCGATCAGAGCTTCGCCGCCATGATCTACCTCGCCGCCGCAATCCTCAATTCAAAATGAATCCCCACAGACCCTAGATCTTCTGCATCAGCTCGATGCGATTGCCGAAAGGGTCGGCTATGTCGCCGCGCACATAGCCTGCCAGCTTCTTGCCCGGCTTGTAACGGATGCCCGCCTTGCCGAGCTTCGCGACCAGCGCCGACAGGTCGCTGACCAGCAGCGCCGGGTGCGCCCGGCGCGACGGCAGGAAGCCATCCTCCACCCCGCAATGGATCGCCACCCCGTCACCTTCGAACCAGCAGCCGCCATTGACCGCCAGATGCGCAGGCTTGGCGACTTCCTGCAGCCCCATCACATCGACCCAGAAACGCCGCGCATGCGGTTCGCCGCCATGCGGCATGGCGAGTTGCACATGGTCTATGCCGAGAAGCGCGCTCATACACGCTCCGCCTGAGCGATGGAATCGCTCGCACGCAATGCGCTGAGGATGCGGGTAAGGTGGGGCACGTCCTGCACTTCGAGATCGATCTCGTAAGTCGTGAACGGATAATCGAGCTGGATCTGTTCAAGGCTTTTCACATTGACGTGGTTCTGCGCGAAGATCCCGGCCATCTCGGCCAGTGTGCCGGGCCGGTCGTAGAGCGTCACCCGCAACCGACCGACGGCGCCGCGCGAGCGCTTGCCCCAGGACAGGTCGAGCCAGTCGCTATCGATCCCGCTGGCCAGGCGGTGGCAGTCTATCGTATGCACTTCGACACCTTCGTTCGGTTTGCGCAGGCCGACAATGCGGTCGCCCGGCACGGGGTGGCAGCATTCGGCCAGCCGGAAGCCCACTCCCGGCGTCAACCCGCGGATAGAGAGGGCTTTGCCGCTCTTCGCCCAGTCTGGCTCGTCCTCCAGCTCGGCCGTGCTTCCGGGGACGAGTGCCTCCATGACATCCCGATCGGAAATCTTGGCCGATCCGATGGCGTAGTAGAGATCTTCCTCTTCCTCCATCTCCAGTCGCCGCAGCGCTTCGCGCAACGCCTTTTTGCCGATTCTCGCCGGCACGCGCAGAGCGATCTCGTCGAAGAGTTTCTTGCCGATCTCGGCAATTTCGGCGCGCTCCTTCAAGCGTACGGCGCGCCGGATGGAGGCTCTTGCCTTTCCGGTAACGACGAAGCCGAGCCAGCTCATCTGCGGATCGGCCTGCGCACTCTTGATGATCTCGACCACGTCTCCATTGTTGAGCTGGGTACGCAGCGGCATGTGCCGCCCGTTGATCTTCGCGCCCACGGTCTGCGCGCCAAGATCGGTGTGCACGGCGAACGCGAAATCCACCGGGGTCGCACCTTTGGGCAGTTGGAACAGCGCGCCCTTGGGCGTGAAGGCGAAAATGCGGTCCTGGTAGATTGCCAGGCGCGTGTGCTCGAGCAATTCTTCCGGATCGTGACTGGCATCGACGATCTCGATCAGATCGCGCAGCCAGGCGACCTGCCCATCGGGCCTGTTCCCCTGTTTGTAGGCCCAGTGCGCGGCAAAGCCGAATTCGTTCACGCGGTGCATTTCGCGGGTGCGGATCTGAACCTCGACCCGCATCGATTTGCCGTAGATCAACGATGTGTGGAGCGAACGATACCCGTTATTCTTCGGGGTGGAGATATAGTCCTTGAACTTGCCCGGCAGGAACTGCCAGGTCGTGTGCAGGACACCCAGCGCCCGGTAGCAGTCGGCCACATCCTCGCAGATAATGCGGAAAGCCATGATGTCGGTAACCTGTTCGAACGAAACATGGCGTTCGGCCATCTTGCGCCAGATCGAATAGGGGTGCTTCTCACGCCCCGAAACCTCCGTGGTGATCCCGGCCTCGGCCAAGGCGTGCTTCATGTCGAGCGCGATGGCATCCACTTGCCCGCCATCCTCGCTACGGATCTGGTCGAGGCGCTTGGTGATCGTGTTGTAGGCTTCGGGCTCTAGCTGTTCGAAAGCGAGCATCTGCATCTCGCGCATATACTCGTACAGACCGATCCGTTCCGCGAGCGGAGCGTAGATGTCCATCGTCTCGCGCGCGATCCGCTGGCGCTTTTCGGGATTCTTGATGAAGTGCAGCGTGCGCATATTGTGCAGCCGGTCACCCAGCTTGACCAGCAGCACCCGGATATCCTCGCTCATGGCGAGCAGGAACTTGCGCAGATTCTCTGCTGCACGCTCGTTTTCCGGCATCTGCTCGATCTTGGAGAGCTTGGTCACGCCATCCACGAGCCGCGCTACGTCGACCCCAAAATTACGCTCGATGTCGTCGATCGTCGCCAGCGTGTCCTCGACCGTGTCGTGCAAGAGCGCGGTCGCGATTGTTTCCTGATCGAGCTTGAGATCGGTCATCAGACCCGCAACCTCGACCGGGTGGCTGAAATATGGATCGCCGCTCGCACGCGTCTGCGTGCCGTGCTTTTGCACGGTATAGACGTAGGCGCGATTCAGCATCGCCTCATCGGCATCGGGGTCGTATTCCTTGACCCGTTCCACAAGTTCGTACTGGCGCAGCATCGTGATTTACGATGTGAGGATTTGCCGCTTCAATGCAACGCTAAAAGCGTGCGGTGGCTAATCGGCAGCGTTCATCACCCGGTCTACACCGGCGCGCGTTACCGAATGATAGCTATTGCGCGTCTTGGCGTAGATCCGCGTAGCGATCGGGCGCCCCCAGTCGCCTTGGTCCCAAAGGGTCTGGAACAGCGGACGGACGAACTTGGCACGGCCCACTTCGGCCAGAAACTCCTCGGCCTGAGGTACCGCAGGCTCATAGCGGTTGACGAGAGCGAGTTCGAGCCACAGGAACAGGATTTCGTTGTTCCCCGCGTCGGAAAGACCGACTGCGCTATCTAGCGCGGCAAGCTGCTCGGCACTGCGCTGCTTGGGGATATTGTCGAGGAAGCGCATCTGTTCGGCCGCGCTCCAACTCGAATAGGTCGCGGGAATCGCTCCGCTGGCAGTGTAGGCTGAAACAGCCGCATCGACTTCCGCAAAAGCCGCAGGATCCGGGCGCGCGACATTCGCTGGCAAGCCCGGTTCGAAGATCCACTCCCGAAGCTTCAGCGCTTCGCCTTCCGCGGCCGAGCCGACGAGGTTGGCCATCATGTCCTCGTAGAACAACTTGCTGGTCGCGGGCTGGAAGGCGTGATTGTCGAACCACTGGCGCAGCCAGGCATCGAACCGCTCGCGGCCAACGATACGTTCGACTGTGCGCAGGAAGAAGTGCCCCTTGTCGTAAGTGATCGCGCTGCCAAGTTCGTCTGTGCCCGGTTCATGGTGAAGCGCACTGCCCGGCGCATCCATGCCTACTTCGCGCAGTGTTTCCTCGATGCCGGCAAAGGCAAGCGCGGCCTCCTGCTCGGCGCGCTTCCTGCCATAGACCGCCTCCACGATGCGGTTCTCGAAATAGGACGTGACGCCTTCGTTCAGCCAGCTGTCCTCCCACACCGCATTGGTGACGAGATTGCCCGACCAGCTATGCGCCAGTTCATGCGCGACAAGGCCATTGTTCGACCGGTCGCCCGCGATGAAGGTTGGCGTCAGGAACGTCATCACGGGATTTTCCATGCCGCCATAGGGGAACGCCGGCGGCAACACGATCATGTCGTAGCGGCCCCAGCGATATTCGCCGTAGAGCTGCTCGGCGGCGAGGACCATGTCTTCGGTATCCCCGACCTCTTGCCATGCCCGCTCCAGCGTCGCGGGTTCCGCCCAGACGCCGGTGCGTGGACCGATCGCCCTGAAATCGATATCGCCGGCCGCGATCGCGATAAGATAGGGCGGCACCGGTTTGTCCATCACGAAAGTGAAGGCGCGGCGGCCATTGCCAAGCTCTTCCGGCTCGCCCTGCCGTACCCCGCTCATCACCACATCCAGCGGTTTGGGCGCAGTAATGCGCGCCTCCCAGGTCTGCCTGATGCCGGGACTGTCTTGCGTGGGTATCCAGGTGCGGTTGAGAATCGCCTGGCCCTGGCTGAAGAGGAATGGATGGACGCCGCCCTTGGTTTGTTCCGGGCTGAGCCATTGGAGCGCCTCCGCGTCGAGGGGGGCCATGTACTCGACGCGTAACGTGTTCGCGCCATCCAGCGCGATCGTCAACGGTGCGCCTTTGCCGCCTTCTTCGACATTGCCGCCGATCTCATATCGCAATTCGCGACCCGCTCCGTCGGTCACGTTCGATATCTCCAGCCCGTTGCTGTCGAGAACAATCTCCTCGGCACCCGGCTGCGCGAGAACATCGAGTTCGGCCACACCGCCAACCCGTTTGGCATCGAAATCGAGATCGAGATCGAGCCTGACATGCGTTACCCGCGCGATCTGCGGCTGGGCATAGGTCAGGTGGTCCACGGCTTCCGGAGTGGTCAGGATAGGCGAAACCATATGGTCCGCGGCAGCGGCAGGCATCGGCGGGGCTGCCTCCATCGTCGTACAGGCGGCACTGGCGAGCAGCATGGCGAGCGGGGCAGCAAGGCGGCGCATGGGCAGATCTCCAATTCGTATGATGCCGGATGCGCGACCCGGCTCGTCTCATGTCTATGCGGGGTCCTATTGCCGATCCGGCCGGTGCACGCCAGCCCCGGCGCTGAAATCGTAGCCATGGGCGTAGCGATGCGATGAAAGCGGTAGCAGCGAGCGGCAGGTCTATGCGCACGATGATTCCGCTCACCGCAGGACGTGCCTGAGCGACGAAGTTGCATGGCGCGCAACAAACGGTGCGTACTGGCGGCTGGAACTGACCGGATCACTGGTTTATGCGAGATTGCCATGTTCGACGGTTTCGATGCGCTGCTGCTCGCCCGGATCCAGTTCGCCTTCACGGTGAGCTTTCATTTCATTTTTCCGGCCTTCTCGATCGGACTGGCGAGCTATCTCATGGTGCTCGAAGGCCTGTGGCTGAAGACCGGCAAACAGCTTTACCTCGACCTGTTCAAATACTGGCTCAAGATCTTCGCCATCGCCTTTGCCATGGGCGTCGTATCGGGCATCGTGATGAGCTACCAGTTCGGGACCAACTGGTCGGTGTTCTCGGACAGGGCCGGGCCGGTAATCGGGCCGCTGATGGCTTACGAGGTACTGACCGCCTTCTTTCTCGAGGCGGGGTTTCTGGGCGTCATGCTGTTCGGAATGAACAAGGTCGGCAAGGGCCTGCATTTCGCCGCCACCTGCATGGTCGCCTTCGGCACCTTCGTATCGGCCTTCTGGATTCTTTCGGTCAATAGCTGGATGCAGACGCCGGTGGGTTTCGAAATGGGTGCGAACGGGGAGTTTCTGCCGGGGCCAAGCTGGTGGGACATCGTCTTCAACCCCAGCTTTCCCTATCGCCTCGTCCACACGGTCCTCGCCGCCTATCTCACGACCGCTTTCGTGGTGGGCGGCGTCGGCGCCTGGCATCTGCTGAAGGACCGTACCAACGCCCATGCGCGCACCATCTTCTCGATGGCGATGTGGATGGCAGCGCTGGTCGTGCCGATCCAGATCTTCGCCGGGGACATGCACGGCCTCAACACGCTGGAACACCAGCCCGTGAAGGTCATGGCGATGGAGGGGCATTACGAAAGCCATCCGGATGGCGCACCGCTTTACCTGTTCGGCATTCCCAACGACAAGGAGCAGCGGCTGGACTATGCCGTGGGTATTCCCAAGGCTTCCAGCCTGATCCTCAAACACGATCTCGATGCCCCGTTGGCGGGGCTGGACAAGGTGCCGGACGACGAACAGCCGCCCGTCGCGATCGTGTTCTGGAGTTTCCGCGTGATGGTCGGGATCGGTTTCCTGATGCTGGGCGTCGGCCTTTGGAGCCTGTTGGCGCGATGGCGCGGCAAACTGTATGACTGGCGCTGGTTGCACCGCGCCGCGCTCGTCTTGGGGCCTAGTGGCTTCGTCGCCGTGATTGCCGGCTGGATTACCACGGAGGTCGGCCGTCAGCCCTGGGTGGTCTATGGCCTGCTGCGCACCGCCGATGCCGCCAGTCCGCTCGACGCGCCCGCTGTGGGCGCCTCGTTACTGGCTTTCGTGGTCGTTTACTTCGCCGTCTTCGGGGTCGGCACCTGGTACATCTTGCGACTGATGAAAGCGTCGCCGCAAACCGGAGAGAAGGGCGTCAAGCGGACCGAGAAGGGGCCAGTGCGCACGGCCGGCATTACACCCGGCCCGACGCAAAACCCCGGCCGCGATCCCGATGCACTCCCCTCAAGCGATGAGGAAGCGACCGATGGCCGTTGATTTCGATCTCACCGTCGTCTGGGCGTTTATCATCGCCTTCGCCGTCTTCGCCTATGTCGTGATGGATGGCTTCGATCTCGGCATCGGGATTCTCTTCCCGAGCTTCGCCGTCGGCAGCGAACGCGACCGGGCGATGAACTCGATCGCACCGGTGTGGGACGGCAACGAGACATGGCTGGTGCTGGGTGGCGGCGGCCTGTTCGCCGCCTTCCCGCTGGCCTATGCAGTGATCCTGCCGGCCACTTATCCGCTGATTATCGCCATGCTGCTCGGCCTGGTCTTTCGCGGGGTGGCGTTCGAGTTCCGTTGGCGCGATCCGGCGCACCGGCGGGTCTGGGATTTCGCCTTCACCGGAGGCAGCCTCCTTGCAGCGATGGCGCAAGGGATGACGCTAGGCGCGCTGTTGCAGGGCATCGAAGTGGTCGACCGTGCCTATGCGGGTAGCTGGTTCGACTGGTTTACCCCCTACACGCTACTCACCGGAATTGGCACAGTCGCGGGCTACGCATTGCTCGGCGCGTGCTGGCTGGTGTGGAAACTCGATGGCCAGGCACAGGCGCATGCGCGCACACTGGCGAAGCGCGCGGCCTGGGCCACCTTCCTGCTGATGGGTTGTGTCAGCATCTACAATCTCGGCCTGCGGCCCGAATATGCCGATCGCTGGCTGAGCGCGCCCGAAATCTACTACGCCGCCCCGGTGCCGATTCTGACCGGCCTCGTGGCGCTGGCGCTGCTGCGGGCACTCTCGGTCGAGCGGCATTCCAAGCCGTTCTGGCTCAGCCTTGCGCTGTTCCTTCTCGGCATGGCCGGTCTTGGCGTCACGATGTGGCCGTATGTCGTTCCACCGGGGCTGACCATCTGGGATGTCGCCGCGCCCGAGCGCAGCCAGGTCTTTATGCTGATCGGCGTCGCCATCACCATGCCGCTGATCATCGCCTATACCGCCTGGGCCTATTGGGTCTTCCGCGGCAAGGTTGCGGATGAGGGGTACCATTGAGCGAGGCCCCGTTCTGGAAGCGTCTCGGCTGGATGGCATTGATCTGGCTGGCAAGCGTCAGCGTACTGGGCGCCGTGGCCTATGCCTTGCGGTGGTGGCTTAACTGATCAGTTCCACACCGCTTCGGGCGGCAGGCTCATGAGGATGGCATCGATATTGCCGCCGGTCTTGAGACCGAACAGCGTTCCGCGATCGTAGACGAGATTGAATTCGGCGTAACGCCCGCGCCATTCGAGCTGGATCTGCTTGTCCTGCGGAGTAAACTCGCTCTCCATCCTGCGGCGGACCAGGCGGGGGAAGATGTCGAGAAATGCCTCGCCCACCTCCCGGGTAAAGGCGAGATTGCGCGCGAATGCGGCATCGTCCTCGCATTCGAGGTGATCGTAGAATATCCCGCCAACCCCGCGATGAACGCCGCGGTGCGGGATGAAGAAATAATCGTCCGCCCACTTCTTGAAGCGTTCGTAATACGTTGGATTGTGGGCGGAGCAGGCGGCCCGCAACCGCGCGTGGAATTCCTCGGTGTCATCCACATAGGGAATCGGCGGGTTCAGGTCGGCCCCGCCGCCGAACCACGCTTTGCCCGTGGTGAGGAAGCGCGTGTTCATATGCACCGCCGGCACATGCGGATTGGCCATATGCGCAACCAGGCTGATGCCCGTCGCGGTGAAGCCGGGATTATCCGCGCTCGCGCCATTGACCTGGCCGGCGAATTCCGGGCTGAAACTGCCCTTGACGGTCGAGACGTTGACGCCGACCTTTTCGAACACCCTGCCCTTCATCAAACCCTGCACACCGCCGCCGGGATCGGCGTTACCCTCCTCCTCTCGATCCCATGGCGTGTAGTGAAAGGCGGCGTTCGAACCGGCTTCGCGCTCGATCGCCTCGAAGGCATCGCAGATGCGGTCGCGGAGACTTTCGAACCAGCTGCGGGCTACTTCGGTCTTCTGGGTTGTCTCGGTCATCGCACCCACTTGCCAAAGCGCGCCCCGCGCGGCAATAGCGGCACATGGTTCCCCTTTCGTTCGCCGGCGAGGAATGGCTTCTGACCGAAGGCCGCGCGCTGTACTGGCCGCGCGAGCGTGCTTTGCTCGTTGCCGATCTGCATTTGGAGAAAGGCAGCTTTTTCGCACGGCACGGCCAGCCGATCCCACCCTATGACAGCCGCGAAACGCTCGAACGCGTAGCGCTGGCGATCCGCGAAACGGGTGCGCGGCGGGTGATCACGCTGGGCGACAATTTCCACGATTCGGATGGCTCTGCCCGGTTGGAGCCGCATGCGGCAGGCATGCTCGACGCCCTGACACGCGCGGTCGATTGGGTCTGGATCACCGGTAATCACGACCCCGATATGAATGTGCACTGCGGCGGTACGCTGGCCGAGGAACTGGAGATAGGCGGCGTGATCCTGCGCCACCGTGCGCATAAGGGTGAGACGCGCCCCGAACTTTCCGGCCACTACCACCCGCGCCTGCAGATCAAGGTCCGCGACCGCCATATCCGTAGACCCTGCGCCGTGGTCAGCGCCAATGACGGTCCCGGCGGCAAACCGACCGGCCGCATGATCCTGCCGGCTTTCGGCGCCTATACCGGCGGCATGAACGCGGCCGATCCCGAGATCCTCAAGGCTCTGCAGCCGGCCGAACGGATCGATGCGGTGGTGCCGGCAAAAGGCAAGCTGGCGCGCTTCAACCTGTGGAATCGCGCTGCCTAGGTGCAACGGTGGGCATGGAAACTGCGCCACATGCGCATAACACACTTCCGAATCTGCGGAACAATGCCTACATGCGCCCTTTGATTATACGGCTACCAAAGGAGATTGCCCCATAGCCCGTCCACCCCGGCGCAGCATGCAAATGCCCGTGAAAAGCGGCCCGCGCTACGATAACATGATCAATGTGCCGAAGGTCCGCGTGATCGACCACGAAGGTGAGAACCTCGGCGTTATGTTCACCCGCGAAGCTGTCGAGCAAGCCAACGATCTCGGCCTCAACCTCGTCGAAGTGTCCCCCAATGCGGACCCGCCGGTGTGCAAGTTCCTCGACGTCGGCAAGTATCGCTACGAGGCGCAGAAGAAGGCGAACCTCGCACGCAAGACCCAGAAGACGCAGGAAATCAAAGAGATCAAGATGCGTCCGAACATCGACGATCACGATTACGATGTGAAGATGCGCAATGTCGTCAAGTTCATCGAACATGGCGACAAGGTGAAGTGCACACTGCGCTTTCGCGGCCGCGAAATGGCGCACCAGCAGCTTGGTATGGACCTGCTCAACCGCGTCCGCGACGATGTGGAGGAAATCGCCAAGGTCGAAGCCTTCCCGCGCCTTGAAGGCCGCCAGATGGTCATGGTGCTGGCGCCCAAGTAAGCGACTGACACCATTGCAATAAGCGATGAACCGGGGAACGCGGCCTGCCGCTCCCCGGTTTTGCCGTGTATGAAGCATGTTTTTGCGACAGGCGCTCTCGCCGTCCTCGTACTGTCCGCCTGCAATCAATCCGACCCTGCTGGCGACGAGCCGACCGTTGCCGATCTCGAAGGCCAGCCGGGAGAGATAGCGCCGCCAGTTGCTCCCCCGCCGCCCGACGGTAGCGTGGACGGCGAGAACGATGGATATCCCAATCTCGACCCAGCCCCGCTCACTCCGGAAGCCGAACGCGGCGAGACCGGCGCCCGCAATGTCCTGCTGTCCTTCGCCCGCGCCATTGAGCTGCGCGAATTCGATCAGGCGTGGGGCATGCTCGACGAAGGCGATCAAGCGAAATGGAGCAAGGCCGAATGGCGCGCGCTTTTTGCCGGCCTCGGCGAAATCACAGTTGCGGTACCAAGCGGCACGATGGAAGGCGCGGCGGGATCGTCCTACTATACCAGTCAGGCCACGATTACCGCGAATGACAAGGAAGGCCGCCCCGTACGCTATGAAGGTCCGGTCGTGCTGCGCCGGGTAAACGATGTGCCCGGCGCCAGTGCAGAGCAGCTACGCTGGCATATCGACAGCGTGCAGTTCGACTCGACGCACTAGCCCCGCCCTTTCCTGCCTGTTAGCAGAGCGAGCGGGAGTGTGGATGATCGCTAGACATTTCGGATTGCTGCTGGGCGCGCTCGCATTGCTGGCCAGTGCCGTGCTGCCGGCACCTGCGGGCATGAGCCGCGAGGCATTCCTCGTCGCCGGCCTGGTCGTGCTGATGGCCGCCTGGTGGATGACCGAGGCGCTGCCGCTGACGGCGACCGCGCTGATGCCCTTCCTCGTCCTTCCTTTCGCGGGCGTAATGGACGCGCGCGAGACCGCGAGCGCATATTATTCGCCGATCCTGTTCCTGATCCTCGGCGGCGCCTTCATCGCCCTCGCCATCGAGCGTACCGGTCTGCATCGTCGCCTCGCGCTGGCTCTGCTGCGCATGGTCGGCAAGCGCGGCGGTCAAACCGGTGTGCTGCTGGCCTTTATGGGCACTGCGGCGATCCTGTCGATGCTGATTTCCAATACCTCGACTGCGCTCATCATGATGCCGATGGCGGTGGCCGTCCTGCGCGGCGGCGGATCGGAGGATGGCGACAGCGAAGGTCTGGCGGGCGCGCTGCCCATGGGCATCGCCTTCGCCGCCAGCATCGGCGGGCTGGGCACACTGGTCGGATCGCCGACCAATGCCATCGCCGTGGGTCTGCTCGACACGATGACCGGGACGCGCATCACCTTTGCGCAATGGGCCTATTACGGCTTGCCCGTTGTCATCATCGGCGTCCCTCTTGCCGCGCTGCTCGTCGCCCGGGTCCAGCAGGTCCGCACCCACCCCTTCGACACCGCTGTCGCACGAACCGCGATCGACACGCATGCCGAATGGAGCTCCGCCGAAAAACGCCTGGTTCCCGTGGTCGTCATTACCTTTCTCCTGTGGATGGGTCAGATGTGGATCGCGCCGTATTTGCCGGAAGGCTCGCTGACCGATGGGACGATCGCCATCCTGATGGGCCTGACGCTGTTCCTGCTTCCCGATGGCACCGGGCGACCGATGCTCACTTGGGACGAAGCCAATCGCGCTCCGTGGGGCGTCATCATGATGTTCGGCGGCGGACTTGCGCTTGCTTCGGGCATGAGCGCGAGCGGGCTGGACGAATGGCTTGGGCAGGCGCTGCTGCCGCTCGAATCGTGGCAGCTGGTGTTCGTCGCCCTCGCAGTGGTCGCAATGGTGGTGCTGATCACAGAGTTCGCCAGCAATGTTGCAACCGCCAGCGGGATCATACCAGTGGTCGCAGCGCTGGTTGTAGCGCTGGGGGCAGATCCGGTACTGCTCGCCATGCCCGCCGCGCTGGCTGCCAGCTGGGGATTTATGCTGCCCGCCGGGACTGGGCCCAACGCCATCGCCTGGGCCACGGGCCGCATCCGCATCGAACGGATGGTCAAGGCAGGATTGCTGCTCGATCTGTTCGGCATCTTCATGATCGTCGGCGTGGTCTGGGGAATGAACGCGTTGGTCTAAACGCACGTTCGTACCCGAATTCTGCTCGCCGTCGCAGCGTGCCGATTGAGCCTTTTGAAGGGCCCGGCGGAGTTGAATCCAAACTCTAACCAAACTAGGTGCAACGCGAAAGCGTCGACCGGTGGAGAAGCGTTCCTGCGGAGGTTAGGGACGGGTGCCCCGGACGGTTCGATCGGCTCTCGCCTTCCTGAGAGCGTACAATAGGAAGGATGCTCTTCTCATGAGCGATCACGACATCGATCCCACCTCACCGCGTATGGCTCCCAAGCCGGAAGTCACCAAAATCGCCGGACGCGAACTGAAGCCCAGCACGTTGATGATGGGACACGGCTTCGACCCCGTTCTGTCGGAAGGCAGCCTAAAGCCGCCTATTTTCCTGACCTCGACCTTCGCCTTTCCGAGCGCTGCCGACGGCAAGCGCCATTTCGAAGGTATCACTGGCAAGCGCCCAGGCGGCGCGGACGGGCTGGTCTATTCGCGTTTCAATGCGCCCAACCAGGAAATTCTCGAGGATCGCCTGTCCGTCTGGGACGGCGCGGAAGACGCGCTGAGCTTCTCCAGCGGCATGACCGCAATCTGTGTGCTCATGCTCGCTTATGCCAACCAGAACGATGTGATTGTCCATTCCGGCCCGCTCTATGCCGCTTCCGAAGGCTTCGTGGCCAAGGTCCTGGCGAGGTTCGGCGTGACCTATGTCGACTTCCCCGCTGGCGCGACACGCGAACAGATCGACGCCGTGCTCGAGAAAGCCAAAGCGAAAGCCGCCGAGCAAGGCGGCAAGGTCTGCATGGTCTATCTCGAAAGTCCGGGTAATCCGACCAATGCGCTGGTCGACGTCGAAGCGGTGAGAGCCGCGGTGGACGATGCGCAGCTTGATTGCCCGATCGCGATCGACAACACATTCCTCGGCCCGCTGTGGCAGCGCCCGCTCGATCAAGGAGCGGATATCGTGGTCTACTCGCTGACCAAATATGTCGGCGGCCATTCCGACCTTGTCGCGGGGAGCATTGCCGGGGCGAAGAAGTGGATGGACCCGGTACGCATGCTGCGCAACACGATGGGCGGCATCTGCGATCCGAACACCGCCTGGATGCTTTTGCGCTCGCTCGAGACGGTCGAACTGCGCATGCAACGCGCGGGCGATAACGCTGCCAAAGTATGCGAGTTTCTCGCGGGTCACTCCAAGGTCGAAGGCCTCGGTTATCTGGGCATGATCAAGGATGCGCGCCAGCAGGACATCTATGACCGCCACTGCAGAGGTGCGGGCTCGACCTTCTCCTTGCTGCTAAAGGGAGGCGAAGCCGAATGCTTCCGCTTCCTCGATAGCCTGAAGATAGCCAAGCTGGCTGTCAGCCTTGGCGGAACCGAGACGCTGGCCAGCCATCCAGCGTCGATGACGCACCTTTCCGTTCCGGAAGGACGCCGCGCGGAGCTGGGGATATCGGACAATCTCGTTCGCATCAGCATCGGTATCGAGGATCCGGACGATCTGATCGCCGATTTCGAACAAGCGCTGGAGGCGGTTTGAAGCCTTGCCCCGAAGGATCGGCTTTCTAGCCTGTGCCGATACGCTCCCCGGCGACGGACCTCGTCGGGGAGACGCGTTCGAACACGATCTCGAGATCGCAGCCCTGCGCCCAGCCTGCGAAGCCGTCGGCCTCGAACTGGTCGAAATCGACTGGCGCGCGTCCATCTCGGATTTCGACGGCATCGCGCTTGTCCTGTTGGGCACGGCTTGGGACTATCAGGACCACACCGAGAAATTCATCGCGAAGCTGGATGCTTTGTCGGACCATGGCATCCAGGTTTGTAACCCACCCGAAATAGTTCGCTGGAACGCGGACAAGCGATATCTCGAACAACTCGCTGCCAGCGGCGCAACCACTGTGCCGACACTCTGGCTCGACGACGTCGACAAGGCGGGTGTGCTTTCCGCGATGGACAAGTTCGGTACCGATCGCGTCGTGGTAAAACGACAGGTCGGCGCTGGCGGGCTCGGGCAGCACAGCTTCACCCGCTGCTCGTTACCTGAGGAAAATTGGTCTATGGGCCATGCCTGCATGGTTCAGCCTTTTTTGCCAAGCGTGGTCGAGGAAGGCGAATATACGTTCGTGTTCGTCGATGGGGCCTTCAGCCATGGCGTTCTCAAGCGCGCGGGTGAGGGCGAATATCGCATCCAGTCGCTCTATGGCGGCTACGAATGCGACTATGTGCCCGCGCCGCGCGATCTGGCCACGGCAGAGGCAGTCGTCGCCGCGTTGCCATTCGAGCGACCGCTTTACAGCCGAATAGACATGGTGCGTCTGCCATCGGGCCAGCTTGCGGTAATGGAGGCGGAGATGATCGAACCCTATCTCTATCCGGAGCAGGGGCCTCAATTGGGCGATCGAATGGCTGGGGCCATCCTCGAACGTCTCGAAGGAGCTTCCAATGGCTAAGAGGGTATTTCTGGTAATCGGTGCAGGCGCGGGTATCGGTGGCCACACAGCCGGACGCTTTGCGCGCGGCGGCTATCACGCAGTGCTGGCTCGGCGCTCAGACGAAGCGGGGCTGACAAAGCTCGTCGAGGGGATCCAGGAACAGGGCGGCAAAGCTACAGGTACATTGCTCGACGCCGCTGCCGATGGGACGATAGAGGAACTCATCGACAGGGTCGAACGCGATATTGGCCCAATCCACACTGTGCTTTACAATCTTGGCGCGCAGATCGGGAACCGCACTCTCGCCGATACTCCGCACCGCACGTTCGAACTGGGTTGGCGTCTCGGCTGCTTCGGTCTGTTTCGCCTCGCCCACGCGGTCACCCCGCATATGGCAGCGCGCGACAACGGCACAATCCTCGTCACCTCGGCAACGGCCGCAGTGCGCGGCAATGCCGGGCAGCACAGCCATGCCGCGGCGATGGGCGGCAGGCGCATGTTGTGCCAGACGCTCAATGCAGAGTTTGCGCCGCAGGGCGTGCATGTGGCGCATGTGGTGGTCGACGGCTCGGTCGATGCGCCAGACACGCTAGGCAAGCTGCTCGGCGAGCGGTTCGAAGCCTACAAACAGGCCAAGGGTGTGGACGGCGTGGTCGATCCTGCAGCGTTAGCCGAAACCTATTGGCACCTTGCGCACCAACCGCGCAATTGCTGGAGCCACGAGGTGGATGTGCGTCCCTATACCGATGTGCCATGGTGGAACGACAATCCCAACCCGGGGATCGATACCAAGCCCAAATAGCGCCCGCGTTCAGCCCTTCCACTCGCGCCGTTCTTCGGCGGCCTTGAGCACTTCGTAGGCAAGTTGGAGCTTCTGAAATTCCGCCGCCGCTTCCTTGTCGCCTGGCTTGACGTCGGGATGAACAGTCTTGGCCTTTTCCCGCCAGCCCTTCTTTATCGCGGAGAAATCGGCGTCCGCTTCGAGTTCCAGCACTTCGAGCGCCCGCATCTCGTCGGCACTGCGCGATCCGTCACCGCTACCGCTCCAGCCGTAATGCTGCGCTTCGGCGTAACCGGCATTCTCGCTCCGCTCGGCCTTGGCTCGAGCTTCTTTTTCGGCCTTGTCCAGCCCTTCGAAATAGTCCCACTTCTGGTTGTACTCGGCCGCATGCTTTTGGCAAAACATCCAGCGCTCGGGACTGTTCGGTGCCTTGGGCGCCGGACAGTCTCCCGGCTCTTCGCAACCATGCCGGTCGCACAGGCGTACGGTCGTGGCCTCACGAGATGAGCCGTAGCCGCGCCAGCGCGGGAAGCCCCAATCGTTAGATCGACGCGCTTTAGGCACAAGCAAGTATAGTCGTTTGTCGATTGAGCATCACGGTCAATCTAGGTGGGCTGGCAAAAGGTGCAAGGCTGCAACAATCGGTTTCGATATGAAATGCTGCATCGCAACCGAGATTTAACAGTCAGGCGTTAGAGGCCCCGTTCTATGAGTGAACAGCTAACTCTTTCCGCACTCGCTGCCATCATGTCGATGGCCGCCTTTGCGCTTATTGCAGGCCTGGGCGGGTTTTCAGGCGGTCATGCCGAATATCACGTTCGCAATGGCCCAATGGCGGAGCTGTACGCAGTCCGTTAATCACGCAAGCCGCCAGCTTACATCAAAAAGGGCTCCCACTATCGGGAGCCCTTTTCGTGTAATCAGTTGATCGTAACCGTCGCGGCGCGACGATTCTGTGCCCAAGAGGCCTCGTTCGACCCAAGGGCGACCGGGCGTTCTTTGCCATAGCTGACGGTGCGGATGCGATTTGCCGGAATACCGACGGAGACGAGATAGTTCTTTGCCGAATTGGCGCGACGCTCGCCAAGAGCGAGGTTGTATTCGCGCGTGCCACGTTCGTCTGCATGTCCTTCGATGGTGAAACTCACCTGCGAATATTGGCTGAAATACTGCGCCTGACGCTGCAGCTTGGTCTGATCTTCGGCATCGATGTCGAAGCGATCGGTATCGAAATACACGACGGTATTCTGCTGGCCAACGGCGTCGACGAAATGCTGCTGCGACCCGACCGCAGGCCCCGAAGGTGCCGGCGTCGGCGCAGGAGTGGTTTCTGCCGGAGGCGGAGGAAGTTCCTCGGGCGCCTTCTTCTGACAGGCAGCAAGCGCGATGGTCGATGCGAGCATCAGACCGGTAGCAACACGAGTATTCATAGGCTGTCCCCTTTTAAACAGCTTGGTTGATCGGTTTAGCCCCCCGAATTCATTCCCTGCCGTAATCAAATGCAGTTACGGCAGAATCGGTCCCCAGGCAGGGTCCGAAGCATCGACCGGAGTCGGGAGTCTGCGAAGGTTTTCGCCGGTCAGATCGACCTGATACAGCGTTGCCTTGCCGCTGTTGCGTTCGGTGCGAAAGAACTGGATGATGCGACCATTCGGTGCCCATGTCGGGGCTTCATCTTGCCAGCCATTTGTCAGCACGCGCACGCTGCCGCCCGAGGGCGTCATGACAGAAATGTTGAACGAACTTGAATTAGTGAAGGCGATCTGGTCGCCGCGCGGGCTCCACTCGGGCGTGGCACAGCGCGATCCGCCGAAGCTGATGCGACGCTGGTTCGTCCCGTCGGCATTCATCACGTAACACTGCTGCGCACCGGAACGATCGCTTTCGAACACGATTCGGCTGCCGTCGGGAGAATAGGACCCGCCGATATCGATCCCTGGCGTATCTGTCAGACGAGTGCTTTCCCCACCGCGCGCCGAAACACGATAGATGTCCGTGTTGCCGCCGACCGCCATCGAGTACAGCAGCCAGTTGCCGTCCGGGCTCCAGCGCGGGGCGAATGTCGGGTTCGTGCTCTGCGTTATCAGCGTCTGGCGTCCGGTGCCGATATCGTAGACATAGATACGCGGATTGCCATCGACATAGCTGAGATAGGACAGCTTCTTGTAGTCTGGCGAATAACGTGGCGTCAGTGCGGTCGATCGACCCGTTGTAATGAAGCGGTGATTGGCCCCGTCACTGTCCATGATGGCAAGGCGCTTGGTACGGTTATCCTTCGGCCCCGTTTCGGCGATATAGGCGACACGACTGTCGAAGAACGGGCTCTCGCCGCTCAGGCGCGAATAGATGAGGTCGGCGCATTTATGTGCCGCGCGGCGCCAGTCGGCAGGCGGCACGACCCAACCTTCGCGCACCAGCTCGCTCTGCAAGGCCATGTCGTAGAGATAGCAGCCGACCGTCAGCTTGCCGTCGGTCCGTCCACGAACATAGCCATGCACGAGCATTTCCGCACCACGGTTCGACCAGGTCGGGAAATTCGGCGCAGTGATCTCGGGGAAAGCGGGTTGCGGGAGGGCATCGGGGCCGGTCGGCTTAAATAGTCCATTGTTGCGCAAATCGGCCGTGATCACGCGGGCCAGTTCCTTGCCCAGCGCGGCCGTGCCGGAGGAATTGGCAGGGGTCGAAACGTCGCGATCGGTCGCAAAGCCGGGAATGGCGATACCGAGATCGTCGAGATTGCCTTCGAAGCTGACGGAGCCCGACAGGCCCTCGCCCTCGTCGATCGTCTCGACCTCTCCGCCTTCTGGTATCGGTTGCCCGAGATCCTGATTCTGTGCGGCTTGATTCTGCGCGTAGAGAGGGGCGGCCAGAAGTGCCGCCGCGGCAATAAGTACATACTTCACTGGGCCAGTCTCCAGTCGAAATCCACGGTAATGACTTTCCATGCCTCGTAATACTCTTCGGGCAGGTCGAAGGGCGCAGCCACCTGTACAGCACGCACGGCCTGTTCGCCATGCCGACCAGCCTGCGCCCGGTTGGTATCGTTGACGCCACTTTGTCCCGCCACACTTGGAGCGCCGGCTAACGAGCCGTCGGGATTGAGGCGGAAGCGGACCTTCGTCACGATCTTCTCTACGTCCGGTCCGCTCGGCGGCTGCCAATGAGGCCGAAGCTGCCGTGCAACAGACTGGAACAGGGAAGCCTTGGTACTTGCGCCGATCTGCGATGCCGGAGCACGCGTCTCGCTGGTGCGAGTGCTGTCACCGGCGCCTTCGAGGAAATTGTCGCCGAGACGCGAACCGCCACTGCGTTGACTGCTCTGCTCCCGCGGTTGCGTGCGCGGCGGGTCGGGACGGCGCGGACGCGGTTCGGTGCGCGGCTGCGGCGCCGGGGTGCGCGTGTCCCGCTGCGGCTGAGGTGCCGGAACGGGCCGTTCGATCTGCGGAGGCACAGGCCGTTCCTGAGCCGGGGCGGGAGCCGGATTGGGCTCCATCGTAGGGGCGGTCGAGGCGCGGCTTTCGGTCACCGGATCAGGCGCGGTCGCTTCCATGCCGACGTCTTCTGCAAGGCTGACCGTCATACGCTGCGGCGGATCGATCACCGGTGCGGGAAACAGGCCCTGCACGATCAGCATCGCCAGAAGCGCAAGATGCAGCACGACCGCGACGATCAGTCCGGTCCGCTCCTCTGCCCTGATGCCTGTCCTCTCCATGGCCCGCGGCTATTCCTCGCCAGATGAACCGTTGTTGACCGATGCGGGCGCAGCGCTGTTGGTAATCAGCGAAATTCGGTTGAGCCCCGCCCGGTTCAGTTCGCCCATCACCGCCATGACGCGCCCATAATCTAGCGCGCGATCGGCGCGCAAAGTGATATCAGGCCCCTCCTCGCCAGCACGCGGCAGGCTCTCGAGCGCCTGCGGCAGGCCACCAAGTTCGACCGGGACATCGTCGATATAGACATAGCCCGCTTCGTCGATGCTGATGGTCACCTGCTGCTGATCGTTCGGCAGTTGCGAAGCGCGACTGTCGGGAAGATCAATCGGCACTCCTGCGGTCAGCAGCGGGGCAGTGACCATAAAGATGATCAGCAGCACCAACATCACGTCGACAAAGGGTGTGACGTTGATTTCGCTCATCGGGCGCCGACGCCCGCCGCGCCCGCGCCGCGTCCCGCGCGAAGAGGCGAGCCCCATCGCCATCAGCGCGCCTCCAGCTGGCGGCTGAAGGTGGCGTTGAGCTTGTCGGCGAAACGATTCAGGCGCGCCTCGTACCGGTCGACCCGGTGGCTGAAGCGGTTATAGGCAATAACCGCCGGAATGGCCGCAAACAGGCCGATGGCAGTCGCGAACAGCGCTTCGGAAATACCCGGCGCGACGACGGCCAGCGAACTGCTTTCCTGCGCTCCGATCTGGAAGAAGCTGTTCATAATGCCCCATACGGTTCCGAACAGACCCACGAAAGGCGCGACCGAGCCCACAGTGGCGAGAAAATTGAGCCGCTCGGCGATATCGTCCGTTTCGAGCGCGATCTGGCTGTCCATCGCGGTGGTGATGCGGCCGCGCAGAGCTTCCGGATCTCGCACCGACGTCTTGGTCGAGCGGCGATATTCGGACACCGCGGCCTGCGCTACCCGTGCGGCCGGAATGTCCTTGTTGCCACGTTCGGAGGTGAAACGGTCGAAGCTCTCCGCCTGCCAGAATTCGCCTTCATACTCGATGGTCCGGCTGCGCAGTCTGGACATGCGCAGGCTGAAACTGACGATGATCATCCATACCCAGATACTGGCAAGTAGCAGACCTGCCATGACCAGCTGGACGACGATGTCGGCGTCGAGGAAAAGACGGATCGGATCGAGCCGGGTCGGTGCCGCGGCGACTAGAAGTGTAAGCGAGCTCATTGTTCCCCTTGCTCGACAAATTGCGCGAAGGCCGCGCGCCATTCCTCAGGCTGGCGCTTGGGCCGGCCTGCGGGTGAAACGAAGCCGACGCGCAATTGTGCCTCGGCCAGAAGTTCGCGCTCTCCATCCGCCAACCTGAACGCAAGCTGGTGCATCCGGCAGGAAGCGGCCTTCAGCTCCGTGCATCGCGTCTCGATCAGCACATCATCATCAAGCCTGGCGGGGCGGAGATATCTCAGATTGATCTCGGACACCGCATAGGCCCCATCGCTCGCCTCAATCGCTGCGCGCTGATCGATCTTCAACTGGCGAAGCAGGTCGCTGCGAGCCCTTTCGAACCAGCGTAGGTAATTCGCGTGATAGGTGATGCCCGAAAGGTCCGTATCCTCGTAGTAGACGCGCACGGCGTAAAAATGCCGGTCGCGATCCAGTGTTCCGTCGGGGAGAGTGGGCAAGGTCATGCGCAAGCGCAGCTTTTAGACGAGGCGGGAGTCCCGCCGCAATGGAGAACGACGAGAGGATGTTCCCGTGCGGCCGGCCGGATCGCGCTCATTCTCCACGCATCTCGGACAATTTGCGCTCCCATTGCAGTGCATGGGTGATGATATCCCCGAGATCGGCATATTTCGGTTGCCAGGGAAGCGTGGCGCGGATGCGCGAGGGGTCCGAAACGAGCTCGCCCGGATCGCCCGCGCGGCGTGGCTCCAGGCGCCGATGGATTGTCTGGTTGGTCACCCGGTCCACGGCATCGAGCACTTCGAGCACCGAAAAACCGCTGCCGTACCCACAGTTCATGGTCAGCGAGCGCTCCGGCTGTTCGATCAGCGCCTCGAGCGCGAGAAGATGCGCATTCGCAAGGTCGCTGACATGGATATAGTCGCGCACGCCGGTGCCATCGGGTGTCTCGTAATCCGTGCCGAAGACCGCGACCCCGTCACGCTTGCCGGTCGCAGCCTCGCACGCCACTTTGATCAGATGGGTGGCACCGGCGGTCGACTGACCGGTCCGCGCGTCAGGGTCTGCGCCCGCCACATTAAAGTATCTGAGGGCGCAGAAGTTGAAACCGTGGGCGGCACTCGCATCGGCAAGCATCTGCTCGGTCATCAGCTTGGACCAACCGTAAGGATTGATCGGTCGCTTCGGGCTATCCTCCGATATCGGCGAGCTTTCGGGTGTGCCATATGTCGCAGCGGTCGAGCTGAAGATGAAATGCTCCACACCGCCCGCTACCGCAGACTCGATGAGAGCGCGACTCTTCACCGTATTATTGTCGTAGTATTTGAGCGGGTTCTCAACCGATTCGGGCACGATGATCGATCCGGCGAAATGCATGATCGCCTTGATGCCCTGTTCGGCGATGATCTGTTCGAGCAAAATCGAATCGGAAATGTCGCCCTCATAGAGCGGTACATCCTCCGGCACGGCAAAAGCGAAGCCCGTCGATAGATTGTCGATCACCGCCACCGGCCAGCCCGCATCGCGCAGGGCGAGAACCGCATGACTGCCGATATACCCTGCCCCGCCGGTCACCAGCACGGGCACTTTCTTCGTCTCGCTCATGGCGCGCGAATTAGCACAGGATTTGGTAACGGCAACGCCCTAGAGCAGCGCGCACCATGTCCCGGTGCGGATTCGCTCGCCCATGCGTTGTCAGAGCAGGCATTTTCGCCGGAAAGACGTGAGAAGGATCGCAGACCATGAAACCCCTAGCCCTTGCCCTTGGAATCGTCACAGCCTTGTCGCTTGCCGGCTGCACTACCCGCCCCGGACCGGTCGAAGTGACCCGCTTTGTTGCTCCCGACCGGGTGGCGCAACTGGGCCAAGGAAGCATTTTCGTCGAAAGCGCGCCGGGCGGTGAGGCCAACGGTCTGGAACTCAGTACCTACAAGGCCGCTGTCGCCGATGAGTTGCGTCGCCTCGGCTATTCGGAAAGCTCGCGCGATGGAGCGGCCCAGGTCGCGCAGATCAGCCTCGAGCGCTACGTCGTCGGCAGCGGTGGGCGCCGCAACCCGGTCAGCGTGGGCGTAGGCGGGTCGACCGGCAATTATGGCTCCGGCGTGGGTGTCGGCATCGGTATCAATCTGGGTGGTGGACAAAAGGATCGGCTCGGCACCGAGCTGGCCGTCACGATCCGCGAGAAGGCCAGCGGCCAGAGTATCTGGGAAGGCAGGGCCGATTTCCAGGCGCCGGAGAATTCAGCCCTTGCACGAGGCACGGCGAACGCCCAGACGGTCGCCTCCGCGCTGTTCCGGGAGTTCCCCGGCAATAATGGCGAAACGATAGAAGTAGAGGTTACCGAGTGAGTGATATCAGGATCGATTCCGCCTTCGACAGCGGCAATATCGAAGTGCTGTCGGTGGACGGCGCCAGCGCGGTGCTGGCGATCCCGAAGGACACGAATAGCGAATTCAAGCAGTGGTTCCATTTCCGCGTTTCCGGCGCGGCGGGGCGCGAACTCGAACTCAAGATCACTGGCCTGGAAGAAAGCGCCTATCCTGGCGGCTGGCCGGGTTACGATGCGTGCGTATCGGAAGATCGCGACTATTGGGGGCGGGCGGCTTCCTCCTACGACAAGAGCGCGGATGGCGGTACACTGACGATCCGCTACACACCGGCAAGCGACATCGCCTGGTTCGCCTATTTTGCGCCCTACTCGATGGAGCGCCATCACGACCTCGTCGCCGAAGCGGCTGCTTCGGAGGGCGTTGACTACATCCACCTCGGCACTTCGCTCGACGGCCAGCCGATCGACTGCCTCGAAATGGGCGAAGGCGAACTCAAGGTCTGGCTGTATGCCCGCCAGCATCCCGGCGAAACGCAGGCCGAATGGTGGATGGAAGGCGCGCTGGAGGTGCTGACCGACCCCGCCGACAGCGTGGGTCGCGAACTGCGCAAGCGCTGCCGCCTGCATCTCGTACCCAATTGCAATCCCGATGGCTCGAAGCGCGGCAATCTGCGCGTCAATGCCGCAGGGTCGAATCTCAACCGCGAGTGGGCACAGCCCAGTGCGGACAAATCGCCCGAGGTTCTGGCCATTCGCAATCGGATGGATGAAACCGGCGTCGATTTCGCCATGGACGTACATGGCGACGAGGCAATCCCGGTCAGCTTCCTGGCCGGTTTTGAAGGTATACCTAGCTGGACCGACGAGCAGGGTGACGGCTATTACAGCTACGAAGCGATCCTCGATCGTCGCACGCCCGATTTTCAGACGGAGCAGGGATACACCAAATCGGCTCCCGGCAAGGCCAACCTGTCCATGAGTACCAATCAGGTAGCGGAACGCTTTGGCGCGACCGCGATGACGCTGGAAATGCCCTACAAGGACAACCCCGCCAGTCCCGAGCCCGAGCAGGGCTGGAGCCCCGAACGCAGCAAGATGCTGGCGCGCGATTGCCTTGCCAGCCTGCTCGAGTGGATCGACGCCCGGGAGGGCTGAGCGATCAGCTCACTCTTCGAGGATTTTCTGGGCGACCTGTTCGATCGTACCGGTGACCAGCAGCGGCTGGCCACCGACGATCCCGACCGTGGTCTGGCCGTTCTCGGCTGTGCGCAGCCAGGCGATGTTCGATGCGACCACGAGGTAGTTTCCGCCACGTGAATCAAGGGCTACGAATTTCATAACGGGGGTGTCTCCTGACACCTGCAAACTAGCCGGAGATCGCTCAAGGAGCGGTTAACGTGGTTACCGAATTCATACTACCGCGGGTTGGAGCATGCGCAACGTGCGCGCATCGGCATCGAGCTCAACCCCAAGCCCTACGGGCAGACAAAGCTGGTTGCCGACATGGCCGGTGTCGAAACCCGTGATCACGGGTTTGCCAAGCCCACCGAGGTGTTGGCCAAGGACATCGTCGAGCGTAAATCCCGCATAGTCCGGCTCACTCGATCGGCAGCGCGTGCACTGACCGAACACTATTCCTGCTACGCGTTCGAGTATCCCGGCAAGCGAAAGCTGCTGGAGCATGCGATCGATGCGATAGGGTTCTTCGTTGATATCCTCGAGGAACAGGATCGCATCGTCGAAATCCGGGAGCCATCCCGTGCCCATCAGTGTCGACAGGATGGTAAGATTTCCGCCAAGCAACGACCCACGAGCCTTCCCTGCAATCAGGGTTCGCGCCGGGCGACCGACCGCCCCTTCCACCGCAGCGCCGCCGAGAACCGGCATCCCCGCAGCGAACGCGATCCGCCACAGGCTCTCCCAGCTTTCCTTTTGCCAGCTACTGGCTGCGTTGGGTGCATGCAACGTGGGAAAGCCCGCCCGAGCGGCAATCGCCAGGTGCAGTGCCGTGTTGTCGCTGTAGCCGATGACCAGTTTGGGATTTGCGCGAATGGCATCCCAATCGAGCAGCGGCAGAAGACGGGCACCGCCCCAGCCGCCCCGCACGGCGAATATCGCGCGAACGTCCGGGTCCGCAAACATCGCGTTCACGTCGGTCGCGCGGTCGGCATCGGTCCCGGCAAGGTAGCCTTGGCGATCACCCACATGCCGCCCCAGCCTGGGCACCAATCCCATCCCCGTGATCCAGTGCACCGCACGATCAAGTTCATCGGGCAGAGTAACCGCACTTGCCGGCGCGACCAGACCGACGGTGTCTCCAACGCGCAAACGCGGCGGCTTGTGAGGAACTTTCGCCTCTATAGCACCGGGTATCAATGTCGCCCCTGCCAGCCCGCCGAGGAGGCCAAGCGCAGTGCGGCGAGCAATCATGCGAGGCTCGCAGGACCGAAAGCGTGCGGGAGCAGTTCGGACAGACGCAGCTTGCGCACCTCGTCCGGGCCGACACAGAGGATTTCGGGATCGGTTCCGCCCAGTTGCGCCAACTCGTTGAGTACCTGACGGCAGCGTCCGCACGGCGTAATCGCGTCGGCGCCGGGCCCTGTCACCGCGACGGCCTCCAGCCCACCGCGCACCCCATCGGCCATCGCCTTGGCAACCGCGACGGTTTCAGCACACAAGGCGAGGCCATAGCTCGCATTCTCGATATTCGTCCCTGTGACCACGCGGCCATCGGCAAAGCGCAGCGCGGCACCCACGGCAAAGTTCGAATAAGGAGAATAGGAATGGCGGGCGGCCTCCCGCGCGGCATCGATCAGTTCCCGGTCGGTCATTGCTGAATCCTCACGGCCGCACCACGACCCAGCGCAGGGGTTCCTGCGCAGCTTCGGTCTTGTACCAGCGGTTTGCCGTCCACATCAGCCATGGTCGAATTGCATAGTCGGGCTCGACCCAGCTGCGAGTCAGCCACAATTGACGGTCGAACCGGCGCGACGGCGCATAGGCCGCTTCGAACTCCTCAACCGGCGCAAGGATGGCGGGCTTGCCGCTATGTGCCTCAATCTGGTTGACGAGCGTGGTCAACTCGCTCTGCACCGCCGCATCGGATACGCGCGAAGGGCAATCTTCGGCGGTCCTTTCCAGCAGGATGGCAGGAGGCAGCAGATTACCGTCGCGCGGAACCATGGTCACGAAATTGGCCGATTGTCCGTCCGCTACGGCGCAGGGGTCGAACCGGTGTGTCGCGCCTACCGCCAACCCGGCATTGCGCGCGCGGGTCAGATTCTGTGCGAAAGCGATATCCTTCCCGCCAGCACCGTCGCTAGCTTCCAGATACACGAATTGGGCACCCAGCCCCGCTATAGTCCCGAAATCGACCGCGCCGTCGCCGGCGGCCACCAGGGCACCCTGATCGGGCCAGATTGCCTCTTCCGGTCGCCAACTGCGCCCTTTGTGCCAGATGTAAGCGCCTCCCGCGACGACCATGACCAGCAGGAACAACGCGACCTTTCCCGCGCGCGACAGCATGACCTTGGTGCCGGTCTTGCGCCGCCTGCGCCCCCGTTTTGCCATAAATCCCCCTCAGCCCTTGATATGCAGCACGCAAATCAGCGTGAAGAGGCGCCGTGCCGTGGCGAAGTCGGTTTCGATCTTGCCCTCGAGCCGTTCCACCAGCAATTCCGCAGCGCGATTGTGAATGCCGCGCCGCGCCATGTCGATCGTTTCGATCTCCATCGGTGTCGCCTTGCGGATTGCCTGATAGTAGCTATCGCATATGGCGAAGTATTCGCGGATGGGGCGGCGGAAACGCGCCAGGCCAAGCAGCAATTCCTCGAGCAATCGCTCCTCTGCATCGGCAATGGTCATGAGCAAACGCCCGTCGCGCACCGCAAGCTTCAAGCGGTAGGGGCCGTTCGCCCCGCGCTCCACCGCACGCAGCGGTTTGAAACTGTTTTCCTCGATAAGGTCGAAGATCGCGATCCGCCGCTCCTGTTCGATATCGGCGTTGCGCCAGATGATCGTCTCCTCATCGAGCTCGATATGCGCGATGCGGTGGTCGTCCGGAGAGGATGCGGAATCGGTCATGGTTGATGGCTGCTTTCGCAGAGATTGGAGGGGTGCGGCAAGGGGGTGATCAAGTGTCCCCACTATCCACAGCCCGTGCGGAAAATTTAGCTGCCCAAATTCCTTGTCACCGGGTCATGCCAGCGGGCATCAGGGACGGATGGCCGATACCGATCTCCTTTTCCCCGCCGACGATTCGACCGATACCAAGCCGGCGAAGGGTCCCGTCCTGCCCGCCAATCTCGAGGCGGAGGCGGCCTTTCTGGGCGCAGTGCTGATCGACAACAAGGTGATCGAGGAACTGACCACGCCCTTGATGGCGGAGCATTTCCACGAGCCGGTCCACCAGCGCATCTATGAGCGTGTGCTTCGGCTGCTGGACCGGAATTCGGTGGCCACACCGGTAACGCTGAAGCCCTATTTCGAAAGCGACGAGGCGCTGAAGCAACTCGGCGGTGTTACCTATCTGGCCCAGTTGACGGCTGACGGCCAAGGCCTCCTTCACCCGCGCGAACTGGCCGAACAGATCTACGATCTCGCCCTTCTGCGTGAACTGGTGAGCGTAGGACGCAACCTGGTCGAAGGCGCGCTCGACACTTCGGACGAAGTCGAACCGCTGCGCAAGATCGAACAGGCCGAGGCCGACCTCTATCGCGTAGCGGAAGGCGCCAGCACCGGCAGCGAGGCACAGACTTTCCGCAAAGCGGCCTTCGGGGCGCTGGAAGTCGTGCAGGCAGCGATGAATTCGGGCGGGCGGTTCTCCGGCAAGACCACCGGCCTCGACACGATCAATGACAAGACATCGGGCCTGCATAATTCGGACCTTGTGATCCTTGCCGGCCGCCCGGCCATGGGCAAGACGTCGCTCGCCACCAATATCGCCTTCAACGCCGCACGGCGGCTGATGGACGACGAAAAATCGGGCATCGAACGCGAAAAGTCCCCCGGTGCGGGCGTCGCCTTCTTCAGCCTCGAAATGAGTGCCGACCAGCTCGCCACGCGTATCCTTGCCGAACAAGCCGAAATCTCCAGCGAAAAGCTGCGTTCGGGCAAGCTCAGCCGTGAGGAGTTTCAACGACTGTCCTTCGCCAGTCAGGAACTGACCGACCTGCCGCTTTTTATCGACGACACTCCTGCACTGACCATCGGCGCACTGCGCACGCGCGCCCGGCGGCTCAAGCGGCGGCACGATATCGGCATCGTAATCGTCGACTATCTCCAGCTGTTGCAGGGTTCGGGCCGCGCCAGCGACAATCGTGTCAACGAGATTTCCGAAATCAGCCGCGGCCTCAAGACGCTGGCCAAGGAGCTGCACGTCCCGGTGATCGCGCTCTCGCAGCTATCGCGGCAGGTGGAGCAGCGCGAAGACAAGCGCCCGCAACTTGCCGATCTGCGCGAATCGGGCTCGATCGAGCAGGATGCGGACATGGTCTGGTTCATCTACCGCGCCGAATATTACCACAACGCGCTAAAGCCCGACACGCCCGACGAAACCAGTTCGGAAGAGGTGCGGATGAAGTACGCCGAGTGGGAGGCGCGCCACCTCGAGCTGGTCAACAAGGCAACATTGATCGTCGCCAAGCAACGTCACGGATCGACCGGCAATGTCCCGCTGCTGTTCCACAGCGAGATCACGAAGTTCTCAAGCCCCGATGTGCGGCACTACGACGATTACGAATAGATCAGATGCCGAGGTTAAGGCGCCGGGTCACCGTGTAATCGACCACCGATACCAATAGCCAGCTGAGGTTCCAGCGAATGCGGTTCCACAGCGTCGCCCGCCGTTTGTGCAGCGGAATGGTAATCCGTTCGGATGCGGCGATGTGCTGGCCGATGAACTCACGCATCCGATCGGCCAGCGCGGCATCTTCCACCTTCAGCACCAACTCGAGATTGATATAGAGGCTGCGCATGTCGAAGTTCGCGCTGCCCATATAGACCGCGTCGTCGAGCACGATCAGTTTGGTGTGCAGCTTGCATGGTGCGAACTCCCAGATCTGCGCACGTTTCGATAGCAGGTAATCGTAAAGCGAGCGGCTGGCGCCGATGGTCGCGCCATTGTCCGATTTGCCTGCCATCACCAACCGCGTTTTCCCCTTCTGCGCGATGCGCCCCATACGGCGGAGGAGCTTCTTGGGCGGGCTGAAATAGGCCATGAACATGTCGAGTCGGTCGCCTTCTATCAGGTCGTCCGACACGCAGCGTGCCCAGCTCGACAGGCCACGGGTCGGGCCGCCGACGAGCCAGGTAATATCCGGCTTTGTCCATTCCCATTCGCGCACCGTGCGCGCTATCTCGCGGGCGTGCTGTTCTTCCCGCTCGGTCCACTCGCGCAGTCTCGCGTACCAGTCATTGAGGCCGGCGACCGCCAGGCCTTCGATTACTATCCCGAGATCGTTCCATCCATTGTTGGCAGGCGATGCGAAATAATCGTCGGCAATGTTGAACCCGCCGAACATTGCCCTTGTCCCGTCCGCGATCACCAGCTTCTGGTGGTTGCGGATCAGATAGCGGCGCGTCCATCTGGCCGAGAAACAGAGGAATTCGCCTCCCGCGTCGACCAGTGGCTGGAGAAATTCGTCACTCGCATCGGCGCCGAAGCGATCGACGATCAAAGTGACATTCACTCCGCGCCGGGCGGCGACTACGAGCGCATCGCGGAACTGGGTGCTGACAGTGTCTTCGGCAAAGATGTAGAAACAGACTTCAAGGCTGACTTGCGCCGTTTCGACGAGCGAGAACAGCGCCGCGCGCCGATCCGATCCACCCGGATAAAACGAGAGACGTTGGCCCGCGGCGTCGACCTCGAACGGCTCCGGATCGGTGAATTCCGCGATATCGCAAGCGGCTAGGCTTTCTCCCATTTGCGATGCCTTACTCGCTTGCAGGCAGACGGCAAATCCTTGACTGGCGGGCGCCGAACGCCTACGTCGCACGCTTTCCCGGAATCACTTGATTTGCATCGGAGTGCCCAATGGCGCGCGTTACCGTAGAAGACTGCGTAGACAAGGTCCCCAACCGTTTCGATCTCGTCCTGCTGGCCGCCCAGCGGGCACGCGAGATTTCCGGCGGTGCGGAGATGACCGTCGATCGCGATCGTGACAAGAATCCGGTCGTCGCCCTGCGCGAAATCGCGGAGCAGACGATCAAGCCCAAGGAACTGCACGAAGCCGCCGTCACCAACCTGCAGAAGATACTTCCGGACGACGACGACGAGATGGATGAAGTGGGTTCGCTGAGCCAGTCGGCGGAAGCGCTGCGGATCACAGCTTCGGCACCGACCCGCTCAACGTCTATCGGGGCCGATTACGACGGCTGACGCGGTCGGTCGACCGGAAATTGCCAAAGGGCCGCTCCGGAAGGGGCGGCCCTTCTTGTATTAGGACGAAATTTCTCGCGACAGCTTTCCTCACCCTCGGTAAATCAGTAAACGACTTTTCATGACGGAAGATTTCGGGGACTTGGCGTCAGGCGCAAGCGATGCGGCAACGGGGGGTTTGATAGCGCGAACGCTGGAAGACCCCACGGGCTTGCGCAAAGGGCATACGCGGGAAAACGCCTGCCTCAATTGCGGTGCCGAACTGGTGGGAGCTCATTGCCACAATTGCGGGCAACGCGCGCACATCCATCGGACACTCGGCGCGTTCTTTCACGACCTCCTGCATGGCGTCCTCCATTTCGAAGGAAAGACCTGGCGCACACTGCCCTTGCTCGTGTGGAAGCCAGGCAAGCTGACCCGCGAATATATCGACGGCAAGCGGGCGAGCTATGTCAGTCCGATCGCACTGTTCCTGTTCGTCGTGTTCTTCAGCTATGCGCTTTTCAGTGCCTTAGGCGGCGACCAGGCGCTTTCCCCGCAAGTGACCGGTTTCGAACAGGCCAAGGCGGCCTATGCGACGAACGAGGAGGAATTGGTCAAGCTGCGGAACGATCGTCAACGCAATCTCGACGATCCGGAGAGCCTGGCTAGAATCGATGCAGAAATCCAATCTCTCGAAGACGACCAGAAAGGCCTCGGGACGGTTCTGGGCGGTGTGGGAGACGAGTTCGAAAAGGATTTCATCGCAGGGTTCGAGAAGACGCCTCTTCCTGAAGATAGCGGGCTGGCCAAAGCTATCGAGAAAGTGCGCAAGAACCCGCAATTGGCGATCTACAAGGCGCAAACCAACGCGTATAAGTTCAGCTGGATGCTGATACCGCTCAGCGTCCCGTTCGTCTGGTTGCTATTCCCCTTCAACCGCAGATTCAAAGGCTACGACCATACGGTCTTCACGACCTACTCGATCGCCTTCATGATCATGCTCGTGGCCGTCGTTAGCCTGCTGTTCTACTACGGCTGGGGCGGTTTGGGCGGCCTTCTGCTGTTCTACGCGCCATGGCACATGTACCGCCAGTTGCGCGGCGCCTATGAGCTGGGCCGTTGGGGGGCGCTATGGCGAATGCTGACACTCAGCATGTTCGCTTGGGTCGCTATTGGCCTGTTCATCTCCGTCATCGGCGCAATGGCCGCCTGAGCCATCCGACTTTACCGATAGCGGGCGTGCCTATACTCCCTGTGGCGCAGCCCCTCCGCCAAATTTCTTGCCCGCCTTGGGCACAGCAGTTCCGGCGATCGGCTTGACGGGAGTTGAACTCTTCGGCTCGTCCGGCCGGTCGATCTTCCCGTCCTTCATCAACTGGTCGATCTCTTCGCCCGTCAGCGTCTCATATTCGAGCATCGCTTGAGCGAGCAAATGGAGCTTTTCCTCCTGTTCGGTGAGGATGTCGGTGGCCCGCTTCAATCCGCCTTCGACCAGCGACTTGATCTCGGCATCGATCAGCTTGTTCGTCTCTTCGCCGGACATCGTCCGCGCAGTCTGTCCCATGCCAAGGTAGCCTTCTTGGCTCGCTTCGTATTGCAGGGGCCCCAGCTTGTCGGACATGCCCCATTTGGTGACCATGTTGCGCGCCAGATCGGTGGCATACTGGATGTCGCCGCTCGCGCCGCTGGACACCTTGTCGTGTCCGAAGATGATTTCTTCGGCAACGCGCCCGCCCATGGCAACGGCGAGGTTCGCGTGCATCTTGTCGCGATGATAGGAGTAATTGTCGCGTTCGGGCAGACGCATGACCATGCCCAGCGCGCGGCCGCGCGGGATGATCGTGGCCTTGTGTATCGGATCGGATGCCGGCTCGTTGAGCGAAACCAGCGCATGGCCCGCCTCATGATAAGCGGTCATCTTCTTCTCGTCCTCGGTCATGACCATGCTGCGGCGCTCGGCGCCCATCATGACTTTGTCCTTGGCGTCCTCGAACTCCTGCATCGCCACGAGGCGCTTATTGCGCCGGGCAGCCAGCAATGCCGCCTCGTTGACGAGATTGGCGAGATCCGCGCCCGAGAACCCGGGTGTGCCGCGCGCGATGGTGCGCGCATTCACGTCCGGAGCCAGCGGCACCTTTTTCATATGGACGGCGAGGATTTTTTCGCGACCCTCGATATCGGGTACCGGAACCACGACCTGCCGGTCGAAACGGCCTGGGCGCAGCAGCGCTGGGTCGAGCACGTCGGGGCGGTTGGTCGCGGCGATGATGATAATGCCTTCATTGGCCTCGAAACCATCCATCTCGACGAGCAATTGGTTCAGCGTCTGCTCGCGTTCGTCGTTCGAATTGCCAAGGCCGTGGCCACGTGATCGACCGACTGCGTCGATTTCGTCGATGAAGAGGATGCAGGGCGCGTTCTTTTTGGCCTGTTCGAACATGTCGCGCACACGGCTTGCGCCCACGCCGACGAACATTTCGACGAAGTCCGAGCCCGAAATGGTGAAGAAGGGCACGCCCGCTTCGCCCGCGATGGCCCGGGCAAGCAACGTCTTACCCGTACCCGGAGAGCCGACCAGCAGCGCACCCTTGGGGATCTGGCCACCCAGCTTGGAAAAGCGCTGCGGGTCCTTCAGGAATTCGACGATCTCTTCCAGTTCCTCGCGCGCCTCGTCGATCCCGGCAACGTCCGCGAAGGTCACCTTGCCCTGACGTTCGGTCAGCAGCTTGGCTTTCGATTTGCCGAAGCCCATGGCTCCCCCTGCCCCGCCGCCTTTCTGGACCTGGCGAAGCGCGAAGAAGGCGATCCCGAGGATAAGCACAAAGGGCAGAATCTGGATCAGCGCGTACAGAAGGATATTGCCGCTATCGGCCTCCGCGCCCGAATAGCGCACGCCATTGTCTTCCAGAAGCTGCGGCAAAGAAGTGTCGTTCGCTACGGGAATGGTCGAGAACTGCTCGCCATTCTTCATTTCGCCGACAATCTTTGTTTCGGATATCTGGACGTTGGCGACCGAACCTTCTGCCACCTTGTCGCGGAAATCGGAGTAGAGCAATTGGGTGCCGTTGCCCCCCGTGCCACCACCGAACACCGAAACGACCATCAGCAAGGCGAGGAATATGCCGCCCCAGATCATCAGGCTCTTCACCCAGGGGTTCGGCCCATTGCCCTCAGGCTCGGGCGGGGAATTCTGCTCGCTCATGCGCGGGTTCCTTTCATCCCTGATAATGTAGGATATGGCAGGTGAATGGCAAGTTGTCCTGCATCGCCAATTTTCCGCTCTCAGCCAACCAGACAGTCGATCACCCAGTGCACGCCGTTGACGCCATGCGAAAACACCGGATCAAACCTATCCAATTTCAGATCAAGGACAGCCCGCTGCCGTCGTTCGTCGCATTCAAATACACGTAGATACCCAGCGCCGTGGCAATTCCCGTAAATACGAGAGAGCCAAGCACAAGCGCACCGTCCCGTACGGTCAAAGCCATTCCGAGCACCGCGATAGCCAGCATCGGGATAGAGCTGGCGAAAGGAAGGAATTCAAGGGGCGGAACCGTGCAGCACAGCGCGATGACGATGAGCGCGACCAGTCTTATCACAGGCCCCTCGGTCAATCCTTCGAGACGACCTTCGCTATACCGATCGAGGAAGCTGGCGAGGCCACGAAGCTTGCGGACCGCCTTGTGCAATTTTCTCGAGCCGACGGCGCGCTGCTGCACGACTTGAGGCATCCAGACATGATCGCGGCCCACGAGGAGCTGGCCCGCGATCAGCGAAATGAACAACGCGAGCACAGTCGGAACGCCCGGAATCCCTCCCACCGGGGTGATCTCCAGCAAAGCCGGGATCATGATGAAGGGGCCGAAACTGCGCCCACCGAAATCGTCCAGCACATCCGCGACACGGACTTGGTCGCCATGCGATGCGAGCTCGTCGAGCTCGCGCAGCACGTCGGTCACGCTAAATGGTTCGCGATGCGGCAACTCTCTCTCCTTCCGCATCGACCGCTCGCCCCCCGGGGGTGTTGCCCGCTTTTCAGCCCGACTTTCTTAGCAATGCCGAGCGTTCGCACCGGCATACGATCTCGGCGCGCTGGTTCAACGCTTCATGCAGGAAGGTTACGATTCCCGCATCCGGGCGCGATTTGCTTTCGCGCAAACCAATCACCTCGCTCGTCGCATGCAGCGTATCGCCGATGAAGACGGGCTTTGGCATGACCAGCTTATCGTAGCCCAGATTGGCCACCAAGGTACCCAGCGTCGTATCGCCGACGCTGAGTCCCACCATAAGCGAGAACGTATAGGTTCCGTTGACGAGGATCTGCCCGAACTCGCTTTCTTTCGCCGCTTCCACATCGAGGTGGAGCGGCTGCGGGTTGTGGGTCATCACGGTGAAGAAGAGATTGTCGGCTTCAGTCACCGTGCGTCGAATGTCATGGGTCAGCTTATCGCCGACCTGCCAGTCGTCGAAGAACCTGCCAGCCATCAGGCAGTCATCACCGACTTGACCTCGAGGAACTCGTGGAAGCCGAAGACGCCCCATTCGCGGCCGTTGCCAGACTTCTTGTAGCCGCCGAACGATGCGTTCATGTCGTAGCCGCCGTTGATTGCGACCCGGCCCGCACGGATCTTGCGGGCGAGCTCCTTCGCCTTCTCGGTGTCCTCACCCATGATGTGCGCGGCAAGGCCGTATTCGGTGTCGTTGCCGATACGGATAGCATCGTCGTAGTCCTCGTAGCCGAGAATGCAGAGGACCGGGCCGAAAATCTCCTCTTGCGCGATCGTCATGTCGTTGGTGACATCGGCGAAGACCGTCGGCTTGACATAATGACCAACCTCGAGGCCTTCGGGCTTGCCGGGGCCACCCGCAACCAATGTCGCACCTTCTTCGACGCCCTTCTCGATCAGGCCCTGTATCTTGTCCCACTGCGCCTTCGAGACGACAGGGCCGATGGTGGCGTTGCCCTTGGGATCGCCGGGAACGACGCTTTCGGCAGCTTCCCTGGCCGCGACCTTGGCCTCCTCCATGCGCGCCTTGGGCACGAACATGCGGCTGGGCGCAGTGCAGGTCTGGCCCGAATTGCCCATCATTGCAGTCGTGCCGCGCGCGACCGAGCGGGTGAAGGAACTGTCATCCAGGATTATGTTGGGGCTCTTGCCGCCCAGTTCCTGGGCCACGCGCTTGACCGTGCTTGCGGCATTGGCCGCAATAGCAATCCCCGCGCGGGTCGAACCGGTGAACGAGATCATGTCGATGCCCTGATGGCCAGACATAGCCGTGCCAACGCCCGGACCATCACCGTTGATCATGTTGTAGACGCCCGCCGGAACACCCGCAGCATGCATAATCTCGGTGAAGATTGCGGCATCGACGGGCGCAATCTCGGAGGGCTTGAGGATCATCGTGTTGCCGGTCGCGAGCGCGGGGAAGACCTTGCAGGCGATCTGGTTGAGCGGCCAGTTCCAGGGGGTGATCATCCCCACCACTCCGATCGGTTCGTAGAGATGCGTTGTGATGCCGGCGGTCTGCTCGAACTCGAAGTTCTCGAGAATGCCGATGGCAGTCGCGAGGTGTCCGGCGATGAGGCCGGTGTGCGGGCCGCTCGCGAGGCTCATTGGGGCGCCCATTTCATCGCTCACGGCGCGGGCGAGGTCTTGCATGCTCTTTTCGAGTTCCGACTGAATCGAGCGCATCAAGTCGAGCCGTTCGGCGCGGGTCGAGAACTGCCAGCTCTCGAATGCCCGGCGCGCCGCGGCGACTGCGTTGTCGACGTCGGCGGCGGTACCTATGGAAATATGGCCGATGGTTTCTTCGGTCGCGGGATTTTCGACCGGGACGGTGTTCGGGGTTACCGGGTCGACCCATTGGCCGTCGATGTAGAACTGGGTGTACTCGTACATGGGCTATCTCCTCTTGGCGCTCGCCCTAGCCTTGTTGCGCCCATCGCTCAACGACGGCTTCGCCATCCTGAGTGCTGGCGCGGATTGTATTCGGCGTACGATCGAAACGCGGTGCGGGGGCAGTGTGCCAGCGCCCGTCGCGCTCGACGAAGGCTTCGCGCGCCTTCATGTGGGGATGGTCCTTGGCCTCGTCCAGCGGGATAACTGGCGCGAAGCATGCATCGGTGCCCTCGAGTAGCTCGCACCATTCGGCCTGTGTTTTCGTGGCGAACATGGCGGCAAGATCGTCGGCGTATTCGTCCCAGTTGCCCGGATTCATCTGACCTTCCTGCAGTATATCGGGCGCATCCGCGCGCTGCAGCAGCTCGGCGTAGAATTGCGGCTCGATGGCCCCGACGCTGATCTCCTTGCCATCCTTGCAGGTATAGCAACGATAGAAATGCGCGGCCCCGCCGAGCAGCCCAGTGCCGCGTTCGGCCGTGCGCAACGCGCTATGCGGCTGGCCGTAGAAAAAGCTCATCAAGCTGGTGACGCCGTCGACAATGGCGGCGTCGACGACCTGTCCCCTGCCACTGGCCTGTCGTTCGAATAGCGCGGCCAGAATACCCATCGCGCAGTACATAGAGCCGCCTCCGAAGTCGCCGACGAGGTTCTGAGGCGGTACCGGCAGTTCTCCCCGCCTGCCTATCGCATCGAGCGCGCCGGTAATGGCGATATAATTGAGATCGTGACCGGCGGCCTGCGCCAATGGGCCTTCCTGCCCCCACCCGGTCATGCGCGCGTAGACTAGCCGCGGATTTGCGGCGAGCATCTCTTCCGGGCCGAGCCCAAGCCGTTCCATCACACCCGGCCGGAACCCTTCGACCAGCACGTCCGCATGCCTGAGCGCGGTCTTGACGAACTCCTGCCCGGCTGTGCTCTTGAGGTCGACTGCCGCGCGATGCCGGGCGCGTTCGACCACCGGGTTCATCGGCTGGTGTCCGGCTCGTTCGATCCGGACGACTTCCGCACCCATGTCGGCCAGCATCATCGCCACATGAGGGCCGGGGCCGATACCCTGGAATTCGACAACCTTGAGGCCGGTCAGCGGACCGTTGCTCGACATATTGCTCTCCTCAGAAACTCTTGGGCAGGTCCAGCACATGTGTCGCCACATGGCTGAGGATCAGGTTCGTGCTGATCGGCGCGACCTGATACAATCGCGTCTCCCTGAACTTGCGTTCGATATCGTATTCCTCGGCAAAGCCGAAGCCGCCATGGGTCTGGATGCACATGTCGGCGGCGAACCAACTGGCCTCGCTCGCCAGCATCTTGGCCATGTTCGCCTCTGTTCCCGCGGTCTCGCCGGCGTCGAACATACGCGCCGCCTTGGTCACCATTTCGGCCGCGGCAGAGAGTTGAACATAGGCACGTGCAATCGGGAACTGCACACCCTGGTTTTCGCCGATGGAGCGGCCGAAGACACTGCGATCCTTGGCATAGGCAGCAGCCCGGTCAATGAAAAACCGTCCGTCGCCGATACACTCGCTGGCGATCAGGATGCGTTCCGCATTCATGCCCGAGAGAATATAGCGAAAACCGTTGCCTTCTTCCCCGATCAGCGCGCTCGCTGGCACGCGCAGATCGTCGAAGAACAGTTCTGTTGTGGCATGGTTCAGCATGGTGCGAACCGGGCGAATGGTCAGCCCATTGCCCACCGCCTCGCGCATGTCGACCAGCAGGACGCTCATTCCATCCGAAGACTTGGCGCACTCCTCACGCGGGGTCGTGCGGCAAAGCAAGACCATGAGGTCCGAATGCTCGGCCCGACTGATCCAGATTTTCTGGCCGTTGACGACATAGTGGTCCCCATCTCGCCGCGCGAAAGTAGATATCCGGGTTGTGTCGGTCCCGGCACCCGGCTCGGTTACACCGAAAGCCTGCAAGCGCAGTTCGCCGCTGGCAATCTTCGGGAGATACTCGCGCTTCTGCTCTTCCGAGCCGTGCTTGAGCAGGGTGCCCATCGTATACATCTGGGCATGACAAGCGCCACCATTCGATCCCGAGCGGTGAATTTCCTCAAGCACGGCGCAGGCTGCTTCGAGGCCGAGGCCGGATCCGTCATACTCTTCGGGAATCAGTACGGAGAGGAATCCCGCTTCGGTCAGCGCCGCGACAAATTCGCCCGGATAGGCGCGATCACGGTCAAGGCGTTGCCAATACTCGCCCGGAAATCCGGCGCACAACCGCCGCACCGCTTCGCGGATTTCCGGAAAGGTCTCGCTCAAACTCCGTCTCCCATTGCAACCTGTCTGGCGCGGGAAAACGGCTTTGGCAACGGTATCCGAAAAACTGGATGCCCCGTGAGGATTCGAACCTCAATTGACGGAGTCAGAGTCCGTAGTCTTACCATTAGACGACGGGGCATCAGCCGCCGGGCCGGCGAGAATCGTTTGCCGCTCCGGGGAAGAGGCCGCGCATCTAGTTTCGTCGCCCCGCGAGGTCAACCCCGCGCCGTGTGCACACTCTTGCCCCGCTTGCGCTTCGCCGCTAGCATCCAAGATAAGTCCCTGCGTACGGTGGTTTGCGTGGGAGGAATAAAGAAAGCTCTGGATATGGCGGATCATCTTCCGCCGGACACGACAAGGGGGCACGGGACACAACGGGGCGGCAAGTCCGGCAAGGTAGCCGATTTCCGCTACAAGCGCCCCTCCCGGCCCGAAGCCAAACCAGGCGACAGGCGAAATGTGCCACGCCGCGATGGGGCTTCGACACCCCGCCAGAAATCTTCGCCGAATATGCAGACCGGCCATGTACCGCGCAGGCAGGCTTATGCTGCTCTCGATCTGGGAACCAATAATTGCCGCCTGTTGATCGCGCGGCCCTCGGGCGAAAACTTCACCGTGATCGATGCTTTCAGCCGCGTTGTCCGGCTGGGCGAAGGACTGGCGGTCAGCGGCAGACTGTCGGACGAAGCGATGGAGCGCACGCTCGCCGCGCTGCACGTCTGCGCGGACAAGCTGCGTCGCCGAAATGTCCGATTGGCCCGATCGGTGGCCACCGAAGCCTGTCGGCGCGCCTCCAATGGCGAGGCTTTCATCCAGCGCGTAAAACGCGAGACTGGCATAATGCTCGACATCATATCTGCGCAGGAAGAGGCGCGACTTGCCGTGCTCGGCTGCCACATCCTGCTTGAAGAAGGCAATGGGCCCGCAATCATCTTCGATATTGGCGGTGGCTCTACCGAATTGGTACTGGTCCAGCCGGATGAAAAGATTCCGCGCATCATGGATTGGCTCAGCGTGCCGTGGGGTGTCGTTTCGCTTACCGATACCGTCAATGGATCGGATGAGAACGAGGCGAAGCGTCTAGACCGCTATGTAGAAATGCGCCGCACGGTGGGCCGGAGCTTTGCCGAGTTCGCGGAGCGGATCCGCGAACACACACATTCGGCTGAGCCTATCCGGCTGCTCGGCACCAGCGGCACGGTTACCACACTGGCCAGCCTTCATCTCGAGCTGCCTCAATACGACCGGCAGGCGGTGGACGGCCTGATCGTGCCTTCGAAATCCATGCGCGACATTTCCGGCCGCCTATCGCGCATGAGCGCGCCAGACCGCAAACAATTGCCCTGTATCGGCGACGACAGGGCAAACCTTGTCATAGCGGGCTGTGCCATCCTCGAATCGATCCTCGATATCTGGCCTGCCCAACAGCTCGGTGTTGCCGATCGGGGCATTCGCGAGGGTATCCTGCGCAGCCTGATAGCTGCGGATGCCGAGGGCGAACGCAGCCGCGTTGCGCTACAGAGGATGCGCGAACAGGATGTCTAGATCGGGCAAGGATCGCGAGACGCGAGTAAAAACCGCAAAGAAGCGCACGGCCAGCTCGACCCGTTGGCTGCAGCGACAGCTCAACGATCCTTATGTCAAACAGGCCAAGGCCGATGGCTATCGCAGCAGGGCGGCTTACAAGCTGATCGAGCTGGACGAGAAATTCGGCCTTCTGAAAGGCGGTTCGCGCGTCGTCGACCTCGGCATCGCACCGGGCGGCTGGAGCCAGGTCGTGCGGAAACTGAAGCCCAAGGCGCATGTGGTCGGCATCGACCTGCTCGAAGTGGAGCCTATCGATGGCGTTACGATCTTCCAGATGGATTTCATGGACGAGGATGCGCCGCGTGTGCTGGAGGAAGCGCTAGGCGGAAAGGCCGAATTGGTGATGAGCGACATGGCCGCCAATACCGTGGGGCACAAGCAGACCGACCACCTGCGGACCATGGGGCTGGTGGAGGCTGGTGCCTGGTTCGCTATCGAGAACCTTGCACCGGGCGGTACCTATATTGCCAAGGTACTGGCCGGCGGAACCGACAACGACCTGCTCAAACTGCTCAAGCAGCATTTCAGGACGGTGAAACATGCCAAACCGCCTGCGAGCCGCAAGGGCTCCAGCGAATGGTACGTCATCGCGCAGGGCTTCAAGGGCTGATGCCCTGAACGGAAAAGGCCCCGCCGGAGCGAGGCCTTTCGATCACCGCTAGTGCCGCAAACTATTCGGCCGGCTCGGCCGCACCACCGTCATCGGCGGCTGCATTCTCCGCCGCGGGAGCTTCTTCGGCGCCCGCGACCTCGGCCGCTTCCTCGCCCTCAAGCGCTGCGTCTTCTTCGATGGCTTCCTCTGCTGCCGGCGCGGCAGGCGCCGGCTTGGCAGGTGCCCCGCCGTTTGCGGCCAGATACTCCATGACATTGGCGCGATCTTCGGGTTTCGAAAGCCCGGCGAAGCTCATCTTGGTGCCATTTGCGAAGGCCCGTGGGCTGGCGAGCCATGCGTCCATATTTTCCCAGGTCCAGGTTCCGCCATGACCGCTCAAAGCGCTCGAAAAGGCAAAACCACCGTGCCCGGTGCCAATCGATTCGCCCATGACGCCATAGAGATTGGGCCCGATACCGTTCGCCCCGCCCTGCTCTATCGTATGGCAGGCAGTGCACTTCGCGAAGACCTTCTCGCCCGCCGCGGCATCTGCGCTGGCGAGCAATGTGCCGAGATCAGGACCATCGGCTGCACCGCCGTCCTCAGCTTCGCCCTGAATGAAAAAGCCGGGTTCCTCGGGATGTTCGGCACTGTCGGCGTGAAAGTACATGCCCGACACGATAGAGCTGCCCAGCGCCACGATACCGGCGAAGAGAACCCAGCCTGCGGCGGTGTTGAAACGATCGTCCATTGCGTAAAATACCCGGCGAAAATCGATTGATCAGATGGTTGCGCGCCGCTCTAGTGTGCACAGTCGTCTTTCGCAAGTGCACAGGCCGCAATAGCGCTTGATGCGGCGAGACGGCCACCTTAACGCGCGAGACACTATGCGCCAGTTCGCCAAACCAGCCCTCGCTCTCGTCGATTCCATGCGCGCAGCCGCTGCAATCAAACCGCTACAGGCGATCGCTTTCGGCGGTGCCCCCGGATCGAATTCGCACCAGGCGGCGATGCAGTTTGCCCCGGATGCGCTGCCTCTGCCCTGCTTCAGCTTCGAAGATGCGCTGGAGGCCGTGGACAGCGGCGCCGCGGGCTGCGCGATGATTCCGATCGAAAACAGCCAGCATGGGCGCGTGGCAGACATTCATTTCCTGCTGCCGGAAAGCGGGCTGGCCATCGTGGCCGAACACTTCATGCGCATCACTCACTGCCTGATGGCCTTGGGCGATGGACCGTTCGAGGCCGCTTACAGCCATCCTCAAGCGCTCGGCCAATCGCACAGATTCCTTTCGGAACGGGGGATCGTCGGCCTAAGCCACGCAGACACAGCAGGCGCAGCGGCCTTTGTGGCGGAAAGCGGCAAAACCAATATCGCCGCAATTGCCCCGGCGCTGGCCGCGAATCTTTACGGTCTAGAAATCGTCGAGCGCGAGGTCGAGGATGCGCATGACAACACTACCCGCTTCGTCGTCTTGGCAAAGGATGCGCTGGACCTGGTCGAACTGGCCGGCGCGCAGGCCATGACGACGTTCATTTTCGAGGTGAAGAACATCCCGGCAGCACTCTATAAGGCACTCGGCTGTTTCGCCACCAATGGGGTGAACATGACCAAGCTCGAAAGCTACCAGAAAGGGGCGAGCTTCGCCGCCACGCAATTTTTTGCCGATATCGAAGGTGCGCCGGGAGAGCCGCGGGTCGACGCCGCTCTGGACGAATTGGCTTTTCAGACAAATGGGGTCCGCCTGCTGGGCACCTATGCACAAGCCAGGAAACGCGGATGATGTTCGATCGCCGCAGTGCAATCGCCGGGGCTGCCGCACTAGTCGCCGGGGCTTGCGTTCCGCTCGAAACGAGCAATGACGGGCGACTGATGTCCAAGCTTGCCATTCTCGAGCGCGCTCTCGGTGGCCGACTCGGAGTCGCCTTCCACGATCCACTCCAAAGGGCCTCATTGTCATACCGGGGCCAAGAGCGCTTCCCGATGTGCTCGACATTCAAGGCATCGCTCGCCGCGCTGGCCCTGTCGCTGGAGCAGGAAGGCAAGCTCGATCTGTCGCAGCGCGTCACGTGGACGAAGAGCGATCTCATCTCCCATGTACCCTTCACTTCGACACGGATCGAAGAGGGCGCAACGCTTCGGGAACTCGCTTATGCGGCGCAGACCGTTTCAGACAATTTGGCCGCAAATCTTCTGCTGGACCGCGTCGGCGGGCCGGCGGGCCTGACTGCCTTCTGGCGCCGGCTTGGCGACGATGTGTCACGGCTCGACCGGAAGGAAACCGAGCTCAACTACGTCCGCGAGGGAGACGTCCGCGACACGACCACGCCCGCTGCCATGGCCCGAACGCTCGCCGCAATCCTGTCCTCCGGGGACAAAGGGCCTCTGACAACTGAGAGAGAGGCGGTGCTCCGACAGTGGATGATCGAATCCGTGACTGGGCTCGAGCGCGTGCGCGCGGGTTTGCCGCCTACCTGGATTGCAGGTGACAAGACGGGCACTTCGGGCACCCCACCGGGTATGGGCCAAGTACGTGGAGATATCGGCTTCACTCTGGGCCCGGCGGAGACAGCGATTTTTTTTGCGGTCTATCATCAGTCACCGGTCGACGCGCCGATCGACGGCGATAAAGTCGATGCGGTGCTAGCGCAGGTCGGGGAAATGCTGACTGTCTGGACACGGCAGCTATATACGATCGAAGTTAGCTGAGGCTGCCTCGGTCTGTGCCTCATTCAGATGTGATCTGTCGATCTTTGCCAAAATGTTACAAAAATAAGAACGATTTCGACCGGTAACTGACTCACTTGTCATACACTTTTGCAAACAGGTCGCGGCCTGCTCCGGAAAAGTGAGGGAATCATGCGCAAATTAACACTGGGTCTGGCCATGTGCTCGACCGCGCTCGCCGCGCCTGCGGTGGCAAAAGACGATACGGTTTATATCGAATTCGGCTTCGGTCCGATGTTGACACACGACTTCGAGCTTACCGAAGTAGTCCCCGATTCAGGGACTGAAATCACGCTCGAGTCGGATCTCGGCTTCGACGGCATGGCCCTGATCGGGTACGATTTCGGCGCTTTCCGTATCGAAGCGGAAGGTAGCTATCGCAAGGCCGATCATGACGAACTCGTCACCCCGGCGGGGACTTTCGATTCCGATCAACTGATCGGCAGTTCGTCTGCGGCTAGCCTGATGGCCAACGTATTGCTCGATTTCGGGAGCGATGACGGGATTCAGGCTTTTGTCGGTGCGGGCGCGGGTGGCGCCTTGGTCGATCAGGCGATCGCCATTACCCCGGCCGGAAACGAACAGAACTTGGTCAATGGCGACGAATGGGAATTCGCCTGGCAGGCGCTTGCCGGGGTACGCACCCCGATCACCGACAATATCGATGTCGGCCTGCGTTATCGCTTCTTCAATGTCCCGAATTATCGCCTTGGTGGCTCGTTCGACACGTCGGTCGTCGAAGGCGATTGGTCGTCGCACTCGCTGATGGCAACGCTGGCATTCAATTTCGGCGCGGCGGAAGCGCCTCCGCCCCCCCCGCCGCCTCCGCCCCCGCCTCCTCCTCCGCCGCCTCCGCCCCCGCCGCCTCCGGCGCCGGTCTGCGAGACGGGTCCGTACATCGTCTTCTTCAACTGGGA
>NZ_JAIGNO010000018.1 GCF_019711515.1 Qipengyuania qiaonensis
AATATCACCAACCGGACGAGGCCCACACTCCGAAAAATTACGCCCCGAAGTGTGCCAAATGTTTTGACGACGGACAGTCCTTGGTGAAGCCCATACGTCGAAATGCCGCGTTGATGGTATTCTCGCTCATTGGACGCTGCTGTGTATGGAACGCCGGGAAGATGTAGCCCTTGGTGCCGGTTATTGATTTCAGCTCCCGAAACAGTTCCAACACCTGGCGTGATAAAGGCACCACATGGGTCCGGCGCGCCTTCATCTTGCCTTCCGGAATCGTCCAGATGGCCTTGTCCCAATCGATCTCATTCCACTCGCCATGGCGAAGCTCGCCGGGGCGCACAAAGACATGGGGTGCGATTTTCAACGCGAACTTCGTGGCCGGGTAGCATTCGAAGCCATCGATAGCGCGAAGTAGTCCGCCTAATTTCTCGGGTTCGAGGATAGCCGCGTAGTGCCGCGCCCTGGGCGTGACCAGCGCGCCCTGCAAGATCGATGTTGGATCGGTTTGGCACTGACCAAGCGCGGCTCCATACCGGAAAACCCGGCTTGCGAAGGATCGGCATTTCTTCGCGGTTTCGAGATTGCCTTTGGCTTCGAGCTTCTTGAGCGCCGCCAGCATCAGTTGCGGATCAACGTCGTTGATTGGCATATTGCCGATTGCGGGCTTTAGCAGGTCAAGGAACCAGCGCGCCTTCCGGAGCGTGGCCTCCGCCCTGCCTTCGGGCACCATCTTCTCGTCGATGTACTTGTTGGCGATGACCTCGAAGGTGTTCTCCGCACCAAGCTTTAACCTGGCCTTCTTGCGCTTCCGCTCCAGCATTGGATCGATGCCATCGGAAACCTTGAGCCGTGCTCGGTCACGAAGCTGGCGCGCTTGCGACAAGCTGACCTCTGGAAATGCGCCGATGGGCAGCTTCTTTTCCTTCCCGCCGAAGCGGTACTTGAAATACCAGAGCTTGGAGCCGTTCGGCTTCACCAGAAGCAGCAGCCCCCGTGAGTCGTATTTCTTGTACGATTTGTCGGCAGCCCGGAAGCCTTTGATTTCCTGCACATTGAGGCTCATTTGGGGGCCTCACTTTTTTGCAAGTTGGGGCCTTTTGAGCTGGAGCCCCCAGCCGAGGCCCCCAGAGACGTTGGAACAAAGCGGAACAAAACAAGACCTCGCTTTCTGCGCTAGAGGTCAAGAATGGCAGAATTCAGCCATTTTCGCAATGTTTTGGAACGTTCTGAAAAGAACAAATGGTGCCAGAAGAGGACTCGAAAGAACAACTTAAAGTGCTCAATTGAAACTCCTTTTTAGACTCCCTTCATACCGGAACCATCGTTCTTACCATCAGCCGAGTGCGATGTGTTGGTTCGATCTCAAACCAAGAAGCCTCGTGTCGATTTAGCTGAATTCCTCAACCGAGTCGCGGCTCAGTTTGCTGATGTAAGGCTCGATCTCCGTAAGCCCCATTAAGGTGACGGTTTCCGCGCTAAGAGGCTTCTGTGCGACGCGCCGACCCGAACAGGTGCCATGATCTTACGAGTGTCGGGGTCGAGGTCCACTGCGGCCCCGTCGGTCCAAATTCCTTCATCCCGGGATTTGTGGATGCGGCGGTCAAAATCCTTCCCCGTCGCGACGTGCCTTTCCGCATCAAGTTTCGCTACGGTAACATTTACAATATGGGCCTTCGCTGAATGTACTAGGCAGCGAAATTGCGGATGGTGTGATATGCTTGTTTGCGGCAAGAGGTCTAAGGCAATGCGTCTTTGAAAGGCGCGTGACGATTGCTGCCCCTACGGTTAACTGGGTGTTTCTAGCGAGCAATTGCCCACTTGATTTGCCGCCGGTCCCCACAAAGCGGACCCATCATGGCATAAGACTGCCATTGTGATATGTCTCTCCATGCGGCCCTGCTCATTGAGAAAGGATGCTAAAATTGAACAAGGGGCCGAATACGCTGGCTGATTTGGCACGGATTGCTGGTGTTTCGGTGACGACGGTGTCACGGTCGCTCGCTGGCAATCCGGTCATCGCCAAGAGCACTCGCCAACGTGTGGTCGCACTCGCTCGCGAGCATGGCTTCAAGATCAATCAATCGGCGCGCAATCTTCGCCTTAAGCGAACGGGCGCGATCGGTGTCATCTTGCCCTTGGGGCACGAACAACAGCAGCATCTGTCCGATCCATTCTTCATGAGCTTACTCGGGCCCCTCGCGGATGCATTGAGCGAGAACGGCTACGATCTGCTTCTTTCGCGCGTTATACCGTCGGACGAGGGCTGGCTCGACGAAATGACCGATTCCGGAAAGGTGGACGGGGTTATAGTCATTGGTCAGTCCAACCAGACCGACGTCATCGAGAAGGTTTCTGCCCGGTACCGACCGATTGTGGTCTGGGGGGCCGCCGCCCCCGGAATGCTCCAAACAACGGTAGGCTCTGACAATATTGCTGGGGGACGGCTCGCTGCTTCGCATCTCCTGGCCCAAGGACGTCGCCGTCTTGCGTTCTTTGGTGCCTCGGAAGTTCCGGAGTTCGCCGCGAGACTCGATGGGTTTCGTCAGGCAATCTCAGAAGTCGCAGATGCCAAGGAGCCCTTACTGCTCCCCGTTCATTTGACGACTGAGGAATCCTACTCGGCCATTGCCGAATTTCTATCGGGCCATCCCCCCCCGGATGGCATTGTCGCAGCATCCGACGTCATCGCGATGAGCGCACTTAGGGCGCTCGGCGAACGGGGTTTGAGAATCCCTCACGATGTCGCGGTCATCGGATATGACGACGTGCTTATCGCAACCCACACCAATCCACCACTCACGACCATCCGCCAAGACGTCGAGCGAGGTGCGCGGTCGCTAGTCGAACTCCTTTTCCAGCGAATGGAAGGCAAAGAGGTCAGTTCGGTCATGATGGAACCGGAATTGGTCCTCCGGGTATCAGCCTGAGCGGACATGCAGTCGGCCATCGGCAGCGGCGACTAGATTAAGCTGGTCGACGCTCGGGCCGCCCTCCCGCCTTTACGGCTAAAGTTGCTACGGCGCCTACGATCATCATGACACCAGCAAGAAGGAGAACGTTTCTCGGATCGCCTCCCAGGAGCGGCCGGTACATGAGCGGCATGGTCAGCGTCTGAATCAGCATCGGGATGACGATGAACATGTTGAAGATACCCATGTAAATGCCGTTGCGCTCGGGCGGAATGCTGTCCGCCAGCATGACGTAGGTATTACCCATCATTCCGGCCCATCCGATACCGATGCCAAGCATCAGCACGAAGAGCAACGGCACGGTTGTCGTCGACGGGATAAGCAACATGGCCAGACCCGAGGCCGTTAGACATACCGCGTGCACGTTCCTCGCGCCCAATCGTTTGACCACGGGGATGAGAGCCAGCGCACCAGCGAATGCGATGATATTATAGATCGCCCCCGCCTGTTGTGTCGTCAGGGTCGCCTCCCGGAAGGCGGCGCTCGAGGGGTCAGACGTGTCGTAGATCGAGCGACCGACGGCGAAGGTAATGTATTGCCAATAGGCGAACATCGCATACCACTGGCAAAGCATCGCCAGACTGAGCTGCCGCATCGCGGGCGGCATCTGGCGGATGGCATCGACGATCTCTCGCGCGGTCGAGCTGACGGTACTTGGCCGGGCTTCCAGAGCCGCTCTTTCCGCCGGGGCCAGCGGCAGTTCGGGCACGCGCCAGATCGACCACACGATGGTGCTGATCGACAGGATGGCACCGATCACGAAGGCGATCCGCACCACCGCCGGAATGCCGTTGGCATCGAGCACGTCGCGCGCCACGATCGACGTGAGCAGCGTTGGCGCGAGATAGGACAGCGTCTGCGCAAGCCCGGTGAACGCGCTCTGCGTCAGGAACCCCGTCGCGCGCTGGTCGGGCAGGAGGCGATCGGCCACATAGGCCCGGTAGGGCTCCATCGTGATGTTGTTGCCGGCATCGAGGATCCAGAGCAGCGAAGCGGCCATCCAGAGCGCGCTCGAATAAGGCATGAGAAACAGGCTGATCGAACAGATGATCGCGCCGATGAGGAAATAGGGCGTCCGCCGGCCGAGGTGCGATTTGGTGCGATCGCTCATGGCCCCGACAATGGGCTGCACAATGAGTCCGGTCATCGGGCCGGCCAGCCAGAGCAGCGGAATGGTCGCCTCGTCCGCGCCGAGGAAGCCATAGATCGGACCCATGTTTGCCTGCTGCAGACCGAAACTGAATTGGAGCCCGAAGAACCCAATATTCATCTCGATGATGCGCAGCAGCGACAGCCGCGGTTTGATGCTCGCGTGCACTTCTCGTCGTCCTCTCCCGGACACTCGCGGTCCGTTATCGCACGAGAGCTACCAAACGGCGCAATCGTTTGCAATAACTGTTGCAATCGATTGCAAAATGGGTCATCGAGCCCACCAAGCCTGGGAAAACCGGCGGTACAGGAGATGGATCATGAAAGCACGCTACACCCTTCTGGGCGGAGTCATGCTGTCCGCGTTCGCGGTCAGCGCCCACGCGCAGGACGCCGATCAGCCCGCCTCGACCGAGACCGAACCGCCCGCCGCGAACGAGAACGTCATCGTCGTGACCGGCGTCGCGCGCGGCACGAACGCGCTCGAAGCCTCGGTCTCGATCAGCTCGCTCGATGCGCAGACCATCGTCGACACTGCTCCGCGCTCTTCGGCCGAGCTCATCAAGCAGATCCCCGGCATCCGCTCTGAGAGTTCGGGCGGCGACGGCAACGCCAATATCGCGGTCCGCGGTCTTCCCGTGGCGGCGGGCGGCGCGAAGTTCCTGCAGCTGCAGGAAGACGGCCTCCCTATCCTCGAGTTCGGCGACATCACCTTCGGCAACGCCGACATCTTCCTGCGCGCCGACTACAACATCGCCCGCGTCGAGGCGATCCGCGGCGGCTCGGCCTCGACCTTCGCCTCCAACTCGCCGGGCGGCATCATCAACTTCATCTCCAAGACCGGAGAGGAAGAAGGCGGATCGTTCGGCCTGACCGCCGGTCTCGACTACCGTGAGTACCGCGCCGACTTCGATTACGGCGGCTCGATCGGTCCCGACACGAGCTTCCATGTCGGCGGCTTCGCCCATGTCGGCGATGGCCCCCGCGAGGTCGGCTACGACGGGTCGCGCGGCGGCCAGATCAAGGCGAACATCACACAGCGCTTCGATGGCGGCTATGTCCGTCTCTACGGCAAGTATCTCGACGACCACTCCGTCGGCTATCTGCCCAACCCTGTGATCGTTACCGGCACGGGCTCTGACCCGGAATATACCAGCGTCGCCAATTTCGATATCAACCGCGATTCGCTCCATTCGCGCTTCTTCACGCCGATCCGCTCGCTCGATGGCGCCAACCAGCCCGCGAGCTTCGACATCGACGAAGGCATGCACCCGGTGGTCATCGCCGGAGGTCTCGAAGCTCAATTCGAGCTCGGCGGTTTCACGATCACCGAGCGGTTTCGCTACGCCGATATTTCGGGCGGGTTCGTCTCGCCCTTCCCGGGCAGCGTGGGCGGCGCGCAGGCGGCAGCCGATGCGATCGGAGGTCCGGGCTCCTCGCTGTTCTTCGCCAGTGGCCCCAATGCCGGCACGCGCGTCGCCGATCCGGCGAGCCTGGGAGGCAACGGCCTGGTCGCCAACATCGTGCTGTTCAACACGCGCCTTAACAGCCTCAACAACCTGACCAACGATATCCGCGCGACCAACGAGTTCGACTTCGGCGGCGGTTCGGCCGCGCTCACGGCGGGATTCTACTATTCGCGCCAGGACATCGACACCGACTGGCTATGGACCAGCCATCTGTTCTCGGTCGAGGGCGAGGGTAACGCGGTGCTGCTCGATGTGCGCAACGCGGCAGGGCAACCGATCACCCAGAACGGAACTGTCGGCTTCGCCGCAACCTTCTTCGGCAATTGCTGCCGCCGGTCGTACGATCTGCGCTACGAGACCAAGGCGCCCTTCGCCGCGCTGTCGCTCGAATTCGGCGGGCTGACGCTCGACGGAAGCCTGCGTTACGATTTCGGTGACGCATCGGGCTCGGTTGCGGGCGCCGATCTTGGAGGCGGGCGCGTCGGGATCACTACTTTCGACTTCGACGGCAACGGGGTGATCGATCCCGCCGAAGCGCAGACCGCGACCCTTCCGCTCGGCAGTCCCTCGACGGTCGATTACGACTACGATTACCTATCCTACTCGATCGGTGCCAACTATCTGCTGACCGACGATCTTTCGGTCTTCGGTCGCTACAGCAGGGGTGGCCGCGCCAATGCGGATCGCCTCTTCTTCAACGGCGATACCATCGATCCGGTCACCGGCGCTCCGGTGGACGATGCGGTGGCCGTGGACTTCGTCGATCAGGCGGAGGTCGGCGTCAAATACCGCGCGGGCGGTCTCGCGCTGTATGCGACCGGCTTCTATGCCAAGACCGAGGAGCAGAACTTCGAGGTCACGTCGCAGCGGCAGTTCGACCGCGAGTACGAGGCCTACGGTGTCGAACTCGAGGGTTCCTATCGCACGGGTCCCTTCAGTCTTTCGGGCGGCGTCACCTATACCGACGCCGAGATTGTAAGGGACACGCGCCAACCGGTATTCGAAGGCAATACGCCGCGCCGCCAGGCGGACTTCATCTACCAGGCGACCGCAGCCTACGACAGCGAGCTGTTCGGTCTGGGCGTCAACGCCATCGGCACGACCGACAGCTTCGCCGGCGACAACAACGATCTGATCCTTCCGGGCTACACGACGGTGAACGCCTTCGTGAATGTGCGCCCATCGCCCGGCATTACGGTGTCGCTGAACGCGAACAACGTTTTCGACGTGAACGGGTTCACCGAAGCGGAAGAGGGTTCGATCCCGGCGAACGGCATCGTGCGCGCGCGCTCGATCAACGGACGGACGGTCTCGGCATCGGTTCGGTTCGATTTCTAATTTCTTCCCGACTGGCCCGGACCTCGTGTCCGGGCCGATTTTCGCTCAGGGCTCCGCCATGCCGCCTATCGAGACGACCAGCTGGACGGCCGATGATGTCGCGCACATTCGCCTCGATGCCGCGACGACCGCGCCTGTAATCGACCCCAGCGCGGTCAAGCGCATTCTGCCGGGCATCGACCTTTGGGATCTGTGGCCTGTTCAACACCGCGACGGGACGGTCGCGCGCATCGCGGACGGCGCGCTTTACATGGTGCTTTCGGCACCCATTTCGGATGACCCAGAGGACCGCCACGGCGTTGCCCGGATTAGGCTCATGCATCTGGCGGAAGAGGAGTGGCGCGACTGCGGACCGCTGCTTCCCTATGGCCATTCGCCGGGAAGCCGCGAATGGGCCGGAAGCGCGATCCTCGAAGACAGGGAGGTTACGCTCTACTTCACCGCCGCCGGCCGCCGCAACGAATTGCAGCTCTCCTTCGAGCAGCGCATTGTCGAGACCACCGGTCGCCTGCGCTGCGAGAACGGCGAGATCGCCATCGTCGAATGGAGCAAGCCGCAGGAATGCATCGTCGCCGATGGTGCGACCTATATGCGCGACATGGAAGGCGGCGGCGCGATCGGCACGATCAAGGCGTTTCGGGATCCGGCCTATTTCGAGGATCCGGCGAACGGCCGCAAATATCTTCTCTTTACTGGCTCGCTCGCGAATACTTGTTCGCAGTGGAACGGCGCAATCGGGATCGCCGCCGGTAACGAAGACGGCAGCTGGTCGCTGCTCCCGCCTCTCGTCACCGCGGACGATCTCAACAACGAACTCGAACGCCCGCATGTCGTCGTCCACCAAGACCGCTATTATCTCTTCTGGTCGACGCAGGCCAGGGTCTTCGCGCCCGCTGGTCCGATAGGTCCGACGGGCCTCTATGGCATGGTCGCGGATCGGCTTGGCGGTCCATGGCGACCGCTGAACGGGAGCGGCCTCGTGCTCGCCAATCCGCCAGAGGCGCCCTTCCAGGCGTTCAGCTGGCTCGTCACGCCCGATCTCACCGTGCGCAGTTTCGTCGACTATCCCGGTCTAAGCGAACCGGCGAAGTGTGCGGACGCGGCGCGCCAGGCATTCGGCGGGACCCCTGCACCGCCCTTGCAGCTGCGGCTCGACGGGGAACGGAGCATGCTGGTCTCGTGACCCAGGACGCTTCCCGGAATGAGGGCCTGGTCGCCGGGATAGAGGCGGGCGGAACGAAGTTCGTCGTCGGCGTTGCAAAAGCGACCGTGCTGCCGACCGCACGCACGGTCATTCCGACCACGCGCCCGGCGGAGACGCTGGCCGCGGTGACCGACTGGCTGCGCGAGCAGGGGCCGATCCGGGCCGTCGGCATCGCAAGCTTCGGTCCGGTCGAGCTCGACCCGGCCTCGCCCCGTTGGGGCCATATCACCGAGACCCCCAAGCCGGGATGGAACGACTGCGATCTCGCCGGCATCGTAGGGGAGGCGCTCGGCGTGCCGGTGGGGTTCGATACCGACGTCAACGGCGCCGCGCTGGCCGAGTTCGTCTACGGCGCCGGAAAGGGCATGCGCTCGCTCGTGTATGTAACGGTCGGGACCGGGATCGGGGGTGGCCTGGTGGTCGACGGACGCATTCTGTCGGGCGCGGGGCATCCCGAGATGGGCCATTTCTATCCGCGACGAAGCGCGAAGGACTGGAACTTCATCGGAGCCTGTCCGTATCATGGCGATTGTCTCGAAGGGCTGATCAGCGGCCCGGCGATCCAGAGGCGTTGGGGTGCGCGTCTCTCCGATTTACCTGACGATCACCAAGCGCATGGCATCGTTGCAGACTATCTCGCTCAACTCTGCCACACGATCTTCGCACTTACCGCTACGGAAACGATTGTCCTTGGCGGGGGCGTAATGGCGACGACTGGTCTTCTGGATCGGGTTCGCTCTAGGGCGAATGCGATCGGCGGCTGTTACTTCCCAGGTAGAGCGCGACAGACGATCGTCGCCCCCCAACTCGGTTCCGCTGCCGGACTGGTGGGAGCGATCGAACTAGGACGCCGCGCTGTAAAATAACTTGAATAAGGAGAAGCAGACATATCGTTAGTGCGGAAGAGGTGACTCTCGCTTCGCCGCATGTCGAGGCCGAGGATCGTATCGCTGATAGCGGGTCGGTATTCCGTCACCGAAGAGCTTGCGGCGGTATGAGGCACTAGCAACGATAACGGAATTCTCGACCTTGCGCTAAACAATGCAGGCATGGGTTATATGGTCGGCTTTCTTGCCCCTCGTTGAGATTCCGTCCGTCCGTCACCGGCGATCACCGCGCAAACCGCCGGGGAACGACAATTGGGTCGTGTTGAGGCAGGACGCCTAACCAATGACTTTGCCCAACATTATTCCTGGCAAGTGAAATCCCAAAGTTTGAATTTGATCGCAAGGAGCGGGACGTGTTTGCGATCCCGAACAGATAAGTGTCTCGACATCTGTCGTGGTCGCACACGGCTCCAATGGACGAACTGACAATGCTTACGCTTTATGACTACCTCCCCTCGCAGAACGCCTGGAAGATTAGGCAGCTGCTCGGTGCCCTCGACTGTCCTTACAAGACGGAACTGATCAGCATCTTCGAGGGCGAGGGCCATGCCGACGAATTCCTGCGGATCAACCCGTGGGGTGCGGTGCCCGCCATTCGCCTCGACGACGACAGGGTCCTGTCCGAATCGAGCGCCATTCTCTGGCATCTGGGGCGGGGAACGCGGTTCCTTCCGGACGATCCTTTTCAGGGCGCGAAGGCGGTGCAGTGGCTGTCGTTCGAAATCGACTACGTGCAGAATTCGCTCGGCAGCCTGCGCTACTGGACCCTCACCGACAAGCTCGGCGCCCGGCCCGCCGACATGGTCACCGGCAAGCGGGCCACGGCCGAGCGCGCGCTCGCGATCCTCGACCGCGAATTCGCCGAGCGCCCCTTTATCCTGGGCGATGCGTTGTCGATCGCCGATATCGCGCTCTACGCCTATGCGCATCTCGCCGAAGATGCGCGGCTCGATGTGAGGGGTCTGACGCATTTCCTGGCCTGGACCGAGCGCTTCCGCAGCGAGAGCCCGTTCCTTGCGGAAGTGCACCCCTACGCGATCGATCCGCATTCTTCCGGCGAGTTGTGATGCGCACCTCTTCGATCTTCCAGCCCGACGAGGTCGCTGCGCGTGCCATGTTCGACGAGCATCCGCTCGCACAGATTTTCTCCTGGCACGGCGGCGATGCTGCCGCAACGCCGCTGCCGTTGCTGGTCAACTGGAGCAAGGACGGTGCGCCGCGGGTCACGAGCGTTGTCGGCCATTTCGGCCGCACCAATCCGCAGCTCGATATCATCGCGCGCAATCCGCAGGCGCTGATCACCTTCATGGGTCACCATTCCTACGTCTCGCCATCGTGGCTCGATGACCGGACCCAAGCGCCGACTTGGAATTACGCGACCGCCCATCTCGTCGTCGATATCGCGCTAATGGACACGCCGGCAGCGGCGCGAGCAGCGGTCGATCGCCTGACCGCGCACATGGAGGCCGGGCGTCTGCAGGCCTGGCATAGGGACGAGATGGGTGCGCGCTACGAGCAGCTGGTCCGCGGCGTTATCGCCTTCGAGGGCAGGGTCGTCGACGCTAGATACAAGTTCAAGCTCGGGCAGAACGAACGTCCCGATGTGCTGCGCGACATCCTCGACGGTCTAGCGAGCGAGGGCCGGCACGATCTGCGAAAGTGGATGATCGCCCAAAATTCCGGCAGGCTGGAGAGCGTGTAATGCGGGGAACGAAGCCGCCCAAGAGCGATCCCGAGCGCATCCTTGCCGATCCGCGCTGGAACGCGCTCGTAACGCGCGACAAGACGGCCGACGGGTCGTTTTTCTATTCCGTGCGCAGCACGGGTGTCTTTTGTCGGCCATCCTGCGCGGCGCGCCTGGCGAAGCCCGAGAACGTCGCCTTTCATGCGACGAGCGGGGATGCCGAACGCGCCGGCTTTCGCCCGTGCAAGAGGTGCAAGCCCGATCAGCCCCCGACTGAGCAACGCGTGGCCGCGCTGATGGCGGCCGCCTGCCGGACGATCGAGGACGCCGAGGACCTGCCGAATCTTGCCGCGCTTGCCGGAGCGGCCGGACTGAGCCCGAGTCACTTCCACCGCGTGTTCAAGGCGGTGGTCGGGGTCACGCCCAAGGCCTATGGCGAAGCGCGCCGCACGGCGCGGGTACAGAGCGAGCTGGCCGATGGCGCGAGCGTCACCGCGGCGTTCTACGGCGCGGGCTTCGGCTCGAGCAGCCGCTTCTACGACAAGGCCCCGGCCATGCTCGGAATGGCGCCTTCGCGATATCGCCGCGGCGGGATGGGCGCGACCATCCGGTTCGCGGTCGGTGAGAGCCGGCTGGGTGCGGTGCTGGTCGCGGCCAGCGAAAGCGGCATCTGCGCGATCCTGCTGGGCGATGATCCGGAGGAACTGCTGCAGGATCTCCAGAACCGGTTCCCCAGCGCCGACTTCGTCGGCGGCGACGATCGGTTCGAACAACTGGTCGCACGCGTGGTCGGTTTCGTCGAACAGCCCCATACCGATCTCGACCTCCCGCTCGATATTCAGGGCACCGCATTCCAGCAGCGAGTCTGGCAGGCGCTGCGCGCCATCCCGGCCGGCAGCACGGCGAGCTATGCCGAGATCGCCCGTGCCATCGGTGACGCGGGTGCCGCCCGCGCGGTCGCCGGCGCATGCGCCGCCAATCCGCTCGCGGTTGCCATCCCGTGCCACCGCGTCGTGCGCAGCGACGGCGCGCTCTCGGGCTACCGCTGGGGCATCGAGCGCAAGCGCCAGCTGCTTGAAAGCGAAGCCGCCTGATCTGCGGTTGGTCCCCGCAAGTACGCGACCCTTGCCGGAAAACAAGTTCAGGCTTCACAGGCAAAGACAGCGTGAGGTGCAATTTCGCGGGCCGTTCACCGTGCCTGTAGGAAGGCGACGAGAGCCAAGTTCACCTGACCTGACGTCCTGTCGTCCGAGGTCACTGTGAACGGGCGGTACGCATATCCTGGTGAACGTTGCACTCAAGCCTTCCGAGCATCGTGCGATTCCCGCGCAACAAGCGGGACGCAACGCTCCCAGACCGATTGTAGCAGGGCCGCTCCGGGGCAGAAGTGACCCCTTCAGGGAGTGAGCGAGTGGTGTCTGGAAACTGGATTATGGCAGGGGTATTGAGTGCCCTGCCCGCCGGTGCATGGGCGCAGGCGACCGAGAACGCGACGACCGAGGCGGAGGATGCCTTCGGCTATACGGTCGGCGATGAGTCTGTCGGAATCTACGACCAGAGCTCGGTGCGCGGATTCGATCTCGAGGCGGCCGGAAACTACCGCATCAACGGCTACTATTTTGTCAAGAGCTCGGGTGTCAGCCGCCTATTTGTCGAGTCCACAGCGGTCAGGATCGGCTACAACACGTTCGGTCTGGCCTTTCCCGGGCCCTCGGGGGTGGTCGACTATCGACTGCGTGACCCCAAACCGGGCGAACATTCGCTGCTGACCGCCGGCATTGACGACGATACCCGCCCCTATCTTGAGCTTAATCTCCGCCACGGCGATCCCGACGACCGCTGGTCTGCCTCGTTCGGCGTCGGCGGAGTGGTTCCCGCCGCGGGTACCGATGGTGCCACGGCCAGTTCGCTGATTATCGCCGGGACGGTGCGTGCATCGCTCGGCAAGGAAGGGTCGGCGCAGGTCTTCGCCGGGGAATATGCCTATCGCAACCAGAGCGGCACCCGGTTCGGGATCACCGAGGGGCAGCTTCCGCCGCGCGTGGAACGCAGACGGTATCTCGGCCAGTCCTGGGCCGAGGAGCGCGGCGAGTTGCGCATCGCCGGCGTGATCGTCGAACAGCCCATCGTTCCGCAGATTGCCCTTGCCTGGATCGGGACCTTTTCTCAGTCCGATCCGACCCGTTCCTACAGCCAGTTCTTCACCGAGTTCGACGACGACGGCGAGGCGCGGTCCACGATCGTCGCATCGCCGCAGCAGCGTTCCACCGCCTGGTCCGGGGAAGCGCGCGCCACATGGACCGGGCGCAGCGGACAGCTCGCGCATCGGGTCATCCTGTCGGGTCGCCTGCGCCGATCGCGCGCACTGTTCGGCGGGGACAGTGTGATCGAACTCGGGCGGGTTACACCAGAGGGCGGCGTGCCGCGTCTGCCAGACCCTGCGTTCCTTGCGGAGGCCGAGGCCGACCGGACCACCGCCGTCGACCAGTGGGGTGCGGGCCTTGCCTATCTCGGCGCGCTGGGCACGCACGCCCGCGTGAACCTCGGCCTTCTTAAGACCGATTACCGCAAGACGTTCGAGGCGCCGGGCGGGCGCAGTTCGAACCGCTCCGCCCCGCTCCTTTACAATGCCGGCCTGATGATCCGGCCCGCCGCTTCGCTTGATGTCTATGCCAGCTATAGCCGGGGACTGGAGGAGGCGGGGACCGCGCCCGCGTCCGCCGCTAACCGCAACGCGGTGCTCGACGCGGTGCTCGTGACCCAGGCCGAGATCGGCGTTCGCCACGTGCTCGCGCCCGGTCTCAGCGCGATCCTGGCGGGGTTCGAGACCACCAAGCCCTACGCGGCGATCGATCCTGCTACCAACGTCTTCGGACTGAACGGCTCGGTCCGCCACCGCGGGATCGAGGCCTCGCTGTCCGGCACGATCGCGCAGGGCCTCTCGATGGTCGCGGGCGGCGTCTTCCTCGATGCCGAAGTGATCGACGAGGCGGATGGACCGGGCGGGAATTCCGCGCGCCCGGTCGGCGTGCCGCAATGGCGGCTCGTCGCATCGGCCAATTACGCCATCGCGAGCGTGCCCGGCCTCGAACTCGATATCGGCGGCCGGTACACTGGCGCGCTCGCCGCCACAGCGGGCACCATTGCCGGAGCGGAGCAGACCTTGCTGCCGGCGGCGTTCCTGCTCGATGCCGGGGTCCGCTATGCGATGCACCTCGGCGAGAAGACCCTGACATTCCGCGCGCAGATGCTGAACCTCACCAACGACTATGCCTGGCAGACCGACGGATCGTCCACCCTGGGCTATTCCCCGGCCCGCCGGGTCCGGCTGGCCGCGACCCTCGGCTTCTGAGACCGCGCTTCGATGACAAGATCCGGGATGCCGGCGAGCGCCTGCGCGGCTAGCCGGGAGGACATGATGGATTCATTCGATAATCGACCCCTTTCCGATGAGGCTACTCCCCGCCCCGCTGCGCCTCATCGCGAACTTGGCACTGGGGACAATGGCAGCATCCTGTCGCCGGACCAGTTGGGTGAACTGTCCGAGCGCGGTCTTACCGTGGCATGCGGCCTGTTCAACGAACGGGAATGCCTCGCGCTGGGCTCGGCCTATGCGGAAACCCCTCTCTATCGCAGCACCATCGACATGCGGCGCCACGGCTTCGGCGAGGGCCAGTACCGCTATTTCCGTTATCCGCTGCCCGGCTTCTTGCAGCGCCACCGCGAGCAGCTTTACCGATCCCTCGTGCCGGTCGCCAACGAGTGGCGCGCGATCCGGGGGCTCACGTCCCTGCCGGCCGAACACGCGGACTACATCCGGTGCTGCCACGAGGCCGGGCAGGTTCGCCCCACGCCGCTGATTCTGCGCTACGGGCCAGGCGACTACAACCGCCTTCACCAGGATATCTACGGCGAGCACGTCTTTCCCATCCAGGCGGTGGTTATGCTCTCGCGGCCTGGCGAGGAGTTCACCGGCGGCGAGCTGGTACTCGTCGAACAGAAGCCGCGCTCGCAATCGCGCGCGAAGGTTGTTCCGCTGCGGACGGGCGATGCCGCGCTCTTCGCGGTCAACGAATTCCCGGCGCGCGGATCGCGCGGCCATTACCACCTCAAGATGCGCCACGGCGTGAGCGAAGTCCTTAACGGTGAACGCCTTACGCTTGGCATCATTTTTCACGACGCAAGGTAACTGTAACCTTGGCAGATTGTCGTTGGACTTCTTTCGCGCGCGCCCATTTATCCGTCGATGATTCAAGATTACGGGTCACTTGCGAGACGGGCTCGCATATACCGCAACGAGTTCAGGTTTTTCTTTCGGTGATTAGACAGATCACGTTGCGTTCGCCGAAGCTTCTTCGCTCCCGATTCCTTGTTCTTCCTATGAGGCCTAGCCTGAGAAACGGTAGTGAAGTAAAACCTATGTAAAATTCAGCATCGTATTCTAGCTCATTGGTGTCTGCAGTGTATCACAGCGTCCGGTGTTCAAAGCGGTGCCGAAGAAGAAGAAACCGGCAGCAGATCCTACTCGGCTATGCGGATGGTTTTGGCAGACAGCTCTCCACTGGAAGGGGCTTAAGTTGGCGACGTTTCATCAAGGTACTGGGCGGCAAATTCAGCGCTCGGCGCGATGGGCTTGATCACATCGATGAGCACCCCATTGGGATCATGAGTGATAAAATGCCGCTGCCCGAAGTCCTCGTCTCGCAGGGAAAGGTCGATTGGTAACCCATTTTCGAGTGCCCGTGCGTAGACCTCGTCGACATCGTCGACCTCGAAGTTGAGAAGCATTGATGACGTCCGCCCGCGCCCCCGCTCCGGTATGGTGGCGTGATCACCCTGCAGGATCGCCAGATTTACGCTAGGATCGTCTTGGCTTTGAAGGTGAACGTACCAGTCGGACTCGAACACGGCTCTGAACGGGAAATGGCGGACGTAAAACGCTGCCGTCGCTGTGACATCAGTTACCATCAGTACCGGATAGAAACTCGAGATTTTCATATCTTGCACCTCCTCTGAAAAACATACATTCTGTATGTCGAATAACAAACAGGCAGTCTGTATGCAACAACAGAACCGCAGGACGAACCCGCAGCGAACGGCTGCGACGCGCGCCCGGCTCGTAGCGACCGCCCGGTCGTTATTTGTCGAACAGGGGTTTTCCAGGACGAGTACCCCCGCCATCGTGGCCGCGGCGGGAGTGACGCGCGGCGCTCTTTATCACCACTTCACTGACAAGCAGGCAATTTTCCGCGCGGTTGTCGAGGCTGAATCGCAGGCTGTTGCAAATGCAATTGATGATGCCGATGACATCGGCCTGTCGGCACTGGACGGCCTGCTGGTCGGTGCCCGGGCCTATGTGGACGCCATGCAGATCAGGGGACGTGTCGAGCTTCTGCTGATCGAGGGGCCGGCAGTCCTCGGTCGTGAGCAAATGCGACGGATCGAAGCGCACAACGGTGATGCAAGCCTGCAGAGCGGTCTTGTCGAAGCAATGAACAACGGCCATCTTGTTCAGATGCCGATTGACGAGCTGACCTCCGTTCTTTCTGCGATGTTCGAACGCGCGGCGATGGAGATATATGAGGGTCGCTCGCTATCGCGGGTACTTGATGTGGTCGAGGGCATTCTGCGGGGACTCTCTGGCAGATCTGTTTCATGATACACCCATCACCGCTCGCAATCGCTGCACGGAATGCCTTCGCAAAGGCACAAAATTCAATCGCACATTGTCGCGCCAACATCGGCTGCAAGGCGTCATCCGTTTTCAATGCGGGTTCGAAAACTGCATCAGCCGTATGCCGCAGCTTCGATCACAGCACCATGCAGTCCCATCTGCAGGATGGTTGGGAATGCCCGCCTTTAAGCCGTATCTCGAAGTCATGATGGCTTTGCCCGCAAGCCGTGACTGAACCCAGCACCCGGGACTTAGGAGGCATGATGCGAGGCGGCAAAATTCTTGAAGGAGCGACGCTTGCATTTGATCTTGACGGAACCCTGGTCGACTCTGCCCCTGACATTATCCGTCATTTGAACACTGCGCTTGGGTCCTTCGCGCATCATCCGATTGATGCATGCGCAGGACGAGCACTTATCGGGCGCGGTGCGCGGGCAATGCTTGATGCAGCGACCCGCCAAAACGGCGTCACTCTCTCGTCCCGCGAGCTGGATATGATCTTTCATAGATTTGTAGAGCTTTACTCAGCTCAGCCCATCAAATTGACCCGGCTCTATCCAGGGGCACTTGACGCGGTGCATTGCCTTATCGATTGTGGCGCATCCTTGGTCGTTTGCACAAACAAGCTCACGTCGATCGCCGAGGCCGTACTCACAGGTATCGGCGTCAGATCGGCATTCGACGGCGTCTTTGGCTACGACGCTGTCTCTGCCTGCAAACCCTCTCCTGCCCACCTTGTGGAAGCCGTAACACAGATTGGCGGCGACCTTACGCGAACCGTCATGGTAGGCGATTCGTCCGCTGACGCTTGCTGCGCCCACAACGCGGGCGTTCCCTTGGTAGTTGTGTCATTTGGCTACAACGATGTGCCGCACGCGCAGCTTCGCCCCGCGGTCCTAATTGATCACTTCGACGAGCTCCCACCGTCTTGCGCGAAGATCGTCCAGGCAAATAAGCGATCAACGGGCTGAACGATTGATGTTCTCCCTGAAAACAGGTTCATGCTGCAAAAGAAGGTGCCGCCCCTGCCCGCCCCCTTGGGTGGCGTCCACATGGCTGACATGACGATTTCACCCAGGCAGTTGACCGGCCGCGCCATCCTCACGGTGCTGGTTGGCTGGCTCTGCCTTGCAGCACTTTTTGGTGGTCAGAGACTTGGGCTCGTGGAAAGTGGTGAGGCACGTTGGCGCGTCATCGCCGAGGTCATTGTGTACAATGCGCTGTGGGCGCTCGCATCGCTGATGCTCTTGTGGGTTATCCGCTCACGCCATCTCAATCCGGAACCAGCAGTCCGCTTCTATCTGCTGCAAGTTCCGCTCAGCTTGCTGACTGTTCTGATCCTGCTGGCACTGCACGCGTTCAGCATCAGCGCAACCGGTATCGCGCCTGCAACCGACTTCCGTGCCCTGCTTGCCACCGCCGGGCCCTCTGCGCTCGTGATCTACTGGATGGTGCTCGCTGCCATCATGGTATCCGAGTATCGCGAGGCAGCTCATCATCGCCGACTTGTCCAACAGCAGCTTGAGCGAAACCTTCTCGATACCCGCTTGGCTATGCTGCGCGCCCAACTCAACCCGCACTTCCTGTTTAACACCCTTAACACGATTTCCGGGCTGATCGACACAGAGCCCGGGACGGCCCGGCGGCTGATCGTTCGGCTAGGCGAACTTCTTCGATCATCGCTGGCTCCACGCGAAGGCGCTTTCATCACGCTTGCGGATGAATTGCAGACGCTGCAAGCCTTTCTGGAGATTGAAAGGATTCGGTTTGGCCCCCGTCTGCAGATCGCGATGAACATCGAGCCGGCTTGCCTGCATGCCCGCCTGCCGGACTTTGTCCTGCAGCCGCTGGTCGAAAACGCATTGCAGCATGGCTTGTCCGGAAAGTCCGGTCCTGGCCGGCTGGAATTGACAGCAGAACGCAGAAGTGATCGCCTGCGTCTGACCGTCAGCGATGACGGTGCCGGTTTCAGAAGGGAGGGCCTGATCGAAGGCGTCGGACTTCGGAACACGAGGGAAAGGATCGCAATGCTCGGTGATAGTGCGGCATCGATGCGGATTGACGCAGCAGTGGGACAGGGCTGTTCCGTCACGATTGATTTTCCGTGGCAATAGTACCGGCAAGGCAACGACTTCGCGCCATTATCGCCGATGATGAGCCAGTCGGGCGCGCACTGGTCAGGCAGATGCTCTCGCGCCATCCGGACATTGATATTGCTGCGGAGGCTGAGGACGGCGAGCGCGCACTTGAGATTGCCTCGGAACTGAGGCCCGATGTCATGTTTCTGGACATTCAGATGCCCGGTAGAGGCGGCATTGCCATAGCAGAAGCATTAAGGCGCCATCGCCAGTCACCCGCAGTCGTTTTTGCGACCGCCCACGACCGCTTCGCCGCGACTGCTTTCACGCTCGACGCCGTCGACTACCTTCTCAAGCCATTTGACGAGGAGCGGTTTGACGCAACCCTCGAACGCATACGCCGCCGTCTTGGCTATGGCGCAGGGCACGACTGCTACCGAACCTCGGTTGCCGTAATTGACCGCCAGATGACATGGCTCTTGCCGACCAGATCGATCGAAACCGTCCGAGCCGCAGGAAACTATGTCGAGGTCTCGACAGCCGAGGGCGCACGGCACCTCGTTCGGGAAACACTTGTGCGTCTCGCGGAGCAACTCGGTCCGCCCTTTGTTCGTGTGAGCCGGACGCTCATTATCCGCACAGATCGCATTATTGGCCACGCCAGTCTAGGGCGTGGTGATACATGCCTCACGCTGTCGGACAGGTCTAGGGTAACGCTGACGCGTCGCTTCCGTAGAGGGTTTATGAAGCGGAGTGCCCTGCTTGGAGCCCGTTCATCCCATATTTGATCCCTCCCAAACCAATAACATAGACTACGGGCGGCAGTGAGCTGAAGAATATTTGATATGCTTATGTTCATGCTTTCACTATTCGTCGCAGCGGCACAACCCGCTTCCCTCCCCACGTCCACTCCGCCGGAAGACTCACCCAGTATTATGAGCGTATCAACGTCCGTTCTCGACGGACACTGGGTCGGCGGTATCATCGTCCCAGCCGGTTTGACCATTCCCTTCGAACTCCATATCGATGGAACGGTCGGGCACTTCGCCGCACCCGATCAGGGCGCCAGCGACATTCCGATTCGGGTCGCCCTATCCGAGAATAATGTTGTGGTAGAGGTGCCTAGCGCCAACGCGAGGTTCGAGGGTATTCTATCGAACAACAAGTCCGTTCTAGAGGGCCAGTGGACTCAGGGCGAACGGGCCTTCCCTGCCACTTTCCGCAGAGCGTCTAGCACGACGAATTCTCCCGGCACTATGAACCGTCCGCAGACGCCAGTACCGCCCTTTCCCTACTCGAACGAAGAATTATCAATTCCCGGCGGAGCTACCGACGTTCGATTGGGCGCGACGCTTACTGTTCCTGTATCCCGCAACGAACGACATCCGGCGATTCTGCTCCTTGGTGGTAATGGTCCGCAGGATCGCGACGAGACACATGCGGGCCACAAACCAATGGCCGTGATCGCTGACCATCTGTCCAGGGAAGGCTTCGCCGTTCTCCGATTCGACAAACGCGGAGTTGGGGATTCCTCCGGGGACTACTCTGCGCTCACTGGACCGGATCTTGTTGCAGACGCGATTGCGGCTCTTTCTTATCTCCGGCGACATGAGAAAGTCGCGTCCGATCGTATTTGTATTCTGGGTTTGAGCGAGGGCGCAACGATCGCTGCCGAGCTTACTAGATCAGGCCAAGTCACATGTGTCATCTTGCTCTCACCGCCAGGCCTTCTACCGATTGACTTGTTCGTGCAGCAGAAACGCGACGTCGCGGCTGCTGCGGGAATGACGACGGACGAGATCGACCTGCTGGCCTTGGTGGTGCAACAGCAACTCGAGGCCGTGGTGCGGGGCGCAAGTCGGAGCGAGATCGCTGCCATTGCGCTCGACGCGGGCCTCACGGACGCCGAGGCTAACCGCCTTGCAGAGGAATGGCTCTCTCCAGAAGTTCGCACATTGCTCGGAAACCATCCCACCGAGGCACTCACTGGCTACGTGGAGCCAGTCCTCATCATTACTGGCGGACTAGATCGACAGGTCGATCCTGATCTCAATTTGCCCCCGATCCGTCGTGCATTGGAAGGGAACTCGGAAGCGCAGTTCTTGCAATTCGACAATCTCAATCACATCCTGCAGCCAGCTTTGACGGGGAGTCCCTCGGAGTATGCAGAAGTCGATATCACTATCGACCACCAAGTACTGAACGCAATGGTCGATTTTCTTGAGTCGACTCTTGGTCCAGCCGACGCTGAATGATCGCCAAGGGAGCATTCAAGGTGGAAGGAGAGTTTGATTGCGTCTCTCATCGGAGTCAGCCAAGGCAACGTACAGATATCAGGTACGTTCCAATCTAGTGAATGAAAATAGGTTTTACAGCAGTGCATGCTGTTGGACTTAGGTTAATCGATTCAACGTGGATGTAGTCGCATGCTGCTTGGGGGTATTTATTATAAATCCTCTCAGATGATCGCTCCGGTTCTATTGAAGGACGATTCATCACAAACTTAGACCAAGGATTTTACTTCATGTCCGCTCCTGTCACTCACGGAACCGTTGTGGTCGAACGAGAGTTCGCTACTTCATCATCACGCCTGTTTGATCTGTTTGCGAAGGCATCTGAACGGGAGAAATGGGGTGCGCCCAATGAGGGCGCTGCTTACATTATAGAGAAGGACGATTTTCGGGAGGGTGGAAATGGTCTGGTTCGCTGCGGCAACGCCGCTGATCCGCGAATTACCGTCCAGACTCATTATCACCGGATCAGCAATGGGCGGTTGTTGGTTTTTACCGAGCACATTAGAAATGACGGTGATCCACTTGCGGTCAATGTCACGACAGCGGAGTTTGTTTCTCACGACGCCGGGTGCCGGCTTCGTACCACAATTCAGATTGCTTCGTTCATTGGCGAAGAGATGATCTCTAACACGCGGATGGGGCATGAGGGCTCAATGGATGGTCTGGAGAGATATCTAGCGAGAACGGCGGAAATCTGATTACCCGTCCTACTGTATCTGCGACTGCGGCGCTGCCCTCTACAAGTGCCACGATCCGAGACGGAGACGTCAGAAGGTCAAAGAGCGAACGTCAATATTGATCCGAGATGAATCATGATTATGAAGAAGCTTTTTCGGCTTTCGCGTTTCGAAGATTTGGCATTACTTATACTTCGCGTCAGCACAGGCGGCTTTCTTCTTTATCAATGTCATGATAATGTATTAAATCCCGATCGCATGACAGAGTTTGCAAAGTTCATGGAACAGTTTGGCTTCTGGCAGCCAAGCATTCTCGCACCTTTTGCAATCTTCTGGCAGATGGCTGCAGGTTTCGGATTTATTGCTGGTTTCTACGTTCGTGCATTGGGGCTGGTCACAGCGCTTCAGTTCACCGTCGCGGTTGTGATGGTGCATCTCAACGACCCTGCAAATATCCTTTGGAGCGCAGCCGTCCTGATCGTCATAGGCCTTTATCTAGCGACACGCGGGTCAGGGCGGTTCGGTTTTGACTATCGATTAGAGCGAAAGTTGGCGCCTTCCAGTTAACTGGTCCTTCGGATGCCAACCATCGGAAATTAGTCTGAAAAAGGCGCCTACGCGAGTGGCAGCGAGAGGTTCGGGCGCATCCGTGGATGCGTCATTGGATTAGCGCGATACTGTTCAACAGACTTGGTACAGGCCATCGGGTAGAACGGACATAACTTAGCATGACGAGGAGAAGCAGGCTCGGGGCTGCTTTCTGAAAGCACTCCATTTCCGTTCGCTTCGCTCAGCCAGGTCGAGTGCTCGGGAGAGATTTGCGGTGCGCCCGGCGAACGTGCTTATGGTTTCGACAAATGGCTTCCTGCCGAATGCGATTCCTCAGCCGTGCAGGTTTTGAGATCGAAGAAGTTAGTCGGCCAGCTTCTCGACCAGAAAATCAACGAAGGCCCGGGTCTTTAAAGGTAGATGCAGCGTGGCTGGAAATGCAACATGAATGTGGCTCTCGGCAACCGTCCACTCCTCAAGCACCCTCACCAGGTGCCCTGCGGCAAGGTCGTCGGCCACTAGGAATTCGGCCAGAAGCGCGATCCCGCACCCCTCCACAGCGGCGATCCGCAAAGCTTCCGCATTATCGGCGGTGATGAGCGGACTGACCGTTACTTCCCTGATTTCCTCTCCGCGTGACAAGCGCCACCGCTTACCGTCGACGAGCGGGCTGAAGTGCAGACAATCGTGCTCGACCAAATTGGCGAGATCGCGCGGCGTTCCTCTTCGTGCTAGGTATGAAGGCGCGGCACACAGGTAGCGTGGATTGGCAGTGAGCCGGCGGACGACAAAGTCGCCGGTGAAGCGATCGCCGATCCGCACGGCGACGTCCAAGCGACGGTCGACGAGATCGGCGTAATTGTCATCGAATAAGAGTTGAAGTGACAAGCGTGGGTGTCGCGCGAGAAACTCGGGCAGTAAAGGCGCGATGCGCTTCTGCCCGTAAACATTTGGCAGCGCGATCTTAAGCGTTCCGCGAGGTTCGACCGTGTCAGCCATTGCCGCCGCGTCAGCTTCGTCTGCACGTTCGATGATCTCCCGGCATCGTTCGAGATACTGCTCGCCCGCTTCTGTCAGCGTCACTTGACGCGTCGTACGCTGAAACAAGCGACAACCAAGTCGCATCTCGAGCGCAGCAATCCGGCGACTCAAGGTCGAAGGCGCAAGACCGAGATCCTGCCCCGCCTCGCTGAAGTTCAATCGCGTGGCTACGGCAACAAATCCTACCATCGCAGACCAGCGACCTCCAGAATCGGACTTCCGCGTCATTATTGCATCTTACGCAAAAGAATTGTGCTGAAAAACTTCATCTGTGCCTGACCTGAACTGGTATGTAGTGATTTGTCAAACTTCATATGAGGATCAAATGACCGACGTTTCTCGACGTAACGCATTGGGGGCCGGTCTCGTCGGTATGGCCGCAGTTGCCGTCCCGCGTGGTGCCGCCAAGGCGCAGTCTTCCAATCAACCCCAAGGCCGCTTCGCCAGTAAGTCGGTCATCATCACCGGTGCGACCTCGGGCATAGGCAGGGCGTCCGCCGAGGCATTTGCTCGCGAGGGCGCCAAGGTCGCATTCTGTGGTCGTCGGCAGGAACTCGGCCGCGAGGTCGAAGCCGGACTTCGGCGGTTGGGTGCGCCCGATGCCTATTACGTGCCTGCCGACGTGCGCGAGCCCGATCAGGTGCGCCGCTTCGTCGATGGCACCGCCGAGCGCTTCGGCGGGATCGAGATCGCGCTCAACAATGCCGGCATCAATTGGTTCAAGCCGCTGCACGAGATCTCGCTCGAAGACTGGACCGACATGCAGGACACCAATTTCCGCGGCGTGTTCCTCGCGATGAAGCATCAGATCCCGCACATGCTGCGGGGCGGCGGCGGACGCATCGTGGTGACCGCCTCGATGCACGACCGCGCGACCCGTCCCGGCGGAGCGGCCTATGCCTCCTCCAAGCGCGCCGTGCTGAGCCTCGTCCAGGCCGCCGCGATGGATTACGGCGAACAGAACATCAGGGTGAATGCGGTCAGCCCTGGCATTATCGACACGCGGCTTTACCGGGCGGGCGCGGACACGCCGCAGAGGCGGGCCGATGCCGCAGCGAGCGTCGACGGTCTCAAGAGGGTAGGCACGCCCGAGGAGATGGCCGGAGCGATCCTGTTCCTCGCATCCGATCAATGCACCTATCTCACCGGTGCGACGCTGCTTGCCGATGGCGGCCTGATGGCGGGCATATGACGATGGACACGGAGCAAAACGGCATCGCGCGCCGCGCCGTGCTGGCGGCGGGCGCCGCGGCGGGTACCCTGCCGTTCGCCGTGCGCGCGCAGGAGACCGGAATGACCATGACGGCAAGCGGCTCCGGGCTCGATCCGCAAAGCCGTGCGACGCTCGCGCGCCTCGATCCCGATCTCCCCGCCCGGTTCGAGGCGGCGGTCGCCGCGGGAACTGGCGACCTCGATGACCGGTCGCGCGCGCTCGTAGGGCTCGCCGCGCTCGCGGCACGGGGCGGCGAAGCGACTTCGTTCGAGGCGCGTGTACGAGGTGCGCTCGCCGCCGGCGTCACCACGAGCCAGATCGTCGAGATCGGCTATCTCGTGGCGGTCTATGCCGGTTTCCCGGCGGCGCAGGAAGCGCTGCAGCGAAGCAAATCGGTGTTCGGAGCGACCAACGCAGCCCACCGACCCACCTCCGGGCGGCCCGAAGGCAACGACCGCGCTCTGGGTCTCGCGAACCTCCGGCAGACCGGCGGCGAGGAGGCGGCACGCCAATGGGCCGCCTCGTCCTCGGAAGTCGCGCCGCTCACGGTCTCGTTCGCGCATGGAGAGATTCTCAACCGGCCCGCGCTAAATTTGCGGGACCGCCAGATCGCCACGCTCGCCATGCTAACCGCGCTTGGCGGTCAGGACGATGCGCTTACCTATCACGTCGCGGCCTCTCGGCGGGCGGGTTGGTCGCGTGAAGCGCTCGTCGAGGCGATGGCCGAGACCGCCCATTGGGTCGGGGTCACGCCGCTCTTGGGCGCTGTCGAGCCCGCGCTGGCGGGTCTCGCGCGTCCCGTCGAGCGTGTGCCCGAACGGGCCGTGCCGCGCAGCGAGGACGCGGTAGCCGCACCGAGCGATGCCGAGCGGCTCGAGAAAGGTCAGCAGGCGCTCGACGAGATCAGCCAGTCCTCGGGTCAGGCGGTCGTCTCGAGTTTCGACGACATCGCGCCCGACCTCGGACACTACATTCTCGAGTTCGCCTATGGCGACGTGTTCTCGCGCCCGGGGCTCGATTTCAAGTTGCGCGAACTGACGACCGTCGCGGCACTCGCGGCGACCGGGCGCACAGTCGATGCCGTCCCGCTCAACGTCCATGTAAACGCCGCGCTCAATGTGGGCGCCTCGCCGCGCGAGGTCGTCGAAGCATTGCTGCACATGCTCCCATACGTAGGGTTTCCGCGCGTCCAAAAGGCGATGGCGGCTGCGGAGGCGGTCTTTGCAGAGCGGGAGCTGGAACTTCTACCCGCCCGCAACCCGGACACTCCCGCATTGACGATCATCGGTACACTTCAGGCCAAACCGGGTCTGGGCGGTGAACTGCGCGAGGCATTGGAACCCGTCGTCGCGGCGAGCCGGCAGGAGCCGGGCTGCATCAACTACGATCTGCATGTCGATGCCGGAAATCCCGACCGGTTTATGCTGTACGAGAACTGGGCCGACCAGGCAGCGCTCGACCGCCATTTCGAGCAGCTGCACTCGAAGGCCCTGGCGGCGCGGTTCGACGAATTGTTGGCCGAACCGCTCAAGATGGACTGCCTCACGGAGATTTCGGACTGGATAGGACGACGGTCGTGAGTATGCCGGGAGACAATGTTTCGCGTAGACTTATCGCGGCCGCCCTGATCTCGTTGGCTTCGACCGCTTGTACGCAGACCACCTCCCAAAGCCCGTTGGCTGGGATTGATGCCGATCGGGTGGTCGCTATTGCGGACGGCGATTTTCGCGCGTCGAGCTACTTCGACGGCAAACTGTCCGCGGATGATGCGTTGTTCGCCGATCGGCTTCTGGTTTGGGAACGCAGTTCATCCACGCCGCGCTCATTCGCTGTCAGCAACTCGGTAACCAGTCCTCCCGAAGTGCTCGCGGTATCTCCTGACGGCCGGTACGCATATGTCGTCGAACGCCTTGGCAAGCGTGACGCGCGCATGACCGAAATTGGGGACCTTCCGCCCGGCGGCCTCCTGACCGCGGTTGACCTCGCAGCCGACGGGCCTGTGACCTCGACCATGCGCATCGAGGGCAATCTCGAAGCCATCGACCTCAGCGACGACGGACGCATGATCGCGGTCGTTTCGAACGCCATCGGTCGGCCACTGCTTCATCTTGTTCCGGTCGATGGAACGCGTTTCGAAGACCCGACCGTTGTCCCGCTCGCCGACCTAGCGCTGCGAAATTCCCCAACCGGTACGGGAACGCCGATGGCGAGTGCCGTCTTCTGGCAACCGGGCACCCGGAACCTCGCCGTGACCATCAACACGCTGGACAGAGTCGTCATGCTGCGGACGTTCGAGACGGTGAACGGTGCGCGTGTCGAACCTTGGGGTCCGCCGGTCGATGTCGGCAGCGATCCTTTCACGGGGCGCTTCACACCCGATGGCCGACATTTCCTTACGCTCGAGTGGGGCCGCGATCTCGATGCCGACGATCTCGCCGGTCGCCTGCCGACGTGGCCCTCACGGATAGGTGTCGTTCGCGTCGCGCGATCTGAGAGTGATCGCCATACCTATTTGCCGGGCCCCGAGACCGATCTGTCTTCCGAGGGGATCGCGGTGAGTCCGGACGGCAATCTGGTAGCCGCGATCAGCATGCGGGGTACACCTTTTCCGAAGAGTTCTGATCGGAATACGCCGAACGCCAGCGTCATCCTGTTTTCTATCGATCCTTTCACAGGATTATTGACCAGGAGGGACCGTCGCGAGTTTCCCGGGCTTCTTCCCGAAGGAGCTGCGTTTGATAGGACAGGCCGACATCTGCTGGTTACTGCCTTTGAACGAACCAGTGCAGAGGGCGGAGCTATCTTTGTTTTTGGCATCAGCCAATCGCCGTCAGGAGTTGGTCTTGAGGGTGTCAACGTAATTCCAACCGTACATGGACCTCATCATGTGGTGATCCGATAGTACATAGGGGGGTCATCAGCAGTGAGGCTACGCTGCTGTTTAGTGGTTTGGAAAAATGAATGCCTTTCGATATCCGCCAATTACGCTTTGCAATCGCAGCGGCGGATCATGGCAGCTTCTATCGCGCGGCGCGCGCGCTCGATGTCGAGCAATCGACACTCAGCCGTTCTATTTTAAAGCTCGAACGCTCGCTCGGCAGCGATCTGTTCGCCCGTACGCGTGCTGGAGTGACCATCACGCCGATCGGTCAGCAGTTTTTGCGTAACGCGCGCCCGATGGTCGCCAATGCGGACCGCATGATCGCGACTACGCGAGCTGCGGGGAAAGGCCGTGCGGGAGGTCTCACCATCGGATTCAACGGCTCGGTCTCGGCGGGCAATCTGCGCGCAACACTGGTCGCCGCGAGGAGGGAGAACCCAGATGTGGAAATCCGTGGCGCCGAAGCGGATCGCAGCGCGCTTTTCGCAAGGCTAGACAGCGGTGAGATCGATATCGCGATCCTGATGGGCGAGATCGCCAGCGACGATTATCGCCATGCTTCCTTCTGGAGCGAGCATGTGTTCGTTGCGTTGTCGCAGAGCCATGTGCTTTCGGAGCGCGAGATCCTTAATTGGACCGATTTGCGTGATGAGCGCTTCGTAGTGCCGACCGCCGATCCCGGTCCGGACATTCGCGACCTGCTGATCGGGCGGCTCTGGCAATCGGGCGCACGACCGGATGTCCAGTTTCATTGCGTGAGCCGCGAGACGATACTCAGCCTGATCGGCGCAACCGGACTGCTCACACTGGCCTGCGAAGGCACGACCGGGGCGCGCTATCCCGATGTCGTCTATCGGCCGGTTCATGGCGAACAGGGTCCGGCGCTGATTGCTTATTCAGGTTACTGGCGCGAGGACAACGTCAATCCCGCGCTCAAACGTTTTCTCGCTTTCGTCCGCAATCGCTACGCGCTGTCTTTTGAAATCGGCGCGATAACGACGGATAGCAATCCGCCAATGGGGGAGGTGCCATGACGCAAGGCAAGACCGTGATCATCATGCTCGTTGTTCTATTAATCGGGTTTGGTGCCGGGTTCGTGCTGCGACCGGTCATCGCTCCGCCTGGCGCATCTTCGGTCGCGTCGTCGGTTCCCGCAGCGCAATCCCTTGAAGCGCGAGGCATCCAGTATTTCGAAGCCAATGTCGAGGAAGCCCGACATGTAGTCGAGGGCTGCCGCAGCGGCTCGGTCCGCGGCGCCGAATGCGCCAAGGCCGAAGAGGCGATCATAAGAGTTGAGGCGGATGAGAGACGACAGCGCTTTCTGGGTCAGTGACTACACGCGTAATGGTTCGGCCTTCGCCGCGCGCCGGTGTTTCGCGAATCCGCGATCGGTCGCCATGAATCGCGCGAGCATCGGCGCAATGAGCTTTTCCGGTGGGACCGGATCGCCGCCAGTCTCGGCCGCGAGCGCAGCCGCGTAGGCGACAAGATCGCGATATACTACAGCGGGCAATTCGATCGTAAGCTTCGCTGGCTTGTCGTCGACCAGCGGCCCGAGTTTGAGCTTGGTCATCGCGCGCCTCCGAGAGGTTCGAGAATCAGGTCGCGCGTCAAGATCACGCGAAGCGGATGGCCGGGCCGGATGGTGAGCGTCGGCTGCACTTTGAGCTGGCGGTCGACGATCCGCTGCCCGGCCTGGTTGATCGTATCCTGACTGCCGCGGCGCAACGCGCTGATGAGATCGTCCTCGCCATCCGCGCCGAGTTCGACACCCAAGCCCAGCAACGTCGAGACCGCCGCCGCCCGAAGCAGATTGCCCCAATGCTGATCGACACGATCCTGTAGGCCCGCGAACCCGGCACCATCGCCGGAAGGCTGGCGGTCGAGCGCGATCGAACGGCCGCCGGGCAGGATCAGCCGGTCCCAAGCAAGCAGCACGCGGGTCTGACCGGCGGCGATGTCGCTGTCATATTCGCCGATCAGCCGCGAACCTTGCGGAATGAGCAGGATGCGGCCGGTCGGGCTATCATAGACATTGGCGGTCACCTGCGCGGTGATTTGTCCGGGGAGGTCGGAGCGGATGCCGGTTATAAGCGCGGCCGGGATGATGCTGCCCGCTTGCAGGATGTTGGGCGATACGGGCGCCGTTAGCCTCTCGGCACTGGCCGTGCGCCGGTCGGACGCACGTTCGAGAAAGGCGCGTCGTTGATCCTGACCGCTCTCGGCCGCCGGAGCCGACTGCGGATCGGCATCAGGGGTGGTCGGGAAAGGAGCGAGGCTCGGGAGCGAAGGAATGGCTACCGAAGCGCCAGTCCCACCACCACCGCTTCCACCAAGGAACACGTTGCTCGTTCGCGCGGCATCGCGCTCCTGCTCGGCGCGCTGACGTGCGGCCTCGGCGGCCTGGACGCGCGGATCCGGCGGCTTAGCTTTGGCGCCGATCGGCGGCAGCGGCACGTCTTCTCCGCGTTCCTGAGCCGCGACGATCGGCCCGCCGAGATCGCCGGGAAGAGGCGGACCCAATTGCGGCACGTCGGCATAGTCGCGCGGCCCGGAGGTGATGGTCTCGGCTTCCGAGCGGCTCTCAGTGTTGAAGAGTTCCTCCGACGCGCGGTCTTCGGACGGGAGCAGCGCGTAGATCAGCGCGCCGCCGATACCGAGACCGGCGATGCCGCCGATGACGGCCAGCGCCTTGCGCGACAGGCGCACGACCCTCGGCGCGTCGCCGCGCAACTGGAACGGCTGCGGGTCGGAAGGTGTGCGTGGCGGGACTTCGTGCGATTGATCCAGCTCATCCGCCTCATCCGGTTCGGCAGCGACTTTTTTAGGATCGTTGCTCATCGCCCACGCTCCCGCCCGTCGTCGCGGATTATCCGTACACGCTTTTCGCTGCGCCGGTCGCCCAAGCGCAGTTCGGCGACGGCGAACAGGCGGTCGACGACCATGTATCGCCCTTGGACGCGGTAATTGACGAGTTCGGCGTCGCCCGTCGCACCGGTTACGAAAAGCGGCGGCATCTCGCCCTGCGCGATCCCGGCCGGAAACTCGATGAACACCTGCCGCCCGTCATCGAACGCGCGCACGGGCTGCCACGGCACGCGGTCGCCTTCGATCCGGTAGCGGAAATTGAGCGAAGCGAGATCGACCCCGCTTGCCACCGGCGCGGCGGAAGCCGCTGCCGCATTGACGCCGCGCAATGCGATCAACTCGTCCTGCGGATAAGTCCAGGAGACCGAGGCCATGTAGGTTGACGGGGTTGCGTGCAGTTCGAGATGATAAGTGCGCCGATCAGTGTTGATGACGAGATTGGTTGAAAGATCCGGCCGGGTCGGCTTGACCAAGATATGGACGCGGGCGCTAGGCCCGCTCCTGCTGACCGTATCGCCGATGATCCAGCGTACGGTGTCTCCCGCCGCGACCGGACCTGGGCCAACGAGCTGCTCGCCTTCCTGCAATGCGATGTCGGTCACCTGCCCGGGTGCTGTATAGATCTGGTAGAGCGCGCCGTCGGTCCAGGGATAGCGTTGGATGGCGTTCAAGAACCCGTCGCGCACGGGCTGCACGCGCGCTGCGTCGTTGGCATCACCGATGCGGCGGCGCGGATCCGCGAGTTCCGCATTGGCCTCGTCATCCGATACAGACTTCAGCTGGCCGGGCAGCGGCAGCGGTTCGGGGATCGCCACCACTTGGACCGGGTGCGGCGGCTCGGGAGAGAGCGTTGCAGCGATTTCGCGTGGCGGATCGTCGTAGGCGAAATCCGGAAGATCGGATGTGGTGGCACAGCCAGCGAGGGCGACGGCGGAGGCGAGCATCGCTGCTACAGCGGCGCGGTGAGTGTATGGCGATGTCATTGCGACAGCTCCTTCGACCAGTTGAGAGCATTGACGAATATGCCGAGCGGGTTGGCGCGCAGGCCGTCTGGGGTGCGCGGCGGCTGCACGGTGATGGTGAGGATCGCCGACCAGCGTTCGGTCGCGGTGAGACTGCCATCCTGATATCGGCGCTCGGTCCAGGCGACGCGGAAGCTGTCGGGTGAGGCGCGGATGACGCTCGATACCTCGACCGCGACCTGCACCCGGCCGACCTCGGCGAAGGGGTCGTTGGCGCGCGCGTAATCGTTCAATGCCAGCGCGCCGCGATCGGTGGTAAAGTCGTAGGCGCGCAGCCAGTTCTGCCGCACGATCACAGGATCGGCGGGAACCGAGCGCACCTGTTCGATGAAGCGCGCGAGATGGAACGCGATCTGCGGATCGGTCGGACTGTAACCGGCTTCGGCAGGCGCGACGGCCTGAGCCTCGCCTAGCGCATCGACCTCGACCACCCAGGGGACGATATGGCCGCGCGCCGATTGCCAGACCAGACCGCCCGCGAGCGCGCCCGACAGCGCAAGCGTCCCGAAGAAGGCGAGCCGCCAGTTCTTCGCCTGCACGCGCGCCGAACCGATGCGGTCGTCCCAGGCCTGTGCCGCGCGCTGGTAGGGGGTCACCGGTTCGGGCGTCTGGCCGTAGCGGATGGAGGGTCGTCGAAACATTGCTTCAATCCTTCTCTCTGACATCGACCGAGGCGCCGCCGCCCCCGCCGTCGCCCGAGCGCAGCGTATGGGCGGCGACGGTCGCGCCGTGGGACATGGTCTGACGGCGTTTCATCGCGGACGCCCAGGCAGGCTGACCGTCGGGCGCAGATGCAGTTGCGGGCGCGCTTCCGGAGAACGTGGCGCCAGCGGCGGTAGCGCCCGCGCGGCCGCCCGATCGGTAGTTGTCCTTGAGGGACGAGGCGGCCTTGCGCAGCGGCGAGGTAGCCGCGCCGAGCGTGGCCTTGCCGACTCCTGCGGCCCCGCCCGCCACCGCCGCACCACCGCTCTTCCCGGCCGATCCGAGCGCGTAGGCGCTGCGCGCTCCGCCCGCGGCGAACGCGGTTCCCTTCGCGGCTCCGGCGGCAGCGCCTAATGCAGCGCCGGTGCCAAGCGTGGCCGCAGCGGCGCCGCCGACCACCACCCCGCCCGCCGCGAGCGCCGTCCCAGCGGCAGCGCCTGCGCCGAGCGCCGGGCCGCCCGAGACGATGCCGTTGGCGATCGACGGGCCGAAAATGCCGAGACCGAGCAGGCAGAGCGAGGCGAGCACGATGGTCATCGCGTCCTCGATCGTCGGCTGCTGGCCGCCGAACCCGGCGCGAAACTCCTCGAACAAAGTCGAGCCGATGCCGACGATGACCGCGAGCACCAGTACCTTGACGCCCGAGGAGACGACGAGGCCCAGCACGCGCTCGGCCATGAAGGCGGTCTTGCCGAACAGTCCGAAGGGGATGAGCACGAAGCCTGCGAGCGTTGCCAGCTTGAACTCGATCAGCGTGATGAAGAGCTGGATCGCAAGGATGAAGAAGGCGAGGATGACGAACAGCCAGGCGATCAGCAGCACCGCGATCTGGATGAAGTTCTCGAAGAAGGCGACGTAGCCCATCAGCTCGGAGATCGATTCGAGGATCGGCTGCCCGGCTTCCAGACCGACCTGCGCGACGCGGCCGGGCTGGAGCAGTTCGGCGGCAGTGAACCCGGTGCCCGAGGCTTGCAGGCCGAGCCCGGCGAAGCTTTCGAAGACGATGCGCGCGAGCGCGTTCCAGTTGGAGATGATATAGGCGAAGATGCCGATGAAGAGCGTCTTCTTGATGAGCCGGGCGAGAATGTCGTCGTCCGCACCCCAGGTCCAGAACAGCGCGGCGAGCGTCACGTCGATGACGATCAGCGTGGTCGCGATGAACGCGACCTCGCCGCCGAGCAGACCGAACCCGCTGTCGATATAGCGGGTGAAGACATCGAGGAAGCGATCGACGACGCCGGTGCCGCCCATGTCAGTTCTCCTCGGTCGCGAGTTGATCGGCGGGTGCCACCGTCCGCACTCTGCCATCGAAGAACCGCCGCCGGTTCTCGGCCCAGGCGGCAAGGCAATCGCGGTCCTCCGCACCCGCCGCGCCGAGCGCCTGGCAGCGGCGCAGTTCGGCGAGCAGCGGATCGGTCCCGGCGGGTTCGATCACGAAGGAAGGCTCTTCGCGCACCGGTTCGGGTGCGCGGCTCATCTCGATCGCGGTCATGGTGACCGCGATCGCGACGAACCCGATAGCGCCGATGCGCGCGAGGCTCTTGGGTTCCACGGGTGTTCTCAGTCGCGGAACATGCGCGCGTTGCCGGGCTCGTAGCCGACGCGCGGGGTGAGGAAGCGGCGCAGCTGCTCGCGCGCCTGCGCCTTGGCGGCGGCGCGCTCGGCCATGTCGAGCGATTGAGCCCGGCCCTGCGCCGCGATCAGCGCCGTGAGGTCCGCAAGCTGCTGCGACTGCAGCGCGACGAGCTGGTTCCCCGCCTGCGCGGCCTGGAGCGCGCCGGTCGCCGACTGGCTGGCGGTGACGAGCCGTTCCAAGCTGGCGCGCGAGCCATCGATATTTCCAACGACGCCCGCCTGAATCTTCAGCGCATCCTCGAAGGCCGCGACGCTGGTCTGCCAGCGTGATTGTGCGTCGGTCACGAGCTGGCGATCGGAGCCGGACCGGTTGGTGCCGCGATAGTTTTGCGCGAACGCCTGATCGATCTGCTGGACATCGTAGGCGAGCCGCTGCGCTTGGCCGAGCAATTGCTGGGTGCGCTGGAACTGCGCCTGCACTTCCTGAAGCTGATTGAGCGGCAGCGAGGTCAGGTTGCGCGCTTCGTTGAGGAGCGATTGCGCCTCATTCTGGAGGCTCGCAATCTGGTTGTTTATCTGTTCGAGCGCGCGGGCGGCCTGGAGCACGTTCTGCGCGTAATTGGTCGGATCCTTGACGATCATCTGCGCCTGCGCGGGCGTATTCATGGCGGCGACGCCGAGCATGCTGGTGGTGGCAAGCACGCCGGCCATCATGGCGCGGCGCAAGAGGGGCTGGGTCATATCTATAGTTCCTTTTCGGAAGGCAGGCGCGCGTCTTCCCGGTCGGGCGCCGGCGATGGAGGTTCGGATGCGGGAAGGAGGTCGATCGCCCAGGCAAGCCCGCGGTGGCGCAGCCATTGGGCGGCGAAAGCCTCTTTGCCGTGCACCTCGATCAGCTCGGCGATGGTGAGTTGGTCGGTTTTCGACGAGGCGGCGGTGAACGCCAGTGCGACCTCGCCCAGCCCCAGCTCGAACAGCCGGTTGCCGCGCCGCGACTGGCAATAGTAGTCGCGCTTGGGGGTCGCGCGGCTCAGGATCTCGATCTGGCGCGCGTTCAGCCCGAACCGTTGGTAGATGGCGGCGATCTGCGGTTCTAGCGCGCGCTCGTTCGGCAGGAAGATACGCGTCGGGCAGGACTCGATGATCGCGGGCGCGATGCTCGAGGTCTCGATATCGGCGAGACTCTGGGTGGCGAAGACGACGCTGGCATTCTTCTTGCGCAGAGTCTTGAGCCATTCGCGAAGCTGTGCGGCGAAGGCGGGGCTGTCGAGCACCAGCCAACCCTCGTCGATAATGATGAGCGTGGGCGAACTGTCGAGCCGCCCTTCGATCCGGTGGAACAGATACGACAGCACCGCCGCGGCCGATCCGGCGTCGACCAGACCTTCAGTCTCGAAGGCTTGTACGGATGCCTCGCCCAGATGCTCTGACTCGGCATCGAGCAGCCGACCCCAAGGTCCGCCGATGCAATAAGGCTGCAACGCCTGTTTCAAATGCTGGCTCTGGAGCAGCACGGCGAGCCCGGTCAGCGTGCGCTCGCTGATCGGCGCGGACGCGAGCGAGCCGAGCGCGGACCAGATATGCTCCTTGGCCTGCGGATCGACCGCCACGCCTTCGCCGGTGAGGATCGCGGCGAGCCATTCAGCGGCCCAGGCCCGCTCGGCTGGATCTTCGATGCGCGCTAGCGGTTGAAGCTGGACGCCCTCGCCCGCCTCGTCGGCGAGCATGCCGCCCAGATCCTGCCAGTCGCCGCCCATGCCGAGCGCGGCAGCGCGAATGCTGCCGCCGAAATCGAACGCGAACACCTGGGCATTCTCGTAACGGCGAAATTGCAACGCCATGAGCGCGAGCAGCACCGACTTGCCCGCGCCGGTCGGGCCGACCACCAGCGTATGGCCGACATCCCCTACATGAAGGGAAACCCGGAACGGGGTCGAGCCTTCGGTCTTGCCGTAGAGCAAGGGGGGAGCGCCGAAATTGCCATCCTTGCTGGGGCCGCCCCGTTCCGGTCCCGCCCATACAGCCGACAGGGGGATCAGGTGGGCGAGATTGATGGTCGAGATCGGGGGCTGGCGGACATTGGCGTAGGTGTGGCCGGGCAGGCTTCCCAGCCACGCCTCGATCGCGTTCATGCCTTCGGGGATGACGGTGAAGTCGCGGCCCTGGATGACCTTCTCGACCAGTCGCAGCTTCTCGGAAGCAATGGCGGGATCGCGGTCCCATACGGTCACGCTCGCGGTGACATAGGCCATGCCGGCATAGTCTGCGCCGAGTTCCTGGAGCGCGGTGTCGGCATCGGCAGCCTTGTTCGAGGCGTCGCTGTCGAGCAGCGTCGAGGCCTCGTTGGTCATGATCTCCTTGAGGATCGCCGCGACCGATTTGCGCTTGGCGAACCACTGCCGCCTGATCTTGGTCAGCAGCTTCGTCGCATCCGACTTGTCGAGCATGATCGCGCGGGTCGACCAGCGATATTCAAAAGCGAGCCGGTCGAGTTCGTCGAGCAGGCCGGGAAAGGTCGCGCTCGGAAAGCCGGTGACGGTGAGCGTGCGCAGGTGATGATCGCCAAGGCGCGGTTCCAGCCCGCCGGTCAGCGGCTCGTCGGCAAGCAGCGCGTCGAGATGCATCGGTGTCTCGGGCACACGCACGCGCTGGCGGCGGGTCGAGATCGTGGAATGCAGATAGGTCAGCGTCTCGGCATCGCCTAACCAGCGGACCTCGGGCACGAAGCCTTCGACGAGATTGAGGACGCGGTCGCTGCGGTCGGTGAAGCCCTTCAAGAGTTCCCACGGATCGACGCCGCTGGTCGAGCGGCCCTCGTAGAGCCAACCCTCGGCGCGCGCGGCGTCCTCGGCGGGCGGCATCCAGAGCAGCGTCAGGAAATACCGGCTCTCAAAATGCGATCCCTCTTCCCGGAACTGCTCGCGCCGCTCCATATCGACCAGCGCCGAGACCGGATCGGGAAAGGTGTTCGTTGGATAGTCGAGCGCAGGCGCGCGCTGTGCTTCGACGAAGATCGCCCAGCCCGAGCCAAGGCGGCGCAGCGCGTTGTTGAGCCGCGCGGTGGTGGCGACGAGCTCGGCGGGGGTCGCGCTGTCGAGATCGGGGCCGCGGAAGCGTGCGGTGCGCTGGAACGAGCCGTCCTTGTTGAGGACGACGCCTTCGCCGACTAGCGCGGCCCAGGGCAGGAAGTCGGCAAGATGCGCCGCCTTGGAGCGGTACTCGCGCAGAGACATCATGGCCGCATCCAGATCGGAAAGCGCAGGTGTCGCCGCGCGACGTCCACGAATTGCGGATCGTGTTGTGCGGCCCAGACAGATAGCGCATGGCCGATGATCCAGATGACGATGCCGGCGATCCACAGCCGCAGGCCCAGCCCGATCGCGCCCGCCAGCGTCCCATTGACGATGGCGAGCGCACGCGGCGCGCCGCCCAAGAGGATCGGCTCGGTCAGCGCGCGGTGGACCGGCGCGTAGAAGCCGGAGATCGGTTCGCCCGTTTCCATTAGACCAGCGCTCCGCCGCCGAAGCTGAAAAAGGAGAGGAAGAAGCTCGAGGCGGCAAACGCGATCGACAGGCCGAAGACGATCTGGATCAACCGCCGCGCACCGCCCGAGGTATCACCGAACGCCAAAGTCAGCCCGGTGATGATGATGATCATCACCGCGATAATCTTCGCCACCGGACCTTCGATGCTTTCGAGGATCGCCTGAAGCGGCGCTTCCCAGGGCATCGACGAACCGCCGGCCTGGGCCGGTCGGGCAAGGATCAGCGCGATCAGGCCGACGGTGGCGGCGAGCATGACGCGGTTCGCGCCGTGCCGAAGGGCATGGGTCATTCGGGGTCTCCAAGGATTGTTGATGAGAGTGAGGTCAGGCGGTAGTCGGCGGTAGCGGGATCAAGGCCTTCGACGCGCGCCAGTTCGGTGAGGCGGCGGCCGCTACCGTCGCGGACCAGCACGGCGACGAGATCGATGGTTTCGGCGAGCAGAGCGCGCGGGACCGTGACCACCGCTTCCTGGATCAGCTGTTCCATGCGCCGCAGCGCGCCGAGCGCGGTCCCTGCGTGGATCGTGCCGATTCCGCCGGGATGTCCGGTACCCCAGGCTTTCAGGAGATCGAGCGCTTCCGCGCCGCGAACCTCGCCGATCGGGATACGATCAGGCCGCAGCCGCAGCGACGAGCGCACCAGATCGGACAGCGAGACGACGCCGTCCTTGGTCCGCATGGCGACGAGGTTAGGTGCTGCGCATTGCAGCTCGCGGGTGTCTTCTATGAGGACGATGCGATCGGTGGTCTTGGCCACCTCGGCCAGCAGCGCATTGACGAGCGTGGTCTTGCCGCTGCCGGTGCCGCCCGCGACGAGGATGTTAGCGCGGGACGCGACGCCTTCGCGCAACGTCGCCGCCTCGGTTGCCGACATGATGCCAGCGGTTGCGTAATCTTCGAGCGTGAACACTGCTACGGCGGGTTTGCGGATGGCGAAGGCGGGCGCAGCGACGATCGGCGGCAGCAGTCCTTCAAACCGCTCGCCACCCTCGGGAAGTTCGGCGGAGACGCGTGGGGATTTAGAGTGGACTTCGACCCCGACATGATGCGCTACCAGACGAATGATGCGTTCACCGTCGGCGGCTAGCAGCGTCATGCCGGTATCGCTGATACCTTCACCGAGCCGGTCGAGCCACAAACACCCGTCCGGGTTGAGCATCACTTCAATCACGGCGGGGTCGTCCAGCCAGGCGGCGATCGACGTGCCAAGCGCTGTGCGGAGCATGCGCGCGCCGCGTGTATTGGCTTCGGATCGGATCGGATGGACGCTCAAGGCTCGGCCCCTGCAATAGTGCCGGGCGAACCGCCGCCCGGCTGTCGAGGCACATCAAGAGACGCAGAAAAAACTTCCGCGCAACAGTTCGTTGGCGGCGTAGTAGAGACGGCGGCAGCTACTTGTGTGGGGCGGAAACGCGGGCACGTAGATTGCGCATTTATGTCACGGTCTGACGGGCATCGAATCGATCGACCTGATTAGGGAGCCGTCGTGCAATTAGTTATGACCAAAACTGGGCCGTAAGCAGAATATCTGATTTTTGGGGCCCTAGGCTGCGAACCCGGACCATCCGCGCATAGCTATTGCTAGGTTCGAAACGACCCATTGCGCACGCTCGGCTGATGTCTCTAACTTGGCCGTATGGATGCCAACAGCAACAATGCCATACGATTGATCGAGCAGGCGAAGCGACAAACAAGCCGCGTGATTGTTGCGGTCGATGGTCGGAGCGGCGTGGGCAAGTCGACATTCGCCGCCGCTCTGGCGGCAGAAAGCGGTGCGGTCGTTGTTGAAGGTGACGACTTCTATGCTGGAGGTGTGGAGGTCAGGGGTGACACGGCCGAACAGCGAGCGGACGCGTGCATCGACCGGCCGAAACTCATCGGAGTGCTGCAGCAGCTGCGATCAGGCATGTCAGTGACCTACCGGCCATTCGACTGGGAAGCCTTCGACGGGAGTCTGGAAAGTCCCGCGAGGATCGTATCTCCCGCAGATGTCGTTATCGTAGAGGGTGTCTACGCGGGTCATCCTGACCTATGTGACCTGACGCAGGTCAGGATATTGCTGAGGGTTCCGGACGAGCTGAGACATCAGCGGTTGATCGCACGAGAAGGCTCAATCGGACCTTGGGAGCGGCAGTGGCATGAGGCGGAAGCGTGGTATTTCTCGCGGCTTGCCACAACCGCGAACTTCGACCTGGTAATAGGCTAGAGTCGGGTCAGGACCGGGCTGTCGGCTTCCGCTTAGAGGAAATGAAAGCACTGAAACCGCTCAGTTTCCGCGCGAAGCCTTCAACTATTTTCCAGTCAACCATGACTGTCGCTTTTCTCGCGCTCTTCTTCGTTTCTTGCCAGCGAAAGGAGATCTGCGACCACTTCCTCCAGGGGCCGATCAGTTTCCAGTTCCACTGTGGCCAATGATCTAAGCAGCGGTTCCACGTTACGCGTGTTCTCCACGATACGGGCGCTCTCGACGCCCGACTTCCCATACTCATTCGCTGTCCGTCGAGCCACGCGGAAGAGCATGGTTTCGATGGGCGCGCTTAACAAAACCACCTCATCGAAACAGTTCAGGAAGTCGCCGATGTTTGGCGCGCATCCCGCAAAATAGCGGGGACCCTCGAAAGGTTGTGAAAGGAGGCTCCTGAGCTTCTCCTCGCTCCAGACCCAATCGAAACCGTCGCGAGACCCTGTCGGATTACCTTCAAAAGGCCGCCACTCGCTGTATCCATCGGCGTCGAGATCGATAGCCCACGTACCGGCGGCCCGCAGAGCCTTCACAGCCGTAGACTTGCCGGTCCCTGACATGCCGGTGATAAGGATCTTCATGACTGGCTTTCCATCGGGACGGATCTCGATCGAGGTGTGGACAAAGCGTCGCTTCCCAAGGCCGAGCATCGTGGAAGCACTGTCAGATAGTTTGCCCTGAAGCGCTTCCTGTTCATTCTAACGCTTCTCCATGCTGGTCATCTCCAAACGTGGATCCTGCACGGTGCCGGCGGCGAAACTCGGACGTACGGAATGGAGCGCGATGCTCCCGTTGCACACGATGGAATTTCCGGCAACGCAATCTATAGCGGCTCGGATGTGCCTTTACTCTCCCGGGCCTGGACTGTTCGTCTTCCGGTCGTGACCGGCAGAAATCGACATCTCGCTAGGCACCCCTACCCGATGGGGTTACCCGATTCGAAATTCATGCTGGGCTGCTACTTACTCGTTCGATAATGGGCGCAATATGATTGCATAAGCGGCCTGGCCACGACGGCCTCGGTTCAGGATTATGCCACCGTCCCGGAACAGTCGAAGGAAAGCGCCAGCAGGTCATCGTGCAATACGAACAAGACATTTCCAAGAAGCCTGGCATTGCAGCTCTCGCCGGAGCGACAATCGTCCTGGACCTCGATGGAACCGTCGTCGATTCCGCTCCGAACATCGTCGCCGCGGTAAATTTCTCGCTGGAGTCAGAGGGTCTCGATCCCATCCGTCTGAGAGAGGCTCGGCCCCTGATCGCAAACGGGGCCCGGCAGCTCCTACGATACGGTTTAGAGCAGAACGGAAGGGATCCGAGCACGGAGCCATGCGAACGGTTGTTCGCACGATTTCTGAGCTACTACGAGGCGCACCCGTCTGATCTGACCAAGGCGTTTCCCGGGGTTTGCGAAACCCTAGAATGTCTGCAGAAGTCCGGTGCAGGCCTGGTCGTATGCACCACCAAAACGACCGGTCTCGCGAAACTCGTTCTCTCGTCGCTCGACCTATCATCATTCTTCGCGGGCGTCGTTGGGGCCGACCTGACCTCTGCCTCCAAACCCGACGCTGCGCACGTCCTTCAAGCCATCGAAGCCGTGTCCGGCGACCCAACGACTTCAGTCATGATCGGTGATGCCGAACCCGATGCTCGCGCCGCTCGTGCGGCCGGGATCCCGATCGCCTTGGTGACGTTCGGGTATTCACACGTTCCGGTCGACCGCCTTCCGCATGATCTGCTCATCGATCGGTTCGACCAAGTCGTTCCAGCTTGTCGCAAACTGCTATCGGAGCGGAGAAAGCGCTAGCGCCTCTCAGATGAATCGAATCGACTTTGACTGTCGTCAAGGTCCTCTCCTGCGCAGCGGATTGAATGAAAACGCTGATCATGCGCATGTCAGGGATGGGGAAGCCGGCCATCCAACCGTTCGGTCGACGACATTGATCGCCTTTTCGTTACACCCTCCTTCCGACATGCTACGGGAGCGCTCAACCTGTAGCATCGGCAAGGATGGCGTGAGGCAATTCTGCAAAAGAGGGTTTGGAGAATGACTGTGGCAGTAACCGAGCTCGACCATCCGGGAACCAGTCGATTGCGCTTCAATATCCCGGGTGTCTCCGACCTCGACGACATGATCGCCATGTGGAGCGACCCCGAAGTCGCCAAATACATTGGCGGGAAGCCCTCGTCTTCGGAGGAGGTATGGCAGCGGCTCCTGCGTTATCGCGGGCACTGGGCATTGAACAGGTTCGGGTACTGGGTGGTCCGGGATCAAAGCAGCGATACCTATGTCGGCGAGGTCGGTTTCGCGGACTGGAGGCGCGAGAACCTGCCCGAGATCGCGCAACTCCCCGAGTGCGGATGGGCTCTGTCACCTGCCATGCAAGGCAAGGGGCTGGCGCGCGAGGCGATCGAAGCCGTACTGGCCTGGAGCGACGCGCAAGGATCGATGCCCGAAACGGTCTGCATGATAGCCCCCGGAAACACCCGATCGATCGAGTTAGCGGAGCGCCAAGGCTTTCGAGAAGTCGCCGAGCGCGAGTACAAGGGCGCGACCACCAAGCTTTTCAAACGCACCATTTCGTCAGGCGGATAAACCGGCGGTGGTATTCTGACCGACAAACGTCAGCATGAGCGTGAAGCGCAATGGCCGGGAAGGGTGGGTAGCGGACTGTCTGCATTTGGGGACTGTTGCTCGAAAGTCGCCTGAGGCTTGCGCCTTCGAGCTTAATGCCTCACAGCGTCAGGAGCCCATCAGGGCACACGGAGATTTTTTGAACACGATTGCATAGAACGCCTGAGCCTCCGCGGCTCGGCTTTGTTCCCCGTCAGCGCCTATGGCACAGATTTGGGGTTGTGATTTAAGGAGGATTTGGGCTTCGTCGTAGTGACGAA
>NZ_JAIGNO010000019.1 GCF_019711515.1 Qipengyuania qiaonensis
TACGCTTCATTCGTCCGTCTCCTTGTCGAACGCCGGACTCTACTTATCGCTGGAGGAAATCTAGGGGCTCAGACCAGGCCCGCTGAATTACAGTTGGGCCTCCCCACTTCCGGAGCAAAAAAAGGGCCGTCCGAAGACGGCCCTGTCGAGGGGAGAAGGTTGTTCGCCTTAGAACTCGGCGGAGAGCGATACCGCGAAACTGCGACCAACATCGTAGCTGTTGGTCTCGATGCGGGTCGTACCGTTGTCCTGGAACTCGATATTGTCGCGACCGGTGAGATTGCGCGCTTCGAACTTCACTTCCATGTCCGCGCCGCCCAGGGTAATTCCCTGCCGAACAACGAAGTCGAGAGTCAGGCCCGGATCTTCGACGATGTCAGGAAGCGTCAGTGCAGCACCGCGGCTGACAACGCGTTCGCTGGCGTAGTTTATCAGAAAGGTAACCTGACTGACCCGGTCGAGATCCTCCAGACCAAGCTGCAGGTTGACCAGGTGATCCGACTGGCCCGTCAGCGGAGCGCCATCGCGGAAGAAGTTCCTTGCCGGTTGAGGGGAGAACGGGAAGGGATCGACAACAACACTGTCATCGTCCGGAACCTGAAGTTCGGATTGCGTGTAAGTATAGTTGGCAATCGCCACGAAGCGCTTGCTGTCCCACCATTCGCCAAGATCGTACAGATCCTTGTTCCACTGCACTTCGGCTTCGGCCCCGTAGAGTTTGGCGGAAGGCGCGTTGGCAAAACGGAAAGTCTCTTCATTGTCGGTGAAGCTCGAGTAGATCTCGATGGGATTCTCGATATCCTTGTAGAAACCGGCAATGCTCGCACGACTTCCGGAACCCCAGTAGTATTCGAGCCGGGCTTCGTAGTTCGTGAGCTCGCTGTCGATCAGGCGCGGGTTCCCGTTGAACTGGCGGTTGTTTTCCGGATCGTAATAGGTCTGGAAGATGAGTTCACGGAACTGCGGACGAGCGATCGTCTTCGATGCGTTCACCCGGAACTGGAGGCTGTCTGCGATCTCCCAAGTGAGCGTAGCAGCCGGTAGCCAGTAGTCGTTCTCAAGCAGAGTCGAATTCGCCGAGCCACTGGGCAAACCGTCCAGGCCCAACGGAATAACCTTCTGGACCGCATCCTCATAGCGCACACCCAAGTCGAGCGAAACGCCTAGGATGGGTTCGATTCTCGTCTGCGCGTAGCCAGCCCAAATTTCGAGACCTGCCTCAAATGCGGGATCCGAGCCGGTGGTGTCGAAAATGGTGTAGCTGAACGGTCCTATGCCTCCCGCAGCTTGAGCGGCTGGGTCGTAACCCAGTTCGATCAATGCATCTCCGAGCAGGTTATCGGGCCGCAGGGCTCCGAATACCGTCGGAAAGCCGGTCGATGCGCGAATATCCAGTTCGCGGCGCGATGAGAGCCGATCGGTGTCATTATAGGCACCACCGATCGTCAGGCCGATCCAGTCGTTCAACTGGTAGCTGAGGTCGATGCCGCCATAATAGAGGTCTTCGGTCAGATCCGAAAAAGCCACGGTAGTCTGTCCACGCTGACCACCATCTTGGAGGTTCAGATAGATACTGTCCAAACCTTCGGTTGCGCCAAGGACCCTGGAATAGGTGAAATCCCACTCGTAGGGCGCCTCGCGCTGCGTCTGAGCATAACCGGCGCGCAGGTCTACCGACAGGTCACCGAACTCCAACTCGCCCGTGAACTGCGTGTCGAACAACTGACGCTCGAACCACGCCGTGCTCTGGGTCAGGTCGTCATCGTCGTCCTGAAGGTCGTTAGTCTGGGCTAGAGAGGCGCGCTTGAGGCTGTCGCGGATGAACAGATTGACGATCCGGAACCTGTGCTCGCCTACTTCGAGACCGAAGCCCAGCATGGCATTTGCCAGCACCCGGTTGTCGGTCACAAATTCCCTGGAATCTTCGCGCAGGTCTAGATCGGCGTTGATCGCAGACTGTGACGTGATGAAGCGATTGCGCCACTTGTTGCTGAGCGAAGCGGTTGCGATAATGCCGAAGCGGCCGTCCGAGAAGACATCGAAGCTAGTGCCCGCGGTGATTCCGGCCGACCAGTTGACCGGCAGATTGTCGGTGCTCTGGAGCAGGACCAGGTTGGGATCGCCGAGTTCCAGCAGGATAGAACGCTGATCGACATCTGGATCATCAATGGTCAAGCCACTGTCAAAGTAGTTCTGCAATTGCGGCCGGATCGTGCGGCGGCCATCGTCGAAACCGAACCAGTCGTAGCTCGAACCGTAATATGTATAGCCAGTGCCGAACGTCGTTTCGGTATCGCCACTGATCCCGCCGCTGATCTTGACGAAGCTTTCGTCGGGAACTGCGCGGGTAGTCAGGTTGATTACGCCGCCGCCGAATTCACCGGGATAGTTGGCCGAATAGGTCTTCTGAACAAGGCTGGACGCGATGACGCTGGTCGGAAAAATGTCGAGCGGCACGACGCGGCTCAGCGGCTGCGGCGAGGGCAGCGGAAGGCCGTTCAGAAGAGCGAGCGAGTAACGATCGCCCAGGCCACGAACATAGACCAGGCCATTGCCAGCGGTGGATAGACCGGTGACGCGATTCAACGCGCCGGCGATATCGCCTTCACCGGTACGGGCGATACTGGCGCTATCCAAGACCGAGACAACTTGCGAGGATGCGCGGGTAACATCCTGGCGTCGGCGGCCGGTGACGACGATTGCGCCGCCTGGCACGGAGATTTCCGGCTCCTCGAACTCTTCCTCCTGCGGCGTATCGTCGACGCCCTCGACCTGTTGCGCCGCTGCAGAGTCGGTCGCGGGATCTTCTTCGGCGGGAACGCCCTCAGCTCCAGTGCCTACGCCCGTGTCCTGAGCGAATGCAACGCCAGGAATGGTGAGTGCGGTGGTGAGCAGGAGCAGCGCGGTAAGCTGCTTGCCGGTCGACATGGTTCGAGACCCCCTCATGTTCAGGCCCTTAAAACTGTGCTGGAGCCCTGCGACGGCCCCTGTGCGAAAAGCGATGAAGGCCGCGGGACGCACGAAATTCGCGCGCCCCGCGGCCTACGTGCGGATCAGTAGATCGGCAGACTTGTGCAGTCGCTAACGTTGGCGTCGAAGGCCACCGTAGCCGAGTTACATGTCCAGCCCTGCACCCACGTGTCGTTACCCGGATAGGCTGCGCCGATGTTCGTCGGAAGCGTGAAGAACGGGTCCAGCGCAGTCGGATCGAACACGACTACGCCGTTCTCGTTCGTACCGTTGACGAAAGTCATGGTCAGCGTATTGGTAAAAGCAGCATTATTGTCCGAACCGACATTGAACTGCGTTTCGACATCCGCCGCGGTCGTGCTGGCACCGTCGCGGAAATCCGTCGCACAGTCGAGCACGAACGAGTTGAACACCACCGGACCGGCTTCGTCGATAGCGGCGTCGGCGGCTCGGCTCAGCGTTTCGGGGCTGTCTACGCGCAAACACGGAGTGCCAGCCGACTGGTCGACCAGAACCGAGTTGACGATCGTAAAGTCGGCGAAGCCGCGGATGCGAATGGCCTGGTCGCCCACGCCGCTGTTGGCGATGAAAGTGGCATTCGAGATCTTCGTGTTCTGGCGCGGGGCTTGTTCGTTGAATGTGTTGTCCGAGTCAGCTTCAATAATGCTGTCGCCAACGCCGGGGCGCTGGATGGCGATCACGTTCTGCATGTTGACCTTGACGCCGGTGTCGGTGTCGATGCTGTCGTCTTCTGCGCCAACGACAATCAGGTTGGAAATGTTGAACTGGCCACCGAAGAACTCAACGCCATCATCCGAGCTGTTGTAGCTCATGATATTGTTGATCGTCGTTCCCGAACCAACTCCGCCAGTCGTCAGTGACTGGAGTTCGTTGTCGCCCGAAAGGACAGAGCCCGAGTAACGGATCTGGACAAAAGTGACGCTGCCAGAGTTGTCGTCGGGAGTAGCCCCGCCGTAAATTGCGGGCTGAGCCGCACCTTCGACCTGACGCTCACAAGCGACCGTGCCGGGCGCTGCGCCGGGGGTGCTGCAATCGGTGATCGGCGCACGGCCGGAGAGAACCACACCGCCCCATTCGCCGGAAGTGTTCTCAGTCAGATTGACGCCTGTAACATTACGCGTTGCCGTGAAAATGATCGGTCGAGTATCAGTGCCGTTGGCCTGGATTGTATTACCACGATTGACGTTCAGGAAGCTTGAGCCGGAAGCAATGATTATTGCACCCGGTTCGATCGTCAGTTCGACATTGGTATCGTCCGCCGTGGCAGCCGGACCGCCATCGGTCCCGACATCCACGCGCCCGTTCATGCGGTAAACGAGACCCTCGACGAAAGGCAGAGTCGAACTCGTTCCGAAGACTGCGGGCAGAATGCAAACCCGATACTCGCCGGTCGGACCGGAGAGAGTACCGTCATCAGTCAGGCCAGCGGTGTCTGCGATGGTCGGGCATTCTGCTGCCGGGGTTACCGTGCCCGAAGTCGGCGTCGGCGTCGGCGTCGGCGTCGACGTCGGAGCCGGGGTGGCAGGCGGGTTGATTATGATGTCACCGCCGGTGCCCGGCGAGACGATTTCGTCGGCACCGCAGCTGGCGAGAGCCAGAGCCGAGCAGCCGAGGACGAGCGAACGATGAAAATTGGTCACGGGTAACGGTCCCCTCAAAAACCGGAATGAAACGAGTTGCGAATTCGTTGATCGCGACTCGCCAGCTAGGGACGCTCTGTGACAGTTTTTGTCCTTTCATGACCGTTATGTTGCAATACTGCCGATGAGTGCGACGAAACGAGTGGGTTTCCAAAAAAAATCGATCCGTGCGTTCAAAATTGCAGAAATATGACAATATTACAGTTTTGTTGCAGTTTGCGTGAAACCGGCTCATTGTGTGCGCCAAGACAGACATAGGGAGAGTTGTCATGGCAATCATCACCAGCATGGCTTTGGTCCTTCTTGCCAACGGGCCGATCGATGCGGTTGCAGGGCCGCAGGCTGAATTCGACATTGGTTACGAGGAGCTCGTCGCCAACGAGAACGACGCTGCCCGCAAAGCGATCGAGAATTGCGAGGAACTGGCCGAGGACGACCCGGCACGGCTGATCAATCATGGCATCGCCCTCGCGCGCACGGGCAACTACGAAGCAGCCCGAGTGCAGTTCGGAACTGTTGCTCAGGCACGCGACAGCGTCGAGCTGGAAACGGCAGACGGCGATTGGGTCGATTCCCGGCGCCTTGCGCGCAAGGCGCTGGCCATGCTCGATAAGGGCGAGTTCGCCCGTTACTACGCGCTTTCGCTCCGCTAGGTCTTCCGCGCGACGACCAGCCACCAGGCCCGCCTTCCTCGGGGAGGCGGGCTTTGCTTTTGCACGGTTCGGCAATTTGCCGCCATATTCAGCTTTGTGTCACTCTCCTGTCATGTAGTATGGCCAATGGGGCCCGACGGAGGGTGCAATGATTCTCGCACGCTTGGCGCTGGTCGCGGGATTGTCCTGCGCGGCGCTAGCCGCTTTCCCTGCGAAGGCGGATGTCATGGAGATTGATACGGACGGAGCGCGCTGGGTGACCGGCGGAAGCCCCGCGCCTGGTGCTGTGTCCACCGAACTGCTCTCCGCAGAACCGCCTGCCGAAGTTCCGACCGACATCTTCGTTCCCGACATTGCCGTTGCCGATCCGGGTGAGCACGCCCGCCTGGTTCCAGAAGGGTACAAGGCCAAGGTCGCGGAACTTTCCGCGCGCTTCGATCTCAGTCCGACCCTGATCGAAGCGCTGGTCTGGCAGGAGAGCCGCTGGCGGGCGAACGCGGTTTCCCCGGTGGGTGCGCGCGGTCTTGCCCAGTTGATGCCGGGCACGGCGCGAGAGCTGGGAGTCGATCCGAACGACCCGTTTGCCAATCTGGAGGGCGGCGCGCGCTATCTGCGCGAGCAGTTGGACCGGTTCGACGGCGATATCGAAAAGGCGCTCGCCGCATACAATGCCGGACCCGGTCGGGTCATCCGGGCCGGCGGCATTCCGCGCATCCGCGAAACCCAGCATTATGTGGCGGCCATCATGGGCCGTCTTTCCGATCACTCACGGGAGTAGTTACTTGAGTCGCAAGTTTATCGTTTTGGCAGCAATTGCCGCATTCCTGACGCCGAGCGCCGCTTTCGCCCAGGCCGCCGACCCGGCTGGATCCGGCCCGATCGTCGCCGCGCTCGGCTGGCTGCAGGGCACATTGCTGGGCAACGTCGCCACCGCAGTTGCGGTGATGGCAGTGGCCGCAGTCGGCTTCATGATGCTGACCGGTCGGCTAAACTGGCGTTTCGGCGCGACCGTCATCATCGGCGTATTCATCCTCTTCGGTGCGGCATCGATCGTCGCCGGTATCCAGGGCGTGGCTGCCTGATATGACGGTCTTGGTTCGCCATCCCGTCCACCGCGCGCTCACGCGTCCGCAGATGTTCGCGGGGGTGACATATAATTATTTCATCATCAACGGGATGGTGACGACCGAAGCATTCCTCATCACCGGTAGCTGGCTGGCGTTGCTGGTCTTTGCTGTAATGCACGGCATCGGCTATTTCGCCTGCCTGCGCGAACCACGCATTTTCGACCTGTGGATCACCAAGGTGTCCAAATGCCCACGGGTGAAGAACTACAAGCGCTGGGGCTGCAATTCCTATGCAGCCTGAGCGGAAAGGTATCGCATGACGACCAAGTGGAAGGGGGCAGCGGCCTGGAGCGCGAAGGAAGCGCGCGCGGGCGACCGCCTGCCCTATCTGCGCCTGATCGACGAGAGCACGCTGCTGCTGCGTGACGGTTCGGTCATGACCGCGATCCAGGTCCCCGGCCTGTTGTTCGAGACAGAGGACAGCGAGGCTCTGAACGCCCACGCGGCCACTCGGGAAGTCGTGCTTCGCTCGACACTCGATGCGCGTTTCGTGCTGTATCATCACGTGATCCGTCGGCGCGTCTCGGTCGAACTCGATGCCGAATTCCCCGATCCGATCAGCCGCCACATCGACGAACGGTGGCGCGAGCGATTGGGTTCGGGCCAGCTCTTCGTGAACGACCAGTTCATCACCCTGATACGCCGCCCCGCGCGCGGCAAAGCCGGCCTTGTCGAACGGGTGGTCAAGACCTTTCGTCGCAAGGGGCCCGAGCGGCTCGAGGCCGACCCCAAGGATCTGCGATCGCTGCGCGCCGCCTCGCAAGGCCTCGTCGCCGCGCTTCAGGCCTATGGGGCGACCCCACTTGCGGATTATGTCGGGCCGCAGGGGCATGCGAACTCGGAAATGCTCGAACTGCTGAGCGCGCTTTACAATGGCGAGATGCGTCCGGTTCGCAAGCCCTCCGACGATGTCGATCTGGGCCACATGCTGCCTTATCGCCGGGTCAGTTTCGGCCTCGATGCTATCGAGATGCGCGGTTCGGGATCGCCCGATTTCGGCGCCATTCTCGGCCTCAAGGATTATCCGGAAGCCACGAGCCCGGGCCTGCTCGACAGCCTGCTGCGCCTGCCGTTCGAAATGGTGGTGAGCGAAAGCTATGCCCCGACCGAGCGCCAGACAGCGCGCGAGCGCATGGATCTCGCCATCCGCCGCCTGAAATCGGCCGACGAGGAAGCGGCTGCCGAACGCGCCGACATGATGGCTGCGCGCGATGCGCTGGGCAACGGCGCGGTCGGTTTCGGCGATCATCATCTGACCGTCATGGTGAAGGAGCGCGACCTTGGCCGGCTCGACGACGCGATGGCCGCCTGCGCTGCAGCTCTGGCCGATACAGGCGCGATCGCTGTGCGCGAGGATACCAATCTTGAACCCGCTTTCTGGGGCCAGTTCCCCGGCAATGAAGGCTATCTCGTCCGCCGCGCGCTGATTTCCAGCGCGAACATGGCGAGCTTCGGCTCGCTCCACGGCTTCGCGCTCGGCCAGGCGCAGGGCAATCACTGGGGCGAGGCCGTGACGCTGCTGGAGACCACCAGCGCGACCCCGTTCTTCTTCAATTTCCATCACGGCGACCTCGGCAATTTCTCGGTCATCGGACCTTCGGGTTCGGGAAAGACCGTGGTGATGAACTTCCTTGCTGCTCAAGCGCAGAAGTTCGCGCCCCGCACGATCCTGTTCGACAAGGATCGCGGTGCCGAACTGTTCGTGCGTGGGATCGGCGGTCGCTACGACAGCATCCGTGCGGGCGAGCCCACCGGCTTCAACCCGCTCGCGCTGCCCGATACGCCGGGCAACAAGGCCTTTCTGCGCGACTGGCTCGGCGTCCTCCTCAAGGCCGAGGGGCCGGAAGAAGAGCAGACGATCGCGGGAGCTGTCGATGCGGCCTATGCCAACGATGCAAGTCTGCGCCGCCTGCGTCATTTCAAGGAATTGCTTTCGGGCAGCCGCCGCCCGCAGCCCGGCGACCTTGCAGACCGGCTCGGTGCATGGATCGGCGAGGGCGAGAACGCGTGGCTGTTCGACAATGCCGAGGACAAGCTCGACCTGACGAGCCGCGTGCTCGGCTTCGACATGACCGCGCTGCTCGAGAATCCCAAGCTGCGTACGCCGACCATGATGTATCTCTTCCACCGGATCGAGGAACGTCTGGACGGCAAGCCCACGATGATCCTCATCGACGAGGGCTGGAAGGCACTGGACGACGAAGTTTTCGCCGCGCGTATCCGTGACTGGCTCAAGACCTTGCGTAAGCGCAACGCGCTGGTCGGATTTGCTACGCAATCGGCCCGAGATGCGCTGGAGAGCCGTATTTCTACCGCATTGGTCGAGCAGACAGCGACCATGGTGTTCATGCCCAACTCGCGTGCCCGTCCCGAGGACTATTGCGACGGTTTCGGGCTGACCGAGCACGAACTCGCATTGATCCGCACGCTGCCGGCGCATAGCCGTTGCTTCCTGGTGCGCCAGCCCGACGCCAGTGTCGTGGTGCGGCTCGACTTGTCGGGTGCGCCCGAAGTGCTGACTCTGCTGTCGGGCCGTGAAAGCTCGGTCCGCCGTCTCGATCTGCTGCGTGAAGCGCTGGGCGATGCGCCCAGCGAATGGTTCCCCGCGCTGACCGGCACAAAGTGGCCGGGCGGTGCGAACGACGAAGGGGAGGTCGGGGTCGAAGCCCTCGGCCTTGCCGCGGAATGAGCGTCAATTGCCAGCAGGCTGCCGAGCAGGTCGGTAACGGGGTCGCCGCTGCGTTGAGGGGCGTAGACTGCGTTGCGGGCGAAGCAAGTGCGGCTGCATTCAATCGTCTGTTTGCATCGGGTGGACAGCTCAGCATGGTGCTGACGCTCGTCCTGACCCTGTTTATCGCGCTGTTCGCGTTTGCGCTGCTGACGGGTCGCACCAACATCGGTGTGCGCAGCCTCGTGCCTCGGATGATGACGCTTGGCCTGGTGCTTACCTTCGCGACCAGTTGGATCGCATATCAGAGCGTCGTGTGGAATCTTGCGGTGCTCACGCCCGACTATCTTGCCGGCATACTGACCGGCTCGGAAGGTTCGGCCACCACTACTTTCGCGCAAAAGATCGATGTTGTCTTTATGGCCATTCAAGAGGCGAGCGGGGGAAATGAAGAGTTCTCCGCTTTCTCCCCCGAAGGCATGATGTGGCTTGGCGCCATGCTGTTCATGCTCGGCACGGTCGGCCTGCTCGTGACGACCAAGATCGCGCTCGGTGTTCTTGTCGCGCTCGGGCCGCTATTCGTGGTCATGGCACTGTTCAACGGCACGCGCGGTCTTTTCACGGGCTGGATCAAAGGTCTGACCATGTGCGCTCTGGCGCCGTTGTTCGCGGTACTCGGTGGCAGCGTGATGCTCGAACTTGCCGTGCCGATACTTGGCGCGCTGACCGCGATACCCGGACAGGTCGATCCACAGGCTGCCATGGCCTTTTTCATGATTGGCGCGGTGCATGTCGCGCTGATGATACTGGTGCTCAAGGTAGCAGGTGCGATGGTCGCAGGCTGGACCGTCTTCGGTCTGGTGCCTGACAAAGAAGAGAAGTCTTCGCAGGCACCCGCGCCGCAACAGGTGGCCCCGGCTGCCGCTCTCGCGCAGGCACAGGCCGCCAATCAGGTAAGTTCGCAGGCACGCAAGATCGACGTCTCTGCCGTACCGACCGCCTATGCGGCTAATGACGGCGGTGAGCCCGGAGGAAGCGGCGGCGCGCGAGTGACCAAGGTCTACGCGACGTCTTCAGCTTCGGGTCAGCAATCGATCGCTAGCAAAGCCAGGGTGCGGGGTTCCGGCATCGGCAGCCGGTTCAAGTCTGCGGCGCCCAAAGCTCTCGACCGTTCCATGGAGAAACACGCATGACCCGCGCGATAATTCCCGCGCTCGCTCTCGCCCTTCTGGCCACGCCAGCGGTGGCACAGGATTCACGCCTCGTCGAAGTGATGTATGACGAGGCCAAAGTGACTCGCATCGAAGGTCGGGTATCGGTTCAGGCCAGCATCATGTTTGCCGACGACGAGGTAATCGAGAACGTTGCCATCGGCGATAGCGCCACCTGGCAAGTTACCCCGAACAAGCGCGCCAACATTCTGTTCGTAAAGCCGCTCGAGGCGCGCGCGTCGACCAATCTCACGGTTGTGACGAGCAAGCGGACCTATTTGTTCGATCTGGTTGCCAGCCCCACCGCCAAGCCGCTTTATCTGATGCGCTTCGCTTATCCGGACGAACCGGAGGAAGAAAAAGAAGTGCAACTGGCGGCTGCTCCCAATGCCGTGGAGCAGCAGGCTGCGAACGATCCCTATGCGGTGGTCGATCCGGCAGATCTCAATTTCGCCTGGAATGCTTCTGGCGATCCGGAACTGCTGCCCGAGAATACTTATGACGATGGCACAGCGACATTCTTGACCTGGCCTGATGGCAAGGATGTTCCGGCGATCCTCGTGACCAATAGCGAGGGCGTCGAAGGCCCAGTCAATTTCACCGTCCGCGGCGGTACGATTGTTGTCGACGGCGTTCCGCGCACGATCGTTTTGCGCTCGGGCAAGGATAGTGCTCAACTTATCAATACCGGGCCCGAACGGCCCGCTGCCAATGCGACCGGAAACCCCGCTCTCGCCTCGAAAGGGAGGTAAACGATGCGTCTTGCAATGCGACTGCCCGAAAAGAAGTCGGGCAACAACGGGATCGCCAACGATGTCGATCCCCGGGACGATACCGACGCCGAGATCATCGATCTGGCGCAGCGGAATGCTTTTCCGGCCGTGGCGCGCCCCGCGGGCAAGTCCGATGCCATGGGCATGGTGGCGGGTATCGCCATCGTTGCCGGTCTTGGGCTCGTGACGCTGTGGAGCATGAATTCGGCACGCGTCGCGCCGCCCGAGGGCATCGGCGGTCAACAGGCCCCGGTCGAGGTTGTACCCGCGGTTCCGCCCGAAGCCATCATCCCGGCAACGCCAGCGCAGCCCGCAGTCGCACCCGCCGCACAGCCGGATCCCGCGCCGCAGCCGGTCCTTGCCGCGCAGCCGCAGCCGGGGCTCGCGACAAACCCTTACGCCAACCCGACAGTGGTCTTCGACGCGGGTAACTCGCCCGCTACGCTTGCCATTGCAGAACCTGGGGCCGTCGCCGAGGCAGCCGCTTCGGCTGCGACAGGTAATTCCGCGAACGATTTCGCCAGCCGCATTGGCGGTGTCGGCGGTGCGCCGGCTCAGGCCAAGGCGATGGTCAATCCGACCACCACGGTCACCCAAGGCACACTCATACCGGCAATCCTGGAGACCGCCATCGATACCAACGTACCGGGTTATGTGCGTGCTGTGGTGAGTCAGGACGTTCGGAGCTTCGATGGTACCAAAATACTTGTTCCGCGCTCCAGCCGTCTGATCGGCCAGTACCAGTCCGGACTCCAGAACGGACAGAAGCGTGCCTACGTGATCTGGACGCGGCTGATCCGTCCCGACGGGGCATCGGTCAACCTTGCATCGCCAGCCGTCGGTTTCGATGGAACGACGGGATTGGCAGGCAAGGTGTCGGGCGCCGGCTTCTTCAAGCGCTTTGGCTCGGCCATGCTGCTGTCGGTTGTCGGCGGTATCGGCTCGCTCGCAACCGGAGGCGCGGCAGGCGTATTGATCGGCGGTGCGAGTTCCTCGGCGGCGGCGACCGCCGCGCAGCAGGATGGGCAGCGCGGCCCCACGGTACGCGTGCGGCAGGGCGAGCCGATCCGCATCTTCACTGCGCGCGATCTGGACTTTTCCTCGGTCAGCTGAGCCACACAGTCCTGTGAGCGCCGACATTCATCCGTTTCATCCGGAAGACCATCCGGAAGAAGACGCGCCGCCCGTCGATTTGCATGGCGAGCGAAGTGTCTATCTCGACGCCTATCTCGCACCGTTCAGCGAATGGCTTCATCGCGACACGGTGACGGAAATCCTTGTCAACAAGCCGGGCGAGGTCTGGGTTGAGGATGCCGCCGCCGGAGGGATGCAACGCATTGCGCGGCCCGATATCGACGATCGGCTGGTCCAGCGCCTCGCCGAACAGGTGGCGCGCGTAAGCCACCAGGGTATCAATCGCGAACACCCGCTTCTGGGTGCGACCCTGCCCGGCGGCGCACGTGTGCAGTTTTGTGGTCCACCTGCCGCGCGCAAGCACTGGGCGATGGCGATCCGTCGCCACCGTCGGCTGGATCTGCCGCTCGATGCCTACGACACAGGCCCGCTTGTGCCCCAGCAACGAGGTTCCATGCCCGATGCACAGGCAGAGCCGGTTGCTTTTCTTCGGGAGGCCATTCGTCAGCGCCGTACCATCCTGGTCTCGGGCGGCACCAGCACCGGTAAGACGACCTTTCTCAATGCGATGCTTGGCGAAATTCCAAAGCAAGAGCGCGTGGTGCTGGTCGAGGACACGCCGGAACTCAAACTTCCCGGCAAGAACGGCGTCGGGCTGGTGGCGGTGAAGGGCGAACTGGGCGAGGCCAAAGTGACCGCGAACGAACTGCTTCAGGCGGCGCTTCGCCTGCGCCCAGACCGGATCGTGCTGGGCGAATTGCGCGGCGCGGAGAGCGTCAGCTTCCTGCGTGCGATCAATACCGGCCATCCGGGTAGCTTTTCGACCATCCATGCCAACAGCTTACGCGGCGCACTGGAACAGCTTTCGTTGATGGTCATGCAGACGGGAATCGGGCTCACCCGAACCGATACGATTGCGTATGCGGCAAGCGTGATCGACGTGATTGTGCAACTAGGACGGGACGGATCGGGCAAGCGCGGCATCGCACAGATCGCTGAAAGCAACTCGCTGGTCTGATCTGCGCATATTTGGCGCGATCTCAAAAAGTCTCCCGTTCCGTAGCGTCAATTGCGCGTGCCGCTGAGGCGATCGGATAATACTTGCTAAAATTTGTGGTTCATTGCGCAACAATAATGCGCAAACTCTTGCGTGCATACGAATGTGTGGTAGCTTTGATCTCGTAGGCCGCGACAGACGGCCACACGGAGAGGAGAGGGATAATGAGGGTAAGGGCTTCCCTGCTCGCGGGCATTTGCGCGAGCGCGATTTCGTTTCCGGCATTGGCTCAGGAAGTTGCGGACGACGATCTCGAAGATCCGCGATTCACCAGTAATGTCATCATTGTAACCGCGCAGCGCCAGAATCAGTCGCTGCAAGAAGTGCCGATCGCGGTCAGCGCATTCGATGCAGAGGCTCTCGAAGCGCAACAGATTGAAAACGCCAGTGATCTTCAGCTGACGCTGCCCAACGTATCCTTCACCAAATCGAACTTCACCGCATCGAGTTTCACCATTCGCGGGATCGGGGATTTGTGCGTCGGCGTGTCCTGCGATAGCGCGACCGCGATCCACCTCAATTCGGCCCCCTTGTTCGGCACACGCCTTTTCGAAACGGAGTATTTCGACCTTGAACGGATCGAAGTCCTGCGTGGTCCGCAGGGAACGCTTTTCGGTCGCAACGCTACTTCCGGCGTGGTCAATGTTGTAACCGCCAAGCCGGAACTTGGCGCTTTTCGTGCGTCCGGTGAGTTCGAATACGGCAACTTCAACAGCATCAAGGCCAAGGGCATGCTCAATGTGCCATTGGGCGACTCGATGGCCTTCCGTGCCGCTGGGTTTTACCTCAACCGCGATGGCTACACGCGTAACACTTTCGATGGCAGCCGGATCGACGATCGCGACATGTATGCAGTGCGCGGCTCGTTCCGCTGGGAGCCCGGTCCCGACACGACTCTCGACCTGATGGGCTATTATTTCCGCGAAGACGACAATCGCATGCGCATCCAGAAGCAGTTGTGCCAGCGCGACCCGACGGGTGTCCTCGGCTGTCTCAACAGCCGTCTGGATTTCGACAAGACCAATGCGAACTCCACCTTTACCGGCACGTTGGGATCATCGGAGTTCCTCGCGATCAACGGCATACCGGGCGCGTTGGGCCTCAACAGCCTGTACGGCCCCGATGCCTATGCCAATTTCGTCGAAGCGCCTGACGTTCGTGTGGTCAGCACGCAGTTCACGCCGGAATACTTCGCCGACGAGTTGCAGTTGCAGGCCCATTTCGAGCACAATTTCGGTCCGATCAAACTGGGGCTGACGGGCACATACCAGGAGACCTCGGTCGATTCCCGCCAGGACTACAATAACGGCGTGGGCGAGATTCCCAATGCCGCGATTGCGTTCCCGACACTGCAAGCATTTGCCGCCGGCGCGGCTATCCCCGGGGCAGGAGGGTACTTCCAGCCCATCGTCGATGCGCTATTCGACGGATCGGGAAATCTGTGCGTTTCCGAAACCCGGCTGGACAATCTCGGGGCCTTCGATGGGCAAAGGTTCTGCTCGCCCGACGGCACCCAGTTCGACCGCTCCAATCAGGATCAGGACTCCTGGTCGGTGGAGGCGATCATCTCTTCCGACTTCGATGGGCCCTTCAATTTCCTGCTGGGCGGTATCTATGCCGACTCCACGGTCGATGAGAACAGCTACTATGTGAACGCATTCGCCATCGATTACGTAGCGGGCGTCCTCGGCTCATTCACCTCGTTGGGCGCCGGATTGCCGCCCAGCTATCTCGGCACGTCCTTCTTCCGTAACAACACCGATTATTTCAAGCTCGAGAGCTTCGGCATTTTCGGCGAGGCTTATGTCGACGTAACCGACCGACTCAAGCTTACGGCGGGCCTTCGCTACAACGATGACAGCAAGTTCATCCGTGCGCGTTCGACGCTGGCCAGTTTCCTCGTGCCCTACGGGTCGGGTGATCCGTTTGCTACGCCATTCGGTGCCGATTTCGACGCCGATCCGGCAACGACTTGTACCGCGGCCTCTCCGGTCGGCGCCATCGGTTCGGTCCCCGGCTGTGAAGCATTCCAGGAACGGTCGGTGAGCTTCAACGAGATAACGGGTCGTTTCGTGGTCGATTACGAACTTTCGCCCGATAACCACATCTACGCGTCCTATTCGCGGGGATACAAATCCGGCGGTATCAATCCGCCGCTGCAGCCGATCTTCGAAGTCAGCGACAGTTTCGATCCGGAGCAGATCGACGCGTTCGAGATCGGTTCCAAGAATACCTTCCTCGACGGCTCGTTGCAGGTGAACCTGACTGGGTTCTATTACAAGTACAAGGACTTGCAGCTCAGCCGCATCATCGCGCGAACATCGGTCAACGACACGATCGATGCGGATATCTGGGGTCTGGAACTCGAAACGATCATGCGGCCGAGTTACAACTGGCTGATCAACATGAATGTCAGCTACCTCAATGCGAAGGTCGCGGGCGATCAGTTCTTCAGCAACCCGCGGGATCCGGGCGGCGGCGATCCGGATGCGGTGATCATCAAGGACATCACCAACGGGGCCCTGTGCGCGGTGACCGGTGCGGGCGCGAATGCTTTCGTTGGTCTCGTCAATGCCGGCCTGGGGCTGCAAGGCCCCGGTCCTTTCCCGGCCGACGGCGGCATCGCCTCCAACGGGGCATTTAGTATATGTAGCGTTCTCGACGCGCAGACTGCGAATCCAGCTTTCGCTGCGCTGGGTGCACTCGACGTTCTCAGCCCCGGAGTCGAAGTCAATCTGCGGGGGAACAGACTGCCACAGGCACCCGAATACAAGGCCTCGATCGGCGTTCAGTACACCGCCGAATTCGGCGATGGCATGTCGCTCGTCCCGCGTTTCGACCTGGCTTTCACGGGAGAGCAGTTCGGCAATGTCTTCAACGGCGGCGTCAACCGGATCAAGCCCTTCGTTCAGGCGAACGCGCAGATCCAGTTGAACGGTTCCGACGATCGCTGGTTCGTTCGTGGCTTCGTCCAGAATATCTTCGACAGCAACTCGGTGACCGGTCAATATGTCACCGATGCCAGTTCGGGCCTGTTCACCAACATCTTCACGCTCGACCCGCGCCGCTATGGCATCGCGGTGGGCGCGAAGTTCTGACCTTACCCGGTCCAAAAGGGGGAGAGGGAAGGGGTGGCCTTGCGGCCGCCCCTTCTTTGTTCAGCGTGGTGACGAAGCAAAGGGTGAAAAGTTCGTCTCCGTGTCGAACAGTTCGATCCCTTCCTCCCGCTTCAGAGTTCCGACCACGACATAGGTGACCGGCGTCAGCAGTGCTTCCCACGCGGTTTTGATGGCCCATTGCGACAACACGACCTGCCACAGCAACTCGACCGGCCACCCGGCAAGGCCCCAAAAGGCGAGCGGGTAGAATATCAGGCTGTCGAGGCCCTGGCCTACCACCGTCGAGCCGATCGTCCGCATCCACAGGTGGCGGCCCTCGGTCCAGACCTTCATCTTGGCCAGGACAAAGCTGTTCGCAAACTCACCGGCCCAGAAGGCGACCATCGAGGCGAGGACAATCCGCCAGCTATTGCCGAACACGAATTCGTAGGCATCTTGCCCGGGCCATCCGGCAGCCGGTGGCAATTGCACCACCACCCATGCCATGAAGGCCATGAACAGCAAGGCCATGAAACCGGTCCAGATCACGCGACGCGCCCTTGCGTAACCGTAAACCTCGGTCAGAATGTCCCCGATGATATAGCTGACGGGAAAGAACAACACCCCGGCGCCAAACGACCACTCGCCGATAACGGGCAGCGTCACATAGCTTGGCTTGGAGGCCCCGATCAGGTTCGACAGCAGCAGAATGGTGACGAATGCCGCCATCACGAGATCGTAGTAGCGAAACTGCGGCGAAGCGGCAGGCGGGACCGATGGCGGGTTTTCCATGAAAAGAGGGTTAGTGCCGATTGGCCCCGCGCGAAAGGCACGTTATGGCGATGCCCGAGCGCGCCCGTAGTTCAACTGGATAGAGCACGAGCCTTCTAAGCTTGGAGTTGCAGGTTCGAGTCCTGCCGGGCGCGCCAGTCTACAGTCTCTCTGTGGCAAAGGTCGATATCGCGCTTCTGCAAATAGCTTAACGACGGCATGACGCGATATATGTGCTCACAACGCTGCTCTAGTGTCGCAATCGCCTTCCGACTACGGCTGTCGGCTGACATGGCGAGACGCGCACGCCTTCAATGCTGAAGACAAATCGAAACCTGGTGCTTCTGGGAGGCGGGCACGCGCATCTCGAAGTGTTGGCAGACTGGGCGCGTCGAGGCGGTCCCGATGCGCACACGGTCCTTGTTTCGCCGCACCGCCATACACGCTATTCGGGCATGCTTCCGGGCACGGTGGCGGGCGAATACACTGCCGAAGAGGGACTGATCAATCTGGCCGCGCTGGCTCAGCATGCCGGGGCGGAATTCATGCTCGATCGCTGCCTTGCCATCGATCCGGAAAGGCGGCTCGTCGAAACCGAACAAGGGCACAGCATCCCGTTCGAATTTTGCTCCGTCGACACCGGAGGTATCGGACGGGCACGCGATATCCTTGGTCGCGATCCACGTATTCTCGACGTCCGGCCGATTGGCGATTTCCTGAATTGTCTGTCACGACGGGTCGAGATGATGCGCGGCAAGGCGAAACGAATCGCCGTTGTCGGAGGCGGCGCCGGCGGTGTCGAACTCGCCTTTGCCTTGCGCCGCCGCTTTGCGGACGAGGGAGCGCAGGTTACCCTGGTCGCAGGTGAATCGGGCCTGCTCAGTGGTTTTTCGTCCAAGGCCAAATCGTTGGCTAGGCGCGAAATGCGGCGGCAAGGAGTTGTCGTTATCGAACAGGATGCGCGTTTCGAGGGAAGCAGTCTCGTTGCCGGCCAACTATCTCTCGAGCCGGTCGACCTGATTGTCGCATCGCTCGGCGCCGGGGCGCCGGAATGGCCGGCCAACAGCGGTATCGCAGTTGGCATGGACGGCTTTATTGCGGTCGATCGGTATCAACGATCCCTGTCCCACCCGAATATTCTGGCGGCGGGAGACGTCGCCACACGGCAGGACGGCAGTGTGGCGCGCTCGGGCGTCCACGCGGTACATGCCGGTCCCGTCATCGCCGAGAATTTGCGCCGATTGGTCAAAGACAGGCACGCCTTGCGAAGCTACACGCCGCGCAGGGCAAGCCTTTATCTTATATCGACGGCCGATGGCAAAGCGATCGCAAGCTACGGCATGTTCGCCGCCCACGGACGCTGGGCGGGACGGCTCAAGCGCTGGACAGACCTCCGCTGGACCACATCTTTCGCCACGCTGACGCGAGCGATGTAACCGCTGGGACAGGCGAGACGTACAGGGGACCGACGGAAGAAACATATGAAAAAAATCCTTATCATCCTCGCTCTCGCCGCGCTGATCGCGGCGTATTTTTTCTTCGGCCTCGGCGATTATCTGACGGTCGACGGGATCAAGCAGGTCGCGGGCGAAGTGGGCGGCTATTACGAGCGCGATCCGGCGCAGGTCATCACCTTGTTTTTTCTTGCCTATGTGGCGGTAACGGCGGCGTCGCTGCCCGGCGCGGCGGTGATGACCCTGGCCGCGGGCGCGCTGTTTGGCGTGGTGATCGGCACAATCGTGGTATCCTTCGCGTCGACCCTGGGCGCCACGCTTGCCTTTCTCGCGTCGCGCTACGTGCTCAGAGACGCCATCGAGGCGAGGTTCGGCGAACGGCTCAAGACGGTAAACCAGGGGCTGCAGCGCGATGGGACCTTCTATCTCTTCACGCTGAGGATGATCCCGTTGTTCCCGTTCTTCGTGGTCAACCTTGTCATGGGGCTGACGCGGATCAAGGTCTGGACCTATGCCTGGGTCAGCCAGATTGGCATGTTGCTGGGCACGATCGTCTATGTGAACGCGGGTACGCAGCTGGCGCAGATCGATAGCCTTGCCGGCATTGTCTCGCCGACCGTGCTGGTCTCCTTCGCGCTTCTCGGTATCGCGCCATGGTTCGCCAAGGCGGTTATTGCCTGGATCAAACAACGCAAGGTCTATGCCGGCTTCGACAAGCCCAAGAGCTTCGACCGCAATCTGGTAGTCATCGGTGCCGGCTCGGCCGGGCTCGTCTCCTCGCTCATCGCGGCGACGGTAAAGGCAAAGGTCACCCTGGTCGAGGCGAACAAGATGGGGGGCGATTGCCTCAACACCGGCTGCGTGCCGTCGAAGGCACTTATCAAGACCGCTCGAGTGGCCGATCAGATGCGCCACGCCCATCGTTATGGGCTCGAGGCTGCCGAGCCGAAGGTGCCTTTCAACCGCACGATCGAACGCGTCATGGGGGCGATCAAGGCGATCGAGCCGCACGATAGTATCGAGCGCTACGAAGGGCTCGGGGTCGATGTCGTCGAAGGGTATGCCAAGGTTGTCGATCCGTGGACGGTCGAGATCGCCCGCAAGGACGGTGGCGCCCAACGCCTCACCACGCGCGCCATCGTTATCGCGGCGGGCGGCGAGCCTTTCGTGCCGCCGATCGATGGGCTGGCGAGTAGCGGTTATCTCACCAGCGACACGATGTGGGACGCCTTCGCGCAAATGGACCGAGTACCTGCGCGCGTCGCCGTGCTCGGTGGCGGGCCGATCGGCTGCGAGCTGTCGCAGGCGCTGGCTCGACTGGGATCGCGGGTGTCGCAGCTCGAGATGCAAGACCGTGTCCTGGGGCGCGAGGATGTCGAAGTTTCGACGGTGGCGCAGTCTTCGCTCGAATCCTCCGGCGTTCGGGTGCTTACCAACCATCGTGTGGTCAGGATCGAGCAGGGCCAGCTCGTCGCCGAACACGAGGGTGCAGAAGTCACCGTCCCTTTCGACACCTTGATAGTCGCGGTCGGTCGTGCGGCGCGGCTCAGCGGCTACGGGCTGGAAGACATCGGTATCGATACGGGCAAGACGGTAGTGACCGACGATTTTCTCGCGACCAAATTCCCCAACATCTATGCGGCGGGGGACGTCGCAGGCCCTTTCCAGTTCACCCACACCGCGAGCCATCAGGCCTGGTTCGCCAGCGTCAACGCGCTGTTCGGCCAGTTCAGGCGTTTCAAGGCCGACTACCGCGTGATTCCGGCTGTGACCTTCCTCGATCCCGAAATCGCGCGCGTCGGGCTCAACGAGCTTGAGGCGACGCAGCAGGGGGTAACCTACGAGGTGACGCGCTACCGGCTGGCCGAACTCGACCGCGCCATTGCAGAAAGTGAAACAAGCGGCTTCGTCAAGGTCCTGACTCCGCCGGGCAAAGACACGATCCTGGGGGCGACCATCGTCGGAGCGCATGCGGGCGAGTTACTGGCCGAGTATGTGCTGGCGATGAAGCACAAGCTCGGTCTCAACAAGATACTCGGAACGATCCATTCCTATCCGACCATGGCCGAAGCGAACAAATTTGCTGCAGGCGAGTGGAAAAAGAACCACAAGCCCGAGGCGCTGCTCAACCTTGTCGAGAAATATCACAGCTGGCGCCGCGGATAGGCGCCGCCAGGCCAATCGGAGAATTTACATGCTTGCTAGAACCTCCCTTCTCATCATGCGGGTCGGTACCGGAATGTTGCTGGTACTGTGGGGCAGCCTGCGCCTGTTCGGTGACGGCGTGGGCACCAATCTGGCGGAGAAGTATTATGGCGGCGTCGGAGCCGCGAATTCCTTCCAGCTCGCCTTTGCCAGCGTGGAAGTTGTTATTGGGGCTCTCGTGGCAATCGGGCTGTTCCGCCGTTTCTCGCTGATCGGTTCGGCGGTGATCCTCGTCGGTGGGGCATTGCCGATCTGGCGCCATTTCCTCGATCCGTTCGGTCGTTACCTTTTCGCCAACCCCGAAGATGCAAACCTGCTCTTCTTCCCCTCGGTCACCGTAGCCGGCGCGGCGCTTGCGCTGATCGCCTTTCGCGAACATGACACGTTGGCGCTGGACAGCCTGTTCAAGCGGAAGGATTGACCGGACAGCGGGGGCATACGTGGAGATATTCGACCAGTTCCGCGGACTTGCCGGCATAATCGCGTTGGTAGTGCTCGCATGGGGCATGTCGGAAAACCGTGCCGGTCGTCCGTCCTGGCGTTGGGTGATGGGCGCGCTCGCACTGCAGGGCTTTCTGGCCGTCCTCATCGTGCGCGTGCCCGTCGTCTGGCAAGTCGTGACGTTGGCGAACGGGGCGGTTGCCGCCATCGAACGCGCTACGCTCGACGGATCGTCTTACATGTTCGGCTATCTGGGCGGCGCGCCGCTGCCTTTCGCGCTGAAGGAGGGCAGCGAGGCACCGGTCGTCATCGCCTTTCAGATCCTGCCGCTGGTCATCGTGTTCTCGGCGCTCGCCGCGCTCCTTTGGCATTGGGGTGTGCTGCGCTGGCTGGTACACGGTTTGTCCTACCTGTTGCGTCGGACACTTAAAGTCAGCGGTGTCGTCGGTCTGTCGGGCGGGTCGAACATGTTCCTCGGGGTGGTGGAAAGTCCGCTGGTCGTAAGAGCCTATTTCGCCAGAATGAGCCGCGCCGATCTGTTTCAGGTCATGGTATTGGCGATGGCGACGATCAGCGGGGCCATCCTCATCCTTTATGCGACGACCCTGTCGCAGACTGTCCCCGATGCGGTTGGACATATGATATCCGCCTCGCTCATTTCGCTACCTGCCGCATTGCTGGTCGCAAAACTGATGGTTCCCGGCGAAGCAAGCGCGGACGAAGAGGCAGAGCCGGCGCTTGGCGAGGCGGGGCTCAAATATGAATCGAGCATCGATGCGATCGTCAAGGGGACCATGGACGGGGTCCAACTGTTCCTGGCCGTGATCGCTGTGATCATCGTGGTTTTCGCGCTGGTATCGCTCACCGACCAGATCCTTGCGCTGTTGCCCCTCGTCGATGGCGAACCGCTCACGCTAAAGCGGGTGTTCGGCTGGGTTTTCGCGCCTTTGATGTGGCTGATCGGCGTGCCCTTCGGCGAAGCGCAGGCAGCGGGCAGCTTGATGGGGACCAAGGCAATTCTTAACGAATACGTTGCTTATCTGGAGCTCGCTGCGCTGCCGGACGGCACTCTCGCTCCGCGCAGCCTGCTGATCGTGACCTACGCGCTGTGCGGCGTGGCCAATCTCGCGAGTATCGGTCTGCTCGTCTCGACCATCGGGACCTTGTGCCCTGAACGACGCGGCGAGGTCGCCGGGCTCGGCATTCGTAGCTGGGTAGCGGGCAATATGGCAACTGCGATGACCGGAGCCTGGATCGGGCTCATAACCTGGGCCTGATCCGGGGGGTAGAACCAGATGTTCGACGCCAAGCTCCGCCCGTTGATCGATCCGCCGCTCAACCGGATCGGTATGGCTCTTTCAAAGGTCGGAGTTACTGCGAATCTGCTGACTTTTGCCGGGCTGGCACTGGGACTGGGCGGTGCGTTCGCCATAGCTTTCGGACAGCTTGCCGCGGGACTGGTGCTTGTCCTGCTCAATCGCTTGCTCGATGGCCTGGACGGTGCGGTTGCCCGAGCGAACGGTCCAACGCTGCTGGGCGGCTATTTCGATATCGTCGCGGACTTCGCCTTCTATGTCTCGATCCCGGTGGCCTTCGGATTTCTCGACCCGGCGAACACGCAGGCGGCGCTCGTGCTGGTCGCCAGCTTCGTACTCACCGGCGTCAGCTTCCTTGCCTTCGCAGTAATCGCCGCGGAACGGGGCGAAAAAACGGCAGCCCATGGCAAGAAGACGTTCTTCTATTCGACCGGGCTGGCAGAAGGTGGTGAGACCATTGCCGTATTCATCGCCTTCGCGCTGTTCCCGGCATCCTTCGTGCCGATTGCGTATGGCTACGCCGCGCTGTGCGTGCTGACCGTGTTCCAGCGCAGCGCGCTGGCGATCATGCAGTTTACCGATTGAGCCGTGCCGCCACCGCATCGCGCAGTTTCGATATTCGCGCTGCGTTGGCCCCGAGGTCGCTCACCCCGACGCGCGAAACCGAGCGGAAGTCGATCTGCCGATCGTCAATGCGAGCGACAACATCGTCCTTGAATCCGAACCAGAAGGTTTCTGCGACGCCTTCAACACGGTCAGCGCTTTCGCCGCTACGAACGTCGGCGAAGCCCAGATCTTCCATCGCGGCCACTACGGCGGCAACCGCTTCCGCCTCACTCGCCGAACCCAGTGGCAGCGAGGCGAGGTCGGGGTAGGCCTGCCCGATTACCTGGGCGTGCGATTGATCGGCGAGTGGCGTGTCAATTTCCGCCCACATTTCCAGCTCGCCCAGCGGCACCCTGTAGTCGTTCAGCGGATTGGCCTCTTCTGCCGAACGGATGTCGAGCGTCGCTTGCGAGAAGACGGGCGGATCTTCGACATCGGTCGCAATGTCGTGGATCGGCGGAATATCGGCCGTGAGGCTGCGGACATAGGCAAGCGTTCCGAATATCCCGACTGGAACCAGCAGCGCCACCAGCGAGAGGAGCCAGCCGGCTTTCGGCTTGCGGATGAGCGAGACGACCAGGGACACAAGCGCAATAAGTGCGACCGTACCGAGCAGGATCGGCCCAACCTTGATTGTCAGGAACAGCAGTCCGGTCTGCCAGCCCCACAAGCCGAACTTGGTCCCCAGCGCCGCTATGGCGAAGTAAACCGGCAGGAGAACGGCCAGCGAGAGGGCGAGGCGGCTATGCCAAGGCGTCTTGTTCATGGATCCAGTTAACTTGAGCCGCGCAATAGATCAAACCGCAGAGCAGGTTACACGAACTGTCCCGGAGCCGATGCCTGGGAAATGCGCTTTCGTCCGATTGAAGCTACGGTTTGCGAAAACATGCCGTGGCGAGCCACGGCTGGGCGCTGGACTTGGGATGCGACCGGATCGACGCAATGCCGATCCGGTCGCATCCGGGGTCGATCCGATCTTATTCGCTGGTGGCGGGCTCGGCGGAGGCTTCTTCCCGAGCCTCGCCTTCTGCCATGACCAGCGCATTACCGCTGGCAGCGAGATTTCCTGCGGGTACTGCGAACTGGCGGCCCTGGGATTCTACCAGGACCTGCTCAACCCGACCGCGGGAGTCGCTGACGATCTGCCGAACTTCGCCCACCGGCGCGCCCTGCGGCGAAAGGACCGGCATACCGGGAGCAACCGCCACGGCACCGTCACCGGCTGCAGCGCCGCTGCCTGCCGCAGCTAGCATGCCGTCGGCAAACCCTGCAGAACCACTGCCCGAAGCCGCGCCAGTGCCCGAGGCGGAGAGATTTTGTGCCTCCGAAGCGAGATCTGCCGCGTTCCCACGTCCCGCATCGACGGTTGACGTAGCGAGGTTGCGTACGGTTGCAGCTCCTTCACGGACTTGGGTCGCGCCTTGCCCGGCAAGACCGCGCACGGTGTCAGTGCCGACGAGTTGCGCGTTGGCGCTGCCCGAGCCTGAGGCGCTTCCGCTGCCCGAGGCCGAACCTTGGGCCGAACCGAACGGTGCGGCGACAACCTGTTCGGTCGTAGCGGCAATATCGGATTCAAGCGTGCGGTCGAGAGAGACTTCGCCCGAGCGACGGTCGACATTCTGGCTGCCGCTTGTACGGGCATTGCCGCGCAGGGTACCACGCGTAGTAGAGCGCAGCGTGTCGGTCGTGCCCCGCGTCATGGAGCCGACACTACCGGTTACCTGGCCGAGGCCCGAACCTGAAAGCAACTGGGCTTGGGCGGGGGAAGTGGCGAGAACGGTCGTCGCCGCCGCTGCTAAAAGAAACATCTTCATGGACTTTTCCTTTCCTCTTACAAGCGTCTGGAGGGGTTTTGCGCTTGCTTCGGAAGGAAAACGGATCGGGTTCGTCGTTTAATCCGGGCGATTGGAAATTTTCTCAGCGGCCCTTGCAGGAACCGCAAACCAGGCCGCGACCGTATATGAGGTCGATCCCCTTATCGCCAAGGTCTTCGGCTTCACCGTCCAGCGCGTCGCGCCAGTTTCGTCCGCCGCCGATAGCATTGGCGAGCCGCGCAGCGACGAGCGGAGTGGCAAAGGATGTACCGCGTAGAGCCATGCGCTTGCCCTTGGCATTCAGCCCGCGGATGTCCGCCCCCGGCGCAGCATAGTCTAGGTGCAGTGCCCGGCCAGCCTCGATCAGTGCGCGATGTTTGCCATCGACGGCTGTTACGGCGACGACACCGTCATAGCTCGCAGGATAGGCGGGCGGCGCGGCTGGCCCGTCATTGCCCACAGCCGCAACCACCACAACGCCGCGCCGGCGCACGGCGGCAATTGCCCGCTCGAGCACCGGGTTCTTGGGCCCCACGAGGCTGATCGTGACAACCTTGCTACCTGCTCCCACCAGCCAGGCAAGTCCGCGCGTGATAGCCAGGGCGTTCCCGCCCGCTTTGTCGGTGCCGTAGACATCCGCAACGCGGATCGTGCCGGCATGCTGTGTGGCGAGTAACGATGCTACCGCGCTACCGTGATTGCTCGGGTATGGGGCGCCTTGGGCAAAACCGCGCGTTTCCGTCACGTGGACAGAGGAGCCCGGAGCGCCATCGATCATGCCAACGGCCGCGCCATGCGATTTGCTTCCCGCGGCCGCGACAGCGAGTGGCACCCCGCCGGCGCTGCCCGCCTGGAAGTGCAGATTATCCGCCGAGATTGTAGCAGACGGAAGCAGTTCTCCAAGCCGACGCTCCGCATCGGCAGTGTCGACACCGGCCGGCACACGCAGACGAGTTACGCTCATCCCGAGTTCCGCGACTTCGATAGTTTCCATAACCGAAAATCCCGCCTCCCGCGCAGAAGCGATCTGGTCGCTGTCGGCCTCGAGCACCAGCAGTTCACCCTTTCGGGCCGGCTCGCCGTGGGTATCGAGAGCGATCGTATCCCGGTTGCGGCGTACCAGCCGGTCGATCGTCCGCAGTCGTTCTCTTGCAAGTTCCCGTGCGGTTTGCCCGGCCCGATCGAGGCTTTGGTTGGCCAGATCGGTCACCTCTCCGAGCACGTTGCCGATGCGTGGGACTTGTACTCCCGGTAACCCGGCTTGCGCGGCCAACGGAGCGCTCAGTATCGCGAGAAGCGCGGAAATTAGGGAAATTCTGAGCATTGGCTGTATTCTTTGTTCCAATTCGCATTAAGCATGGATGAAACGGGCGCGATCATCCGTTTAATCCATGGAAGGCAGAAGACGCTGAACCCATCGTTTGAGCAAGACCTGCTGGCAATGCTGCCCCGGCTGCGCCGTTTTGCAGTCGGACTTTGCGGCAATTCGGCCGATGGTGATGATCTCTGCCAGATGAGCATAGAGCGCGCGCTCGCCAACCGTGACAAATGGCAGGACGGTTCGCGCCTCGACAGTTGGATGTATCGGATCATGCGCAATCTCTGGATCGACGAAGGCAGGGCAAGCACCAGACGCCGCGAGACATTCGCAGCCGAGGATGCCGGCCTTTCGGTCGGCGGAGAAGGCGCGCAGGAATCCGCAGTCGAGCTGTCGATGGTGGACCGGGCCATGCAGAAACTGCCCGAGGAGCAGCGCGAAGCGGTGCTCCTGGTGATGGTCGAAGGCTATGCCTACAAGGAAGCGGCCGAGATTGTCGGCTGCCCGGTCGGTACGCTGAATTCCCGGCTGGTGCGCGGTCGCGATGCGCTGCTCGAACTGCTGGGAGAAAAAGCATGACCGTGTCGCGAGAGGATATTGCCGCCTTCGTGGATGGCGAGCTTTCGGTAGAGCAAGAAGGCCAGATCGCCGCAGCGATTGCTGCCGATCCGGACCTGCAAGGCCAGGTCGAAGCGCATCGCGCGCTAAAAGAGCGGCTTTCCGGGCACTTCGCTCCGATCGCCGAAGAACCCGTTCCCGATGCGCTGGCTGCATTGCTCGTTCCCAAACAGGCAGAGGTGGTCGATTTTTCCGCTGCGAAACGGCGCAGCACAACAAGCCGCGCTATTCCACGCTGGGGTTGGGTTGCCGGCCCCGCCTTGGCAGCGTCCTTGGCATTGGCCGTGTTCCTTCCACGCAGCGGCACACCCGATGGCTACGCGGATGAGCAGCTCGCTCGTGTGCTCGACACCCGGCTTGTCGCAGAGCAAGTGCAGGACGCGGATACGCGCATCCTGCTCAGTTTTCGCAATTATCAGGGCGATTTCTGTCGCGCGTTCAGCAACACGGAAGCCAGCGGTATCGCCTGCCGTGACGCCGAAGGCTGGAAGCTCGAGGCTCTGGGCAAGGCGCGGGACGAGGCTGGAACAGACTATCGCATGGCTGGTGCGAGCGAGGGCGACTTACTCGCGCGGGCGCAGCAGATGGCAGATGGTCCGGCTCTCGATGCCGCCGCAGAAGCGCAAGCGCGAGAAAACGGCTGGCTGGTCGCTCAATAATCTAGTCGCTCAATAATTTGGTGCCAAAAAAGAAGGACCGGCGGAGGAGACCGGTCCTTCCGGGTTTGGCGATCGTTCCGGTATGGAGACGGTCGCCCGAAAGCCGATGAAGGTCAGTCGCGGATGTAGACCTTACCCTGGCGATAACCGCGCTTTGCCATGTCGTGGATGTAATCCTCACGCTCGTGCTTGAGTTCGTGGGCGTATTCTGCCCAAGCATCGCGCCGGTCTTCGAGATCGCTGGCGCGACGCAGGTCGCCGGTCAACTCCTTCTGAGCCTCGGTCACGTCGATGCGGTAATCGAACCACAAATGGTTCTCGATACCGGCGATGGGGCTTGTCAGAATGAGCTGTTCTTCGGCCCGGGCGATCTGCTCTTCATGGAGCATCGTTGCGGCACTGGCGGCGCCAGCGATGCAGAGTGCGATCAGGGCGAGGGTATTCGTAGATTTCATTGAACGTTCTCCTTGTCCGGCACAGCCTCTTCCCGGCTGCTTGAAAAGGAAACGTTTCGGATCTGCCATTTAATTCAGAACGAGCCGAAGATGGCCGCAAACCGGCTCAAGTCCGGTCGACTCTTGCCCGCGAAATAGCGGAAAGCCTGCGGAGGAGGCTGAAGCTCGCGATGTGCAATCGCTGGGTGAAGGCGTTCCTACGTACCTTCCCTTAGATGGTGTAAGCATCTGCTATACCAAGTTCTTCTAACGTTTCTCGCTGTTAGGAGAAGGCTGATGTCCCGGATAATCGTTGCCGAAGACGATGAACTCGTTGGCGAGATCGTAAGAGATACTTTGATCCAGGCGGGCCATGCCGTTGGTGTGGTGGAGAGCGGGGCAGATGCCTTGTCCGTTATCCGGGCCAAGCGACCGGATATGGTCATTCTCGATTGCAATCTCCCTGGCATGACCGGCGTGCAGATCGTCCAGCAGATGCGCATTGAATGCGATCTATGGGACATTCCGGTGCTTATGCTTACCGCACGCACGAGCACAACCGACGAAGACCTGGCGCTGTACGCCGGTGCGAACGACTATATGCGTAAGCCCTTCTATCCGCAGCAGCTGGTGACCACGGTCAACCGGATACTGCAGGAAGAGCAACACCGGCGGGACGCCGGTAATCAGCGCACCAAAGCACGCGCTATCTAATTTGATTTGGGCAACTGCCTGTTTGATGTGATTCTACTGGTATTCTGAAGCGCAGGCGGGGTCAGGCTGCCTTGTCCAAAGCCCAGCGGCTGCGTTCGACCAGTGCGAGCCGGCCCTCATTCTCCTGAACCTGGCCAAGCTCGTGCTCGATCTCGGCCGCCAAGGTACCCAGTTCGGGCTCACCGAACATTGCGGCGACCCCTGCGATCTGGTGCAACGCACTTGCCAGCTCTTCCCAACGTTCGCCGATATTGCTGTTGTTTATCGTCGTGATGAGCGCTCGCAGATCGTCTTTGCGCTTCGCATACCGCGCCTGAAGTGACGGCTTTTCGGAAATATCGAAAGTCGGAACAGCAGAGGCCACGGAAGGCATTGCCGTTCTCGCACGAGCAAAACGCTCCACATTGTCGACGAGGTCGCGAAGGGAAAAGGGCTTGGCGATATGCGCCTGCATACCCGCGGCATGACACTGGGCTATGTCGTCGGGATAGGCATTCGCGGTCAGTGCTACGATGGGCAAGCTGTCCGGATCGTACCCCTGCTCCCGCAACATGCGCGTCGCGGTCAACCCATCGGTACCCGGCATCTGCAGGTCCATCAGAACCAGATCGAACTGCCGTTCATTTGCAGCGGCTTCCGCTACACGCTCGATTGCGATGTTGCCGTCTTCGACGATCGTCGCTTCATAGCCAGCCTGTCGTACCATGGCGGCGATCAGTTTCTGGTTTATCGCGTTGTCTTCCGCGATCAGGAGGCGAATGCCCGAGTTCTCCATGTCGGGATCTTCTTTCCAGTCGCCCGCATCGTCGGCTTCCTTGCCCGGCGCGTCGCAGGTTTCGAGAGGAAGGGTAACCATGATGGTCGATCCCTTGCCGATCTGGCTTTTCACGGTGACTTCGCCGCCCAGTAAACGGGCAAGCTGAGTTGTTATGGACAGTCCCAGCCCGGAGCCTCCGAACCTCCGAGCAACGGATCCGTCGGCCTGAGTGAACTGTTGGAAGATATTGTCCAGATCGTCCTCGGCAATGCCGATCCCCGTGTCGGTCACCGAAAACTCCAGCTTCTTGCCGCATTCGCTTGGCATGGCCCGAACGGTTACGCTTCCACGCTCCGTGAACTTGATCGCATTGCCGATGAGGTTGAGAGCGATCTGCCGAAAGCGAAGCCGGTCGCCCGTCACCCACTTGGGAATATCGTCGTCGATCACCAGCTCGAGGCGGACGTGCTTGTCTCGCGCGATCGGTTCCAGAAGCCGCACGACCCCGGTCAGCTTGTGCCGCAGGTCAACCGGTTCGAGCGAGATTTGCATCAGCCCCGCTTCGATCTTCGACAGGTCGAGGATGTCGTTGAGCAATTGCATCATACCGCGGCCGGATTCCGCGATCATCTGGACATATTCTTCCTGCTTATCGTCCAGCTCCGTCCCCTTCAGAAGCTCTGCAAATCCGAGCAGCCCGTTCATGGGGGTACGGATATCGTGGCTCATATTGGCGAGGAAAGCGGACTTCGCCGTGGCGGCATTTTCGGCCTCGGCACGTGCTGCACGAAGTTCCGCTTCGAGCGTTTTTGTATGCGAGACGTTGCGTATCGAGGCGATGATTTCGACGGGCTGCCCGCTTTTGGGGTCGTGGAGCGGCGCGCAATTAGCTTCCATCCAGCGGAAACGGCCCGGATCGGTCGGTGCGGCGGAGCGGAATGCAATGAGAGCGCTCTCCTTTTCGCCGCGAGCAAGTGCGGCAAAGGTCGCACGTACCCTGGCATCGTCCTCTTCATGAAAATCGGTCATGAGATTTGCGCCGATCAGGGCAGGTGCCGGCAGCTCGAAAAGGTCCTTGGCTGAAGGGGAGGCATAGACACATGTTCCATCGAGATCCAGGCGAAGCACCGCATCCGTCACGTTCTCGGTGATCAATGAAAGTTGCTCATCGCGCCTGGCCAGCGCGGCTATCGCCTCATGATGCTCGGTGACGTCGAGATTGACGCCGATAAAGCCCACAACCTGTCCGGTATGGTCGTATTCCGGGCGGCCGATCGTATCGACCCATACTGTCGAGCCGTCGGGCCGTAGCCAGCGAAACTCCATACGGCATTCTTCCCGGTACTCGACTGCGTGCGACCAGACTGAAATCACCCTTTCGCGGTCATCCGGGTGAAGCGCTTGGCCCCATCGCTCGCCCTGCCAATTGTCGCCGTCCAGCCCGGTCAGGCGCAACCAAGCCGCATTGACATAGGTGCAATGGCCCAGCGCGTTGGTGCGGAATATGCCCGCCGGTGCCAAATTGGCTAGGGCCTGAAAACGGCTCTCACTTTCGGCAAGCCGCTCCCGTGCCTGCTTTTGCTCGGTTATGTCGACGGCCGCTCCGAAATATCCGGTCACCTTGCCGTTTTCGTCGAATTCGGCCGTGTTGTAGGTGTCCATCCACAGACTGGAAGAATCCGCGGCGCGAAATTCCAGTGTGCGGCGCCGGACCATGCCCGGTTCGAAACCTGTGAAAGGTGGATCGTCGAGAATAGGCTCGAGGGACGCCAAGGTGTCGATCCATCCTCTGCCGAGCATCTGGTCGACGGTCTTGCCCAGCTTGCTAGCCCAGGACGGATTTATGAAAGTAAGCTGCCCTTCGGTATCCGCCTGGAAAATGCCGATCGGAGCCGATTCCGCAAGGTTGCGGAAACGCCTCTCGCTCTCCGCCAGCGCGTGAGCCTGACGGGTCTGCTCCGTCACATCGCTGATGTTGCCGATAGTTCCCGCAAACTGACCATGATCGTCCGCCAGACGCCGAATGCTGACCTCGATATGACGGCAGTCACCCGACCGATCGATGAAGCGCTGTATCAGGGTGGCTTCCTGCAATTCGCCGCTGACTATTTTTGGATAGACTTCGGCAGTCGCCTCGAAATCTTCGGGATGAAGCAGTTTGGTCGTCCGCCAGCCCAGCGATTCCGCAACGGTGTAGCCGGTAAGCTTTTCCCATGCCGGATTGAGCGAGGTCCATCGTCCCTGTTCATCGGTGCGGAAGATGATGTCGCGGACGTTGTCGAGAATTTCCTGCTTATTGTCGCGACTTCGCCGGATCTCGTTGCGATCGCGCGCGCGGCCTTCGAGCATGGCTGCGACGGGGAGACCGATCGCGAAATTTACGGCGAGGAAAATCTGGAACGCGAAAATCTTGTCCTCGGCCGTGCCGCGTACCAGCGTAATCGGTCCCGATCCCAGCGATGTGGCAATCGAGGCAACCGTGGTCACGATCAGCACCGCTATGGCGGTTCCGCTAGGTCCGGTCCTGAAAGCGGCATAGAGGACGAGGGGAGACGCGAGGAAAAGAAACGGATATCGCGATTGTGCAAAGACCAGTACGCTGCCGCCCACGACAAAGCCGATCATCAGAGCCCAATCGATCAATTGGCTTCGGCTGGGTATCTTGCGTTTACGCCATGCATCGATCCCGATCAGAGTGAGCGGGAGGGCGATCAGCAGGCTGAAGCCGTCCGCCAGAATCCATCTCTGCCAGTTGTGGAAGAATGGAACGGTAGTGTGCGGAACCAGTGCCAGCGCTGCAATTGTAGCGGAGAGTCCGGCGCCGACCAAAGCGGAGACAAGCAGCCATCTGTGACTGCGAATGTCGGTGACATCGGGACACCGGCCGCAACTCTTCTGCATTAGCCAGACGACCGTCACGATTTCTACCGCATTGGCCAGAGAAAGCGCGATGGCGATATCCCAGCTATCGCCGACAGCCCTGTTCGCCGCAATGTTCGCTACGGCGCATGCCGTTACGCAAGCAATTGAGAGTGTCGAACCGACTGCCGATCGGCTGCGCAACAGCCATGCTGCAGCCACGGCGTTGGGCAACCAGAGCATGGCTATGCGCTCGTCCGCGCGAGTGAGGGCTATGCCCAGATACGCCAAAGCGGCGAACAGCGAAGCGACGATGGCAATGGCAAGCAGATCGCCGCGGGTCAGGCGGGTCAGGCGGGTCATACAGTCGGACTCCCTCACACGAAGTTCAACTGTATGACGCATCTTGGTTAATGGTGAAGTAGGGAACGGTTACTTATTTTCCCGTAGGCGGTCCGGGATTGACGGCCAGGGCGCTTTTCTAGGCCGGTCGTCGAGCGAAGAGGCCGAATCCTGCGATGATGGCGTAGCAGGCGATGGGTATGGTCATGGCGACGGCGAG
>NZ_JAIGNO010000001.1 GCF_019711515.1 Qipengyuania qiaonensis
GCCATCACGCCCAAGCACGGGCATCAAAACGGCCCAAGGCTCTACTCGTAAATGGTAGAAACTTCGGGCTCAGACCAAATTTTCTGCATTTCAAGATAGCACGCGCGGTACTCGGCGGCCTTTCTTTCGAGCACACCTGTCGCCAAGAACGTCGAGGAAGCAAATATCGCTATTGAGCCTGCGGCAAAAATTATCTCATAATTGGATATACTTATTGCCTTAGACGATATCGCAATCGAAGCAACAATCATTAAAAATGAATACCAAATGATAATCACATTCGCCAATCGCGAGTAGAGTCTATACCTATCTTCGGCCTTTATTCGAGCTTTATAGGTAAGGTAAATACGATTTGACTGCTTTGCTTCAGTCATGAGGTGGTGGGCGCATACAATGTAACACTAGTTCCTCATTGAAGACAGCATTGCTCAGGCGAACTCAACTGTAAGGACAACCTCTGAAAAGGCTAGTGACCGAAGTCACTCCGCCCACCGACAGTGTAGTTAATCGCTCAGAGCAAACGCGGCAATAGCTGCGGGACAGACGAAGCTCGGGCACGCAATTTCGAGTTCTGCGTCTGCTCTCACGCTTGCTCGCCATTTTCCTACAAACCCCCGCATGTATAAAGGACCCGGTTCCCTGCCACTTTGCCCACAGGTGAACCCATGCCCTACCAACCCGCTCATAACGGTCTGCTCGTCTCCCCGACGCCCGCGCCGGTAGCTCCCGAACCCGCGGCGACGCCCGCCGCTCCCGCGCCCGAGCAACCCGTCGATCCGCGCGCGCGTATCGTCTCCGCGCGCGCGTATCGTCGCTGCGCTCCACCGGCGGGGCGAGGGCGGCCACCACCCGCAAACCGCCTCTTCCAACGAGGAGGGGGCTTCCGCCACTCCGCCACCCGCACCCGCCGCCAACCTCCCCGCGTGCATCGCCGATCTCCCCGAGGACGATACCCGCGCGCCGCAGACGCAGTTCACGCTCGACCTGCAGATCGCCTTTTTCGAGGCGCTGGCGGTCAGCGGCAGCGTGCGCTCCGCGGCGAAGCGGGTGAAGGTGTCGCACCAGACCTGCTATCGCGCGCGCCGCAACTCCGCCGCCTTCGGGCGCGCCTGGGATGCGGCGCTCGTCGTCGCGCGCGGCTCGGCCGAGGCCAAGCTGGCCGATTGCGCCATCGACGGCGTGCGCGAGGAGGTGTGGTATCACGGCGAACTGGTCGGCGAGCGCACGCGCTTTTCCGAACGGCTGCTGCTCGCCCATCTCGGGCGGCTCGACCGCATGCGCTCCGACGCGCGGATCGATGCGCTGGCCGAGGATTTCGGCGCCATGCTGCGCCGCATGCGCGCGGGCGAGCCGATCGATGTGGAGGTGAATGAGGCACACGGTTCCGCTCACCCTGCGCCTGCATCCCCTAACACCGCTCATCCTGAGCCTGCATCCATCAACACCGCTCATCCTGAGCCTGTCGAACGAGGATGGTCTGGCTCTGCCACCCTTCGACAGGCTCAGGGTGAGCGGGCCGGTGTCAGGACCCCGAAGTTTTCTTCGCCTGGACAGTGTAACACCCGGTCCATGTCTCCCGGCGGGGAGGTGCCGGACGTGCGGGCGGAGCCGCCTTGCGACTGCCCCGGCACGCGGCATGGCTTCGATGGCGGGCGGACGCATTACAGCAACGGGCCGGACGGGCCCGAGCCGGTGATCAATCTCGACGGCTCCGGCCCCTGCTGCGACCGTCCGCGCTGGCCCGGCTGCGCCGAGTGCCCGCATTACTCGCCCGTCAGCCGCGAGCTGAACGCAATGAGGGACGACCGGCCCGCCGATGCGCCCAGGATCGACGAGATGGGGGGCGATCCGCTGGAGATCGAGCAATGCCAGCTGACCGCGTTCAGGTCGGGGGCCTTGCCCGACGGCGGGCCGGCTCGCCGCCCCGCATGGACCGCACGGCTCGTCGCAGATGCGGGATAGCGACAGTGGGCGGGCGATTGGGTGGAACGGGGGCCCGGCCGCGGGGCGCGACGATCCCTCCCCTCCCTGAAGCGCCCCGCGGTCGGCATCCTCCACGGCGGAGATACCGATGCGTTATCAGACCCTTGCCGCCATCGCCGCGACTGCCAGCCGCCGCGATGGGCGCGCTCAGATCGAGATGATGCCGTATTTGAGCCCCTTGACCGCGGCGGCCGACCGGTCGGTCACCTCCAGCTTGCCGAACAGCCGCTGGATATAGGTCGATACGGTAGGCAGCCCGATGCCGACGATCCTGGCGATCTCGGCATTGGTCTTGCCCCGGGCGATCCAGTGCAGGATCTCCACCTCGCGCGGCGCCAGCCTCGGCCGGATCGCGCGGGACTGGGTTTCGAGCTGGTCGAGCCGCGTATGCGCCGCCTGGACGATGACCTCGATCTCGTCCAGATCGGCCGTGTCGAGCACGCCCGGATCGGTCACTTGCCCGAGCGCGAACATGCCCATGTGCTGGTGCACGCCGAAGGTCGGGATCAGGAACCCGTCGGTGACGCCCGCCGCGCGCGACCGTTCGATGAACTCGCGCTCCGCCGTGCTGAGCGTGGTTTCGTCTTCGATCTTCGACAGCCGGAGCGGGCGCAAGTGCCGCGCGACATGCTGCGGGAACGGATCGGACTTGCTCAGGCCTTCGGCCTCGTAGATCGCCTGCCAATCTGCCGGGAAGCCGCGCATGTCGAGCACCGTCTTCCCCGGGTCCTGGCGCGAAGGGACGATATAGCCGAATGCCCCGAACCCCATGGCGCGGAAGTGATGCCACAACATGTCGAACAACGTGCCGCGGTCGGGGCAGGACTTGATCCGTTTGAGCAGTTCGATCATGGTCGGCTCCTGTGGATCGGGACTCACAAAGCAGTGCCTTGCCATGTCCCCCTATCGAATGACATCCATAAGAACGACATCGATTCGGATGGCATAAGCGTACATGTCATCCGTAGCGTTGTCATTCCGGTAAACGGCTCGCGAATCAAAGACCTAATCATTAACCCTTAGTTGACCATTCGGGGCGGCACTGGCACCGATGGGATAACAGGGTCGAAAACTTGAACGTCAGAACCTTCATCGTGGTGGATCGCGACTTTGGAAGTCGCAACAAACTGGTCCGCAATCTCTCGCACAAGGGGTATGTCATCCCGCTCGACCGCATGGACGAGCTGGGCGATCAATGGCCTGAAGATGCGTGGGTATTCGTCGGCGACGAAGGCGGACAGGTCCTTGCCACGGCAGAGGTGCTGGGCAAGGCGATGCAAAGCTATCCGCTGGTCGCCTACGGCAAGTCCCCGATCATGAGCCGGGTACTCGAACTCATCAACGGCCCCTGCATCGGCTACGTCCAATGGCCTGTGGACGGGGCAGAATTCTGGCGCACGTTCGAAGCACTCGAAAGGCGCATTCCCATGCACTCCGAAGCGGCGCAGGTCGCCGCCCGGGCCCGACGCATGCTGGCAATGCTCACGGATCGCGAGCGCGAAATCGCACATGGCATCTCGCACGGCCTGTCGACCAAGGAAATGGCCGGGCCGCTTGGTATCAGCCCCCGCACGATCGAGGTGCATCGGGGCAACATCCTTGCGAAGCTCGATGCCAAGAACATGGCGGATCTGGTCAGGCTGGTGGTCGAGGCAGAGATCCCGTCGACCGATTAGCTTCGCTCGGCCGGTGAATGCCGGCGCGACCGCTCTAGGGTAGCAGCGCGAGCTCGACCGATCCGCGTCCAGGGCCGATCAGGCCGAGTTCGGTCGCGGCGGCACGGCTCACATCGATGACGCGGTTGCCATGAAAGGGGCCGCGATCGTTGATGCGCACGGTTACCTTCTTGCCGTTGCGCGGATTGGTCACTTCGACAAGACTGCCGAAAGGCAAGGTGCGATGGGCAGCGGTCATCGCGTGCATGTCGAACCGTTCGCCGTTGGCGGTACGGCGGCCATGGAACCGGCGACCGTAATAAGACGCGACACCGCCGTCGATCGGGGTCGCTGCAGGCGGCAATTCGACCGTCGGCTCGATGGTGCTGAGATCGACCACATGCGCTGCCGCATCGGGCGAGGGCGGCAAAGCGGAATGCGCGGCAAAGCTGGCGTCGAAATCCGTCGAAACAGCGGCGGTGCGAATATTCTCTTGCGGCTGAGCCGCAGTGGCGGGCAGCGCCAGGGCTGCCAGAAATAGAGTGCTGCGAAACACGCGAATGGCCATGATTGGCACCTCCCGTTCGGGTCCGGCGGCTATACGGGACTGCGGCGCGAGAGTCCTTAACGTGCGCGTCAACCGCCCCATTCGCGCCACAGTTCGTCGCGCTTCGGGAACGAAGATGCGCTTTCCTACAGCATTTCGGGGATGCTAGCGATGTGGGATACCAAAGATTGATATGCCGATCGCGCGGCTCTTTGAACTCGTCGAACAGCAAATGGGGCCGGCATTGCTGCCGACCCCACTCTCACCGATGCGTGGTCATGTCCGAAGACAGGAACTTGGCATCCGATGTTTTCCCTTTCGGGTGCCCAAAGGCATCCGTCCGGTTCTGTCACCGGCGCTCGCACCGGCATCCGGCTCCTCCCTCCAGCCTACCCGGTCGAGTGCGCCAGGTCCGAAAACCCTCGCTTCTGTCCCAGGCCGACCTTCAATGGGCGGCTCCGCGATCGCACCTTCCGTTGATGGTCGCCTGCCTTAAACGGTTGCATCCGCAATCCAGTCCGAAGACCTTTTCGCAATATGCCTCCTCGGCGTTCGACCGGGTCGGTCCGATCCATAAAAGAAGACCTCTGCGCTCCGTCATCGACCTACTTGCATCCGACCGAAGTCCTCTGCATGCCGGTCTCAGGAAACACATGGACAGCTTCTTCCATGTCTTTCCGGTCTGGAATTTCTCCTAGATTTCAGATCGTTAGATCGTCTATCCGGTAGAGCTTCCACGCCGTTCCGATAACTTGAAGCTGCCCCCGATCAGGCGATTCGGCAAGCTGGCAAGACCGGACTTATCCACTTTCCCCCGAATCCCTTGTGGAGGGGGGTGGAAAAATCAACGGTTCGTCGCAAAATCGTAATGTCGGTCACGAAAGCTACGCAATATCGCGCCGCATTGCGAGGCCTTCACGCAATTAGCGATCGCGTTTGGCCAGCAGCCTCAGCCGCAGCGCGTTGAGCTTGATGAAGCCTTCCGCATCTTTCTGGTCGTACGCGCCTGCATCGTCCTCGAACGTCACATGCGCTTCGGAGTAGAGCGAGTTCGCCGATTTCCGCCCGACGACGCCGGCAACGCCCTTGTAGAGCTTGAGGCGGACCGTGCCGCTGACCTTTTCCTGGCTCAAATCCACCGCCGCCTGCAGCATCTCCCGTTCGGGGCTGAACCACAGACCGTTATAGACCAGCTCGGCATAGCGCGGCATCAGCTCGTCCTTGAGATGCGCTGCGCCGCGATCGAGCGTGATCTGCTCGATCCCGCGATGGGCGCGGGCGTAGATCTCGCCGCCCGGTGTCTCGTACATGCCGCGACTCTTCATGCCGACGAAACGGTTTTCGACCAGATCGAGCCGGCCGATCCCATGCTTGCGGCCGAGTTCGTTGAGTGCGGCGAGCAGGGTGGCGGGGCTCATCGCCTCGCCGTTCAGGGCGACGCCATCGCCTCGCTCGAAATCGATCGCGATGTATTCTGGCGCGTCCGGCGCGTCCTCGGGGTGATCGGTGCGGGAATAAACATAGTCCGGCGTTTCCTCCCATGGATCCTCGAGGACCTTGCCCTCGCTCGAAGTGTGAAGGAGGTTCGCATCGGTCGAAAACGGGCTCTCGCCGCGCTTATCCTTGGGCACGGCGATCTGATGCGCCTCGGCCCAGGCGATTAGTGCGGTGCGGCTGGTGAGGTCCCATTCGCGCCACGGAGCGATGACCTTGATGTCCGGATCGAGCGCATATGCCGACAGCTCGAAGCGCACCTGATCGTTGCCCTTGCCGGTCGCACCATGGGCAATGGCGTCGGCCCCGGTCTCATGTGCGATCTCGACGAGGTGTTTGGAGATCAGCGGGCGCGCAATGCTGGTGCCGAGCAGATAGTCGCCCTCGTACCGGGCATTGGCGCGCATCATGGGGAACACGAAATCGCGCACGAACTCCTCGCGCAGATCCTCGATGAAGATGTGCTTGTCCGGGATGCCCATCGCGCGGGCTTTCTCGCGTGCCGGCCCGATCTCCTCGCCCTGACCGAGGTCGGCGGTGAAGGTGACCACCTCCAGCCCGCGTTCGACCTCGAGCCATTTGGCGATGACGGAAGTATCGAGACCGCCGGAATAGGCAAGGACGACGCGCTTGATATCGGACATGGGGGTACCTTGTTGTTGCCGGCGCGCGGCTAGCAGGGGTGGGGGAGAGCTTCAATGCTTTCGAAAGCATTTCCGCCGCAAGAGCTTGCAGATCGGCGCGAGGCACCCGATGTTCGGGAGCGCAAGGGGATGGAGGGGTCGCAATGCTGACAATGTGGAAGAAGGCGCGCGAGATGGCCGAACTCGCACCGCCCGAGCGCAACCGCTGGGTCGACTTCCTGAGAGCTTTGTCGATCCTTGCCGTGGTGTTCGGTCATTGGCTGATGGCGGGCCTCTACCTCAACGACGCTGGCGAGTTGCAGCGCGGCGACCTGCTCAGCGTGTCGTCTTGGGCGCACTGGCTAACCTGGGGTTTCCAGGTGATGCCGGTGTTCTTCCTCGTCGGCGGCTATTCGAACTCGGTCAGCTGGGAAGCGACGCTGCGAAAGGCGGGTAAGGGGCAGGTCGGCAAGTATCGCGATTGGCTGGCGAGCCGGGTGCAGCGTCTGATCGCGCCAACCTTCCCGGTGTTGCTGCTCTGGGCGGTGCTGGCGGTGGTGCTGACCCAACTGGGCCTCCCGCGCGAGCAGATCCGAATGGCGACCGAGGCAGCGCTGATCCCGGTATGGTTCCTGGCGGTCTATCTGCTCGTCACGGCGGCGACCCCGCTCACCTATGCGGCGTGGAGGCGTTTCGGGTGGCTGAGCTTTGCGTGGTACATCCCGGCAGCGATGCTGGTCGACTGGCTGACCTTCGCGCAGAGCGTACCCTATCTCAACTTCACCAACTTCCTGTGGGTGTTTCTCGCGATCCACCAACTGGGTTTTGCGTGGCGCGAGGGGCGGTTCGACAACCGCCGGTTCGCGGGCCTGTGGTTCGCGGTCGGGGCGATCGTGCTGGTTTCGATCACGGTCTATGGCTTTTACCCCGTCGCTATGGTCTCTGCCCCCGGAGGCTTCTCCAACTCGCTCCCACCGACACTTGCGCTGTTTGCGCTGGGCGTTGCGCAGACCGGGCTGGTCCTGTCGCTCGAGCCAGTGGGCCGCCGGATGCTCGATAATCTCAAGGTCTGGACCGCAACGGTCTTGATGAACGGGATGATCATGACCGTCTATCTGTGGCACCTTACCGCCTTTGTGCTGGTGATGACGGTCGTGTGGCTGGGCCTTGGCGGCCTGGGGCTCGACAGCGTGCCGGGCAGCGCCGCATGGTGGGCCTCGCGCCCGATGTGGTTGGCGATCTACATCCTGGCGCTTCTGCCGATGATCGTGGTCTTCGCCAAGCATGAGCGCACGTTCCGCCCCATCCGGCAGGGGCGCACCGTACCCAAGGCAAGGGTGGTGGCAGGCGTGTTGCTGATCTGCGTTGGATTGGCGGCGACTGCAGGGGTGACCATTGCGAGCCCGGACAGCCTCTCGGGGATACGCTTGTCGGTGGTCGCCGCGCCGTTCGTGGGCGCGGCGCTGCTGGGCTTCGGACCGATCTACGAGTTCATCACGCGGCGGCGCGAGAAGCGTGAAGGGGCAGCCTGAAGCGAGCTACTCCGCCGCTTCGCGCAGCGCCGGATCGAGATGCCAGCGCGGCACGTTGCCCTCGTCGGCGGCTCGCAGCCGTGCGCTCTCCGCCTCCACATATTCGCGCGTCATCGGGATCGCTTCGCGGTCCTTCACATACTGGACCTGCCAGTTGACCATATTGCCGTGGCGGAAGCTCTGCTCTGCTCCGGCGAGGTAGAACAGCCACATCCGGTAGAAGCGCTCATCATAGAGATCGATAATCTCCTGCCGGTGTAGCACGGTTCGGTTGTACCATTCTTCCAGCGTATGGCTGTAGTGGAAGCGCATCGCCTCCACGTCCATGACCTGCCAGCCATACTTTTCGCTCTGCGTGACGAGTTCGGACAGGGCGGGGATGTAGCCGCCGGGGAAGATGTACTTGCGCGTCCACTTGTCGGTGAAGCCGGGAGGTCCCGCGCGGCCGCAGCAATGACTGATCATGACGCCGTCCGGCGCAAGCAACCGCGCGGTATGTTCATAGAATTGCGGATAATGCGGCGTCCCGACATGTTCGAGCAAGCCGACCGAACTGATGCGGTCGAACTGCCCGCGAACGTCGCGATAATCCATCAGTTCGAACCTGACCTTGCTGGCGACGCCCGCCTGCTCGGCGCGTTCCTTGCAAAAGGCGATTTGGTCGGGAGCGAGAGCGACGCCTGTGACTTCGACGTCGTAATGCCGCGCGAGATAGAGCGCGAACCCGCCCCAGCCGCAGCCAATGTCGAGAATGCGCTGGCCGGGCTTGATGTACATCTTGGCAGCAAGATGCGCCTTCTTGTCGAGCTGGGCCTTCTCGAGTGAGGTCGCCCACGGGTCCTCGCGGTAATAGGCCATTGTGTATTGCCGGTCCTCGTCGAGAAACAGCTCGTAGAGACGGCGGGTCAGATTGTAGGTGTGCTCGGCGTTTCTGCGCGCCTTGGTACGCAGGTTTATACTGTCCGTCTTGGCGACCAGTTTCTGCGCTGCGCTGCGCAACGGGCCCCGGGGTTTGAGCGCGGCTCCATCGTTGCGCTTTGCATTGCGGGTAACGAAGAGAATGAGGTCGCGGATATCGTGAGGCTCGTCGACTTCCAGCCAGCCCCACATGAATGCCTCGCCCGCTCCGACCTGCGGATAGCGGGCAATGTGGTTGGCCGCCTTCTTGTGCGTCAGACGAATCCGCAATGGCGGTTCGTTTCCGTCGGGCGAACCATAGTTGTGAGACGTGCCGTCGTAATTGGTGACGACCATGTGTCCCTTGGTGATCGCAGCTTTCAGAAACTTGTCGAGCAGCCACATAGGTGCAAGTTCTCCCGTTGAATTCCCCTAGCGTGCAGACTGTGGCACATGGGGCGTCGAGTCAATTGAAGCGAGCATTCGAGGTGGTGGAAGCGAAGACGCAGATTACCGAGATCGATCCGCTGGATTTCATGGCGACCATCGAACCGGAGCAGAAACGCCGAGAGTCCGAGGTGCTCGACGCGCTGTTCCGCCGGGTGACCGGTGAGGAGCCGAAGATGTGGGGGCCGAGCATCATCGGCTACGGTACCTATCGGACGACCTACGCCAGCGGGCGCGACGTACACTGGATGCGCGCCGGTTTCTCACCGCGGAAGGCGAAGCATTCGCTTTATCTGATGGGCGGCTATTGCGATGCAGAAACCGGCGAGAAACATGCCAATCGACTGGCGCGTTTGGGCAAACATACTCGGGGGAAGAGCTGTCTTTACGTCAACAAGCTGGCCGATATCGACCTTGGCGTACTCGAAGAATTGATCCGCGAAGACTGGCGAGAAATGAGCCGGCGGTACCCGGACTGATCAGATGCCGGCATACCACTGATAGCCCGCCCGGTCTTCCCAATACCCACCTTGGCCATCGCCGATGCCGTCCAGGCTTGCGACCGCTTCGACGGCAGTGAGATACTTGGCGTGTTTGTACCCCAGCTGCCGCTCGATCCGCATCCGCAGGGGTGCGCCATTACGGATCGGCAAAGGCTCGCCGTTGAGGGTATGTGCGACGATGGTCTGCGGGTGGTAGGCGTCGATCAGATCGACACTCTCGTAATAATCGGCTCCGCTCAGATTGTCGGCGCAGCGAAAGACGATGAACCTGGCGTCTTCGCTCAGTCGAGCAGCATCGAGCAGTACCGATAGCTGCGGTCCGGTCCATTCTCCGATCGCGCTCCAGCCCTCGACGCAATCGTGCCGAGTAATCTGGGTACGTTGCGGCAGCCTGCGGATATTCTCCAGGCTGAGACTTAGCGGGTTGGCGACCAGTCCGCCGACTTCGAGCCGCCAGTTTGCGAAACCCTCCTCGACATGGCGTGGATAGTCGCCGTTCTGCGGATCGGTGGAGCCATTGCCGCGGAAGAAGGGTGAGATGGCGCTTTTGGGATATTCGGGGGCGAGCGCTTCCCGGTCGACCAGCAATCGGTGCGCGCTCTTATGCCAGCTTTCGGCGGCATTCAGCACCGCCTTCCCGGCGTCCGTTTCGGCGATCCGGTTGCACCCGGCGACGAAGGCTGCTCCGGCAGCGACGAGGAAGTTGCGGCGTTTCATACCTCGCGACCTCCCGTTATCATGTCGCGTATCTGGCGGATCGGCCCGGCCAGAATGACCAGCACGACATGCACGACGAAGAACGCTGCCGTAGCGAACGCAAACAGGAAATGCAGCGTGCGCGCCGATTGCCTGCCGCCGAGCAAGTCGACCAACCAGCCGAAGGTCGGCTCCATGCCGGGACTGATCGAAATGCCCGTGAAGACCATCATCGGCAGGAACACGCCGAGCACCAGGCCGTAGGCGAGCTTCTGCAGGAAATTGTACTTCGCGCCCTGATGGTCGAAATTGAGTTTGAGATGTTCGACGATATCGCGCCGGATCGCCGATGGACGCCACTCCCTGCGCGCCGTGACGATGTCGCGCTTGAAATGGCGATTGATCAGCATTGCCGCCCACATAAACAGGAGACCCAGGGCGAAAGGCCATGCCATCAGGATATGCCAGTCGCGCGCGACGGAGAGGCTGTAGTAGCCCGGGATCGTCATCCAGTCCGGAAAGCGCGGCACGATCAGCCAGGCCTGGCTCGCATCGAAACCCCAATCTCCCCAATAGAGGCGCGGGTGTGCGTTCGAGATCGTCAGCCCCGACATGAACAGCGTGACTACGCAAAGCAGGTTGAGCCAGTGCCACAGACGTGTGCTGAGCGCGTGCCGTTTCATGTCCTGTGCTCCTCCCGGGCCAAGTAGATCACGTCGCGTGGCTGTGACAGCAAATGTTGTCCGCTGTCGCAATAGAGCATCTGACCGCTGGCGAGATGACCTTGCGCGAGGAAGAGCGCCGCTTGCGCGACTTCTTCGGGCCGGGTCTGGCGGTGAAGCAGGTTCATCCGGTGGGAAACTTCCGTTTCCTCTTCACGCTGATCGTGGCTGGCCAGGATCGCTCCCGGAGCGAGCGCATATACCCGGTCTGCCATAGTAGCTGCGCCCATGGCGAGCATCGGTACGGTCGATGCGAGAGCATGTTTGCTCATGGTATAGCTGAAGAAATCGGGGTTTGGGTTGGCGATCTTCTGGTCCGTCAACTGGACGACACGGCGGCCGCTCTTCGCCCGAGCCTTGGCGAGATAGGCCTGTGCCATGCGGGCGGGCGTAGTGGCGTTGATCTGCATCGACCGGGCATTCGTCGCCGGATCGAGCCCGGTTACATCGTCGGGTTCGAAAATCGCGGCACAGTTTACGAGCGCGCGCCAATCGGGCAAACGATCGGCCAGCTCCGCAATCATCGCTACCGCCGCCGATCCGTCCGCCAGATCGCATTGCATCGTTTCCGCCGACGGGAGATCGCTTGCGAGCGCTTCAGCTTCGGCCCGCGACGACCCGTAGTGGAGGACCACATGCCAGTCTGCGGCGCCGAAGGCGCGAGCGATGGCCGCACCAAGGCGTTTTGCTCCGCCCGTAACGAGAACTGCTGGCCTGGTATCGATCATCGCGCGCAACCATAGCGGGACGCATGCCAAAGGAAAGACGCGCCGTCACCGAATGGATCGGTGACGGCGCGCCTTGCAAGCAGCCTTTAGGCCGGATCGGTTCTAGCGACAGTTCAGGCTGCCACGGTCGATTTCGCGACCGACGACGGCACCGACGGCGCCGCCGAGGATGGCGCCGAGAGTCCGGTCGCCGCTGCCGGCGATCTCATGGCCGGCGAGGGCACCCACACCTGCACCGATCACAAGGCCGGTGGTGCCGTTGTCGCGACGGCAGTAGTAACGTCCGTCATCGCCACGCCACATACGGTCGCTGCGCGTGATACGACGCGGTTCGGCGTAGTAGCCGCGGCTGTCATAGACGGCGCGGTCCTTGGCGCGTTTACCGTGGGCCGGGGCCCAGCTCGGCGGGTCGGCGGCAGCAGGTGCAGCAAGGCCGATGCCGGTAACTGCCAGCGCGCCGGCGGCGAATGCGAGGGTAAGTCTTTTCATGTTTATGCCTCCTATGGTTATCGGTTGGGCAATCAACGGATGTGGCGTTGCCGGGGTCCACAACCTCGGATGAACGGCTCATTCCCTGAGGGAAATCACGCCGAATCGAGCTCTATATGGGGTGAAGCGTTGCCACATCATCGTGCCACGGCTGTTGTGGAGAGCCCGGCACGATGCTGGGTGACCTGGCAAATTCCGGCCACCCAGCCATTGGGGCCATCCAATTACCGACGGACTGCCGACCGCTTGAAGGGCCAGCTTATCGTGTTAGCGGCACTTCAGGCTGCCGCGGTCGATTTCTCGACCGACCAGCGCACCGACCGTCCCGCCGAGGATGGCGCCCAGAGTGCGATCTCCGCGTCCGGCGATTTCGTGGCCGGCCAGCGCCCCGACACCTGCACCGATTACCAGACCGGTCGTGCCGTTGTCGCGGCGGCAGTAGTAGCGCCCGTCATTGCCGCGCCACATGCGATCGCGGCGGCTGATCCGACGCGGCTCGTAGTAGCGCCCGTCGCGGTCGTAGTACCGGTCATGACCACGGCCATGACGCCAGCGACGGTCCTTGCGGTCGCCATAGTCTGCGGTTACGTCGGCCACTGCGAAGGTCTGAACATTGGTGGCGGGAAGTTCGACTGCCGCGGCTGGGGCGGCCATGATGGCCAGCGATCCGGCGGCAAATCCTAGAGCCAGTGTCTTCATCGTTTCGTCCTCACTTTTGACTTTGTGTGTCGATGACACATGAAGTCGTCGGAAGGTCCACAACCTCGGATGAACGGGTCGTTGTCTATCCGGAAACGCGGCAAATCGAGGTATATTGCAAGGTGAACCGTTAGCGATGCAGCTTATCGAAAGCGCTTTTTCGCAGCTCTGCGCTCAATCGGCCAAGCCCTGCGATGCCGTCAAGTTCGGCTGAATCGGCACGCTGCGCCGGATCGTAGAGTTTGCCGAACAAGCGGGCGACGCTCCACCCTTCATGCCCCGTTTCGACGCGTTGCAGCGCGTCGCCAGCCTGGGCTTCGCCTTCATCGATCACGCGATAGTACCAGCCGCAATTATGCGTTTTCACGATCCGCGCGACCATGCCCTTGCGGCCGAACCGGTGGTCGATCTTCCAGCACGGCTTGCGCGGCTGACTGACTTCCAGCAAGGCACTGCCGAGGCGGAAGCGATCGCCGATATGGACCGCCGTTTCGACAAGCCCGGATGCGTGAACATTCTCGCCGAATGCCCCCGGCCTGGCGAGAAGTTCATGCCCTCCCAGCCATTTGCCCCAGCCGGCATAGTGATCGTGCGGGTAGTGATGGACGGCCATGTCGGCCCCGCCGTGATGCTTTGTATCGGCGACCATATCGCCCTCCAGACCGAAGCTGCGGATCGTCACCGGTCCATCGACCGGCCGCTTGTCGATCGCGCTCAGTTCCGCGCCGTTGAAGGGTTTGGGAAGACCGACGCAAAGCGCCTCGACGACGAGGCTCATCGCAAGCCTCCCGATCCTACAGAAATGGAGACATGGACCGCATGGACCACTGTCCAGGGCCAAAAAACGCCGATGCTCGCGAAGCGGCGGATTTCGGTGGGTTGGAGACGTTCATCGTGTGCCATGCGGCTCTTTCAGCACAAGGCGCAAAAGTAGGAAAGGAGTCTCTCGCCGCGAAGGTCAGAGCGGACGCTGCACGGTGAGCGCCGCCCAGTCCCGTTGCGTTCCATCCGCCCCCAGACCGGGATAGATTTCCACTGCGGCGATCTCGAAGCCTACGGCACGATACGTCGCCTTAAGCCAAGGTGCGGCGGGAAAATTGTGCAAGCGGCCCAGCAGATCGCGTCCCTCGCCATCGCCGAGTTTGTAATTGGCGAAATGCCAGCCGCCCGGAACGAGCGCGCGACATATCGCGGCCAATATACCGGGCAGGTCGTCCCGCGCGAGATGGAGCAGGCAGGCATTTGCCCAGACCGCGTCATAGGTTTGATCCGCCTCGAGTTCGTCGAACCGCATGACCCGCGCGCCCACGCCGAACCGCTCATTGGCCTTGTGCACCATGGCTGGCGTGCCGTCGGTCGGGTCCAACGCGAACCCTCGTTCGATCATTCGTGCTGCATCGCGTCCACCGCCGCAGCCAAGCTCGAGGATGCGGCAGCCAGGCGTAAGCCGGTCGAGAAACCCGTCGAGGTGCCGGCTTGGCGCTTGTCCGAAGTTCAGCGTGTAGCGCGGCGCATTGGCCTGGTAATAGGCGATCGTGGCCGGATCGGCGCTCACTCCCCTTTGAGGTGCCGTGCCAGGAATGCCAGCGTTGCCGGCCATATTTCTTGCTGCGCTTTCAACGTGGCATCGTCATACCGGAATTCACCCTCGGTGCGCTGGACACCGTTGCCCGACAACGCATGGCCGGCCTCGGGGTAGATCAGCGCGACCGTTTCGAGGCCGTCCGTTGCGGCACGCCGTTCGGAAATGTTCTGCGCCATCGCTCCCGAACTCCAGACGTCGTCGGCATCGCCGCCTGCTACGAGTACCGGTTCGTCGATATTCTCGACGCGGATGCGTGCTGCCGGAACCCGCTCCGGATTGGCGCGGCGTCCGGCATCCTGCGGCGTGCGCAAACGTACGGTGGCACCGGGAATCGCGTATTTCTTGAACTCTTCCTCCATCCCCAGATAGGGCACGAAGGGCAGCGCCTTTCCTTCCCAGGAAAAGCTGCTGACTTCGCCCGGCGTCGCATTCGGTCCCCAGCCTTCCCAGATCACGTCGCTGGGAACGATCGCGACTACGGCGGCGAAGCCATCGATGCGGCTGGCCCCGGCCAGCACAAATTCAGCGCCCTTGGAAACACCGTAGAGCCCGATGCCATCTTCCTTGATGTCATCCCGCTCCCGTAGCCAGTCGCGTGCGATGGCTAGCTTTTCCAAAGGGATCGAATCGAAACCTGCCGGAAGATCGGACAGTTGGCGGTCGGCGGGTAGATAGCCCGGCGAATAATAGGGCAGGCCAAGCACTGCGTACCCCTGTTCGAGAAACTGGGGCGCGGACCCGCGCGAACCGCGATCGCCACCTTCGCTTCCGCCAAGCAGGATAAGCGCGGGGAAGGGGCCGTCGCCTCCCGGAGTGGCGAAGAAGGCATATGGCAGTTCATCGCCCACCATGACTTCGTTGGGGGCGACCGGCGGGCCGGGGTCCGCCACCGCCGGAGCGCAAAAAGCCAATCCCAGAGCGGCAACGAAAGCCTTGAAATACGCCACGGACATCCTCCCAAGTGTGTTAGGGATGTATGTCAGTTGGGGTGGCTGCAATCAACCCCGACGTTCAGAGCTACGCAGCGGCGTCTGCCGCGGCTGCAACCTCGGCGGCCTCGCGATCCCGCTGGGCACGGCTTTTCTTCTCGGCCGCCGTCTTGAGCTGGCCGCAGGCCGCATCGATGTCGCGTCCGCGTGGCGTGCGAACCGGTGCGCTGATGCCGTGTTCGAAGACGATTTCGGAGAACCGCTTCACCCGTTCCGGCGTCGAGCATTCATAGGGCGCGCCCGGCCAGGGGTTGAACGGGATCAGGTTGACCTTGGCGGGCAACCGGTACTGCTTGAGCAGCCGCACCAGCTCACGGGCATGCTCGTCGGAATCGTTCTTGTCCTTCAGCATGACATATTCGAAAGTGATCCGCCGGGCATTGCTGGCGCCGGGGTAGGCGGCGCATGCTTCCAGCAGTTCCTCGATGCCGTATTTCTTGTTGAGCGGAACGATCTCGTCGCGGATTTCCTTGGTAACCGCATGGAGCGAGACGGCGAGATTGACGCCGATCTCCTCGCCGCAGCGTTCCATCGCCGGAACGACGCCACTGGTCGACAGGGTAATGCGACGCTTCGACAGGGCCAGCCCGTCGCCGTCCATGACCAGCTTCAGCGCACCCTTGACGTTGTCGAAATTGTAGAGCGGTTCGCCCATGCCCATCATGACGATATTGGTCAGCAGGCGGCCGTCGGACGTGTAGTGCGCGCTATCCTCTTCCGCGTCGAGGCCGGCCATGCTGCCCTTCGGCCATTCGCCCAGCGCATCGCGGGCGAGCATGACCTGGCCGACGATTTCGCCCGGCGTGAGGTTGCGCACCAGGCGCATGGTACCGGTATGGCAGAAACGGCAGTTCAGCGTGCAGCCGACCTGGCTGGACACGCACAACGTCCCGCGATCCGCATCGGGGATGAAGACCATCTCGAATTCGTGGCCGTCCGAGGTGCGCAGCAACCATTTGCGCGTGCCATCGGTCGAATGCTGCGCCTCGACCACTTCGGGCCGCCCGACAAAGAAGCGTTCGGCCAGCCAGGGGCGCATGGTCTTGGCGATATCGGTCATCGCCTCGAAATCGGTGACGCCGCGATGGTAGAGCCAATGGAACACCTGCTTGGCGCGCAATTTGGCCTGGCGCGCATCGAGCCCGGCTTCGGCGAAAAGTTCGCGGATGCGGTCCTTGGGGAGACCGATCAGGTCCACGCGACCATCCGCCCGCGGGGTGATGTCGCGCGCGACGGGAACCGGATCCACCTGCCCAGGGATGCTCATGAGTGTCGTATCGGCCATGGGAGCGGCGCATATAGTGCCAAATCGCGCGAAAGCAAAGCACGAGCGTGCCCGTGCGAGCGCGTCTAACCCGGCACTCGGCGGAGCGTTCCCGCCCGACAGCCAATTGTCGCGGATCCCGTCAGGCGACGCATTCCGTCGGTCGGGGACACCCCTTCGTCGCGTAATATGTGTTCAATTTGCCACAATTTTCTGTTGTGTCACGTTAATGAAACTATTCCCGATTCCGCAACGTTCTCGCAATCCACGCAGTAAAAAAGCTGCGGGACACATAAACGGAGTTCGTAAATGAATAAGATTTCCACCTTGCTCGTCGCCGGTTCGCTGGTCGCCTTCTCGGCGCCTGCCATGGCACAGGACAGCGGCAGCAGTTTCGATGGCTTCCGCGTCCAGGGCGTGCTCGGCTATGACGCCTTGCAGGCAGGAAGCAGCGTCGACGACGATAGCGAGATCGACAATGACGAGTCGATCGATGGCGTGGTCTATGGCGTCCAGGCCGGTTACGACATCGATCTTGGCGGTGCCGTCGTAGGCCTCGAAGCCGAACTGACCGATTCGAGTGCCGAAAGCGAATTCGTCGACGGCGATTTCGAAGGCTTCGGATTTGGCCGGGTGGATGCCGGCCGCGACCTGTTCGTCGGCGCGCGCGTCGGTGCCAAGGTTACTCCGGACGTGCTGCTCTATGCCAAGGGCGGTTACACCAATGCCAAGCTCAACATCCTCTCCAACGACGGCACGACCGAGTATAACGAAGACTTCGACCTCGACGGCTGGCGTGCCGGTGCGGGTCTGGAATATGCGCTGAACCCGCGGACCTTCGTGAACCTCGAATATCGTTATTCGAACTACAGCAAGGGCGAAGTCGATTTCGACGGCGACCTGCCCGACAGCGAACGCTTCGGCGTCGATCTCGACCGTCACCAGGTCATGGCAGGCGTCGGCGTGCGCTTCTAAGCGATTGCGCCTGACATGATCGGGGCCGGGCAGCGCAAGGGCGCTTCCCGGCCCCTTTTTTATCGTCGCGAACAGGCGAGAGTTGCCGCGTCCATCGCCGTGGCCGCACCTGCCAGCGAGTAGGAGTTCGAGAAGCGGTTGCCGCGAGTGTCGCTCGCGCGGACGGTCATCCGGCTGGCGGAGCGCATGGCCGCCACGATGGCGGCGTCCATGGTGCGGTCCGCAGCCCAGGCATCGCCGCCGCCGCCCGTCAGCCGGAACGTTTTTCCGCCGATCGAAAGCGAAATGTTCGGTCGCGTCGAAAGCTGCCGCGAGAGGCGAAAGTGCACCTGTCCGCGAAGGTTCTGGCGAGGCCAGGAACCGATCGTGGCGAAGGGTTCGAAATCGCGCCGCATGCTACTGGGTTCGGGGATGGCGATGGCATAGCAACGCGGGACCGAAGGATCGCGGAAGGCACCCCAGTCGGAAAACACGCCGAGACTGTCCTTGGCGGACAGCGGGGCGGCCAGCACAAGAACCAGGAGAGCGGCGAGCTTACGCATAGTCGATTGCCACAATCTCCCATTCCTTCGCACCGCCGGGCAGGCGCACGCTGCGCAAATCCCCGACCGATGCGCCCTTGAGCGCGCGTGCCATGGGGGACGACCAGCCGATCCGGCCGGCGCTTGCGTCCTGTTCGTCGTCCCCCACCAGCGTCACGACCTTTTCGACGTCGTCTTCGTCGGCGAGGGTGACGGTGGCACCGAAGAAGGCGCGCGACTTGTCCGGCTGCTCTGCCGGATCGATCACCCGTGCGGACTTCATCCGGCGCGCGAGATGCGCCAGTTCGCGGTCGATCTCGCGCATCCGCTTGCGGCCATAGAGATAGTCGCCATTCTCGCTGCGATCGCCATTGCCCGCCGCCCAACTGACGATCTCCACGATCTCCGGGCGCTCGGTGCCGAGCAGATGGTCGTAGCGCGCCTTCATCGCGGCAAGGCCCGCGGGCGTGACGGGGTTGGATTTCGGCTGCATGAGGCTGGCGCCTCTAGCGCAAATCAGCGGCGCAGGTAATTGCCGATGTCACGCTCGTAATTGGCCGATTTATCCGGGTGCATGTTGGCATAGCTGACCGCGTTCCCGATCACCCGCATCACATAATACCGAGTCTCGAAATTCGCCGGGATCTGTTCGATCCAGGTCACCCAGTCGACCGCGCCCGTCCGCGGATCGCCATTCGCCGCAAGCCACTGGTTCACGCGTCCGGGACCGGCGTTATAGGCAGCGATCGCCAGCGGATAGGCACCGCCATAGCGGTCCATCAGCCGCGCGAAATGGGCATCGCCGAGGCGGATATTGTAGCTGGGATTTGCGGTGAGATCGGCGGACATATAGCTGACGCCGATCTTGCCCGCTTCTTCCCGCGCCGTGCCGGGCATGAGCTGCATCATGCCGCGCGCGCCGGCGTGGCTCACGCGGTTGCGATCGAATTCGCTTTCCTGCCGCGCGATGGCGTGAACCATGGTCCAGTTGGCACCCGCATGGGTCTGTACGGTAGGATATCCCAGGCGTTCGAAGCCCTGAAGGCCGTGTTCGCCGGCCACGAGACCCGCAACGACCGCCAGCTCATCCATGCCCATGTCGCGCGCCAGCTGGCCGACAAGGGCCATCTCGCCCGGCGTCTCGGCCTTCTGCGCGATCGCTTCAAAAAAGGCGCGTTCGGTCCGCCAGTCGCGCCGGTTGCGGGCAATCGCCCGCAGCGCACCCGTCAGCGGATCGGCCTCGAAAGCCGCTCGCTCGGCGGCATTGGGCGCGGGAACGCTGGCAAAGGTCGGCATCGGTTTGCCGAGTTCGTTCAGGGCCAACTGACCATAATACCAATCGGGATATTCGGCGGCCATTTCCCAATAGCGCTGCGCTCCCGCACGATCGCCGGCGCGTGCTGCGGCGCGGCCCGCCCAGTAGAACCCTTTCGACCGGGTCAGCGGCGTCTTCGCGGCGGTGCCGTAGCGATAGAACAACGGCGCCGCCTGCCTGCCATCGCCCAGCGACCACAGCGCCTTGGTTCCGCCGAGCCACATCAGGTCGGTGTATTTGTCCCGCAGCGTGAAGGAGCCTTCTGAAATGTCGGTCCCCGGGGCGAAGACGTCGTCCACTTTAGAGGCGATGCTCACCGCCTGCGTCGCACCCGCGCTCTTGGCCACGGCCAGCGCTTCGCTGACGAACTGGGTGCCGTCGAAGGCCGGGGCCGAAAATGCGGCCCGGGACGAGAGCAGGTTTACTGCTTCGTAAGGCTGCCCCGAATTGCGATATTGGCGGGTCAGGTTGTAGACATAGCCCGCATCGGTCATCGCCCCTGCCGGAACCGGCAACCCCGCCTGCGACGGGGTGCTGCCCTGCAACATGGCGAGTCTCGCCTGCGCCGTCGGACGATAGGCGGGCGACGTACGAACGATCTGGCGCGAAGCGCCTTCGTAATTGCCCTGCCACAGCAACGCATCCATCCGGGCATCCTGATCTTCGGGCGCGAAACGGTTGCCGAACAGGCCTTGCATATAGAGTTCGGTCGGCCCGCTCATCGTACCGCCGCGCCAGGCTTCCCGTGCGATGTTCTGCGCCTCCGAGCGGTTAAGCGAGGCAAGCGCCAGAGCGTAGCGAGCCTTGCCGCTATTCGTCAGCGGGGGGTGGCGGTCGAAGAAGGCGACGAGGGTCTGCGGCGAGGGCGCTTCCCGATCGAGCGCAGCTTCCGCCCGCCGCTGGAGCAGTTCGCGCTTGGGAAAATCCGGGTAGCTGGTCAGGAACCCTGCATAGGAAGAGAACGGCAGGCTTTCCTGGCTCGTCAGATATTCCCACTGACCCACGGCCTGGTCGATCTGACCCGGCTGCTGTGCGACGAGGCTGGTGCGCGAGCCATCCTGTGCGTTCGAAACTGCTGGGAAGGCCAGTGCGCTACCGGCCACAAATGCGAGTGTGAAAGCTGTTTTTCTGCCCATGCTGGACATAGTGCCCGGCCCCTCCTTATCAGGCGCTTAACGAATTTCGGCACGACCCGTCGAAAATCGCCTTGTTTCATAGCTCTAACCCAGGACGCACGTAAATGTTTTCAGGATCGATTCCGGCTCTGGCGACTCCTTTTCGCGACGGATCGTTCGACGAAGTCGCTTTTCGCAAGCTGGTGGATTGGCAGATCGAAAACGGCAGCAAAGGCCTGGTGCCGTGCGGCACGACGGGCGAGGCCTCGACTCTGTCCAATGCCGAACACCACCGCGTGATCGAAGTCTGCATAGAACAGGCCGCCGGCCGTGTGCCGGTGATTGCGGGCTGCGGTTCCAACGACACCCGCAACGCGTTGCTGCACATGCAGTTCTCGAAGAAGGCAGGCGCTGCCGCCGGGCTGTGCGTCGCACCCTATTACAACCGGCCGAGCCAGGCTGGGCTTATCGCACATTTCAGCTTTTTGGCCGAGAACAGCGATCTGCCGATCGTGCTGTACAACGTGCCCGGCCGCACGGTTACCGATATCGAAGACGAGACGGTCGTCGAACTGGTGCGCAAATATCCGGAAAGGATCGTCGCCATCAAGGATGCCAGCGGCGATCTGTCGCGCGTCGCCGATCACCGCATGGGTATCGGGCGCGACTTCTGCCAGCTTTCGGGCAATGACGAATTGTGGCTGCCGCATTCGGCGGCTGGAGGTGCGGGATGCATTTCCGTCACCGCCAACGTCGCTCCCGCGCTCTGCGCCGAATTCCACGAGGCGATTGCGGCCAACGACCTCGTGAAGGCGCGCGAGCTCAACGATCGCCTGTTCCCGCTACATTATGCCATGTTTTCCGATGCCAGCCCAGCGCCCGCCAAATACGCCTTGAGCCGCGTCCACGACTGGTTCTCGCCCGACGTTCGCCTGCCACTGTGCAATGCGAGCGAGGCGAGCCGCAAGGCGGTCGACGAAGCGCTCGCGCATGCGGGCCTGGTCTGAGCTAGATCACTTCGTCTTCATCTAGCAGCGGCGCCGGCGGGAAGGGTGGGGCGCTGACTGCAAGCGCCGCCACGATGCTGTCGGTATGCTCGCCCGCGTGATCGAGCGTGTCGACTTCAGCGATGTGGAACAGCGCGTCGCCCTGATTGACGATCGGCAGCGTGGCGTGGCCGACGATCACTCCGTCGATCGGGCTGACAAGATCTTCCCGTTCCTCGCCGAACAGTCCGCCGACTTGTGCGAGCAGATCGCCCTGGCGCACGACATCGCCCGATTTGCGGATGCGGCGCGACACGCCGCCGCGCGGGGCACGTACCCAGCTCGACCGGTTCGAACGCAGCGGGACTTCGACCTGCTCCGGTCCATCGTCGGTTGCGATCATTCCGATATGCGCGAGCACGCGCACCACGCCGGCAACGCCTACGCCGATTGAAAAGCGGTCGAACCGCAGCGCTTCGCCGGCTTCCAGCAGTAGTATCGGCGTATCGCGATCGGCTGCCAGCGCGCGCATCGACCCGGGACGAAGCGGGCTTTCTATGATGATGGGAGCCCCGAAGGCCATCGCCAGTTCGGACAGATAGGGGCTGCCCGATGCGATGCGGATCTGCGGCAGGTTGTAGCGATGGACCGCTGCGGAATGGATGTCGATCCCCAGAGAACAACGGTCGATCACATGAGTGAGGAAGCAATGCGCCAGTTGCGCGGCCAGGCTGCCGTGCTCGTAACCGGGGAAGCTGCGATTCAGATCGCGGCGGTCGGGCAGGTAGCGGCTATGCGCCACGAACCCATAGATGTTCACCGCAGGCGCGAAGATGATCGTGCCCGAAAGCGTTTCGGGAGACAGGCGCTCGAGCAGCCGCTGGATGACCGCTGCTCCCACGATCTCGTCGCCATGGACCGCGCCGCTGACGAAGATGCAGGGGCCGGGCCGTGCGCCATGCAAAATTCGCAGCGCGAGAGCCGAGTTGAGACCCGTGACCTGCTGGCTCACCGGAATTGCCACGGTGGCCGACATGCCCGGTGCGATGGTCGTGTCATGAATTGTGAAGGGCTCGGCAATGCTGTCGGTCGTCATGCCCGGTTCTCGCCACGGCAAGGGGCGGCTTGGCAAGAGAAATCGCGCCTCCCCTTTCCAAGCGCCGCCGGCTCGCCTACATGCGCCCGCCTTATGGCCCGTCCGAAGCCCGCCACTTTCGACAAGCAGAAGACCGTCGCCGACAACCGGCGCGTGCGGTTCGACTATCACGTCGAGGATACGTTCGAAGCCGGGCTGGCGCTGCAGGGGACCGAGGTCAAGGCGCTGCGCGCGGGCGAGGCGAGCATCAAGGAAAGCTATGCCGAAGTGCGCGATGGGCAGGTCTGGCTGATCAATGCGAACATCCCCGAGTATTCGCACGGCAACCGGCTGAATCACGAGCCCCGTCGGCCGCGCAAGCTGTTGCTGCATGCGCGCGAGATCGAGAAGCTGTTCGGTGCGGTCGAACGCAAGGGCATGACCCTTGTCCCGCTATCCATCTATTTCAATTCCACGGGCCGAGCGAAGGTCGAGCTCGCGCTGGCCAAGGGCAAGCAGGCGCACGACAAACGCGCGAGTATCAAGGATCGGGACTGGCAGCGCGACAAGGCCCGGCTGATGCGCGAACGCGGGTGATCCCGCCGCCTCGGCCCTTACAAAACGTGCGGGCGCTAACCACATCGACAGCCATGCCGCATTCGTCGCAATTCGCTTCGCGCGCCCCCTTGAACTCGCCATTGAGGCGGCGCATGGCGGGGTCGTGTCGATGAGTGAGCGCAGATCGAAAACCTTTCTGGCGGACTGGTTCCGCCAGCACATGCCCACGCGCGAGCAAATGGCCGAGAACAAGTATTTGCGGCCCATTGCACACCGATTTCTGACCCCCGAGTTGTGGCGTTTCACCCGGCGCAGCGTGCCGCGCGGAGTTGCCTTGGGAATCTTTGCCGGATTTATCATTCCGGTCGGTCAGATATTCCTTGCCGCGTTCATGGCGCTTCCGGCCCGGGCGAATGTGCCGTTGTCCGCGCTGGTGACGTTCATCACCAATCCGCTGACCTTTCCCTTCTGGGCCGTGGTCGCCAACAAGCTGGGCGCATTCATTCTCAAGGTCGATCTGGCGGCGACCGGCGGAGTGGCGCAGGACGAAATCACCAGCGGCCGCTGGGCCTGGTTCCTCAATCTGTTCGAAGGCGTCGGAGTAACCGTTCTGGTGACCATATTCGGATTCATCGTCCTGGCGGTCGTCGGCGCGACGGTTGGGTATCTTCTGGCCGGCATCGCCTGGCGTTTCATCGTGGCACGCAAGCGTCGGCGCCGCCTGCGTGCAATGGCCCGCCGCCTTGACGAACGTATCGGGAAAGATACCGAGGCATGATTGTGCCGGACGATAACCCCGTAAACCGCCTGCCACCCGCCCCGCTGATGCTGGGGGTGACTGCCGCCTGCATCATTTCCATCGCGCTGGTGTGGCTGGTCGGTCAGCAGACCATGGTGGCGCTGGCCTATGGCGGATCGCTCGTCGCGGTTCTCTTGATGCTGCTGTTGGCGGCCCGTCTCAAGACCGCACCTGCCGAGCAGGAAGTACTTCAACCCGACTGGTCGGTGACCAGCGCGGCAATCGAAGATCGTCGCCGGGCGGTGGCGATTATCGATCGTGCGAACCGGCTTGTCTGCGCAAATTCGACCTATGAGCACTGGTTCAACGGCGTCTCTGCTCCCTACGAACTGGCATTCCAGCCGGCCTCGCGCGACGCCGTGCAGGCTGCCGCCCGTACGGCATGGCGGGATGGGACGGCAGAGGTCGAGGAAATCCAGCTCGCCGGTATCGATGCCCGTTACCGCTTGCGGATCGATCGTAGCGGAAGGGGAGAGGCCTATCTGGTCTGGCGGTTCGACGAGATTCGCCAGCAGCGCAGCTATGACGGCCTGTCCGAACGGATCGCTGGAGCATTGGGCGAGGTCATGTCGCGCGCCGGAGTCGAAGTGGCCCTGGTAGCTCCCGATGGCATCGTGCAGACGACGACGCCCGGATTGGCGGAGCGGGCAACCGGCAGTCGTGACAACGCGCTCGGCGGTCTCGAATTCGTGCAATTGCTGCGCTCGGACGATCGCGATCGCATTTTCTTCGCGCGCGAGGGACAGCAAGGCTCGCCGCAAACGCTGGTGCACGTCCCCCTCGATATGCCGAACAGCACAAAGATGAGCGATGCCGATCAGGCGCCATCGCTGATGCTGCTGGTCGACAGTACCGTGGGCATCGGCGGAGGGTGGGAGAGCAGTGGCAAGGCGGCGGTCCCACAATTGGAGGCGTTGCTGTCGGCTCTTCCGCTGGGGCTTGCCCTGACCGATCGCGACGGCCGGTTTCTTTTCGCCAACAAGGCATTCCTGCGCGCGGTCGAGCGCGAGACTGCGGGTTTGCCGCAGTTCCCCTCGGACCTGGTGGTGCGCGAAGACAAGGCCGCCATTGCCGATACGGTCCGGCGCTTCGCCAAGGGGGCGACCGCGAGCGGGGACATGGCGGTACGGCTCGCCAACAACAAAGAGGAACCGGTCTCGATCGGCCTTGCCGGGGTGCGGGGGCTGGGCGATGCGGCGGTGTTGCTGTCGATTTCGGATTCCTCCGAAGAAAAACGCCTGCGCCGCCAGGTGGCCCAGGCCACCAAGATGCAGGCGGTCGGGCAGCTCGCGGGCGGTGTCGCACACGACTTCAACAATGTGCTGACGGCGATCATCGGTTACTGCGATCTGATGCTGCTGCGCCATACCCCGGGCGATAGCGATTATGACGATATTCAGCAGATCAAGGCGAATTCGAACCGGGCCGCCAGTCTGACGCGCCAGCTGCTTGCGTTCAGCCGCCAGCAGACGCTGCGCCCCGTCGTCCTCCAATTGCCCGACGTCGTCAGCGAAGTGAGCCAGCTATTGAAGCGCCTGATGGGCGAGAAGATCGAATTCTCGGTCCGTCACGACCGCGAACTGGGCTCGGTGCGGGCCGACCCGCAGCAGCTCGAGCAAGTCATCATCAATCTCGCCGTCAATGCGCGCGATGCCATGCAGACTCACGCAACGAAGCGGGGCAAGCCGGACTGGAAAGGCCGTCTGACGCTTGCGACGCGTCGCGTGTCCGCGCGCGATGTGCGCAAGATGGGCATCGATATCATGCCGGCCGACGACTACACGGTCCTCATCGTCCAGGACACTGGCGGGGGGATCCCGGAAGAGCATCTCAACAAGATATTCGAGCCTTTCTTCACCACCAAGGAACAGGGCAAGGGCACCGGTCTCGGCCTGTCGACCGTCTACGGCATCGTCAAGCAGTCGAACGGCTTTATTTTCGCCGACAATGTCCAGGGGCCGGACGGCGCCCCGATCGGCGCGCGCTTCACCGTCTATCTGCCGGTACACAAGGGTGAACTCCCGGCCATCATGCGCGCCGAAGAGCCGGAGGAGCCGAAGGCGACCGAATGGTCCGCCGGAGGCAAGCTGTTGCTGGTCGAGGACGAGGACATGGTACGCGCCGTCGCCGAACGGGCGCTGGTGCGCGCGGGCTACACCATCACCACCGCTGCCAACGGAGAGGAAGGGCTGGCAGCGATCGCCAATGGCGATATCGAATTCGACCTGATCGTTTCCGATGTCGTTATGCCGGCGATGGATGGACCTGCCATGGCCCGCGCCATCCGCGGCGTGAAAGCGGATATTCCGATCCTTTTCATGTCCGGCTATGCAGAGGAACAGCTGCGCAACGAAATCGACATCGACAATATGCACTTCATACCCAAGCCCTTCAGCGTACAGCAGATCAACGCCAAGGTAGCCGAGGTACTGAGCGAGCAGCGCAAATAGGGTGAAGACCGCCGCGAACTGCTGTCAGGAACAAAACCGGAAAATAATTTTCGTTCCACTCTTGTTCTTTGAGAACAAAGCCGATACATCACTTCTCAGTTGAAGAGTCGATACCGGCTCTGGCCAAGCGCAGGAGGTAATGTCATGGCGGCAAGTCTGAAGCTCGTAGAGGACGGAAAAGTGGACGCAGACCGCCAGAAGGCATTGGACGCCGCGCTCGCGCAGATCGATCGCGCATTCGGCAAGGGTTCGGCGATGAAGCTGGGCCAGAAGGAAACGATGCAGGTGGAAGCGATTTCCACCGGCTCGCTCGGCCTCGATATCGCATTGGGTGTAGGTGGCCTGCCGAAGGGCCGGGTGATCGAGGTCTATGGGCCGGAAAGCTCGGGCAAAACCACCTTGGCACTTCATGTGATCGCCGAAGCACAGAAGGCTGGCGGTACTGCCGCTTTCGTGGATGCCGAACATGCGCTCGATCCGGTCTATGCCCGCAAGCTGGGCGTCGATATCGACGAACTTATCGTCTCGCAGCCCGATACGGGCGAACAGGCGCTCGAGATTACCGACACGCTGGTTCGGTCCAATGCGATCGATGTGCTGGTAGTCGATTCGGTTGCCGCGCTTGTCCCTCGCGCCGAAATCGAAGGTGAGATGGGCGATAGTCACGTCGGCTTGCAGGCCCGCCTGATGAGCCAGTCCCTGCGCAAGCTGACGGGTTCGATCAACCGTTCGAAATGTATGGTGATCTTCATCAACCAGCTGCGCATGAAGATCGGCGTGATGTACGGAAACCCGGAAACCACGACGGGCGGCAACGCGCTCAAGTTCTACGCGTCCGTCCGTCTCGACATTCGCCGTACGGGCCAGATCAAGGATCGCGACGATATCATCGGCAACTCGACCCGGGTGAAGGTCGTCAAGAACAAGGTCGCGCCGCCGTTCAAGCAGGTCGAATTCGACATCATGTATGGCGAAGGGATTTCGAAGATCGGCGAGATTCTCGACCTCGGCGTCAAAGCCGGCGTAGTCGAAAAGTCGGGCAGCTGGTTCAGCTACGACAGCGTCCGCATCGGTCAGGGGCGCGAAAACGCCAAGACCTTCCTCAAGGAAAACCCCGAAATGTGTGCCAAGTTGGAAGCCGCGATCCGCGGCCGCACCGACGAGGTCGCCGAAGAGATGATGACCGGCCCGGACGCGGACGAGGACTGAGTTCTCTTCAAGCGGGAGCGCGCCGGTCCAAACCTCCCCCGGACCCGCGCAATAGCCGGACTGTCCCCCGGCGCTCCCGAAAAAACGGAAAGCCGGTGCGCGCCGTTTTCTGGCCGCACCGGCTTTTCCGTGTTCGGGTTGGCACCCCTGTCGCGCTGCGCCTAGTGTGCCCGCGAATCGCCAGACAGGAGGGCTGCGTGACAATAATCGTCCATCATCTCAACAATAGCCGTTCGCAACGGATCCTGTGGCTGCTCGAGGAACTGGGTGTCGATTACGAGATCGCGCACTACCAGCGCGATGCGGACACCAATCTCGCTCCGCCCGAACTCAAACAGGCACATCCGCTCGGCAAGTCGCCGCTGATCGAGGATGATGGCCTGCGGATCGCGGAAAGCGGTGCGATCATCCAGTATCTGTGCGAGCGCCATGGCGGCGAGGCCTGGCTCCCGGCGTCCGATACGCAAGAACATGTCCGCAACCTCGAATGGATGCAGTTCGGAGAAAGCAGCTTCTTCGTGCCGGTCATGCTCAAGCTCTACACTGCCCGCCTGGGCGACGCTGCGGCTGCTCTCGCGCCGCGAATCGACGAACAGTTGGCGGCGCATGTGAAGTTCGCCGAGGATGAAATCTCCGACGATCTCCACTTTGTCGGCAGCGAATGGACGACGGCCGACGTGATGATGAGTTTCCCGGCGGAAATTGCCGTAATGCAGGGCTATGCGGGAACGGCACCGAAGCTTGCCCGCTTCGTCGAGGCGATCCATGCGCGCCCCGCGTGGCAGCGTGCGCGTGAGCGAGGCGGACCCTATTTCGGTTGGTAGGCTACCCCGTTTGGCGGACTTGCAAATGGTCCGGCGACCACACAGAAGCGCGCGTGCAGCCTGCGGGCAAAGTGACCGGACGGGAAATCAGATGAGAACAGTTGTCTTTGGCCTCGGTTATGCGGGCCCTTCCAACGCGACAATACGCGCGCCACACAATGCACTTGCCGAATGCGATCTGTTCGGAGCCGATCGATGAGCGAGACACGGACGGCGCTGGTTACCGGTTCGGCAGGCTTCATCGGTTATTACACCTGTCGCCGCCTGCTGGCCGACGGATTTCGAGTGATCGGCGTGGATTCCCTGTCGGACTATTACGATCCGGAGCTGAAGCGCCGACGGCAGGCCACCCTGCTACAGAATGCCGGCTTCGCTGCGATCAACGATCCAATCGAAACCCCGGAACTGCTCGCAAATCTCTTTGCCGAATACCGGCCCGATGTGGTCATCCACCTGGCCGCTCAGGCCGGGGTGCGTTACTCGATCGATAACCCGCGCAGCTATCTCGAGAGCAATCTGGTCGGCACCTTCGAACTTCTGGAAGCGGCGAGAGCGCACCCGCCGCAGCACATGCTGCTCGCTTCGACCTCGTCGGCCTACGGTGCCAATACCGAAATGCCCTATCGCGAGACGATGAAGACGGATCACCAGATGTCGTTCTATGCGGCGACGAAAAAAGCGACCGAGGCGATGGCGCATTCCTACGCGCACCTCTTCGATCTGCCGGTGACCATGTTCCGTTTCTTCACCGTCTACGGGCCGTGGGGCCGCCCGGACATGGCGCTGTTCAAGTTTACCCGCGCGATGCTCGCCGGCGAGCCGATCGACGTTTACAATCACGGCGAAATGATGCGCGACTTCACTTATGTCGAGGATCTCGTCGAGGCGATCCGTCGTCTGGTCGATACACCGCCCGTACGACCCGACAGTCCGGATGAGATCGCCGAAGTGGACAGTCTTTCGCCGGTAGCGCCCTGGCGGATTGTCAATATCGGCAATTCTCAGCCGGTGCAGCTCGGCGACATGATCGCCGCCATCGAAAGCGCGCTGGGGATCGCGGCAAAGCGCAATCTGATGCCGATGCAACCGGGTGACGTGCCCGCAACTTGGGCCGATGCCGAATTGTTGCGTTCGCTGACCGGCTATGTGCCCCAGACGGATATCGGGGAGGGCATTCGGCGCTTCGTCGACTGGTATCGCGATTACTATCAGGTCTGATGGAATGACCGATCGGACGGAGTGGACTGGCAAGGTCGGCAATGTCTGGGCCGATGAATGGCAGCGGACCGATCGCAGTTTCGGGCAGTTGACGGACCGTTTGCTCGAAATTGCGCAGAACGAAGAATTTACCAGGGCGGTCGATATCGGCTGCGGGGCCGGCGAGGTGACCTTGCGACTTGCGCAGGCCAACGAGTCGGCGGAGATTGTCGGGCTCGATATCTCCGAAGATCTCGTTTCCATTGCGCGGGAGCGGACGTCTTCCCAGCCCAATGTTCGTATCGAGCTGGGCGATGCCGCACATTGGCGTGCTGCCGACCGGGAGCGTCCGGATTGCATCGTCTCGCGTCATGGCGTGATGTTCTTCGATGACCCGGTGGCCGCATTTGCGCATGTTCTGAGCGAAGTCGCTCCGGGAGCACGAATGACCTTTTCGTGCTTTCGCGATCGCGCGGACAATGTGTGGGTGAAGGAACTTGCGGGAGCTTTGCCGCCCACCAGCGAGCCGCCAGCCGACCCCGAAGCGCCCGGTCCCTTCGCTTTCGGCAAGCGCGAACGGGTCGTGCGGATCCTCGGCGATGCCGGGTGGAGCGATATCGACTTCGACGCGATCGACTACTCGATGATCGCGGGTCGTGGCAGCGATGCGGTCGACGACGCTCTGTCCTACTTCCTGCGCATCGGTCCGGCCGCGCGTGCCGTCGCATCGTTGGAGGGCGCGGAGCGCAGGGCCGCGATCGCGAGCTTGCGAACTATGCTGGAGCGATTCTGCAAGGACGAGGCCGTCGCACTGCCTGCCGCCTGCTGGATCGTCACCGCCCGCGCCCCCGCCTGATCGCCATTCCTGCACAGTCTGGCCGGGCATTCGCGCTTGTCGCTGGCCCCCCGATTGCCTAACTGCCCGCTCATGATCTCGACCAACGACATTCGCCGCAGCTTCCTCGACTATTTCGCGCGACATGGGCACGCCGAAGTCGCCAGCGCGCCGCTCGTTCCGTTCAGCGATCCGACGCTGATGTTCGTCAATGCCGGCATGGTGCCGTTCAAGAACGCCTTCACCGGTCTCGAAACCCCTCCCGCACTACGCGCGACCAGCGCCCAGAAATGCGTGCGGGCAGGCGGCAAGCACAACGATCTCGACAATGTCGGCTACACGGCGCGCCACCACACATTCTTCGAAATGCTCGGGAATTTCTCGTTCGGCGATTATTTCAAGGAACAGGCGATCGATCACGCCTGGACGCTACTGACCAAGGAATGGGGCCTCGATTCCGAACGTCTGCTGGTCACCGTCTATCACACCGACGATGAAGCCTTCGACCTGTGGAAGAAGCAGACGGGCTTCGCCGATGAGAAGATCATCCGCATTCCGACCAAGGACAATTTCTGGGCCATGGGTTCGGATGGCCCGTGCGGGCCATGCTCGGAGATATTCTACGATCATGGCGATCACATCTGGGGCGGCCCTCCGGGATCGCCGGAAGAAGATGGCGACCGTTTCGTCGAGATATGGAATCTCGTCTTCATGCAGTTCACGCAGGAGAACGACGAGATCGTCGGCGATCTGCCCAAGCCGAGTATCGATACCGGAATGGGGATCGAGCGTGTCGCCGCGGTCATGCAGGGCGTGCACGACAATTACGATACCGACACCTTCCGCAATCTGATCGCCGCGAGCGAGAGCCTGACAGGCGTCAAGGCCGAGGGCGACAAGACCGCCAGCCACCGCGTGATCGCCGATCATCTGCGCTCGACCAGCTTCCTGATGGCCGATGGCGTTCTGCCTTCGAACGAGGGGCGCGGCTACGTCCTGCGCCGGATCATGCGCCGCGCCATGCGTCACGTCCATCTTCTGGGTGCGAGCGAGCCACTGATGTATCGCCTGGTGCCGGCTCTCGTCACCGAAATGGGGCAGGCCTATCCCGAACTGCAGCGCGGCCAGGCGCTAATTCAGGAAGTGCTCGAGCGCGAGGAAACCCAGTTCCGCCGCACGCTGGACAAGGGCCTCAAGCTGCTCGACGATGCGACGGTCGGTATGGACGAAGGCGATACGCTGCCCAGCGAAACCGTATTCAAGCTCTACGACACTTACGGCTTTCCCTACGACCTGACCGAGGACGCGCTTCGCTCGCAGGGAATTGCCGTCGACAAGGATGGTTTCGACGCCGCGATGGCGCAGCAAAAGGCCAAGGCGCGCGAAGCGTGGAAAGGCTCTGGCGAGGCGGCCAGCGAAGAAGTCTGGTTCGACATCGCCGAGCGCGAAGGTTCGACGGAGTTTACCGGCTATAGCTCGACCACAGGCGAGGCTGCGGTGGTGGCCATCGTCAAGGACGGCGTCGAAGTGCAATCGGCCGGCGAAGGCGACGAAGCCATCATCCTCACCAACCAGACCCCCTTCTATGGCGAGAGCGGCGGCCAGACCGGCGATGCCGGGCGGATTTGGACGCCCGAAAGTCTTGAATTTGCCGTAAACACTACGAACAAGCCCCTGGGGCGCCTGCACGCGCATGTCGGCAAGGTAGTCAAGGGATCCGTTTCGGTCGGCGATGCCGTCCACCTCGTCATCGATGCCGAGCGTCGCGACCGTATCCGTGCCAATCACTCGGCGACGCATCTGGTGCATGCAGCGCTGCGCAATCGTCTGGGCGGGCATGTTACGCAGAAGGGTTCGCTGGTCGCGGACGATCGTTTCCGCTTCGACTTTTCTCACCCCAAACCGCTGAGCGATGAGGATGTGGCTGCGATCGAGGCTGAGGTAAACGCGGAAATTCGCGCCAACGAGCAGGTCTTGACACGTCTGATGACACCCGACGATGCCGTCGCCGCCGGCGCACTGGCGCTGTTCGGCGAGAAATATGGCGACGAAGTCCGTGTGCTCTCTATGGGCAGCAAGGGCGACGAAGGGCGCAATTATTCGGTCGAATTGTGTGGCGGGACCCACGTCAAAGCAACCGGCGACATAGGCGTGTTCAAGATCGTCTCCGAAAGCGCAGTCAGTTCGGGCGTTCGCCGGATCGAGGCTTTGACGGGCGAAGCCGCGCGTCAATGGCTGGTTGCGCGCGACGAGGCGGTTCGGGCGATTGCGGGCGCTTTGAAGACGTCACCCGATGAGGCGCCCACTCGCGTCGCTGCACTGATCGAGGAACGTAAACGGCTCGAAAAGGATCTGGCCGAAGCGAAGCGCGCACTGGCGCTCGGCGGCGGCGGTACGGCAGATGCCGGTTCGGCGGACGAGGATATCGGGGGAGTTGCATTCTCGGGGCAGGTGATTGCGGGCCTCGACCCCAGGGAACTGCGCCCGCTGCTCGACGAGGCCAAGACCCGTATGGGGTCCGGCATTGCCGCTGTCTGTGCGGTCAATGATGGCAAGGGCGCCTTTGCGGTGGCGGTGACCGACGACCTTACCGATCGTTTTAGTGCAGTCGATCTCGTGCGCGCGGGTGTCGAAGCGCTGGGCGGCAAGGGCGGCGGCGGTCGTCCCGACATGGCGCAGGGCGGTGGCCCGGACGGCGCCAAGGCCGACGCTGCGATCGACGCTGTCCGTCAAGCGCTCGCAAAGTTTGCCGCTTAGGCGCCGATGCGCCGATAGAGGTCGCGCAGTTCGCGCTCTATCGCGGACATTTCGGCACTATCGCGGATATTTTCGAGACTTCGAGCGACGTGCTGCAGTCGGGCGGCCAAGCTGGTCGCCGTCGCTCGAACATCCTCTTCCTCGGCAATTTCGATTGCGCGCTTGGCGAGAAAGTTGAGGTCGGCGACGGGGCGCATGGCGAGAAAGGCATCGACCATCGGTGCCAACAGGTCAGGATCATCGCGCCAGTCGCGGCCGCCGAACAGGTGTTGCACCACATATTGCCCCGCACCGAAGCATTCGAACTGGATACATCCCGCAAAACCTTCCTCCGCGCGGGAGTCGTAGATCGTGCAAAGGCCATCAGCGCGCAGCTTCGGGCACGGTTCGCCCGCAGCCTTGGCTGCCGCAAAACCCGGCATTTCATCCGATGGATAGGCAATGCAGCATAGCGCGGCGCAGCGGCTGCAGTCCGAACGGGTTTCGAGCACGGCGGCCACGGTTCAGGCTTCCGACGTGCTCGTCCGCAGCTTCGGTTTGTAGGCCAGCGCGCCTTCCTGTTCGATCTGCTCGCGGAATTCATCGCGCTTTTCGTGGATCGAAGCGATTACCGGACCCATCGCCACACCGATATCGACCAGCACGGCTTCGGATAGCTGGAGCGAGCTTTCCAGCGTTTCGGGTACCGCATGGCTCGCTCCTACCCGATATAGCTCGGCGGCATGCTGCACGTCGCGCGCACGGCAGACGATCAGCAGATCCTCATGCTCCTTGCGCAGCTTGGAAACGAGGCGTTGGACCAGGACGGGTTCGTCCATGGTGAGGACCACGGCCAGCGCATTCTCGACCCCCAGACGATCCATGGAGTCGCCGCGCGCGGCATCCCCGAACGTCGCACGAAAGCCGCTGCGTTTCGCGCGCTCGATCAAGTCGGGATCGGCGTCCAGCGCGATGTAAGGCTTGCCATGCGCGTCGAGCATCTGTGCCACGAGAAGCCCGACGCGTCCCGCGCCAACGATGATCACGCGTCGCTCATCGCCGGTATCGTCGGGCACTTCGGGAATGGGTTCGACACGCCTCGCAATTGCGCGACCCAGCTGCGCCAGCAGGGGTGTGACGGTAAGGCCGATAGCGGTAACGATCTGCCAGAACTGCGCCGTACCCGGCTGGATCAGCAGCGCGGAACTGGCAGCGGCCAGAATGATCAGCGTGGTTTCCGAGGGGCTGGCCATCAGTATACCGGTTTCCGCTGCGGTGCTGCGGCGGGCGCCCATCAGGCGGAGGAGGACGCCGGTGACCAATGCCTTGAACGGAAGAATCAGCAGCACTGCCGTCGCGATCAGGCCGAGATTTTCCCAGATCGTCTGCAGATCGATGCTCATGCCCACGGTAATCAGGAAGATACCGAGAGCGAGCCCTTTGAAGGGCTCCATGATCGTCTCGACCTCGCCGTGATACTCGGTTTCTGCGATGAGCAGGCCAGCGATGAGCGCCCCTACGATCGGTGAAAGGCCGACCGCAGCGGTCGCAAGGCTCGCGCCGATCACGACCAGCAGCGAGGCGGCGAGGAACAGTTCGGGACTTTTCGTGCGAGCGGCCTGTCCGAACAGCCGGGGCAGGGCGAAACGGCCGAGCGCCATCATTGCAACGATCACGAGACCGCCCTGCCACAGCGTGGTCAACATGCCCTCCCAGCCTTCCCCCGCGGCATTCGGGGCCATGGCGCCCAGAACGAAGATGATCGGGACGATCATGATATCTTCGAACAGCAGCATCGACAGCGCCGCGCGCCCAACCGGCGAATGCGTGCCGGCGATCGGCAGCACGATGGCGGTGGAGGAAAACGCGAGGGCGAAACCAAGCGCGAGTGCGCCGGTCCAGTACTGGCCCATCATCGATAACGCGATCGCGAGCGATGTCCCGATAACGAGCAGTTCCATCGCCCCCAGGCCGAACACCAGTTTTCGCATCTGCCACAAGCGGTTGAAGCTCAGTTCGAGTCCGATGGTGAACAGCAGCAGGATAATCCCGAATTCGGCAAATGGCTCAAGAGCTTCGGGATCGGTTATCGTTATGTGATTCAGCCAGGGATGCTCGAACACCATCCGGCCGAGCCCGTAGGGTCCGACAGCGATCCCGATAAGGATGAAACCGATGATCGGCGTCACGCGAAATCGGGTGAACACCGGGATGACGAGCCCCGCCGCACCAAGGATGACGAGGGCGTCCGAGATCGCCGGGCTTGCAAATTCAGCGGATGCCATGGGCTTATCCGTAACCGCCCGGCGCTACGCTGTCACGACGCGATAACGCCTAACCCCCGCCGGGATGGGCGGGGCCGAGCGGTTCACGGCGAGGGCGCGGCTTCCCCGGATGCTTGCCGGTTTCATCCCATTCGATGCGATAGAGATCGAAGCGGCGGTCGGCGAGATTGCGTACCGTGCCCTCCGCCCGGGCCCATTGCAGATCTGCAAGATTGATATCGCTGATGGTCAACGTCTCTACGTTCTCGGTCGCTTCGGCGGCGATCCCGTCACGCGCGAACGGGAAGTCGCACGGCGTCAGGATGCAGCTCTGGGCGTACTGGATATCCATGTTGCCGACATTGGGCAGATTGCCGACATTGCCACTCAGCACGACGAAGCATTGGTTCTCGATTGCACGTGCCTGACCGCAATAGCGAACGCGGAGATAGCCCTGACGGCTATCGGTGCAGAAGGGCACGAAAATGATCCGCGCGCCTTCGTCCGCCAGCCGGCGGCTCAGTTCGGGAAACTCGCTGTCGTAGCAGATCTGCACTCCGATCGGACCGCAATCGGTCTGGATCACCTCGACCTTGTCGCCGCCCTTGATGTTCCACCAGTAGCGTTCATTGGGGGTGGGGTGGATCTTCTCCTGTGCATGGACCGACCCGTCACGCAGGCAGACATAGGCGACATTGTGTATGTCGCCATCTTCCATTCGCGTCGGGTGCGAGCCGGCGATGATGTTGATATTGTAGCGCATGGCCATTTCGGAAATGTCCGTGCGCAGGCGAGGGGTGTATTCGGACAGACGCTCGATCGCCTCTACCGGCGAGAGTTCCTTTTCCTCGAAGCTCAACAGCATCAGCGTGAAGAGTTCGGGAAAGACGATGAAGTCCGCTTCGTAATCGCTTGCTACATCCACGAAATAGGTCACGTGGCGCATGAACTCATCATAGTCCGACACCTGGCGGGCCTGCAGCTGGCAGGTAGCCACTCGAACGGCCTCGACCCCGCGCGGCAGGCGCTTCTTCACCGGTTGGTCGCGCTCGACATAGGGATTGCGCCAGACCATCATCACGGCGTTTGCCATCGAGGCCTTGTCCTCCGGCAGGTACCCTTCGATGATCCGCTCCGGCTCGAACCCGTTGGCCAATTGGAAACGGAGCACGGGGTCGTGCAGTTTTCCCTCGACCACCTTGTCCAGATAATCCTGCGGGTCGGCGACCCGGCGACGAAAGCGACGATAGTTCGGCATGCGGCCGGCAAAGACGATGCCGGTCAGATCTCTCTCTTCGGCCAGCGCGCGGCGTTCTTCGTAAAGGCGCCGTCCGATGCGGACGCCGCGCACCTTGGGATCGACGCACATCTCGTAACCATACAGCCAGTCCCCGGTCGGATCGTGACGGCTGCCGTAACCATTGCCGGTGATCTCGTCCCAGTCATGCGGCTGGAATGCGAGCGCTTCGGCAACCTGCATGGTCGCACAATAGCCCACTACCTCGTCGTCGAGCAGGGCCACGAAGCAGCCTTCCTTGAAGTTGTTGATCTGCCCGCGAATCTCGCCGTGAGTGTAGGCGGGCATGTCCTCATAGACCCGGCGCACCAGATCCGCGATTCCGCGGATATCCTTGATCTTGGCGTTGCGGATTTCGAGCCTGCGCTGACCGAATTTTTCCGTACCCTTGCGCTTAACCGTGCGCTTCTTCTGAACTGCCCTGGCCATGCATTCCCCGTCTGTTGGCGACGCCGAAAACGACAAGACCGGGAGCGGCATGTGCGCCGATCCCGGTCAGTCGCGTCACTGCTTAGGCAATGACGAAGTCGAAAGATGGTTTCAGGCCCAGTTGGCCATTTCCGTCTCGAGATTGTCGACGATGGCCTCGAAGAACTGCTCCGTGGTCATCCAGCTCTGGTTCGGACCGATAAGCAGCGCGAGGTCCTTGGTCATCTTGCCGCTCTCGACCGTCTTGATGCAGACCCGTTCGAGCGTTTCGGCGAACTTCACGACGTCCGGCGTATTGTCGAAACGACCGCGATAGATGAGGCCGCGAGTCCAGGCGAAGATGCTGGCGATCGGGTTGGTCGAAGTCGCCTTGCCCTGCTGGTGCTGACGGTAGTGGCGGGTTACGGTACCGTGAGCGGCTTCCGCTTCCACGGTCTTGCCGTCGGGCGTCATCAGCACCGAAGTCATCAGGCCGAGCGACCCGAAGCCCTGAGCCACCACGTCCGACTGCACGTCGCCGTCATAGTTCTTGCAGGCCCACACGAACTTGCCGCTCCACTTGAGCGCGGCGGCGACCATGTCGTCGATCAGGCGGTGCTCGTAAGTGATCTTCGCTTCGGCGAACTTGTCCTTGAATTCACTGTCGAACACTTCCTGGAACAGGTCTTTGAAGCGACCGTCATACTTCTTGAGGATGGTGTTCTTGGTCGACAGGTAGACCGGCCATTTGCGATCCAGGCCATAGTTCATGCAGGCCCGCGCAAAGTCGCGGATGCTGTCGTCGAGGTTGTACATGGCCATGGCCACGCCCGAACTCTGGAATTCGTAGACGTCGAGATCGATATTTTCGCCGTTCTCGCCTTCGAACACTAACCGCAGCTTACCCGCTCCGGGGATTAGCGTATCCTTGGCCCGGTACTGGTCGCCAAAGGCATGGCGGCCGACGACGATCGGATCGGTCCAGCCCGGCACCAGGCGAGGAACGTTGTCGATGACGATCGGCTCGCGGAAGACCACGCCGCCCAGAATGTTGCGGATCGTGCCGTTCGGGCTGACCCACATCTTCTTCAGATCGAACTCCTCGACGCGGGCTTCGTCCGGGGTGATGGTGGCGCATTTCACGCCGACGCCGTGTTCCTTGATGGCATTCGCGGCATCGACGGTGATCTGATCATCGGTCTCGTCGCGCTTTTCAATCGAGAGATCGTAATACTTCAGGTCGACGTCGAGATAAGGCAGGATCAACCGCTCGCGGATCCACTGCCAGATGATTCTTGTCATTTCGTCGCCGTCAAGCTCGACGATCGGGTTCGCAACCTTGATCTTCGCCATGGGTGTCCTGTTCGTTGGGATTTCAGTTGCGCGCGCCATAGCAGAGCGCTGGGCGAGGGCAAGGGAGCGGACCGGTTCTCGTGGGCGGAGGGTATCGAGCGCTTGGCTGGGGCGAGGGCGATGAGATCGAAAGGGAACTCGCCCTCGCAATAAACACAGCGTACACACTCCATGAGACAAAGGCTGAAAGGTTGGACAAATTCGCCTCTCTTCACGTCGTCTTTCGGTAATGGTAGATCGCTTGCGAAAGCGTGGCAGAATTTCAACGAGGTGAGATCGATCACCTGCAAGGATATGACGGGCAATTTCAAAGAGCTTTCAGGATTGCGACGAAGGGACTTCCTCGCCTCCTCGGCCGCGGTGCCGTTCATGATGTCATTGCCGGCCTCCGCATCCGGATCGTCGGTCACGACCGGGGCAAATCTGGTCGAGGCCGCGAATGCACCGTTCGGCAGCAATGCGGCGCTGGCCAGTTTCGAACATCTGGCCGCCAGCGGGGCCGGCGTGGTCGCGCTGATACCCTTCTTCTGGCAGTCGCATGAAAGCGATGCCAAGCTTGTACGGGGCAATGCTCTGCCGAACGAACGTCTGCAAGACGGTATTCTACAGGCGCACAAATCGGGGCTGGAGGTGCTGGTCAAACCCCATATATGGGTGCCCGATCGCTGGGCGGGCAGCATCACATTCTCCCTCGAAAGCGACTGGCAAGCCTGGTTCGCTGCGTATGAAGCGGCGCTGACGGATTGCGCCGACATCGCAGCCAAGGCAGGCGCACAGACGTTCTGTGTCGGAACAGAGCTGAAACAGGCTAGCGAGCGACCCGAATGGACGAAAGTGATTGCCCGAATACGGTCGGTCTTCCCGGGCAGGCTCACTTATGTCGCGCATAATGCGGCAGAAGCGCGGCAAGTCGGTTTTTGGGACCAGCTCGATATCGTCGCCATGTCCTCCTACCCGGCACTGGGTTCCCCGTCGGACCGTGCCGGTTGGCGCCGTGCGATAGGAAATGAAGCACGGGCGTTGAGGTTGCTCGCCGACCGGCACGGAAAGCCGGCTTGGCTGGGGGAAATCGGCATTCGCTCGGCCGTAGATGCGACATACAAACCTTGGGAGAGTGCCGAAGAACGCGATGCCCTGCCGGATATGGCAGTGCAGCGCGATGTGCTGCAAATGTGGCTCGAGATTGCGGACGAACAGAAAATAGACACCGCGCTGGTATGGCGCTGGCTGAGCGACCCGAACGGTGGCGGACCACGGGACACCGATTTCACGATTCAGAACAAACCGGCACAGGATTTGCTCGCGGCGCGCTAGTGGATCAGAACGAAACCCACACGCCGCCGAAGAAGCCGCGTTCGCGCAGTGCGTTTTCGCCCGCGATGGTGCCCATCAGTCCAGCCTGCAACGCCACCGAACGCGATACGTTGAGGACGCCGCTTAACTGCAGGTTGTGATAGCGGTACTCGTCGAAAATGCCTTGGCCGGCGCCGTCGCTGATCGTGTTGAACGACTGCGCCATCAGCAGAAAATCGGGGTCCGGACGATAGCCGAGTGTCACGTCGGCATGGAATTCGTTGGGCGGGTCGCCGTCGCGCAGACGATAGCTCGCTTGCGCGTCGACGAAGCCACCGCTGTTTCCGAGGGCGAGGTTATGGAACCCGCGCAACCGGAAATCATACTCGGCATCGGTGCTGCCGACCTGGGCCAGATTGTCGTCGCGTGAAACCCCGGGAATGCGGACTGTCGTCTCTACCGCGAACCAGCCATCCTGACTTTCGGCGAAGCGATAGCGCCCGCCGATGTCGGTGTAGCCCAACCCGCTGTCGTCATCGCCGCCTTCGACCGATACACCGCGAAAGCTCGGTTTGAAAATCAGGGTCAAATCGGGCACGATTTCGTATTCTGCGAGCAGAAACAGTTCGACCTTCTCGTAATCGGCAATGTCGATGCTGTTGCCATCGGCATCGAAGCCGCGGGAGCTTTTCGAATAATAGAAGCTCGCGATCACTTGCCCCTTGTCGGCCTGATCCGTCGTTGCGGGAACAACATCCTGCGCGACTGCGGGGTTTGCTGCCAGTAGGCCGGCAAGGGCGATGCCGAAGGCGCAGAATCTACCGGTCATTGTCGCTCCAGAAGGATTTGCTTGGTCGTGTCGACAAGATTGTCGGCGCTTAGTGCGAGATCGTCCGGCGGAGCCCAGGCGGTTGTCGTCCACAAGGTGACATATTCCGACTGGATCGAGTTGCCGTGGACCATCTGGGCTTGTTCCACCGCTCCTCTCGCCTTGCGGTTCCAAACCTCGAGCTCCTCGGCATCCGCAGCGCCGGGGTGGATGAGCAAGAAGGATCCCGGCCCGTTGGACACCATTAGTATATCGAGAGGGGCGGCGATGGACTGCAACAATTCGGCGAGATGGTGAGTGAGAACGTCGGCAGCCTCTTCGCCGCGCAGCGCGACAAAGGCGTCGAAATCGACGACCTGCAGCAGGCTGAGTGCCGCCGATCGATTCTGGCTGCGGCAGTCGGAAATGATCAGGTCGAAAATCCGGCGCTTGAGCAAGTCGGTTTGCGGTTCGATCAGACTCATGCCTGCTTGGCCTTGACGCAAGGCGTCATTCTGAATCCGCAGGTCCTCCTCGCGCAGCGCGCGCCGCTCCTGCTCGCGTCTGATCCTGAGCAAGGTACGGACACGCGCAAGCAGCCTTATTTCGTCGATCGGCTTGGTCAGAAAGTCGTCCGCGCCCGCCATGAAGGCCTGATTCAGCAGTTCGACATCAATCGTCGCGGTCAGCATAAGGATCGGCAGGTAACGTGTACGCTGCGACAGCCGCATGCGCGCGCAGACTTCCAAACCGTCCATATCGGGCATCATCACATCGAGGATGACCAACTGGTAGTCTACCTCGCCCTCCACAACGTCTTCGCCATCCTCGGCAACGCCGCATTTTTCGAGCGCGTCCCGGCCGCCGCGAGCGATGTCTATGTCCTTGAAATTGCCCCTGGCCAGCAGCGCTTTAGTGATCAGCGCGCTTTCAGGCACATCGTCCACGATCAGGATCTTGGATCGCCGAGTCTGGTTCATCGCTGGCCCTCTTCGCTGACTTCGTACACGCGCCAACGCGCTCCGTCATATTTGAGCCGATAGCCTGTTGCTCCGCTCTCATAGAGTGTTGGAAATATGCGACCAACGCGGTCGCTGCCCAATCCCGATCCGCTATTGCGTACCACCAGCATATCGGCATCGGTCCTCTGGCGGATCGACGCAACACGGAACTGCTGAGTATCACCGCTCCAGATACCGTCTGTACCGCTACGTAGCGCGATGACGGCGGGCACGGCTTCGGCATCGAACAGCACGTTGCTCTTTCCCGACAGGGCCCGTGCCAAGCCGGTCAATTCCGGATCGCTATCTGCGACCGTATGATTCATCACGGCCGCTTTCCAGCGTTCGCTTTCCGGAGCCGTATCTATGAAGACCAAAGCCGTACCACCAATCAGTCCGGCTGAAAGCAGGTTGAGTTCCACCCTGTTCAGGCGATTGATCGGCCAGCGCGCGACACAGGCGGCCGCGCCGGTGATCCCAAGACTGGCAGCAAGCGAGACCGAGGGAAAGAATCCGAAGGCCTGCGAGAGAAATATTCCGGACAAGAGCGTGGCGAATATCGCCAGTACGGCATAGCGCAGGGGACCCATGCCTCGTGCGGCCATAAAGAACGCCAGCAAAACAGGGCTGACCGCGAAGAGGCTGATCGCGGTGATCGCGAAGGTACGCCACGTCGGCTCGGATGCCGCGATCTGCGCGTCGGCCCCCAATCCAGCCGCCTCGCGACTGATCGTGTAAAGGAAGGCTGAGGCATCTCCCGCAAAGATCCAGTTGACATACATGAACGCGAAGAGGCTGAACCCGAACGGAAACAGCAACATCAGATACATCGGTATGGGCGCGGTACGCAGTCGATCAGGGGGCATGACCAGTGCCAGGAAAGGCAGGCTGGCGAAAACAAGGAGCAGGCCGAAGGGGTGCGCGAATGCCATTAATGCCAGCCCTACCGAAACCAGCATGAGATCGTTCACGCGTTCACCGCGCCGTAGACCGACAGTTCCTAGCGCGGTCAGCCACAACCCCCAATGAATCGCCACAAAGCCAACCCCCTCGGTTGCGGCGCGCAAAAATACCGGGTTGAGGCCCAGTGCGGCGCTTGCAGCGCAGGCTTCGAGTACGGAAAGCCCGTTGATCCGAAATGCGTTGAACCACGCCACGACCAACATTCCGGCGAGCCCCGCACTTAGAGCCGTGAGGCCCGTGGTACCGCCAGTCGGTACCACATAGCTCAGAACTATGGCCGAGATGTAAGGCACAGGCGGGAATGCAGTGATCACATTCTCGAACCGGATGAGCCCGTCCATGCTCAGCAGCGTTCGTCCCTGTAGGTCGAGATTGCTGGTGGAGACGTAGCCCCGCGCATGCAGCAGGAGCGCCAAGCCTACCAGCATCACCGCCACTGTCAGCGGGAAGAGATAGGGGGCAACCCTGCGCCAGTTCATGCCGCCAACTGCCCCGCTTGCGCCTTGCTGACCTCGTCGGCAGTATGTTTCGACAGGCCGTGTTCCGTCTTCTCCCAATAGAAGGGTTTGGTTATGAGCTGCCAGGCACCTTTCCACGCCGCGATCGACATCAGCACCCAATACCAGATGACCGTCAGGCTATAAGGCACAAGAGACAGCCAGTTGCGACGAAACGGCGCCAGCATCATCACGAATATGAACAAGCCGTTCCCGGCCAATAGATTGAACAGCGAGAGATACAGCAGTAGCGGCGGAAACACCGGGTCGAACAACCCGGTTTCGGTCACGAGCCAGACGCCGAAGATAAGCCAGAACAGCGGGTTGAGCAGCCCCGACAGCATTGTTCCGCCGATAAAGAAAATGAAGCCGAGGACCCCCAGCGGTCCGATGGTCTTGAGCAGGTGCAAGGGACGCCGGGTATGCACCAGGAAGGTTTGCATGTACCCCTTGATCCAGCGCGAACGCTGGCGGATCCAGTTGCTCTGCGAGACATTCGCTTCCTCGAAAGTGGTCGAGGCGGCGAGCCGCACCTCATAGCCCTTCTGCGTCAGCCGAATGCCGAGATCGGCATCTTCCGTAACATTGAACGGGTCCCAGGCACGCAATTCGCGCAGCACGTCCATCTTGAAATGGTTCGACGTACCGCCGAGCGGGATCGGTACCTTGAGCTTTTCCAGCCCCGGCAACATCAGATCGAACCACAGCGAATAGTCGAGTGTGAACAGGCGGGTGAGCCAGTTTTCTTCGCGATTGAAATAATTCAAACGGCATTGGACGCATGCAACGTTGTCGGGCGCCCGGTCGAAAGTCACGACCACCTTTTTGAGCTGGTCGGGCTCGGGCTTGTCCTCGGCATCGTAGATGACCAGATAGTCGCCGCGCGCAAACTGCAACGCGTAATTGCAGGCCTTGGGCTTGGTCTGCGGCTGCGACGGTGGGACCAGGATGATTTCGAAGATATCCTCGAGACCCAGGGCAGTCGCTGCGTCGATAGTCAGCTGGTCGCCTTCTTCGAGTACGATCTTGATGTCCAGCCGACTGGTCGGATAGTCGAGTTCGCGAAGGGCGTTTGCAAGGATCGGCAGCACATCCGGTTCGCGGAACATCGGCACCAGCACAGTGTAAATCGGCAGGTCCTCGTTGCGCAGGAGGCTGACGGCAGCATCGAGCTGGCGCTCGCGGGCATGCTGGTTCTTGCCGCCATACCAGATCAGCACGCTCTTGAAGACGAAGTTGCCGAGATAGAACACCGTCATCACCAGGTTGATCACGATCAGCGTCGCGATCGGAGCCAGCGCGAGTCCCGCCGCTGCCGCAGTCACCATCGCCCAGGCGATGACCAGTTGGGTCGGTGTGAACACGGTCTGGGCGGACATCACCGGATCATGATTGGCGAGATCGAAGACCGCCGCTTCGAGATAACGTGCGGAGAACACATCCTGCACCGCACGCTGTAGGTCCTTTTTGGGCGCGATGCGAATCTTGACGTTCTGGCCCCATTTACGGCGGGCGTAGAGGATCAGTTCGGGGCCCGGACGTGCCGTTACGATCGTGATATCCCCGTCGGTCTCACGCCAGGGGACTGCGAGTTCGCGCATGTAAACCGCGACTTCGGTGTGATCGAGCAATGCGGGGTCGAGCGGCTCTTTGCCGAGATCGACGAGTTCGACACTGAACCGTTCGGCAAGAGCCGCGTAATAGTCGTCCGCCGCAATCCAGTTCTTCGTCAGCATGACGTCGGCAAGGTTGGAGCCCCACCTTGTCGCCAATTCGCTGGCCTCGTTCAACTGCTGGGGCGTAACGAGGTCGCGCTCGGCGAGAAAATCGCCAGTCCAGCTGTCGATCGAGAGGAATTGCGCCACCGTCAGTCTTTAGGCTTGTTCGAGGCGATCACGCGGCGCAGCAGATAGACGAAGCCCAGCGTGAGCAGCAGCCACCCCAGACCGATAAACCACAGGCGATAACGCTGGAAAAACTGGGCAAAGGAGCTTTCATCCGGATACCGAATGTCGATCAGTCGCTCACGCTCGTCGTTGAAGGCAAAGTCGAGCTGGTCGGCGGCGAGAAAGGCAACATTCCCATAACCCAGCACCGGTGGGCTTGCACTCGACTCGAGTGCCGCAAAATCCGCGCCGGGCCGAATCCACAACAGTGGACGACCTCCCTGTTCGAGTATCTGGATCGTGGTCAGCGTTTCGATCGCATTGCGGTCGATAATCGTTTCGCCGTTCTCACCCGCGATCTCGACCTTCCCCTGGTCGAAGCGGACTGTCGGTTCGCTACCGGGCGGGGCGTCGCGTCCGACGTAAACCACCGCGCCTTCGGCAGGTATCCGACCATAGGAGACGCTCACCGGGCCTTCTCCGCTTGCGAGCGGTCCGAGGAACGCCGCGGCCGGTGCAAGGCTTGCGGCATTGGGCACAACAAGGGTGAAGCCGGAGTTCAGAGCGGTAGGCAGATCGGAGAAATCGTCCAGGGCATCCGCAGGACCGAGCTTGATGCGGCTCGACGGAAGTAGCTGAGCGGGATAGCCCTGCGGCGCATATTTGCAGTCGCCGCTGGCCGTCTGGCGAACCACGCTGACTTCGAGATTATTGCGCGATGTCGTCAACCCTTCGGGCAGATCGACATCGATCTGAGTGCGCCCGTCCTCTTCCGCCTCGGCGCTGGCCAGCAGGAAGCCGTTGAGCAGCACCGCGATCACCGGGCGCGAGGCTCCGCTGTCTTCCGCCACCGCGACATCGACGATCATTCCGGTCATACGCTGGCCTGCCGGGATGGCCGGAGCGGGTATGGCTACATTCCACTGCCCGCGATCCGAAATGCTCTGCACCGACGTATCCGCGCCGAGATCCGCCAGCGTCAGGCTTTCAACTGCGCCCGATGTGCCGCGCCCGGCCGTGGTCATGCTGGGCGACGCCGCAATCGCCTTCCAGCGGCTTTTCAGTAGGCGGGCGCTGGCAACGGGATCTTTCCCACCGATCTGTATCGCGGGCACCCCGTCACTCACCCGTACACCCAAGGCGGGTGCTGCCGCGGGGGCAAAACCGATGCGGGATATCCGCCACCCCTGGCCGGGGCCGGGACTTTGTCCTGGAGCGCCGTTCAGTCGGGAATCCGCGCCGCCGAGCATCAAGGTAAGCGCCGCCGCAGCCTGCGCGGTGCTGGCTCCTTCGGGTAGCGCAATGTCCATCGCCCGAGGCATGGCAGCAGATACCGCCGAAATACTCGCCAGGCTGCCACCATCGAATTGAGCCTCGAGCCCACCACCGCTGCCGAAAGCGAGATACGCACCGGAAAGGCGCTGGTCGATACAGCGATCCTCGGTAATTGCGCCCGAATAGACGATGCGGGCGGTCAGATAACCTTGGTCGATCAACGCAGGGTCGATCGGGATGTCGATCACGCCTTCGGAAAAACCTTCGGGCAGGGCAGTGGTATATTGCGTTCTTCCGCCGATGACGATCGAAACCGCCCGCCGGCTGCTGAACGAGGAATCCGCACGATAGGGCAGGACGAGACGCAGTCCTTCCACACCAACGGTCGCGGGCAGCGGAAAATAGAGATCGCGAGCGCCGGACAGACCGGCCATCTCGAAGCCGTTTTCGAACCCAAGCTCATCAAGTGCTATAAAACGAGCGACGGGTGCCGCGCCACCGCCTAGGGGTGCGGGCGTGGCAGGATCCGGTGTCGCGGGGGCTTCGACGGTTGGGGCCGACGCGTCGGGAACGGGGGCCTGTGCAATTCCTGCAGAAGCGAGCATGGCGGCTGCCGCCACGGCGCACAGGAACTTCTGTTTGGTCATGAAAACACCCCCCGGCTAGGTTGCGGTCAGTCGGTATCTACAGGCCGTCTTTCCGGCCAGAAGGGCAAACTAAAAGGTTAATTGCAACCCTGCTGCGGCCAATTGCCACAATTCCGGCCGTGATTAAGCGTTTCCACGCATTGGCGGCGGGATTGTTCGCAGCAAAGCTTTCTTGCATACCCGATATACGGGTTCTGCGGACTGACGATTTGAGCAGGGTGAGCATGAATATGGATGTGCAGTCGGGCCTGCTCGGCTTTGTTGGGGGAATTATCGCAGTCTCGTTGCTGATGGCGATCTGGTTGCGGGTGCGGGCATACGGTTCATCGCAGGTGGCTGCATCGCCAGTTATGCCAGATGGGCAAGAGGCCGGTGAGAAGGTCCAAAGCCCTTTCTACGCCGAACTCATGGACGCTGCGCCCGACATGTTGATTGTCATCGGGCCTGATCGGGTGCGCCGCTATATCAGCCCGTCGTGCGAGCGGCTCCTCGGTTACTCACCCGAACAGATGATCGGGCAGCCTCCGGTGAACGGTATCCACCCCGAAGATCGGGCGGCAGCCATGGAGGCGAGCGAACGCCTTTTTCGGGGTGAAGTCGTTTCCGCATTGACTACCTATCGTCACCGACATGCAGATGGCCATTACGTCTGGTTGGAAGCGAACTTCGCCCCTCGCTGGAGTGCGGCAGGCGAATTGCGCGATTTCGTGGGTGTGGTGCGCGACATTGGTGAGCGTCGGCGGGAGGAAATGCTCAAGACCGCACGCAATGCCCGGCTGCGCGAGAACAACCGTCTGCTCCAGATGGCCGAAAAAATCGCGAATATCGGTCACTGGCGCGTCGATGTGAAAGAGGGCACGTTGATCTGGTCGGACCAGGTCTATCGCATCCACGGTATGCCCGCGGACTATGTTCCCGACGTTGCCAAGGGCCTGGATTTCTATCACGAAGAAGATCGGGACATGGTGTCCAAAATGGTAGAAAGAGCCTTCAGCGATGGTGAGGGCTTCGAATTCCGTGCGCGGATCATCCGCGCCAACGGCGAGTTGCGGCACGTCGCCAGCGTAGGGCATGCCGAAAAATCTCCAACCGGAGAGGTGATCACGGTTTTCGGCGTCTTCAAGGACATTACGGAGACAGTCGGAGCCGAAGAACGTTTGCGTCAGTCGCGCGACGAGGCTGAGCGTGCTTCGCAGGCGAAGGCGCATTTCCTGGCCAATATGAGCCACGAAATCCGCACTCCGATGAACGGGGTGATCGGCTTTGCCGATCTGCTGCTCGAAAGCGATTTGTCTGCCGAGCACCATGAATATGTCCGGATGATCTCCGACTCCGGCAAAGCAATGCTCCGCCTGCTTAACGAATTGCTCGACATGTCCAAGATCGAAGCGGGGCGAATGCAACTATCGCGCGAGCCCGTCGATTACGGCCATCTGGTGCGGTCTAGTGTGCGGCTTTTCGAACCCAACGCCAAAGCGAAGGGAATTTCGCTGGAAATGGACATCGCGCCCGACCTGCCCGAAGGTATTGGCGACAAATTGCGGGTCCGTCAGATCATTCTCAACCTGGTGGGTAATGCCATCAAATTTACCGAACAGGGGGCGGTCCGCATAGAGGCCGGGAAAAGTAAGGATACGGTGCTGATCCGAGTTATCGACGATGGCCCCGGCATCGCGGAAGATCAGTTGTCCTACATCTTCGAGGAGTTCACCCAACTTCAAAGCGGTTCTTCAGATGCCTACAGAGGTGTTGGCACGGGTCTTGGTCTTGCAATCGCGCGCCAGTTGGCGGAGCTCATGGACGGCCAGTTGGACGTTACCAGCAAACTGGGCGAGGGCTCGATATTCGAACTCAGACTACCTTTGATCGAATGCTCTGCGGAGCAACCGATGGCCGCCGTCAATTCCCGGGATGCCGCATCTTTTCGCGAGATTTTGGGGGGGAAACGCGTGCTTCTGGCGGAAGATGCCGACATCAACCGCAAGCTCGCCATGACCATGCTTTCGCGTCTCGGCGTTTTGGTTGAAGCGGCCGAGAACGGCAAGGAGGCGGTCGACATGGTGCATGACGCGCGGGCACAGGGGAACCCGTTCCACGCGGTGTTGATGGACATGCAAATGCCGATCATGGACGGGCTCGATGCAACACGGACGTTACGCGCCGACGGAATTCCCGCTCGCGAACTTCCGATCATCGCGCTCACGGCGAATGCCTATGCCGACGACATAGAGCTCTGCCGCGCTGCAGGAATGCAAGATCACTTGGCCAAGCCCATCTCTATCGAACGGCTTGGCCTTAGTTTGGAGAACTGGTTGATGGATCAAGCCCCCAAAACTCAGCCCGAGGCCGACGAACCGGCTGCGGAGATCGACGAAGCACGCAAGATGTACGAGGATCGCAAAGCGGCATTGCATCGACTTTTGACATCGCTCGATGAAAGCTCGCTAGCCGATCCCCGGCAAATCGAAGACCTGCGCGAACAGCTCCACGTAATGGCCGGTATAGCTGCGCATTTCGACGATGCCGATCTGGGTGATCGAGCGCGCATCGCGGATCGCAGTCTGAAGATCGAATCCGATCCTAAAGCGGTAATGCGCGACCTTGATGCAGTGCGTGTGTGGTTCACCAAATAGGTGCTTTGGCGTTGATCAACCGCTCATGGATTGATCGAGTCAAGAGGTGGGGCAGAGCGCATCGTCCGTGATGGCGATCAGGCACGCCTTCATCGTCGCCACCACCGTTTCTATCTGCTCGCGGCTGGTCGAGCTCAGCTTTAGGCCGACGATCGACAGATGCAGCATTTCGGCTATGCCCCGGGCGCTGATACCTCGTGGCGCGAGCTTGTTTTCGTAGGGCAGGAAAAACTCGCATAGATTGAGCATGGCTTCCTTGTGGATGTCGTCGAGCCGCCGTCGCATCGTGGTGTCCAGTTCCAGCTCGAGCTCGTCGGCATGCGGCATCGCTTGCATGGACTCCCACGAACTGACGACCAGCATGTCGAGTAGAACCGATATCCGTTCGTGTCGGTCGTCGATATTGGCGATGGCTTCGCGGATCGCCCGCCATTTGGAATTGAAGTGATAGCGAACCACCCCGCCGAGGAGTTCCTCGCGGTTGGGGAAGATATTGTAGACCGTCTGTCGCGAAACGCCGGCAGCGACTGCTATATCGTTCATTGTCGCTCGACGGATTCCGTACTGGCTGATAACCTCGTACCCAGCCTGCGCGACCCTGCATGCTCTCTCGTCCATTCCGCTCAATTGGACATTTCATGCAAAATTGTCAATTTACATTTGTATTTGAATTGTCAAAAGGCTTCATTATCTGCGCCGCCGGTCACCCGGTGAGTCGCTTCGGCAAGGATTTCAAATGCAGCATATTCGCAACTTCCTCATCGTCGCGTTGAGTGTACTGGCCGTCGCCTGTTCGTCGGCCGATGACACGCAGCAGGGACAGGCACTCCCCGTCCGCACAGTGACGGTGGCCATGGCCGATCTCGACAATGTGATCGAACTGCCGGGCCGGGTAGAGCCCGTTCGCGTGGCGGAAGTGCGGGCGCGAGTGACCGGGATTGTGCAGAGCCGCGTGTACGAAGAAGGAACCGATGTCGGCGAAGGGCAGCCCCTGTTCCGTATCGACCCTTCCGAACTGCGGGCGAGCTATGCGCAGACGCAGGCGAGCCTCGAACGGGCACGAGCCACCGCTGCTAACGCGAATGCCGTGGTCCAGCGCTACCGTCCCCTGGTCGCGGAAAATGCAATCAGTGGGCAGGAATTCGATGCCGCACAAGCAGCTGCGCGCGAGGCGAATGCCAATGTTGCCGAAATCCAGGCCCAGTTGCGAGCGGCTTCGCTGCAGCTCGGCTATACGACAGTAAGCGCGCCGATTGCTGGCAGGGCGGGGCGAGCAGCCGTGACCGAAGGCGCGCTCGTCTCGCAAGCAGAGGGTACGCTGATGACGCGTATCGAGCAAATCTCGCCGATTTACGTCTCATTCTCGCAATCCGCGACCGAGGCACTCCGAATTCGCCGGGCGATCGATAGCGGTGAACTCGATCTCACACCGGGTGCCGTGGAGGTACGGCTTACGTTCCCGGACGGGAGCGACTACGAAATACCGGGGCTGATCGAGTTTCTCGATTTCTCGGTGGATGCCGCCACCGGCACCATCCAGCTACGCGCGGAATTTCCCAACCCCGAAGGTCTGCTGTTTTCGGGCGAGTTCGTGAATGCCCGCATTTACGCCGGCAAGATGAAGAATGTCATTGCCATCCCGCAACGCGCCGTGACTGTCGCCGATACGGGTGGCACCGTGATGATCGTGGACAAGGATGGCAAGGCAGCCGTTCGCCCGATCAAGCTCGGCCGTTTGATGGGTGACAATTGGGTCGTGGAAAGCGGGTTGAAACCGGGCGATCGGGTGATCGTATCGAACCTGCAGAAGCTCCAGCCCGGGATGCCGGTCCAGATCGCCAATCCGCAGGCCGATGGTAAGTCCGCGCCTTCCAAATCCGCAACAAAGGCCGAGTAGACATGTCTCGCTTTTTTATCGACCGCCCCATCTTCGCATGGGTGGTGGCGCTCGGCATTCTGCTGTCCGGCTTTATCGCCCTTCGCGCGCTGCCGATCGAGCAGTACCCAGAGGTTGCCCCGCCTTCGCTGGCGATCAACGTCGCCTACCCCGGTGCCGACGCGGAAACGCTGGAGCAGAACGTAACCCAGGTTATCGAGCAGCAGCTCAACGGGGTCGAAGGCTTCCTTTACATGTCCTCGTCCAGTCTTTCGAACGGCACGGCGTCCATCACGCTGACTTTCGAAGCGGGCACCGATATCGACATTGCACAGACAGAGGTGCAGAACCGTCTGAGCACCGTCGAGGCCCGCCTGCCCGAGGAGGTTCGCCGTCAGGGGATCACGGTTCGTCAGGCCAATGCCGGATTCCTGATGATCGTGGCGCTGACATCGGATTCGGGCTCGCTCGATTCCACCGATCTCGGCAATGTTGCCTCGACGCAGGTGATTGACGAATTGCGCCGTGTGACAGGGGTTGGCGATGTCACGCTCTTCGGCTCCGAATATGCGATGCGTATCTGGCTCGATCCGGACAAGCTGGCGTCCTACAACCTCTCGCCCACCGCGGTTGTCGCAGCGATCCAGGAACAGAATGCCCAGACTGCCGGAGGTTCGATCGGGGCACTTCCTTTGAGGGAAGGGCAGCAGATTACAGCCACGATCACGACCGAGAACCGTTTCGAAACCGAAGACGAGTTTCGCCGGATCATCCTCCGTGCCGATGAAGGCGGTGCCAGCGTGCGGCTCGGCGATGTCGCTCGCGTCGAGATTGGCGCACAGACTTACGCCACCTCTACCACGCTCGACGGGCAGCCGATGGCGGGCATGGCCGTTCAGCTGGCAACGGGCGCCAACGCGCTTGCTACTGCCGAAGGCGTGAAAGAGCGCATGGCTGAAATCGGTGAAGGCCTGCCGCAGGACGTTGCGTGGTCGATTCCGTATGACACAACGCCCTTCGTCGAAATTTCGGTCGAAGAGGTCGTGAAAACGCTCGTCGAGGCGATGGTGCTGGTGTTCATCGTCATGCTTCTGTTCCTGCAGAACTGGCGCGCCACATTGATTCCGACTCTGGTGGTGCCGATCGCCCTGGCGGGCGCGTGTCTTGGTCTCTGGCTGTTCGGCTTCTCGATCAACGTCCTCTCGCTGTTCGGTATGGTGCTGGCGATCGGTATCCTGGTCGACGATGCGATCGTGGTGATCGAGAATGTCGAGCGCATCATGCGCGAGGAAGGCCTTGGCCCGCTCGAGGCGACCCGTAAGGCCATGGACCAGATAACCGGCGCGATCATTGGCATCACACTGGTGCTGATCGCCGTATTCTTGCCGATGGCCTTCTTCCCCGGTTCGACCGGCGGTATCTATCGCCAGTTTTCGGTTACACTGGCGATCTCAATCTTCTTCTCTGCCGTGCTGGCGTTGTCGCTTACACCGGCACTTTGCGCCACTTTCCTGCGCGAAGACGACATCCAGAGCCACGAAGATACTAAAGAGGCGAACGACGAGAACGAGAAACCGCTGCCCGACGGTTGGCGCGGATTTTTCGAGCGAGGCCGTCGGGCGTCGGCGCGTTTCTTCAACCGCTTCAACCAGTGGTTCGCGCGGATGACCGACAAATACGGTCGCACTAACGAGAAAATTCTCAGCCGGCCGATCCGCGGCCTTGTGGTTTTCCTGTTGTTGGCAGGGCTCACCGGCCTGCTGTTTGCACGTTTGCCGGGAGGATTCCTGCCTACCGAAGACCAGGGCTATATCATCACGGTTGTCCAATCGCCTTCGGGTTCGACTCGCGAACGGCTGGACGAGGCCATAGAGCCAGTCGAAAATTTCTGGCGTTCGCAGGAAGAGGTCGAACGCGCGGTCGTCGTAAGAGGCTTCAGTTTCTTTGGGCAGGGACAAAACAATGCGATCATGTTCACGCCGCTGAAGGACTGGAGCGAACGTAGTTCGGCCGAGAGTTCTGCCGAGGGTCTGGTGGGGCGCGCGATGGGCACATTCATGGGCCTCGACAATGCTCTTGCCTTCGCCATCCAGCCACCTGCCATCCAGTCGCTGGGTCAGGCGAGCGGGTTCACGATCAAGCTGCAGGACCGCGGCGGTGTCGGTCGCGATGTGCTGACCGATGCTCGCAATCAGCTGCTCGGAATGGCGTCGCAAAGCGAAATGCTGGCCAATATCCGGCCGGAAGACGAAGCACCCGCCCCGCAACTTCATGTCGAAGTGGACCGGGTGCAGGCCCGTGCCATGGGGTTGTCGATGGACGATGTGAACAACGCGCTGTCGATCAATTTCGGCTCGTCTTATGCCAACGATTTCAACCGGCAGGGCCGCGTCTTGCAGGTGCTCGTCCAGGCGGATGCCGAGCATCGGATGACACCCGAAGACGTCCTGTCGCTCCGTATCCCGAATGCCCAGGGATCGCTGGTGCCGTTCAGTTCTTTCGCCACGGCGGAGTGGACGGCAGGTCCGCCCAGTCTGGCGCGGTATAATGGCTATCCGGCAATGACGATTTCGGGAACTGCTGCTCCCGGCCAGTCGTCGGGTGCAGCATTGATAGAGATGGAACAGCTTGCCAGTCAGCTACCCGAAGGCATCGGCTTCGAATGGACCGGCATAAGCTATGAAGAGAAGCAGGCGGGTGGCCAGATCGGGCTGCTGCTCGGCCTTTCGGTCGTCATTGTGTTCCTCGTGCTGGCGGCTCTTTACGAGAGTTGGTCGGTGCCCTTTTCGGTGCTGCTGATCGTGCCGATGGGCGTGTTGGGTGCCGTGCTGTTTACGATGCTGCGCGGGCTATCTGCCGACATCTATTTCAATGTGGGCCTGATCGCGATCATCGGGTTGGCTGCCAAGAACGCGATTCTGATCGTGGAATTCGCAATCGAGGAAGAAGCCGAAGGCAAGAGTCCGCTCGACGCTGTGAAAGCGGCGGCGCGCCTGCGCCTGCGCCCGATCATCATGACTTCGCTCGCGTTTATTCTCGGCATGGTTCCGCTGGTGCTATCGTCGGGCGCGGGGGCGGCGAGCCGTATTGCGGTTGGTACGGGGGTGATGGGCGGAATGATCGCTGCCACGGTCATAGGTATCTTCGTCATACCTCTGCTCTACCTGCTGGTCCGTACGCGGCTGGGAGGGCGCAAACCTAAACCGGCCGGCGAGCTCGAAGGAGAAACGGCATGACGCGCATGCTATCGGCCAGTGTGATGGCGCTGGCGCTCGCCGGGTGCGTCAACATGGCGCCCGATCACGAACGGCCTGCACTGGCCAGCGCTCCGGCCTATGATGCCGACTATCGGCCGGACGGGTCCGTCGTCGCCAGCAGCCTGTCCTATCAGGAGTGGTTTACCGATGAGCGCCTTGTTGCGCTGATCGATGCGGCAGTCGCCAATAATCGCGATCTGGTTGCGGCGACTGCCCGCATCGAGCAGGCGAGGGCGCAGTATCGCATCGAGGATAGCCGCCGATTGCCGACGCCGGTGGCAAATGCCGCGGCGAACCGAAGCCGCACGCCTCTGGGCAGCGTCCAGCCCGGAGTGTCCGGATCGGTGACGGCGAATCGTTTCGACGTCGGCGTGGGAGTGTCCGCGTTCGAACTCGATTTCTGGGGGCGGGTCGCCAATCTCTCCGAAGCTGCGCGCGCGCAGTACCTCGCGGCCGAAGCCAACCAGCGTGCTTTTTACCTCTCGCTGATCGCGGACACCGCTTCGACCTATTTCGAATTGCTCGAGGCGAACGACCAGATCGACCTTGCCCAGGCGACTCTCGACAGCCGCGAGGAAGGCCAGCGTATTGCCAAATTGCGGCTTGACGCCGGCGTGACGTCTGCGCTCCCGTTCCGACAGGCAGAGAGCCTGTTGACGACGGCCGAACAGCAACTTGCGGCCGGGCAGCTGGCCCAGGCACAACTGCGCAACCAGCTCGCCGTGCTTGTGGGTGGCACCATTCCAGCGAACCTGCCGGAGCCATTTCCCATGGATGCGCAGGACAACGGCATGGTGCTTGATGCCGGTACTCCTTCGGAGTTGATGCTCGTGCGCCCCGATATTTTGGCAGCGGAGGAACAGTTGCGGGCAGCCCGGGCGAATATCGGGGCCGCACGTGCCGCATTCTTCCCGACCATCTCGCTCACTGGCAACGCTGGGTTCTCGTCCTCCGACCTGGGTGACCTGTTCGGGTCGGACGGCCTTTCGTGGTCGTTCGGACCCTCGCTATCGCTACCGATCTTCGATTGGGGCGCACGCGAGGCGGATCTCGATCTCGCCAAGGCACGCGAAGTCGAGCAGGTCGCCGTTTATGAGAAGGCCGTGCAGACCGCGTTTCGCGAGGTGTCGGACGGCCTTGCCGGCCGCCGTTGGCTGGCCGAGCAGGTGGCCGCGCAAGAGCAAGGCGTTGCGGCGCTGGAAAGCATCGCCCGGCTTGCGCGCCTGCGCTATCGCGAGGGTGTGGCCGATTATCTCGAAGTGCTGGATGCGGAACGCAATCTGTTTGCCGCCCAGCAGCAATTGCTGACCACCCGCCGCGCCTATCTTCAGAACGGCACAACGCTCTTCGTCGCTCTGGGTGGCGGGCTCGATCGGTCGGAGTAGGTCGGGTGGCGAGCGTCTCTTCTGTCGCCTCTCGACAAGGAGATAAAACGATGCTGCAAGCCCTCTAAAGGAGGCTGGCGATTGTCCGACCTGTCGCATATCGACGAACATGGCCGCGCGAGGATGGTGGATGTGGGCGACAAATCCATCACCGCACGGCGGGCGACGGCTGCCGGCACGCTGACCTGCAACCCCACCACTCTGGAGTTGCTGAAGGCCAACAAGGTGCCCAAGGGCAACGTGATCGGGACGGCGGAACTCGCCGGGGTGATGGCCGCCAAGCGCACCGCGGACCTGATCCCCTTGTGTCATCCATTGCCCCTTTCGCAGATCGATGTTTCCATCGAGGCCGATGCCGGGCTGCCCGGTTTTGCCGTCGCAGCCAAAGTGCGTAGCGAAGGACGAACCGGTGTGGAGATGGAGGCGCTGACAGCCGTTTCGGTCGCGTGTCTGACGCTGTTCGACATGCTGAAGGCCATCGACAAGGAGATGACGATCGGGGACATACGGGTGACCGCCAAGGAAGGTGGGCGGTCCGGCGATTGGAAGCGCGGTTGATTTCCTTCGACGATGCGATGAGCCTGTTGGCCGACAATATCGTTCCGCTCGACGCCGAAGTTGTCGCTTTGGCGGATGCCGCGGAACGGAGGTTGGCGGAAGACGTGGTCGCCCGGTTGCCTTCGCCGCGCAAGACCGTGTCCGCAATGGATGGCTATGCGGTTAGGTTGAAGACAGTGGCCGCTGGCAGCACGCTGCGAATTGTGGGCGAATCTCGCCCCGGTCGCCCTCACTTGACGTCGATTGCGAAGGGCGAAGCCGTCCGGATTTTCACCGGAGCGCCAATTCCTGAAAACGCTGATGGCGTCATCATACAGGAATATGCCGAGCGTGACGGCGATAACGTGCGGTTTGCCGAAGGCTTCGGGCCGTCCGCTCATGTACGTCATCGGGGCAGTGATTTCGACAAGGGCGACGTGCTGTTGTCGAGCGGGACGAAGCTCGACCCTGGATCGCTTGTGGCCGCTGCCGCTGCCGATCTCGCGGAAGTCCGTGTCCATCGGCGGCCGATAGTGGCCTTGCTCGCGACTGGCGATGAACTGGCTGCGCCGGGCTTTGCCAGCAAAGATCCATACGCCATTCCGGACAGCATCACCTTCGCACTGGCCAGCCAGATCGTGCGGGAAGGGGGGACGGTGATGGCGCGTAGTCTGGCAAAAGACGACTTGCCGGGATTGGAAAAGCAGGCTGGCGGACTGCTCCCTACCGCAGATATTGTCGTCGTAACCGGCGGCGCTTCCGTCGGAGAACGCGATTTTGCCAAGCCCATGTTCAAGTCGCATGGCCTCGAACTGATCTTCGACAGGGTAGCCATCAAGCCCGGTAAGCCGGTCTGGCTTGGCAGGGCCGCGGAAAAGCTGGTGCTGGGACTTCCGGGAAATCCGACGTCCGCCATGGTGACGGCCCGATTGTTCCTCCGTCCAATTCTGGCGATGATGCAGGGCGGAGAGGGTAGCCACTCCTGGCGCAGAATGGCGCTGACCGGAGATATCCCTGCAACCGGCGAACGGGAGACATTCGCCAGAGCCGCATGGGAAGAAGATGGGTTGCGCCCGCTGAGCAATCAGGACAGCGGCGTGCAGGGCGGTCTCGCACGTGCAGAATGGCTGATCAGATGTCCGCCGGGTCGGAACGCTCTCTCAGCCGGCTCGCTCGTGCCGGCAATCCAGTTCTGATCTCAGCTGCGGTGCCAGATCGCGAGCCCTTCGCCCTCCCGCCCGATTGTGCCGCTCGTGCCGACGGGTTCTTCCTGTCCGTCGCTCAGAAATGCGATCGTCGCGATGTCGTCGGCGGGGACGTTAGCCAAAGTCCGTGAGCCATCGGATGTTCGCGCCACGATCACGCCCGACTTGGGCGAACCGTCGCGGTCATAGTGAACGGTGTAGCTTTCGATGCTTGCCGGCCCGAGATAGCCCTCATCGAGTGCAGGCACATCGCCGCGCCGCCCGTCGGCTTCGGCCTGATAGTCGAAGTCCTGCGGGAACGTTGCCCCGGTAGGTGTTCCGGACAACAGGATGGTGTGATTGTGGGTGGCATAGCCGCCATTGGCGAAGAGCAGTCCCTTGTCCCCCGTCCCCCGCAGCTTCTCGACCATCGCGACGACGGCGTGGCTCATATAGTTGCCGATCGGACCGCCCCCGAATGTCAGTCCGCCGAACACGGTCACCGGCCTGTCGAGTGGCCAGCCGAGCACCCGGCGGGCCATCTTGGGTACGCAAGGAAAACAGCTGTAAAGTTCGACATGTGCAAGATCGTCCGCGACGACTGAGTTCAGCGCCATCGTGCGCTCGATCGAAGTGGCGAGGCTTGGCGACGCATCGTAACGGTCGCGGGCGAGGAAGTTGCCGCTTTCATGCGCAGCGGCGCCGTATCCCAGGTAAACCAGCCGATCATCGGCGATGCCGCGTCGGTGGGCCTCGGCCAGCGAGGTCAGGATGAAGCCCGCACCCTGATTGACCGAGGAATTCGCGACCTGGAGCTTGGTATAGGGGAAGGCGATCGGCCGATTGCTGTCGGTGGGCGTGATGACGTCCGCAGCGCTCACCTGTTGCCGGATCCACGCACCTTCGCTACCTGCCGCAACCTCGCTCATTCCGGCCCAGATTGTGCCACTCTCGTCCTGCCCCTCGGCGAGCGACTGGCCATAGGCCGCGCGTCCGGCGTTCTCGTAGAGCGGGTAGACGTCGGTGGGGACGACCAGGCCGTAGCTCTGGGCGTAACCTGTGCGGGCACGATGGCTCGCATCGCGCAAGGCGTTCGGCGTCTCGCCGTCATTGCGGTTCTTCAGCGCTGCGAGCTGACCCGCCGTGCGCAGGGCCTCGCCGCCGGTCACGGCGCAGATCCTTGCCTCTCCGCTCGCGATACGGTTTGCCGCTTCGTGCAGGAGCAGGATCGGGCTGTCGCCATTGGGCAGGGCGGTTTGCATGCGATAGTCCGGATCGATGCTCAAGGCTTCGGCGACTTTGCCGTCGACGGGGTTGAGTTGGGGCCACGCCAGCTGCGCCACCATGGCAAGCGAATCGCAATCGGCGATCAAGCCCCCGCCCGCGTCGGAATCCGCCCGACGCAGCGCGTCTGCCATCAGGGCTACCGGATCGAGGCCGTCGGCGGGGCTTTCCGGCCGATCGTTGATTTGTCCGACACCGACGATGACGGGAATGTATTCGGGATCCTGGTCGCGCACGCTTGCTCTCCTCCTGCCGTCATGACTAGCAAGCAGGTTTCAAGCTGCAACCGGAAGGTGAGGGGATGGCTGGGGTGGCAGGGATCGAACCTGCGAATGTCGGTACCAAAAACCGATGCCTTACCACTTGGCTACACCCCAGCAGGTGCGCGCCCCTATAGCGCTTCGCGCGCGGAAGGGAAGGGGGTGGCGGCAGTTTGCATGCGTCCATCCGCAAGTTCGCCCGCGCCATCCTCGATCTTCACGGATTACCGGACGACTGGGTCGAAGTTCGTGAAGCAACCGCTCTGCCGCCACGCCGGCAACGGGAAAGCGGCTCGTCCTTCGGGCAATCGGTTTGCGGCTGTGCGGATCAGAACGTCTTGCCTTCGAAATCGCTCGCAGAATGACGTTCCAGCAACTGTTCGTCTTCCTCGCCCCAGGCCTTGTTGACGATCCGTCCGCGGCGGACCGCCGGGCGTTCGCCGATCTGCTTGGCCCAGCGTTCGACGTGGGTATATTCATGGATCGACAGGAAGGTGCGGGCTTCGCCATATATGCCCCCCACCACGAAGGGCGAAAGCCAAGGCCAGGTCGCGATATCGGCGATCGTATAATCCTTACCGCCGAGGTATTCGCTTTGTGCCAACCGCTGGTCGGCGACGTCGAACAGCCGTTTGGTTTCCATCGCATAGCGGTTGATGGGATATTCGTACTTCTCGGGCGCATAGGCGTAGAAGTGACCGAAGCCGCCACCTATGAAGGGGGCGCTGCCGACCTGCCAGAACAGCCAGCTCAACACTTCCGCACGTGTGTGATCGGTCGGCAGGAACGCGCCGAACATTTCGGCAAGGTGCATGAGGATCGCGCCGCTTTCGAAAACCCGGACCGGCTCCTGTCCGCTGCGGTCGAGCAGGGTGGGGATCTTGGAATTGGGGTTCAGGTCGACGAAGCCAGAACCGAACTGACCGCCTTCTGAAATGTCGACCGTCCACGCATCGTATTCCGCGCCGGCATGTCCGGCTTCGAGCAGTTCTTCGAACATGACCGACGCTTTTACTCCATTGGGAGTTGCGAGCGAGTAGAGCTGGAAATCGTGCTCGCCGACGGGGAGCTCCTTAGTCTCGCGAGCTCCTGCCGTGGGGCGGTTGATACTGGCGAAGCGTCCGCCGTTCTCGGCATCGAAGGCCCAGACTTCGGGCGGGGTGTAGATAGGGTCGGACAAGTGCGTTCTCCTCTGACGGGACGACTAAGGCAGCCTTCCATTCGCCGCAAGGTGGGGAACCGGCCCGCCGGTCCCACTGTTCTTCCCTTCGTTATGACGAAGCTCATCTATGTCGACGACGACCTGCCCGGGATCACGCGCAAGGGCTCCGGTAAGGGATGGGCCTATTACGATCCCAAAGGCAAACTGATCACCGACCCGGAAGAGAGAAACCGGCTGAACGCCATAGCGTTGCCGCCAGCCTACAGCGACGCCTGGTTCTGCCCCGCACCCAATGGCCATATTCTGGCAACCGGGATCGATGCGAAAGGGCGTAAGCAATATCGATACCATCCCGGCTTCCGCATGGAACGCGAAGGTGAGAAATTCGATAATTGCGTCACTTTCGGCAGTCTCCTTCCCTTGGTGCGCAAACGTGTCGAACAGAATCTGCGCGGTCGCAATCTCACTCGCGAACGCGCCGTGGCAAGCGTTGTTCGCCTGCTGGATCTGGGGGCGGTGCGCGTCGGAAACGAAGGTTATGCGAAGGCGAGCAAGAGTTTCGGCGCGACCACGCTCCGCAAACGTCATGCACAGCTAACGGGCAAGACCCTGAGGCTGAGCTACCGAGGCAAGGGCGGGAAGCTGCGCGAGGTTACGCTGTCCGACGGCAGTCTGGCCCGGATGGTCCGCAAGATGCAGGACCTGCCGGGCCAGCATCTGTTCAAGTATATCGACGATCGCGATGAACTGCATGCCGTGGGATCGAGCGATGTGAACGAATACCTGCGCGAGACTATGGGGCAGGATTTCACAGCCAAGAATTTTCGGACCTGGCATGCCAGCGTAAAGGCGCTGTCCTGCCTGCGGGAAGGCGAAGGGAAGCTGCCGATGAAGGTGGTGCTCCAATGCGTTGCCGATCACCTCGGCAACACCCCCGCGGTGACTCGAAAAAGCTACATTCATCCGGCCGTTTTCGGTCTGCTGGAAGATCAAATGCGCTGGCGAGAGGAACTGCGCCTGCCGCGTGCAACGCGCTGGCTGACACGTGAGGAGCGGGGGCTGATCGATCTCCTGCAGGACAGTCCCAGCGCCAGCAGTCTTCTCGCCGCCTGAGCGGACTATTCCGGAATCGTTTCATGATTTCGGTCGTTTGCGCTAAGGGGGCAAAAGCGATGGTGCGGAGCCATCGATGGTTCGCTTTTGCATTGGGGTCGTTTGCGGGCATTCATACTCCGCCGGAGGGTTGAGGTTATGTACCGCCTCGCCAGTTTCGATGTCAGCCGGCAGTTCGTTACCCGGCGGGGGAAGCTGATTGCCCAGATAACTTTCGGTGCGCTCTGCAGTGTATCGATGATCGGGTTGCGTACCCTGTTCGACATTTGGGCTCCGCTTTCCGGGCCTTTCGCGCTGATCTACCCCACCATTCTTCTGGCGACTCTATATGGCCACTGGATAGCAGGCCTCGCGGCGTTCGGCGTGACCTTTGCGTGGGCATGGTTTTTCGTACTGCCGATGCCCTCTTCGTTCTTTTTCTCCGATCCCACCGATCCGCCACGCGTGGTTCTCAATGCGATTTGCGCGTTGATCGTTCTGATTTTCGCCGAGGCTTTCCGCCGCGCAGCGCATACGACGATGAATGAGATTAGCGAGCGGGCCGATCGCCGGCTTACCTTGCTTGCGGATCTGGAACACCGGACCAAGAACAATTTCGCGCTGGTTGCGAGCATGCTGGAACTGCAAAAGCGGCGCATCCCGCAGCGGGAACTGCACGCACCGCTGGATGATGCCGTCGGCCGGGTGAGAACCTTTGCCGATGCCTACACGGCACTGGCGCTGGAACAGTCCGACGACCCCAGCGTCGAAATGAAGCCCTATCTGGATTACCTGCTCAATCGCGTCGAAGCGTCCAGTCTTCCGCCTTCGGTCAGGCTCTTCCGCGAGATCGACATCGCGACGCTCAGTCGCAAAGAAGCCGTCGCCATCGGCCTCTATCTCAACGAAGCGGTTTCCAACGCCTGCAAATATGCATTCCCCAACGATCGCAGCGGAACGATCGCCGTGTTCTTCCATGTTCGTGAAGGCGCATGGCGGTTCACCATCGAGGATGACGGCATCGGTGATGACGCTGTGTCTAGTCCGGGCGGCGGGCTGGGTAGTCAGCTTCTCATGGCCTTTGCCGCTCAGGCCGAAGCTACGCACCACGCGGGGCCCGTTCTGAACGGCTATCGTACGGAAATGCGCAAGGCGCATTTCGCGGAGCTTGCCTAAAGTAGCCTAAAAGGATACCGCGCCGGTTATGCATCTGGCCGGTGTCAAGATTCGGCAATGGCGCGAAGCCCAGAATCCGCCGCTCAGCGCCGACGAGTTCGGTGCACGCTACGGCATGCCCGGTCCTTGGCCCAGCAGGACCGTCTACGGCTGGGAATCGAAGGGAAAGATCGCCCGTGCCTCGGTCCAGAAGCGCCTTGCGGAACTGGGCATTTGCGAACCCGCGGACTGGCTCGAACCCGCTCCGGCAGCATCCGACAAGAAAGGTTCCGCCACTATGAGCGGCAGCGATACCCATGCCTTCTACGATCTGCACACCCATGGCTTTGTACGGGTCGCCACGAGTACGCCGAAGGTGCGTACAGCCGATATCGCCTATAATGCAGAGGGCATTATCGAGCAGGCGCGCATGGCCGATGCGCAACATGTGGATTTGCTCGTTTATCCCGAGCTGTCCTTGTCTTCCTACGCGCTCGACGATCTGCATTTGCAATCGGCCCTGCTCGATGGAGTGGAGGCGCAGGTCGATGTGATCGTCGAGGCGTCGTGCGAACTGTCGCCGGTACTCGTTTTCGGAGCGCCGCTGCGGCGCAATGGACGTATCTACAATTGTGCGCTGGTCGTAACCCGGGGCGAGTTGCTCGGCGTGATACCCAAGAGCTACCTGCCGAATTACCGCGAATATTACGAGAAGCGCTGGTTCGCCCATGGCCGCGAATGCGTCGGGCTGACTATCCGCTGCGGCGAGCGCGAGGTGCCTTTCGGCACCGACCTGATTTTCTCGGCCGGCAACTTGCCGGGTTTCATTTTCGGGATCGAAATCTGCGAGGACTTCTGGTCGCCCAATCCTCCGGGCACCATGGCGGCGCTGGCGGGGGCGACGATTCTCCTCAACCTCTCTGCCTCGAACATCACCATCGGCAAGTCGGACGAGCGCCATTTGCTCAGCCGGGCGAGTTCGAGCCGTTCGATCTGTGCTTATGCCTATTCCGCCAGCGGCCATGGCGAAAGCACCACCGATCTTGCCTGGGACGGGCAGGGGATGATCTACGAGCTTGGCGACCTGCTGGTGGAGAGCGTGCGATTCGATCTCGACCCGGAGCTGTGCGTGGCCGATGTGGATACCCGGCGCATTCTGTCCGAACGCATGCGCATGCAAACCTTCAACGATGCGGCCGAGGCCGCGGATCGTCCCGAAGACAGGTATCGCCGGGTGACGTTCGAGCATGCGGTAACGCGCGCCGATATCGGCCTCAGGCGCCCCGTGCGTCGCTTCCCCTTCGTGCCGAATCGCGCGCACAAGCTGGACGAGGATTGCTACGAGGCGTTCAACATTCAGGTCGATGCGCTGATGCGGAGAATCCGGGCGACCGGTCCCGCATGCCTTGTGATCGGGATCTCGGGCGGGCTCGATAGCACGCATGCGCTGATAGTCGCGGCCAAGGCGATGGACCGGCTCGGCCGCCCGCGTACCGATATTCGCGGATATACCATGCCGGGCTTCGCAACCTCGGACGGCACCAGGTCCAATGCATGGCGGTTGATGGAAGCTTTCGGTATTACCGCCGGGGAAATCGACATCAGGCCCACCGCAACCATGATGCTCCAGAATATCGGTCATCCCTTTGGCGAGGGGCAGCCGGTCTACGACACGACGTTCGAGAACGTCCAGGCGGGTCTGCGTACCGATTACCTCTTCCGCCTGGCCGGTCGACATGGCGGGTGGGTTATTGGGACAGGCGATCTCAGCGAATTGGCGCTTGGCTGGTGCACCTATGGCGTGGGGGATCACATGAGCCATTATGGCGTCAATGCCGGCGTGCCCAAGACGCTGATCCAGTATCTCATCGGCTGGACCACGCAGACGAGCCAGTTCGACGAGGGCGTCGATGCTGTGCTCGCCGATATTCTCGATACGGAGATCAGCCCCGAACTGGTTCCCGCGGGCGAAGACGGGCAGATCCAGAGCACGCAGTCGATCATCGGACCGTACGAGCTGAACGACTTTTTCCTCCACCATATCATCCGCTGGGGACAAAAGCCGAGCCATGTGGCGTTCCTTGCATGGCACTCATGGAAGGACGCAAAATCAGGACTTTGGCCGATTGACTTCCCGGAAGATGCGAAAAACGAATACGATCTCGCCACCATCGCCCGGTGGCTGGAGAACTTCCTCAAGCGTTTCTTCGGCTTCAGCCAGTTCAAACGCAGCGCCTTGCCGAACGGGCCGAAAGTTTCTGCCGGCGGCGCGCTGAGCCCGCGCGGCGACTGGCGCGCGCCGAGCGATGCGGTGGCCGATACGTGGCTCGCCGAACTGGCCCATGCTCTCCCGCCGCTGGACGATTAGCAATGTCCGCACGCGCGATTTTAGTGATGATGCTGTGCAACATCGTCTGGGCTCTGAATGTCGTCGTCAGCAAACTCGCCATTGCCGATTTCGGTGCGCCGCCGCTGTTCTACGCCCTTCTGCGCTCGGTGATTGTCGCGGTGGTGCTGATTTCGCTGTTGCGCCCGCTACCGGCAAAACTTTGGCAGGTGCTTCTTGTCGGCCTCGCCATCAGCGGCGGGAGCTTTGCGCTGCTCTTCATGGGTCTTGAGACGGCAAGCCCATCGGCGGCGGGAGTAGTGAGTCTGACCGGCGCTCCGATGACTGTGCTGTTTGCAATCTTCTTCCTGGGCGAGCGCGTACGATGGCGGCGCGGGCTCGGCATCGGGCTGGCTTTCGGCGGAGTGCTGTTCGCCATGGCCGGCGACAGCCAGATGGAAACGAGCACCGGTCTGTTGCTCATATTTGTGTCGGCGGTGGTCGGTGCGCTGGGATCGGTGTTCGTCAAGCGGCTCGAAATATCTTCTATCAGATTGCAGGCTTGGGCGGCCGTTTCATCGGTGGCGGTGCTGTGGCCGCTGACCGCCGCGATGGAGGTGGGCCAGGTTTCGGCGCTTGAATCGGCGCCGTGGGAGATTGCAGCTTGCCTGTTCTTCGCATCGATCGTCGTATCGGTCGGCGCACATACCGCCTACTACCGCCTGCTACAGGAGCACGACGCCAATCTGCTGGTACCTCTCACGCTATTCACGCCGATCTTTACCATCCTGTTCGGAGCATGGTTGACCGGTGATGCGATTGGGGGGCGCTTGGTGGTGGGCGGCGGGATCGCACTGGCAGGCGTGGCGATCATCGTTCTGCGGCCGAGCGAGACTTTTACGCGTCGCTTTCTCGTCCGGCCACGCTTCTGATCAGTCGAGCGTCATCGTCCAACCGCGAGTGTCCGCAATCGTACCTTTCTGAATGCCGACCAGCTTCTCACGGATCTTGTGCGTCATCTGACCCGTACCGCCACTGCCTATCGTGAATTCGCCATCGGGACCCAGAACCGTACCGACCGGGGTGACGACCGCCGCAGTTCCGCAGGCCATCGTCTCGAGCAAGCGCCCTTGGACTGCATCGGCGCGCCACTGGTCGATGCTGTAAGGTTCCTCGCGCACTTGGAGCCCTTCCTCGCGCAAGAGCTGGATCAGGCTGTCTCGGGTGATGCCGGGCAGAATCGTGCCGGTCAGCGGTGGCGTAACGACGCTTCCGTCTTCGAAAACGAAGAACAGGTTCATGCCGCCCAGTTCCTCGACCCACTTCTTCTCGACTGCATCGAGAAAGACCACCTGATCGCAGCCATTCTCGATACCTTCGGCTTGCGGCACGAGGGAAGCGGCGTAGTTGCCGCCGGTCTTCGCGGCCCCTGTGCCTCCCGGGGCTGCGCGGGTGTAATTGCGGCTAACCCAGATCTTCACCGGCTTGGCGCCGCCTTTAAAATACGGACCTACGGGCGATGCGATAAGGACGTACTTGTATTGTCTCGCTGGGCGCACGCCCAGGAACGCCTCGGACGCGAACATGAAAGGGCGCAGATACAGTGACCCGTCGGGATCGCCAGGCACCCAGTCGCGGTCCTTGGCAACCAATTGACGGATCGATTCGAGGAACATTTCCTCCGGAAGCTCTGGCATCGCCATGCGCCTGGCGCTGTCATTGAAGCGGCGGGCATTCTGTTCGGGCCGAAAAAGGGCCAGTGAGCCATCTTCCAGTTTGTAAGCCTTCATGCCTTCGAAGATTTCCTGCGCATAGTGCAGTACTGCCGCAGCGGGATCGAGGCTTATCGGCTGGCGCGGACCCAGGGTTGCCTTGTGCCAGCCACCCATATCGGCATCGTAATCGATAACGACCATGTGATCGGTGAAGAGCTTGCCGAATCCGGGATCCAGAAGAGCCTGCTGGCGGGTTTCGCCGGGAACCGGCGCGGAGTGGGGAAGATGCTCGAATTCCATGCAGCGCGGGTAGTGTGGACGCGCCGATTTCGCAAGCAGGTCAAAACGGATCGGCTCCTAATGAGAAGGGCAGCTCCACGCCCGTAGGTGGAACTGCCCTTCGCATGGTCAGCGGCGGGAAGTGCCGCTCACGAAGCCTCTAAGGGTATCTGCTTTACCGATAGTGCTCCGCGCGGAAACTTGCCGACCTCTCTGCTGAACCATGAGACATCGGATCACCTCCTTTCGCGCTGTTAGAGCCAAAGTACCCCGTTTCCGGGGAACAAGACCGCGTTTCGCCGCTGATCTTGTGGATATATTTGAGTCTTCCAGAGCCCTAAAACAACCCTTGAAAAAAAGTTTTCCCACGTCAGAATTGGTGTTTGTGGCTCGGAAGATTTTCAGGGCCTTTTTTGATACCTGTTCCCCGACTTGTTCCGAGAGGCAAGTGTCGGGAATCGGGTCAGCGGCAGTCCTCGATCACGCGGGTCACTTCGCCCCAGGCGGGCAAATAGAGTGTGGATAAGCCGGGGGCTTCCACAGCGAATCGGCCACGTGTCAGTGCAATTGCATCCAGGAATCGATCATTTGCCGGGATATCCAACGACAGGATCGGCCCCACGCTGCCCTGCGCCGGATGTGTGCTGAACTGGCGTGTCGCCGTCTCGGTTCGAATAACTATCGGAACTTCGCGACTGGCGTCGGCCTTCCGTCCGATAGAGATGATCCGGCGCTGCCGATCGCATCGCAATCCCAATATCGGATCCCGGGCATCAATACCAAAAGAAGCTACCGTCATGCCGTCGCTTTGGGTGCGATAATTCCAGTCGCCTGCCGTCTGCGGGCGGTCGATCCAGTCTTCGGCCGGGGGTGGCGAGGGCGGGGGCGGCGGTGGAGCGGGCGCCGCTGGCCTTGGCGTAGGGGTGGGCGCCGGTGCCGGGGTCGAATCCGGGGCAGGTACGCAGGCTGCGATTGCAAAGCTGAGCGCCAAAGCGCCGCCGAAATGGGCATAGATCGGTTTCATGCATCAACAATGCTCGCTAAGCGCCATGTTTCCAATGCCAAAAAAGAAGCGCCTCGATCAGATGCTGGTGGACCGTGGGCTCGTGGAGAGCCGCACTCGCGCTCAGGCGCTGGTGATGGCGGGCCTGGTATTCTCGGGTGAGCAGAAGCTGGCGAAACCGGGGCAACAGCTGTCCGAAGATGCGCAGCTCGAGGTCCGGGGTCGCGATCATCCATGGGTTTCGCGGGGGGGCATCAAGCTGGCTCATGCGATAGAGCATTTCGGCCTCGATCCTGCGGGCGTCACTGCTATGGATATCGGCAGTTCGACAGGCGGCTTTACCGATGTGCTATTGCACGGCGGTGCGAGGCACATCTTTGCTGTCGATAGCGGCACCAATCAGCTTGCCTGGAAATTGCGGCAGGACGACCGCGTCACTGTCCTTGAACAGACCAGCGCGCGCATACTGACCCGCGAACTGATCGATCGCCCCGTCACATGGGTGGTGTGTGATGCAAGCTTTATCGGGCTGGCGAAAGTACTCGAACGCCCGCTCGAACTGGCTGAGCGCAATTGTCGCCTGGTCGCACTGATCAAGCCGCAATTCGAAGTCGGGCGCGAGGAAGTCGGCAAGAAAGGGGTGGTCAGCGACCCGGTGCTTCACCGCCGGGTTTGCGACGAGGTGCGCCAGTGGGTCGAGGGCCTGGGCTTCGAGGTGCAGGGCATAGTCGAAAGCCCGATCACCGGGCCGGAAGGCAATGTCGAGTTCCTCATAAGCGCGCAGCGCGATTGACCTTACGGCACGCTTCGCCCTAGGCGCTCGTGCAATCGTATTTCACGGAGAGAGCATGTCCGCCAATATCGCCGAAATGGAACGCCGCCGCGATGCTGCCAAGCTGGGCGGTGGTGAAAAACGCATTGCCGCGCAGCACGCCAAGGGCAAGCTGACCGCGCGCGAGCGGCTAGACGTGCTGCTCGACGAAGGCAGCTTCGAGGAACTCGACACCTATGTTGAGCATGACTGCGTCGATTTCGGCATGCAGGACCAGAAAATTCCGGGCGACGGGGTAGTCACCGGATCGGGCACGATCAACGGCCGCCTGGTCTATGTTTTCTCTCAGGATTTCACGGTCTTCGGCGGCTCTCTTTCCAAACGGCATGCAGAGAAGATCTGCAAGGTGATGGACACTGCGATGAAGGTCGGCGCGCCGGTTATCGGCCTCAACGACAGCGGCGGCGCGCGCATCCAGGAAGGCGTGGCATCGCTGGGCGGTTATGCCGAAGTGTTCCAGCGCAATGTGCTCGCTTCGGGCGTGGTGCCGCAGATCAGCCTGATCATGGGGCCGTGTGCAGGCGGCGCGGTTTACAGCCCGGCGATGACCGACTTCATCTTCATGGTGGAGGATTCGAGCTACATGTTCGTCACCGGCCCCGACGTGGTCAAAACGGTGACCAACGAGGTGGTGACGCAGGAAGAACTCGGCGGGGCGAAGACGCACACGACCAAGACAAGCGTCGCCGACAACAGCTTCGAAAACGATATCGAGACCCTGCTCGCGACGCGCAATTTCTTTGACTACCTGCCCCTCAACAATCGCGAGGAAGTGCCAGAGCGCCCCACCAGCGATGCGTGGGACCGTGAGGAACTCAGCCTCGACACGCTGATTCCCGATAACGCCAACCAGCCATACGATATGCACGAAGTCATCCGTAAAACGCTGGACGAAGGCGATTTCTTCGAGATCCAGCCGAACCACGCGGCCAACATTATCTGCGGCTTTGGCCGGGTCGAGGGGCGCACTGTGGGTGTGGTGGCGAACCAGCCGATGGTGCTCGCCGGCGTGCTCGACATCAATTCCTCCAAGAAGGCCGCGCGCTTCGTGCGTTTCTGCGATGCCTTCGAGATCCCGATCCTGACCTTCGTCGACGTGCCCGGCTTCCTGCCCGGTACGGCGCAGGAACATAACGGCATCATCAAGCACGGTGCCAAGCTGCTGTTCGCCTATGCCGAGGCGACCGTGCCCAAGATCACCGTCATCACCCGCAAGGCCTATGGCGGCGCCTACGACGTCATGGCGTCCAAGCACCTGCGCGGCGATTTGAACTACGCCTGGCCCACCGCCGAGATCGCTGTGATGGGCGCCAAGGGCGCGGTGGAGATCATCTTCCGCCAAGACCGCGACGATCCCGACAAGATCGCCGAGAAAACGAAGGAATACGAAGACCGTTTCGCCAACCCCTTCGTGGCGGCAAGCCGCGGCTATATCGACGAGGTGATCTATCCGCATTCGACGCGCAAGCGCATCGCGCTGGGGCTACGCAAGCTGCGCACGAAGCAGCTGGAGAACCCGTGGAAGAAGCATGATAATATTCCGCTTTAGGGAGCACGGAATGAAACTTTTAATTGCGCTATCAGCCATTGTGTTCGCAGTTACCCCCGCAACCGTGAGAGCAGACACGACGTTCGTGAATGGCAATATTCTTCTGGAGCGTTGCCGCCCCGGTGTGGATGACCCTTCAACGCAGATCCTAGTCGGCAATTGCTACGGCTATGTCGCCGGTGCGGTGGATACGTTTGAAATTCTGCAATCTGCGAAAATCATTGACCGGTATTACTGCATGCCAAACGGCGTTTCGGTTGAACAACTGGCTGCCATCACAGTCAAATATCTGAATGACAATCCGTCGGAACGGCATAACATTGGTTCGAGTTTAATCCTCAAGGCACTCATTCAATCATTCCCATGTGATCGGGATTGATTGAAAATTCTGTAAAACTCGACCCGATCTAGTCACAATCGACGCAACGGGGTCTTCGTTCACGAACTGTGTTACGCATGGCCACGAGACGATAGGTGCAGCACAGATCATTAGGCAGACCGGCGCTTGATACAGCGTCGCTCGCACATTATAAGGACATGATAAGGAATGTCCGAAATGCAGACCGAACGCGTCACCTATCTAACCAATGCCGAGCAGAAGGCGGCGCTGGAGGCGTTCGCCAAGGCGCGGGGCGAATCCGTCGGCAGCGTGCTGCGCGAGGCGGCGGCGCGCTATATGGCGGAGCCGGACGATATGTCCGAAGCGGAAGAGGCCGCGCTGAACATGCTGTCCAGGGAACTCGAGGAAGCCGTGCCGCGCTGGAATGCGAAGATGGATTCGATAGAAGCCAGCATTGCCCAGGCGCGCAAGGCAGTGCGCGAGGCGCTGGAGCGGGTCGAGGCGACCAAGTGAGCGCCTTCGACCGGGCCTACAATGCCGTGAAAACGGTCATGCTCTCGAACGAAAAGTTCGATCGGCTCGAAGAAGAACTGAGAGCTTTGGGGCAGGATGTGTCGTCTCTGGCGTATAGTCACGCCGAACTGGCCCAGCGCGTTGCCCGGATCGAGGGATTCGTCGAGGGAGCCGCCGCCGCTGGAGCGGCGCGGCAGCCAAGGATCGAGAGCCAATGAAACTAGGACGTCTCAACCATATCGGCGTGGCAACGCCTTCGATCGAGGAATCGATCCACTATTATCGTGATGTCATGGGCGCGATAAACATTCGTGAGCCCTTTGACATGGAAGAGCAGGGCGTGAAGGTCTGCTTCGTCGATACGCCGGGATATGACGGGACCAGCGGCACGCAGATCGAGCTGATCGAACCGCTCGGAGCCGACAGTCCGATCCACGGTTTTCTTGCGAAGAATCCTGCCGGCGGGCAGCACCATTTGTGCTACGAGGTCGAGGATATCGACGATGCGCGCAAATGGTTCGAGGAACTGGGCAAGCGCATCCTCGGCCCCACACGCATCGGCGCTCACGGAACGCCGATCTTCTTCCTCCATCCCAAGGACATGATGGGCCAGCTGACAGAGATCATGCAAACTCCCGAGGGTGATGGGTACTGGTCGAACTGAGGCCGGGCGACGCAGCGCGCCGTAACGGACTTGCACAGAGTCACGTTCGCCGCCAATCTCGGTTGCGAAACGCAACGTTTGGGAGAAGCGCGTGAGCTACGAAACCATCATCGTCGAGAAAGACGGTCCGCTTACCACCATCACGCTCAACCGGCCGGACCGGCTGAACGCGATGCCGCCGCAAATGGCGGACGAGATCGGCGCGGCCTTTTACGACCTTGGCGACAGCCGCGCCGTGCTGATCACCGGTGCGGGCAAGGGCTTCTGTTCGGGCGCGGATCTGGCGGCCCGGGGCGAGGGTAGCGCCCTGCAGAGCAAGGGCGGCAGCCATCGTGCACTGCAGAACCATTACAATCCGGCGATCAACCAGGTGCTGCGCGCCGATGTGCCGGTGATCTGCGCGGTCAACGGCCCAGCGGCGGGCGTCGGCTGCAGTCTCGCGCTGGCAGGCGATTTCGTACTGGCGGGCAAGAGCGCCTATTTCCTCCAGGCCTTCGTCAATATCGGCCTTGTCCCCGATGGCGGTTCGACCTGGCTGCTGAGCCGCGCGATCGGCCGTGCACGCGCCACGCGGATGATGATGCTGGGTGAGAAGATCGGTGCGGAACAGGCTGAAAACTGGGGGCTGATCTACAAGGCGTGCGACGATGACGCGCTGCTGGACGAGGCGAGGGCTCTGGCCGAGAAGCTCGCCAACGGCCCGACCCTCGCCTATGCCACGATGAAGCGCAATATTGCCACAGCACTCGACGGCAATCTGACCGAAGTGCTGCGTGCCGAAGCCGAAGGGCAGCGCACCGCTGGAGCGAGCAAGGATGCGATGGAGGGCGGAATGGCCTTCCTCCAGAAGCGCAAGCCGGAGTTCAAGGGCGAGTAACCCCGCGGATGAGGGGGATGTGGGCGGCCGAACGACCGGCCGCCTCTTCCCCTGTGCATACGATTGTGGTTTAGGGCGTCGCATGAGTGACAAGCCTACCTATGACGATTGGAAGCCCCTCGCCGACAAGGAGGTGAAGGGCCGCGATCTCACCTGGCACACGCCGGAGGGGATCGATGTGAAGCCACTCTATACCAGCGCGGATACCGACGGGATCGATCCCGGCGTTCCGGGCATCGCGCCGTTCACGCGCGGCCCTTATGCCAGCATGTACACTGGCCGCCCGTGGACGATCCGCCAGTATGCGGGCTTTTCCACCGCAGAGGAATCGAACGCCTTCTACCGCCGCAACCTCGCGGCGGGCCAGAAGGGCCTCTCGGTCGCTTTCGACCTTGCAACCCACCGCGGCTATGACAGCGATCACCCGCGTGTGGTGGGCGATGTCGGCATGGCTGGCGTCGCGATCGACACTGTGCGCGACATGGAAATCCTGTTCGACCAGATCCCGCTCGACACGATGAGCGTTTCCATGACGATGAACGGCGCGGTGATCCCCGTGCTGGCCTTCTACATCGTCGCGGCGGAGCGGCAGGGCGTTTCGCAGGACAAGCTCAGCGGCACCATCCAGAACGACATCCTCAAGGAGTTCATGGTCCGCAACACCTATATCTATCCGCCCGAGCCGAGCATGCGGATCATCTCGGACATCATCGCATATACTTCGGCCAACATGCTGAAATTCAACAGCATTTCGATCTCGGGCTATCATATGCACGAGGCCGGGGCGACGGCGGTGCAGGAACTCGCCTTCACCATTGCCGACGGCAAGGAATACGCCAAGCGCGCGATGGAAGCGGGGCTCGATATCGATGCCTTCGCGCCGCGCCTGTCCTTCTTCTGGGGCATCGGCATGAACTTCTTCATGGAGATCGCCAAGATGCGTGCCGCGCGGGCGCTCTGGTACGAGGTTATGACGGACCTCGGTGCGCGAATCGAGCGCTCGAAAACGCTCCGAACACACTGCCAAACATCGGGTGTATCGTTGCAGGAGCAGGACCCGTACAACAATGTCATCCGCACCACGATTGAGGCGATGGCGGCGGTGCTGGGCGGCACACAATCGCTCCACACAAATGCTCTGGACGAGGCCATCGCACTGCCGACCGATTTCAGCGCCCGCATCGCGCGCAACACGCAGCTGGTAATCCAGGAGGAAAGCGGCATTTGCAATGTCGCCGACCCGATGGGCGGCAGCTATTACGTCGAAAGCCTGACGCAGGCCCTGATCGACGAAGCGCGCAAGCTGCTGGACGAGGTCGAGACCGCCGGCGGAATGACGCAGTATGTCGCCAGCGGTAAGCCCAAGGCGCAGATCGAGGAAGCGGCCGCGGTGAAGCAGGCAAGCGTCGACAAGGGCGAGACGGTGATCGTCGGCGTGAACAAATACCGCAAGGCCGAAGAGGACCCGATCGAAACGCTCGATGTCGACAATCACGCCGTGCGCCGCAGCCAGATCGCCCGGATCGAGAAGGTGCGCGCCCAGCGTGACGAATTTGCCTGCAAGGCTGCGCTCGATGCACTCGCGCGCGGGGCGGCACAGCGGGAAGGGAACCTTCTCGGCCTCGCGGTTGAGGCTGCGCGCCACGATGCAACGCTGGGCGAAATCTCAGCCGCGATGGAGGACGCCTATGGCCGCTACGACACCATGCCGAAGCCGGTCCGCGGGATTTATTCGGCTGCCTATGCCGACGACGACCGTTATGCGCAGGTGGTCGAAGGTGTGAAGGCGGTCGAACGCCGTCTGGGCCGTGCGCCGAAGCTCATGGTCGCCAAGATGGGCCAGGACGGGCACGATCGCGGGGCCAATGTCATCGCCAGTGCCTTTGCCGATATGGGGTTCGAGGTCGTCTCCGGCCCGCTGTTCCAGACCCCTGCGGAAACACGCGACATGGCGCTGGACAATGGTGTCGATGCCATCGGCGCGAGCAGCCTCGCGGCGGGGCACAAGACGCTGATCCCCGAGCTGATCGGCCTGCTGAAAGACGCCGGCCGCCCCGATATCAAGGTGATCGCCGGCGGCGTGATCCCACAGAAGGACTACGACTTCCTGCGCGATGCCGGGGTGCAGGGCATATACGGCCCGGGCAGCAATGTGGTCGAATGCGCGGCCGACATGCTGCGCCTGCTGGGCCATAACATGCCGCCTGCCGGTGGGGATCTGGACGAGGCGGCGGAGTGAGGTCCTCTCACTCGGTCATTGCGACCCCGGCCTCGAGCCGGGGGAAGCAATCCATGGTACAGTGCCATGGATTGCCGCGTCGCCTGCGGCTCCTCGCAATGACATGAGAGGCGGTGGAGTGAGTTTTTCCGATCAACCGACTTACGGTAACTGGAGGCACATAGGCTGCTTCGTATTCGGCTGTGTGATTATGATCGGTAACGCGCTGTTCCTGCTATCTTGGTACTTCACCTATTACGACCTGAGCACGCAGGAATATCGGCAGTTGGGGTTGCAAGACCTCGTCGTTCCCGCCGTACTTGCTGCCTCCGCTGGGATGCTCTGGTTGCTCTATCGACTTCTTTTAAGAGACACAAATTGACCCAGATCCGCACCAACTGGACCCGCGACGAAATCGCGGACCTCTTCGACCTTCCCTTCACCGAACTGCTCTTCCGCGCGGCCACTGTGCACCGCCAGTATCATCCGCCCGAGCAGGTGCAGCTCTGCACATTGCTGAGCATCAAGACCGGCGGGTGTCCGGAGGATTGCGGCTATTGCTCGCAGTCGGTGAAGGCCGATTCCGGCGTCGAGGCGACCAAGCTGATGGAGGTGCAATCGGTCCTCCAGCGCGCGGCGCAGGCCAAGGATGCGGGCAGCCAGCGCTTCTGCATGGGCGCGGCCTGGCGCAACCCCAAGGACCGCGACATGCCCGCGATCGTCGAGATCGTGAAGGGCGTTCGCGAAATGGGGCTGGAGACCTGCATGACGCTGGGCATGCTGACGCCGAAACAGGCGGACATGCTCAAGGAAGCGGGGCTCGATTACTACAATCACAATGTCGACACCGGCCCGGAATATTACGAGCGCGTGATCTCGACCCGCAATTACCAGGACCGGCTCGATACGCTGCAGAATGTGCGCGATGCGGGGATCAACGTGTGCAGCGGCGGGATCGTGGGCATGGGCGAAACGCGCGCGGACCGGGTGGGCTTCGTCCACACGCTCGCCACGCTGGAGCGGCATCCCGAAAGCGTTCCGGTCAACGCGCTGGTGCCGGTCAAGGGCACGGTGCTGGGCGACATGCTGGCCGATACCCCGCTCGCCAAGATCGACGATATCGAATTCGTCCGCACGGTGGCGGTGGCACGGATCACCATGCCGATGAGCATGGTGCGCCTGTCCGCAGGCCGCGAGTCGATGTCCGAAGCCACGCAGGCGTTGTGCTTCTTGGCGGGCGCGAATTCGATCTTCACCGGCGACAAGCTCCTCACCGCGCCCAATGCGGGCGACGATAGCGACGCGGCACTTTTCGCGAAGCTGGGGCTAAAGGCGTTGCAGCAGGAAGAACCGATGCGGGCCTGCAAGTTCGCGGAGCCGGCGGAGTGAAATTCGATCTTCCCCCATCCATCCAAAACCTGATTGCCGCCCGCAATGAGCTCAAGGCGCACTACAGCGCGGTTGACCTCCACTTTACCCTCGATGGAAATCTCGTCGGCGATCTTGGCGAAGCTGTTGCCGCCGAATTGTTCGGGTTAACTCTCACCGGACGCAGTAACGAGGGTGTCGACGGCTATGCGCCTGATGGTCGGTCTGTTCAGGTCAAAGCTAGCGGAACCAAGCGCGGAGCTGCCTTTCGGCCTGTCGAGACGAAGGCGGACCATCTCCTGGTTTTCCATTTCGATTACGACGGCTGCTATGGCGAGGTCATTTACAACGGGCCTGAAGAACCGGTTCGTGAGGTTCTACCAGAAACTTGGGTGGGTCAGCGTAGCGTGAGCGCCCCGGCCTTTCGTCGGCTCAACAAGTTAGTTTCCGAAAGCGATCGACTGCAAATTATAGCGAAAGCAACCTGATGTTCAAAAAAATCCTGATCGCCAACCGTGGTGAAATCGCCTGCCGCGTCATCAAGACGGCGCGCCGAATGGGCATCGCGACCGTCGCCGTCTATTCGGACGCCGATGCGCGCGCGCCCTTCGTGCGAATGGCGGACGAGGCGGTGCATATCGGCCCGGCACCGGCAGCGGAAAGCTATCTGATCGCAGACAAGATCATCGCGGCGTGCAAGCAGACCGGCGCCGAGGCGGTCCACCCGGGCTATGGCTTCCTGTCCGAACGCGCGAGCTTCGTCGAGGCGCTGGCGAAGGAGAATATCGCCTTCATCGGCCCGCCCGCCAAGGCGATCGCCGCGATGGGCGACAAGATCGAGAGCAAGAAGATCGCGCGCGAGGCGGGGGTGAATGTCGTCCCAGGCTTCGTCGGCGAGATCCGCGATACCGACCATGCGGTCGAGATTTCCAACGACATCACCTACCCGGTAATGATGAAGGCGAGCGCCGGTGGCGGCGGCAAGGGCATGCGCCTTGCCTATTCCGAAAAGGACGTGCGCGAAGGCTTCGAAAGCGTGAAGCGCGAAGGACTGAACAGCTTCGGCGACGACCGCGTCTTCATCGAGAAATTCATCGAGGATCCGCGCCATATCGAGATCCAGATCCTCGGCGACCAGCACGGCAATGTGGTCTATCTCAACGAGCGCGAATGCTCGATCCAGCGCCGCCACCAGAAGGTGGTCGAAGAGGCCCCGTCTCCCTTCGTGACCCCGCAGATGCGCAAGGCGATGGGCGAACAATGCGTCGCGCTGTCGAAGGCGGTCGGCTATTACAGCGCGGGCACGGTCGAGCTGATCGTTTCCGGCGCGGACAAGACCGGCGAGAGCTTCTACTTCCTCGAAATGAACACCCGCCTGCAGGTGGAGCACCCTGTCACGGAGGCGATAACCGGAGTCGATCTGGTCGAGCAGATGATCCGCGTCGCCGCAGGCGAAAAGCTCGAGATCACGCAGGACGACGTGAAGATCGACGGCTGGGCGATCGAAAACCGCGTCTATGCCGAAGATCCCTATCGCGGCTTCCTGCCTTCCACGGGCCGCCTGGTACGCTATCAGCCACCGGTCGAACCATGGGCCGATGACGGCTCCGAAAACGGCCGCCGCGGAATCGACGGCATCCGCGTCGACGACGGCGTATTCGAAGGCGGCGAGGTGTCGATGTTCTACGACCCGATGATCGCCAAGCTGGTGACCTGGGGCGAAACTCGCGACGAGGCTGCAGATTTGCAGATTGCCGCACTCGACGCATTCCGCATCGAAGGGCTGGGGCACAATGTCGATTTCCTTAGCGCAATCATGCAGCATCCGCGCTTCCGTTCGAGCGAACTGACCACCGGCTTCATCGCCGAGGAATATCCCGATGGATTCGAAGGCGCCCCAGCATCGCCGCAACTGATCAGCGTTCTCGCAGCGGTCGGCGGCGTGATCGCCACCGCCGATGCCGATCGCGCGCGGCGGATCGAGGGTCAGTTGTCGGACGATCTCTATGCGCCGGGCGACTGGACCATCCGTATCGGCGAACGCGCGGAGGGATCGACCTCGCATGAAGTGCGGCTGGAAGAAAACGCGCTCACTGTCGATGGCGAACAGGTCACCATCGAAATGCAGTACACGCCCGGCGAGCCGATGGTGGATGTCGCGCTTTACGACAATGATGCCGACGAGGATGCCGAGCCGGTCGAGGCATACACCTTCCAGCTTGCGCCAACGCGCACGGGCTACGCGGTGACCACGCGCGGCGCGACGCATCACCTGCGCATTCTCCAGACCCGGATCGCCCATCTCGCATCGCATATGATCGAGAAGGAACCGCCAGACCTTTCGAAGATGCTCATCTGCCCGATGCCGGGCCTGCTGGTGAAGCTGCATGTGGGCGAGGGCGAAGAGGTGCAGCCCGGCCAGCCGCTGGCGACGGTGGAGGCGATGAAGATGGAAAACATCCTGCGCGCGGAAAAGCAGGCTGTTGTGGGCAAGATCAATGCATCCGAGGGCGATAGCCTGGCGGTCGACGAGGTGATTCTCGAGCTCGAATAGCAATGACGATCCGCAATTTTGAGAAATGCTGGCGCGCGGAATGATTTCCTGCGGCACAGCTTTCTTCCGATTTTGGGACTATCCTCGACTTTTACCCTTAACGGGCTTTTGCGAACCGATTTTGTCGAGGATACTACAGGCCTTCGAGTCGCTTCTGACGTTCAGATACAGGAGCATGGTATGGCACAGCGGGGCACAGGGTTTTTCGACAGCAGAGGGCAGTATTTCAAGACGCCCGAAGAAGCGACGATCAGCGATCTAGCGGGAATATTGGGGAAGATCGGCGATGGCGAAAGCCTCGCGCCGGGTATCGCTCACATGATCCTGCAACGGCGCGGCGAGATCGAGCGGTTGCTGGCCGAACACGACATGATGGTGGCGGATTTCCAGCCGCACGGAGCGGGCAAGGTGACGCGTCTCGACGCACACGTGCGCTAAGCTGCGGCAAGCTCCAGATGATAGCACTGGTTATGCGGGCCGTTCACGTAGTCGGAGAATGGCTCGCCAACGGCAAAACCGCGCTTCAGATATAGCCTGATGGCAGGGACGAATTCTGCACTTGTTCCGGTCTCCAGGCTCAGGCGCGCGATGCCTCCACGGCGCGCTTCTGCGATCAATTCTTCGAGAATCGCGCTGGCAACTCCCTTTCCGAGATGATCCGGATGGGTGCGCATGGATTTCAGCTCTGCCGATAAGGGCGACAGACGTTTCATCGCGCCGATCCCGACGACCTGATCTTCCGCCCATGCGGCGATCAGCGTGACATCGGAGCCGGACAGGCCTGAAACATCGAGTGCGAAGCTGGTGCCGGGCGGCGAAACCGCCAGCATGTCGCGTTGATGATATTCGATCATGGCGCGAACTGCGGGGTCGGCAAGATCCGCACGCGCAATCCGCATCGTCATTGCTCTATCATGGCGACGGCGCGAATCCAGCCGGCGCTGGCCCGTTCGATCTTCACCGGAAAGCAGCTGAAGGTGAAGCCGTGGCTGGGCAGGTTTTCCAGATTGGTGAGCTTTTCGATCTGGTAATAGGGGCGGATACGGCCGGCCTTGTGGCCTTCCCAGATGATGCTCGGATCCCGCGTTTCCGCCCAGCGCTTTGCCGTATGACTGAACGGTGCATCCCAACTCCACGCATCGGTGCCGACCACCTCCACGCCGCGCTCGGTCAGCCACAGGGTAGCCTCGGCGCCAAGGCCGACCCCCTGATCGGTGAAATTCTCGGTCCCGTAGACCGCGCCCGATTGCACGAGCACTATGTCGAGCAGTTGGAGATCGTAGCCTATCTTTTCGAACGCCTCCTCGACCTCCGCGGCGCCGACGACATGGCCATGCGGCAGATGGCTGAAATCCAGTTTGACACCCGGGCGGAAGAAGCGATCGAGCGGGGCTTCGTCGATGCTCGGGGCAGGGCTGGTACCTTTGTCGGTGGTCGAATGATAGTGCCAGGGCGCATCCATATGGGTGCCGTTGTGGGTGGAGAGTTCGAGCATCTCGACCGCCCAGCCTTCGCCATCGGGCAGGTCGCTTTTCTCCAGACCGGGAAAGAACATGGCGATCTGTTGCCAGGTGCTTTGGTGGGTCATGTAGGTGACCTTTGGCCGCATCACCTCCGGGTCCGAGATCACATCGTTGGTGATCGGGATGGAAAGGTCGATGAAACGGGTCATTGCAGGGCTACGTCGTCCGGATCGGCATTATGCATCAGCCGCGGCGCGAGGAGAAGTTTGAACAGCATGAAGGCGACGCCCGCCGCCGCGGCAAACCCCATATGCATCAGCCAGAACTGCGTGACCGGCATGGTTTCGAACCACCCACCGACATAGCCGACCATCGAGTTTCCAGCGAAGAAGGCGAGATAATAGAGTCCGATCACCGTCGCATTGATCTGTTTCGGTGCGAGGCGCGCGAACAGTGCCAGGCTGACAGGCAGCATGTGCGCAAAGCCGATCGCGTTGACGATGTGGAACATGACGGGCCAGAACAGGCCGATCTTTTCGCCCGGAGGTGTTGTGGCCGCGGCGAGATAAAGGCAGGCCATGCCGCCGATCGAGAACAGCGAACCGATGATGATCTTGGTCAGTTCGTCGGGTTCGGTCCATTTCGTTTTCCACCAGCGGTAGAAACCGGCGACTATCGCGAGAAAGCTGACCGAGACGACGGCATCGAGCGTGACGAGCCATGTCGTAGGCAGCTTTTCATCGTCCCAGTAGAGCGCGAAGCTCTGATCGCCCCAGACCAGGTAGGCGTTGAATATCTGGTTGTTCGGAACGATCGCTATCGCGAGAACCGGGATCAGCAGGAGGAGAGCGATGGTCGCCAACCAGTCGTTGCGCGACATCGGCAGTTTCGCCTCGGACTTCTTATCGGCCACATCGAAATGTTCGGAGGGCAGGTATCTTTGACCCGCGACATAGATTGCGAGGCCGATCAGCATGCCGACGCCAGCAGCGCCGAAACCCCAGTGCCAGCCCATGGTCTCGCCCAGCGTTCCCACGATCAGCGGGCTGGCGATTACCCCGGCGTTGATGGCGAGGTAGAAGAGCTGGAACGCGTCGGCGCGTCGCAAATCCTCCGCTCGGTAAAGGCTTCCGACCTGGCTGGCGATGTTGCCCTTGAACATGCCCGATCCGAGAATGAGGCATAGGAGTGCGAACAGAAAGGTCACGTTGAAAGCCATCAAAAAATGGCCCATCGCCATCGTGATAGCGCCGAGCAACACGGTACGTCGCTTGCCCAGCAGGCGATCGGCGATCCAGCCCCCCAAGATCGGGGTTAGATAGACGCTCGCCGCGTAAGTCCCGAAGATTGCGCTGGCGAAGGGCTGACCATCGATGCCTCCGTACAGGGCTCTGAGCTGCTCGATCCCGGCCACCTGTTCGACCTGCCCAGGCAATAGCAGCGACTTGGTCATATAAAGGACCAGCAGCACCTGCATGCCGTAGAACGAGAACCGCTCCCAGGCTTCCGTAAACGCGAGGTAGCCGAGCCCCCTGGGATGTCCGAGGAAACTGCGGTCGTCGGGATCGTAGAGCTGAATTTCCGAGGGTGCTGCGGCAGCTGTCATGGGCGGTCGTTCTCCTATCGATGAGGAGGGATAGCTATGCGTCGCACCACTGTCGCGAAACTTTGAATGTCGTTCGTGGAAAAATGCTGCCGACTATTGTCGTAGCTGGAACCAAAATCAGTGCGCTTGCAATTGCTCGTCGAGAAAAGCCGCAACGTCGGCCAGATTCACCTCGCCGTCGAGATAGGCGGCCCCGATTCCACGAAGCAGGACAAAGGGCAGAGAGCCTGCGTCCATCTTCTTGTCGTGCAGCATATGCGCCGTCAACGCGGCACCGGTGCAGCAAAGGTCGAGGGCGGAAATTTCCGCGGGCAGTCCGGCAGCATCGACCGCGCGTGTCACCCGTTCCGCATCTTCGCCGCCCATCAACCCCTGGCGTGCGGAATAGCGTGCGGCGAGCACCATTCCCAGCGCGACTGCCTCACCGTGGAGCAGCTTGTCTGAAAAGCCGGTTTCCGCCTCCAGAGCATGGCCGAACGTATGTCCCAGATTGAGCAATGCCCTCGCGCCGCTCGTCTCGCGCTCGTCCTCCGCCACGATGCGCGCCTTTGCCCTGACGCTTCGCGCTACCGCCTCTTCGAGCGACTGGCGCTGCAGCGCGAGTACCGAATAGGCACGATCCTCCAGCCATTCGAAGAAATCGTTATCGCCCAGCACGCCATATTTCAGCACTTCGGCATAGCCGGCGCGAACTTCGCGCGAGGGAAGGGTAGAGAGCGTGTCGAGATCGGCCAGTACCAGCGAGGGCTGGTGGAATGCCCCGACCAGATTCTTGCCCGCCGAAGTGTTGATCGCCGTTTTGCCGCCCACCGAGCTGTCGACCTGTGCCAGCAGCGTCGTGGGCAATTGTACGAAGCCGCAACCACGCTTGAGGATCGCGCAGGCGAAGCCGGTAAGGTCCCCGACCACCCCGCCGCCGAGCGCAAAAACGTGATCCCCCCGCTCGACATTCTGTTTCAGCAGCCAATCGGTCAGCCCGGCAAGAGACTCCCAGCTTTTCGACGCCTCACCCGGCGCCACATCGTACCATCGGGGCGCGATGCCCGCGGCCTCGAGCGAACGACCGACCGTTTCTCCCCAGCTTCTACGAGCGTTGGCATCGGCCACGATGCAGGCGTAGCGTTTGCGCAGGAACGGTTTGGCTTCGACTGCGAGATCGTAGAGCAGGCCGGTGCCCACGCGCACCTCGTAACTGCGTCCGGCCAGTTGCACCGGAATTAGAGCCATGCGTCGATTGCCTCCAATATGCGTTGCGCAGTTTCGGTGTGCGGCGCGTTATCGGTAATTACATGGATCTGTGCGCCGGCATAAGCGGCGCGGCGCCTGTCCTTGAGTCCGCTGAGTATCTCCCGCGGATCACCTGTGCGCAAAAGCGGCCGGTTGTCGCGCCGCGAAGTACGCTCCACCAGCGTGTCGATATCGCAATCGAGCCAGATGGCGATGGCCTGCCCAAGGATCAGCGCACGAGTTTCGGAATCGACGAAAGCTCCGCCACCAGTTGCGATGATTCCATGCGCTTCATCCATCAGGCGGGCGATGACTCGGCGTTCGCCATCACGAAAATATGCTTCGCCATGTGTCTCGAATATCTCGCTGATGGTCCGGTCGGCGGCGCGTTCGATCTCGTCGTCGACGTCCACGAAATCGGTTTGAAGCATGTTGGCCAGCCGCCGCCCGACGGTCGATTTGCCTACGCCCATCAGACCCACCAGCACCACCGGCCGATCTATCCGCCGGGCGATGCCGTCGATCTGCGCGGGAGTGAGGATCGTCGCATGGGTCATTGCCGCCGTGCCTAGAACTGGGCTAGGGCGCGGGCAAGGTATCAGCACTTGGAGCGGGACGCGAAAAACTTGGCGATGAGCGGCAGGAAAGTTGGCGGCATACTGATCGTGCTGTTCGTGGTGCTGTTGATTGCGGCACTTGTTGATGGCGGCGAACAGCCCCTGCGCCCCACCGAACAGGCGATCGAGCTGCCGGAGGCTGCGCGATGAAATCTGTATGGCTTGCGGGTGGCGCAGCGCTGGCGCTGAGTTCTGCGGTGGTGTGGGCGCAGGAATCGCCGATCGATCTGTTGCCGCCGGGTTTCGACGATCCTGCGCCGACGCCCACTCCTTCTCCGCAGGCAACCCGAGCGCCCGCTCCGACACAGACCGACGGCGCGCAGCCAACCGAAACTCAATCGGGCGAGATCGTGCAGCCACTGCCGAGCGAAATCGCACTGCCGAATGCGGACCTCGACCTATCGAACCTGCCGACGCTCGAAGAGCTGGATGCCATGTCCACCGACGAGCTGGACGAGTTCCTTGGCCTCAAGCCCACGGCCGACATCCCGCCTGCCGCTCGACGCTCGATGCAGCGCGTCGGGGTTTTGGGAGTGGATGAAGGCGGATTGCCTTCGGCCTCACTGGAGAAACAGCCTGCGGCTCTCGTCCGCGCGGTGCTTGCCGGAACCACCCAACCGATGGTTTCGCGCTGGGGGCATATCCTTTTACGCCGTGCTCTCGCCAGTCGACTTGCTACGCCAGCAGGCATGAACCCGGTCGAGTTCGCCACCTTGCGCGCGCAAGTGCTCAATGCGATGGGCGAGCACGTCGTCGCCCGCGCGCTGGTGCAGGACATCGACACGGCAAATTACTCGCCTGCTCTGACGAATGCGGCTGTTCAGGCTTACCTGGGGAGCGCCGATATCGTCGGTGCGTGTCCAGCAGTACGCTTGGTCGACACGCCACGTGACGATACGGAATGGCAGATGCTTGCCGGTATTTGCAACGCTTATGCCGGCGAAGCGACGAGGGCGCAGAACGATCTGCGACGCCTCCTCAATCGTGCCCAGGAAAACCGCATCGATGTATTGTTCGCACAGCGGTTCGCCGGGGCCGCGGGACGCGGCCGACGCGCCGTCACGATCGAATGGGACGGCACTAATTCGCTCACTCTATGGCGCTTTGCCATGGCGAACACTCTCGGCGAGCCGATTCCCCAGAATCTGCTCAACGATGCCGAACCCGACCTTTTGCGCATCGCCGCCGTGACACCCGCGCTGTCTCCCTCGCAACGCAGCACGGGAGCGGATGTTGCTGGCGCGAGCGGGATATTGTCTTCTGCAGCCATGGTGGACCTTTACAGCCAGCTTTTCGCCGAGGACGGTGCGGAAGGCGACGCGGCGCTTACTGCGTCGCGCCTGCGCGAAGCCTATGTCGGATCGAATCCCTCGCAACGCCTGGCCGCAATTCGCGAAATCTGGGCAGGTGGCGGCGACTATTCCTATGGACGCATGGTTCTCACCGCCTATGCCGCCGCGCGCATTCCGGCGAGCGCAGATTTCGAAGAGGATGCAGCAATGCTCATTGCTTCGATGCTGGCTGCCGGTCTCGACGGAGACGCGATGCGTTGGGCAGGTGCGGTCGATGCTGGCAGTGAAGCCTGGGCTTTGCTTGCACTTGCTGCCCCGAACCCTTCCGATGCGGTCACCGGCGGCGAACTGGATCGCTTTGCCGACGATGATGGTTCGTCGGGCCAGCGAAAGTCGCGCATGCTCGTTGCGGGACTTGCCGGATTGGGCAGGGTCGGAGATGGGGAGATCGCGGAATATAGCGGACGCCTTGGAATGAATCTGTCGGCCCAGACGCATTGGACGCGGATGATAGACCGGGCTGCACAGGTCGAAAACCGCGCACTCGTTGCCATGCTCGCCGGCCTGGGAATGCAGGGTGCGGACTGGGATCGGATGACGTCCCGGCATCTCTATCACATAGTATCGGCCCTCCGCCGCGTAGGTTTCGAGGCGGAGGCCCGAATGATCGCGGTAGAGGCAGTCGCGCGCGCCTGATGTGAGCGCGATCGCAGATTTCCTTGCCATGCTTGCCGCCGAGCGCGGAGCCGCACGGAACACCATTATGGCCTATGGCCGCGATCTCGATCAGGCAGAAGAGCTGATCGGGAGGAAACTCGATGGGGCAAGCCCGGCTGAACTGGCCGCGCTGGGCAAAGGCTGGTCGGCGCTTGCGCCGTCGACGCTGGCGCGAAAGATTTCGGCCCTCCGGCAGTTTTTCGGTTTTCTCGTAGACGAAGGCCTACGCCAGGACGATCCGAGCCATGCTCTGCCACGCCCGGCGACGCGGCGGCCATTGCCGAAAATTCTTTCGCACGCTCAGGTCGAAGCGCTGTTCGCCACTGCGGAGGACGAAGCGAGCAACGGTACGCCCGGCGCGGTTCGCCTGCTGACCATGATCGAATTGCTTTACGGATCGGGATTGCGAGCCACCGAACTCGTGTCGCTACCCTTGTCCGCCGTTCCGCGGGATGCTCCATTTCTGACGGTAATCGGAAAGGGCGGGCAGGCGCGGATGGTGCCGGTCAGTCGGAGAGCCGGCAAGGCATTGAAACGGTGGCTTGCGGTTCGCGATGCCGATTCACCTTGGCTATTTCCATCGCGTACCGGTCACCTGTCTCGCGTGCGGCTGTTTCAGATGCTGAAGGAACTGGCGGTACGCGCGGACCTGCCCCCAGAAAAGATCAGTCCGCACGTGCTACGGCACGCCTTTGCGACCCATCTGCTGGAGGGCGGGGCGGATCTTCGTGCGTTGCAGACACTGCTTGGCCATGCGGATATTTCGACCACCCAGATCTATACGCATGTCGACTCGACGCGGCTCGTGAGACTGGTCAACGAGAGGCACCCGCTTGCACGCAGGCGCGCTTCGGACTAGCGCATCGCCATGATTTCCTACCTCGAATTCGAGAAGCCCGTCGCCGAACTGGAACAGCGTATCGCGGAACTGCGCGGCGCTGCGGAAGGCGATGACGTCGATATTTCCAGCGAACTCAAGCGGCTCGAGACCAAGAGCGCCGATTTGCTGGCCAGCACTTACGGAACGCTCACGCCCTGGCAGAAGACGCAGGTTGCCCGGCATCCCTCGCGCCCGCATTTCCGCGACTATGTCGAACATGCGTTCGAGGAATTCGTCCCGCTCGGCGGTGATCGTTGCTATGGCGACGATGAAGCCATTCTCGGCGGTTTTGCCAAGCTGGATGGTCGCAAGATCGTCCTGATCGGCCATGAAAAAGGCAACGACACCGCAAGCCGCATCCGCCACAATTTCGGCATGGGCAAGCCGGAAGGGTATCGCAAGGCGATCCGTCTGATGGAGCTTGCCGGACGGTTCGGCCTGCCGGTGGTCACTCTGGTCGACACGTCTGGCGCTTTTCCCGGTGTCGAAGCGGAAGAACGCGGGCAGGCGGAAGCTATCGCCCGGTCGACCGAAGCTTGCCTGGCATTGCCGGTTCCGATGGTTGCGGCCATCGTTGGCGAGGGTGGTTCCGGCGGCGCTGTCGCATTGGCCAGTGCCGAACGCGTCCTCATGATGGAGCACGCGGTCTATTCCGTGATCTCGCCCGAAGGCTGTGCCTCAATCCTCTGGCGCACGGCCGAAAAGGCGCCCGATGCTGCCGAAGCCATGAAAGTGACGGCGCAGGATCTCGCAAGCCTTGGCGTTATCGATCGTATCATAGCGGAACCGGTGGGCGGGGCGCATCGCGATCCTGTGCTGGCTGCAACCGCGCTCGGGACGGCTATTGCGGAAGAACTGGACAGGCTCGCTCGCTATGCCCCGCATGAGCTAAAGCGTTTGCGCGAAGAGCGTTTTTTGTCGCTGGCAAGCTGATACGAACCCTTCCGGCGGCGGGAACAAAGTCTCGCCCGCTCAGGTTCTCCCTTTGCATAAATGAACACAGTCAGCGGGTCGGACGATGCTGGCCCGCCTGTGTTTATTGATTGGGGAGAGTCTTTCATGTCGCGCACCAAGCTTACCGCTGTATCGTCAGTCATTGCGCTTTCGCTCGCTTTGTCGGGCTGTATGGCCGGCGGAGAAATTCCGAGCGCGTCTGCACCCATAACGCAAAGCGAAGCCCAAATGGGGGCCGAGGCGCATCCCCAATTGCTGGCCGAGTTCGGGGGGGCGATGAGCGGAAGCCAGGCGCTGTATGTGGAACAAGTGGGCAAGAACATTGCCGTGCAGTCCGGCTTGGGCAATGCCCGCGACTCATTCACGGTGTCGCTGCTCAACAGTCCGGTGAACAACGCTTTCGCGATTCCCGGCGGCTATATCTATACGACCCGCCAGCTCGTTGCGCTGATGAACAACGAGGCCGAACTCGCCGGCGTTCTGGGCCATGAGGTAGGGCACGTTGCCGCGCGGCATTCGCAACGTCGCCAAGCCGCGGCCCAGCGCAATACCTTGCTCGGCGCGGCAGGTGCGATCCTTTCCGGCATTCTGTTGGGGAATAGCGGCCTTGGGGAGCAGATCGGTCAGGCGGCGATGCAGGGCTCGCAACTCCTAACACTGAAATTTTCACGTACTCAGGAGCTGGAAGCCGACGAGCTGGGCATCCGCTATCTCAATCAGGCTGGCTATGATCCGCGCGCCATGGCGAGCGTTCTGCAAAGCCTCGCACTTCAGAACGCGCTGGACGCACGGGTACAGGGGCGGGGCAATGCCAATATTCCCGAATGGGCATCGACCCACCCCGATCCGGCAAGTCGCGTTCAGAGTGCGCTATCGACGGCTCAGGCTTCGGGTGCCACAGGCGGTGTGACCAACCGCGACACATTTCTGACGCGAATCGACGGCCTTACTTATGGTGACGATCCAGCGCAGGGCGTGGTCGAAGGGCGGCAGTTCATTCATCCGGAACTGCGGTTGGCCTTCACGGCGCCACAGGGCTTCTACATGGTGAACGGTACACGCGCCGTGACGATCAACGGTCAGAGCGGGCAGGCGCAGTTTGCCACGGCACCCTACAGCAACAATCTCGACAGCTACGTTACCAGCGTCTTCTCAGGGTTGAGTCAGCAACAGCAGATTCGCCCGCAGTCGATCCAGAAGACGACCGTGAACGGTCTGCCTGCGGCTTACGGGACCGCTCGGGTGAATTCGAACAATGGGCAAGTCGATGTCACGGTGTTCGCCTATGATTTTGCGAACAATCGCGCATATCATTTCCTGGCGATCACTCAGGCAGGCGGGGTCTCCGTCTTCAACGATATGTTTGGTTCGGTGCGCCGCATCGATTCGCAGGCCGCTGCCAACGTCATTCCGAGGGTCATCGATGTTGTTACGGTTCGCAGTGGCGATACTGTCAGCTCGCTGGCGAGCCGGATGGCCTATAGCGACAATCAGATGGAGCGTTTCAGGGTGCTGAATGGCCTTGCGTCGAACGAAGGGTTGGGCGCCGGACAGAAAGTCAAGATCGTGGTCCGCGGGCGCTGAACAAAAGATCCCTTCCAAACAAAAAGAAAAGGGCAGCGGGAACATACCCGCCGCCCTTACTGTTCGAATAAGCCTTAAGCTTAGACAGTACCGGTCATCGAGGTCGAAACCTTGTTGAAGGTCGTGCTCACTGCGGTGCCGAGGCTGCCCATGGCAGTGATCGCGGCAACGGCGATAAGAGCGGCGATAAGGCCATATTCAATAGCGGTAGCGCCTTCTTCGTTGCGGCGCAGCTTGCGGAAAAACTTCATGTGTCGTCTCCTGGTTCAGTCTTCGTACCCGGCTCGTTCCCAATTCGCGGTGCGAGCAGCTTCTCTCTTGCACAGCAGAGGTTGAGAAAACCCTAACTCTGCAGCCATCATTTTTGCTCTCATCAAACTGCGATCGAAGTTAACACGGTAGTTTCGATATGGGTCCACATGCCGGCGGCTTTGGTCCCGAAACTCTGTGCCGCCCCAAGCATTGCGAGGAAGACGAGAGCGAGGATCAGTCCGTATTCGACTGCAGTGGCCCCACGAGTGTCGCGTCCCAAATCGTGTAGGAATTTGAACATTGCTCGATGCCCCATCTGTCGCTTGTGCAGACTGATATGCTGGGCCTACGGTCGATCTCGTTAAAAAAGGATTGAGGGCAGCACGAGTTTTGGCAAAAAATCCGACATGGACCTGCGTAGTCGCGCTTGCTCTGAACGATCATGGTGGGAAATGGTTGATGCACCGCCGTCCGGCTGACAAGCATCACGGAGGACTCTGGGAATTCCCCGGCGGCAAGGTCGAGAATGGCGAAACTCCGCGCGTTGCGTTGGTGCGTGAAATTCGCGAGGAACTCGGAATAGCGCTCGGGTGGGAGACAATATCCCCCGTGACTTTTGCCGAGGAAGTGCCAGTCGCAGGGCGCAACGGGATTGTCATCCTGCTTTACAAGGCGGCTTGGGACGGCACCGCAGTCCAGGCGCTTGAAGGCGGCGAAGTCGCGTGGTTTACACCGCAGGAGATTGCCGGGCTGGCCAAACTCCCGCTAGACATCGAACTCGCGCAGCACTTGTTCGAAAAACCGTGATTTAGGGATTGCCAAGCCGCAGGCACCTGCCTATGTGGCGCCCTCCAAGCGCGCCCGTAGCTCAGCTGGATAGAGCACCAGACTACGAATCTGGGGGTCAGAGGTTCGAATCCTTTCGGGCGCGCCATTCTCCCTATATCGACGGTTGAACTCTTAAGGTCTCCCGATTGCTCGCCACGGCGTGGACGGTCGAGATTTGCCAGGCTGGCTTGGCGCAAGCCGCTGCGCCGGGATAAACTGAACCGGGCTTCTGACCCCGCAATTCGAGTTGGTGGCAGCAAAGCCATTTTGAAGGGCTCGGCTGAAAGAAGATTTGAAGTCGCGGCAAATGAACGGCGACAAGGCATGAAAAAGCCCGCCATATAGCGGGCTTTTTCATGCCTGTGCGGCTCCGATGGTGGGCGTACCAAGGTTCGAACTTGGGACCCCTACGATGTCAACATAGTGCTCTACCACTGAGCTATACGCCCGCACCATCGAGCACCCTTTACGGGTGCAGGCGGGCCCTTTAGCGGGGCTGGCCTAGCCGCGCAAGGCCCTATTCTTCCGCCATCACAATCGAGCGGTGATCCGGTCTTCCAGTACTCGTTCGACTTCCAACACCAGGTCGCGCAAATGGAAGGGCTTGGACAGCACCTTGGCATGCGGCTGTTCGCGACTGGCCTTTAGAGTGACGGCGGCAAATCCGGTGATGAACATCACCTTTGTCTGAGGACTCACCTCATTGCACCTTTGGGCTAGCTCGATGCCGTCCATTTCCGGCATAACGATGTCCGACAATAGCAGATCATAATCGCCGTCTTCCAACAGCGGTACGGCAGCGGTACCACGATCAACCGCGTCGACCCGGTAGCCGGCGCTGACGAGCGCACGTTCAAGGTAAACGCGCATAGCGTCGTCATCCTCGGCCAATAGGATCCGTTGAGTCGCTGTGTGGTTCATTTGCGTAATGTAGCGTTCCCGTTTTAAAAAAGCATGTATCCGAAACAAGCAATGTTAATATGGGACAGTTTTTTTGGCCCGGTTCGACCTGCGCTGCAAAATCTGGACTTGATTAATCCGCGCTAGCAGCAGACGTTCCCGTCATGCGCGAGTGGAAGGCAGAACCAGCGAGAGGTGTAGAGCATCTGACCGGCGGTGAAATACCAGGGCACCACGCGCCGGCTTATCATCTATGGCGCTCGGACGAAGACAGTCTTCCGGTCCTCATTGCATCGCCGCATTGCGGCCGGGCTTACCCCGAGCCGCTAAGCGCATTGCTTCGCGATCCCGAGCAGGCCAGCCTTCGACTCGAGGACCGGCATGTCGACAAGATCGCACGACCGGTAGCAACGGCAACCCGAGCCAGTCTTCTGCTCGCCGATGCGCCGCGCGCAATGATCGATCTCAATCGTTCCGTCGAAGACATCGACTGGAGCATGGTGCGCGGCGCGAAGCCGCGTCAGGCACGTCACTCGCTCGCCAACCGTCGATCGCGCAGTGGATTGGGCCTGGTGCCCAGGCGTGTCCCTGGCATGGGAGAAATCTGGCGCCGACCGTTGGAAAAAGCGGAACTCGATGCGTGGATTGAGGGCATCTACGTGCCCTATCATGCGGCTCTCGCATCAGAACTTGAGCGCCTGCGCGATCGCTGGGGGGTGGCTTTGCTGATCGATCTTCATTCCATGCCTCCTTTGAGACGAACTCACCCGCAGGATCTCCCCGCAGAGTTCGTGATCGGCGACCGGTTCGGCGCATCCTGCGATCCGGGCTTGGTCGATCTGGCTATCCGGTATCTTGCCGCTCACGGGCGGCGAGTCGCACATAATCGTCCGTATTCCGGGGGGTACGTGCTGGATCGCTACGGGCAGACTGCGCGCGGAATCCATGCGTTGCAGATCGAAGTTTGCCGCAGCGCCTATCTCGACGCGCGGCTCGATCAGCCCACTATTCGCGCTGCGGCGATTGCAAAGCTGCTATCCGGGCTGGTCCACACGCTAGCGGCGGAGGTGGAAACAATGGGTCGCGCGGTGCAAATGCCCCACGCAGCGGAGTAGATGCGCCCATAAAAAACCACCCCGTGCATGTCGCACGGGGTGGCCAAGGTTCAGGGAGGAAATGCACTCACGTGCATTTGCCAGAGATGCCATGAGGGGAAGCATCATCCGGCTGGCCTTATTTTGGGGTTGAAGAACACTGATTTCAAGTCCGCAAAATTACGATTCAGCGCACGATTGGGCGCAAAATGGGAGCAATTTGGCGGGCTTCGCTCAGCTAGAGGAAGAATGTTGCGCAAGAAGCAACAGACAATCGCCGCTTAGCGCTTTCATATCTAGCGAACTTGCATATGCACATTCTCCCTCGCCGAGCGCTACACCCTCTGCAAATAGCTCACCGGAGAACGGGATCAGCAGCAATGGGCCTCGATCAAAGCTGGGCAAGGGGGCCTCGCTCCCACAGCGCCAGTAGGCTAGGCGGAAATGCGGTCCATCGACCAACAGTCCACTATCGCCGTCCATTTTTCCGCGATGCTCGGCAGGGTACGGACTTCCGCTTGAAACCTCGATCCCTCGATCCAGATGGAGCTCTCGTGGTCGACCATAGTCGAAAAGGCGGAAGGTGATATCGCTGTTTTGCTGAACTTCGATCAGGCTGACGCCACCGCCGATTGCATGAACCGTACCGGCAGGAATGTAGAAAGCGTCGCCTGAAAAAACCTCGTGCCAGACAAGCTTATCGACGATAGTTCCGTCGATGGCACTTGCGCGCAACTCTTCGGCGCTCGTTTCCTCGCGAAAGCCTACCGCTATGGTCGCGCCAGGTTCGGCATCGAGAATCACCCAGCATTCGCTTTTGCCGGAGTCTCCAAGTTCCATCGCTCTTGCCTGATGATCGTCAGGATGGGCCTGTACAGACAATCGCTCGCTGGCGAATATATACTTGACCAGAAGCTGGTCCAACTCTGGCGGCGGTTCGAACCAGACTTCTCCGATCGATTGTTCGGATGGGTGGGGGAAGGGGGAGGGCAGGCGTTCGACACCCCATACCTTTTCGACGAAGCGTACAGGCAGTTTCTGGATCATTGGGACTTGCATCGCTCTGCTTCGGCCACGCGCTGGACCGCGTCGCGTGTGGTTACGAGGATGTCATCTCCATCGACCACCACGACCACATTATCAGCCCCGATGAGAGTGACGTGGGCCCTGTCGCTGTCGATCATCGCGCCTTTAGCGCCGATGATCTCTCCTTGCCCAACAACTACGTTGTCTTCGTCAGGGCGCTTTCTTTCCTCGAACAGAGCATCCCAATTGCCGATATCGGACCAACCCATCGACACGTCGACTACAGCCGCGCGATCGGTATTTTCCATCACCGCGTAATCTACGGATTCTCCGTTCACTTTGGCAAAAGATGCTGCATCGGGTTTTATGGTTGTTTCGGTGTGTTCTGCACCTTGGAACGCCAGCCTGGTCGCCTGTTGCAAGTCCGGTCGATATTTGTCGAGTTCTGCAAGGAAATGGCCGGCTCTGAATGCGAATATGCCACCGTTCCATGCATAGGAGCCTTCGTCAAGGAGCGCCTTTGCGGTTGCCAGATCGGGCTTTTCGACGAACCGCTGAACTTCGTGACCGCCATCGAGCTTTGCACCGCGCCGGATGTAGCCGTACCCGGTTTCCGGCGCTGTCGCTTCGATGCCGAAGGAAACCAGCCAGTCTTCCTTGGCCAGATTTGCGGCTTTTACCGCCGCGTTTTCAAAGCCTTTTGTGTCACGTATTCGATGATCGCTCGGACAAACGAGCATAATGTCGTCAGGCTCCAAGGCCATTGCTGCCAAAGCGATTGCCGGTGCCGTGTTTCGTCCCATGGGTTCGACGACGAACAGGGCATCCGGCGCGACTTCTGCGGCCTGAGGCAGGGCCAATTCAAGGTGCTTCTCGCCGACGACGATTATGGGCCGAGCAAAAATCTCACGGTCAGAGCATCGGCTCAGCGTCGACTGATACAGGGTTTTGTCGCCGACAAACTGGATGAAGGGCTTGGGACGTTCCTTGCGACTGCGCGGCCAAAGGCGGGTTCCACTTCCACCGCACAGAACGACAGGCACGATCTTCGGCACAGAAACCTCCGTTGGCTCTTCGACTAATTCATATCGTTATCGATCTTTGAGCCGGACCGATATTCGAGTTTTCTCGTAGCGCATTGACGATCAATGATGTCAATCCGACACAAATGTTCGTCTAGTTCGCTGACAAAATGGGTTCTCCAGTCAGCTACACCGTCCGATCCAAGGACGCGCTCCATGCGGGCGATTTCGGCTTCGATGAACTCGACCCGCTCGTCCCAGCCGTCATGCGTGCGCTTCCGGAACATCTGCCCTCCATACTTGGGCCCCCACAAACTCATGAACCGAACTGCTGCGCGCGGATCGTATCCGGCATTCTGCAAAAGCCAAGGCATCAATCGATCGGCGTCGCGTTCGGAAAGCCTGATTAGTTTCGTTTTCCAACCAGTCTCGCCAAACGTCTGAGGGTGGCTGAAGATGTTGTGCGCCATTTCATGCGCGATCGCGGAAGCGAATACCGCTTCGTCGTAAGCGAGACCGGGAAAGTTCTCCCCAACCAATACCCGTGTGCCATCGGCCGCGGCGTTCTTTTTCGAGCCGACCAGTTCAAATCGAGTGGGACATGCAGGAACACCTTCGATCGTCGCTGTTTGCGGCGTCCGGCCGGGCGTTTGATAGGTAATGTCGACCGAGCCTCGCGAGAGAGAAAAGTCAACGGCGTCTCGGATGGCAAATACCCGTTTCCAGCTCGGATCGGTTCGCGGCCAGTCTTGCCTGAAACTCTTGCGATCTATTGCTAGAACCGTGTCGTTCTGGGCGATTCCTGCCAGTCCTGCGGGTGATCCGGGTGCAACCGCTTGCACCCCGATGTCGCCACTGAGCTGCAGCAAGGAACGCACTGCTTCGGGATTTCCGTAGCTGTCAGCGTCGTGGATCAGAAATCCCGAAGTTAAGGATGCACTCTCGCAAAAGGATGCATTGGCAGTAGCCAGTCTATAGCCGACCCTGAACAAGCGATCTTCGCTTTTTTGAAAGACTTCGAGTGGGTCTGGCTCGCGACGGGGCGAAACCGTTTCGTCGATGGCCATGGCCGGCCCACAAGTCCCAAGCGCGATCGCGACAACCGACGCCCGCAAATGCAATGACTGGGGAGCGGAGTGTGCTTGCCGCTGCGCTCCCCAGTCAAACGTCTTAGGCAGTCGGGACGCTAGCCGTCGCCGCATCGGGAAGGGGCACCTTGCCTTGTTGAAGCTGCCGACCGAAGACTGTGCGCATCATGTCCATCGAGAAAATCTGCGCCCAGATCAGCGGCAACAGCCCGTTTTCTGTCCATTTGCGCAATTGGTCGCCGCGTAGCGCGCGCAGCTTTTCCTGATCGATCATCTGAAAACCACGATAGACGAACGGCTTGTCGTTGCCCTGTTCGGTGATGGCGATTTCACCTTCCATCAGCAGATCGTGTTCCTTGAGTTCTTTCATGAAGTTCTGCGTGCGTTGTCCGGCGTGTTCGAACTGTTCGCAGAAATTGAGGATCTCTTTCGTACCTTCGCTGGGCTGGCCGTCTTCAAATAGCGCCTGGCCGTCGTCGAACTCGCCGATATTCTCAGCAGTAGGATCGAAGCACAGCGAGAGATCTTCGCTATCGGACTTCAGGCGCGCCAGCATGAAAGGATAACGACGGACGTAGGCCGGAATGTAAACCTGTTCCGTCACGGTGCCTTGGTCGTCGCAGAACGTGTTGACGCCATCGTTGAGGCCCATGAGCGCCAGCGGCACGGCATCCGGACCGGTGGAGAAGACGATCGGCATATCGCGCTGCGCCTGAACGAATTCGTCGACGGTCAGCGGAATGGCATGCTGCTTGGCAAGCCACGGTGCCTTGGTCGTCGGACGCGAGCGGTAGTTCGCATGATCCTTGCTGTTGAGTGGCATGAGGTCGTTGAAGAATAGGGGCAGATTGGGCTGCGGCGCGCTGGCCATAATTCTCTCCGAATTCGATTGGATTGGGCGGCAAGCCTGACAGGCAAACGCTCGAACCGCGCCTTACGGTCTAGAGCCTCCGGGTGCAAGCGGCACTAGCTTACCCGGGTTGAGTATCCCCCGGGGATCGAGCGCCTGCTTGACGCTGCGCATCAATCCGAGCGCCACGGGATCGCCCAGCCTGCCCAACTCGTCTCTCTTCATCTGGCCGATGCCGTGTTCGGCGCTGATCGATCCGCCGAAGTCGGTAACCAGGTCGTGGACATACGCGCTGATAACCTTACCATCGCTACGCTCCCATTCGCCGCGCACTGCGCCGGGAGGGGCTAGGACATGGAAATGGATGTTGCCGTCGCCCAAATGGCCGAAACCGATTGCGCGAGTGCCCGGAAACCGTTCCTCGATTCGCGACGAGGCTGTTTCCACGAATTCGGGCATCCGCGCTACCGGGACCGAGATGTCATGCTGCATCGCCGGGCCGATAGCGCGTTCCGCCGGAGAAATGCTGTCGCGCAATTGCCAGAAAGCTTCGGCCTGCGCTTCGCTGGTCGAAATGACTGCATCCTCGATCAAGTCGCGTTCAAGCGCGCTTTGCAACATGTCTTCCGCGAGTTGGTCGAGCCGATCTGTCTCGCCGCTTCCGGCAACCAGTTCTACCAGAGCGTGCCAGGCGTTGGCGCCAGCGAGCGGGCTACGAGCCTCTGGCAGATACGCCAATACCGAATCGAGACAGTGAGCGGGTATGATCTCGAAGGCTTCCAGCGCATCGCCCACCATTTTTTCGCAATGTAGCAGCAGTTCGCGTGCCTTCGATATGCTCGACAACCCGATCCAGGCTACACGACGTTCGGCGATTTCCGGCAACAGGCGCAGCGTGGCTGCCGTGACGATACCCAAAGTGCCCTCCGATCCGATCAGCAGTTGCTTGAGATCGAATCCGCGATTGTCCTTTTTTAGAGGCACAAGGCAGGAGAAAATCGTGCCATCCGCAAGCACGGCTTCTATGCCCAGGACTTGAGCACGCATCGTGCCATGGCGCAGAACCTGGGTACCGCCCGCATTGGTCGATATGAGCCCGCCGATTGTGGCAGAGCCTTTCCCTCCCAGAGTCAGGGGGAAGCGCAGTCCTTCCATTTCGACTGTATCGTGGAGGGTTTGCAACACAACTCCGGCATCGCAGGTAATCTGGCGCGCGGCAGCGTTCACTTCGCGAAACGAATTCATCCTGCGCAAGGAAAGGACCACGCTAGCCCCGCTTTCGTCGGGCGTGGCACCACCGGACATTCCGCTGTTTCCGCCTTGTGGCACTATAGGGACGTCATGCGCGGCGCACAGCGTGACGAAGCGAGCGACTTCCTCAGTCGATGCCGGTGATGCGAGCCCCACCGCCTTTCCCGTGTATCGGCCGCGCCAATCGGTCAACCAAGGCTCGACCAACTCGGGGTCGAATGTGAATCCGCGGGTACCGAGCAGATCGGCAGCTTCGCGCCTGAACATATCGATATTGGCCATTTGCGACATCCTTGCCACATATACTCACGCGAATGCCACCACTTGCCAAGCCATCCGGAACAATTAAGCCGGTATTCAACAGTGGGGGTGCATCAACGTTTACAGTTTTTCGCACGTGAATCGACCTACGCCCCGGGAGCGTTAGTACTCAACTCATGTTTCTGCTTTCTCCCTTCGCTGCCATGCTGATCGCATTGGTCACGCCGCAGGGTGCTGGCAGCGACATGGACGCGCATCAGGCGCATGGTCCGGAAAGCACCGGTGTCGACTTGGATTCACTCTCCACTCGCAGTTCCGCGTGGACCGGATTTACCGATAGTCGCAGCGTTCCGATCGCTCATCAGGTTACGATCGAGCGACGCGTTATTCTGCGTATCAGTCCTCAGTCCAGTGCGATGCGGCGCAGCATGTTGGGCGAACTGCCTCAACAGGCGCTACCTCGCCGTTTTGTCGAGCGTCCGCATGGTAAGTGCCTTGATGCAGGCGATATCGTCGGCGTGTCCGATCATGGGAGTAGGTTGGTCATGTACATGCGTGACCGTCAGATCGTTTCGGCCAAGTTGGAAAAGGCCTGTAGCCCGCGCGATTTCTACTTGGGCTTTTACGTGGAGCGTAACGACGATGGAAAGTTGTGCGTCGACCGCGATCGGCTCATGTCTCGGGCCGGGGCGAGATGCCGAATTTCCAAGCTCAACCGGCTCGTGGCGTTCGAGGGCGAGCCCTGAGGCGAACTCGGCGCCGATTTCTTGACTTTTTGACTATTTCCGGCAAAGGGCGCGCCAGCCGGTGCTGCGGACGCGCAATTTCACGTCGGCCGATATTCCAGGGAAAATTTCCAACCGCATGACTTTCGCCGACCTCGGCCTTTCCGACGACTTGCTCAGAGCAGTAAGCGAAGCCGGCTATACCGAGCCGACCGACATTCAGCGCGAGGCGATCCCGCCCGTTCTGATGATGAAGGACATTATCGGCATCGCGCAGACGGGTACCGGCAAGACGGCCAGCTTCGTGCTGCCCATGATCGATATCATGGCCAGCGGACGCCGCCGGGCGCTCATGCCGCGCTCGCTGATCTTGGCCCCCACTCGGGAGCTTGCGGCTCAGGTTGCCGAGAACTTCGAAAAATACGGCAAGAACCACGACCTGAAGCTCGCTTTGCTGATCGGCGGTGTGCAGATGGGCGACCAGGTCAAGGCCCTCAATGAAGGGGTCGACGTGCTGATCGCGACACCGGGACGTCTGATGGACCTGTTCGAGCGCGGCAAAATTCTGCTCAACGGTTGCGAGCTGCTCGTTATCGACGAAGCGGACCGCATGCTCGACATGGGCTTCATCCCGGATATCGAGTTTATCTGCTCGAAGCTGCCGGAAACGCGCCAGACCATGCTTTTTTCGGCTACCATGCCGCCACCGATCGAAAAGCTGGCGAAGAAGTTCCTCAACAATCCCAAGCGGATCGAAGTCAGTCGCGCGGCGACCACCAACAAGGACATCACTGCGTTCAAGGTGCCGGTGAAGAGCCGACAGAAGCGCGAGACGCTGCGCTGGTTGCTCAACCACGATCAGGTCGAGACCGCGATCGTCTTTGCCAACCGCAAGACTACCGTGCGGGAGCTCAACAAGAGTTTGCAGCGCCATGGTTTTCGCAGTGGTGAAATTCACGGCGATATGGATCAGTCGAACCGTCTGAAGGAACTCGACCGGTTCAAGCAAGGAGAGATCAACATCCTGGTGGCGTCGGACGTCGCTGCGCGCGGCCTCGATATCAAGGGCGTGAGCCACGTGTTCAACTTCGACACACCGTGGCATCCCGACGACTATGTCCACCGTATCGGACGCACGGGCCGGGCAGGCGCCAAAGGGCGCGCTTTTACCTTCGTTGCCGAAGAAGATGCCGAAGCGATTGCGAATGTCGAAAAGTTGACCGGCGCGGAAGTGCCGGTTTTCGGCAAGAAGGACGTGCGCGTCGAACTGGTGGAAGCAGTCCCCGAGAGGGAAGAGCAGCCGCAGCGCAGCCGCAAGAAGCGCGACGACGAGGACAGAAAACCGCGCGAGAGGCCGGCGCGAAGGACCGCCACCAAGAACGAGCCGCGTAAACAGCGCGAAGAGGACGACGCACCCGTCGCCGCCGGTGAATGGAACGGTCCGCGACCGGACTTTCTCGACGTTTCGGCGACCTGATTTAACCGCTTCCTAACGACGTCTGCGCCATGAGGGGCGGACGATGGACATATTCGCTCACCACGCGCAGGCGGCGCTGATGATGCTGGTTATGACCGGCACGGTGTTCGGTGTGCTCGCTCTGTTGGTCAAACGACAGGCGATCGGTGCAGCACTTAAACGCGTGCGCGGCGAGTTCACGACCAATCTTGGCCTGTTGTTGTTCAACTTGGTACTGATTGCTCCGCTGTTTGCCTTGCCGGAAGGTCTTATTCGCGACCGCATCGTCGCGATTCCCGCTCTGGGCTCCTTTTGGGACACGGTAAGCGAGCCGGCCGTTCTGGTGATAGCTATCCTGGTCTACGATTTCGTCGTCTACTGGCGTCACCGCGCCGAACATCACCCGCTGCTCTGGCCGATCCATGCCACGCACCACGCGGATACGGCGTTGCATTGGCTTTCCGTCCAGCGCAAACACCCGCTCAGCAAACTACTCGGCGCGCTCGTCGATGTCTGGTTGCTGTTGCTGCTGGGCTTTCCCGAATGGGCGATTGCCGGAGCAAACTTTCTGCGAAGCTGGTGGGCATTCTTCATTCATGCGGATGTGCCGTGGACGCTGGGAATCTTTGGCAAAGTGTTGATTTCGCCTGCCGCCCATCGGCTCCACCATATTCGCGATGAAGCGCTGATGGGCAGCAATTACGGCAACACGGTGACTTTGTGGGACAAGCTCTTCGGGACCTATGTCGATCCCGCGCCGTACCTGAACTGCGAGACCGGAATCGCCGAAGGAACACGCGGCTTTCTGGGCGAGCTCGGGCGACCGTTCGAAAAGCGATACTGGAAGCGCGAGGCCGATCCCGCGATAGAAACCGAAGCGACGACCTAGCCTGCTGCCAGCTTGACGAAACTGTCGAGCACGCGTTTTTCACCTGCTTGCTCGAACTCGATCGTCAGCTTGTTGCCTTCTTGATCGGTGACGCAGCCATAGCCGAACTTGTCGTGAAATACGCGCCCGCCGATGGCGATATCGCTGCGCGGCTGGGCAGCGAAGCTGGCGGCGCTGCGGCCAGGTTCGGCGAGACGTTTCGGCGTCGTGTCATATCCGGTCGAAAGCGCCCGCTGCCATCCCGGCCCCCGCGCGCCGGAGCGATCCGGCCGGTTCGAAGACACATGCGCGAAGGGATCTTCGGTTTCGGTCCAATTCGCGCGCCACAGCGACGCGCCGCCGGTCAGGGTGGTTTCGATCTTGATATGCTCGTCCGGCAATTCCTCGATGAACCGGCTGGGTATCGAACTGGTCCATTGGCCGTAGATGCGCCGGTTGGCGGCATGCAGGATCGTGCAGCGGCGCTTCGCCCGCGTAATGGCGACATAGGCGAGCCTGCGTTCTTCTTCGAGGCTGGCAAGGCCGCCTTCGTCGATTGCGCGCTGGCTGGGAAACACGCCTTCCTCCCACCCGGGAAGGAACACATGATCGAACTCCAGCCCCTTGGCGGCGTGCATGGTCATGATCGTGACCTTTTCGCCATCGCCTGCACGATCGTTGTCCATCACCAGGCTGACATGTTCCAGGAAATCGCCCAGCGTATCGTATTCCTCCATCGCACGCGCGAGTTCGGTGAGGTTTTCGAGCCGACCGGCGCTTTCGGCGCTGCGGTCCTTCTGCAACATGTCCTCGTAACCGCTTTCCGCGATCACTGTGCGCAGCAGTTCGGACGGCGTGATCTTTTCGACCATCTCGCGCCAGTGGACGAACTGGCCGAGCAAACCCACCAGTGTGTTGCGGGCGCGCGCTGGCAATTCGTCGCTATCGCACAGATCGAGGCTGGCTGCCGCCAAAGGAGTCTGAGTTTGACGCGCATGACGACGCATCGCTTCCAGCGTCTTGGCACCAAGGCCGCGCTTGGGTTGATTGTAGATGCGTTCGAAGGCGAGATCGTCGGCCGGCTGGGCGATGGTGCGCAGATAGGCGAGGGCATCGCGAATTTCGGCACGTTCGTAGAAGCGGAAGCCGCCGACAATGCGGTAACTCAGGCCGATCTGGATGAAGCGATCTTCGAATTCGCGCGTCTGATATTGCGCCCGCACGAGAATGGCTACCTCGTCGAGCGGTGCGCCCTCCGCCTCCAGTCGCTCGATGTCTTCGCCGACGCGGCGGGCTTCCTCGGGCGCATCCCATACACCGATGACCCGGACCTTTTCCCCTGCCGGCAATTCGGTCCAAAGGGTCTTGCCAAGGCGTTCGCTATTGGCGTCGATCAGGCCCGATGCCGCGGCGAGGATCTGCGGAGTGGAGCGATAATTCTGCTCCAGCTTGATGACCGCCGCACCGGGAAAATCCTTCTCGAACCGCAGGATATTGGCGACTTCCGCGCCGCGCCACGAATAGATCGACTGGTCGTCGTCCCCCACGACGCAGATATTCTTGCGCGTCTGGGCGAGCAGGCGCAGCCACAGATACTGAACCTGATTGGTATCCTGATATTCGTCGACGAGGATGTATTTGAAGCGCTGCTGATATTGTTCGAGCACATCGCGATGCTCGCGAAAGATATTTAGCATGTGCAGCAGCAGGTCGCCGAAATCGCAGGCGTTGAGAGCCTTCAGACGGTCCTGATACAGCCGATAGAACTGCGCGCCGCGGCCGTTGGCGTAGGCTTCGTTTTCGACCGCATCGACATCGCCCGGGTTGAAACCGCGGTTCTTCCAGCGATCGATCAGTCCGGCCAGCTGCCGGGCGGGCCAGCGCTTTTCGTCCAGATCGTTTTCCTGGATCAGCTGTTTTAGCAGGCGCAACTGGTCGTCGGTGTCGATGATCGTGTAATTGCTCTGGAGCCCGACCAGTTCGGCATGACGGCGGAGCATACGCGCGCCGATCGAATGGAAGGTGCCCAGCCACGGCATTCCTTCCACGGCATCGCCGATATGGCGTCCCACGCGCTCGCGCATCTCGCGCGCGGCCTTGTTGGTGAAAGTCACGCACAAGATTTCACTCGGCCATGCCCGGCGAGTTGCGATGAGGTGTGCAAGTCTTGCGGTAAGCGCCGCGGTCTTGCCGGTCCCCGCTCCGGCCAGCATCAACACCGGCCCTTCCGTGGTCAGTACGGCTTCGCGCTGGGGCGCGTTAAGGCGCGCTGCATAGGCGGGAAGCTGCGCATTCCGGGGCGCGTCGGCGGGGGCGGGAAGGTCGGCCATGCGTACGGAACAGCTAGGGAACGCGACGTCGCAACGCAAGCCCCGGACTAAAGGGCCCATCGGAACCGATGGCCCGTTTCCTGCGTAAGACGGACAATGCAATCATGATGGAGAGGATTTTCATGCGTAACCTTATTCTCGCAGGCGCCGCTGCGATTGCCTTTACCGCCGCTCCCGCGATGGCACAGGATGTTGCTGTAGACGCCGAAGGCAATGCGTATGTCCTGACCGACGAGCAGCAGGTGATGTATGATGGCTGGCCGGCGGATCGTCAGACCGCGTATGACGGATGGCCCTACGAAGTTCAGGAATACTACTGGACCCTGACCCCGGCGCAGGTCGAAGGTTGGTGGGTGCTGACCGATGATCAGCGAGTCAGCATCTACGAAATGACGCCGGAAGCGCGTACGCAGGCCTGGGCCCAGGTCGCGGCGCAGATGAACTCCGCGCCTGCCGCAACCGCTTCAACGACTACCGCAACGACCACACCGGCACCTGCCAGCGGCACACCGGCTCCACGTTTCGTCAGCAAGGAGGTCACGCAGACCACGCCAGCGGGCTATGCCGCCGCTTCCGGTGAAGAAGTTCCCGTTTGCAAGGGGGAGCAGCAGGACGGCTGCATCAATAGTTGGGACAAGAACAAGACCGGCAATCGCCCGCTCGAATATTGGCCCGGAAAGCCGGCCAGCGAAATCGACGAGCCGCTTCCCGCTACGAAACCGGCCGCTACGAAACCGGGTACTTGAACCAGGCTTTCGGCTCGCGCGCCCCATGTCGGGCGGCGCGACGCTTGGAGGGGGCGGGACTGCCATGGTGGTCCCGCCCTTTTCCCTGGAAACGCCGTGCATTCGTCGTGCGATGATCGTCACAAGGACAGAACGAACAATCCTCAGTTTGCCGCATTTTGGGCACAATTGGCGATTGAACGTTTGAAACGCGGGTTGAGTTCGGGGCCGTTCATCGACCTAAGCCGTTGAAGGACAGGATACCCAAAACTTTCAAATCGTATTCAAGGGGATCGACAACGCCCAGTTGAAAGGACTGAATATGCGTAAGACATTCTACTATATTTCGGGCGCAGCGCTCGCGACCATTTCAATTCCGGCCATGGCTCAGGATGTCCCTGCTCAAGAGCCGGCAACGACGGAAGCTCCTGCAGCGCCAACCGCGGCACTTGCACCAGAGCAGCAAGCTCAGTTCGACGCATGGCCGGAAGAGGTGAAAGCGTATTATTCGACGCTTACGCCCGATCGCCAAGAGCTGTTCTGGCGCATCTCGGATGAAAACAAGGTGACGATTGCCGCGCTTTCGCCCGAGCAACAAACTCAGGCATGGACGCAGATCGAGGCTCAGGCCGCCGGGCAGGCCTCGACTCCGGCACCCGCCGCAAACCCTGCGCCCGCGACAACGCCGACACCGACTGCGGAGCCTGCCCCGGCAACTGAACCGACGACAGACGAAACCATGTCGGAAGAACCGGACGCAAGCGCTGCAGACCCGATGTAAGTCGGACAAATTTAACGGGCAGGGCGGAGAAGCAATATCTTCGCCTTGCCCGTTTTTCTTTCCGCAACCAGTTCGAAGTCTCGCAAATCGCGCGTCTCTTTTGCGGCGGTTTCCAAGGCTATCCAGGACGCGGGGCCAAACCAGCCAAGACGGGCAAGCCGGTCCAGTGCTACATGTCCAGCCCCCGTATCGTAGGGCGGGTCGAGCAACAGCAGATCGTGGGGAGCCTTGGCTGGACCAAGGCTCATGACGGAAACCTGTTGGACACTGGCGCGCGCACCTGCGCTCAGCATGTCAATGTTTTGCCGGATTGTTTTCACCGCATGCGCATCCTGTTCGACGAAAAGGCAGGAACTTGCTCCGCGCGACAATGCCTCAAGACCGAGAGCGCCGGAACCGGCAAACAAATCGACGACGTTCAGGCCTTCAAACGTGCCGACGCGGCTTGCGAGCATATTGAACAGCGTTTCGCGTGTCCGGTCGGCAGTCGGACGGGTTACATCGCCCGGAGGAGCCACCAGTTTACGGCCCCGCCATTCGCCCGCGACGATCCTCACTTGCTGTTCCGCTTCAGCTGCTTTCGAAAACGCTCGACATCCACCTGCCGAATCTCGACTGCCTGCCCGCGCGGCAATTCGTCCAGTTCGAACGGCCCGTAGCCGACGCGCAGGAGGCGATTGACCTGCAGGCCCAGATGCTCGAGCACCCGCCTGACCTCGCGGTTCTTACCCTCGGTCAGCGTCATCTGGACCCAGCGGTTCTTGCCCGATCCGCGTTCCAGGTCCGCTTCGATCCTGCCATAGCGAATGCCGTCGATCTCGATGCCTTCGATCAGATCGTCCAGTTGGGCTTGGGTCACATCGCCGAAGGCGCGGGCGCGATAGGTACGCGGAATGCCCGAGGACGGCAATTCCATGGCGCGCTTCAGCTCCCCGTCATTGGTCAGCAGCAGCAGGCCCTCGGTATTGAAGTCGAGCCTGCCCACCGGCATCACCCGGCCGGCGCCCTTCGGCAATGCGTTGCGCAGGGCAGTATAAATCGTCGGGCGACCCTTGGGATCGCGTTCGGCAGTGATGAGCCCGGCAGGTTTGTGGAAAGCGAACAGACGTGCCGCTTCGGTCTGGCCGACAGATCGGCCGTCGACCGTGACGCCTTTCAGGCCGGACAATTTGACGGCGGGCGTATCGAGAATCTTGCCATCGATCGCCACCCGCCCATCGGCGATCATGCGTTCGACTTCACGTCGGCTCGCGACACCTGCGCGAGCGAGTAGTTTGGCGATCCTGTCGCCGTCTTCTGGTAATCGCTTGTCCACCATGTCCGCGCCAATACACACAACGTCAGCAGAGCGGAAGCGCAAGCTGACCGACGGTCACGGCATAAACGGCACGTGACTAATTGGCTGCTCGCAGCGCCTCTTCGACCGTCTCGTGATAGCGCCGTATGCCGCCCTCCATCGTACCGAGCGTCAGATACGGGACAGCGCCCGTCGCAAGCCCTTGCTGGCCGAGTTCTGCGGCGCGAAAGTCTTCGCCCGCAAAGACACCGCCGTCGAGCAGTGCCCAGCTCCGCTCCCAATGATCGCGGGCCTTGTCCGTCGCGGGATGCTCGGGAATGAGCATGAAGTCTTCGACCAGGGTCCGGTCATGCGCCTGCGGCATCATGACCATGACATTGATGTAATCCGGGCTGGGGATGATCAGCGCACCGGGCATCAACTGATAGGCATAGGTTACTACGCGGCGCAGGGCGGCCATGTCCTCAAGGTCGATACCGTCCATTTCTTCCAGCCGCCCCACGGCGCTGCGCGCATGCGGCCCGATCATGTCGCCACTGGTCACGCCGTCCTTGAAGAACGGGCCGATGGTCTGGGCGTGCAATCGGGTGACATGATAGCTTTCGAGGAAAGCATCCATGATGAGCTTCCAGTTCCCCGCGACTTCATGCGTTTTGCGACGGAACAGCACCTGTTCGCCCATGCCGAGGGCATCGAAATCCAGACCGATCTCCTGCGCCAGCGCAAAGTCGGCCGTTTTCTCCTGCGGGCAGAACCAGATCAGGCCGCCGGTTTCCCTGCTGGGCAATTCGACAAGCCCGTTTTCGCCCTTCTCGAGCCCGGGAAAGGTGTCGGGGCGAGGGAGGGCAAGAAGCCGACCGTCCACTGCGTAGGTCCATGCGTGATAGGGGCAAACGAGCTTTTTGGTGCATTTCACCTCCGTGCCCTCAAGCAACCGCGTTCCGCGGTGGCGACAGACGTTGAGGAAGACGTGCGCCATCCCTTCGGCATCGCGTGTGATCAGCAGCGGTCGGCCCGTTGCATCGTGGGGTACGGCCATTCCGGGATCGGGCAAGAGCGCAGAAGGGCAGAGAATCTGTGGCAGCCTGTCATAGATCGCGGCTTTTTCGCGCAGCCAGTAATCGGGATCGATATAGACACTCGCCGGCACGGTGGATGCTTCGGCGGTATCGCGCTTCCTGCCATCGGCTATGTCCCTGGCCAGTGCCAGCATGCCATCGGTCGGACGACGTGCGGAATGTTTGGTGTCGACATCGCTCATGACGCCTGTTCCTCGCTCTCTCTCCCCGCTAGTGTCGCAAAAAATACGCCGAATAGGAAGGACGCTAGGGAATGGCCGAGGTCGCCGAACAGAAGAAGATTTCCGCCTGGCGCGTGCTCGGCATGGCGCTCGGCAATCGCAAGACCGGGTTCATGCTGCTGTTCGGCTTCGCCAGCGGGCTGCCCTTCGCCCTGTTTCTGGGCACGTTGTTCGCCTGGCTGACCGAAGCCGAGGTCGACCTGGAAACCATGGGCATCTTCTCGCTCATCGGACTGGCCTATGCCTTCCAATTCCTGTGGTCGCCGCTGATCGACAAGATCGACCTGCCGCTGCTGCGCCAGCTCGGCAAGCGCAAGCAATGGATCATTCCCATGCAACTGCTGCTCGGCGGCATTCTCGTGACTATGAGCCTGCTCGAGCCACGCAGCCAGCTCGGCATGTTCTCGTTGCTTGCGGGCATAGGCGCCTTCGCCAGCGCGACGCAGGACATTGCCATCAACGCCTGGCGCATCGACGTGGCCGATGAGGTGGCGACGATCGATATCCTGTCTACCGTCTACCAGATGGGATATCGGCTGTCCTCGTTGGTGGGCGGAGCGCTCGGCCTGATCATCGCCGCGCGGATCGGCTGGCCGGAGACCTATATGATGATGGGCGGCATATTGCTGTTCGTCGGCGCGGTCGGATTGCTCGCTCCAAATGCCGAGGGAGCAGCGGAAATGACAGAAGGCGATGAACAGGTTCGCGCCTTGCGCAAGGCTGGTGAACTGGTCCCGTCGATCCGCAATCGCGCCCTGATAGCCGTTGGACTGCTGTGGGCCGTGGCCATCGGGGCAGTGCTGGCCTTCATGATCATGTCCATGACCTATGCCCCAGAGGATCGACCCAATCCCACCGAATTCACGCTTACCTGGGGCCCGTGGATCATCGTGGCGACGATCATCCTGCCAGCGCTTATCGCGGGCTGGCTGTCGAGCCAGCAGAAGCAGGGCAAGAACCTGCTTTCCGAGGATGCACCGGCTGCGACGGGTGGATCCTACGCCCTCGATCACCTGTATCGCGCGCTAGTGCTGCCGCTGGTCGAATTCGTCGGCCGGATGGGATGGTCGCTCGTGCTCATCCTTGCGGTGGTTCTGACCTATCGCATCTGCGATGCCATCTGGGGGACTTTCGCCTATCCGTTCTATCTTGGCGAACTCGAATACACCAATGACGACGTCGCCTTTGCGTCCAAGTTCTTCGGGGTGGGGGCCATTATTGCGGGTCTTGCGCTGGGCGGGCTGATGCTGACCACCATCGGGCGGATGGCGACCTTGCTGATCGGCGGTCTGCTCGCCGCGCTGACCAATCTGCTCTATGCCGATATGGCCATCGGCGGAGCGAACATGCAGGCGTTCAGCGACGCAGTCGGCTTCACCTATCTGATCGAGCAGGTGCCGGGGATCGGCGATGCCGATCTTGCCAAGCTGACGATCACCATCGGTTTCGAAAACCTCGCCATCGGCATTGCGGGTGCGGCCTATATCGCCTGGCTGTCCTCGATCGTTTCTAAGAAGTTCAGCGCTGTCCAGTACGCGCTGCTGTCCTCACTTACGCTTCTTGTGGGCACGCTTGGGCGCGGTGCGCTGGGCGAGATGATCGAGAAGCAGGGCTATTACGATGTCTTCATCCTGACGACCTGGATCGGTCTGGCCGCGGCGGTGCTGGTGTGTATCGAATGGTATCGCGAGAGCCGTTCGCGCGCCAATTCGGGCGTGATCGCTCCCGAAGCCGGACAGGCTATGCCCGCCGAATAGTCAAACGGGGAGTTCGCCGTTCAAGCGCAGTACTTCGCCTGCCAGGTAGAGCGAGCCGGAGATCAACACTGGAAGGCCATCCTCGGGTAGTCCCGCCAATGCCGACGATACATCGGCAGCGGCGTTCGCGCTTTTCCCGAATGCGGCGGAACCGTGATGATCGTGGCCGGGCACCGGCACCACCGTGAGGCTGGCTATGCCGTTTCCGAGCGGTACGGTCAGAGCGGCAGGGTTCTTGGCCTCCAGCATGCCGACCACCAGGTGCAGCCTGCGACCGGCGAAGTGTTCGCCGATACGCTCTCCTGCGCTGGGGTTGTGACCGCCGTCCAGCCAGACCTCGCGCTCGCCCGTCAGCGGCCCGGGCGACATGCGCTGGAGTCTCGCGGGCCACGTCGCCTTTGCGGCACCTTCCTTCAGCGCTGCCAGCGGCAGGTCGATCCGGTCCTGGTGGCGGATCATGGCGACGGCGAGGGCGCAATTGGCATATTGGAACACGCCCGGCAGGCCCGGTTGCGGCAGCAGAATCGCACCCTTGGCGTCGCGATAGCCGATCCGGTTACCTGCGGCATGGCCCCAGTGCCACCAGCGCCCTTCGTCGCGCAGCACCGTCCCGGCGCGCTCGACCTGCTCCGCGATGGCAAGGTGTTGCGCCTCGCCGTAGGCCATCGTCACCAGCGGGACGCCCTGCTTGGCGATGCCTGCCTTTTCGAAGGCGATGCGCGACAGCGGCTCGGGAGGCGCACCTTCCTCGGGCGCGAGCAGGAAGCGTTCGTGATCGATACCCAGCGCCGCTATGCCGCATGCCGCCAGTACCTCCGGCCCCAGCACATTGGTCGCGTCGAAGCGGCCGCCGAGGCCGACTTCCACCACGCAGGCATCGGCGGGGACGCGGGCGAATTCGGAGAAGGCGGCCGCGATGGTGATTTCGAAGAAGCTGGGGTTGAGATCCTCGCCGACGTCGAGAACCTCTTCGAGCAGAGCCGCAAGCCGCGCATCGCCGATCAGCTCGCCCGCCACGCGGATGCGCTCGTTATAGCGCACGAGGTGGGGGCTGGTGGTGACATGGACCGCGTATCCCTGCGCCTCCAGCATCGCCCGCAGGAAAGCGCAGGTCGATCCCTTGCCATTCGTCCCGGCGACATGGAACACCGGAGGCAACCGGCGATGCGGATCGCCGAGACGGCCGAGCAGCGCGCGGATCGTGTCGAGCCCGAGCCTGCCATCTGGCACCGAAAGGCGGGCCAGCCGGTCGAGCTGGTCCTGGACCGCCGGACTGTCGGAGCGGGCGAAATCCCGCATGGTGCGGCTCAGGCCGCCTTGGCGGGCGCCAGGTAGTCCAGCAGCGTCGCCAGCGTGTCTTTCAGATCGTGACGGTGGACCACCATGTCGACCATGCCGTGCTGATGCAGATACTCGGCGCGCTGGAAGCCATCGGGCAGCTGTTCGCGGATCGTGTCCTGTATCACGCGTTGTCCGGCAAAGCCGATAAGCGCGCCGGGTTCGGCAATATGGATGTCGCCCAGCATGGCATAGCTCGCCGTGACGCCGCCCGTGGTGGGATCGGTCAGAACGACGATATAGGGCAGCTTCGCCTCTTTCAGGCGGCGCGTCATCACGGTCGCCTTGGGCATCTGCATCAGGCTGAGAATGCCTTCCTGCATGCGCGCGCCGCCCGCCGCCGTGACGACTATATAGGGGCAGTGCCGGGTCAGCGCGCGTTCGGCGCCCTGGCAGAAGGCGGTGCCCACGGCCATGCCCATCGATCCGCCCATGAAGCCGAAATCCTGCACCCCGACGACGACCGGCTTACCCTCGATCGCACCCGACCCGACGAGGAAGGCATCCTTGTGCGGGCTGTTGGCACGCGCCTTCTTCAGGCGATCGGTATATTTCGCCGTGTCGCGGAACTTGAGCGGATCTTCCTTCACATCGGGGATGGGGAGAACCTCATAACCCTTGTCGAGCAATTGCCGCAGGCGTTCGTCCGCACCGATGCGCCCGTGATTGCCGCAGCGCGGACAGACATAGGCGTTCTCTTCGTATTCCTGCGCGAACACCATCTGCTGACAGTTGGGGCACTTGACCCACAGATCCTTGTCGGTGCTGCGCTTCGACAGCGAGGTGATCGAATTGCGGACGCGGGTGAACCAGTTCATGGGGTTGGCCTATAGTCCTGTTGTCACAAACCTCAAATAGACAGTCATTGCGAGGAGCCGATCAGCGAGCGGTGTGCACTGCCCCGGACAGTGCAGCGGTCAGTTCGCGCAGCCGGGCCGGAGCATCCGGTCCATGTTCCGCCACCAGTTCGACCAGCGCCGAGCCGACCACCACGCCATCCGCGACGCGGGCGATCTCGCCCGCCTGTTCGGGCGTGCGCACACCGAAGCCGACCGCGACGGGGATGTCGGTCGCCGCCTTGATGCGCCCGACATTGGCCTCGATCGATTCGATGGCCGCCTGCTGCATGCCGGTAATCCCTGCGACCGCGACGTAGTAGAGGAAGCCTTGCGAACCCTCGACCACGGCGGGCAGTCGCCTGTCGTCGGTCGTCGGCGTGGCGAGACGGATGGGGGCGATCCCGGCAGCGCGCAGCGCGGGGCCGAGCGCGTCGTCTTCCTCGGGCGGGATATCGACGCAGATCACGCCGTCGACGCCCGCGTCTTTCGCGGCGGAAGCGAACCATTCCGGACCGCGCCGGACCATCGGATTGGCATAGCCCATCAGAACCAGCGGCACATCTGCTTGGCGCTGGCGGAACTCCGTGGCGATGCGCAGCACGTCGGCAGTCGTGGTTCCCGCGCCGAGCGAGCGCAGATTGGCCGCCTGGATCGCGGGGCCATCGGCCATGGGGTCGGTAAAGGGCATGCCCAGTTCGATCACATCCGCCCCGCCTTCGACCAGTGCGTCGAGATTGGCCGCCGTGTCGCCGTCGCCTGCGGTCAGGAAGCAGACAAGCGCGGGGTGGGGCTTGGCGAAGGCAGAGGCGAGGCGATTCGGGGTGTTCATGGGGTCAGGTTCGTTCATCTAACTCGGCAGAAGTCTGAGACATGGACCGGGTGTTACACTGTCCAAGTGGGAAAAAGCTGGCGGGGGATGCGATACCGTGAACGGGCTGGTGCATCGGGCGGAAAGGCTGCTGCATGGTGTGGCTTGTGCAATATTATGCCCGTGTAGGACAGGGCTCCACTTTCTTGATGGCCGAGTGCGTCAGCGGGGCGTATCCCCAAGGTAAATCCAGCGCGCGGCGAGGCCCAGTATCGAGGCCATGCCAATAGCGACTGCGACGATCATCAGCCTCGAATCCAGCAAGATGCCGAGCAGGATTGTGCTGGCGAAAGCACATTGCGTGACGATCACGGTTCGCCCGATCCGGCTTTGCCAGCCGGCATGCGCGATCCCGAGGAAACGGACCGCGCTGTCCGAGAGAAGGTAACTGATCACTCCCGCGGTGATGAACACGATCAGCATCAGCAATCCAATGACTCCGATAGCCGAAGTATCGTCGGCACCGATCTTCGCAACGCCGCTGACCCTAGACAGGAGCAATACCAAGGCAATGCTCACATTGAACGCAAAGATGAACCGTATCGCTCTTCTCAAATCTCCACCTCCTGCTTTCCGTTTCCGATCTCGTTACCCCCGGCCTCCAAGCCGGGGTCGTGCTGCACTATGCGCTGCGCCAGAAAAAGCTGGACCCCGGATCAAGTCCGGGGTGACGAGGGATGGGAGTGGCTTGGAGAGGGGAGTCATTTTCTGAACACGGGCCGTATCTTAAAGATCATCGAGCAAATACCGAAGGCGATTGAGAACATAAGGCTAAACCAGAATGCTCTCTCGTACCTGATCTCGCTGCGCAGCAACCAGTCCATGGCAACAGAGCCTGTCATCGCGATTCCGAAGATCATGAAGCTACGCTGCGATGCTTCCCAAGCGTCCATTCGGCGCCAGCCAACGATGTGATCTTGAAGATATTCGCGCTCGCCTTCGTTCACATCTCCACTCCCAGCTTCTCCGCTACGGTGAAGATGTCCTTGTCGCCGCGTCCGCACAGGTTGGCGAGGATCACCGCATCGCGGTCCATGTCTTTCGCCCGTTTCGCTACCGCCGCGATGGCGTGGCTCGGCTCCAGCGCGGGAATGATACCCTCGGTCCGACACAGCAGCTGGAACGCCTCCAGCGCCTCGTCATCGGTCACGGCGGTGTATTCGACGCGGTCCATGTCTTTCAGCCAGGCGTGTTCGGGGCCGATGCCGGGATAGTCCAGCCCGGCGCTGATCGAGTGGCCTTCGGTGATCTGGCCATCCTCGTCCTGCAGCAGATAGGTCTTGTTGCCGTGGAGGACGCCGGGGAAGCCGCCGAGCAGGCTGGCCGCGTGCTGGTCCCCATCGAGGCCGTAGCCCGCTGCCTCGACCCCGAGCATTTTGACGTCGGGATCGTCGAGGAAGGGGTGGAACAGGCCAAGCGCGTTGGAGCCGCCGCCGATCGCCGCCACCAGCAGGTCGGGCAGGCGGCCGATGCGGTCCTGCATCTGCTGGCGGGCTTCCCGGCCGATCACGCTCTGGAAGTCGCGCACCAGCTCCGGATAGGGGTGCGGTCCCGCAGCGGTGCCGATGATGTAGAAGGTGTCGTGGACATTGGCGACCCAGTCGCGCAATCCTTCGTTCATGGCGTCCTTGAGCGTGGCCGCGCCGCTGGTGACGGGCACCACTTCGGCGCCGAGCAGCTTCATGCGGAACACGTTGGGCTGCTGCCGCGCCACGTCGGTCGCGCCCATATAGATGACGCAGGGCAGGCCGAAGCGCGCGCAGACCGTAGCGGTGGCGACGCCGTGCTGGCCCGCGCCGGTTTCCGCGATGATGCGCGTCTTGCCCATGCGCATGGCGAGCAGGATCTGCCCGATGCAATTGTTGATCTTGTGCGCGCCGGTGTGGTTGAGCTCGTCACGCTTTAACCATACCTGCGCCCCGCCGAGCGCTTCGGTCAGCCGTTCCGCGAAATAGAGCGGGCTGGGGCGGCCGACATAATGTTCGAGCAGGTCGTCGAACTGTTTCTTGAAGCTCAAGTCAGCTTGAGCTTTGCGATATTCGCGTTCGAGGTCGAGGATCAGTGGCATCAGCGTTTCGGCGACATAGCGACCGCCGTAATCGCCGAAATGGCCGCGTTCGTCCGGCATGTTGCGGAAGGAGTTGGGATTGGAATCGGTCATCGCGGCTCTCCCATGCCGATGCGCCCCGACGAAGTCGAGACACCTTAGATAAGCTCTCCCGAACCGGCTCTTTCCTCAGGCGGCGCGCACCGCGTTGCAGAAGGCCGCTATTCTATCCGCGTCCTTGACGCCCGGCGCGCTTTCCACACCGCTCGAAGTGTCGACCAGACCGGCACCGGTCGAGGCGATCGCCTGTGCGACATTTTCCGCCGAAAGACCTCCGGCAAGGCCCCAGGGCAGGGCCAGGCGCAGGCCCGACAATAGCGACCAGTCGAAGCGCAAGCCCATTCCGCCGGGCAGGGTTGCGTCCCTCGGTGTCTTGGCGTCGAACAGAATGAAATCGGCGGCTTCGCGATAGAGCGCGGCGCGGGCGACATCGCCCGCATTGCTGACCGGGACGACTTTCCAGACCGGCAAGGCGAAACGCGCGCGGATGGCGGCGCTTCTCTCGGGTGTTTCCTCGCCATGGAGCTGGATTGCGTCGAGCCTGCCGGCCGATATTGCGGCGCCGAGCAGCGCATCGTCGGGATCGACGAACACGCCGACCTTGGCAATCTCCGTTCCGGCTCGACTGGCGAGGCTGGCCGCCATGTCCGGACCGATATGGCGCGGACTGAGCGGAAAGAAGTTGAAGCCCACATATTCCGCCCGCGCGGCGAGAACCGCATCGAGCGTCTCGGGAGTCGTGATCCCGCAGATCTTGATCCGGGTGGTGGGCATGATCCGGTTTCCTAGGGCGCGGTCAGCGGCTTTTCCAGCACTGCGAATTGCAGCGGAGGGTCACGCAGCACCGGGAACGGGCGCGTTTCGCCCGTCCGGCGATATCCGCGCCGTTCATACCAGGCGATAAGCACCTCGCGCTGGGTGATCACTGTCATCTCAATCGCGCCGAGGCCCGAGGAACGCGCATGATCTTCCGCCGCATCGAGCAGTTTGCGCCCCAGCCCAGCCGACTGCAACTGCGGATCGACGCAGAAGGTGCCGAGATAGCCGAGCGTGTCGTCCTTCCGTGTCACCGCCACGCACCCGAGCAGCCGGCTCCAGTCACCGCGCGCGACCAGCAGACCAGTGGTGGGATCGGTCAGCATCGCCTCGATTTCTTTCAGCGATATGCGCTCGTCGTCGAGAATATCGGCTTCATGATTCCAGCCCTGCCGGGCCGTGTCACCGCGATAGGCGCTTTCGACCAGCCGCTTGAGAGCCTTGGCATCGGCGGGCTTCGCCGCCTCGATTGTCGTCAAAGCGTTGCCTCGATATCGCGAGCAGCGCGTGCGGGATCCTCGGCGCGGCTGATCGGGCGGCCGATGACCAGCACGCTGGCGCCGTCGTCGCGCGCCTGACGCGGGGTGACGACGCGCTTCTGATCGCCGATGGCGCTGCCCGCCGGGCGCAGGCCGGGGACGACCAGAAAGCCGTCCTTCCACTGACTGTGGACCGATTTCACTTCCTGTCCCGAACAGACGATCCCGTCGAGCCCCGCATCCTGCGAGAGTTCGGCCAGACGCATCACGTGATCGTGCGCAGTGCCGGCGATGCCCGTGCGTTCGAGATCGCGGCCATCCATGCTGGTCAGCATGGTGACGCCGACCACCTTCGTATTCTCCCCGGCGGCGGCTTTGGCGTCTTCCAGCATCGCCCGCCCGCCGCTGGCATGCACGGTTACGATGCTCGGTTCGAGGACGTGGATCGCCTGCATCGCGCTGGCGACGGTATTGGGAATATCGTGAAGCTTCAGATCGAGAAAGATCGGCAGGCCCAGCTGCCCGATCATGTGCACGCCATGCGCGCCGTGGGCACAGAAGAATTCGAGCCCCAGCTTGATCCCGCCGACATGCTCGCTGACCTTCTTCGCAAGGTCCAGCCCGTCGCGCAGTTGCGGGACGTCTAGGGCGAGATAGATGGGATTGCTCATCAGGAAGGCTTGGGCTCGGGCGTGACGGGGTTATCCGGTTCGGGCGGGAGATCCCGCTGCGGCGGCGAGGTGGGTGCCTCCGGCGAGGGCGTCGGCGTGGGCGCGCTCATCTTCTGGGTCGCGGCTTCCAGCGCGTTGATGCGCCGCGTGGCACGCCATTTGCTCGCGCGGTGCAACAGCCACATGGGCAGCAGGCCGAGCAGGAAGGATATGATGACCAGCGCCGGGAGCTTGGTTTCCAGCACGAGGTTGGACCAGATCTGCACTTCCACCGGCTTCCAGTTGAAGAAGCTGAAGGCCAGTAGCGAAAACAGTAGCAGGACCCAGACGATGGTGCGCACGATCTGCATTGGCGGCTCCCCTTTATGCCTTGTGACGCCTTGCTAGGCCGCGATGCCGCGCACGTCTAGCCGAACACGCGCTCGAAGATCGTGTCGACATGCTTGAAGTGGTATTCGAGATCGAACTTTTCCTTGAGCTGCTCGGCGCCGAGCGCGGCGGTGACTTCCTCGTCCTGCTTGAGCAGGTCGAGCAGCGTGAGCTGGCCGTCCGATTCCCACACTTTCATCGCGTTGCGCTGGACGAGACGATAGGCATCCTCGCGGCTGACGCCATTCTGGGTGAGTGCGAGCAGAACGCGTTGCGAGTGGATGAGCCCGCCCATGCGGTCCATGTTCGCCTGCATTCTTTTGGGATAGACGAGCAGTTTGTCGATCACGCCGGTCAGCCGCGCCAGAGCGAAGTCGAGCGTGATGCAGGCATCGGGGCCGATGAAGCGCTCGACCGAGGAGTGCGAAATATCGCGCTCGTGCCACAGCGCCACATTCTCCAGCGCGGGCAGGGCATAGGCGCGGATCATGCGGGCCTGGCCGGTAAGGTTTTCGGTCAGGATCGGGTTGCGCTTGTGCGGCATGGCGCTCGAGCCCTTCTGGCCGGGCGAGAAATACTCCTCCGCCTCGAGTACCTCGGTGCGCTGGAGGTGGCGAATTTCGACCGCCAGCCGCTCGATCGACCCGGCGATGACCGCGAGCGTCGAAAAGAACATTGCATGCCGATCGCGCGGGATGACCTGCGTCGACACGGGTTCGACCGACAGGCCGAGTTTTTCGGCGACATGCTCCTCGACCTGCGGATCGATATTGGCGAATGTGCCGACCGCCCCCGAGATCGCGCAGGTGGCGATTTCCTCGCGCGCGGCGAGCAGGCGCCGGCGGCAGCGGTCGAATTCTGCATAGGCCTGCGCGAGCTTGAGGCCGAATGTGACCGGTTCGGCGTGAATGCCATGGCTACGCCCGATGGTCGGTGTGTATTTGTGTTCCTCGGCACGCCGCTGGATCGCAGCGAGCAATGCGTCGAGATCGGCCAGCAGGATATCGGCCGAGCGCGCGAGTTGCACCGCCAAAGTGGTATCGAGCACATCGCTCGATGTCATGCCCTGATGCATGAAGCGCGCCTCGTCGCCGACATTTTCCGCGACCCAGGTCAGGAAGGCGATGACGTCGTGCTTGGTCACCGCTTCGATCGCGTCGATGGCCTCGACATCGATCTTCGGATCGGTCGCCCACCAATCCCAGAGTGCCTTGGCAGCACTTCGCGGGACGACGCCGAGCTGGCCCAGCTTTTCGGTCGCATGCGCCTCGATCTCGAACCAGATGCGATACTTCTCCTCCGGCTCCCACAGGGCGGTCATATCGGGGCGGGAATAGCGGGGGACCATGGTGAACTCCGGAATCGGCGGGTAGGTGCGCAGCGCGCTAGGCAAGGCAGCCGCCGGTGGCAAGGCGCTGGCATCTCCTTACCAAGCTGTTCCACTACCGAAACGCATCGATATGCAGCGTATTTCTAGATCAGCCCCTTCGCCCTGAGCGAGACATGGCCTTCGCGGCCGACGATCACGTGATCGTGAACGGTCACGCCAAGCAGCCGCCCGGCCTCCGCAATTCGCGAGGTGATCGCGATATCGGCACGGCTCGGTTCGGGATTGCCGCTCGGGTGGTTGTGCACGAGGATAAGCGCGGTGGCGCCAATGTCGAAGGCCTTGCGGATGACTTCGCGCGGGTGGATCGCCGCCTCGTCGACCGATCCTTCCGCGAAGTGGTGATCCAGGATCAAGCGGTTCTGCGCGTTGAGATACAGTACCCGCACCCGCTCATGCGTCAGATGCGCCATGTCGACGGCAAGATAATCCAGCAGCGCCTGCCAGCTGCCCAGCACGGGTTTGTCCTGCACGGCGCCGCGCGCCATCCGCCGGGTGGCGAGACTGACCGCATAGAGCGCTGCGGCACTCGCCCGACCCATGCCCCTGACCTGCTTCAACGCCTGCGGATCCGCCGCCAGAACGGCCGCGAACGATCCGAAATGGGCAATCAGATTCTTGGCGAGGGGCTTGGTATCCCCCTGCCTGATAGTGGCGAAGAGGAGGAATTCGAGCAGCTCGTAATCGGCCAATGCGTCCGCCCCGCCGGACAGCAGTCGCTCGCGCAATCGCTCGCGATGACCGGCGCCCGCATGGCCCGCTGCCATATTCGATTCCCCCGGCAACCATTCCCCCATACAAGGCGTTACAACCACTTGCATTGCCTTTCCGGGGCTGGTGGCGCAAGTGGGGTTCGATGGAGCGGGATGCTGACGACAATGCCATGGCGGTAAGCGCCGATTCCATCCGGCGTGCCCGCTGGCGCCAGAAGCGCTGGGCGATACCCAGCGTATTGCTCGCGCTTCTGATCGCTGCCGGGATCGCGGTATGGTTCTCGCGCGAGAGCATCGTCGACGATGTCATTCGCGACCAGCTGGAAGCCAACGACATTCCCGCAACCTATACGATAGAACGCGTGGGCGGACTTACGCAGGTCCTGTCCGACGTCGTGATAGGAGACCCGGACGCGCCCGATTTCACCGCCGAGCGAATCGTGTTGCGGCTACGCTATCGGTTCGGCGTGCCGGAAATCGGCGGGGTCACACTGATCGAGCCGCGCATCTACGGCAGTTATCGCGAAGACAAACTCAGTTTCGGTTCGCTCGACAGTCTCATTTTCGCGCCGAGCGAAGAGCCCAGCGGCCTGCCCAATCTCAATATCGCCATTCGCGACGGACGCGGATTGATGGAAACCGATTACGGCCCGGTCGGTCTCAAGATCGTGGGTTCCGGCCTGGTCAGTCACGGCTGGGAAGGGACCCTTGCCGCCATTGCGCCGGGCCTGCGATTCCCGGGCTGCGAAGCGGGTCGAACGACTGCCTATGGCCAGATCACCACTACGTCCGGCGAACCGAGATTTTCCGGCCCGGTTCGCGTGTCGTCGCTGGATTGCGAAGAGCGAGACCTGAACCTTTCCGATTACGCGATGGACCTTACCGTGGCGGCCGACGCGAGGCTCGCGAATCCCTCGCTCGAAGCGCGGCTCGAAGGGGGCAGAACCCGCTACGCCGAGAACTCGGTCGTGGCCCTTCTCGGAACCGTTCGCGCCCAGGTCCGCGACCAGTTGACTACGGCGAGATTTTCACTGGCTGCGCGAGGCGTGGAAACGCCGGCATCGCTCGCCGCGGTCCTGACTGCGGAAGGGCAGGCGCGAGCAAGCGGCGGGTTCGACCGTCTCCAGATCGAGAGCAATCTCGAGGGCAATGGCCTGCGGCTCGGAGAGGATCTGGTCGCGGCGGTCGAAACGCTCGCGCAAACGGGCGAGGGCACGCTGATCGCGCCGCTCACGCGCAAGATGGCGAACGCATTGCAGGCCGAAACGCGAGGTAGTGCGCTTTCCGCGGATTTGCGGTTGAGAATCGATCCTGACGGCTATTCCCTGCTCGCGCCCACGGCGGAACTGCGTGGCGGCAGTGGGGCACGACTGGTGTCGCTCTCCCGCGTCGAAATTGCCGCGCAGGGCGACGGTATGCCGCGTATTGCGGGCAATATAGCTACCGGCGGCACCGGCCTGCCGCGCGTTTCCGGCCGTATGGAACACGGTGAGTCCGGCGGTTCGATATTCCGATTGGCGATGGAGCGGTACGAGGCCGGAGACTCGTCGCTGACAGTGCCGCAGATGATTGTCGCCCAAGGTCGAACCGGTGCGCTCAGCTTCTCGGGCAAGGTGCTGGCCAGCGGACCGCTTCCCGGTGGTTCGGCGACCAATCTGCTGCTGCCGGTCGATGGCGGTTACGACAAGGGCGAGCTCGCCATGTGGCGGTCTTGTGCCGATGTGCGTTTCGATCGCCTCGAAATCGCCAACCTGATGTTCGAGAAGCGGGGGCTTACGCTCTGTCCACCCCGAGGACGTCCGATTCTCAATAGCGGAAATGGCGGACTGCGTATTGCCGCGGGTGCACCTTCTCTCGATCTGCAGGGATATCTGGGTGAGACGCCCATCAGGCTCGCATCCGGACCGATCGGCTTCGCCTATCCCGGTGTCATGACGGCCCGTTCGATCGACGTGTCGCTCGGCCCTCCGGCCACGGCAAGCCGTTTCAGCGTGTCGGGAATCGAAGCGCGGTTGGGTGACGATATCGCCGGGACCTTCACCGGAGCCGACGTAGCCTTGTCTGCGGTTCCGATGAACCTTAACCGGGCCAACGGAAAATGGCGGTTCGCCAATGGTGAGCTGACCATCGACGACGCGGATTTCACACTGGTCGACCGCGAGGACCCGCCAAGATTCGAACCGCTGATGGCGCGCGGTGCCACACTTACGCTTGTCGACAATGTCGTCGATGCCCGCGCCGAGATGCGGCACCCGGCCAGCGATCGGCTCGTGACGATCGTCGATATCCGGCACGACCTCGGAAACGGTTCGGGTCATGCCGAGCTCGATATTCCAGGACTGCAGCTGGACGGCAATTTGCAGCCCGACCGGCTCTCCCGCCTGGCGCTGGGCGTGATTGCCAATGCCGATGGCGTCGTAACCGGGAACGGCCGGATAGACTGGGCCGCTGACGGCACGATAACGAGCAGGGGCGCGTTCTCGAGCGAGGATCTCGATTTCGCGGCGGCCTTCGGACCCGTTACCGGGGCCAGCGGAACTATCGAATTTGTCGATCTGCTCAACCTGACGACGGCATCCGGCCAGAAAATCCGCGTGGCATCGATCAACCCCGGTGTGGAAGTGCTCGATGGCGAGGTAGAGTTCGAATTGCGCAATGGCGAAGTGCTGGCAGTGTCCGGGGGCAGCTGGCCCTTCATGGGCGGGCAACTGATCCTGCGCGACGTCGATCTGAATATCGGCATCAGCGAGGAGCGGCGCTACATCTTCGAGATCGTCGGCCTCGATGCCGCATCGTTCATTGCCCAGATGGAACTCGAGAACATCTCCGCCACCGGCCTGTTCGACGGGACCGTGCCGATCGTGTTCGATGCGCAAGGCAATGGGAGGATCGATACCGGAGTGCTGATTTCGCGACCCCCTGGGGGCAATGTCTCTTATGTCGGGGACCTTACCTACGAAGACCTGTCGCCCATCGCCAACTTCGCCTTCGATGCGCTCAAGAGTCTCGACTATACGCAGATGCGGGTGATCATGGAAGGGCCGCTGACCGGAGAAATCGTTACGCGCGTGCGATTCGATGGAGTGAGCCAGGGCGAGGGGGCCGAATCGAACTTCCTCACCCGGCGCCTCGCGGCATTGCCGCTGCAGTTCCGGATCAATATCAAGGCGCAGTTCTATCAGTTGATGACCAGCCTGAAATCGCTCTACGATCCGGCGGCCGTGCGGGATCCGCGCGAACTGGGCCTGCTGTCGGACGATGGAACGCGTTTCCTGCGCCGATCGATCACCGGCGAGGAAGCCGAACCCGATATCGATCCGGAAGACGTCATTCCGGATGAACCCACCATTCAGGAGCAGGAAAGCGAGTGAGGGCTATGAACCATGTCAAATTGACCGGGAGGATGGCTGCCGCCATGCTTGCCACAGTCGCGCTTGGGGGGTGCATCACAGTCAATGCGCCCGAAGAGCCGATCGTGATCGAGCTTAACGTCAACATCCGCCAGGAAGTGATCTACCGGCTCGCGGAGGATGCGGGCAATACGATCGAGGACAATGCGGATATCTTCTGAGGGGTGACATGATGAACAAGGTAAGGAAATCGGTGCTGGCGGCTGTGGCCCTTGCGACCGCCCTGGGCGGTTTCGCCGCCCCGGCATTCGCGCAGCGCGATCCGGCCTATGCCGCGGCCCGCTCGGCGGGTGAGATCGGTGAAAAGATGGATGGCTATATCGGTATCGTCGGCGCGGAAACGCCGGCGCTGCGCAAGATAGTGAACGACATCAACATCAAGCGTCGCGCGGTCTATTCGGAGCGTGCCAAGGCCAACAACGCCACGCTCGAGGAATATGCGTTGACCGCCGGTTGCCAAGCGATTTCGGCGACCAAGGCAGGCGAGAAGTATCAGGCGCCCGATGGTAGCTGGCAGACGCGTGGCGGGGGTGCACCGCAGCGCGATTCCCGCTGTCCGTAATATCGCCTTCCCGCTCTTGTTCGAAGCCTCTCGGCCCATATCCGGGCTTGAGAGGCTTTTTTGCGACATGGTGGCGGTTTCCGGTCCTTCCTCTTGTTGACTCGCCAGACCCCCCCTTCTAAGGGGGCGGCGCCCTTGGCGGGCAAGTCCCTGCGCGTGCCGCGCAACCCCCTTTACAGGAGCATGGCATGAGCGATGACGAACCCGCACGGGAACCTATCGAGGAGGATGCGCGGATCGACGCGCTGGAAAAGCGGCTCGCAGCCGCCCAGCAGCGCGAAGAACAGCGTAACCGCCCCAAGGCCTCCGGTTCCGATGCGAACTATCGCAGCGGCAACCGGGTTCTTGCGGATCTTCTTGGCGGGATTCTCGGCGGTGCGGTCATCGGTTATGCCATTGGCTATTTCACCGGGACCAACCCCTGGGGTCTGTTGGTCGGCCTGTTCCTCGGAATTGTGGTCGCCTTCAGGAACATTATCCGTGCGGCAAACCAACGCCCCGACGAATGATCCCTTTGCGGGGCTTCCGGGGCGTTAGTTACAGGATCTAGGGACTAGACAGACGTGGCAGCCGAGCAGGCCAAAGTCGATCCGATGCATCAGTTTACCATCGAACCGCTGGCCGGTTCGGGGGGCTGGGAACTCGCAGGCTACAACATCGCCTTCACCAATTCCGCGCTGTGGATGCTGATCACCACGGTGGTCCTCTTCCTCTTCGTGCTGGGCGGCATGAAGCGCGAACTGGTGCCCGGGCGCTGGCAGATGACGGTCGAAACCTTCACCGGCTTCATCGACAACATGCTCGAAGCCAATATCGGTCAGGCGGGCCACAAGTACGTGCCCTACGTCTTCAGCCTGTTCATGTTCATTCTGTTTGCCAATATCCTGGGCTTGCTGCCGCTGGGCGTGATCGGGCTGCACCCGTTCACCTTTACCAGCCACTTCACCGTCACCGGCGTGCTCGCGATCATAAGCTTCGCGATCGTTCTGCTGGTGGGCTTCTGGAAGCATGGCCTGCACTTCTTCAGCCTGTTCGTGCCGCATGGCACGCCGCTGCCGATGATCCCGATCATCGCGCCGATCGAGTTCATCTCGTTCATGGTGCGCCCGTTCAGCCTCGGCCTGCGTCTCTTCGTCGCCATGATGGCCGGCCACGTCCTGCTCGAAGTGTTGTCGAGCTTCGTGATCGACGGCACCAATGCCGGATTGCTGTGGGGCGGCGTCGTCGGCCTGCCCAGCTTCATCCTGATGATCGGCATCTGCGCGCTGGAACTGCTGGTTGCCGGCATCCAGGCCTATGTCTTCGCTCTTCTGACGTCGCTGTACATCAACGACGCCGAAAACCTTCACTAAGTCTTCAATCTTACACGTTTTTCCAAAGGAGTTTGTCATGGAAATGGAAGCTGCAAAGCTCATCGGTGCTGGCCTCGCTGCAATCGGTGCCGGTATGGCCGCGATCGGCGTGGGTAACGTCTTCGGTTCGTTCCTCGAAAGCGCGCTGCGCAATCCGGGTGCTGCCGACGGCCAGCAGGGCCGCCTGTTCATCGGCTTCGCCGCTGCCGAACTTCTCGGCCTGCTGGCGTTCGTCGTTGCCATGATCCTGATCTTCGTCGCCTGATCGACGCAATCGGATTTGAGCCGGCCGGGATAAGCCCGGTCGGCCCACGAATTTTCGTACTCGCCTTTCGAGAGCTGCAATGCCCCAGATAGCACAGCTTGCCGAAACATGGTCCAGCCAGGTCTTCTGGCTGCTGGTCTTCTTCGGCACCACCTTCTTCGTCATCGGTCGTGGCATGGTGCCCAGGGTGATGGCAACCGTCGCCCAGCGTGACGGCCAGATCGCCGCCGACCTCGCCGCTGCCAAGGCCGCGCGCGACGCTGCCGACGAGCAGGAAGAAGCCTGGCGAGTGCGCGAGAACGAAAACCGCGCCTCGGCACAGGCGATCGTTGCCAAGGCCAAGGACGAAGCTGCCGCCAAGTCCGAAAGCAAGCTTAAAGCCGCGCAGACACGGCTCGACAAGAAGCTGGCCGACGCCGAAACCCGCATCGCCGAAGCACGCCGTGCCGCGCTCGCCGAAGTGGAATCGGTCGCTGTCGAGGCCGCTCAGGATATCGTTTCCCGCCTCGCCGGGGCCAAGGTGACGAAGCCCGCCGCGACCAAGGCGGTGAAGGAGGCGATGAGCCATGGCTAATGCTACCCCCGAAGTCTTCGCCACCGAAGCTGCCGAAGTCTTCGTCGAGGAAGGCCATGGCGGTGCGCCGACACACGCCGAACCCGAATTGTTCGGCCTTGCACCGTTCCAGATCGTTTCGGTCGCAATGTTCGTCCTGCTGCTGATCGCCTTCTTCGGTGCCAAGGTTCACAAGACCATCGCCGGCGGCCTCGACAGCAAGATCGCCGCGATCAAGGAACAACTCGACGAGGCCAAGCAGTTGCGGGCCGAAGCCGAAGCGCTGCGCAAGGAATATGCCGACAAGATCGCCGGGGCCGAGAAGGACGCCGAAGCGATGCTTGCCAATGCCCAGCACGAAGCCGATGCGATCCTTGAGAAGGCGGAAGCCGACAGCAAGGCGATGGTCGAGCGCCGCAAGCGCATGGCCGAAGACAAGATTTCCGCTGCCGAACGCGAAGCGGTCGAGGATGTCCGCAACCGCGCCGTCAACGCTGCGACTACGGCCAGTCGCAAGCTGATTGCCGAGACGCACGATGCCGAAGCCGACAAGGCGCTGGCAGACAAGGTGATCGCGGGGATCTGATCCGCGGCCATCGAGAAGCATTCGAGAAGGCGGTCCTGTGGGCCGCCTTTTTCGATTCAGGGTTCGAGCACGATCTTGCCGACGATCTCGCCGCGCTGCATCGTCTCGAATGCCTCGCGCCAGGAGGCGAGGGGAAGGGTGCGGTCGACATGCGGCACGATCCGTCCTTCGTAGGCCAGCCGATCGATCGCATCGGCAATCCGGTCGCCCCGTTCGGGGAAGCGCCGCGCATATTCTCCGGCCCTCACGCCGACGACCGAAAATCCTTTGATCAGCGGTATGTTCACCGCGATTTCCGGGATACGGCCCGAGACGAAGCCTACCACCAGCAGTTTCCCGCCGAAAGTGACGCAGCGCGTGCTTTCGTCGAACACGTCTCCGCCAATTGGGTCGTAGACGAGATCGCAGAGCCGACCATCCGTCAGTTCGGCAACCTCTTCCCGGAAACGCCCGGTGTTGAGTATCACCGCATCGGGTTTGGCGATCCGGCGCAGGGGTTCGATCTTGTCTTCGCGGTGCGTCGCCGCGATGACCCGTGCCCCCGATGCGCGCGCAAGGTCGCAGGCGGCAAGACCCACCCCGCCGCTCGCGCCGTGGACGAGGATAGTCTGGCCCGCTTCCAGCCCGCCGATCTCGACCAGCGTGACATAGGCCGTGTGGTACGCCGCTCCCATTGCAGCCGCCGTTGCGAAGCCCATCCCTTCCGGCATCTTCCGCAGCGAGGCGGCGGGTAGGGCGACATATTCGGCAAAGGCACCGGTCTTGGCGCCGCCGCGCACCCGGTCGCCAGGAACAAGGCCACTATTTCCGGTAGCCTCGACCACCTCGCCTGCCATTTCGAGGCCGGATACGAAGGGCGCTTCCGGTTTGAACTGATACTTGCCCTGCGTCATCAGCAGGTCCGGGAAATTCAGAGATGCCGCGCGTACGCGGACCAGCACTTCGCCCGCAGGCTGGTCGATGTCGGCCAGTTCGACACCGGAGAGATCGGGCGATAGCCGATGGACCAGGACGGCTTTCATCTCAGTTGAATATCGTCAGATCGAGCGGTTCTGACTGGCCGAACCAGATGACGTATCGGGTGTGATCGGCGAGATCGTCGCCGCTCAGGCCATGCGCGAATATCGTCAGGCCACCGCGCGCCTTGGGCGCCCAGGAGGCGAACTTTTCGAACTGCTCCGGTCTGAGCGTTAATTGGCACGATCCGCGGGGATGAGGGCCAACCGGGGTTGTATGAAAATGGCCGACGGGTACGCCGAATTCGTTTTTCGCGGCATCAGCGAAGGCGCGTGCCGTGTCCAGTTCGTCCGGGTCGAAATAGATGTGGGCGTGATAGCCGCGGATAGCCACGATCAGAAATTTTCTTTGGCTGCACGCAGGGCGGCGAAGGTTTCCGATGGGCTGTTGCCGCCCCAGCGATCGCGCATATAGGCCTTGTCGGCGCGCAGGAACGGGTTCGTTTCGAGCTCGCGCGAGAGGATCGTCGGCACGGTAGGCTCACCCCTGGCGCGCTTTTCGTCGATGCGGGCGGCATAGAGCTTCAGTTCGGCATTGTCGGGATCGGCATGCAGCGCGAACTTCGCATTGGCCTGCGTGTATTCGTGCGCGCAATAGAGCATCGTGTTGTCGGGCAAGCGGCGAATGCGATCGAGGCTGTTCCAGAACTGTTCGGGCTCGCCTTCGAACATCCGCCCGCAGCCCAGCGCGAACACGCTGTCACCGACAAAGGCCATGTCCGCATCGGCGAGATGATAGGCGATATGGCCATTGGTATGGCCCGACACATCGATCACCCGGGCCTTCCACTCGCCCAGCGAAACGCTGTCGCCATTGCCGACAACGCGATTGATCGGGCTGAGCTTCTCCACCTCCTGCGGCGCGACAATCGTCGCACCGGTCGCTTCGACAATGGCTGTGTTTCCGCCGGCGTGGTCGGGATGCCAGTGCGTGTTCCAGATCTGGGTGATCGTCCAGCCCCTGGCCTCGGCCTGTTTCAGATATTCCGCACCGTCCGGTGTATCGATCGCGGCGGTTTCACCGCTGGCCGGATCGTGAAGGAGGTATCCGTAATTGTCGGACAGGCACGGGAACTGATGGACTTCGAGCATGCGAGGCAATGTAGGTTGCCTTGCGCGTATAGGAAAGGCCCGCCTGCTCGGGTGAGCAAGCGGGCCTTTCGCTATTCGTCGTCCCAGCAAAAGCCGGGATCGCTGTCGGCAGCTTCGAGCCTGTCGGCCCGCGATCCCGGATCAAGTCCGGGATGACGCTGCGGCAGGCGCCCGCTTCGCAGGCGCCAACCTGTTACCGTCAGTCTTCCTTCTTCTTCAGCGCTTCGCCGAGGATGTCGCCGAGCGAGGCACCCGAATCCGACGAACCGAACTGAGCCACCGCTTCCTTCTCTTCGGCGATCTGACGCGCCTTGATCGAGAAGTTCGGCTTCTTCGAACGATCGAAGCCGATGACCAGTGCATCGACCTTGCCGCCGACCTGGAAGCGGTCGGGGCGCTGTTCGTCGCGGTCGCGACCGAGGTCGCTGCGCTTGATGAAGCCGGTCGCACCATCTTCGCCGACCTGCACTTCGAGACCGCCATCGCGGACTTCGAGAACGGTGACGGTGACGGTTTCGCCCTTGCGGAGGGATCCGGAAGCACCCGCTTCGGTCGGGGCGCCCTTTTCGAGCTGCTTCATGCCGAGGCTGATGCGTTCCTTGTCGGTGTCGACATCGAGCACGACGGCGTCCACCTGCTCGCCCTTGCGGTGCAGGGCGAGGGCGTCTTCACCCGAGATACCCCAGGCGATGTCCGACATGTGGACCATGCCGTCCACGTCGCCGTCGAGGCCGATGAACAGGCCGAATTCGGTCGCGTTCTTGACTTCGCCGGTGACCTTCGAGCCAACCGGATGCTTCTCGGCGAACTCTTCCCACGGATTGCGCTGGGCCTGCTTGAGGCCGAGCGAGATGCGGCGCTTCTCGCTGTCGACTTCGAGGACCATGACTTCGACTTCCTGCGAGGTCGAGACGATCTTGCCTGGGTGAACGTTCTTCTTGGTCCAGCTCATTTCCGAAACGTGGACCAGGCCTTCGATGCCCGGTTCGATTTCGACGAAGGCGCCGTATTCGGTGATGTTGGTGACGGTGCCCGTCATCTTCATGCCGATCGGGTACTTGGCGGCCACGCCGTCCCACGGATCGCTTTCGAGCTGCTTCATGCCGAGGCTGATGCGCTGCGTATCTTCGTTGATGCGGATGATCTGGACGGTCACGGTCTGGCCGATTTCGATCATCTCGCTCGGGTGGTTGACGCGCTTGTAGCTCATGTCGGTGACATGGAGCAGGCCGTCGATGCCGCCGAGGTCGACGAAAGCACCGTAGTCGGTGATGTTCTTGACGACACCGTCGATCACTTCGCCTTCGGCCAGCTTGTCGATCAGTTCGCTGCGCTGTTCTGCGCGGGTTTCTTCGAGAACCGCACGGCGCGAGACGACGATGTTACCGCGACGACGGTCCATCTTGAGGATCTGGAAGGGCTGGGCCATGTCCATCAGCGGGCCAACGTCGCGCACCGGGCGGATATCGACCTGCGAGCCGGGGAGGAAGGCCACGGCACCGTCGAGATCGACGGTAAAGCCGCCCTTGACGCGGCCGAAGATGCGGCCTTCGACGCGCTTGCCTTCGCCGAATTCGCTTTCGAGCTTGTCCCAGGCGGCTTCGCGGCGGGCGCGGTCGCGGCTGAGCATGGCTTCGCCTTCGGCGTTCTCGACGCGATCGACGAAGACTTCGACTTCGTCACCGACCGCGGGTGCGGTTTCGGTTTCGGAGCGCTGGAATTCCTTGAGATCGACGCGGCCTTCGCTTTTCAGGCCGACATCGATGTGTGCCATACCGTTTTCGATGGCGGTGACGGTGCCCTTGACGACGCGGCCTTCGAAGCCGCCATCATCTGCACCGCCCAGTTGCTCGTCGAGCATTTTCGCGAAATCGTCGCGAGTGGGGTTGGCTGCAGTTGCCATGTGTGTGTAGTCCTAACGTTCGTTTTGCTACCGGCCACCGGTTTTCCCGGGGTCTTTACCCGTCTCTGCGCACCATTACGCAGGCCAACGGGGCAAGAGGGCCGACGCCGCGCGGGGCCGGATGCCGTCGCACGGGTCCTATCAATCGACAGATTGGGAGAACGGGCGCGCACATAGGCGAAGGGCATGCGAAAAGCAAGCGATTTGCAAGCGCCGCGCCGGAGACATGGACCGCCTGTTACACTGTCCAGAGCGGAAAAAACCGCCTTGGCGTTCGGCGCGAAGAAACAGCGGAATCAAGCGTGTTTTGTCGGGTGAGGAAGTGCGCATCGCATTGCCGTGCCACACCGGCATCACTGTAGGAAAGGCCACGCGGTGCAACCCGCCCCTTAGCCCTTATGCAGCATCGCCACGTCGCAGCGTTCGTATCGCACGCCATATTGTTCCATGATCCCGCGATCGTGTTCGAAGCCGAGCTTCTCGTAGAGGTGGATGGCAGAGGCACATATGCTGTTGGTGAGGAGATAGAGCTTCTCGGCACCGAGACCGTGGGCGCGTTCGATCATTTTGGAGAGCAGGAATTCGCCCGCTTTCAGCCCGCGGGCGCTTTCGCGCACGCCCATCTTGGTCAGTTCGAAAGCGCCGGGGCCGGTTTTCTGGAGGGCGCAGGTGCCCACGATGCCGAGACCCGCCGCCTCGACGAAGAGGATATCGCCGCCGGGGTCGATGATGCGCTGCTGCGGATTCTCGAGCACGTCGCGGTCGGTTTCCTCGAGCGTGAACATCTAGTCGATCCATTCGCGGTTGATGTCGTGGAATTCGCGGGCAAGGGCAGACGAATACTCGCGCAGGGTGAGGGGGCGGGGATGCGATCGGGCGGCGCGATCGGCGATGGATGCTTCGGCGAGCGCCTGTTCGATAATGGCGAGCTGATGGAGGAAATCGCCATCGACCCGGGCGAGGATCTCCTCTGCCGCCGATCCGACCCTGGGCCATACGTCCGTCGCGATCCTGTGCGCCATGCGCTCGCCCTGTACGGTCAGCGCGATCAGGCGGCTGCGCTGATCGTCGCATGCCTCGTCGGTGGCGAGGCCGAGTTTCTTCAACTGGCCCACGGTGCGCGTCATTCCGGGCTGGCTGGTGCCGCTCGCCTCGGCCAGTTGACCGACTGTCTTGGGACCGGTCCGCAATGCAGCCATGGCAGCCATATGGCCCGGTTGCAGCGGTATGCCGGCATCGGTCAATACGCTGGCAGCGCCCGCCTGCATGCGTTCGCCCAGCCGCTTCAAGCGAGTGGCAAGAAACGCCGGTCCCATCTGAGCCACCACATCGACCATCCGAATCTCCATAACGTGATATATAACACGATATGGAACTCCTGAAAGTTTGGCAAGAGCTGGATGCGGGATCTAGGAAAGGGCGTGAGTGACAGCCTCGATCGCGGCGGCGATGGCTTCATCCCTGCCAAGCGCGCTCGTGTCTATAACCATCGCATCGGCTGCCGGGACCAGCGGCGCGACTGCGCGGTTGCGGTCGCGCTCGTCCCGCCGGCGCAGATCGTCCTCGATCTCGGCAAGAGTGACCGGCACGCCGCGATCGCGCATTTCGAGGAAGCGGCGGTGCGCGCGCGCCTGGACGCTCGCCGTGATGAACAACTTGGCTTCGGCCTCGGGGGCGATGACGGTCCCGATATCGCGCCCGTCGAGCACCGCGCCGCCCGGCTGCGTGGCGAAACTGCGCTGGCGTTCGTAAAGTGCCTGTCGCACTGTGGGATGGACCGAGACGCGGCTGGCGAGGCCGCCGGTCTCCTCGTCGCGCAAATGCGGATCGCCCAGCAGGCTGTCGGGAAAGCCGGTCGCCGCGAGTGCATCGCCGCCATCGTCGGCGTTGCCGCCATCCAGGAAGACCTGGCGCCCCACGGCGCGATAGAGCAGGCCGGTATCGAGATGCGGCAGGCCGAAATGTTCGGCAAGCGCCGTGGCAATGGTACCCTTGCCCGATGCGGTGGGCCCGTCGACGGCGATGATCATGATTTCGCTTTCCGGGCTCGGATCGCCTTTGCCAGGCCCCAGATGGCGATAGCGGCCCAGAAGCCCTCCAGTACGAGGCTTGGCCAGTTGGTGTGGACCAGTAGCGACACGGTCAGCAGGGCAGCTCCCGTGAGGTTGGTGCCGTGAAGAATGAAGGGATTAGGTTCGTCTTTCCACGTGAGATAGCCATAGGCGCCGATAATGCAGGCCATGCCGACGAAGCCGACCAACGTGTAGATATCGAGATCGATCACGAGGACGCCGCTTCCAGCAACGCGGCGAAGTTCGGGAAACTCGTGGCGATCGGTTCGATATCGTCGATCTCGACGCCGCCTTGGCTGGCGAGGCCAGCAATAGCCATGCTCATGGCGATGCGGTGGTCGAGATGGGTCTTCACCGGGGCGTTTGCGGTGCCGCGGAGCGGATCGCCGCCGCTGCCTTCGATCACGAGACCGTCTTCGCGTTCTTCCAGCGTAACTCCCGAAGCAGAAAGCGCGGCCGCCATTGCCGACAGGCGATCGCTTTCCTTGACGCGTAATTCGTCGAGACCGCTCGTCACGGTTGTGCCGGATGCCATGGCTGCGGCTACAAACAGAACGGGGAATTCGTCGATCATGCTGGGAGCGATTTCAGGATCGACCTCGATCCCTTGCAGAGCGGCATGGCGCACGCGCAGATCTGCGACCGGCTCGCCGCCGACTTCGCGTTCGTCCAGTTTGTCGATGTTCGCGCCCATCTGCGCCAGAACGCGGAAAATCCCGTCGCGCGTCGGGTTGAGGCCGACATTCTCGATCACCAGATCGCTGCCTGGCACGATGCTGGCAGCCACCGCAAAGAAGGCGGCGGAGGACGGATCGCCCGGAACCTCGATATCGCAAGGATGAAGATCGGCAGGGCCGTGGATGCGGATGGTGCGCTCGCCGTCCTTCTCCTCGACCGTCAATTCGGCGCCGAATCCACGCAACATGCGCTCGGTGTGGTCGCGCGTCGGGATCGGCTCGATCACCGTGGTGAAGCCCGGCGTGTTGAGCCCGGCCAGCAGCACGGCGCTCTTCACCTGGGCGCTGGCAACGGGCAGGCGATACTCGATCGGCACGGCCGGCTGCATGCCTTCCATCATCAGCGGCAATGTGCCGCCGGGGGAAGGGGTGAAGCTTGCACCCATGGTGGACAGCGGATCGATAACCCGGCCCATCGGACGTTTCGACAGGCTGGCGTCGCCGGTGAAAGCCGCGGTGATGCCGTGGCTGGCGACGAGGCCCATCAGCAGGCGGGTCGAGGTGCCGGAATTGCCCATGTCGAGTGCCGTTTCGGGCTGGAGCAACCCGCCGACACCGACCCCGTCGACGACCCAGTCTTCGCCGTCGCGCTCGATCCGCGCGCCCATTGCGCGCAGGGCCGCCGCCGTGGCAAGCACGTCTTCGCCCTCGAGCAGGCCCGAAATACGGCTGCGGCCCACGGCCAGCGCGCCGAACATCAGCGAACGGTGGCTGATCGACTTGTCGCCCGGTACGCGGATGTGTCCGGTCAGCGGGCCTGTGGGCATGAAGCGGTGGGAAGTCACGAATGCGTATCCATATGAAGGCGGCGCTTTGACAGCGCACATACGTTCTGGCAAGGCGCGCGCGCTGTTGATTCCTGCCCAGCAGGTACCCATCAATACAATTACGAATTCACGGCCCCGCGGCACTGCTGTCCGGGGCGACAAGTCCAAGGATTACACATGGTCAAACCGGAATGGGGCACCAAGCGGACCTGCCCGAACTGCGGCACCCGCTTCTACGATCTGAACAAGGAAGATCCCGTCACCTGCATCGAATGCGGTGAAGAGTGGACGCCGGAACCGGTGCTCAAGTCGAAGCAACCGATTCTGGCCGAGGAAGAAGTCAAGAAGAAGAAAGACGCCGAAGCGGATAGCGATCTGGGTGGCGACGACGATGACGATCTGGATATCGATATCGACGAGGATGGCGATTCCCCGGACAACGAAGTCGACCTCGGCGGCGACGACGATCTCGGCGTCGAGACGAAGTCCAAGGGCGACGACGACGACGTCGACGAGAGCTGATTTTTCGCTTGCTTTGCGCGGGGTGGCCTCATAAAGGGCTGCCTCCGCAAGGCTGGCGTGCCTCCCAGGGTGCGCCGTTTGAAATGGCTCGGGGCCTTAGCTCAGCTGGGAGAGCGCTACAATGGCATTGTAGAGGTCAGCGGTTCGATCCCGCTAGGCTCCACCATTTCAGGATTTACCGTTTGACGGCCTTAGCCGACATCCGGCAATAAGACGCGAAGGGTTTGATGGTAGCAGGCCGTTGCGACGGCCGCGGCTTGCTTCCACCACACCCGGGCAAATGTTTGGGTTTCATCGGGGAATTCCCCACGCTGGCCGACGAGTTCTCGTCCGCCGGCGTTTTTCGCGTTTATTCGGGCTCGATAGAGTTCGAAAGGAGTAAGCAGGCATGTTCGACAATCTGTCCGACCGCCTAGGTAACGTCTTCGATCGCCTGAAGGGGCGCGGCGCGCTGTCGGAAAACGACGTGCGCGAGGCGATGCGCGAAATTCGCATCGCGCTGCTCGAAGCCGATGTCGCACTGCCCGTCGTGCGCCGTTTCATCGATGCAGTCACCGAAAAGGCGATCGGTTCGGAAGTCCTGAAGTCGGTCACGCCCGGCCAGCAGGTCGTCAAGATCGTCGACGACGAACTGACCGCCATGCTGGGCGGCGGCGAGGATGCCGATCCCAAGGATCGCGAACTGAACTTCGCCGCCAAGCCGCCGGTCGTTATCATGATGGTCGGTCTCCAGGGCTCGGGCAAGACGACCACCACCGCCAAGCTCGGCAAGCTGATCAAGGCGAAGCACGGCAAGAAGGCCTTGATGGCCTCGCTCGACGTCAATCGTCCGGCCGCGCAGGAACAGCTCAAGGTCCTTGGCGAGCAGGTCGAAGTCGCGACGCTGCCGATCGTCGAAGGCCAGCAGCCGGTCGATATCGCTCGCCGCGCCATGGAAAGCGCCAAGCTGCAATCGGCCGATGTGCTCCTGCTCGACACGGCGGGCCGTCTGCATGTCGACGAAGCGCTGATGGCCGAAATGAAGGCCATTGCCAGCGTTTCGGCACCGACCGAAGTGCTGCTGGTGGTCGACAGCCTGACCGGGCAGGATGCGGTCAACGTCGCGCAGAGCTTTACCGGCGAAGTGCCGCTGACCGGCGTTGTGCTGACCCGCATGGACGGCGATGCACGCGGAGGTGCGGCGCTGTCGATGCGTTATGTCACCGGCAAGCCGATCAAGTTTGCCGGCACCGGCGAGAAGCTGGATGCGATCGAGGCGTTCGATCCGAAGCGCGTAGCGGGCCGTATCCTCGGCATGGGCGATGTCGTGTCGCTGGTCGAGCGGGCTGCGGAAACCATCAAGCAGGACGAGGCCGAAGCGCTCGCGAAGAAGATGGCGCAGGGCAAGTTCGATCTCGAAGATCTGCGCATGCAGCTACGCCAGATGCAGAATATGGGCGGGCTGGGCATGCTCGCCGGCATGCTTCCGGGCATGAAGAAGGCCAAGGCCGCCATGGCGGCATCGAACATGGATGACCGCGTGCTGTTGCATATGGATGCGATCATCGGTTCGATGACGCCGAAGGAGCGCAAGCGCCCCGAACTGATGAATGCCAAGCGCAAGAAGCGTGTCGCGGCAGGCTCGGGCACCGACGTGCAAACCGTCAACAAGGTGCTCAAGATGCATCAGGAGATGGGCCGCGCAATGAAACAGATCAAGAAAATGGGCGGTCTCAAGGGCCTCGGCGCGCTGTTCGGCGGCGGGGGCATGGGCGCTGCCATGCCGGGCCTTGGCGGTCCGGCCGGTATGCCCGGTCTGGGTGGCGGAAAGGGTCCTGGTGTGGACCCGAACAAGCTCCCGCCGGACCTCCAGGAACTCCTCAAGAAGAAATAGAATTCAGACGCTTATATTCGAAAGGTAATATCAAATGGCAGTTGCAATCCGTCTCTCGCGTGGTGGTGCCAAGAAGCGCCCCTACTACCGTATCGTCGTTGCTGATTCGCGTTCCGCGCGTGACGGCAAGTATCTCGAGCAGATCGGCACCTACAACCCGATGCTGGCCAAGGATTCGGGCGAGCGCGTGAAGCTCAACGAAGATCGCGCCCGCCACTGGCTGTCGGTCGGCGCCAAGCCGTCGGACCGCGTCCATCGCTTCCTCGATGCCGCCGGCATCCTCGAGCGCGCGCCGCGCAACAACCCGAAGAAGGGCGAACCGGGCGAAGCCGCCAAGGAACGCGCCGAGGAAAAGGCCGCCAAGATCGCCGAGGCCGAAGAAGCCGCCAAGGCTGCCGAGGAAGAAGCCCAGGCCGAAACCGAAGCTCCGGCTGAAGAAGCTGCTGCGGCGGAAGAAGCCCCGGCAGAGGAAACTCCCGCAGAAGAGGCCCCGGCTGAAGAAGCTGCCGAAGAAAAGGCCGAGTAAGCCTTCTCGATGCAAGACAAGTCCGTCACGCTCGCTGCCGTCACCGGCGCGCACGGCGTGACGGGCGAAGTCCGTCTGAAGCTGTTCGGCGAGGGGCTGGAAGGCCTCAAGCTCAAGATGCGCTTCAATGAGGGCGCGCTGACCCTCTCGAAAATACGCAGCGACAACAAGGGCGGTGCCATCGCGCGCTTTGCCGAGGTGTCGGATCGCACCGCGGCGGAGCAGCTGCGTGGCACTGCCCTGTCCGTTTCCCGCAACGCCTTGCCCGCGCTGGGGGAAGGGGAGTTCTACTTCTCCGACCTGCTCAATCTGGCCGTGGTCACCGATGCCGGCGAGCCTGTCGGCCGTGTTTGCGCGGTCGAGAATTTCGGCGCCACCGACATTGTCGAGATAGAGAAACCCGACGGCAAAAAATTCATGGTCCCATTGACCGAACAAGCCGTGCCGTCCTGGGATGATGAGCGGTTAGTGATTTCGGAGGCATTCCGGGATATATAGACGGCGATGTCCGCCGTCGCCTCAAACCTGTGGCAGCGCCTAGCTGCCCATGAGATCGGCCCTTCCGATGCATCGCTGACTTTTGCCCAACGGCTCGCGCGCGAGAACCGCTGGAGCCACGCTTTCACCGCCCGCGTGCTGCGCGAATACAAGCGCTTCTGTTATCTCGCCGTGGCGACCGGGCACGAGGTCACTCCATCCGACGCGGTCGATCAGGCCTGGCACCTTCACCTCACCTACAGCCGCGACTATTGGGAGCATTTCTGCCCCGAAGTCCTGGGCGCCCCGCTGCACCACGGGCCGACCGCCGGCGGGCAGGCCGAACGCACGCGCTATTACGATCAGTATGCCGCTACGCTGAAAAGCTACGAGCAGATGTTCGGCGAACCGCCACCGGCCGATATCTGGCCCACTGCGCGGCGGCGGTTCCTCGTCGACCCCAAGGGCGTGCGGGTCAATCCGCAGGATGTCATGATCGTGTCACGCATATGGGTGATCCTCATACTCATGGCAGGGGCCTTGCTCTTTGTCGGCGCCCTGCTCCTTGCAGGGAGTGGCTGATGGTCACGAGTTTTTCGAGCTATTCGGGCAGCGAGTTCCTGGTGTTCTACGCCGCGCTGATCGCCGCGGCGGCGGTGGCGGGCATCTGGATGCCGCATTTCCTCCGCGCCGAAGGGCGTGACCAGCGGGTCACCGATACGTCCGAAATTGCCGTGCTGGCCGCTGGAGGCGGCCGTTTCGCGGAGATGGTTCTGGCCAGGCTGCTGGGGTCGGGTGTGCTGACAGAGGGCAGCAAAAACAAGCTGCGCGTCGCGCGTGCGGGAGCTGGCGAGACTGCGGCCGAGCGCGCGATTAGTGGGCAGGTGGGCGAATTCGGGATCACCGAGGCTTTCAAGACCCTCAAACCTCATGCCGAGCATATTGAACGCGGTCTGATCGATCGCGAACTGCTGATCGACAGGGGTGACCGCTGGATGCTTCGTCTGGCGGGGACCTTGCCTTACCTCGCGGTGCTGGCGGTCGGCTGGTATCGGCGTGCGGCGGGCGAAGCTTTGGGCGAGCCCACCGGTTTGCTGACCATGCTGATGGTGCTGACCGGGATCCTCGCCCTGTGGCGCTTCTTTAAACTCGATCCGCGCACGCGTGCCGGGCAAAACGTGCTCGACGCTGCGCGTGAGCAGTCGGTCCGGTTGAAATCGGCGCCGACAAATTCCGAACTCGGACTGGGCGTGGCGCTGTTCGGTACTGCGATCCTCGCCGGGACACCCTATTCGCAGCTCCATGCCATGCGCCAGTCTGCGACCGGTGACGGGGGTGGCGGCTATTCCTCGGATGGCGGCGGCGACAGTGGTGGCGACGGCGGCGGAGGCTGTGGAGGTTGCGGCGGGTAGCGCGCGCGCCTAAGCGGCCGAAATGAACTCGCTATCAGTCGCTATCGTTCAGGCTGCGCCGATTCCGCTCGCCATCGGCGATGGGATCGATAAGGCGGTGCGGCTGGCGCGCGAAGCGATCGAAAGTGGGGCGAAGCTCGTCGCGTTCGGCGAGACTTTCCTCGGGGGCTACCCCTTGTGGCTCGACGAGGCGCCTGGCGCTGCCTTGTGGGACTATCCGGGTACCAAGGCGCTGCACCGCATCTTGTTGGAACAGGCGGTGGTCGCCAATGACGAGCGGCTGCTGCCGTTGCAGGAGCTGTGCGACGAAAGCGGCGCGGTGATCGGCATCGGCGCGCATGAACGGGTGCGCCGCAGCCTCTACAACAACCAGATGACCTTCCGGCCCGGCCAGCCCGTACTCGATCACCGCAAGCTCGTCCCCACCCATGGCGAGAGGCTGGTGTGGATGCGCGGCGACGGTTCGACGCTTGGCGTCCATCAGGCCGAGTGGGGCAGCGTCGGCTCGCTGATTTGCTGGGAGCACTGGATGCCGCTTGCCCGCGCGGCGATGCACAATCTTGGCGAGAGCGTGCATGTGGCCGCCTGGCCGACCGTGCGCGAGGAATATGCGCTGGCCAGCCGCCACTATGCGATGGAGGGGCGGTGCTTCGTGCTGGCGGCGGGACTGGTGCAGACGAAGGCGCAGGTGCTCGATGGGCTGGGGCGGGCTGGCGGGTCTGATGAAGGGCGCGAGTTGATCGAGGCCATCGAGAGCGATGTGCTTAATCGCGGAGGCTCGCTGATCGCCGCGCCCGACGCGCGGGTGATCGCGCAAGCAGGCGAGGGCGAGGAGATCCTGTTTGCCGAACTGGACCTTGCCGAAATTGAGGAAGGCCTCGCCAGCCTCGACACCGATGGCCACTACTCGCGGCCCGATGTGTTCGAATTGCGGGTCGATACGCGGGCTAAGGATGGGATTGAGTGGAATGGATAGCTCAGTTGCGATCCTTTGTTAGTTCCTCTGACCTGCGGTCTGTTGGCAGCATTCTTGGGCGCCGACCTACTTTCGCGGCATTTGCTGGGTGCGCCAAAGAGGTTTCGCTTCCTTATGGCATTCGCCCTTTCCGTGATCGCAGTGCTTTTGGCACTCTATGGCCTCGATTTGGCTGGTCTGGCACCCAGACTTGCGGCCGGAAATCGTCTTGATGGTAGCGGGGCGATGATCGCGTTTGCCTTCGGGCTGCCTGCCTACCTCATCATTTTCGTTATCTGTTGGGTTGTGGTTGCCAAACGGTTCGCGAAGTCATGACCTTCGCCGCCACCATCCTGACTCTCTATCCCGAGATGTTTCCCGGGCCGCTGGGCGTTTCTCTCGCCGGGCGGGCACTCGAGCGGGGGGACTGGTCGTGCGAGACGGTCCAGATCCGCGATTTCGCGACGGACAGGCACCGCACAGTCGACGATACGCCTGCGGGCGGCGGGGCGGGCATGGTGCTCAAACCCAACGTGCTGGCTGCTGCGCTCGATAGTATCCTCCCCGCGACGGGGAGGGGGACCGTCGAAGACGGTGGAGGGGCACACTCGGCCGTTCCGGACCTCGATGGACCGAAGCGTTCGCGCGTGCCCCTCCACCAGACTTCGTCTGGTTCCCCTCCCCATGCTGGGGAGGCTGTTCCCATCCTCGCCATGACGCCGCGCGGCAAACCCATCACGCAGGCCCGCATCCGCGAGATCTCAGCAGGCCCTGGCGTCACCATCATCTGCGGCCGGTTCGAAGGCTTCGACGAGCGGCTGTTCGAGCGCTATCCGCGGATCGAGCAGATCAGCCTGGCCGATATCGTCCTCTCGGGCGGAGAGCCCGCCGCGCTCGCGATTCTCGACGCTTGCATTCGGCTGCTTCCCGGAGTAATGGGCGCGCCTTCAAGCGGGCATGAGGAGTCGTTCGAGGACGGCCTTCTCGAATACCCGCAATATACCCGACCTCAGGAATGGGAAGGGCGCACGATCCCTGAAGTGCTGCGATCGGGGGATCATGCGAAAATCGCTGCCTGGCGCAAGGCGAGGAGCGAGGAAGACACACGGTTACGCAGGCCGGACCTTTGGGGGCGTTACAGTGACGCTCGGGACCGACCTGCCTCTGGCGCGCGGCGAGAAGATTGAAGGATACGGTTCCATGAACCTGATTCAGCAGCTCGAGGCGGAAGCCGTCGAGAACCTCGGGAAGGACATCCCGGAATTCCGCGCCGGCGACACCGTTCGTGTTGGCGTGAAGGTCATCGAAGGCACGCGTGAGCGTGTGCAGATGTTCGAAGGCGTCGTGATCGCTCGTTCGAACCGTTCGATCAACAGCAATTTCACCGTGCGCAAGATGAGCTTTGGCGAAGGCGTGGAACGCGTCTTCCCGCTCTACTCGCCGATCGTCGACAGCATCACCGTGGTCCGCCGCGGCGTCGTGCGTCGCGCAAAGCTGTACTATCTGCGTGGCCGTACCGGCAAGCGCGCCCGCATCGCCGAACGCCGGGACAACGCACCCAAGGCATAAGCTTTCGCAAGACGGGATAATGAGGGCGCGGCGGGCAACTGCCGCGCCCTTTTTTCGTGCGCCGGAAAGCTGGCTGGGACGGCTCTGGATTTTCTCACACGAAGACGCGAAGCCACAAAGATGGACTGCCTGCGGAGAAGCCGCTTTCAATTTCAAACCATCAGCCAGAGCGCGAGCAGTGTGGATAAAGCGGCTTCGCCGCAATCTTTTCTTCTTCGCGCCTTCGTGTCTTCGTGTGACCCAAACTTCCCACCTTGCAGCCAGGCGCAAGGCGTATAGGGTCCGCGCAACATCTGCCGACAGGACCAATCGCTTGCCATGCTTCGACTTTTCCCTGCCCTCACGCTCCTCCTCGCGGTACCCGCGCTTGCGGACGACCATGCGATGAGCGAAACTGCCGATCTCACCTTCGAGCGCGTTTTCGCGTCGCCCGGTCTGGATGGGCCGACGCCGCGCGCGGTGAAGTTGTCGCCCGACGGTCGATACCTGACCCTGCTGCGCAACCGCGAGGACGACCGTGAGCGTTACGATCTGTGGGCCTATGACCGCGAAACGGGCGAGTGGGCGATGCTGGTGGACAGCGAAGCGCTGGGCACGGGCCGTGAACTGTCCGAAGACGAGAAGATGCAGCGCGAGCGTGCGCGAGTGGGCAATCTAAGGGGCATTATCGACTATCAATGGACCGAGGATGGTACGGGCGTGCTGGTCCCGCTCGACGGTGACCTCTATCTTGCGCGACTGGGCGGCGATGTGGTGCGGCTGACCGATACCGAGGAAAGCGAACTCAATCCGGCGCTCAGCAGCAAGGGGCGTCATGTTTCCTTCGTGCGCGACCGCCAGCTCTGGGTCGGCGAGGTTGGCGCCGATGCGCAACCGATCACCCCGAAGGAGGGCGAGGCGATCCGCTGGGGCGAGGCGGAGTTCGTCGCTCAGGAAGAAATGAGCCGCCACACCGGATATTGGTGGAGCCCCGACGACAACCGTATCGCGGTCGAGCGTTTCGACGAGAGTATGGTCGGGATCGTCACGCGTGCGGCTATCGGTGCGACCGGCACTAAGGTCTTCGACCAGCGCTATCCGGTTGCCGGCAGTGCCAATGCGGTGGTCGAACTCTTCGTGCTGGACCCGGATGGCAAGAGCCGGGTGAAAGTGGATCTTGGCGAAGAGACGGATATCTATCTTGCGCGTGTCGACTGGGCACCGGACGGACGCACGCTTTATGTCCAGCGCCAGAACCGCGAGCAGACTGTTCTCGATATGCTCGCGGTCGATCCCGCAACAGGAAAGAGCGAAGTGCTGTTTACCGAACGCGCGGCGATGGAAGAATACTGGATCAACCTGTCCGACAACTACAAATGGCTCGACGACGGGAGCCTGATCTGGTGGTCCGAGCGAGACGGTTTTGGACATCTTTATCGCTGGACCGATGGTGAGTGGGATCAACTGACCGAAGGCAAATGGGTCGTCACCAAACTGCTCGGCGTCGACCAGGAGCGGGGCCTTGCCTATTTTTCCGGCACATTCGAAGATGATCTCGCGCAACAGATTTACACGGTCGATCTGAACCACGGGGGCGATCCTGTACGTGTCACCGATGGTGGGTGGCAGACCAGCGGCACCATGGATCGCTCGGGCAAATCCCTATTGGTGACCCGCTCGAAGGATGATCATCCGCCTCAGACCTATCTCGCAGATCTCGAAGGCGGAGCGATCCAGCTATGGGTCGAGGAGAACGCCCTGGATGCCGACCATCCATACACGCCTTTCCTCGCCAGCCATCGCCCGACGCAGTATGGCACGATCGAAGCAGAAGACGGCACTCCGCTTCACTGGGAAATGGTCACACCCGAACTAGAGCCGGGCAAGCGCTATCCGGTCTATTTCTACCATTATGGCGGGCCGGGACCGCAGGTCGTGAACAAGGGCTGGGACGGCGCCTTGCGGCAGGCGATCGTCGACAAGGGCTATATCTGGTTCGCGCTCGACAATCGCGGCAGCGCCAATCGCGGCGTCGCGTTCGAACAGCCGATCTACCGCGCCATGGGCGGCGTCGAGGTGCGCGACCAGAAGACCGGTGCGGAATATCTCAAGACGCTCGATTTCGTCGATCCGGACAAGATCGCCATCGATGGCTGGTCTTATGGCGGCTACATGACGCTGAAGCAGCTCCAGGCCGATCCCGGCCTCTTTGCCGCAGGCATCAGTGGCGCGCCGGTTACGCGTTGGGAATTGTACGACACCCACTATACCGAGCGTTACATGGGCACCCCGCAAGCCGACGGCGCGGCCTATGAAGCGGCCAGTGCTATTCCCGATGCGGCCAAGATTGCCGATCCGCTGTTGATCATCCACGGCATGGCCGACGACAATGTCGTGTTCGAGAACGCGACCGAGGTCATCTCTGCCATGCAGGAAGCGAACGTGCCGTTCGAGATGATGCTCTATCCCGGCTATACCCACCGCGTTTCGGGTGAGCGGATTTCGCCACATCGCTACAACACCGTATTCCGCTTTCTCGAAAGCCATGGGGTAACGCCCCCCGAATGACCGGCCGGGGCGACAGCACGGGAACGCTCGGCTTGCCCGCTGCCTGGGCTATCGCCGTCGGAGGGATGGTCGGCGGCGGAATTTTCTCCACGCTCGGCGTGGTCATCTCGAGCGCTGGTCACTGGGCCGCATTGAGCTTCATCCTTGGCGGCCTTGTCGCCTATGCCACCGGGCACAGCCTTGCTGCGCTCACGATCGATCGCGACGAGCCCGGTGGCATTTACAGCTTCCTGCGCGACCTGCACTACAAAACGCTTGCCGAATGGTCGGCCTGGGTGCTGCTGGCCGGCTATGTCCTGACATGCGCGGTCTATGCCTATACCTTCGGTGCCTATGTCGGACGCGCAGTCGATGGACCGGCGTGGCTGCCGCAGGGGATGGCCGCATTCGCCATCCTGTCGATGACTGCGATCAATTTGCGCGGCGCAGGGCAGGCGGCGGGGATTGAGATCGCCATCGTCGCGATCAAGCTGGCTATCCTTGCAGGCCTTGCCACTTTCGGTCTGTCGCAGTTCGACGCCGGCAAGCTCGAGATACCCTCTCAGCCGGGGATTCTCGGTGTGGTCGTCGGCGCGGCTAGCGTATTCATGGCTTACGAGGGCTTCGAGCTCGTCGCCTACGACTATGACGAGATGAAGGATCGCAAGCGTGTGATGGGACGGATCATGCCGCTGGCTGTCGGTAGCGCCGCCATCATTTATGTGCTCGTTGCGCTGGCCGTGCCGATGTTGACCGGGACGCAGGCCGTGATCGATGATGGCGAGATAGCTCTGTCTCAGGCAGGGCAGGCCGCTTTGGGAAAACCCGGCCTGGTCCTCGTGACGATCGCGGCGGCGTTGTCGACGGCAAGCGCGATCAATGCGACCCTGTTCTCCTCCGCCCGGCTCGCGCGCGAGGTCGCCGAGGACGGCGCGCTGCCCGAACGTCTTGGTCGCCGCAACAGCCATGGCTCGCCGCAATGGGCGGTCCTGGCGCTCGCTGTGCTGGCTTTGACTCTCGCCGTGCTCGGCGGGCTGGATGGGCTGGTAAGCGGCGCGAGTGTCGTGTTCCTGCTGGTGTTCGGTACGCTCAATGCGCTTGCTCTGAAAGAAAATGTCGGAAGGCGTTGGATTACCTTGCTCGGCACAATCGGCGCGTTCGGAGCGCTGTTGGTCCTGCTGGCGCATTTCGCCGGGCTGGTCTGAGCTTTACCGCTCCCAATCGAATGTGCGCTTGCGGGGGCGCAGGTAATCGCTATTTCGGCGGCGCACTCGAAGTGGAGACGTTGAATTGGGTTATCGTGTTGCCGTGGTCGGCGCGACCGGGAATGTCGGTCGTGAAATGATGATGGTTCTCGCCGAGCGCGAGTTCCCCTGCGACGAGGTGGCCGCGGTCGCCAGCAGCCGCTCGCATGGCACCGAAGTCGAGTTCGGCGACACTGGCAAAATGCTCAAATGCCAGAATATCGAGCATTTCGACTGGGCGGGCTGGGACATCGCCCTGTTTGCCGCTGGCAGCGGCCCGGCAAAGGAATACGCGCCCAAGGCGGCGGCCGCCGGCTGCATCGTGATCGACAATAGTTCGCTCTATCGCATGGATCCGGACGTGCCGTTGATCGTGCCCGAGGTGAACCCGGATGCGATCCACGAGTACAAGAAGCGCAACATCATCGCCAATCCGAACTGTTCGACTGCCCAGCTCGTCGTGGCGCTCAAGCCGTTGCACGATGCGGCAACGATCAAGCGGGTGGTGGTTTCGACCTATCAGTCGGTTTCCGGCGCGGGCAAAGCCGGCATGGACGAGCTTTTCCAGCAGAGCCGGGCGATCTTCGTCGGCGATCCGATCGAACCGGTGAAATTCACCAAGCAGATCGCCTTCAACGTCATTCCGCATATCGACGTGTTCATGGATGACGGTTCGACCAAGGAAGAGTGGAAGATGATGGTCGAGACCAAGAAGATACTTGACCCCAAGATCAAACTCAACGCCACCTGCGTGCGCGTTCCGGTCTTCGTCGGCCATTCTGAAGCGGTGAATATCGAGTTCGAGAACGAACTTTCCGCAGAACAGGCGCAGGAAATATTGCGGGAGGCGCCCGGCATCATGCTGATCGACAAGCGCGAGGACGAAGGATACGTCACGCCCGTCGAAAGCGCTGGCGACAGCGCCACCTATGTCAGCCGCGTGCGCGACGATCCGACGGTCGACAACGGCATCACGCTGTGGTGCGTGTCGGACAATCTGCGCAAAGGCGCGGCGCTGAACGCGGTGCAGATCGCGGAACTCCTCGGGCGCGAATGTCTTAAGAAGGGATGATCCGGAAAAGCATTCTCATCGTCCTGCCGCTGGTGCTTGCCGCTTGCGGCCAGTCCGAAACCGCGCCTGAGCCCGTCGAGACTGCGGCTCCGGCCAAAGTCGAGCCCGGTGACGTAAAGGTTGTGGTCGATGCCAACGGCCTCGGCGCGAAGGGCACTGATCTATTCCGCTTTGGGGCTCCCCGGCGAGAGGTCGATGCGACCGTCGAGAAGGCTTTCGGATCGATGCCCGAGAAATCCAGCAATGAAGAGTGCGGCGCCGGGCCCATGGATTTCAGCCAGTTCGGGCCGCTCCAGATCGCCTATATGGATGGCGAATTCCGCGGCTGGTTCCTCCGGGAGGGCGCAGGCGTGGCGACGACGGATGGTGTGCGGCCAGGGGTGACCACGCTGGAAAGTCTCAAGCTCGAACGGCCGGTGCGCCAACTCGATACGGCGCTGGATGGCGAGTTCGAATACACTACCGCGGATTATGGGACGATTACCGGCTTTGCCGAGGACGGAACAGCAGTGACGGCGCTGCAGGCAGGGTTGAGCTGCTTCTTCCGCTAGGGCGCCCGGTGCGTATAAGGGCAGCGTGACCCTGACTGCCGAACTCTATTTCAGCTTCCGTTCGCCCTACAGCTATCTGGCGGTCGGGCGATACCGCGCGCTGGCCGAGGAGTACGATCTCGAGATTGCCCTGAGGCCGGTCTATCCGCTGGCCATCCGGCAACCCGATTTCTTCGAACGCAACCACCCCAACTGGATGGCCTACACGGTCCGCGACATGATGCGTGTGGCGCAGTTCCACGGCATTCCCTTCGGTCCTCCGCGTCCCGATCCGATCGTCCAGAACCCGGCGACGCACGAGATTGCGGCCGAGCAGCCCTATATCCGCCGTATCACTCGCATGGGGCAGGCGGCGGCACGGCGCGGTGGAGGCCTCGTCTTCGCGCATGAGGCGGGACAGCTTATCTGGGGCGGACAGGAAAACTGGCACGAGGGCGAACATCTGGCCGGGGCCATGGCGCGGGCGGGGCTGGTCACGGAAGAGATCGAAGCGGAAATCGACGCACAGGGCGAGGAGCTCGATGCCGAAATCGCAGCGAATCAGAACGCGCTCGAAGTAGCTGGTCACTGGGGCGTGCCGACGCTGGTAATCGATGGCGAGCCGTTCTTCGGGCAGGATCGCATCGAGATGGTGCGCTGGCGGTTGGAACAGAAGGGACTTTCCAGACGATGAAGGGCGAACTTTCCGGCGGGTGCCTGTGCGGCGCAGTGCGCTACACCTTGCGCGAGGGTTTTCGGCTGAATCCTTATGCGTGCCATTGTACCGACTGCCAGAGCCGCACGGGGACGGCTTTCAGCGAACATATGCTGTTTGCGCTGGCCGATCTCGATCTCACTGGCGAGATGGATGTGGGCGAATACGACCAGCCCAGCGGCGCACATTCGCGCATCTTCGGTTGCGCCCAATGCAAATCGCGCATCTACGCGGTCAACGATAGGCGGGAAGGTATGGCGAGCCTGCGCTGCGGAACGCTCGACGAAAGCGCGTCCATCGTCCCCGCCGCGCATCTCTGGGTGACGAGCAAGCAGCCCTGGATCGGTCTGCCGGCCAATGCAAAGGCGATGGACGAACAACCGCAAACGAACGAGGAGTGGATCTCTCTTGTAGGGATAGCATCACGATGAAGCAGGAGATGACCGGCGGCTGCCAATGCGGCGCCGTGCGCTATACGGCGCAGATCGACCCGGAGCAGGCCTATCTGTGCCATTGCCGCATGTGCCAACGCGCGACCGGCGGCGTTTCGATCGCCTTCGTCGGCCTCCCCAAGTCGGACATGGAATGGCAGAGCGAGCCGGACTGGTATGCAAGCTCGCCGATCGCGCGCCGGCCGTTCTGCCGCAAATGCGGCACCCCGCTCGGTTTCGCATTCAACGAGGGTGAGAATATGGACATCACGGTTGGCAGTCTCGACGAGCCTTACGGGATTGAACCGCACTGGCATTTCGCTGCCGAGAAAATCCATGAGGTCTGGATCGACACGTCCGAACTGAAGCGGATATCGCTGAGCGAACACGCAGCTCTCAGCCAGCGATGGATCGACGCGACGGGCGAGGTTCCCGAATGAATACCGAATTCTTCGACAGCTTCGATGGGACACGGCTGGCCTTGCATCGCCATGGCGCGGGCAGGCCTTTCGTGCTGCTGCATGGGCTCTTTTCCAGCGCGCAGATGAACTGGATCAAGTGGGGCCACCACGAGGCGATCGCCGAGCAGGGCGTCGAAGTGCTGATGCTCGATTTCCGCGTCCACGGCGAGAGCGAGGCCCCGCACGATCCGGAGAAATACCCGACGAACGTGCTCGTCCGCGACGTGGCGGCGTTGATCGACCATCTTGGCCTTGAGGATTACGACCTGGGCGGGTTCTCGCTCGGTGCGCGCACTTCGCTTCACGCCACGGCGCATGGCGTGCTCGCGCCTCGGCATCTTGTCGTCGGCGGGATGGGCACGGCAGGCCTCGGCGAATGGCATCGCCGGGCAGCCAAGTTCCGCCGCGTGATCGACAAGTTCGACGAAATTCCGCGCGGCGATCCGGACTATTTCTCGATGCAGTTCCTCAAGTCGCAGGGTGTCGACCGTGTCGCTGCGCGCCTGCTGCTCGACACCATGCCCGATCTCGATCTCGCGCTGCTCGGCAACATCGCCATGCCGACGCTGGTGGTGTGTGGCGACGAGGATCGGGACAATGGTTCGGCGGAGGAATTGGCCGCGCTCCTCCCCGATGCCGATTTCGTCGAAGTGCCGGGCACGCATATGGGTAGCGTGACCAAGCCCGATCTCGGGCAGGCCATCGCGAAATGGCTGGGGAAGACAGCTTGATTAACCGTGACTGCAGGTGCAATCCGGTACCACGTGAAACCAGATAGCAGATTAATTCCCGAGAGGACTTGTATGAAATTCGCTTCCGTCGCGCTTTCTGCCCTTGCCATGTCGCTCGCCAGCCCTGCGCTTGCCGAACTTTATGAAGCCCCGCCCGAAACCGCCGCCGCGCATCCGCTGACGGCCCAAGGAGCGGCCGACTGGGTTGCCATGGTCGAGAAGGAAATGGCAGATTTCGGCGTGGAGTATGCGCGAGTTTCTTGGATCAACTCCACCTATATCATCGACGATACCGACGCGCTGGCCGCCAAATACGGCGCCGAAGCGACCGAAATGTCGGTCCGCTACGCCAACGAAGCGGCCAAATATGCACAGGTCCAGGGGCTCGACCCCGAAGTCGCGCGCAAGCTCGATATCCTGCGCAACGGCATCGTCATGCCCGCCCCGGTGCGCGTTGGCGCCGCGACCGAACTCAACGAGATCGCGACCAGTCTCAACAGCCAGTACGGCAAGGGCAAAGGGACGCTGAACGGCAAAGAAATCAGCGGCAGCGATATCGAGGCCGAGATGGGCAATCTCGAACGCACTCCGGCCGAGCTTGCGGAAATGTGGGCGAGCTGGCACGACAGTGTCGGTGCGCCGATGCGGGACGATTATCTACGCATGACCGGGATCGCCAATGAGGGCGCCAAAGAGCTGGGCTTCGCCGATCTCGGCGCAATGTGGCGCTCGAACTACGATATGGACCCGGACCAGTTCGCCGCAGAAACGGAGCGGATGTGGCAGGAAGTGAAGCCGCTCTACATGGCGCTGCACACCTATGTCCGCAGCAAGCTCAACGAGAAGTATGGCGACGAAGTGCAGCCAGCGACAGGCCCGATCCGCGCCGACCTGCTGGGCAATATGTGGGCGCAGGAATGGGGCAATATCTACCCGCTCGTCGCTCCCGCGGGGGCCGGTGATATCGGCTATGACCTGACCGAGCTGATTACGCAGAAGGGCCTCGACGAAATCCAGATGGTCAGGACCGGCGAGCAGTTTTTCTCCTCGCTCGGCTTTGCGCCGCTGCCCGGCACCTTCTGGGATCGTAGCCAGTTCGTGAAGCCGCAGGACCGCGAAGTGGTCTGCCACGCCAGCGCGTGGGATGTCGATAATGTCGACGATCTGCGCATCAAGATGTGCATCAAGAAGAATGCCGACGACTTCGTGACCATACATCACGAACTCGGCCACAACTACTACCAGCGCGCCTACAACAAGCAAGATTTTCTGTATCTCAACGGCGCCAATGACGGCTTCCACGAGGCGATCGGCGACATGGTCGCTCTCTCGATCACACCTGAATATCTCGTGCAGATCGACATGCTCGACGAAAGTCAGGTGCCAGGGGCCGACAAGGATATCGGCCTGCTGCTGCGTCAGGCGATGGACAAGGTCGCTTTCCTGCCGTTCGGCCTGATGGTCGATCGCTATCGCTGGGGACTGTTCGACGGATCCATACCGGCCGAGCAGCTGAACAAGGGCTGGAACGATCTCCGGCTCGAATATCAAGGTATCACGCCGCCGGTCGAACGCGACGAGACGAAGTTCGATGCCGGTGCGAAATACCACGTCCCGGGCAATGTGCCCTACACCCGTTATTTCCTCGCGCGGATTCTGCAATTCCAGTTCTTCAAGGCGGCTTGTGATCAGGCTGGCTGGGAAGGGCCGCTGCATCGCTGTTCGTTCTATGGCAATGAGGAGGTGGGCAAGAACCTCAACGCCATGCTCGAAATGGGTGCCAGCAGGCCCTGGCCCGACGCCCTGGAGGCTTTCACCGGCGAGCGGCAGATGAGCGGCAAGGCAATGGTCGAGTACTTCGCCCCGCTCAAGGCATGGCTCGACGAACAGAACGCGGGAAAGACCGAAGGGTGGTAAGCCGCTTCGCCTCGCTTCTCGCTCTCCCGCTTGCGGTCGCCTGCGCGCCTGTGACGGGGGAGGGAGACGCCGCAGCGCCGCCCGTTGCCAGCAACGTATCCGGTGCGCTGTTCGTCGCCGGCAAGTTCGGCAATTTGCTATCGAAGGTCGATCTCGCCAGCGGCGAGGCCGTCGTGACGGTTGAGAGTTGCGCCAATCCGCACGAGCTAGCGACCTCGCCGGATGACACGCATGTCGCGCTTGCCTGCTATGGTGGGCAGACAGTCGATATCTTCCGGACTTCGGACCTCGCCAAGATTACGAGTATTGATCTCGGCGAGAATGCACGTCCGCACGGGATCGTATGGCACACCAATGGCGATCTCTACGCGACCGCCGAGGGCCGCCAGTCGATCTTCTGGATACGTGACCCGCTGGGTACAGCAGAGACGTTCGAATACGGTTCCGGCCAGCAGGGCACGCATATGCTGGCAGTAGCTCCCAGCGGCAATCACGCCTGGACGACCAATCTCGGATCGAGGACCGTCAGCCTGATCGACTTGAAGACCAGACGCGCCCCGCAATCTGTCGAAATTGGCGAGGAGCCCGAGGGCATCTGGCTTTCGGACGATGGCGAGACCCTGTGGGTATCGGCGCGCGGATCGGATGCCGCTTTCATGCTCGACCCGCAAACGCTCGAAGTGCGCCAGCGGATCGAAACCGGCAACTTCCCGCTTCGCATTACACTACGGCCGCAGGGCGATTATGCCGTGACCTCCGATCTTGCGGATGGCGGGCTCAGTGTGATCGACACCGTCACCGGCGAGGTCGTGCGCAGCATTGCTGTTTCCAGCCCGGCCGACGCCGAGGCGAAGACGCAGGTGACGATCCTGTTCTCGCCCGATGGCGAGCGCATCTATGTTGCGGAAACCACCGCCAATACGATAGCCGAAGTCGACTTCGCCAGCGGACGCGTGCTGCGCCGCCTGCCGGGTGAAGGCGGGGGCGATGGAATAGCCATCATCGAATGAGCAAGAAGCCGAAGGACCTTCCTGCTGTGGGCTGGCGCGAGCTGGTCCACCTGCCGGAACTCGGTCTGCATGCAGTTCCCGCCAAGATCGACACGGGCGCGCGCACGTCCTCGCTACACGGAACGGTGCTCGAGGAATTCGAGCGTGACGGCGAAAAGTTCGTGCGATTTGCCGTAGATTTCGAGCGGCAGCATGTGCGTCAGGTGTGCGAGGCGGTGCATGTCGATATCCGCGGCATTACCAGTTCGAACGGCGAAACGCAGCGACGCTATGTGATCAAGACGCCGCTCCGGATCGGCGAGGTCGAATTTCGCGCCGAGATAAGCCTTGCGGACCGCCGCGACATGCGATTTCCTATGCTGATCGGCCGTTCATCGCTCCGTCGTCGCTTTGTCGTGGACAGCGGCTATTCCTGGCTGCAGACGCCGGAAATGAAGGTCAAGAAAGGCCACAAACCATGAAAATCGCTATGCTGGCGCGCAACCCCAACCTCTATTCGCACCAGCGACTAAAGGAGGCGGCGGAGGAACGCGGGCACGAATTTGATATCCTCAACACCACGCGCTGCACCGTCCATATCGCCAGCCACAGGCCCGAGGTTTACTATAACGGCGAACCATGCGTGGGCTACGACGCGGTAATCCCGCGCATCGGTGCGTCGATCACCAATTACGGCCTGTCGATCCTGCGGCAGTTCGAGATGCGCGGCTGCTGGCCGCTGAACGAGAGCGTCGCGATCGGGCGCAGTCGCGACAAGCTGCGTTCGATGCAGATCCTTGCCAAGCACGGGCTCGGGCTGCCGCTGACCGCCTATGCCAACGATCCGAAGCAGGCCGAAGAGATCATCAAGGCGGTCAAGGGGCCGCCGGTGGTGATCAAGCTGCTGGAGGGTACGCAGGGCATCGGCGTCGTCCTCGCCGAGACGATGAGCAGCGCCAAGTCGGTGATCGAAGCATTTCGCGGCGCCAATGTTAACATCCTGGTGCAGGAATTCATCAAGGAAGCAGGCGGCACCGACATTCGCGCGCTGGTAGTGGGCGGCAAGGTAGTCGCTGCGATGAAGCGTACCGGCGCGCCCGACGATTTCCGCAGCAATCTGCATCGCGGCGGCAGTGCCCAGCTGATCAAGATCACGCCGGAGGAACGCAGTACCGCCGTCCGCGCGGCCAAGCGTATGGGGCTGAATGTGTGCGGCGTGGACATGCTGCGATCCAATCACGGACCGGTGATCATGGAGGTGAACAGTTCGCCCGGACTGGAGGGGATCGAGAACGCCACCGGGAAGGACATCGCCGGGATGATTATCGATTTCGTCGCAAAGAGCGCCAGGGACGGCAGGACCAAGACCAAGGGAAAGGGATAATCCAGTGGGAACCCGGGGCGAAAATGGCGCGTTGGGCGATTATCCAGCAACATCAGGGATTTCCTGCATGCGCACCGCTCTGCTTCTCGCCAGCACATTCCTCTGTTCCACTGCAGCTACGGCACAGACGCCGACAGCGAGCACGGCGCTGGAGATCCTTGCGCCTAACCAGACCCTGCTGGAAGTCCAGTCGATCGGGCAAAGCTATGTCGCACCCGATCAGGCCAGTCTGACCGGCGGAGTGGTAACTTTCGCGACCACATCGCGCGAGGCGGCGGACAGCAATGCCCGGGCGATGAGCGAGGTTGTCGCCGCGTTGAAGAAAGCGGGCGTCCCGGCGCGCGATATCCAGACCCAGAGCGTCAGCCTCGATCCACAGTTCAATTACGATCGGCAGGGTGGAGAACCGCCTGCAATAACAGGCTATCAGGCGCGCAATTCGGTCACCGTTCGTGTGCGCGATGTCGAGAAGGCATCCGATTTGTTGACCGTACTGTTCGAATCCGGCGCGAACAATGTGAGCGGGCCGTACTTCTCGCTCGAAGACGATACCGATGCGGTAGCGGAAGCGCGCAATGACGCCGTGGTGGAGGCCAAGGCGGAAGCGGAAGCTTATGCAGCCGCGTTCGACATGCGCGTGGTAAGGGTGTTGCGCGTCAGCGAGCGGCAACGTTCGGCCAATTACGAACCGATCATCGTTACCGGTTCACGCATTGGTGGAGCCGGAGCACCTCCTCCACCCCCGCCGCCGCCAATGGCGGTGACTGCGGTCGAGGTTGGCGAAATGCAGCAGCAGGTCACGATCTGGGTCGATTTCGCGCTGGAACCGCGCTGATCGGGCCTGGTATTCGCTCCCGATTGCATTGCAAATAGCGCGCGGCACAGCCGGTTCGGATCAAGCGCGGGGCTGACTGTAACCTTGGCCTGAGTACCGGCGAATTGGAAAACGACCGCCATTTCGGAGTGGTCGCGATCCAAGAGGAATACCACATGCGCACAACCAGCTATCTCGGTTTGGCAATAGCCGGTCTGGCGACCGTTGCTATCGTCCAGCCAGCCTATGCCGCCGACTTCAAGCCCTATTCGGATGCCGCCTTTGCCGCCGCGCAGAAGGAAGGGCGCCCGATCCTGATCGATGTGTATGCCTCATGGTGCCCAGTCTGCGCACGCCAGCAGCCGCTCATCGAACAGGCCGCGGGCGATCCTGCGAACAAGGATCTCGTCGTCTTCAAGCTCGATTTCGACAAGCAGAAGGCAGCGCAGCGCCAGTTCCGCGTGACCAAGCAAAGCACCTTGATCGCCTTCAATGGCGAGCGAGAGACCGGTCGCCTGCTCGGTTCGACCGACGCCAAGTCGATCGCCACCCTCATCGCTTCGACACACGGCTAAGGACTTGGCTGTGGACCTGCTCGCTCTCGCCGCGGCACTGCTCGCCGGGATTCTGACCTTTTTGAATCCCTGCGTGCTGCCGATCTTGCCGCTGGTGTTCGGCGCTTCGGCGGGCGAGCATCGCTACGGCCCCGCGGCGCTGGCGGGTGGGCTTGCACTGTCGTTCACGCTCGTCGGGCTTTTCGTAGCGACCATCGGCTTTTCGCTGGGGCTCGATCCGAATCTGTTCCGAACCGTTTCGGCGGGGCTCCTGATTGTGTTCGGAATACTTCTCGTCGTGCCGCGCGCGCAGTATGCTGTACAGACAGCAATGGGACCGATTGCCGACTGGGGCGCTCGCCGGAGCGATGCACATGATTCGAGCGGGCTGGGCGGCCAGTTCGGCCTCGGGCTCCTGCTCGGCGCAGTCTGGAGCCCGTGCGTCGGACCCACGCTCGGCGCGGCTACGCTGCTGGCGAGCCAAGGCGAGCAACTCGGCGCGGTGGCACTTACCATGCTGGTCTTCGGCATCGGTGCTGCTGTTCCCCTGTTGCTGCTTGGCACCGTGCTACGCCCGCAGATGGCAAGGCTGCGAGAAGGTCTTGGCACGGCAGGCCGTACCGGCAAGCTGCTCCTCGGTGGCGGCATGATCGTGGCCGGTGCAATCGTTCTCACCGGACTCGACAAGCTGCTCGAAGCCGCACTGGTTCAGGCAAGTCCTGCCTGGTTGATCGAACTGACCACGAGGTTCTGAATGCGACCCGACGATACGACAATGTCGGCGTTGATGGGAAAGGCGCAGAGCGGCGATGCCGAAGCCTATCGCGCAGTGCTCGATTATAGCCGGACGTGGTTGGCGGGCTTTTATCGCGGTCGCATCGATCCGGCGGGAGCAGACGATCTTGTACAGGAGACGCTGATGTCGGTTCACGCCAAGCGTGCCACCTATGATCCGTCGCGCCCGTTTCTTCCCTGGTTGGCGGCAATTGCGCGCTACCGGTGGGTCGATCGGTTGCGGCGCAACTATCGCCGCGCGGAAAGCGAGCTCGACGAAACTCTTTCGGAAGGGGACCACGAAGCCGAAGTGATCGCGCGGATCAGCATCGACCGGATGCTGGCGCGACTGTCCGAGGGGCAGGCGGAAGCGATCCGCCTCGTCAAGATCGAAGGGTTGACGATCGCCGAGGCCAGCGGGCGCACCGGGCAATCGGAATCGCTGGTGAAGGTCAATATCCATCGCGGGCTCAAGAAGCTCGCTGCAAATGTCGAAAGCGAATAGAGTAATGATTAGTACCGCAACGAGCAGTCAGATCGATAGCCTGGTTGCCGACCTTGCTCCGGTACGCCGGGCCAAGGCCCGGACCGGGCTGCTGGTCGTCGCTGCGGCGACACTGCTGGCGTTTGCCGTTACCGCGCCAATCTTCGGCTTGCGGCCCGACGTGGCTGCGCTGCATCCTTCCGAAATCGTGCTGCTACGCTCGGGCGCGTTGCTGCTGATGGGAGTGGCGGCGGCCTGGGCTGTGATTGCCAGTTCCTCGCCGGGCGTCGGCTCGCGCCGCGATGGTTGGCGCTGGACGGTCGCAGCGGCCCTGCTGTTCCCCGTTACCAGCCTTGCTCTCGTTCTCGGAGGAACGCCTTTCCCGACGTGGATATTTAGTGCGTCGAGCGCCGCCTGGTGCCTCGGCATCAGCCTGACGAGTGCTTTGGCGATCGGCAGCGCGCTTACTGCATGGCTACGCCGCGGTGCCGTTACCGAACCGGATCGCGCAGGCTGGTTGACGGGGCTGGCGGCGGGCGCCTTGGGCACCTTTGTCTACAACCTCGGCTGCTCGAGCAGTTCGGTTCACTATGCCGCGTTGTGGTACGGCCTGGCAGTGGTCATATCCGCCGTGGTCGGCCGCCTTGTGGTGCCGCGCAATCTGCGGTGGTGATCAATCATCCGGTGAACTACGCATTGCGGGCCATCAATCCCCCGTCGACGGGAATCACCGCACCGGTGATATAGCTCGCTGCGGGCAGGACCAGAGACAGCGTCATATGGGCCACTTCCTCCGGCTCCCCATATCGTTTTAGTGCGGTCCGGCGCTTGGCGAAGATGACCTTGTGTTCGTCCGGCACCGCTTGCGTCATTGCGGTGCTGATCGGGCCCGGGCAGATGCAATTAACTGTGATCCCTTCCGGGCCGAGATCGACGGCGAGACCGCGGGTGAGCCCGGTAACTCCTGTCTTCGCCGCGACGTAGGGCGTATCTCCGGGTGTCGCGCCCAAACCTTCGGTGCTGGCGATGTTGACGACCCGCGCCGCATCGCTTTGACGCAGGTGGGGCAGGGCGGCGCGCACCATGCGTTGGTGAGCTGTCAGCATGACCGCGATCGCCCGGTGCCAGATTTCTTCATAGGCGTCGCCATCGTCGAGCGGACAGAAACTCGAGACGCCGGCATTGTTCACGAGGATGTCGATCCGGCCGAAATCCTCGGCGATCCGGGCCACGGTGCGGGCGACCGCTCCCCTGTCGCCGACATCGAGCGCAAATGCCCGCGCATCGGTGCCGCATTCGCGAGCGACCTCCTCGCAGGCCGCAAGGTCGAGATCGGTCACCGCCACCTTGGCTCCCTCGGCTGCGAAGAGCCTCGCCGTAGCGCGGCCCATGCCGCTTGCAGCGCCCGTCACGATCGCCACACGGCCCGCGATGGAACGCGAGCGGTCGGGTGTATCTGTCATCCATCTCTCCCTGTTCGGGAGAAAACTTAGCGGAACGGCGGTTCGTTGAAAGCGCGCAGTTTGCGACTGTGGAGCCGGGGCCCCTCTTCGCGCAGGAACTTGCACGCCGTCACGCCGATCTGAAGGTGCGCCGCAATGGCTTCCTCGTAGAAGGCATTGGCCTGGCCGGGCAGCTTGATCTCGCCGTGCAGCGGCTTGTCCGAGACGCAGAGAAGCGTGCCATAGGGGACCCGGAAGCGATACCCCTGACCGGCGATCGTGGCGCTTTCCATATCGACGCCGACCGCGCGGCTGAGGCTCATGCGGTGCGCCGAGCTGGTGTAGCGCAGTTCCCAGTTGCGATCGTCGGTCGTGACCACCGTACCGGTGCGCATGCGCTTCTTGAGATCCGCGCCATGTTCGCCCGATACACGCTCTGCCGCGCCGGCAAGAGCCTGCTGGACCTCGGCGATGGCGGGCAGGGGTATTTCCGGCGGCAGTACCGGATCGAGCACGTGATCGTCGCGCAGATAGGCGTGGGCGAGCACGTAGTCGCCGATCTTCTGGCTCGGCCGCAGACCGCCGCAGTGGCCGATCATCAGCCACGCCTCGGGACGCAGCACGGCGAGGTGATCGCAGATCGTCTTTGCATTGGATGGACCGACACCGATATTGACCAGCGTAATGCCTTCGCGGTTCGGGCCGACGAGGTGGTAGGCAGGCATCTGGTGCCGCCGCCATGCGGTGTCGGACAATTGTGCTCTGGCATTGTCCGTTTTCTCGGTCAGCATCAGACCGCCAGCGCCCGCCAGCGCGGTGTATCCGTTAGAGCCTAACTGCGAACCCGCCCAGTCAACGAATTCATCGACATAGCGATGATAGTTCGTGAACAGAATGAAGCGCTGGAAATGCTCCGTATTGGTGCCGGTGTAGTGGGCGAGGCGTGCCAGGCTGAAGTCGGTGCGCAGCCCGTCGAACAGCGATAGCGGGATCGGATCCTCGACATTTTCGAGCACAATTCCGTCGGCCAGCTCGTCGCCGATATCGGCCAGTTCGGTCGAGGGAAAATGCCGCGCAATCAAATTGGGGTCGACGCCAACCAGCTCCGCACCGGCCTCGCCATCGAGGACGTAGGGGAAGGGGATTTCTTGCTTGGAGGAGCCGACTTCCAGCTCGACCTCGTAATTCTCGTGGATCAGCTCGAGCTGTTCGCGCAGATAGTCGCGAAACAAAGCCGGGCGCGTCACCGTGGTCGTATAGAGGCCCGGCGCGTTCAGGCGGCCGAAGGCACGGTTGCGGTCCTCGGGCTGGTCGCCGCCGCGAAAGCGCAGGCGCAGTTCGGGATAGGCATAGCTGCCATCGCTGCGCCTTTCCGGCGCCGGCAATACGCGTTCGCGTCCGAAGGCGATGACGTCTTCGCGCAGTCTTTCGACCGCTGCGTTGTAGATTTTCTCGAGCCGGTCGAGAGTTTGTTCGATGGATTCCATGGGCGTTGCTCCTGCCTCTTGTTGTTTTACGTTTCGCGTCGCCACCCCACATAGGGGGCGCGGGCGGTTCTTACAAAAAGGGCGCGGTAGCCGAAGCCGCCGCGCCCTTGTCGTGTTCGTTTCGTGACGAAGATCAGCCCTCGGCTTCCTCTTCGTTCGCGTCGGCCGCGTCTTCGAGCATATCGGCGGGAATTTCGCCGGGCTCTAGCGTCGGGTCGATGCGATTGGCTTCGGCCTGTTCTTCGATCTCGCGCTGTTCGTCTTCGAACATCTGTGCCATCACGTCGACGCCCTGGCTCTGCAGTTCGGCTTCGTCGTCCGAGCGGGCGACATTGGCCTTGATCGTGACCGAGACTTCGGGGTGCAGGTCGATACGCACTTCGTGCATGCCGATCGACTTGATCGGATCACCCATGATGACCTGCTTCTTGTCGACGTCGTGGCCCTTTTCGGCCAGCGACATGGCGATATCGCGAACATTGACCGAGCCATAGAGCTGGCCGGTGTTCGACGAAGCACGGATCAGGACGATCTCGACACCGTCGACCTTTTCGCCGGCCTTTTCGGCTTCGGTGCGGCGTTCCGCGTTTTCCTTTTCCAGGCGATCGCGGTTCGCTTCGAAGACCTTCTTGTTGGCTTCGTTGGCGCGCAGGGCCTTCTTCTGCGGGAGCAGGAAGTTGCGGGCATAGCCGTCCTTCACGGTGACGACGTCGCCGATCGAGCCGAGCTTTTCGATCCTCTGAAGGAGAATGATATCCATCGAAGTTCTCCTTACTTCACGATGTACGGCAGCAGGCCGATGTGGCGCGCGCGCTTGATGGCCTTGGCCAGTTCACGCTGCTTCTTGGCGCTGACGGCGGTGATGCGGCTGGGGACGATCTTGCCACGTTCGGACATGAAGCCCTGCAGCAGGCGCGTGTCCTTGTAGTCGATCTTCGGTGCGTTCTTGCCCGAGAAGGGGCAGGACTTGCGGCGGCGGAAAAACGGGCGGGCCATCAGTCGCGCTCCTCACGTTCGCGGCGCTTCTTCGAATCGCGCTCGTTCTTGCGCATCATCACGCTGGGACCTTCTTCATGCTCGTCGACGGCGATCGTCATGTAACGGATGACGTCTTCGTTGATGCGGGTCTGACGCTCGAGCTCGGCAACGACGGAGCCGGGGCCCTCGATGTTGAGCATGACGAAATGCGCCTTGCGGTTGCGGTCGATCTTGTATGCGAGGCTCTTCAGGCCCCAGGTCTCCGTCTTGGTGACCTTGCCTTCGTTGTTCTCGACAATCTCGGTAGCGGTGGCGGCGAGCTGGTCCACCTGAGCCTGGCTCAGGTCCTGTCGCGCCAGGAAAACATGCTCGTAAAGAGCCATGCCCTTGTCCTTTCACTTCATGGCCGATCGCTGGCTGATCCGCGGGATTGCGGGGCCCCTCCGGCTTTCTTCGAATCCCTGCTGGACGCGAGGGATGCGCGCACATAGCCGGATTGGCCGAGAATGCAAGGGATAAGCACGGTGAGAGGTTGACGCAGACCGGCGGGGGAGAAAAAACTCGTAAGAGCCGCGTTTATCAATCAATACAGGTATTTATATAAAATCCGATGTTTGAAAGTGTCACCTTTCGAAATTGCGATCTCATGCTGGCTCGTGACCTCCGGGATATGAGATTTGGCCGCCTCGAACTGGCTGACCAATACTGTGTGGCGTGTTCGATACTACTCCTGCATGCCATTGCCCGCCCGTGTAGGACAGCGCCGAATGCCGGTTGCGTCGCGCACGATAGGCGGGCAAGCACCACCCGGCCTCAACGAAACAAGGACGCGCAATGCCCGGTGGTTTGGTAGCCCTTCTGGACGACGTATCGATCATCGCGCGCACTGCGGCGGCTTCGGTCGACGATATTGCCGCGGCTGCGGGCCGGGCCGGGTCGAAGACCGCCGGCGTGGTGATAGACGATGCTGCGGTCACTCCGTCCTATGTCACCGGTCTTTCCCCGGCACGCGAACTGCCGATCATCTGGCGCATCACGCTGGGCAGCCTCAAGAACAAGCTGCTTATCCTGTTGCCGGGTGCCCTGCTGCTTAGCGAGTTCCTGCCTGCCGCCATCGTCTTTGTCCTGATGCTGGGCGGTGCCTACCTGTCCTACGAAGGGGCGGAGAAGGTGCTGGAAAAGCTGGGTGGCGACAAACACGGCCAGACCGTCGACGACGTGGTCGACGACCCGGTCGCCTTCGAAAAGCAGCGTATCTCGGGCGCGATACGCACCGACCTGATCCTGTCGGCCGAGATCATGGCAATCACGCTCAACGAGGTTGCAGCCGAAGATCTGCTGACGCGGGCAGGGGTGCTGGCGCTGGTCGGGGTCGCGGTAACGGTCTGTGTCTATGGCGTTGTCGGGCTGATCGTGAAGATGGACGATATCGGTCTTCATCTGGCGAAGAAGCGATCCGAGCTGGTCCAGCGTTTCGGGCGCGGGCTGGTTGCTTTCATGCCGATGCTGCTGACGGCGTTGAGCTTCATCGGCACCATCGCCATGCTGTGGGTCGGGGGTGGGATCATCCTCCACGGTCTTGCCGAAATCGGCATTGCCGGCCCGGAGCATTGGATCGAGGGCATTCAGCATGGCGTGTCGGACATTGCCGGCGCGGCGGGAGGCTTGCTGGGCTGGGTGACCTTCGCAGGGCTTTCCGCGCTGACCGGCCTGGCGCTGGGCGCGATCATCGTGTTCGTGCTGCACAAGGTGCTGAAGATCGGTGTGCACTAGCAGCCAGAGAATGAAGGCCCGATATCGGAATGTCGTATCGCTCGGACCGGCTATCATGTTCGGGACAATCTGACAATTCGGTGCGTGAGCCGCGCGGCTACGACAGCCGCAGGAACACCTCTCGCGCGAACCCGCTCAGCGTGTCGTCGCGCGCGCCCATCACCACAATCCGGTCGCCGGGTTTGGCGATGCTCACGATGCGGTCGCCGACGCATTTACGCTGCGAGATATATTCCGCCGCCCCGCCCGCCTGCTCGATCAGCCGAACGATCCGCTCGCTGCCTTCGCTGCGATCGACGGTGCCGCCGAAATAGACCGGATCGCAGAATATGGTCAGGTCATAGGGGCCCAGTTCCGTGGCGAAAGTTTCGGCCAGTTCGTCGCCCATCTGGCGCAGCGGTCCGTAGCCATGTGGCTGGAAGAACGCGATCACCCGCCCCGGATGCGCCTTGAGCGTGCGCAGAGTGGCGGCGCATTTCTCAGGATTATGGCCGAAATCGTCGATCACGGTGATGGCCGAGACGGTGGTGCCGACGATGTCGAACCGCCGCGCAAGTCCTTCGAACCCGGCCAGCGCTTCGACCGCCTTGGTGATCGGTATACCCGCTGCCGCGGCACCCGCTATCGCCGCGAGCGCATTGGACAAGTTATGCCTGCCCGGCAGGTTGAGCGTGAGAGCATGTTCGCTGCCGTCGTGGCGATCGAGTACCAGGGCCGCCTGCCGCATCGGGCCTTCGGCGATGCTGCCGGGCACGACGCCGATCTGGGCAGCCTCCTGCTCGATGCCGAAGGTGATGACCTCCTTTGCATGCGGCAGGAGGGCGAGTGCCTCCGCATTGTCGGCATTGATCACCGAAATGCGGCTCCGCGAAAGGTAGTCGCCGAACAACTGGCGTAGTTCGTCCATGCTCTTGTGATCGAGACTGACATTGAGCAGCACGCCGACGGCCGGGCGATAGAGCGCAATCGACCCGTCGCTTTCGTCGACCTCGCTGACATAGAGGCTCTGCCCGCCGACCACGGCGCTGGCGTAAGGACGCTCGGGTGAGACGAAGTTCTTCATCACCGCGCCGTTCATGATCGTCGGTTCGCGTCCGCAGGCTTGGAGGATCCAGCCGAGCATGCCGGTGACGGTCGATTTTCCGCTGGTGCCTGCGACCGCAAGACCAGCCCCGCTCGTGTTGAAAAGGATCGAGTTCAGCTCCGCCCGCGTGAGGCGCAGGCAGCCGAGCTCCTTGGCTAGCTGCACTTCGGGCACGGTATCTTCCACCGCGGCGCTGGCGACCAAGATCTGCTCAGACGAGACGATTCCGCTGCCGTCCTGCAGGTGGAGCGTGAAACCCTGCCGGACCAGCGCGCCGAATTTCTCCGGCGTATGGCCCTGGTCGTTGCTACGGTCAGACCCTTCGACGGTGCAGCCACGGCCCTTGAGTATCTGCGCCAGCGGCAGCATTCCCGAGCCGCCGATCCCGCAGAAGAAGAAGGGGCGGGCGAACAATTCGTCTGGAGTGGGCATATCGCTCATGCCGGTGCAGCTATTGAGTTGTGCCGCCCGACACAAGCGCGCTAGCACGCGCAGATGGTCAAAATTGCGATCTGCGCCCCCGGGAAACGGTTGAAGCGCGAACGGGCCGACGCGGTCGAGGCGCTGGTTGCCGGGCGCACGGACGTGGAGTTGCATTTCCACGAGCAGTGCTTCCTTGAGTACGGGCATTTCGCGGGGAGCGACAATGTCCGGCTCGCCGCCTTGCTCGAATGCGCCAACGATCCGGGCTTCGACGCGGTGTGGTTCGCAATGGGCGGATACGGCGCGAATCGCATTGCCGCGCGTGCGGTGGCGCAGATGAACGGGGCGGCGCGGGCAAAGTCGTATCTCGGCTATTCGGACACGGGTTTCCTGCTCGGCGCGTTCTACAAGCATGGGATCGGACGGGTCGCGCATGGGCCGCTGGCGGGGGATATCCGGCGCGAGGGCGGCGAGGGTACCGTCGAGCGGGCGCTGGATTGGCTGAAGGGCGAGACGGGCGGGCTGGAACCGCATCTCGACGAGCGCCCGGCCGTCGCGTTCAACCTGACGACGCTGGCCATGCTGGTGGGTACCGAACTCGCACCCGATCTCGCCGGACATGTCGTGATGGTCGAGGAGGTGGCCGAGCATCTCTATGCCGTCGACCGCCTGTTCTTCCACGTCACGCAGCATCTGAAAGGGATCGCCGGATTGCGCCTCGGCCGGATCGGGGACGTGCCGGAGAACGACCGCCCCTTCGGCAGCGACGAGGTTGCCATCGCGCAGGATTGGTGCGGACGCAGCGGCATTCCGTATCTCGGGCGGGCGGATATCGGGCACGATGCTGCCAACACAATTGTCCCCTTCGGACTTGAGGCGCGCGGCTCACGCGCCTAGGCGCTCCCTCGAGGAGATTACCATGACTGCATTCATTTTCCCCGGCCAGGGCAGCCAGAAGGTCGGCATGGGCGCCGATCTTGCCGAAGCCAGCGTGCATGCCCGCGAGGTTTTCGAGGAGGTGGACGAGGCGCTCAAGCAGAAGCTGTCGGCCCTAATGAAAGACGGCCCGGAAAGCGAGCTTACCATGACCGCCAACGCACAGCCGGCGATCATGGCCAATTCGGTCGCTACCGCGCGGGTGCTGGAAAAGGAATTCGGCGTGGCGCTGGCGGACAAGGCCGATTGCGTTGCGGGCCATTCGCTCGGCGAATACAGCGCGCTATGTGCCGCGGGCGCGTTCTCGCTGACCGATACGGCCAAGCTGCTGCGCCTGCGCGGTATCGCCATGCAGGATGCGGTGCCGATCGGCGTGGGCGCCATGGCCGCGCTGCTCGGCGCGGATATCGAGAAGGCGACCGCGCTGGCAGACGTCGCCGCGCAGGGGCAGGTATGCGAAGTCGCCAACGATAACGATCCCACGCAGGTGGTCATTTCGGGCCATGCCGAAGCGATCGACCGCGCCATCGAAATGACCAAGGATCACGGTATCAAGCGCGGAATCAAGCTGCCCGTATCGGCGCCGTTCCACTGTTCGCTAATGAGCCCGGCCGCTCTGCAGATGAAGCGGGCGCTGGACGATACGCCGCCGCAGGCTTTCACTGTTCCGCTGTTCGCCAACGTGACCGCCGCGCGCGTGACCGATCCGGCGGAAGAGCAGGCGTTGCTGGTCGACCAGATCACCGGCCGCGTCCGCTGGCGCGAAAGCGTGATCGCCATGCGCGAGGCCGGCGTCGAGCTGTTCGTCGAACTGGGCGGCAAGGTACTCGGCCCCATGGTCGGTCGCATCGACAAGGAGGCGAACACGGTGAGCCTCGTCACGATGGAAGATCTGGAAAATTTCGCGAAGGGCATTTGAGGCGCTCGCAAAGGCGCAAAGGCGCAAAGATCATGTGTATCGACGTTGAACAGGCTGCCCGTATCGTCGTGGATGAATGCATCCACATTCATCGTGAACTGGGCCCGGGACTTCTGGAAACCGTCTAAGAAACCGTTTTGGCGGGGCAGTTGAACGATCGTGGATTGAAGGTCGACCGGCAGCAGCCGGTCGATATCATGTTCGGTGGCAATCGCTATCCGGCAGCTTTCCGCATAGATATCCTTGTCGAGAATACGTTGATTCTGGAAATCAAATCCGTCGAGCGCCTGGTGAACTTGCATGCCAAGCAATTGCTGACGTATTTGCGCCTGACCGACAGGTCACTGGGCCTGCTACTCAATTTTTCCGGCGAAACCATGAAGGAGGGTATTCGCCGCGTCGTGAACAATCATAACCGCTAACATCTTTGCGCCTTCGCGCCTTTGCGAGCGCCTGTAAAACTCCGGAGTCGAATATGTTCTCACTCGAAGGAAAGACTGCCCTCGTTACCGGCGCAAGCGGCGGGATCGGGTCTTCGATCGCCTATGCGCTGGCCAAGCAGGGCGCGCGGCTGGCGCTGTCGGGCTCGAATGCGGCCAAGCTTCGCGCCTTCCGCGAACAGCTCAATGACGAATTCGGTCATGACCATGTCGAGATTACCTGCGATCTCTCGAACACGACGCAGGTCGAGGAATTGGTTCCGGCCACGGTCGATACGCTCGGCAGCATGAATATCCTCGTCAACAATGCCGGCATCACGCGCGACAATCTCGCCATGCGGATGAAGGACGAGGAGTGGGATGACGTAATCCGCGTCAATCTGGAGGCCAGCTTCCGCCTGATGCGCGCAAGCGCCCGGCCGATGATGAAGGCGAAGGGTGGGCGGATCGTCTCGATCACCAGCGTGGTCGGTCACACGGGCAATCCCGGCCAGATGAACTACACCGCGGCGAAAGGCGGTCTGACGGCGATGTCGAAGAGCCTGGCGCAGGAACTCGCCAGCCGGAACATCACGGTCAACTGCGTTGCGCCGGGCTTCATCCGTACGGCGATGACAGATGCCCTGACCGACGACCAGAAGGGCGCGATCAATGCACGCATCCCGATGGGGCGGATGGGCGAGGGCGACGAAATCGGCGCTGCCGTGGCCTATCTCGCCAGCGACGAGGCTGCCTATGTCACCGGCCAGACGCTGCACGTGAATGGTGGCATGGCGATGATGGGCTGATTCCACCCACTTTTCCCCAAGGAAATCGGGAGCGGGCCGGTTGCGGCTTGCTCCCCCCGACTGCCCCGCTAGGGTGACCGTCCATATTCCGGCGCTGGTGGGCGATTCCGGCCTGCCGTGCACCCAAAAGGGACGAAAGTAGCACCATGAAGGCCACCATCGAACGCGCGACCCTGCTGCGTTGTCTAAGCCACGTGCAGTCGGTCGTAGAACGCCGCAACACGATCCCCATTCTCTCGAACGTGCTGATCGAGGCCGATGGCGACAATTCGCTCAAGGTCATGGCGACCGACCTCGATCTGCAGGTGGTCGAACATATGAGCGCCAGCGTCGACAGCCCCGGCGCGATCACCGTTTCGGCCCACTTGCTGTTCGACATTGCGCGCAAGCTGCCCGAAGGGTCGCAGGTCAGCCTGGAAGCTGCCGAAAACCGCATGGCGATCAAGGCCGGGCGCAGCCGCTTCTCGCTGCCGACACTGCCGCGCGACGATTTCCCGGTGATCGTCGAGGGCGATCTGCCGACCAGTTTCGAACTGCCCGCGAAAACGCTGGCCGAACTGATCGACCGCACGCGCTTCGCCATCTCGACCGAAGAGACGCGGTACTATCTCAACGGCATCTTCTTCCACGTCTCGGACGACAGCGAGCCGGTTCTCAAGGCCGCTGCGACCGACGGCCACCGTCTTGCGCGCTTCACCCTGCCGCGCCCCGACGGCGCAGAGGGGATGCCCGATGTGATCGTGCCGCGCAAAGCCGTGGCCGAACTGCGCAAGCTGCTCGAGGAGAAGATGGACGGGAACGTCCAGATCGACCTTTCGGCCAGCAAGGTCCGCTTCACCTTGGGCGGCGAAGGCGGTGTAGTCCTGACCAGCAAGCTGATCGATGGAACCTTCCCCGATTATTCGCGCGTTATTCCAACGGGTAACGACAAACTCCTGAAACTCGATCCCAAGAGCTTTCACGAGGGTGTCGACCGCGTGGCAACCATCGCCACCGAGAAGACCCGCGCGGTAAAAATGGGCCTGGAAAAGGACAAGGTGACGCTGACCGTAACCTCGCCGGACAATGGCACCGCGACCGAAGAACTTCCGGCAGAGTATGGTTCCGAAGGGTTCGAGATCGGCTTCAATGCAATGTATCTAAAGGATATTCTCGGGCAGATCGATGCCGATGCCGTGGAGATCCACCTCGCCGACGCCGGCGCGCCCACTTTGATCCGCAAGGACGAGAACTCGCCCGCGCTTTACGTCCTTATGCCGATGCGGGTCTAAGCGCTCGCATTGATGCGAACCTGCCGCTAGCGTCTCGCGCAAAGGAGAGAGACGAATGCAGCAGGTTCACGTCCGCAAGGATGCCATCGGTCAAACGGAAATCGTGGACGGCGAGCTGGAAGCACTCGCCGATGGTGCGGTGCGGCTTGCCATCGAGAGCTTCTCGGTCACCGCCAACAACGTGACCTATGCGGTGGTCGGCGACGCCTTCGGTTACTGGAACTTCTTTCCCGCGCCCGACGGTATGGGCATCGTCCCGATGTGGGGCCATGCCCGCGTGATCGAGAGCAAGGATCCCGACATTGCGGTGGACGAACGGGTTTACGGCTATCTCCCGATGGCTACGCATCTCGATGTACTGCCGGGTAAGGTTACAACGGGTGGCTTCACCGACATGGCCGACCATCGCCAGCCGATGAGCCCGGTTTACAATAGCTATACACGCCTTGCGGCAGACCCGGAGCATGACCCGGCCCGCGAGGGCGAGCGAATGATCTTCGGGCCCCTGTTCAAGACCGGTTTTCTGATCGAATACTTCATGCGCTCGGAAGACTGGTTCGGCGCAACCCGGGTGATCTTGACGAGTGCGTCGTCGAAAACGGCGATGGGTCTGGCGAGCGTGGCCAAGCACCGCTCTCCCTCGGTAAAACGCATCGGCCTGACCTCGGCAGGCAATATCGGCTTCGTCAAGGAGAGCGGGCTGTATGACGAGGTTCTGGCCTACGGAGACGTTGCCGACCTGCCCGCAGAGGCGAGCGTTTCGGTCGATTTCGCTGGCAATGCCGGTCTGTTGAAATCGCTCCACGAACATCTGGGCGATGCGTTGAAATATTCCTGCCTCGTCGGCGCGACGCATATCGAGGAACGGGGCGGGGGTGCCGGCGACATGCCCGGACCTACGCCAACACTGTTCTTTGCCCCCGATCACGCAGTCGCGCTGTTCAAGTCGCTAGGCCCCGAAGCGGCGGGCCGACAGATTGCGGAAAGCTGGCACGCATTCCTGGCCGATGCAGGTGACAGCGTGACGATAGAGCGGCGCGCCGGCCTGGCTGCCGCTCGCGACGTGTTTGCCGAGATGGTTGGTGGCAGCGTCGATCCGGCCAGGGGGATCGTGATCGAGCCCTAGATCTCCACCGCGATCTTGCCGAAGTGGCTCCCGCTTTCCTGATGCCGGAACGCGTCGGCAAGCCGTTCGAGCGGGAATCTGTCGGAGATTTCCGGCTTGATGCCGTTGGCCTCGATCCCGGCAATCATGTCGAGCTGCTGCTGGCGGCTGCCTACGGTCAGGCCCTGGACGCGCAGGTTCTTGGCCATCAGCAGTCCCGTCTGGACGGGTCCGGCGAACCCTGCCAGCACGCCGATCAATGCGACGTGCCCGCCAACGCGCGTCGCCAGCATCGACTGGTCGAGCGTACCGGCGCCGCCGATCTCGACGACGCAATCCACCCCGCGCCCGCCGGTCAGTTCGAGCGCCTTCGGCCCCCAGGCCTCGACCTCGCGATAATTGATCAGATGATCCGCACCGAGACTTTGCAGCCGCTCGAGCTTTGCGCCGCTCGAACTGGTAGCGATGACCGTGGCGCCCGCAGCCTTGGCGAATTGCAGTGCGAAGATCGACACGCCGCCGCTGCCCTGAACCAGCACAGTGTCGCCGGGCTTGATCGCGTTGTCGACGAACAGGGCCCGCCAGGCAGTCAGCCCGGCGCAGGTAAGCGTGGCCGCCTCCGCGTGACCATATCCCTTCGGCACGCGGGTAAACCAGGTGGACGGCGCAGTTACCGCTTCGCAGGCATAACCGTCGATCCCGTCGCCGGGAACGCGGGTGAACGCGGTCGTGGGCGGACCACCGTCGAGCCATTCCGGAAAGAAGGTACTTACTACCGGATCGCCGACGGAGAATTCGGTCACGTCGGTGCCTATCGCGACAACCACGCCCGCGCCATCCGACATCGGGATGCGTCCCTGCTTGCACGGGATCATGCCCTTGACCACCGCATAATCGTGATAGTTGAGCGAACTGGCCTTCAGCTCGACCGTGATCTCGCCGGGCCCCGGCTCACGCGGGTCGGCGACATCGCCATATTCCAGAGCCTCGAGCGTCGACGGGGTTGCGCCGGTGCGGATGGCCTTCATTCGGCTGCCTCGAGCATGTCGACACGCTGCGGGCCGCGGATCAGGCCGCCGGGCGTCTCGCCCGTCCATTCGCCATCGCGGAACGTGACCTTGCCGTTCTTGATCGTGGCGACGTAGCCTTCGGCTTTCTGCAGCAGGCGCTTGCCGCCGGCAGGAAGGTCGAAAGCGAGCCACGGCTTGCCTAGCTGGATGCGGTCCATATCTATGATGTTGAGATCGGCGAGATAGCCGGGCGCGAGAATACCGCGATCCTCGAGGCCATAGAGCCGCGCGGTGTCGCTGCACTGGCGCTTGATCGCATTTTCCAGCGTGATCGTGCCGCGCGAGCGGTCGCGTACCCAGTGCTGCAGCATGAAGGTGGGCGAGGCTGCGTCGCAAATCGTGCCGCAATGCGCACCGCCGTCCGACAGCGAATTCACCGTATCGTCCGACTGCTGGAGGTCCATCAGGAAATCGAGATTGCCGTCGGCATAGTTAAGGATGGGCAGGTAGATGAAGCCTTTCCCATCGTCGCGGCACAGCAGGTCGTAAGCGTATTCGTCGCCGGACATGCGCGCTGCCTTGGCGCGTTCGAATATGCTTTCCGCGGCGGTCGGCTCGTAATTGAAGCTGGGGTCCATCTCGAACTGCATGTTCCAGCCGCCGCATACGACCATGATCAGGCCGATAATGTCCTGATTGACCTCGGAAAAATCGTGCTGCTCGGCGATCAGTCTGGCTTTGAATTCGGGATCGAACAACTTCGCCTTCTGCTCCTCCCAGGACAGGCCTTCGATTTCCTTCCAGCTCGGTTTCAGGCGGAAGGGATGAACGGTGCCCTGCCACGCCATGACGATGCCGTTGCCGCGCAGCGCGATCTGCGCGACGATATTGGCGCCATTGTCGTTCTCCGCCCGCATGCTGGCGATCTGTTCGTCGAGCGGCAGTTCCTTGGCGATCGACTGTAGCGCGGCAAAGGTAACGGGCAGGCCGGTTTCGCGGCTCATCTTGCCCATCCAGCCGAATTCGTCCCATTCGCGCATCATGTCGGACGCCATTTCGAAGACACCGTGTCCGGCACGGCCCATGGCGCGCCCGATCTCCACCAGTTCCTCCGCCGTCGCGGTAGTGCCGGGGACGACTTCGCCATCGATGTCGCGATGCAGCACGGTGCGCGAGGTGGAGAAGCCAAGGGCGCCGGCGCGCACGCCTTCCTCGACGATACGGCTCATTTCGGCGATGTCGCTCTCGGTCGGGACGGCGCCGGGCCGTTCGCGATCGCCGAGTACATAGGCGCGAACGGAGCCGTGCGGCACGTGCGTGCCGACATCGACCGTACGCGGCAATTTCTCCAGCGCGTCGAGATATTCGGGGAAGGTTTCCCAATCCCAACTCATCCCCTCGGCAAGTGCGGTGCCGGGAATGTCCTCCACGCCTTCCATCAGGCCGATCAGCCACTCGTGCTTGTCGGGCTTGGCAGGGGCGAAGCCGACACCGCAATTGCCCATCACGACCGTGGTCACGCCGTGCCAGCTCGACGGAGCCATTTCCTGATCCCACGTCGCCTGACCGTCATAGTGAGTGTGGATGTCGACGAACCCTGGCGTAACGAGATTTCCGCCCGCATCGATTTCGTCCGTCGCATCGCCGCCGACTTCGCCGACTTGAGCGATCAAACCGTCCCTGATGGCGATGTCGCCGGTAAAGCGGTCACGGCCGGTCCCATCGACGATGGTGCCGTTGCGAATGATCAGGTCGTATGCGGGCATGATTACGTGCTCCTCTCTCCATAGAAGAAGGTTCCACATTGCAACCGATGAGTCCAGCGGTGTTTAGGTAGCGCGTTCCGGCATTCGGACGGTCAGCAATGCGGCGAGTCCGATAAGAAAGAGCAGATGGATCGAAACCATACCGATCCGTTGATCGCCCGACCACAGCGTGAATTGCTCGACAAGCAGCGGGCCCATCCAGACGGTGATCGTCCCTGCAATGGCATAGAGCCCGAAGAATTCACCACTGCGGCCGGGCGGGGCGAGGGTAACGAGCATGGTGCGGCTCGAGGAGATGCTGGCGGTCGCCGTCACCGCAATCACGCTGATCGAGCCGAGATAGACGAGGTCCGACAAGGTGGGGAACACGATGCCGTCCCAGACGGTGAAGTTGGCGACGAGGCCGAACAGCAGGCTCTCCTGAGTGATGCTAAGCTGGAACAGACCGACGACGACCATTGCGAAAATTTCCAGCGCCAATGCGCGTTTGACGCCGACCCGTTCCTCCAGCCAGCCACCAAAAATTCCTCCCGCGAACGCGCACGCGCTGGCGAAGATCGCGTAGCAGAGCATTTCGAGGAAATTCCACCCAAGGAACAGTGCGACATAGACCGCACCGAGCGCCAGCAGAGCCGCCATTCCATCGGCATAGAACATGCGTGCGATCAGGAATTTCAGCAGCTCGCGATACTTTGCAGCCTCGCGCACGGTGCGCCAGACACTGCGGGCGCCTTCGCGGAAAGCCCTGGCCCAGCTCGCGTCCGGGACGCCTGGATCCCTCGCGTTCAGAAAGAACGGGATCGAGAAGAGTGCAAGCCACGCTGCGCAGATGGGGCCGGCGAGGCGGGCATGCTCGAACTTCGTCAGGTCGACGCCGAATTGCGGTACGGCAAAGGGCCAACCGGTCATCGCCGGCAGAACGAACAGCAATGCGATGGCGAGGAAAATCAACGCTGCCGCACCGTTGCCGAGACCGAGGCCGAGCCCCGAGATCATTGCCAGCCGTCGCGGTTCGCCGGAAACGCTCAACATCGCGTTATGGGTCACTTCCGAGTAGGTGTAACTCACATAGGCGATGACCAGCAGCGTCATGATCATAGCCACCGGCAAGCCCTCGCCACCGGGCATGGCAAACCACAGCATCGCGGAGCAAATCGTGATCGAACCGAGGAAGATCGCGAGGATCGGTTTGAGCCGTCCTCCGCGATCGAGCGCCGCGCCGAGGAAAGGCGCTGTCATCGCAGCGATGAAACCGGCCCATTTCGTGACCGAGGCGATGGTAGCCTGTCCCTGCGCATTGGCGGTTGCGAGCGCTTCGTCCGCGGGTAAACCGTCGAGCGCTCCGCTCGCCAGCAGGTCCGCCCCGATAATGTCACGCGCGAAATAGGGCGCGAAAATGTAGATGACGATCAGGATGTAGTAGGGATTGCGGGCCCATTCGAACACCGCCCAGGCAAATCCGGTCTTGCCCAGAGCCCCGCCTTCGCCGGTCGATTGCCGGATGGGCTGGCTGGCAAGCGGATTTGCCGCAAGTGCAGGATCGGTGGCCATCGTCGTTTCTCTCCCGATCCCGTTTTCGTGTCCGCTCAGGCTGCGCGATCCAGCTCTGCCTGTGTTGCCGGAGCGTCGAGGAAGGCGCGCAGCTTGGCGACGCTGTCATCGGCATGGGTCAGCAGGAACAGATGCCCGCCGCCCTCGATCACCTCGAGCCTCGCGTTGGGAATGGCAGAGGCGAGAATGCGGCCATTGACCAGCGGCACGATCTGGTCGTCATCGCCCATCATCACCAGCGCTTCCTTGTTCATGAAGGGCAGGGCGGGCAGGCTGGTCCAGCCCAGCATGGCAATAAGCTGGTAGAAATAGCCGCGCGGGGAGGGCGGCTTGAGGCGGCCGATATGGCTGTCCTTCTGATGTGCCTGACCATCCGGATCGACCCCGCCATAGAGCGTCTGGAAATGCTCGTTCATGAATTTGGGATCGATATAGCGGCGCGGATTGGCCATCTTGGTCAGTGCGGCGGGATTGCCCGGCACCATCAGCATGCCCGCAGTGGTGGCCGCCAGCACCAGGCGGCGGGTGCGCTTGGGATATTGCAGCGCAAAGTGCTGCGCCATCGCACCACCCCATGACACGCCCATCACATCCACTTCTTCGACGCCGAGTTCGTCGAGGATCAGGCGCGCCGTCCAGCTCATGGTGAAGGGGTTGTAAGGCATGGTCGGATCAGGGCTTTCGCCCGTGCCGGGCATGTCGAACATCACGAAGGCCCGTTCTGCGAGCATTTCGGCCAGCGGGGCGACGGCTTCGATATTCGCACCGATGCCGTTGAAGAACAGGATTGGCGGATGATCCGATGTCTCGTCCAGCCGCCAATGCGCAACGCGCAATGTCCTGCCACCTGCTTCCATCATGCGAATGGTTGCAGTCATCGGGTCAGTCTTGGATGTGGTCACGCGGGGTCCTTTGCAGCTGCTCAGCAGGCTTCCATAACGTATTGCCCCGGGGCTGGGTCCAGCGGCGCATAGCCTCTATTACCCAGCTTTGCCGGTGCCTTTTTCTTTGCTCCTGCACGCGCCTGCAGCCATTCCATCCAGTAGGGCCACCAGCTTCCGGCCACCTCCTCGGTGCCCTTGAGCCAATCGTCGGCGGTGTCGGGGAGTTTCTTCTTTGGGTCGCTCTGAATGTAGTATTTCGCCTTGGGGTTGCCCGGCGGGTTGAGGATGGCCTGCATGTGGCCCGACTGGCTGAGCACGTAGGTGACGTCCTTCGAGCCGAACAGGCGGGTCGAGCGATAGGTCGCCTTCCATGGCGTGATATGGTCGGTCACACCGCCGAGGATGAAAAGGTCGCTGGTGACTTTCGACAGATCGATCTTGTGATCGACCATCTCGACTTCGCCCTTTCTGGTGAAGGCGAGCGTTTCGAATACGGTCAGGAAATCGCCCATCAGCGCGCCGGATAGGTTCGTCGCATCGGCATTCCAGAACAGCACATCGAATGCCGGCGGGTCCTGGCCGAGCAGGTAGTTGTTGATGACGTAGTTCCAGATCAGATCGTTCGGTCGGAGCCAGGCGAAACCGCGAGCAAGGTCGTCACCCTTGATAATGCCCTTCTTGGCTGCGCGCCGTTTGGCGAGGGCCAAGCCATTTTCGCTGACGAGGGAACCCGCCTCGATATCGTTCTGCTTCGGATGAAGCACACAGACCATCAGCGTCAGTGCACCGAGCAGATCATCCTTGTCGGACGCCATCTTGCTGGCGAGCATCGAAGCGGTCTGCCCGCCCGAGCAACCAGCTGAAACGTTTACTTTTTTCGAGCCGGTTATCTTGCTCACCGCGTCCATCGCCTCCCGGCAGGAATTGACGTAATCGGCCATGTCCCAATGGCCCTGGTCCTTGCTCGGGTTCTTCCAGCTGATAACGAAAGTCTGGATGCCGTTGTCGAGCTGATACTTCACCACCGACTTTTCCGGCGAGAGATCGTTGATATACATCTTGTTGATCTGCGGCGGGATGGTGAGCTGCGGAATTGCGTACACTTCGTCGGTCGTCGGCGCGTACTGGATCAGCTCCATCATTGCGGTGCGCAGTACAACCGCGCCCTTCGAGGTTGCAACATTCTCGCCCAGCTTGAACGGTTTCTTGTCAACCTGGCTGACCATGCCCTTGTTGTGGACCATGTCGTCATAGGCATTCTTGAGGCCTTTCATCAGGCTCAACCCGCCGCTGGTAATCGCCATCTTCTGAGCGGACGGATTGCCCGCCAGCGTGTTGGTCGGTGCCAGGCCATCGATGATGATATTCGAGATGAACCGCGCGCGATCGCGTTCGAGTTCGTCGAGCTCCAGGTCGTCGAGCCAGTGTGCCGCGCCTTTCTGCACTGCCAGATAGTACTGCATGCCTGCGCGCATGAAGGGGTTGTACTGCCAGGCCGGGTCCTGAAAGCGCTTGTCCTTGGGATGGGGGGCAAGGTCGCTCTTGCCGGTCATGATCTTGATCATGTCCTCGCCCATTGTCCGACTGTGCTTCATCAGCCGCTGCGGATCGGAAGCGGTTTCGCGCAGCATGACGGCCACTGCGCCGAAAATGTCTTCTCTCGTCAATCCGACCAGCGGGCCCAGGGCACTGGTGGATTGTGCGGCTTCGTCTTCGAGCTTGGCCATCGTCAGAAATCTCTCCCGTAATTTCATGACCCTTTTGGGCCTATTCTGGTGTCAGTTCATGCGTCGCCCAGGCGTTCAATGCAAGCAAGTGTCATGCGCCGCGCGCGGCAATCATGCTTTCTATATCGACGAACTTCTCGCGCGGGGAACCCTCGCGCGCCGCGGCGATCTCGGCCTCGTCGATCTTTTGCCAATCCCGGAATGTCACGATGTCGAGGCCGCGCTGCTCGACCAGTTCGTCGAACCCTTCGCGGCCGCGTTTGCGCGATCCGGTGCCGATATCCTCGTCGACAATGTCGATCACCGCATAGCCGTCAGGGCGGTTGGTGCCGATGGTTCCGCTGGGACCGCGCTTCGCCCAGCCGACACAATAAAGGCCCGGCAGGATGCGCCCCTCGGAATTGGCGAAACGGCCGGCGCGCTCGTCGAAGGGAACACCCGCAATCGGCGAGGTCTGATAGCCGATGCAACTCACGACAAGATCGGCAGGAAGGCGGTATGTTTCGCCAGTGCTCACGGCGCGACCGGCTTCGACCTCGGTCCGCTCCACTTCGACGGCCGTTACCTTGCCGCCTTCGCTCAGAACGGCCTTGGGGCTGGCGAAGAAATCGAACTCTATGGCGACCGGTTTCTCGCCGTGGATGCTTTCGGGGATAGCGGCGAATTCGCGCAGCAGCGTGACCGATTTGCGCAGTCCCGGCTCCAGAATGGCATCGTCGCCGACCGGCGGCAGGTCGGCAGCATCGACATGCGGGCTGGCGCGTTCGAGATGCATGAGTTCGCCCAGTTCCTTCGGCGTCATCATGATCTGATGCGGACCGCGGCGGCCGAGGATCGTGATGGTCTCGATATTGCTGGCGCGCAGCGCGCCGAGCGCGTGCGCGACGATATCGGAGCCGAGAAATTCGCCTTCGGTCTTCGACAGAATGCGCGCGACGTCGAGCGCGACGTTCCCCATGCCGATGACGATTGCATGTTTGCCCGAAAGATCGGGCGCGAGTTGTGCGAATTCGGGGTGCCCGTTGTACCACCCGACGAAAGCGGCGCTGCCAAGGACGTTCCCGGTATCCGCGCCATCGATGCCCAGCTTGCGATCCCTGGGCGCCCCGGTGGCGAGGATGACCGCGTCGTACAGCGAAGATAGCTTGTCGATGGAGAGATCGCTGCCGATGCGGACATTTCCCGCAAATCGGACGGTGTCCCCTATCGCCGTTTTTTCGTAGCGGCGCGATACGGCCTTGATCGACTGGTGATCGGGCGCGACGCCTGAGCGAATGAGACCGAATGGGACAGGCAACATGTCGAAGACGTCGATCCGCGCCTCTTCGCCCCATTTCTTAACCGCCGCTTCCGCCGTGTAATAGCCCGCCGGGCCCGAACCCACGATCGCGATCTGCCGCATGCTTTTCTCCCGCGAGACCACCGATCAATGCACGCGTGTCACACCTGTGGCAAGCTTGGGCGTTGCCGTCGTCTTCGCGGGCATGGTTATGCGTTTGGAAAGGATTGGCGCTTACGTAGAACACCCACCCGACGGTTTCGGGGCGCATTCACTTGTTTTCCGATGAGGTTCGACACGCAATGGCTGGGTTTTTCTCACGATCGCTGCGTATAAGCGAGGGAGATCGTGCGGCTTCGGGCGAAGCACCGCTGTGCCCCATTTCCGCATCCGATGCAGCTCGCCGGGTGGAACTTCTCGACAGCTTCGAAGCGGCGGGTCTCGGCTGGTTCTGGGCCACGGATGCCCAGGGCCGCCTCATCTATCTTTCGGAGAATGCGGTCCGCAAGCTTGGCTGGGCCGATGGCGAGACCATTGGCAAGCCGCTGGGCGATCTGTTCACGGCAGATAAGGACGACGATCCGGACAAGGTCGAGCGACCGCTGACGTTCCTGCTCAGCGCCCGAAATTCGATCAGCCAACTGAATGTGCGTCTGGCAGTCGAGGACAAGGAAGTCTGGTGGGAAATCGCCGGCAAGCCGCAATTCGACGACAGGCAATGCTTTACCGGTTACCGGGGTAGCGCGAAGGACATCACGTTAAGTCGTGAAAGCCGCAAGGATGCCGAACGGCTCGCGCAATTCGATTCCCTTACCGGACTGGCCAACCGCCACCGCATGACGAAACGGCTGACGGATACGCTCAACGCCTATCGCAACTACAAGCGTTCCTGTGCGCTGATCATGCTCGACCTGGATCGGTTCAAGCAGGTCAACGATACTCTCGGTCATCCCGCCGGCGATGAACTGCTGAAGCAGGTCGCCGCGCGGCTGAACAGGATCATCGGGGACAAAGGCGAGATCGGTCGCATCGGTGGGGACGAATTCCAGATCATCCTCCCGGATGTCGACGACCGTGGCGAGCTGGGCGAGATCGGCCAGCGCCTGATCCAGATGATCTCTCAGCCCTATTCCATCAACGGGATGCGCGCCATTATCGGTACGTCCCTGGGGATGGCGGTTGCGCCCTATGACGGCCTCGATACCGAAGAACTGGTCACGGCGGCCGACCTGGCGCTCTACGCAGCCAAGGGCGGCGGTCGGGGCCAGTACCGTTTCTATTCCAGCGACCTGAAGGACGGTGCCAATCACCGCCGTCAGGTCGAAGAGGAACTTCGCGACGCGATCGCGAACAACGAACTGTCCATGCAGTACCAGCCATTGATCTGTGCGAAGACGCACACGGTGAAGGCCTGCGAGGCACTGATGCGCTGGGAGCATCCGGAGCGGGGACACATTTCCCCCGGAGTGTTCATTCCGGTGGCCGAGGACATCGGGATCATCAAGGAAGTCGGCGAGTGGGCGCTGAACGAAGTGTGCCGACAGGCAAAGGAATGGCCGGTCGAGCTGCGCGTGGCCGTAAACGTTTCGGCTATCCAGTTCGCTCAGGACGATTTTCCTCAGGTCGTGAAGAATGCGCTTCAATCGAGCGGACTTTCGCCGGATCGTCTGGAACTCGAAATTACGGAAAGCGTGTTTCTCGGAGATACCGGTCGGACGCAGAGCATATTCGCCGAACTCAAGAAACTGGGCGTCCGGTTGGCACTCGACGATTTCGGTACGGGATACAGCTCGTTAAGCTATCTGCGCACGGCGCCGTTCGACAAGATAAAGATCGACCAGAGCTTCGTGCGCGGCGCCACGGAAGAAGGCAATAATAACGCCGCGATCCTGAGCGCCATCACCGGTCTGGCGGACGCGCTCAAGATGGATACCGTTGCCGAGGGCGTGGAAGCCGAAGACGAGTTGGCATTGGTGACCGAGCGCGGGGCGACACTGATCCAGGGATACATTTTCTCGGGCGCGATTACGCATGAGGAATTTCTGGGGCGGCTCGAACAGGGTCAGCTAAAATACGAACGCCGCGGCCCGGCCAAAACTCGTGCCGACCGGAAGCGCGTGTTCCGCCGGATCGGCCTGATCCATGAAGATAGCAGATATAAGGTTGTCATGCGGAACCTGTCGAAAACGGGTGCGATGATCGAAGGCCTTCTCGATGTTCCCTTGGGTACCGATGTCGTCCTGGATCTCGGCGGTGGTCAGTTGGCTGTAGCGACCGTTCGCCGATCCAAGGGATCGATGCAGGGGGTAGAGTTCGAAACGCAGCTCATCAGCGACGGTGCCGATGGGCTGTGCACGCGCCATCGCGTGTCGCCATATCAGATCGAGGCAGCCGGGCGGCCGCTTGCCGCTCTGACCCATGACCCATATGCGCTGATGGTCGCCGATCTCGGTCCGCACGGTATGAAAAAGTTCGTCGAGGTCGAGGTCGGCAATCCGAAACCCGGTACCGGCCTGTGATGTTCCGAACACGGCCGTTAGGGTAAAACTAACCATTACGACGTAGGCCGTTGGGACCAAAGCAACGGTTTTGCGAGGCGGGACCATCATGGGGGCGATGCCCTTTTCAGATTTCTTCAGGGGCAAAAAGGCCGATGGCGAAATTTCGTCCGGCGCCTCGACGCGCCCCGCGCCCGCGACGCTTGCTCCGACCGACAAGCTGGAAATCGTCGATGAAATCGAACTCAGCGGCGCGATAGGTTTCTGGGCGACCGATCCGAACGGTCGCGTCGTCTACCTCAGCCCGGCCATTCTCGAAGGGCTTGGCATTGCGTTCGGGGCCGTGGTCGGACAGCCGCTCCAGCAATTGCTTGTTCCGGTGGAGGGCGAGGGCGATGGCCGATCGCTTGGGCTGAAGCTCAACACGCGCAAGAGCTTCGCCAATCTGACCGTCCAGGCCGGCGACAACCGGCACGACGTCGTGCTCAGACTGTCGGGCAGACCGCTGCATGACGAGGACATGAATTTTATCGGCTTTCGTGGCAGCGCGTTCGATGTGACCGAAGAATTCCGCAGCGAGGAAGAGGCCAGCCGTCTGGCCAAGTTCGATTCGTTGACCGGCCTTGCCAACCGTCACCGTATGGAACAGCGGATCGATTCCACGCTGCACGCCTTCAGGAGCGCCAAGCGCAGTGCAGCGCTGATGATGCTCGATCTCGACAAGTTCAAACAGGTCAACGATACGCTCGGCCACGCTGCAGGCGACCAGTTGCTGCAGCAGGTCGCGGAACGCCTGCAGGGCGTAATAGCCGGGCGGGGCGAGATCGGCCGCCTTGGCGGCGACGAGTTCCAGATCCTCGTTCCCGATATGGACGATCGCGGGGAGCTGGGCGAGATCGCCAAGAAGATCATCCAGATACTCTCGCAGCCCTATTCGGTCGAAGAAGGCCGTGCGATCATCGGTTGCTCGGTCGGTATCGCCGTCGCCCCGTATGACGGTATCGAACGCGACGAACTGACCCGGGCGGCCGACCTCGCGCTCTATGCTTCGAAGAATGGCGGGCGCGGGCAGTTCCGGTTCTACGCATCCGACCTCGAACACGAGGCAAACCTGCGCAAGCGGATGGAAGAAGACCTCGCCGAGGCGATCGAGAACGGCCACTTCACGCTGGAATACCAGCCGGTCGTCACGCTGACGGACAACCGGGTGATCGCGCTCGAAGCGCAATATTGCTGGGCGGACGAAGAACGCGGTCGCGTGGCGCCCGAGACTTTCCTGCCCGTTGCCGAGGGCAGCCGCCTGATCGTGCCGATCGGCGAATGGGCCATCCGCCGCGCGTGCGAAGATGCCGTTAGCTGGCCGGAAAGCCTGCGCATATCGCTGCACGTCAGCCCGGTCCAGTTCGAGGCCAACGGGTTCGTCGAATGTATCGAGCAGGCGCTCGAAGAAACCGGGCTCGATCCGATGCGGCTCGAACTGCGTCTCCCCGAGAGTGTGTTGCTCGGCGATGCATCCAAGGTCGACAAGGCGCTGGCCGCGCTGTTCAAGCTGGGCGTACGACTGACGCTCGACCAGTTCGGTTCGGGACTGTCCTCGCTATCCTACCTGCGCCGGGCGCCTTTGAGCGCGCTTCGGATCGGCGGCGAATTCTTCGAGCCTGTCATGGGCAACGACCTTGGGGACATGGAACTCGTCCGCGCTGTCATCGCGCTGTCGGGTGCGATGGGGATGGAGACGGTCGCCTCGGGCGTCCACGCCCTCGAACTCATGCACGAATTGGAACGGCTCGGCGTCGATCAGGTCAGCGGCTTCGTCTATTCCGAGGCACTCGCCAACGAGCGGGTTCGTGAGGAGCTGGACAAGGGCGAATGGATGCTCGCGCCCACGGATACCGGGACGCAGCGCGCCACGCGCCGCACGGTCTTCCGCAAGATCGGGCTGATCCACGAGGACCACTATTACGACGTGACCCTGCGCAACCTCTCGCGTTCGGGGGCGATGATCCAGGGGCTGGAGGACGTGCCGGTCGGGACCATGTTCGTGCTGGACTTCGGCCAGGGCCAGCTTGCCGTGTGCACGGTGCGCCGGACGATGGACGATACGCAGGGCCTCGAATTCGAGCAGGAGCTGGTCGATGATGGCGCCGGGGGCCTGTGCACCCGCCACCGGGTCAGCCCTTACGAACTGGCCGCTGCGGGCGCTCCGCTGGCGGCACTGCCGCCCGGCAGGTATGCGATGGCGCCCGATAGCGGTATGGCGAGCAGCTTCGCGCAGTTCGCCCTGTCATCCAACGCGCCCAGGCAGACCGGCAAGCGCGAAGCAGCCTGACACGGCGCTTTGCCTGCTGACAGCGGAGTGCGGCGCGGCTAATGGGCGGCGTGATGACCGACCTTTCCAAGATCCGCAACTTTTCCATTATCGCGCATATCGACCATGGCAAGTCGACGCTGGCCGACCGGCTGATCCAGTTCACCGGCGGGCTGACCGACCGTGAGATGTCCGAGCAAGTCCTTGATAACATGGATATCGAGAAGGAGCGCGGCATCACCATCAAGGCGCAGACCGTGCGCCTCAACTACACCGCGCGCGATGGCGAGACCTATGAGCTCAACCTCATGGACACGCCCGGCCATGTCGACTTCGCCTATGAGGTCAGCCGCTCCCTCGCCGCCTGCGAAGGAGCGCTCCTCGTCGTCGACGCGGCGCAGGGCGTGGAAGCGCAAACCCTCGCCAATGTCTACCAGTCTATCGAGCACGACCACGAAATCGTCCCCGTCATCAACAAGATCGACCTCCCCGCGGCCGAGCCCGAACGCGTTGCGGAAGAGATCGAGGAAATCGTCGGCATCGAAGCCACCGGCCCGTGGGAGGAAGGCGGCGCCGTCCTCACCAGCGCCAAATCGGGCATCGGCATCGAGGACACGCTGGAAGCGCTCGTCAAGCGCATCCCGCCCCCCACGGGCGACCGCGACGCCCCGCTGAAGGCCATGCTGGTCGACAGCTGGTACGACCCCTATCTCGGCGTCGTCATCCTCGTGCGCGTGATGGACGGCGTCATCAAAAAGGGCCAGCAGGTCAAGTTCATGCAGGGCGGCACGCAGCATCTGATCGACCGCGTCGGCTGTTTCACCCCCAAGCGCACCGATCTGCCCGAACTGGGCCCGGGCGAAATCGGCTTCATCACTGCGCAGATCAAGGAGGTGGAGCAGGCCCGCGTGGGCGACACCATCACCACGGTAAAGGGCGGGGCCGCCGCGCCGCTGAAAGGCTACAAGGAAGTCCAGCCCGTCGTGTTCTGCGGCCTGTTCCCGGTCGACGCCGCCGATTTCGAGAAGCTGCGCGAAAGCATCGGCAAGCTGCGCCTCAACGATGCCAGCTTCAGCTACGAGATGGAAAGCAGCGCCGCGCTGGGCTTCGGCTTCCGCGCCGGCTTCCTCGGCCTGCTGCACCTGGAAATCATCCAGGAACGCCTCAGCCGCGAATACGATCTCGACCTCATCACCACCGCCCCCAGCGTGGTCTACCGCGTCCATCTCGGCCATTCGAAGAACGAGGACGCGAAGACGATTGAGATCCACAATCCCGCCGACTGGCCCGACGTCAACCGGATCGAGACGATCGAGGAACCGTGGATCAAGGCGGTGATCTACACGCCCGACGAATATCTCGGCGCGATCCTGAAACTGTGCCAGGACCGCCGCGGCATCCAGATCGACCTGACTTACGTGGGCGGCCGCGCGCAGGTGACCTACGAATTGCCGCTGAACGAAGTGGTGTTCGACTTCTACGACCGGCTGAAATCGATCAGCCGCGGCTATGCCAGCTTCGATTACGAACAGATCGGCAGCCGCGAAGGCGACCTGGTGAAGATGAACATCCTCGTCAATGCCGAGCCGGTCGACGCGCTATCGCTGATCGTCCACCGCAGCGTGGCGGAAGAACGCGGGCGCGGGATGTGCGAACGGCTGAAAGACCTGATCCCGCGCCATTTGTTCAAGATCCCGATCCAGGCCGCGATCGGCGGCAAGGTGATCGCCCGCGAAACCATCGCCGCCTTGCGCAAGGACGTGACCGCGAAGTGTTACGGCGGGGATATTACCCGGAAGAAGAAGCTGCTGGAAAAGCAGAAGAAGGGCAAGGCGCGGATGCGGGAATACGGGAATGTGAGCATTCCGCAGGAGGCTTTTATCGCTGCGCTGCGGATGGGGGAGGAGTGAAGGCCGGCGCCTAGCGAAGGCGTTTGCGCAGCAAGCGGCAAGCTAGGAGCGAGAGGCTGGAACTCCCGCAGGCGGGTCAGCCTAGCCGACCCGTTCGACGTCACGTGACGCATAAGCGTTTGCGCTAGCAAACGCGGAACGGCGCTGGTGCTGATACCATGCGGTGGAATTGCAACGTAAAGACTTCTGGACATTGCTCTGAGTTCGAAGAGACTAGGGAAACTGCGCGCGAAGCCGTGTCGGGCATGTAGGCTTAAAGGAGCAATGGGTTGTCAATCCCCGATTATCAAACGCTTATGTTGCCGGTACTGCAATTAGCTGCAAAAGGGGAGTGGCGAGTTCCAGAAGCAGCTGAAAAGATTGCAGATCACTTTCAACTTTCACAAGATGAGCGTGATAAGCTACTTCCGAGCGGCAAGCAGAGAATATTCCATAATCGCATCCATTGGGCCAAGTTTTACATGTCCAAGGCTGGGCTGATCGAAAGCCCGAAGCGAGGAATATTTACCGCCACTTCGGCGGGAAAAGCTCTTCTGGCGCAAGGTTTGCAATCTATCGACAACGAAACATTGAATCAGTTTCCTGAATTCGTTGAATTTCGCCTTGGGAATACGGGCTCAAGCACGCCGGCCATCGCGCAAGCTGCGGCTTCCTCGTCAGATGCTACCCCGGAAGAGCAGATAGACGCGGCACAAGCGGTACTAAAGTCGGCGTTAAGTTCTGACGTTTTGCAGCGAATACTGGATAATTCCCCAACATTCTTCGAAAATGTAATTGTCGAACTGTTGGTCGCAATGGGATATGGGGGGACACACGAGAAAGCCGCGCTCAGGCTAGGTAAGAGCGGCGATAATGGAGTGGATGGCGTAATTGATGAAGATCGATTGGGCTTGGACCGAATCTATGTTCAAGCGAAGCGCTATGCTGCCGCCAATACCGTCCAGAGATCAGAAGTGCAGGCTTTTGTGGGCAGTCTCGTAGGCTTTGGCGCAAACAAAGGCGTGTTCGTCACTACCTCGACATTTACCAGTGGGGCGATTGGGTACGCGGAGCAGATCCCTCAACGCGTGATACTGATCGACGGCGCTCGCTTGACGGATTTGATGATCGAACATGATGTCGGTGTAAGAGCTAGCCGCACAATAAAGGTTAAGCGCATCGACGAAGACTTTTTTGACGACCTATAAAATGTGATCTCGCTATGACCTTCGGCGTTTTCATGCACAAGGATGGGTCGAAATACGACGACATCCCCGAGGTGCATTACCAGTTTCCGAAAAGCTATCTTAGCCGCGCGCAGCAAATGGTCGGCGATTGGATTGTCTATCGCGAGCCGGTCAAGATTCCGAACTCCAAAGGCTTCTTCGCCGTGGCGAAAGTTGAGGAAATCATACCTGACCCGGCGGAGCCTGACCGCTATCGTGCGATCATCGAGAAAGGGAGCTATCTGCCTTTCGAGCCGACCGTACCGCATATCATGAATGGCGAGCAGGTTGAGCGTGGCGTGCTCAATGAGGAAGGCAGAGTATCCGGTCGCGCCCAAGCCGCCGTCCGCTCGCTTTCGCATTCAGACTTTGCGCGCATCGTATCGCTCGGCCTGCCGGATGAGGATTTTCTGCCGCGCAGCGACGACGAAGTCGTCGAGGACAACCGCGTCCGCGACAATCAAACACCGTTCGAAATCGAGCGGCCCATCGTCCAGTCACTCGTCTCCAAGCCGTTCCGGGACCGCGCTTTCCGCCGTGCCGTGATGCACGCCTATGATGGCCGCTGCGCGGTGACAGGCTGGAAGCTGGTCAATGGCGGCGGTCGCTTGGAAGCACAGGCCGCGCATATCCGCCCGGTCGAGCATGGCGGCCCTGACAGCGTGCGCAATGGCCTCGCACTATCAGGCACAGCGCATTGGATGTTTGACCGTGGGTTGATTGGTTTCAGGGATGATCTTGAAATTATGGTATCGCGTCAGGTCAATGATCCAGCGAGCGTCGAAGGCATCATCAATCGGACCGGCAAGGCGATTGCTCCCCAGCGGGAAGCGGACCGACCGCATCCGCAATTCCTCGCGTGGCATCGCGAGCATTGCTTCAAGCATTAGCGCTGATAACTCCCCTCCCGCCTGCTGGAGGGGGCGGAGCTGGTGAAGGATGCGCCTGAACGGACGGGGGCGCCCCCTCTCCCAACCCTCTCCCCTAAAGGAGAGAGGGCTTTGGCTGTTCCGGTCCCCTCGTGCAGCCTCGCGCCGTCGCTGTCGACGTAACTCGCGGCGAGGCGCGCTACACCTTGTTCGGCTTGGGCGCGTAGAACATGCGTTTGCCGTATTGGGCGCGCTCGCGCCAGTTCTGGGCGGTGTCCGGTCGCGGTCGCACGGCCGGGGGATCGAGCAGCAGGGTGGCGGCCGTGAGCCAGCGCATCGTCCGGCGGCGGCCGATCTGCCGGAAGCGGCGCGCGCATTGCAGGCGGGGGCGCAAGCCGGTCTCGAGCCCGGGCACCGCCTCGATGCCGAACAGGCGCCGCAGCGTCAGCAATTGCGTCGCCAGCGCGCGCCGGGCGCGGCCGCCGGGGAAGAGCGCGGCGAGGGTCGCGGGGTCGAGCGGGCCGGTCGCGGTGACGAGCGCGCGCAGGTCGAGGACATGCCGCAGGTCGATCAGGCCGCGCCAGTAGTCGCGCTCCTGCAACTGGTCGTGCGCGATCAGGATCGCGGCCTGCAGGCTGGGCGAGGGCATGAGGACGCTCGCCCCGTGCAGGGTGGCCTCGGTGCAGAAGGGGGCGAGCTGCGCGAAGCCGGGCCAATGGTCGAAGGATCGCAGGCGGTAATGGATGTCGAGTCCGCCCGCATCGCTGCTGCGCTCGAAATTGCGGCCAGTGGCGGGGGCGGCGGACGGGGCGGTCGAACGGTAGCCGATCTCGCCCAGGATCATGCCGGCGAGGGTGGCCTGGCCGGGGGCGATCATCAGGTCGAGATCGGTGAACAGCCGGTCCGCGCCCCCGGCCGGATGCGCAGCGAGGACGACCGCGCCCTTGATCGGCATCGGCACGACCCCCTGGCTCGACAGCGCCTGCACCGCTTCGGCCAGCTGGCGCTCCATCATCGCATTGCGCCGCACCGTGCGCGCGGCGATGTGGGTGAGGAAGGCCTGCACCTCGTCGGGGACCGCGGGATTGCCATGCAGCGCCGCGGCGAGGGCGGGGGTGACGAGCGTGCGGTTGGCGAGCGCGAGCAGGGCGGCCCAGTCCGGCTCCTGCGGCACCGTCCCTTCGAGAGCGCGGCAGAGAACGCTCAGGATGCGCCGGTCAGCGGACAAAATGCGCCCCCAGCAATCGTCCGGCCGCGGCTGCGTCGGAATAGCCGATCGTCAGCGTTTCGGCGCGCGAGATCACCTCGACCATGGCGCGGATATCCGCGACCGATGCCTTGCCCGTGGTCGATTTCGCCTCGCTGCAGAAGTGGCGCAGGCAATCGGTGCCGGACCATGGCGCGAGGCGCGCGTCGCCCTCGCTGCTGCGGTCGAGCCGGACGAGGGCGGCTATGTCCAGCGGCGTTTCCCGGACGGGCCGGCGCAGCGGAAGGTATTTCACCGTCACGCCGTCCTGCCGCTCGACCGGCTCGGCCCGACAGTCGCGCCAGCCGGTCGCGGCGATCATGGGCCAGCTGCCTTCCTTCAGCGTGAGCGGAAGGGCGAGTGGCATGCCGGTGCCCGAGCGGGGATCGAACAGCACGATATCGTCGCCCGCAAGCGCCATCCCGCACTCGCCGGCGAACATGGCGAGCGTGGACTTGCCCGCGCCGGGGGCGCCAAGCAGCAATATCGCCCGGTCTCCGGCGACCAGGCATGCGCCGTGGAGCGCGATGCAATCGGTTTCCGCCAGGATAGCCTCGACCAGCGAAAAACGCAGCGCCGCGGCGATTTGGTGGCGAGGGACCACCCGTGCCGGGCGATCTGCGACCCTGACGATCCCCAGGCCATTATGGGACCACACATGCGCAGTCGGCTCGCCGCTCGCGGCAGCAGGGAGATAGTCGAAGGTGTCGAACCACCCTAGGTCTCCGCCATGACCGGCGAGAATTGCCGCGCCGTTCCCGAGCGGGAGAGCGGCTCTTCTGTCCCCATGTGCCGATGAAAGCGTTTCGTGCGGAAACACGTCGATCAGGCCGGCGGCGGACCAATCGACGAGCAGCCGTTCGAGTTCGGCCACTCCCCCGGCGAACACGGGGAGCAGCCGGTCACAGAGCGATTCCAGCGGCACCGGCTCCTGCAGGCGATCGAGAATTGCGGCCGCGGACGCATTCGGCTCGTAGATGGCCTGACAGGTTTCGGCGAAGATCACCGGCCTCCCGTCGAGCATGACGAGCGTCGATCTTGCGCTCAATCCGATCGACAGCGGTGGGCTATCCAATTGCGCAGGTTCCCGCACCCGACAGGTGTTCTCCGCGCGGCAACGGCGCCGCCGAAGCGACGCGCGATCGCCAGCGCATCGATGGACACCCGCGGTTCAACGGCGCCTTGCGGAGATCGGGAATTCCGGCGCGATGCCCTGCCGCCTCAGCGCCCTTCCTTCTTTGTTTTGCCGCCATCGCCTTTACCGGGATCGCCCTTGCCACGGTCGCCACCGTCGCCTTTGCCGGGATCGCCGCCATTGCCTTTGCCCGGGTCGCCGCCATTGCCGTTGCCGGGGTCGCCACCCTTGCCGTCGCCCTTGCCGCCGCCGTCGCCCTTGCCGGGATCGCCACCACCGCCACGGCCACCACCGTCACCGCCGGACGCAGCAATCGCGGGCGAGGAAAGCGAGGTAGACAAAAGCATCGTCATGACCGGAGGAACGGTCAGCGAATATTTGCCGCAGTCGGCCAGAAAGGACCGTCGATCGGTCTGCATTGCGCCCTGCGATTCGGAAGTCGATTTCACCATGAGCTTCACTCCAAAGAGAGAAGCGAAGGAAGCGCCCAAAATCGGGTTTTGACAATCGGAATCGATCTGGCAGGGGCCACTCATCCAAAATAGTCAAAAAAGATTCACATATCCGACCGTCATCCTCGAGCGTCGGCAAGCGCGAGAATTACGGATTCTCGGGCAGACGGGGTCAAGCTCCGTCCATTCCGCGAGAGGAGAGCGATTATGCGCCGGACGGGGTCGGTTTCGCGGAGTCTTCTTAACCCGGACACGTAGGTGTTTGTTAACCCGCTCAGGGTAGGGCTTGGTGAGGGGGCGATGCGTCAGGCGTCGGGCAACCCCGTTGCGAAAGTGTGGTGCGATGTCATTTATGTATCGCCTGTTTGCCCGGTTGCTGAACGACAACAAGGGCAATGTGCTACCGATCGTTGGCGCGGCCCTGGTGCCGCTGCTGATGATGATCGGGAGCGGCGTGGATCTCAGCCGGGCTTATATGGCCAAAAGCAAGATGCAGAGCGCGTGCGACGCCGCCTCGCTCGCCGCGCGGCGCGTGATGAAGAGCGATACGCTGAACGACGAAGTGACGAAGACGGGCAAGGAATTCTTCAACTTCAACTATCCGCAGGGCTATTACGGGGCGAGCACATTCGAGCCGGTGGTCAGCAAGCCGGCAGCGGGCGTGATCCGGGTGAACGCGTCGACCACTGTCCCCACCACCATCATGCGCATTTTCGGCTTTGCAACGCTGCCCGTTGCGGTGAACTGCGACGCCGAACTGAACTTCGTCAACACCGATATCGTGCTGGTGCTCGACGTGACCGGGTCGATGGCCCAGAACGTGGATGGCGCGCCCAAGATCGACGCGCTGCGGGATGCGGTGATGGCGCTCTATGACGAGCTGGCGCCGATCCAGGCCCAGCTCGCGGCGCAGGGGCTGCGGCTGCGTTACGGCATCGTGCCTTATTCGAGCACGGTCAATGTCGGCCGCCTGATCTATGGGCAGAACGCGAACTACATGCGCAGCTCGACCAGCGTGCCCTCGCGCGTGGCAAATTTCAACAATTACGCCGTCCAGAACCGGACCAATGGTCCCGGTTCATGGGAGGTTTACGGCGGCGGTTCGCTCACCAACGGTCAGTGTCAGACATATGTCACCGCCGATCCCGTGCCCGGCGGGGGGCCGCCGCCGACTGCCACGACCGCCATCAAGTACCAGGGTACCGCCTCAAGCGAAGGCTACGTCCAATCGCAAAACTGGGGTTACTCAGGCGCATCGGATACTTCCGGTAGCGGCCGAAGCTGCCGTCGCTGGCGGTTCGTCGAGACAACGACGTACGACGCCAACCGGAGGCAGTTCAGCAACTGGACTTACCAGCATGTGTCGTACGATGTCTCGAACTACATGAAGCCTGTCAGCAGCAGCATCCCTTCACAGGGCAAGATAACGTACGCGAAAGACGCAACCGGGACCATCCCTGCGCCAAATAAAACGCTTTATATCAATAATATGCCTAGTTCGGTGACAGGGGGCAGCAGCGAGGTCGCAACATGGAACGGGTGTATCGAGGAACGCGACACAGTGACCACCATCGATGGCGGTGCCAGCTACACCATCCCCTCGGGCGCGCACGACCTCGACATCAACCTGATCCCCAACAGCGACGCGACGCGCTGGCGGCCGATGATGCCGGACCTGATCTATGCCCGCAATGCAGGCAATTCCCCAGTCACGCCGTCGGAAACCGACGTACCTGCCACAAGCACTGCGGGCTGGATCAAGAATAATACCCCGGAGAGCGGCTACTGGGCTTGCCCGACGGAGGCTCGTCGTCTTGCCGTCTGGGACCGCACCGCGCTCGACACATATGTGAAGAGCCTCCAGACCGTGGGCGGTACCTATCACGACATCGGCATGATCTGGGGCGCACGCTTCATCTCCAGGGGCGGCATCTTCGGCGATAGCTGCGATGTCTTCAACGGCATGCCCTGCAACCGCCACATCATCTTCATGACCGACGGCGCACAAACCGCCTATTGCAATGTCTATGGTGCTTACGGAGTCGAAGCCAACGATATGCGCGTGAAGGGCGCGACCAACTGTACTTCCGATTCGCAGACCAATTCGGTCACGGCACAGCTTGTCGCCCGCCACGAACAGCGTTTCCGCATGGCCTGCAATGAAGCGAAGAACACGGATACATCGGTGTGGGTGATCGGTTTCGATACCGCTCTCAGCGCCAACCTGACCGGATGCGCCAGTACCCAAAGGCAGGCGGATACGGTTGCCAACCGCGCGGCTCTGATCGCCAAGTTCCGCGAGATCGGCAACCAGATCGGCGCATTGAGGCTGACCCAATGACCGGATTGTTCAAACGGCTTCGCAAGGACGAACGGGGGGCGGCGCTCGTCGAGTTCGCCTTCGTCCTGACGCCTCTGATGCTGTTCATCCTCGGCGGGCTCGACCTCGGCTATCAGGCCTATCTGCGTGCGGCCGTGCAAGGCGCGCTCAACGATGTGGCGCGTACCGGTTCGCTGGAATCTCCGACTTTCACCTGCACCAGCGGCACGGTGGAAGAAAAGATCGCCTGCGCCATCAAGGCCCGGTCGGATGTGCTGGCGCGCAACGCAACCTACCAGATTACCACGCGCAGCTTCTATGACTTCGGCAGTATCGGCAAAAGCGAGAAGCTCGTCACCGACCATAATTTGAACGGCACCTATGACCCAGGCGATTGCTTCGTCGATCTGAACGAGAACGGGGCGTTCAACACGAGCGCGGGGCGCACCACGATCGGCGGGGCAGACGATGTGGTGTTCTACGAAGTCAACGTGTCGATGCCGCGCCTGTTTCCGATCCACCGTTTCATTGACATGTCGCCCAACTATGCGATCAAGGCGACCAGCGCGGTTCGCAACCAGCCTTACGCGGTTCAAAAGACGCCGCCGACGGTGTGCGTATGATGTTGCGCAAATCTCTCTCGCCAAGACGTTTCCTGCGCAGGCTGCGGATGTCCGAACAGGGCATCGCCCTTACGGAATTCGCCTTTGTCCTCCCGATCTTCATTGCGATGCTGTTCGGTGGGCTCGAACTCATCAATCTGGTGATGGCGCATATGCGCATAAATCAGATTGCCATCTCGGTCGCCGATAATGCAGGTCGTGTGCGAACCGGGATCGACGAGAGCGATATTTACGAAGTGTTTGCTGGCGCCGACCAGGTCGGCAGGGGGATGGATTTCGCCACCAAGGGGCGCGTGGTTCTCTCCTCATTGCAACCCAACGGACAGAGCGACGGCAAGGCAGGACAGATGATCAACTGGCAGCGCTGCTACGGGTCTTTGTCGGTTACGCCGCGCTACGGTTTGCAGGATAAGGGTAAGGACGATTCATCGCTTGCCGCGGGCATGGGACCTGACGGCGGCAAGATCAAAGCAGCGGAAGGTACGGCGGTCATGTTCGCCGAAGTGTCCTATCGGTATACGCCCATCGTCTTGCCGGGGATCGTGAGCGGCGGGCTCGATCTGCGCTACGAAAGCGCCTTCAATGTCCGCGAACGGACGAATCAGAACATTACCAATGCACAGGGGCTGACGAGGAACGACTGCTAGTCAGGTTTCGTTTCGCGGATCGAAGGCACAATCGATGGACAAGAAGTTCGCTCTGATTCTCGCCGGTGGCGTCCTGCTGGTAGTTGCGTTTACGATGGGCGAAGACGGAGCGGTAGATCGTATCGCCAAGATGGATGCCGGGCAGGCGCAACGGGTAGGGCAGCAGCTCCAGCAGAGCCAGACCGAAGCATCCTCGCCCGAGTCCGTCGCGCATTTTTCGGAAGACCGCGCCGATCCACACTGGTTCGCGTCCGAGTCTCAACTCGTCCTACCCGCTACTCCGGGCTACCAGCGGGAAGCAACGCATGGTGCAGTGCCGCAGGACGTCCTCGATCCCAAGCTGGTCGCCGCCAGCCCGATCCAGTGACCGGACGACACCTCGGGCGGTAAAACCGGCCAGCGGAGCGATCCCGTCAGGGGCGCGTCTGGCCGTCTCCGTGAACGAGATATTTGAAGCTGCACAGCTGTTCCAGCCCGACGGGGCCGCGGGCGTGCATCTTGCCCGTCGCAATGCCGATTTCCGCGCCCATGCCGAATTCGCCGCCATCGGCGAACTGGGTGGAGGCATTGTGCATGACGATCGCACTGTCGATGCTCGTCATGAACTTGCGCGCCGCCTCGGCATCTTCGGTGATGATGGCGTCGGTGTGGTGGCTCGAATGCTCGTCCACCCAGGCGATGCCTTCGTCCAGCCCGTCGACGATTTTGACGCTGGCGATGGGGTCGAGATATTCGGTGTTCCAGTCTTCTTCGGTGGCCTGCTTGAGGCGGGAATCGATAGCGACGGCATCGGTATCTCCGCGCAGTTCGCAATCGCCCGCCATGGCGTCGGCGAATTTGGGGATGAAGGCTTCGGCCACGGCGCGGTCGACCACGACGCTCTCGGTCGCGCCGCACACGCCGGTGCGGCGCAGCTTGGCGTTGCGGATGACCGAAATCGCCTTGCCGATATCGGCGGCAGCGTGGACATAGCTGTGGCAATTCCCGTCGAGATGCAGCAGCGTCGGCACGCTGGCCTGGTCGCGCACCAGTTCGACGAGGCCGCGCCCGCCGCGCGGAATGACGAGATCGACGAATTCGTCGGCTTTGAGCAATGCGGCGACGGCATTGCGGTCGGTCGTCTGCACCGTCTGCACGGCATCTTCGGGTAGCCCTGCGGCCTTCAGCCCGGCACGCATGCATTCGACGATCACGCGCGTCGAATGGCGGCTCTCGCTACCGCCGCGCAGGATCACCGCATTGCCCGATTTGAGGCAGAGGGCACTGGCGTCGGCGCCGACATTCGGGCGGCTTTCGTAGATCATGCCGATCACGCCGATGGGCACGGCGACGCGTTCGATGGTGAGGCCGTTGGGGCGTTCGAACGTCGCCAGCTGGCGGCCGACGGGGTCGGGCAGTTCGGCAATTTCCTCCAGCGCACCGGCCATGGCTTCGATGCGGTCTTCGGTCAGGCGAAGGCGGTCGATAAAGCTGTCCGGCTTCTTGCCCTCGACGCTCTTCACGTCCTCGGCATTGGCGTCGAGCAGTTCGGCCATGCGGCTGCGCAAGGCCGTGGCGGCTTCGCGCAGGGCGGTGTTCTTCGCTTCGGTACTGGCGGACAGCAGGCCGCGCGCCGCCTTGCGGGCACGCCGGCCCAGTTCGTGGACGTGGATCTGCGGGTCGAGTGTCTGGTCGGTCATGGTATCTCTCTTAGTCTGGTGTCGGGGCGGGAGGCGCCTGGGATCAGCGCAACTCGACCGCCCGGTCGTAGGCTGCCTGCAATGTATCATGCAGGCGGGTGGAAAGGCCACCGTCCCCGTTCAGGGCGGCGAGGCCCGCGGCCGTGGTGCCGCCTTTGCTGGTGACGGAGTTGCGCAAATCCTCGAGGCTGGCTGCGCTGGGCTCGCTGGCCATTGCGATCGCGCCGCCAATGGTGCCGAGGACCATGTCGCGCGCCTCGTCCTCGTCGAAACCCTGCGCCATGGCGGCTTCGGCATAGGCGCGGGCGATCTCGAAAACATAGCCGGGACCGGAGCCCGCCACGGCGGTGACGCGGTCCAGCTTGTCCTCGCTGTCGACCGTGATGGTCGATCCGGCGCGGCGCATGAAATTCTCCGCGTGGCCGGTATGGGCGGAGGTCGCATGCGGGCCGGGGCAGATCCCGCTCACCCCGCGGCCGATGGCAGCGGGCAGGTTCGGCATGGTGCGGATGACGGGCGCATCGCCCATGAGCTTCGACAGGCGCACAGCGGAATAGCCCGCCGCGATCGACAGGACGTAGCCGCCAGGGGCAAGATTGCCGGCATAGTCCGCGAGAATATCGTCGATCAGTTGCGGCTTCACGGCGGCGACGATGCAATCGAAGCGCCGGTCCGCTATTTCCGCACGATCGGCGACAAGCGACACGCCTTCCGGAACCTCGCTACCGGCGGGATCGACTACGGTGATTGCCTCCGGCCCGTCTATCCATTGCGACAGTAAAGCGGAGCCCATTTTTCCGCATCCGACAATGCAAATAGTTTTCGTAATGACTAAAATCCGTTTCCGAGCGTATTCGCTCTCGTTAAATCTTGATACTACTTTGCTATAGGGCGAGTGAATTGAAATTCCAGTATCTCAATAGTATCGAATACATGCCTTTTCGTCCGGCGTGGATATTCGAAAAAATGCGGTTGTGCACTGCACAATCAGTATCTATATTATTTATCGAAAATTTCAAGGCTACGCAATATTCGAGAATATGACCAAAAAGCGAAACATTGTCGTCAAGATCGGTTCGGCCCTCCTGGCCAATCAGGAACTCCTCACCCCCCGCTACGGCTTCCTGCAACGCCTGCTGGAGGATATCGCACAGCTGCGGGCCGAGGGCACGAACGTAATCCTCTGTTCTTCCGGCTCGGTAGCCCTTGGCTTGCGCATCATAGGGGAAACACCCGAGAGCGCGGGAGTTTCCGACAAGCAGGCCGCCGCCGCCTGCGGCATGCCGTTATTGCTGAATGCCTATAAGCAGGTCGGCCACGAATTCGGGTTCGATATCGCGCAGGTGCTGTTGACGCTGGGCGATTTCGAGGACCATCGCCGCTTTCTGAATACGCGCAACACGGTGCATCGGCTGCTGGAATCGCATGTCGTTCCGATCGTCAACGAGAACGATTCCATCACGACGGAAGAAATCCGGGTCGGTGACAACGACCGGCTGGCGGCCAAGGTCGCACAGATGGTCGGCGCGGACGATTTCGTCATTCTCACCGGCGTGGACGGTCTGTACGATCGCAATCCGGACGATCCCGAGGCGCAGTTCGTGCCCGAGGTCGAGGATGTCGGCATGTACATGGCCGCGACGAAGGGCAAGAGCACGCTCGGTACCGGCGGAATGGAGACCAAGCTGCTGGCAGCCAATATGGCACAGGAAGCCGGCGTCACCACGTGGATCGCGCAGGGCGAAGTGGATCGGCCGGTGTCGGAAGTGCTGAACGGTTCGCGCAGATCGACGAAGATCCTGCCCCATCCCAATCCGCTATCCGGCTGGGACAGCTGGATCGCCAACCGGCTGCAAATGGCCGGAAGCATCGTGATTTCGGATGCCATAGCTGCCGGGCTGAGCGGGGATCGTCCGATTCGCCGCGACGATATCATCTCGATGGCTGGCGATTTCACGCGCGGCGACGTCCTCCACATTTACGACAGCAAGGGTATCGAGCGGGCCCGTGGATTGAGCGATTTCACGTCGGAAGAACTGCGCGTTCTCACGAACAATCCCGACACCCAGGCCGAACAGCTGCTGGGCTATCGGACCAAGGGCGAGGTGATCCGGAGCGCCAATCTGGTGATGCTGGAAAATCGCCATCTGCTGTGGGACGCGCCGGAGGAGATCGCCCGGCGCGATTGGGAACAGCCCGCGGCCGGATAACCGGTTGCCCGCCGCTGTCGGGGGACAGGCCCACTAACTTCACTTGGCGTTCATGGGGGGCGTGGCTATAGGCTCGTACCCATGACGACCCAGACCCGATCCACGACCAAGCTCATTTTCGGCGCCGCGCTTGCAGGTGCGACCCTCCTGACCGCCGGATGCGCTGGCCGCAATAACGGCCCCCGCGATACGGCCTATGTCGCGCGTGACGTGGAATCGCTTTACGGCGAAGCGAAGCGTCGTCTCGATAACGGGCAGGCGCAGCTCGCCGCCGCCCTGTTCGACGAGGTCGAGCGTCAGCATCCCTATTCCCCATGGGCGCGTAGGGCGCAGCTGATGAGTTCGTTCAGCTATTATGTCGCCAAGGATTACAACAAGGCGATTCAAGCCTCGCAGCGCTTCCTGCAGATCCATCCGGGCAACAAGGACGCGCCCTACGCCTTCTACCTGATCGCGCTCAGCTATTACGAACAGATCAGCGATGTGCAGCGGGATCAGAAGATCACCGATCAGGCGCTGACCGCGCTGGAAGAGATCAATCGGCGTTTCCCCAGCACCGATTATGCTGCCGATGCGCGGCTCAAGATCGACCTCGTGCGTGATCACCTGGCGGGCAAGGAAATGGAAATCGGCCGCCATTACGAACGGTCGGGCCAGTGGATCGCCGCGCAGATCCGGTTCCAGAACGTGGTCGACACTTACCAGACCACCAGCCACGCGCCCGAAGCGCTCTATCGCCTTACCGAAACCAGCCTCGCGCTCGGTGTTCCCGACGAAGCGGTGAAATACGCTGCGGTGCTGGGGGCCAATTACCCCGGCACCGACTGGTACGAAAAAGCCTACGATCTGGTGCAGGATCACGCATCCGGCGTTTCGCCGAGCTGATTTCCTCAGCCATGCCGGGAACGTGCCGGTTCCCGGTCGCCGACGCGATCGGCCTCGCCTTCCGCCTTGTGCGACCTGACGCGGTTCCGACCGTCATTCTTCGCCCGGTAGAGGGCGCGGTCGGCCTTGCCGTACAGGCCGTTCCAGTCGGCCGGATCGGTGACTATGCCGTCCGCCACTCCGATACTGGCGGTGATCTGTTCGCCATGCGGCATGTAGGCGCCGCGGATTTCGCCGAGTAGCTGGAGCGCGATGGCCGGGTCGAGCGCCTCGGCAGTTGCCAGCAGGGCGAATTCCTCGCCACCGAGCCGGGCCGCGCAGATGCCCCCGCGGACGTGGATGCGCAACAATTCGGCAAAGGCGCACAGGACTTCGTCGCCGACATCGTGACCGTGCCGGTCGTTGATGGCTTTGAAGCGGTCGATGTCGACGACCATCAGTCTGATGTGGCTGCCGAGAGCCGCGTGAGCCTTGAAATGTTCCATCAAAGCGCGACGGTTGGCGAGATCGGTCAGCGGATCGCGGCGGGCCTGCTGGGCCGATTCGTGTTGCTGCTGCGTCATGGCGAACAGCAGATTCTGGTGGCGGTTGATGAGGAAGACCTGAAAACCGACGGCGATGATCTGCGATCCCGCAAGGACCAGATTCATGACTTCGCCCGTGCTCGCCAAGGCGATGGCGATGGGGACCATGGTGATCAAGAGCGTGGTCAACGCGACGCTGCGGACCGCTGTCAGGCAGTAGGCCAGCGTCAGGGCGCCCAGCGCCATGATCGCGGGATAGTAGAGCTTGGATTCCGCCGGGGCGCTCGCCCAACTGCCCAGGCACCAGATACTGCCGATAATCGCTATCAGCAGGCATAGCCGCCATACCGAGGCAATGACGCGCCTCGCTTCCGTTACGCCCGCGGCAAGATCGAGCGGCTTGCGCAATACGATCAGGCCCGTCACCGCAAGGATCAGGATGATGACGGGCAGTCCGAAGGCGATCGACGGCGCCGTCTCCGGACTTGCGCCGAGTACCACCAAGGGCAGGCTGAGGATGAAACCGGCGAATACGAGCAGCGCCTGGCCGCGCATGTGGCAGGCGGCAAGCGTGATGAAATCGTCACGCAGATGCGCTGGAATGTCCGGCCCGAGCAGACCGGCAAGAATGCGTCGCAAAAACACCCCGGAGCTTTATGCGGGAAATACTAATTCACCGTTTACGCTTCGAAACGAGTCGACACGAAGCTTGTCGATTGAAAGCCAAGGGATGCTGACTTGCCGCGCGGCATTGTCTAGGAGGCAGGAAGCATGCTGACCCGGCTTTCTATCCGCAATATCGTGCTGATCGAAGCGCTCGATCTGACTTTCGGGCGCGGTCTCGGCGTGTTGACCGGCGAAACGGGCGCCGGCAAGTCGATCCTGCTCGATGCATTGGGGCTGGTGCTGGGCAATCGCGCGGACAGCGCGCTGGTTCGCGGGGGCGAAGACAAGGCCAGCGTTTCGGCAAGTTTCGAATTCAAGGTGATGCCGCGCGCTCTGTCCGAATTGCTCGAAGATGCCGATATCGAAATCGAAGAGGGCGAACCGCTGATCGTGCGGCGCCAGATCAGGGCCGACGGCAAGAGCAAGGCCTTCGTGAACGATCAGTCCGTCAGCGTCGGCCTGCTGCGCGAGATGGCGGGGCACCTGGTCGAACTGCACGGCCAGCACGACGATCGCGGGCTCGTCAATCCGCGCGGGCACAGGGCGCTGCTCGATCGTTTTGCCGGTAGCGAGACGCAGCGCGCCGCAGCGGGCTGGGCGCGATGGCGCACGGCGGAAACAGCGCTGGCCGAAGCGCGCGAGGCGGTCGAAACCGCGAAGGCGGATCAGGATTTGCTGTTGGCGCATCTCGCCGAGCTGACATCGCTCGAACCGCAGGCGGGCGAAGAGGCGCGGCTGGCCGAAACGCGCGCGAGCATGCAGAAGGGCGAGAAACTCTCCGGCGATCTGGAGGAATTGCGGCATCTGTGGGAAGGTTCGGATTCGCCGCTCGCCAGCCTGCGGGTCGCCGCGCGGCGGCTCGACCGGATTGCCCCCGAACATCCCCTGCTTGCCGAAGCGCTCGCCGCACTGGACCGCGCGGTGATCGAAGCGGGCGAGGCGGAAGACAAGCTGCAGACCGCTGCCGAGGCGCTGGAACACGACCCGATGGCTCTAGAAGCAGCGGAAACACGCCTGTTCGAACTGCGCGCACTGGCCCGCAAGCATCGCTGCGAGGTGGACGAACTTCCGGCAAAGATGCGCGAGATGCGGGCCCGCCTGGAAAGCATCGAGGGCGGCGAGGCGCAGCTCGATGCGCTGGAGGTGGCGGCGAAGGATGCCGGCCAGCGCTATCGCGCCGAAGCCGAAGCCCTGCACGCGAACCGCGTTGCGGCGGCGCTGCGGCTGGACGAGGCGGTGGCGCGCGAACTCGCGCCGTTGAAGCTCGATGCGGCGCGTTTCCGGACGGCGGTGACCGAATTGCCCGAGGAGAAATGGGGCGTTTCGGGCATGGATGCGGTCGAATTCCTCATCGCCACCAATCCCGGCGCCGATTTCGCGCCCTTGAACAAGATCGCCAGCGGCGGCGAATTGTCGCGCTTCATCCTCGCGCTGAAAGTGGCGCTGGCGGAACAGGGCGGGGCGGCGACGGTGATCTTCGACGAGATCGACCGCGGCGTGGGCGGGGCAGTGGCGAGCGCGATCGGCGAACGGCTCGCGCGGCTTTCGGCCGACGGACAATTGCTCGCCGTGACGCACAGCCCCCAGGTCGCCGCGCGGGGGCGCACGCATTACATGATCGCCAAAAGCTCCGACGGCACGGTCACCAAGACCGGCGTCGTCCTGCTCGACGAGGCCGGACGGCAGGAAGAGATCGCGCGCATGCTGAGCGGGGCGGAGGTAACGCCCGAGGCGAGGGCGCAGGCGGACCGGCTGCTGGAGGGGGTTTGAAGATGGTGAACTTGGAAGCCCCCTCTTCTTCAGAGGAGGGGGTTGGGGGTGGTGGCGTCTCGCAAGAGACGCTTCGCAAGCGAGCCTCCCGAATGCGCCGCGAAATGCCCGAACCCGAACTCCGGCTTTGGATGGAACTACGCCACTCTCGCTTCAACGGACTGAAATTCCGGCGACAGGTTGTAATCGGAAAGCGGATCGTTGATTTCTTCTGCCCTGCAAAAGGACTTATTGTAGAGATCGATGGCGATACGCACGATTGGGAGGCCGACAAGTATCGCGACGATACGATGCTGCGGAATCATGGCTTCACGACTGTGCGTTTCAACAACGAGCAGGTAATGCGCAATCTGCACGGTGTTCTGGAAAGGCTGAAAAGCGTGCTCGATGAGACTGCGGACCGATGGCCGAACGGTCGGAAACACCACCCCCAAACCCCCTCCTCTGAAGAAGAGGGGGCTTATTGATGTCGATCGAAATCACCGAAGCCGATGCCGCCAACGAGCTGATGCGGCTGGCGAAGCAGATCGCGCATCATGACCGGCTGTATCATGCCGAGGATACGCCCGAGATTACCGATCAGGAATACGATGCGCTGGTGCGGCGCAACCGGGAGATCGAGGAGGCGTTTCCGCATCTCGTGCGCGAGGATTCACCCTCGAAAAATGTTGGGCACGCCGTTGCCGCCTCGCCGCTCTCCAAGGTGACGCACGAGGTGCGGATGATGAGCCTCGACAATGCCTTCAACGCCGCGGAGGTCGAGGAGTGGGTCGCGCGGGTGCGGCGGTTCCTGTCGCTGGCCGAGGATGCGCCGCTGGCTTTCACCGCCGAGGACAAGATCGACGGCCTGTCATGCTCGCTGCGCTACGAAAAGGGGCGGCTGGTGCGCGCGGCGACGCGCGGCGATGGGCAGGTGGGCGAGGATGTCACGCCCAATGTCGCGCATATTTCCGACATCCCGCAGCAGTTGGACGGCGATGCACCCGAAATCTTCGAGATCCGTGGCGAGGTCTATATGGCGCGCGCGGACTTCGTCGCTCTCAATACGCGGTTGATGGAGGATGCGAGGGCCGCGGCGGAAGAAAAGCGCGAGGAATTCGATCCGTCCAAGGTTCGCCAGTTCGCCAATCCGCGCAACGCCGCCGCCGGATCGCTGCGGCAGAAGGATGCGGGTGTCACGGCCAAGCGCCCGCTCAAATTCTGGGCGCATGGCTGGGGTGCGGCCTCCTCGGTACCCGGCAAGACGCAAACGGAAATGGTGCGCCAGATCGAAGGATGGGGCGTGCCCGTCTCGCCGCTGTTTGCCCGCTTCGAAAGCGCTGCGGAAATCCTCGCGCATTATTCGACAATATCGGCGCAACGCCCTGAGTTGCCGTATGAAATCGACGGCGTGGTCTACAAGGTCGACCGGCTCGACTACCAGCAGCGGCTCGGCTTCGTCGCCAAGGCGCCGCGCTGGGCGCTGGCGCACAAATTTCCTGCCGAGCGCGCCGAAACGACGCTGGAAAGCATCGATATCCAGGTCGGCCGCACGGGCAAGCTCACGCCAGTAGGGCGCCTTGCCCCGGTACTGGTGGGCGGGGTCACGGTAACCAATGTCACGCTCCATAATCGCGACGAGATCGCGCGGCTCGGCGTGCGCCCGGGCGACCGCGTGGTGGTGCAGCGCGCGGGCGACGTTATTCCACAGCTTGTGGAAAACCTGACCCGCGAGGAGAGCCGCGAACCCTTCGTCTTCCCCGATACCTGCCCCGAATGCGGCAGCGAAGCCGTTGCCGCAGAGGGCGAGGTCGATATACGTTGCACAGGCGGTCTTATATGTCCGGCACAACGTACGGAAAGATTGAAACATTTCGTCAGTCGCGGTGCGCTGGACATCGACGGGCTGGGCGAGAAGACCATCGACCAGTTCTTCGCTCTCGGATGGCTCGAAAGCCCCGCCGACATCTTCCGCCTGAAGGACCGCCGGGACGCCATTCTCGCGCTCGACGGGTGGAAGGAACGCTCTGTGGATAACCTGTTGGCTTCTGTGGAAGCGCGGCGCGCGCCCGATGCGGCGCGGCTGCTGTTCGGTCTCGGTATCCGCCATGTCGGCGCGGTTACGGCGCGCGACCTGATGAAGAACTTCCACGACCTGCCCGAATTGCGTGCTGTGGCGGAGCAGGCGCATGCCGGCGACGAGGATGCGCTGGCCGCGCTCACCTCCATCGACGGCATCGGCGGCGCGGTGGTCGAAGCGCTGGGCGATTTCTTCCACGAAGACCACAACAAGGCGGTGTGGGACGATATCCTCTCCGAAACCTCGCCGCCCCGCTACGAGGTCGAGACGAAAGACAGTCCCGTCACCGGGAAGACCGTGGTATTCACCGGCAAGCTCGAAACGATGAGCCGCGACGAGGCCAAGGCGCAGGCCGAACGCCTCGGGGCCAAGGCCAGCGGCTCGGTCAGCGCGAAGACCGACCTGCTCGTTGCCGGGCCGGGGGCAGGCAGCAAGCTCAAGAAGGCGGCCGAGCTGGGTATCGAAGTCGTCGACGAGGCAAGCTGGGCCGAAATCGTCAAGGCGGCTTACCGATAGAAACTATATAAAAACTATTTTACATTTATGAGCATGCGGGATATTTAGCAGTTCATCGAAAGGAAACCCGTATGAATGCTCTGATGGTATTTACGAGTAAAACGGTGGATGAGATTCTCGCTTTGGGAGGAACGGGTCATTGGAACCTAACTCCGGCGAAAGTTACCGCAATGAGGTACGCTGTCTGCACGTTAGGCGATACTCCCGATCCCGAAAAACGCCGTAGTGTTGTGGGTCGTGGAGAGCGTGGCTCCGCGTTCCTCGTGGGGCGCATTTCAGGTCTGCGTCCATCGAGAATGGAAAATGGTCGGCAGCGCTACGTGGTGGAATTTTCACACTACGCGACTTTGGACATTTCGGATGTTTGGGATGGTTCTCGGAACCCGGTCCGCTACATTGATGAGGCCGTTTTGAGTTCGAAGGGAATAGACTTCGATAAACTTCAGTACAAGTCTGTCCCTGCTGTCCGATTGGACGTTGCAGAGCATTCCAACACTGGTTCTCTAACCATTGCTCAGGCAAAGGCCGGTTTAGCCAATCATTTTGGCGTCACTGAATCTCAGATTCAGATCATGATCTCGGCATGAAGTCATTGACCGAAATTCACCCTCAAGCCTTGCGCATCGCCGGATTGCTGCGCGAGCGGGGCGAAAAGATCGCGGTGGCCGACGGCGCGACGGGCGGGCTGATCGCCGCTTCGCTGTTGACCGTGCCGGGCGCGCTCGATTTCTTCGTCGGGGGCGGGGTGGTCTATTCCTTGCGTGGCCGGGACGTGCTGATCGCCCTCCCGCGCGAGGCTTACAAGGGTATGCGCGGAGCGAGCGAGGATTACGCCTTGCTCCAGGCGCGCGCCATCCGTGACAATTTCGGTGCCGAGTGGGGGATAGCCGAAAGCGGCTCGGTCGGCGGCTCGGCCCATCCGGGAGGTGCGCCTTCCGGGCGGAGTTGCACGGCGGTGGTCGGGCCTGATGGTTTCGAATGCGTGCGCATTCTCGAAACCGGCAGCGATGACCGTATCGCCAATATGGAAGCCTTCGCCCGCGCGGCGTTGCATGCGCTCGAGGATGCCCTTTCCCGCTGACTGTGGGCGATGTCGTTCCTGTCCTCGCCTGCCGGCGAGCGGCAGGTTATGATGCGTTCACAGGGCTTGGTGGGGAACGCACATGATCGGCATAATTCGTCGCTACAGGCAGCAGCGTGCCGATGCGCGCGCGATCGGCAAGGATGGCAAGCGCTGGGTCCGGTCCTGGATCAACATATTCCGCACCGAATGCGAGGCGTGCATTCCGCAGAACGAAACACTGTTGGGCGAACTGATCGGCGAAGGGCACTATTGCTGCATCGGACAATCGCATTCCTATAACGGCGTGCAGGTCATCCCCAGCGTCAACGCGATGATGATGCGCGAAGGCGGGTTGACGGCGCTGTCCTACGATCCGGCGACCGAACTGGTGCGCGTCGGCGCGTCGGTTTCCGTCCGCGAACTCAAGCTGTTCCTGCGCGACAAGCATTGCCGGGGCCTGCACAATTCGGGCAATTACATGGAGCAGTCGGTGATCGGTGCACTGGCTACGGGAACGCATGGTTACGGCCCGCGCGGGGTCATGGCCGACAGCATCGTCGAGCTGACCTTCCTCGATGGGGCAGGGCAGCGCGTGACGCTGAAGCGCGGCGATCCCGACTTCGCCTATGTCGCGCTTTCCTTCGGCACGATCGCCCCGATCGTCGAACTGGTGCTGGAGACCAAGCCGCTCCAGCCCTATATCTCGATCAGTTCGATGAGCCGCCTGTCGAAGCTCGACGAACTCAAGCAGGGCTCGATCGCCGCGAACTGGGCGGTTATGCCCTATACCGATCCCGAAGATCCCGTGATCATGCTGCATGCGCTGGCCGAATGCCACGAAGCCGATAGCGTCGTAGCGCATCCCAAGCCGAAGGGGGGTGGCGGGAGAATTGCCGCCTGGGTCCTGCGGCGATATTATGCGTTCGATCGTTTTCTGCCGTCGTTTCGCAGGCCGATGCAGCGCCTGATCGACTGGCTCGATCTCAAGCAAAGCGAGCGGGTGATCACCGATCCGGACGATCTCGACTATCTCTACGATCCGAAGCCCGGCCTGAAGGAAAACCGCGCGCCGAGCATTACGCGCGGCCTCTTCTCGACGACCTATACCGGGTACAATCTCGCCTTTTTCGTCCCGCTGGAAAAGGCACCGGCGGTGGTCAGGTTCATCATGCACGAAGCCGACGCTTTGCGCGATCTGGGGTTCTTTCTGAAGGGCATCATATCGGTGCGTGAGCTGCCCGGCCTGGCGGGACCCATCTTTGCCGCCAATTCCACCCGGCCCATGGCGGCCATCGATCTGTTTGCCGATCCGCGCGACTATGCCTGGCTCGAACGGCTTCAGCGGTCGGTCATGCAGTACGAGCCCGATACGCGCCCGCATTTCGGCAAGAGCGCGCTGGGGCCGGATTTCTGCAACGCGCTGTGCCGCACGCATCTCGACGAGCTGATGCGCATCCATCGCCGCCATTATCCGCAGGGGAACCTGATGTTTTCCGAACGGGTCCGCGCGATGTGCGATGTGGGACGCCCGCTGCCCGGCGTAGCAGCGGTCGATGCGGGTCTGGTCTGAGCCGTCTGGCCGTGTGACTTCGGAACAGAGCTGCGCGAGCTACCGGTCCGCCGGAACCCAGCGCATCACACCTCCCGCCAGCGGCGTCCACAGACCGGTTCGAATTCCGGCCGCGGCCAGCACGTCGCTGGTCCACTGATTGCAGGTATTGCCGATGTGGTAGGTGCCGGGCGCGTCATAGAAGACGTCATTGCCGAAATAGCCCGGGTAGGTCTCGCGGCCCTGCGATGTTACAACCTGCCGCTCGATGGTTGTAACGAGCTTGGCATATTGCGCTTCGGTTATGAGCAGCGGGCGCAGGTCTTCGCCGGGTGCCGGGCGGACGTAATGCGCGACGTGCAGCAGGCTGTCCCCGCCCACGACTGCGCCTGCAATGGTGGATAGCGTTATGTCGCCCCATGTCGGCGTGTTGAGGAAGACCTCGCGTTCGCCCCAGCTGACCGAAACATGCGTGTAAGGACGGTAGGGATCGCGCAGATCGTGGGTTGGGAAATCGGACCGCCAATCCTTCATCGGGGACACCAGCGGCATGACGATAGCGGTGTGGACGCCGTTGGTTTCGATCATGATTTCCACGCCGCGATCGGGTTCGATCCAGTCCGGGTTTCGCGGAATGGCACTGCCGATCCACGCGGCGAGCAGGAACAGCGTAATCAATGTCGCGGGCACGGCAAGCGCCCAGGCGGCCCATTTTGCAGCGCGTTTCAACGCACCCGGCTTTTGCGCAGCCACAGGATCGACCAGTCGCCATTGATCAGGCGCCGGGACAGCCGGAAGCCAAGCGCGCGATAGGCACGGCGCACGCGCGCTTCCTGCGTTTCGAGTAATCCGGCGAGCAGAAGGTTTCCACCGGGGGTTATCGCGTTGGCGAAGGATGGCGCCAGATCGACCAGCGGCCCGGCCAGAATGTTGGCGACAAAGAGATCGTAAGGTCCGCGCAGGCGCAGCAGGGCATCGTCCAGCCCGTCCGCTATGACCATCGTGAGTTCACCCGCATCGCCGCCTTCCGGGATGGCGTTGCTCGCCATATTGTCACGCACCACGCCTGCACAGACCGCGTCGATATCCGATGCCGTTGCGCGCGCGCGCGGCCACAGGTGCATGGCGGCGAAGGCCAGCAGCCCGGTACCGGTACCGATGTCGGCAATGTCGCGCGCCACCACCCCTTCGCGCTTCATCAGGTCGAGCATGGCGAGACACGCCGCGGTGGTTTCGTGCTGGCCTGTGCCGAAAGCCTGACTGGCGGGAATGACGAAATCGACCATCGCCGGGTCCACTTCGTGGTCGGGCGTGCGCACGTGGAAACGGCCCGCGCGGATCGGCTCGACACCCTTCTGGCTTTCGGTCACCCAGTCCGTATCGGGCAGTGCTTCCACGGTAAATGGAGGTTGCTTGTCGGCGAAAAGTGCAGCGACGCGCTTCAGATCGCGCGGCTTGGGCCGGCGATCGAGATAGACTTCGAAAGTCCAGTCGTCCGGTCGGTGGTCGGCCTCTTCCATGCCGGTGACGACCCAGTCGCTCGGCCAGTCGAGAGCGTTCTCGTGCTCCACCAGCGCCGCCCTGGCGACGTCCTTCGATACTGCGGCGACGATCTTCCAGCTGTCAGCCACCCGCTTCCTCCGCGATACGACTGTCGAGCCGTGCTTCTACGGCATCGGCATATTGAGTGCAGGTCATACCGCCGACCAGCGAACCGCTTGCCGCGCGCTTGACCATTTCGCTGGCCGAGGGATGCGGGGTCAGCAGCAGATCGCAATCCACCTCGCGCAGGCGCTGGAGTCCTGCACGGAAGGCGGCGACGTAATCGGGATGGGCGGAAAAACGATAGGTGTCGCTGCTGATAGGGGACAGCGAATCGGCATAGACGATGTCGACGCACTGGCCTGAATTGTCGCAGGATTTCCATGTCCAGCTCAGCGCGCCGGGTGTATGACCCGGCGTCGCAATCGCCGTCAGTGTTGCGGCCTCGCTGCGAACGGTCTCGCCATTGCCGACGATGACATCCACTGCGACCGGCTCGATCGGATCGTGCATGCCGTATTGCGGGTCCGCTGCGTTGTCCTGGCCCGTGCGGAGGACGGCGGCGGATTCGGGCGATGCGACGACATGCGCCCCGCTCGCTCGTTGGACCAGGGCATGGCCGCCGACATGGTCGAAATGTTCATGGCTGTGCAGGATGCTGGCGATCTCGTTGGGCCGGAAACCCAGCTTGCCGACATTGTCGAGCACGACCTGCCCGCCCGCTTTCGTCCCGGTATCGATCAGCAGGTGACCGCCTTCGCCCGCCACGAGAATCGCCGAGATACCGCAGGTGCCGACATAATATGTCGAGCCGTGGATCAGGTAGGGCGGGGCGGGTTTGTCCCACTCGTCCCATTCGGAACAGGTCGCAGCCCATTGCTGAGGCGTGACCTGTTCGGGTTCGGGTAGTGAGGCCGGCGTCTGGATCGGCGGGGCGCAGCTCGACAGCAGGGTGACAGCGGCGAAGACGGCGGATTTTCTAGCGAACATAGCTGGCTCCATTGGCGTCGAGAGTGGCGCCCGTCATGCTCGGCGGCGCATCGAGTGCGCAAAACGCAATGACCTGTGCGATTTCTTCGGGTTCGGCCACGCGGCCGAGCGGAATATCGGCCAGGAGACCGGAACCGCCCCGGCTTTCGAGATAGTCGCCTGCCATGGCGGTGTCGGTGAAGCCGGGCGTGATTGCGAAGCTCAAGATACCCTGATGCGCATACTGGCGCGCGATGGTCTTGTGCATCGCCAGCATGCCGCCCTTGCTTGCGGCGTAGTGCCAATGCGCGGGCGAATCCCCGCGGTGGCCTGCGCGGCTGGCGACATGCACAATCCTGCCGGACACGCCGCGCTCCTGCCAGTGTTTGACAGCGAAGCGGCTGAGCTGCGCGGCGGCGGTGAGGTTGATCCGCATGATGTCTTCCCATGCGTCGAGCCATTCAATGTCCGACCGCTCGATCGGGTTGGGGTCGAACAGGCCGGCATTGTTGACCAGCACGTCGATTTGCCCGCCGGCGCGGGCAAGGGCGGCTTCCCACAATTCGTGCGGCGCTCCCGGTTCGCAGAAGTCGGCCGGGACGGTGTCGATCGAAGAGCTGTGGGTCGCCTGCCCGATGACATTGGCGCCGCGCTTCTCGAGCGCGGACTTGGCTGCCGCGCCGATCCCGCGGCTCGAACCGGTGAGGAGAATGGTAGTCATGGGAGCCGGTTACCGCCTCTCCCTTGCCACGTCACCCCCGCGCGGGCGCGTGGCCCGACAAGCTCGCTGTTCGCTTCGCGTGGCATCCGGATTCCCGCCGTCGCGGGAATGGAGGATTGAAGGAGAGGATTGAAGGAAAAGTGCCCCCGCTACGCCTTGCACCGCGCGCCAGCTTCGCTAAGGGAAGGCCTCCAAATTATCCAATCGGACGAAGATCATGGCCAATCGCCCGCTCTCCCCACATTTGCAGATCTGGAAATGGGGGCCGCATATGTTCACCTCCATTCTCCACCGCGTGACCGGTGACGGGCTGGCCCTGGTCGGCCTCGGCGTACTGCTGTGGTGGCTCGGTGCGATGGCTGCGGGGCCGGAGGCCTATGCGGCGTTCGAGCTGGTCATGGGCTCGCCACTGGGCCTGGTTGTGCTGGTCGGACTTTCCTGGGCTTTCTTCACTCACATGATGAGCGGGCTTCGCCACTTCGTACTCGATATCGGCGCCGGTTACGAACTGGGTGTCAACAAGACCTGGTCGATCCTGTCGCCGTTGCTCGGCGTCGTTCTCACTGCGGGCTTCTGGGCCCTCATCCTGCTTCGTTAAAGGCTTATACCCATGGGTAACGGAACCTCCATCGGACGCGTGCGCGGGCTCGGTTCGGCGCATGAAGGCGCGCATCACTGGCTGCTGCAGCGCTTTACCGCGGTCGGCAATGTCGTGCTCGCGCTGTTCCTCGCGATCAGCCTCGCGCTGCTCCCCAATTACAGCTTTGGCACCGTGACCGGCTGGGCTTCGCAGACGCTGCCCGCGACTGCGCTGGCGCTGCTCGTCATCTCGGTCTTCTGGCATGCCCGCCTCGGCCTGCAGGTGCTGGTCGAAGACTATGTCCACGATGCCGGAACCAAATTCGGCGTCCTCACCCTTCTCAATCTTGCAACCATCGGCGGCGGTGCATTCGGGATCGTTTCGATCGCCCGCCTCGCCCTTGGAGGAGCCGCCTGATGGCTTTCAACCCGACTTTCGAAATCGGTGGCCGCAGCTATCCGATCACCGACCATACCTATGACGTGGTGGTCGTAGGCGCAGGCGGTTCCGGCCTGCGCGCGACCATGGGCGCCGCCGAAAGCGGCCTGAAGACCGCCAATATCACCAAGGTTTTTCCGACCCGTTCGCATACCGTCGCCGCGCAGGGCGGCATCGCCGCCAGCCTGGGCAACAACACGCCCGATCACTGGCAGTGGCATATGTACGATACGGTCAAGGGCTCCGACTGGCTCGGCGATCAGGACGCCATCGAATATATGGTGCGCGAAGCCCCGCAGGCCGTTTATGAGCTGGAACATGCCGGCGTGCCGTTCAGCCGCAATGATGACGGCACGATCTACCAGCGTCCCTTTGGTGGCCATATGCAGAATATGGGCGAAGGCCCGCCGGTCCAGCGCACCTGCGCCGCTGCCGACCGGACCGGCCACGCCATGCTGCACGCGCTCTACCAGCAGAGCCTGAAATACGACGCCGACTTCTTCATCGAATATTTTGCGCTCGACCTGATCATGAAGGACGGTGCGTGCGTGGGCGTGATCGCCATGTGCCTCGATGACGGGACGATCCACCGTTTCCGTTCGAAGGCGGTGGTGCTGGCGACGGGCGGCTATGGCCGTTGCTACTTCACCGCCACCAGCGCGCACACTTGCACTGGCGACGGCGGCGGCATGGTGCTGCGTGCAGGCCTGCCGCTGCAGGACATGGAATTCGTCCAGTTCCATCCGACCGGCATTTACGGTGCGGGCGTGCTCATCACCGAAGGTGCGCGCGGCGAGGGCGGCTATCTGACCAATTCCGAAGGTGAGCGTTTCATGGAACGCTACGCGCCTTCTGCGAAAGACCTTGCCAGCCGCGACGTCGTCTCGCGTTCGATGGCGCTTGAGATGCGCGAAGGCCGCGGTGTGGGTCCGGAAAAAGACCACATTTTCCTGCACCTCGATCATATCGACCCGAACGTGCTGGCCCAGCGCCTGCCGGGCATCACCGAAAGCGGCAAGATCTTCGCCGGTGTCGACCTGACGCGCGAACCGCTGCCGGTCACTCCGACCGTCCACTACAATATGGGCGGCATTCCCTGTAACTTCCACGGCGAAGTCATGGCCGGCGACGCGAGCGATCCGGAAAAGATCGTCCCCGGCCTCTTCGCGGTAGGCGAAGCGGCGTGTGTTTCGGTCCACGGTGCCAACCGCCTCGGTTCGAACTCGCTGATCGACCTCGTGGTGTTCGGCCGCGCGACCGGCCACCGCCTCAAGGAACTGATCAAGCCGGGTACCAGCCATGGCGAGCTGCCTGCGGACAGCGCCGACCTTTCACTGACCCGGCTCGACCATTTCCGTTATGCCGATGGCGAGACGCCGACGGCGAAGCTGCGCGCCGATATGCAGAAATCGATGACCCGCCACGCTGCCGTATTCCGCGACAGCAAGCTGCTGGCCGAGGGCGTGGAGGAACTGAAGGCGATCAACAAGCGGATGGAGGACGTGAAGGTTCACGACCGATCGCTGATCTGGAACAGCGACCTGATCGAAACGCTCGAGCTCGACAATCTCATGGCGCAGGCCAATGTCACCATCGCAAGTGCCGAGAATCGCAAGGAAAGCCGCGGTGCCCACGCACACGAGGATTATCCCGACCGTAACGATGCCGAATGGATGAAGCACACCATTGCCTGGTTCGACGGCTGGGGCGGCAATGGCGGCGGTGTGAAGATCGACTACCGCCCGGTTCACGAATACACGTTGACCGACGACGTGAAGTATATCGAGCCGAAGAAGCGGGTCTACTAGGGACCGTTCCATGCCGAACAGATCGGAGATGTTTGGTCTGCTTTTCGGCGCACTGCTGCTTTCGCCAGTCCCGGTCGCGGCGCAGGACAAGGTTTTCGATATGCATGTCCACCTCCACCATGGTGGGCAATCGGTGGCTGCATACGACGAGCAGAATGCCGAGGATGGCGTTCCCGTCACGGCATTCGGTGCGATGTGGTTCGGCGGGCCCAATCAGGCGCGCGAGGGCGATCTGGATGCCATCCGGCGGGGAAACGATCATGTGCTGACACTGGCGCGGCAGGATTCCCGCGTCTTGCCGATCGGCACGGTTCATCCTTACGATGGCGAACAAGGCATTGTGGAGCTTGAGCGCATCGCCGGGCTTGGCATAAGGGTACTCAAGCTCCATCCGCATACGCAGGGCTTCGATGCGTCCGATCCGCGGGTGGAGAATCTGGTCAGGCGCGCGGGCGAGCTGGACGTGACCGTGCTGTTCGACAATGCCGGGATCGTGCCCGACGACAACGTCAAGCTTTTCAATCTCGCGCTCGCCTGCCCGGACACCACCTTCGTGTTTGCGCATATGGGTGCGCTAGGCTTCCGGTTCTGGAACTTGCTACCAATGGCGCGGACGGCGGAAGGGCTGTTCGGCGAGAACATCAACTTCGACATCTCGGCGATCGTCACGCTGATCCCCGAATCTCCGTTGGCCGAGGAATTCGTATGGACGATCCGCAATGTCGGGATCGATCACGTCCTGCTGGGATCGGATTTCCCGCAGTTTTCGTGGGGATCGACGCTCGAGGCTTTCGAAAAGCTGGGTCTGACGGAAGAAGAGAAGCAAAAGATTCTCTACGGAAACGCCCAGCGTCTCTTCGGTCTCGAGTGAGCTACCGGCTCCGGCTCGGAGCGCCCGTGGTCGCTTGTGCGCTTGCGGTGGCTGCTTGTGCCAACGTTGGGCGACCACCCGGATCGCTGGCGTTGGACCTCTTCTATTCCAAACATGTCTCGGCCAGCGGCATCCCGATCGTATCGTCATCCCGGGTGCCGGACGAGGCGCTGTTCGCCGCGCGCGACATGGTGCGCGGGATGATCGCTCACCGCCCGGATCTTGCCGCCTGGCTGGTCGCCAACGATTACCGCATCGCGCTCATTGCGCGCGACGAGGCTTTGTTGGACCTGCCCGAGAATGCCGGATGGACCAAGCCGGGGCGCGACGATCCGCGGCTGACCCGCTGCGAACTCAAGCATTACGACGAGCGGATCGGCGCGAAGACCGACCGCGAATATTGGGACGAGCGCGCCCGCGGCATCGGGGGAGAGCGGATGGTCGGATCGGAGGAGGACGTGCTAGGCCTGCCCGTCAGCCGCTATTTCGGAGAAACCATTTTCGTCCACGAGTTCGCGCACAATGTGCTGTTCGCCATCGAAGGGACGGATCCTGCGCTCTACGCGCAAGTCGAGGCCGCCTATGCCCATGCGCTGGCGAACGATCTGTGGTTCGAGGAGTACACCACGACAACCATGCAGGAATACTGGGCTGAAGGGACCCAGTTCTGGTTCGATTCCAATCGGTTGCAGGCGTTCGATGGGCGGCGGATACTCAATCATGCCGATTTGGCCGAGTACGACCCGCAGCTCTATGCCGTCCTTGCCCGAGCCTATGGCGACAGCCACAAGCTGAAGTCGGACCCGTTCCATATGCACCCCGCGCGCGTTCCGCCGGGACCGCCGCCGGAGAATACTGCCGAGGTCTGCTAGTCGGCTCCCGCAGGCGCTGCCTCGACGCGCCGCATGTCGACGATCGTTGCAGGCTCGGCGAGCAATTGGCCCTTCATCCAGCCTTCGCCCTTGTCGGGATCGGGCGGCAAGGCATGAATGGCGTTGACCACATCCATTCCATCGACGACGTATCCGAACACCGCAAAGCCGAGCTGCAGATCGGGATCGGGTGAGGCCGGATTGGCGTCGAGACCCGTCTGATCCTTGATCATGATCGAAAAATCGCCCGTCGCAGTGCCCGGATCGTAGCGCGCCATCGACAGCGCTCCGTCGGTATGGCTGAGGCCCGTCTGCGTGGTCGGTTCATGCGCGATCGGGTCGAGCACACGCTCGGGGTCCATCTGCGTGCCGCCCTGCAGCAATCCGTTGGGCGGCTCGCCCCAGTCGAGATGCATGGCGCGGTAGAACTTCGTCCCGTCGAAGCGGTCTTCATCGACATAGCGCAGGAAATTGGCTGCCGTAACCGGGGCGCGTTCGGTTTCGATGGAGACTGTGATGTCGCCCATCGTCGTCTCGATCACCACCAACTGCGTAGCTGCGGCCGGTTCCGGTGCTGGTTCCGCGTCCTGCGCCGACACCGGATGAACGATAAGGGCGAGCGGTGCCAGCGCAGCAAGAAGCCGTGTCATTGATCCATCCTGATATGACGTTGGTCGATAAGCAAGCGCCTTTCCGGAAAATTCATCCAGCCTTCAGGTTTACAGGCGTAATCGCTTCGGCTACAGACGTAATCGAAGAATTACGCATCGATGAGGTGGATATGTCCCAGCGCAACCAGAACCGTGGCGAGCGGATCAGCGAAGCCGAGCATGCAGTAATGGAAGTGCTGTGGGATACGAACCCCATCTCTGCATCGGATGTATGCGAAGCCATCTGCGCCGAGCGTGATTGGTCGATCGCCACCGTGAAAACCCTCCTCAGCCGCCTTGTGCAGAAAGAGGTCGTGGGCACGGAGCCGGATGGCCGCAAATTCCTTTATCGCCCATTGATCGAACGTTCGGACTATGTCGGGGTCGAAAGCCGCCGCCTGGTCGATCGGCTGTTCGGCGGGCGGGCAGCCCCGCTTTTCGCGCAACTTGCGGAGAGCGAAGCGCTGACCGATGACGATCTCGCTGAAATCGAAGCGCTCTTGAGGGAGATGCGCAAATGACCGAGCTTATTCGAGAATATTGGGACTGGTTCCTGTTCGATACGCTGGTGTGGACCGGCGCCTTGATCGGCCTTGTATTGGTGCTGCGCCGCCCCGTGGCGAAACATCTCGGCGCGGGTGCGGCTTACGCGTTGTGGTTCCTACCATTGGCGCGATTGCTTTTTCCGCCCGTAACGCTTCCGGCATGGATGAGGCCCGCATCGTTCGAGAGCAGTGCAGCGGCCGAACCCGTCGCAGCCGGCCAGCCGCCGGTGCCGGCCGCCGATGCCGGTTTCTCCTATGCCGATATCGTCACTCCGGTTACGCCGATGCCGGTCGAATCGCCGATCGATTTCGTCGCTCCGCTGGTGATCCTGTGGCTGGGTGGCGCGGCGATCTTCATCATCCGCCGCTTCTGGCTCTACGGCGAATTGCGCCGCGAACTGCTCGAAGATGCGCGGCCGGTGGGCGAGGTCGGGCGTATTCGCCTGATCGAAACACCCGCAATATCCGGCCCCATGGCTTTTGGCGTGTTCGACAAGGTCATTGCCTTGCCCGAAGGTTTCATGATCAGCCGCGAACGGCAGGTGCGCGATCTCGCCATCGCACATGAACTCGAGCATCACCGCGGGCACGATATCCTCGTCAACGTGCTGATCCAGCCGCTATTCGCGGTGCACTGGTTCAATCCGCTGGGATGGATGGGCTGGACAGCCATGCGCCGCGATCAGGAAGCGGCCTGCGACGCCCGCGTGGTCGCCAGCCGCACCCGCGACGAGCGTGCCGTATACGCCGCGGTTATCGCCGATTTCGCCCGTCGCCCGCAATTCGCACCGCGGCCAGCCCTGGCAGCTCCGATGGCGTGCCCGGTACTTGGCGACAAATCGATCATCCATCGGTTGAGGAGCTTGCCGATGACGGACGATTCCCGCCGTCGCCGTATCGCCGCGCGCGGTGCCGTGGCCGCTGCCGCGCTGGCCCTGCCGATGACGGCCAGCGTGTGCTACGGCGTTGGTTCGCCCGCTTTGGCCACCGATCTGCCCGAATTCAGCGAAGTCGCCTCGCCGGTCATGGATCCCGAAACGGACCACTGGGCCGTTGTCGATGCCGAGCCGCTCGCGGAGCCCGCCGGTCTCGCCTTCTCCGATCCGGACGTCATGGCCGAGACGATAGAAGACCGCGTCGAGCAGCAACGCGAGCAAGCCGAAATACAGCGCGAGCTGGCGGAAGAGGACCGTGAGCGGGCGATGGAGATGCGCCAGCGGCATGACGAAATGTATGCCGAGGGACGCAAGCAATGGGCCGAAGGCCGCATTCAGTACGCCCGCGGCCGCCAGCAATGGGCGGACGGCCGTATCCATTGGGCCGAAGGTCGCGTCGAGCAAGCCAAGGCCAAGGCATCGGCGACCAAGTCACACGCCTATGCCGGCTCCGGCTGGGACGAGGATATGGGCGCAGTGATCGCGGAATCGGTCGCGGCGGCGATGGCCAATGTTCCCGAAGTGGTCGAGGATTGCCGCTACCCGGACAGCCCGGTCACCTCGATTGAAAAGAATGGCAAGGTCACGATGTATGTCTGCGACACGGCAGGCGATCGCATCGCTCTCAAAGCGCTCCAACGTGCCCGTGACGGGATCGAGGGCAATGGACGGATGTCGGACGAAATACGCATCGAAATCCTGCGCGACCTCGATGCGGAAATTCGCGAGCTGAAGAGCGAGCTGCGGAGCTGACCGACCGGTCGCGGGCTCCCAGGTCAAATAGCAGAACGAAGAATCCGAAGGGTTTGGCCAGGCGAGTGCGCCGCCTTATCCTTCTTGTGAATTCGGACGTCTAGCCCACTGCGGTGATCCGGTCGCACGCTCGGTCGTCGCCTTGCAGACCTAAACGCAGGGCATCGCTGCGCTGCTTGCTGGTGCCGTGGGTAAAGTTTTCGGAAGAAACGCGCCCGCCCGTCAACCGATCGTCGCCGATCGCGGCCGCCGCGTTCATGCCCTCTTCGATATCGCCGGGTTCGATCAGGTTGCGGTTCTTGCCCGCCCAGACGCCGGCATAGCAGTCGGCCTGCAGTTCCATCAGCACCTGCAACCGGTTCGCGCTGCGCGGATTTTGCTGCTGTGCGCTGCGGATCTGCTGCGATATGCCGGTGATCGTCTGGATATGGTGCCCGTATTCGTGGGCCATGACGTAATAGCGCGCAAAATCGCCTCCGGCACCCAATTGACGTTCCAGCGTGTCGTAGAAACTGGTATCGATATAGATTGTCTGGTCGGCGGGACAGTAGAACGGTCCCATCGCCGAACTGCCCGCCCCGCAGGCCGTGTTGACACCGCCGCCGCCATACAGGTCGAGTGTCGGCTGTGCGAACCGATCGCCGTAGCCTTGTTCCTGAAAGCTCCGCGCCCACGTCGCATTGAGCGAGGTCAGCGCATTGCAGGCCTCGGTCGCATATGCGCTGCTGGTGCATACTTCCTGTTCGTTGGTATTGGCCGGGCCGGCCTGCGGCTGCCCCTGCTGCACGCTCTCGACCATGCCAGCGGTTTGCATCGGGTCGAGACCGAAGACGAAATAGCCCAGCGCAGCGATCACGATGGTGCCGCAACCGATCCCGCCGGCCTTGCCGCCCGGCATGCCTCCGCCGCTCGACCGCACGTTGATGTTGCCGGTATCGAATGGATTGAGCCGCATCCGCTCCCCCTTTGCCTGCCTGCTTTACAGCGCCTGGTATGTGCGTAATGGCCGATATCGATATGTCCTACAACGCCGGAGGTTGAAATGTTTCTCAAAGGTAAGCGCGCACTCGTCACCGGCTCTACCAGCGGCATCGGTCTGGCCATTGCGCGTGCACTGGCGGGGGAGGGCGCGAGCATCGTGCTTAACGGTTTCGGCGACGAGGGCGAGATTGCCGAGCTCTGCAAGGAACTTAACGCGACCCATAGCGGCGCGGATCTGACGGACGTCGCGCAAGTCGAAGCGATGATGGCGGAAGCAGGAGATATCGACATCCTGGTCAACAATGCCGGCATGCAGCATGTCGCCCCGGTCGAGGAGTTTCCGGTCGACAAATGGAATCTCATCATCGCGCTCAATTTGACCGCAGCGTTTCACACCACCCGGCTTGCCTTGCCCGGCATGAAGAAGAAGGGTTGGGGACGGATCATCAACACGGCAAGCGCGCATTCCAAGGTCGCGAGCCCGTTCAAGGCAGCCTACGTCTCCGCGAAGCACGGGCTCGACGGCCTGACCAAGACCGTTGCGCTGGAACTGGCCGAATGCGGCGTGACCGCCAATTGCATCAGCCCCGGCTATGTCTGGACGCCGCTGGTCGAGAACCAGATCCCCGACACGATGAAGGCCCGCGGCATGACGCGCGAAGCCGTGATGAACGAGGTGCTGCTGGCCAAGCAGCCGACGAAGAAATTCGTCCAACCCGAGGAAATCGGCGCGCTGGCGGTATTCCTGTGCCGTGACGAGATGCAGAACGTGAACGGCGCGAACTGGAGCATTGATGGCGGCTGGACGGCCGAGTAGCGGCGCTCTCCGGCATTTCGCGACCCCCGGGTTTGACCCGGAGCCATATCGTGGGACGGTATGTAGCGGTGAGCCACTAGCGCCATTCTCAAACCGTCGTTACATGGGCCGCCACGTTTCCCCCGGCAGGCGATTCTCATAGTGGCACATCTCGACATTCCCCTCGGTCTTACTTTCGACGACGTTCTCCTCGTGCCGGCCGAGAGCGAGATACTTCCGTCGATGGCCAACACCGCCACGCAGTTGACGCGCGAAATCGCCATCAGCATTCCAGTGATCTCCAGTGCGATGGACACGGTGACCGAGGCCGACATGGCGATAGCAATGGCGCAGCTGGGCGGGATCGGGGTTCTGCATCGCAACCTCGAGGTCGAGGAACAGGCTGCTGCGGTTCGCGCAGTGAAGCGCTATGAAAGCGGCATGGTGGTCAATCCGATCACCATCCACCCAGATGCCATGCTGGGCGAAGCGCAGGACATCATGGCGAAGAACCGCATCAGCGGCATCCCCGTAACCGACCGCGGCGGCAAGCTGGTCGGCATCCTTACCAATCGCGACGTGCGGTTCGCCGACAACCCTCGGCAACCTGTCAGCGAACTGATGACGACCGATAATCTCGCCACCGTGCCGCTCGGCACGAGCCAGGAAGAGGCGCGCAAGCTGCTGCACCAACGCCGCATCGAGAAGCTGCTGGTGGTCGACGATAGCGGGCGTTGCGTCGGTCTCATCACGGTGAAGGATATCGAGAAGGCGGTTGCCTATCCCGACGCCACGAAGGATGCGGGCGGACGCCTGCGCGTTGCGGCGGCGACGACGGTTGGGGACAAGGGCTTCGAGCGCACGGAGGCGCTGATCGATGCCGAGGTCGATGTGGTGGTGATCGACACCGCCCATGGCCACAACAAGGATGTCGCCCGTTCCGTCGAACGGGTGAAGAAGCTGTCGAACAGCGTCCAGGTCATTGCCGGCAATATCGCCACTGGCGAGGCGGCCAAGGTGCTCGCCGGCGCTGGCGCGGACGCGGTCAAGGTCGGCATTGGCCCGGGTTCGATCTGTACCACCCGCGTCGTCGCCGGTGTGGGGGTGCCCCAATTGACAGCGATCATGGACTGCGTCGAGGAGGCCGAGAAGCTGGGTGTCCCGGCAATCGCCGATGGTGGCCTGCGCACCAGCGGCGATGCGGCCAAGGCACTCGCGGCGGGCGCGTCGTCGATCATGGTGGGTTCGATGCTTGCCGGCACCGAGGAGGCGCCGGGTGAGACCTTCATTTATCAGGGTCGCAGCTACAAGGCCTATCGGGGCATGGGCAGTGTCGGCGCGATGGCGCGCGGCAGTGCCGACCGCTATTTCCAGGCGGATGTCAGCCAACAGAAACTGGTGCCGGAAGGCATCGAGGGGCAGGTGCCCTATAAAGGTCCGGCCAGCGCGGTCATTCACCAGCTCGTCGGCGGCATCAAGGCGGCGATGGGCTATACCGGCAGCGCCACGATCGAGGATCTCAGAAAGCGCGCCCAATTCGTGCGCATTACCAATGCGGGCCTTACCGAAAGCCATGTCCACGACGTGTCGATTACGCGGGAAGCGCCCAATTACCCGACGCGATAGGCCATGACGCCTGCTGCACGGGTCCAGACCTCTATCGAACTGCTCGATACGATCATCGGAGCAGCGCGATCGAAAGGCGCGCCTGCCGATCGCATTCTGGCCGACTGGTTCCGGGGAAATCGTTTCGCAGGGTCGAAGGATCGCCGCGCGATCCGCGAACTCGTGTTCTCGGCCATCCGCGCCTGCGGACCTGCTCCCGAGACGGGCAGGGCGGCCATGTTGCGCCTTGCCCAAGTCGATCGAAGCATCGCGCCGCTGTTCGACGGATCGAATTACGGCCCCGCACCGATCGGGGACGACGAGGCCGTGGCAGCCGACGGCGCAGCGCCGGTGTGGCTCGAGGGGCTTTTGCAGGAATCCGAAATCGGGGCGCAGGAAGCCAAGTCTCTGCTTGAACGTGCGCCGCTCGATCTGCGGGCCAACACGCTGAAGGCCGATCGCGCCACGCTACAGCTCCCGGCTGCGGCGGAATGCACCGATGCGCCGAACGGATTGCGATTGGACGCGGGCACGCCGGTCGAACAATGGGCAGCTTTCCGCGATGGCAAGATCGAGGTGCAGGACACCGGTTCTCAGCTCGCCTGCCTCGCCGTGGGCGCCAAACCCGGTGAGACGGTGATCGACCTGTGCGCTGGCGGGGGCGGCAAGACCCTGGCGCTGGCGGCCGCGATGGATAATCTGGGCCGCCTGATCGCCTCCGACACCGACCGCAACCGCCTTGCGCGGCTGGCGCCGCGGGCAGAGCGGGCGGGCGCGACCAATATCGAGACCCGCCTGCTCGATCCGAACCGCGAGATGGATTCGCTCGCCGATCTTGTCGGACAGGCCGATGCAATCCTGATCGATGCCCCGTGCTCGGGCACGGGTACGTGGCGCCGCAATCCCGAAGCGCGTTGGCGGCTGGACGAGAAGGAACTTGCCCGCCTCACCGCTGTCCAGTCCCATCTGCTCGATATTGCGGCAAAGCTGGTCAAGCCGGCCGGACGGATCGTGTATGTCACCTGCTCCCTGCTCGACGAGGAAGGGGCGAAGCAGTTCGACGCTTTCCTTGCCCGATATCCGCATTTCGCAGCCAGGGCACCGAATATCCCGATTGGCAGACCTCGCGGGAAAGGAACGCGACTTTCGCCGTTGCACGATGGCACCGACGGTTTTTTCATCGCTTGTGCAGAATGAACGTGTTAGCCGTTCCCATTATGGCTGACGCGCCACCCATTGGACGGAAATCCCCGCTGGAGACAATTATGCGTTTCGCACCTGCCGCCGCTGCCCTTTCGCTGGCCTTGGCTGTGACATCGAGCATGGGCTGGGCAGGGCAACGTGAGCCTACGCAGCGCGCGGGAGTGCTCATTGCCGAGGGACAGGCCGCGCTGGCGCAGAACGACGTTCAGGGCGCGATCGACGCCTACGAGGCCGCATTGGCGGTCGATCCGGGATATACGCCGATCCTGCTGCGCTTGGCCGAAGCTGCGCGCGCCGATCAGTTGCAGGGCAAGGCGATCCGCTACTACAGAGAGGCACTCGATCGCGATCCGCGCAATCTCGCTGCCATTGCGGGCGAGGGTGAGGCGATGGTCGAAAAGGGCGCTGTCGAGAAAGCCAAGGGCAATCTCGCCAAGCTGGAATCGCTGTGCGGTGCCGGTTGTCCCGAAACGAAGACGCTCTCCGCTCGTATCGCTGCAGGCCCGCCGATCCGGGTGCAGACTGCCGAAGCGGTCATGCCCGACGCGGCGGCCACCCAGCAGAACTGAGCTAGACCAGCTCGCGAAAAGCGTCGACGACTGCGCGGTACACGCGCTTCTTGAATGGTACGATCAGGTCCGGAAGCTCGTCCGGTTCGACCCATTTCCAGTCGCAGAACTCGGGCGGATCATGCGCTTCGAGGTCGATATCGGCATCCGTTCCGGTGAAGCGCGCAAAGTACCAGACCTGTTCCTGCCCGCGATATTTGCCGCCCCACAGCTTGCCGATCAATTCTTCGGGCAGGTCATAGCGGATCGACTCGTCCATCGCTTTGAGGATCGTGACGTTTTCCGGCTTAGCGCCGGTTTCCTCACCCAGCTCGCGTAGCGCCGCGTCCTTCAGATCTTCGCCTTCATCGACGCCGCCTTGGGGCATCTGCCACCAGTCGCCTTCCTTGTTGTCGATGCGGCGGCCGACGAACACTTTGCCGTTGCCATTCACCAGCATCACGCCCACGCATGGGCGGTAACCGAGTGGTTCCCTCACCTATATCGCTCCACCATCAATTTCACTGCGTCGAGAAAGGCCTCGAGATCCGTCTGGCCGCTCGGAATCGCTTTTCTCAGCGTCGTAAAGCCGTGGATGATTCCGGGAAACTCCAGATAGACTACTTCCGTGCCGAGTTGCACCAGGTGTGCGGCGTATTCCCTGCCGGAATCGCGCAACGGGTCGAGACCTGCGGTGCAGAGTACAGTGGGCGGCGTATTGGAACAGTCGCCTACCATCGGCGTATGCCGCGGATCGCTTGCGTCGCCGCCATACTGGTCGGTGAACCAGCTCATTGCGGCGCCGGTGAGGAGAAAGCCCTCGGCAAAAAGCGCGAGACTGTTGTGCTGGGAAGTATCGCTCGCGACCGGATAGATCGGCGCCTGCACGATCACCGGCACGGCAGCGGGATCGTCCATCAGCTGGTTGGTGGTTACGATCGTCAGATTGCCGCCCGCACTGTCGCCGGTGACGACCAGCCCGGTGATCTCGCGGCCAAGTTCCTCCGGCGAGGATGCGACCCAGCGGGCGGCCGCTTCGCAATCGTCGGGCGCGGCGGGAAATGGATGTTCCGGCGCAAGGCGATAATCGACCGACACCACCGGAAGATCGAGATGGTGCGAAATCTCCGTGCAGAGCGCATCGTAGACCTCCAGGTCGCCGATAACGAAGCCGCCACCGTGGATGAACAGTACGCATGGGGAAGCGCCGCGCTCCGCCTTCACATCGTAAAAGCGGATCGGGATCGGACCAGCTAGACCGGGGCAGGTGAGGTCTTTCCGAACCGCCATGGTGCGCGGCTCGCTTTCGGCCACGGCTCCCATCGCGCGCATCTGCTGACGGCCCTCGGCAGCGCCCACTTCCTCGACCCCTTTGCCACCCATGGCTTCGAGCATATCGAGAAATCCCCGGACATCTTCGCGCACATAGTGTTCGGTATCGGCCATCGCATTCTCTCCCCTTGCGTTGCTTTTCAGGACTTAGCGTGTTCGCGACTCTTTTCCATGTGGCTTTTTGGGTCTAGCAGAGAAACTTCATTGCGAGAGGATAGGGCGCGGCCTAGGTGACCCGTCCCGACAGAAATGGCGCTGCATGACGACGGCGCAGACAAGGATCGACCGGATGGCTTCCGCCGCCAAGACGCCGCTGGATGGCGCTTCCACCACCCCCGAAGCCGTGGTTGTGCGGTTTGCCGGGGACTCGGGTGATGGAATGCAGCTGACCGGCGGTCAGTTCACGCTATCGACCGCGCTCGCGGGCAACGATCTCGCCACCTTTCCCGATTTCCCGGCCGAGATCCGCGCGCCGCAAGGCACGCTGTTCGGCGTCTCGGCATTCCAGATCAACTTCGGTTCGACCGACGTCGACACTGCGGGCGACGCGCCCGACGTGCTCGTGGCGATGAATCCGGCGGCGCTCAAGACCAACCTGCCTGCGCTCAAGCCTGGCGGCCTGGTGATCGTGGACGAGGGCGAGTTCGGCAAGCGCAATCTCGACAAGGCGAAATACGACACCAATCCGCTCGAAGACGATACGCTCGCCAAGTATGACGTGCTCAAGCTCGACATTTCGGCCCGCACTATCGAAGCGGTGAAGCCCTTCGGCCTCGGCAACAAGGACGCCCTGCGCTCCAAGAACATGTGGACGCTCGGCCTTGCGCTGTGGATGTTCGACCGCGATCGCAAGCCGATCCACGACTGGCTCAAGGCCAAGTTCAAATCCAAGCCCGAAATCGCCGAAGCGAATATCGCGGCGCTCGATGCCGGTCATGCCTATGGCGAAACGGCTGAACTCGCCGGGCCGCTGCGGCAGGTCCATGTCGACCCGGTGCCGACCGCGCCCGGCCTTTATCGTACGCTGACCGGGGCGGAAGCGGTTGCGCTCGGCCTCGTCGCGGGCGCGCGCTTGTTGCGTCTGCCGATGTTCTTCGGCGGCTATCCGATCACGCCCGCTTCGGCGATCCTGCACCATCTGGTGCGGATGAAAGAGTTCAACGTCACCACCTTCCAGGCGGAAGACGAGATTGCTGCGATCTGCGCCGCCATCGGGGCGAGCTATGCCGGGAGTCTCGGCGTAACCTCTTCCTCCGGCCCGGGCATCGCGCTCAAGACCGAGGCTATCGGCCTCGGCATCATGACCGAACTGCCGCTGGTGATCGTCAATTCGCAGCGCGGCGGTCCGTCCACCGGCCTGCCGACCAAGACCGAGCAGAGCGACCTCTACCAGGCGGTCTACGGCCGCAACGGCGATGCACCCATGCCGGTGATCGCCGCGCGCAGCCCGGCCGACGCGTTCGAATGCGCGATCGAAGCCTGCCGCATCGCGGTGCAGTACATGACGCCCGTCATGCTGTTGACCGACGGCTATATCGCCAATGCGGCCGAACCGTGGAAGGTGCCCGATCCCGAGATTTTCGAGCGGTTCCCGGCGCAGTTTCTCGACCAGCCCAACGGCCCGGACGGCCAGCTCCTGCCCTATAAGCGCGACGACAAGGGCGCGCGGCCGTGGATCAAGCCCGGCACGCCCGGCCTGATGCACCGCATCGGCGGGATCGAAAAGGCGGTCGATACCGGCCATATCGATTATTCGCCCGGCAACCACCAGGCGATGACCGATGCGCGCAAGGCCAAGATCGAAGGCATCCGCGTGCGCGACCAGCAGGTCAGCGTGGGCACCAAGAGCGGCAAGCTTGCGGTCGTAGGCTGGGGTTCGACCTATGGCCCGATCCATCAGGCGGTAAACCGCGCGCGGCGCAAGGGGCTGGACGTCAGCCACATCCATCTGCGCCACATCTGGCCGCTGCCTGCCAATCTCGAGGCACTGCTGAAAAGCTACGACAACGTGCTGGTGCCGGAGATGAACACGGGTCAGCTCAAGACGCTGCTGCGCGACCAGTACCTGATCGACGCGCAACCGCTCACCAAGACCAGCGGCCAGCCGTTCCAGATCGCCGAGCTGGAAGGTGCGATTGGCAAGTTCTTCGATGGCGTCGAAGGTAACGAGGGTGGCGAGGTGCCGCCAAACGCCGACCAATTGCCGAATCCTGTGGGAGTCGAAAAATGAACGAGATGACCACGATCACCACCACCCTCAAGGACTGGGAAACCGACCAGGAGGTCCGCTGGTGCCCGGGTTGCGGGGACTATGCGATCCTGAAGGCGGTACAGCGCACGCTGCCCAAGCTCGGCGCGGATCCCAAGAACACGGTGTTCATCAGCGGCATCGGCTGTTCGAGCCGCTTCCCCTACTACGTCGAGAGCTACGGCTTCCATACGATCCACGGCCGCGCTCCCGCGATCGCCACTGGCGTGAAACTGGCCAACCCGGACCTCGACGTGTGGATCGTCACCGGCGACGGCGACGGCATGAGCATCGGGGGCAATCACACGATGCATATTCTGCGGCGGAACCTGAACTGCCAGATATTGCTGTTCAACAACGAGATTTATGGCCTGACCAAAGGCCAGGCCTCGCCCACCAGCCGCCTTGGCACTCGCTCGCCTACGACGCCTGCGGGCAGCTACGACCGCCCGGCCAAGGCCTGCGCCTTCGCCATCGGTGCAGGCGCGCGTTTCGTCGCCCGCGGGTTCGACGTGTCGAAGAAACTGCCCGAAGTTCTCGAAGCGGCCTATCGGCACAAGGGCGCGGCCTTCGTCGAGATTTTCCAGAACTGCATCGTCTACAACAAGGATGTCTTCGACGGCTTCGCTGCGCCCAAAGGCGCGGAGGACCACCAGCTGTGGCTGGAAGACGGGCAACCGATGCTGTTCGCCAATGGCACCAAGGGCATCACGCTCGACCACGAGACGCTGCAACTGGCGATCGTCGATGTCGTCGATGGCGACTGGAAGGCGGCGGGTGTGATCGTCCACAATGTGAAGAATCGCTCGATCGCGCACATGCTGGTCGAAATCCCGTTCCCGCAATTCCCCAAGGCTCTCGGCGTGCTCTACGACGATCCGCGCCCCAGCTTCGAAGGCGAAGTGGCCGACGAGAAGGCCCGTCTGTCTGAAGGCAAGGAGCCGAACCTCGCTGCGCTGCTCGGCAAGGGGCAGAGCTGGACTGTCGACGAAGACGAGGGACATCCGGCCTGACGCTCTTTCGCGCAGGCGCGCGCTCGGCCTGTCGATGATTTTCGGACGGTGATCCTTCAGGCAAGCCACCAGAAACGGCTTCGAGAGGCACCATTCATCCCGGTGTCTTTGCATCGGTACGCGAACCAAATTGCTTTCCTACTTGCGAGGTGCAGGTTACGCCCGGGATATGGAACATCGCCTCCTATCTCCAACTCGAATTGTCTTGCCGGGCAAGGCGTCAGCAGCGATCCGGGTGGAAATCGGTGTGCAACTCATGACTGTGTCAACTCCGTCAACCTGTGCCGGCAAAGCGCGGGCGAATCCGGACGCCGATGGATAATCTCACGCACAGCCTCGTCGGCGCGCTGATCGGGCAGGCGGGGCTCAAGAAGAAGACCGGGCTCGCCATGCCTGCGCTGATTATCGGCGCGAACCTGCCCGATGTGGATGCAGCGTGTTTCTTCTGGCTCGACGGGGTGGAGCATCTCGGCTTCCGCCGCGGAATCACGCATGGCCCACCGGCCATGGTACTGCTGCCGCTGATCCTCGCGGGATTGCTGTGGGGCTTCGATCGTTGGCAGGCCAGACGTGGCACACGCCCAGAGAGGCGCCTGCCGGTCAGCTTCAAATGGCTGTTCCTGCTGAGTTTCATCGCCTGCCTGACCCACCCGGCGCTGGACTGGCTCAACGTCTACGGCATCCGCCTGCTCGAGCCGTTCTCGAGCCGCTGGTTCTACGGCGACACACTGTTCATCATCGATGTCTGGCTCTGGGCGCTGATGGGCTTCGCGACATGGTTCTCGCTGAGACGCGAAAAGCGCGGCGGGGAGTGGATGAAGCCCGCGCGCTGGGCGATAGCGGTGGCGCTGGCATATATCGGGTTCAACGGCGGCATTACCTATCTCGCCGAGACCAGCAAGGGCACCATGGCAGTGCCGTACCCGATTGTCGCTATCGGCAGTCCGCCTCCGCTAGCCTTCTGGGTGCGTGAGCGGATCATTCAGACCGATGACGGACGGTGGTACTCGACCTCATGGACCGGCAAGGATATCGGCTATGGATACAAGGCACCCGATGCGGTGCTGTGCCGAATGCCCGAGAATGCGGCCGAACAATCGAGCGGAGCTGCAGCATTTCTCTTGTGGTCGCGCACGCCTTTTGCCGAAATGGCCGAAGACGGGTCGGTCATTTTGCGCGACGCGCGATTTTACCAGCCATTGTCCGAAGACCGCTTCTCGGTCGCGCTGCCCGATGTGCAGTGCGAGGAACTTCCCGCTCCATGAACCGTCATTGCGAGCGTAGCGAAGCAATCTACAGCCGTGCTCGTTAAGCCATGGATTGCCGCGGCGACTGCGTCGTATCGCAACGATTGACAAGGGGCGGGTTTCGGGAATTGCCGGTATGACTTCACCACAGATCGTCTGGTTGCGACGTGACCTGCGCATGGCCGACCAGCCCGCGCTCCATGCCGCCGCCAAAGCCGGGCCGGTCGTCCCGGTCTATGTTCTCGATGACGATCGGGCGGGAGACCATGCCTATGGCGGGGCGAGCAGGGTCTGGTTGCATCATGCGCTCGAAAGCTTCGGCAAGTCGCTCGGCAAGCGCAGGTCGAAGATCGTGTTGCGCAAGGGCGATGCGCCGCAGGTGCTCGCCTCGCTGGCGGACGAAGTGGGCGCTGCCTGCATTCACGCGATGCGCCATTACGAGCCGTGGTGGAAGATCGCAGAGGACGAGCTTCGCGACGCTCTGGGCGATGGCTGCAAGTTGTGTCTTTACGACGGCAATTACCTGCTTCCGCCCGGCAGCGTGACGACCGGATCGGGCGATCCGTACAAGATCTACACGCCGTTCTCGAAGGCCGTGCTCGACGTCATGCCGCCGCGCGACGTGCTGCCGGAGCCGGATACGATCCATTCCCCGGAAAGCTGGCCCGACAGCGATGATCTCGGTGATTGGGGCTTGCTTCCGACCAAGCCGGACTGGGCAGGTGGTATCGCTGCGTTCTGGGAATTCGGCGAGGCAGCGGCGCATGAGCGTCTCGACCGGTGGGTCGATGAGGTGGGGGATTATCACGAAGGTCGCAACCTGCCCTCGCAGGACATCACCTCGCGCCTCTCGCCATATCTTCATTGGGGAGAGATCAGTCCGGCGCAGATATGGCACAAGCTCAAGGACAAGCGCAGCAAGGGCTGGCAGACCTTCGCCAAGGAACTGATCTGGCGCGATTACGCGCAGAACGTCATCGACCAGTTCCCCGACTATCCGCGCGAGAGCTATCGCGACTATGACGAGCGTGTCTTGTGGCGAAATCCCAATGCGGGCCATCTGATCGCGCAGGATTTCGAACGCTGGCAGCGGGGGATGACCGGCTACCCGATCGTCGATGCCGGCATGCGTCAGTTGTGGCAGACTGGCTGGATGCACAACCGCGTGCGCATGATCGCCGCCAGCTTTCTCGTGAAGCACCTGCTGATCGACTGGCGTTTCGGCGAACAATGGTTCTGGGACACGCTGGTCGATGCGGACTATGGCAATAACGGCGTCAACTGGCAGTGGATTTCGGGCACCGGCGTCGACAGCAACATGTTCGTGCGGATCATGGCGCCGCTCTCGCAGAGCGAAAAGTTCGATGCCGCTGGCTACATTCGCGAATATGTACCTGAACTATCGGATGTTTCCGAAGGCTGTATCCATGACCCGCCGGACGATATGCGTGGCGACTATCCGGTGAAGATGATCGGACACAAGGAAGCTCGCGAGCGGGCGCTCAGTGCCTACAAGGCTGCAAAGGGCTAGCTTGCTTCCCGTGTCTTGCCGCGCGATAGCGGCTGGCGATGGATATGCCGAGAAACCCCCGTGGCCGCGAGCTTCGCGAAGGATCGCAACGCTTTGCTCGCAAGCCCGGCTGGTTCGCACGCGTCATCGCGCCGGGCTTCGGCAAGATCCTCGACCGCATCGATGCGGCTCTGGCAAGCGGGGCCATCCACGCGACGCTGCCGGACAATTCGCGCCGTACACTCGGCGGCCGCTCCCCGGGCTTCGAGTGCGATGTCGAGCTGTCCAGTTGGAATGCACTCGTTCGCCTCGCCAGCAACGGTTCGGTCGGCTGGTATCAGGCTTGGGAAGCGGGCGAATGGTGGAGCTCCGACCCGGTCCCGCTGTTCGCGCTGTTCATGCAGCATGCCGGGCGGCTGGGCGACACGGCACGGGCGAAGGGGCCATTTCGCCACGCGCTCAAGCTGGCGCACCTCGTCAACCGCAATACGCATGACGGCGCGCAGAAAAACATCAGTGCGCATTACGACCTCGGCAACGATTTTTACGAGGTATGGCTCGACCGGACGATGAGCTATTCCTCCGCGCTGGATATGCGGCGAGATGGCCTCGAGGCGGCGCAGCGGCGCAAGTGGGATGCGCTGGCGTCGCGACTGGGCAATGCGCGGACCGTGCTGGAAATCGGCTGCGGCTGGGGCGCTTTGGCCGGCTTTCTTGCAGAGCGGGGCAATGACGTCACTGCCATCAGCCTGTCCGACGAACAGCTGGCATGGGCTCGTGCCCACAACGGGAAGGGCGTCGAATTCCGCAAGCAGGACTATCGCGACGCGGCAGGACAGTTTGACGCCATCGCGTCGGTCGAGATGGTCGAGGCATTGGGCCGAGAATACTGGCCGACCTTCATGGACTGCATCGCGCGCAACCTGAAACCCGGCGGTCGGGCGGCGATCCAGTACATCTCTATGCGTGACGACCTGTTCGACGATTATGCAAAAAGCGCCGATTTCATTCAGGCCTACATCTTTCCGGGCGGTCTGCTGATCCGCACCAGCGAATTCCGGCACCTTGCCGAAGAACGGGGCCTTGCATGGCGGGACCAGCACAATTTTGGCGTCGATTATGCGGAGACACTGAAAACGTGGCGTCACAACTTCGATGTGGCTGAGGCCAACGGACGCTTGCCGCAGGGTTTCGATGCGCAGTTCTGCGATCTGTGGCGCTATTACCTGATGTACTGCGAAGGCGGATTTCGTGGAGGCGGTATCGATGTCCACCAGGTCACGCTGGTGAAAAAGGGAGAGTGAGAATGAGGGGATTCTGGATTTCGGCAGCTGCTGTGGCGTTGACCGGGTGTGCGACGAACTACGGTGCGGCCGAAACTGCTCCCGTTGTCGCTGCATCGCCCGCCGTCACCCAGTCCATGCCCGAACAGATGGCCAGCATGGATCCGAACGACTCGATCCTGTTCTGGAGCGATGAGCGCCGTTCGGCAGCCTTCCGTGATATGGAAAAACTGTTTCCCGGCCTCGAGGTTGCTCCCGCATCCGCGCCGCGCGCGCTCCCGAGTTCTCCCGAAACGCTGCCCGTTTCACTCCAGTCGTCCATCCGCAGCTACATGACCCAGTCCCATGCGGCCGGATTGATGGTGCTAAAAAATGGTAAGGTAGTGTTCGAAGACTACGGCCTCGACCTGAAGCTCACCGATCGCTGGACCAGTTTCTCGGTCGCGAAGAGTTTCACCTCGACCTTGCTCGGGGCTGCAATCCAGGATGGCACGATCGAGAGCGTGGACACGCCGGTCACCGATATCATCCCCGCGCTTGCTGGCACGGCTTACGAGGGAGTGACCGTCGGTCAGATCGCCACCATGACCTCGGGCGTCGCGTGGAACGAGGACTATACCGATCCCGATAGCGATGTGGCCAAGATGCTTGCGATCGCGCCGGTGGCTGGGGAATCCCAGGCGGTAACCTATGCCCGAACGTTGAAGCGCGAGGCTCCAGCGGGCGAGAAATGGGTCTACAAGACGCTTGAAACCAATCTGCTCGGCCTGATCGTCGAGCAGGCGACCGGTAAATCGCTAGCCACCTACGCCGCCGAGAAGATTGTCGAACCGGCCGGCTTCGAAGGTGGACTATTCTGGATGCAGGACCTTACCGGCGGCAATATCGGTGGTTGCTGCCTGTCCCTGCGGCTCGCGGACTATGCTCGCATGGGCCAGTTCGCACTGGAGGGGGGCGAGGGCGTTGTGCCCATGGGCTGGTTTACAACCGCGGGCTCGGCATTGGTGGATTTCGCTCCGCAAGCGCCAGGCTTCGGTTATGGCTATCAGTGGTGGACCTACCCCGGCGGCAATTACGGGGCGCAGGGTATCTTCGGCCAGGCGATCACGATCGTACCCGAAGAAGATCTGGTCGTGGCGGTCGTGAGCAACTGGAAGACTGCTACCAGCAGGTCCGATCGGGATGGCTTTCGTACGCTGGTCGGGGAAATCGCCGAAGCATTGGGGGATTGATCGATACGGAGTGGTGACGGTGGCCGGATCGAGCGTTTCGAGGCGGCACACCGCCACCGACGACGATCCGGACGAAGGTTCAGGCCAGCGCCCAGAGGTCGCCGCCAATGCGTCGGTCTCGTCGCCTAGGGCGCAAACTCAGTACGAGCGATAGGCTCCTTCGCCACTGTAGCGGGCGAGGATGCTGTCATGCACGATCGGGCTCAACAGTTCGCTGAAAGCGCAGCCCACCATACAGTTTTCCCACCACACGACCTGTGCCTGAAGCGATTCAAGGCCGGGTAGGGTCAGCCAGCAAAGCTGACCTTCGTGCATCCGGTTGAGAGCCGCAGCCGAGAAGCCCGAGATCGAGAGATCGTGGACTACGGTCTGAAAGGCGCGGCCGCCACTGGCACGCAGCTGGCCGGGAATCGTAAGCTTGGTTCGCGGGGCGCAACGGTCTTCCTGGGCTACGAGAGAGTAGCGGTCCTGGGTGTGGTGGATCATGGCTTTCGCCCTTCCTCGATAAATCCAATTTCGATACGGTCGTGTCCCACGCGACGCATTCGACAGACTTTCGCTTATCAAGGTTTCCAATTCGTTAGCATGGCTGGTTAATTCATCCTTCCACCCGCTCTCGGTGGAAGCCCGCAAATTCGTTAACGAGCAGCTCAACGAGGCGATGCGCGACGATCTCGGGCTTTTTTACCGTATCCGGATCTTCGCCGGGATAGGCCTTGGCCCGCATGGCTGTGCGAGTCGCGCCGGGATCGATCAGGGCGACGCGGACTTTCGAGACCTTCTCTACTTCCTGCGCGTAGCTTTCGAGAAGATTGTCGAAAGCGGCCTTGGTCGCGCCATAGGCCGACCAGTACGCACGCGGAGTGTCGCCGACGCTGCTGGTCAGCCCGACAACGCGGCCGGCATCGGCGCGCTTCAATAGCGGATCGAAATTTGCGAGCAGAGCTTGCGTGGCGAGAAAATTGACGGTCAGGGCCTGGCTCAGCTGCTTGCCGTCTATCTGCGTTACCGGTGTGAGAGTCGGCAGGTAAGCCGCTGATATGACGAGATAGTCAAGCTTGTCCCAACGGCTGGAAATAGCTGCGGCAAGGCGGGCAATGCCGTCGCTTTCGCCAAGATCGACGGGTGCAATTGTTGACGCGCCGCCCGCCTCATGAATGCTGTCTTCCACTGTCTCCAGCGCACTGACGTCGCGCCCCGTCAATACGACATGCGCTCCGGCCGCTGCCAGGGCCTGCGCGGTCGCGGCCCCGATTCCCTTGCTGGCCCCGGTGACGAGAGCGAGCCGTTTGTCCAGCGGCTTGGCCATCACGCCACCTGTTCGGACGGGAATGCGAGTTGTTGCTGCCGATTTTCACGTCGCGCCACATCCGTCAGCGAGGTTGGGTAATCGCCCGTAAAACAGGCATCGCAAAATTGCGGGCAGGAGGAATTGCGGGGTTTTTCGCCGACGGCACGATAGAGCCCGTCGATCGACACGAAGGCAAGGCTATCGGCCTTGATGAACTCGCGCATGGGTTCGACATCCATTCGCGCGGCCAGAAGTTTCGACCGTTCGGGCGTGTCGACGCCGTAGAAGCAGCTATGCGCGGTCGGCGGGCTGGCCACGCGGAAATGCACCTCCGTCGCCCCTGCATCGCGCATCATCTCGACGATCTGCAAGCTGGTAGTGCCGCGCACGATACTGTCGTCGATCAACACGATCCGTTTGCCTTCGACCAGTGCGCGATTGGCATTATGCTTGCGCTTGACCCCGGCGTGCCGCGCGCCGTCGCTCGGTTGGATGAACGTCCGTCCGACATAGTGCGAACGGATGATGCCGAGCTCGAACGGAATTCCCGATTCCTGCGCATAGCCGATTGCCGCGGGCACGCCGCTATCGGGCACCGGGATAACAAGGTCGGCTTCTACCGGCTTCTCGCGTGCCAGTTCGGCACCGATGGCCTTGCGCGCTTCATAGATGCTGCGGCCATCGAAGACCGAATCCGGGCGGCTGAAATAGACATGCTCGAAAATGCACGGGCGCGCCGCATGACTGCCGAATGGGTGCAGGGAATCCACATTGCCGTCGAAGTCGACCTTGATGACTTCGCCCGGCTCCACCTGCCTGACGAACTGCGCACCGACGACATCGAAGGCCACAGTTTCCGATGCAAAGACGGTGGCATCGCCCATCCGACCCATTTGCAGCGGGCGGATACCGAGCGGATCGCGGCAGGCGATCATGCCTTCGGGAGTCATGACGATCAGGGCATACGCACCTTCGAGCAGGCGCAGTGCGTCGATCAGACGATCCATGATCGTCGGATAGCGACTGGTGGCGACCAGGTGGATGATGACTTCGGTATCGCTGGTCGACTGGAAGATCGAACCTCGCCGCACCAGATCTTCGCGCAACGTTCCGGCGTTGGAAATATTACCGTTATGGGCGACAGCGAAACCGCCGCTCGCCAGATCGGCATAGAGCGGCTGGACATTGCGCAGGCCCGCACCGCCCGTCGTCGAATAGCGTACATGGCCGGCAGCCATCGTACCCGGCAGCTCTGCGATGGCTTCGGGGCTCGAAAAATTTTCCGCCACATGGCCAAGCCCGCGGCGCGTGTAGAATTCCGCACCGTCGAAACTGGTTATACCAACAGCTTCCTGCCCGCGATGTTGCAACGCATGGAGGCCCAGCGCGGTGGCCGCGGCAGCATCGCTCGCATTGATGGCACCGAATACACCGCACTCCTCGCGCAGCTTGTCGCCATCCTCGTCGAAAAACGGGTGGGTGAGGTTCATCGAAAGGCCTGTCCGCCGCGGCTGATGGGATGCGCGCTCCAATGGCGATGTTACGCGTCGATTACAAGGGCAGTGAGAGGATTGCCCCCGTCGGGAACATGATTTCATTGCACGGAAAGGTTCCTCTGCCTAAACGCGCTCCTACTTTCAGGCAACGACAAGGGCCGCCTTGATCCTCTCTCCTTTCGAATGGACGATTGCCAAACGCTACCTGCTTCCGGGCAAGGGCGAGGCATTCATTGCGTTGGTCGCAAGCATTTCCATTGGCGTGGTGATGCTGTCCGTCGCCATGCTGGTCGTCGTGATGAGCGTAATGAACGGCTTTCGGGCCGAGTTGCTCGACAAGATCGTGGGCCTTAACGGACATGCGATCGTGCAGGCTTATGGCGGCCGGTTGGACGACTGGGAGAACATCCTCGACGACGTTCGGCAGACGCCGGGCGTTGTGCGCGCCTCGCCGCTGATCGAACAACCCTTGCTGACCAGCTTCAACGGACGGGTCGAGGCGATCCTGGTACGCGGCAATACTCCCCAGGACATCAAGGATCTCTCGCCCAAGGTTGTAAGCGGCAATATCGATGCATTGCAGCCTGGCGCAAGCAAGGTTGCCATCGGCATTCGACTGGCGGAAAACATAGGTGCCCGCGTGGGCGACACGATCACGATTATCAATCCGCAGGGCCGCTCCACACCGTTCGGTACTGTGCCGCGACAGGTGGGATACGAAGTCGCAGCGATCTTCGAAGTGGGCGTCTACGACTACGATGGTGCCTTCGTTGTCATGCCGATGCAGGATGCTCAAACTCTGCTTTTGATCGGCGATACCGTTCAGATGATCGAAGTCACCGTCGAAGATGCCGACAGGGTAGGCGAAATTCTCGAACCTGTGCAGCGCGCGGTTCAGGGTCGCGCCGCGGTATCCGACTGGAAGACTATCAACGCCACGCTATTCGATGCACTTCAGGTCGAACGCGCTGCTATGGCATTCGCTCTGAGTTTCATGGTGTTGGTGGCGGCATTCAACATCCTTTCCAGCCTTGTCATGCTGGTTCGCGCCAAGACACGAGATATCGCGATCATGCGGACCATGGGGGCGACACGGAAAAGCTTGATCAAGATATTCGTGACCACGGGCTTTACCATCGGTGCCATCGGTACGATGGCGGGCCTCGTATTCGGCTTCCTGATCCTGGCCGGGCGCAAGCAGATCGTGGAGGCGATCGGGGCGCTGACCGGACAGAATCTGTGGGACCCGCAATATCGTTTCCTCACGACCATTCCTTCCAAGATCGATGGTGTCGAAGTTGCGATGATCGTGTTGCTCGCGCTGGTGCTCAGCTTCCTTGCCACACTCTATCCTGCGTGGAAGGCTGCAAGCACGGATCCGGTACAGGTGTTGCGTTATGAGTAGTCGGGGCGTGAGACCCGTAGTCGAGCTCAAGGGCCTTACCCGCAGCTTCGAGCAGGGTGGTGTGCGCATCGACGTTCTGCGCGGGGTCGATCTTGCAATCCGGCCGGGCGAGATCGTGGCGCTTCTTGGCCCTTCGGGGTCGGGTAAGTCGACCCTGCTGCAAGCGGTCGGCCTGCTCGAAGGTGGCTTCGGCGGCGAAATCGTGCTCGCCGGGCATTCGGCAGAGAAGTCGGACTCGCGCGCGCGGACGGTTCTGCGGCGTGAACATCTGGGCTTTGTGTATCAGTTCCATCACCTGCTGCCCGATTTCGATGCGCGCGAGAATGTCATCCTGCCGCAGCTGGTTGCCGGCACCGCGCGCACCCAAGCCGAGGAGCGCGCCGAGCAATTGCTGACCGCGCTTGGCTTGGAACATCGCCTCGACCACCGGCCGAGCCAGCTTTCGGGTGGAGAGCAGCAGCGCGTGGCGGTCGCCCGTGGTCTTGCCAACAAGCCCGACCTTGTTCTGGCCGATGAGCCGACGGGCAATCTCGACGAAACGACTTCCGACAAGGTTCTCGCCCAATTTCTTGCCCTCGTCCGGGGCGAGGGGAGTGCGGCCTTGATTGCGACGCACAATGAGCGTCTCGCGCAAAAAATGGATCGTGTCGTCCGGCTGCATGAGGGCGTGCTGGAATAGCGATCCCCGTGGCGGGCATCGCAAACGCGCCGATTTCTCACGTTCGTGGGGCGTGATGCGGCCTCGGTCGAACGTCGCTGGCCCGTGTTGGCAATCCTGTGCAGCATGGCACGAAAAGGGGAGACTACCATGCTGACCGCCACCTTGGCGCTTGTTCTTACGCAAGCAACGACGCCTGCAACATCTGCAGCATCGCCACCCTCACCGCCCAAATGCGAAGGCGCAAGCCACGACGCCTTCGATTTCTGGGTCGGCGAATGGGACGTGTTTCCCAGGGGCGGGGACAAACCGGTGGCCGAAAGCCGGATCGAGAAAGTCAGTGCCGGGTGTGCGATCCGCGAGACCTGGATGCCGCTGCGCGGAGCTGGCGGCACCAGTCTCAGCACCTATGATCCAAAGACCGGTGGCTGGCATCAACTTTGGGTCGGCGGCACGCCAGGCCGCGTCTTTTTCGACGGGGGTGCGGTTGACGGTGCCATGGTGCTGACCGGCTATTGGGGCAAGGATAAGGAAGGAAATCCCTCGCTCGTGCGAATGACCTATACGCTTGAAGCGGATGGCAGTGTGCGCCAGTACGGTCAGGCGAGTTCGGATCATGGCCGCACTTGGGCCGACAGTTTCGACCTGACGTATCGCCGCAAGGAATAGCACCGAGATGACCACCATCGCCGATTTCACCGTCGCCACCAACAAGGGCGAGCAGCTCGCTCTCAGGGGAAAGCTCGGCAAGGTTTTGTTGGTGGTGAACACCGCAAGCAAATGCGGCTTCACCTCGCAGTATGACGGGTTGGAAGCGCTTTTCCAGGACTACAAGGACAAGGACTTCGAAGTCCTCGCCTTCCCGTGCAACCAGTTCGGCAATCAGGAACCGGGCGATGCAGGCGAGATCGCGGAGTTCTGTAAGGTCAATTTCGGCCTCACCTTTCCCTTGATGGCCAAGGTGGACGTCAACGGCGACAATGCCAGCCCATTGTTCGACTGGATGAAGAAAGAAAAGCCCGGCCTGATGGGATCGAAAGCGATCAAATGGAACTTCACGAAATTCCTGATCGACCGCGAGGGCAATGTCGTGAAGCGCTATGCCCCGACCGACGCGCCTAAGACCATTGCCAAGGACATAGAAAAGCTCCTCTGAGCCTCCCACAGCCTGTGGAGAATTGACGGCGCGCGTGACTGGAGAATCGTGCGCACAATCCGCATATTGGGTGCCATGTCGTTCAAGCCCTTCGTTCCCTTCCGTGTCCTGTCGGCGTACACCATGCTGGAAGGCGCCATCGATCCCAAGGCGATGGCGAAGCTGGCGAAGGAGCGGGGCTTTCCGGCGATGGCGATTGCCGACCGCAATGGCCTTTATGGCGCGGTCATGTTCGCCAATGCCTGCAAGGCCGAGGGGATCCAGCCCATCATCGGTACGCTGCTGGGCGTCGCTCGCGATCAGGACGGCAAGCAGGTCGATTACCTCCCGCTCTATGCGCAGGACGAAGCGGGTTACGACAACCTTTGCCATCTGGTCAGTCGCGCGCATCTCGACCGCCCGCTCGAATTCGAGCCGCATGTCCGGATTGAGGATTGCGAAGGCCGCACCAATGGCCTGATTGCATTCACCGGTGCGAGCGAGGGGGCTGTGACCAAGCTGCTTGCCGAAGGGCAGCAGACGCATGCAGAAGCGCTGCTGGACCGGCTGCAGGCGTTGTTCCCGAAGCGGCTCTATATCGAGCTTGCGCGGCGCGGGAACGACGTCGAAGAGCGCGCAGAAGCTGCGCTGGTCGATCTCGCCTATGCCCGCGATCTGCCGCTGGTAGCTACCAATCCCGCAAACTTTGCCGAGCCGCATATGCACAAGGCGCATGATGCGATGTTGTGTATCGCCGGATCGACCCATGTCGATGCCGAGCAGCGCACCCGTTCGAACCCCGAAAGCTTTGTGAAAACCTCCCACATGATGGACGAGGCTTTCGACGACCTTCCCGAAGCGGTGCAAAACACGCTCGTGGTGGCGCAACGCTGTGCCTATGCTCCGCCCTATCGCAAGCCCATCCTGCCCAGCCTTGCCGGCGATCTTGAAGGCGAGGCACGGATGCTGGAAGAGGATGCCCGAAAGGGGCTCGAAGCCCGCCTCGAACCTTATGGTGCGCTGAGCGACGACGAGCGCAAGGTCTATACCGACCGGCTGAAGTTCGAAGTCGACATTATCAACCAGATGGGTTTTCCCGGCTACTTCCTGATCGTTGCGGACTTTATCAAGTGGGCCAAGGATCACGATATCCCGGTCGGACCGGGACGTGGTTCGGGCGCAGGCAGCCTCGTCGCCTGGGCGCTCACGATCACCGATCTCGATCCGATCAAGCTTGGCCTGCTGTTCGAACGCTTCCTCAACCCGGAGCGCGTATCGATGCCGGACTTCGATATCGACTTCTGTGAAACGCGGCGCGGCGAAGTGATCCGATATGTCCAGCGCAAATACGGCCACGATCACGTCGCGCAGATCATCACCTTCGGCAAGCTCAAGGCACGCGCGGTGCTGCGCGACACGGGCCGTATCCTGCAGATGAGCTATGGCCAAGTCGATCGCCTGTGCAAGATGGTGCCGAACCACCCGACCGATCCCTGGACCTTACCTCGGGCGCTCAACGGTGCGGCGGACTTCCGGCGCGAGTACGAAAACGACAACGAGGTGAAGCGCCTCGTCGACCTGGCGATGCAACTGGAAGGTTTCCCGCGGAATTCCTCGACCCACGCGGCAGGCGTGGTGATCGGCGACCGTCCGCTTGCCAAGCTGGTCCCGCTGTATCGCGATCCGCGTTCAGACATGCCGGTCACGCAATACGACATGAAGAATGTCGAAAGCTCGGGGTTGGTCAAGTTCGACTTTCTCGGCCTCAAGACGCTATCGGTACTCAAGAAGGCGGTCGACCTTCTCAAGCGGCGCGAGATCGATATCGACCTTTCGGCGCTCCTGCTCGACGACGCCAAGGTCTACGAGCTGATGAAGGCTGGCAACACGGTGGGCGTGTTCCAGCTGGAATCGGAAGGCATGCGCCGTACGCTCACTGCGGTGAAGCCGACCAATTTCGGTGACATCATTGCGCTCGTCTCGCTCTACCGTCCCGGCCCGATGGACAACATCCCGCTGTTCGGTAAGCGCAAGGCGGGCGAGGTGCCGATCGAGTATCCGCACGCCAAGCTCGAGGGCATTCTCGCCGAGACCTACGGCATCTTCGTCTATCAGGAACAGGTGATGCAGGCCGCGCAGATTCTCGCCGGATACTCGCTTGGCGACGCCGATTTGCTGCGCCGCGCGATGGGCAAGAAGGTGCAGGCTGAAATGGATGCGCAGCGCCAGCGCTTCGTCGACGGATGCAAGGAAGTCTCCGGCATCGAGAAGAACGAGGCCAACGCCCTGTTCGACTTGATCGACAAGTTCGCCGGCTACGGTTTCAACAAGTCGCACGCTGCCGCCTATGCGCTGCTCGCCTATCAGACTGCCTGGCTCAAAGCTCACTATCCGGAGGAATTCTACGCCGCCTCGATGTGCTTCGACATGCACCAATCGGAGAAGCTGGCGATCTTCGTCGACGATGCGCGGCGTAGCGGGATCAAGGTTCTGCCGCCTTCGCTCAACCATTCCGAAGCCGAGTATGCGGTCGAACAGACCGACGAAGGTTACGCCGTGCGCTACGCACTGGCGGGAATCCGCAATGTCGGCGAACGTGCGATGGAAGCGATCGTCGAACAGCGCGAGAGCGCAGGCCTGTTCGAAAGCCTGAAGGATCTGTTCGAGCGCCTGCCCAGGGGCTCGATGAACTCGCGACAGTTGGAGGCACTGATCAGCGCGGGTGCTCTGGACGAATTCGAACCGAACCGCGCCAAGCTGATGGCCAATGCCGACATGCTGCTGGCCGTGGCCGACGCGGCCGAGCGCGAACGCTCGAGCGGACAGGCCGGGCTGTTCGGTGGCGAGGGAGCGGAAGTAGAGGATACGCTTCGACTTAAAGAGGCGGAGGACTGGTCGCTGAGCGAGACCCGCAACCGCGAGAAGGAGAATATGGGTTTCTCTTTCAAAGAGCATGCTACTGCGGCCTATCGTGAGATTGCCAGCGCCCAAGGCGCCCGCTCGCACGCATCGCTGATGGCCGGAGGTGTGCCGGGTGGCGGCCGTATGGGCGCGGTCATGGCGGTGCAGGTCGAAGGTGCCAGCAAGGGCACTACCAAACGCGGCAAGCCCTTCATCCGTGCCGATTTCTCCGACAGCTCGGGCCAGTTCAGCGCGGCCTGTTTCGAAGAAGGGCTGGTCGAGAAATTCCTCGAATGGGCCGACAACCAGACCTGCATCAAGCTCGATGTCGAACTCGACAGCCCGAGCCCGGACGAGCCGCCGCGGATCACCGTCCGGCATGCTACACCGCTCGATGCCGTGAAGGGAAGCATGGCGATGCTGCTTACGCTCGAGGTCGACAGTGTGGATGCATTGACGCAGCTTGCGCTTGAATTGGGCGAGGATGGCGCAGGCGGCGATGAAGTGCAGGCCACGCTGCTCACCGGCGATCCGACTCCGCCCGTCATGCGACTGGGCCGAACATTTTCTATCGACGGCGAACTCGCCGAACGCTTGGCAAGCGTGCCCGGTCTTGCCAAAGTGCAGCTTACCGCGCGACGGGGGAAGGCAAATCTGCGCCTCGTCGCCTGATAAAGGCGAGAGGAGAGAGTATGTCGCTTGGCGCGATGCAGGACTGGAGCATGCGGATTGCGCATGTGATCGATCACGCTGCCCGTGAAGCCCCGACCCGCGAAATCGTAACCCATTGGGCGGACGGCAGCGAAACGCGCACCGATTGGGCAGGCATCCATCGCGATGCGAGGAAGATGAGCCAGGCCTTGCTCGCGCTGGGTCTGGCGAAGGGCGACAAGGTTGCCAGCCTGGCGATGAACCATTCGCGTCATCTGGTCAGCTGGTTCGGCGTCGCGGGGATGGGCGGCGTGCTGCACACCTGCAATCCGCGCCTGTTCGAAGACCAGCTCGAATACATTGTCAATCATGCCGAGGACAAGGTCATGCTCTACGATGCGGCCTTTCAGCCGATCGTCGACAAGATGCGTGGCAAGTGGCCGACGGTGGAACACTATATCTGCTTCGACAGTGGCGAGCACACGACCAGCTTCGAAGACTGGATCGGCGCGCAGGATGGCGACTATCGCTGGGCGGAGGTCGACGAGCGCGACCCGTGCATGATCTGCTACACCAGCGGCACTACGGGCAATCCCAAGGGTGTGCAGTACGAACACCGTTCGACCTTGCTGCACGCGATGTCCGGGCTGCAGACCAGCGCGTTCAATTTCAGCGGATCGTCCGTGATGCTGCCGGTGGTGCCGATGTTCCATGCCGCGAGCTGGGGCCTGCCCTATTCGGGTGCGATGGCGGGCATCAAGTTCGTATTCTCCGCCGTGAACGATCCGGCGGTGTTATGCGATCTGATGGAGCGCGAAGGCGTGACCGACAGTGCCGGCGTGCCGACCGTGTGGCTGGCAACCTTCCAGTATTGCGATGCCGAGGGCAAGGATCTGCCCAAGCTGAAGGCGGCCACCATCGGCGGTTCGGCCGCGCCCCGCTTCATGATCGAGCGGCTGATGAAGAACGGCACCCGCGTCCAGCATGCGTGGGGCATGACCGAGACGTCGCCCATCGGCACGGTCGGCGGGCCGACGGTGGACTGGGACGAGCTGACCTTCGAGCAGAAGGTCGAGAAGACGATGAAGCAGGGCCGCCCGATCTTCGGCGTCGAACTGCGCACGGTCGATCTCGACGATCCCGCCAAGGTCCTGCCGCGCGACGGCGAGACCAGCGGCGCGTTGCAGATCCGCGGACCCTGGATTATCAAGCGCTACTTCAAGGCCGAGCACGATTCGACCGATGCGGATGGCTGGTTCGATACCGGCGATGTGGCGATCCTGCATCCCGACGGCACGATGCAGATTACCGACCGCACCAAGGATGTGATCAAGTCCGGCGGCGAATGGATCAGCTCGGTCGAGCTGGAGAATGCCGCCGTCGGCCATCCCGCGGTGGCCGAGGCGGCGGCCATCGGCATGCCGCATCCGAAATGGGACGAGCGACCGGTGCTGTTCGTGGTCAGGAAATCGGGCGCGGAATGCTGCGCGGAAGAGATCATCGAATTTCTTGCCGACAAGGTCGCCAAATGGTGGCTGCCCGATGCGGTCGAGTTCGTCGATGACATTCCCCACACTGCCACCGGCAAGATCAGCAAGAAGGACCTGCGCGAGCGGTTCACGGATTACACGCTGGAGGGTTGATTGCTCCACCTCGTCATGGCGAGGAGAGGGGCGACGAAGCAATCCATGGTGCCGGGCTGCTGCTCTTGCCTCCATGGATTGCCGCGCAGTCTTCGGCTGCTCGCAATGACGGAGTAGAACATGGATAGCTATATCGACCCGAGCCCCGCCAATTTCGCCGCCTTCAAGGACCTGCCGCGCGACGAGCCGATCCACATGCTCAACCTGCTGCTTTATCGCGACGAGGCTGCGTATCCCCAAGGGCATGAACATGCCGACAAGGGCTGGAGCGGTCGGCGCGCCTACGAGGAGTATGGCAAGACCAGCGGCCCGATCTTCCGCCGCGTGGGCGGCAGTATCGTCTGGCGCGGCGCGTTCCAGACCATGGTCACCGGGCCGGACGACAAACGCTGGCATGACGGCTTCGTGGCGCAATATCCCAATTCGGGCGCCTTTTTCGAGATGATCAAGGATCCGGATTATCAAAGAGCGGTGGTCAACCGAACGGCGGCGCTGGTCGACAGCAGGCTGATGCGGTTTAAGTCGGGCGTGGCGGGCGAGGGGTTCTAACCTCCCCGGTAAGGGGAGGGGGACCACGAAGTGGTGGAGGGGCAAGTTTGTCGGCTCCGAAAATCTGCCATTCGCCCGTCGCAAATTTCAAGTAACCGCACGATCACCACCTCGACATCTTCGAGTACCAGCTTTGCCGGAATGCGTGTCGTCGCGACACCCTGCGAACGCAGAAACTCCGATTTCGCGCGATCGCGGCTGATCCTTTCCGCGCTGTCGTGCGCCCAGCCATCGATCTCGATCGCAAGCCTGATTGCCGCGCAATAGAAATCGAGAACATAGACGCCTGCCGGATGCTGGCGGCGGAACTTGAAGCCGCCGGGCCGCTCGCGAAGATGCCGCCAGAGCAACCGTTCGGGCACTGACATTTCGCTGCGCAGCTTTCGAGCGCGCTTGATGGTATCGCGTGGCCCTGTGATCATTTCCTGTGCCCCTCCACCGGCTTCGCCGGTCCCCCTCCCCGTTCCGGGGAGGCGTTCATAGCAACCGCAATTGTCCACCCACTGCTGGCGGCCTGAACTGTGTGCAATCCAGCTCGAATTTCCCCTTGCCGACGCCCGCGCGCTTGCAGGCCACGCGGAACCTGGCGCGGAAGAGGTCGGCCCAGACGCCGCTGGGCTTCATGCGGCTGAAGAAGTTCGGATCGTTGTCCTTCCCGCTCCGGATCGACTGCACGATACCCATCACCTTGTCGCCGCGTTCGGGATAGTGGACCGAGAGCCATTCGCGGAACAGCGGCGCGACCTCGTGCGGGAGGCGCAGCGGGATCCAGCCCGCGCTGCGGATGCCCAGTTCGCCGGCGCGTGCGACAATGTCTTCCATGAACTCGTCGGTGATCGCCGGGATGATCGGCGCGATCGAGCAATGCACTGGCACCCCCGCTTTCACCAGTTTTCCCAGTGCTGCCATACGCTTGGCGGGTGAAGCTGCGCGCGGCTCTAGCTTTCCCGACAGTTTCGGGTCGAGCGTCGTCACCGAAATCGCCACCGCCACCAGCCGCATTTCGGCCATCTCCGCGAGCAGGTCGAGATCGGCCAGCACACGATCCGACTTGGTGGTGATCGTCACCGGATGCCGCGCATCGAGGCACACTTCGAGCACGTTGCGGGTGATGCGATAGCGGCTTTCGATCGGTTGGTAGGGATCGGTATTGGTCCCCATGGCGATCGGCCGCGGACTGTATTTCGGCTTGGCCAAGGTCGCGCGCAGCAGTTCGGCGGCATTGGGCTTGGCGAACAGCTTCGTTTCGAAATCGAGACCCGGCGACAGATCGTGATAGGTATGGGTGGGCCGCGCAAAGCAGTAGACGCAGCCATGCTCGCACCCGCGATAGGCGTTGATCGAACGATCGAAGGGAATATCGGGCGACTGGTTGAAGCTGACGATGGTCTTGGGATGCTCCTCGGTCACGGTGGTGCGCAGCTTGACCGGCGGGCCGTCCAGCTTTTCCATATGGTCGCGCCAGTCCCCATCCGCCTCGCGCGTGGCAAGGCCGAAGCGAGTCGGCACTTCGGCGCCCTGGGCGCCGCGGCCGGGAATCGCAGGTTCGAGACGACGGTCCATGTATGAGAACATATATGGAACATAGGCGATGCGCCAGTGGGTTTCGCGCAGAGACGCAGAGAGCGCAGAGGAGTTCTGCTTGCGGCAGGGCCGTGCCATTCTGGGCACGGATGCGAGAAACCGGGTTTGATAAAGCCACCTTCGGCGGAGCACTATCCTTTGTATCTCTGCGCTCTCTGCGTCTCTGCGCGAAACAGGGAGGCCGAGGAGCCGGACTATCTGCCGGTCGTATTACGCGGGGCGCCGAAGGGAGAACGAGGTGTCATGGCGTAGCCGGGCGGCGGCCCGGCGAGCGTGCGGGCGAGGGCGGAGGTTGACACAGTTGATACGGTCCCGAGGAACGAAAACTCCCGTTCGGCGGAAGGCTCGGCTGCCGGTTGCGGGCAGGCCAGAGCGATTGCCGCAGCGATCGCCGCGGGATCGGGACGGGCATCTTCGGAACGGCACGGAAGACCGGGCGCGGTGGGCGATCCGGGCCAGCCGCATAGCGCATCGATGGAATCGAAGGTGTTCGCCAGGCGAAGGTCCCATTCCTGCTCCGCGCTTGCCCGCGCCCGTTCGGCTATCTCGTCGCATTCTTCTTCGAGCGCGCCGAAATATTCGACGTCCACCTCATCCAATGGCGAGTCGTCATCGTCCTCCCGGTCGTCGATCTCTTGCGAGCCGTAGAACGCGTCGAGCTCGGCCTCGCGGTAGTTTTCCCGCGCTGCTTCGGCTGCCTCGACGATGGCATCCTTGCGTTCGGGCGGCAGGTCTTCCGCTCCGCCGGCGACGCTGGCGAGCAATTCGTCGAACCGGCTTGCATCGGCGCCGGCCCCTTCCTCGTCCGCCAGCGCGTCGAGGCGCGCGAGATGCGCCAGCAGCAGGCGGGCATCGTAGCGGCGGCGCGTGCCGACCAGTTCGCCGCGATAGTAGATCTGTTCCTCCACGCCTTCGATGGCGCGTTCGGCCAGGGCCTGCACGCCGTTCTCGCGGGCGAGTATCAATGCGGCCGCCCAGCCGCGAGCGAAGAACGTGTCGCGGCGGCGCAGACGATAGGCGGCTTCGGCGGACAGGTTCACCGCGCGGCATGCGGCGCGGGCATTGCCATGTGCTGCCAGCCGGTCGAGGAAACGCGCCTTGAGTTCGGGCGTCCAGCCGCGCGCCGGGACATGGGCGAGGGGTTCGATAGTGTCGGGCATGATCCGCATCTCCTGAGGAATGGAAGCGAATCAGGTCCGTTATGCAGGAACGGGCGAGTAGGAAAATGGAATCGGCGGTTGATTTGGCTCACACGAAGACGCGAAGACGGCGTGGCTAAGGTAAAGCCGCTCGTAATTTGCCAGGTCGCGGCACATCCGGCCGTGGGAGCTCCAAAGCGACACTGCGTGCCGCGGGACATCTTCGTGTCTTCGTGTGAAATGCCAACATTTCATCACCGTAAGTGCCGATAATCTACGGGCGCCACTCGGGTTCGGGCTCGATCACCGCTCCCGCAGGCGGGGCATCAGTTCGACGAAATTGCAGGGCCGGTGGCGGCTGTCGAGCTGGTGGGCGAGGATCCGGTCCCACCCATCCTTCACCGCGCCGTTCGATCCGGGCAGGGCGAAGATATACGTTCCGCGGGCGAGCACCGCGCAGGCGCGGCTCTGGATGGTGCTGGTGCCGATGGTTTCGTAACTGATCCAGCGGAAGAGTTCGCCGAAGCCGGGAATATCCTTGCTCTTCACCCGGTCCAGCGCCTCGGGCGTCACGTCGCGGCCGGTCAGGCCGGTGCCGCCGGTGGTGACGATGCAGTCGATCCGCTCGTCGTCGATCCAGCGGTGCAGGTGCGCGGCGAGTTCATTGACATCGTCGCGGCTGATCTCGCGGTCGGCGAGTTCGTGGCCTGCCGCCGCGATACGCTCCGCCAGAATATCGCCCGAACTGTCGTCTGCCAGCGTGCGCGTGTCCGACACCGTCAGCAGAGCGATGCGGACGGGTTTGAAGGGCAGGCTCTCGTCGATTGCCATGAGCGCTCCTTACCTGGCGCGGGGAAACATCGGCCAGTCGTTCTCGGCCAGGTCGGTCCGGCTCGGCGCATCGGCATCGGCCTGGCGCAGATACATCCAGTAATTGCGCATCACGATGGCGACATAGCCGCGTGTCTCCCAATAGGGGATGCTTTCCATGTAGAGCAGCGGATCGCTTTGGTCGCGAATCTCGTACTCCCAGCGCGAAACGGGGCTGGGCCCGGCATTATAGGCGGCCATGATCTTGGGCAGCTTGCCCTGCGTGAAGCCGGAGGCGTTGAGCGATTCGAGCGTCCGCTGACCGAAGGCGAGATTGATCGCCGGATCCTTGAGGTCGGAGGACGTGCTCATATCGATCGAGGCGGCATATTCGCGCTGGGTGATCGGCATGATCTGCATCAGCCCGATGGCACCTGCCGGACTGACCACGCTTTCACGGAAGTTGGATTCCTGCAGCGCATGGGCGAAGGCGAGCGCCGGATCGACGCGCCAGCCGCCCACGGGCGTGCGGAAGGTGACGGGATAGCGCAGGCTGGGATGCGCGCCTTCGCCGCGCGGGGCGTTATAGGCCATGAAGGTCTGCGCACTGGTCAGGCCCAGCGCGCGGGCGAGCCGCGACAATGCGCCGTAATCGCCCGGATCGCCGGTGCGGACGAGCCAGACGAGATCGTCCGCCGCTGCGTCGCGCCGCCCCACCTCCGCCAGCATGACAGCCTGCCGCACCGCCGCTTCGTCCTGCAGGCGCTGCCAGTCGGCCTCGGTCAGATCGGGCAAAGCGTGGATGCGGGGCAGGTCGCGGCCTATCTGCTCATGCGCGAGCATGCCGTAAAGCGTTTCGGGGAAGCGTGCCGCGCCGCGCAATTGCTCCGCCGCCTTTTCGGGATAGCGACACCTTACGAAGGCGCGGCTGGCCCAGTAGTGACCGGCCGCCGTCAGTTCGGGATTGATAGAGCCGCCCGCGCTGCGCTGGAAGGCCTCGGCGGCCTTGTCGCAATCGCCCAGCCGCCATGCGGACAGGCCTGCGACCCAGTCGCCCTCCGCCACCCAGGCCCCGCTGCCGCCATCGCGCGCGGTATCGGCCATCGCCCAGGCCTGCGCGTCCTGATTCTCGATGTAATAGCTGAAGGCCACGCGATAGCGCCATTCGGCGCGCGCTTCGCGGGATAACGTCGCATCGACCCCGTCGAGCAGCAGGCGCGCACCATCGGGATCGTCATTGACGATGCGTTCGAGGATCGCGGCCTTCACCGTTTCGGGCATGGTGCCGTCATTGACATCGCCCGGCCGGATCCGCTTGGTCGAACCGGGCTGGCGGACCAGTTCGCCCGCGGGACGCAGGTAAGGCGGGTTCTCCAGCCCGCGCGTCTGGCCGAGGCGGACGATGGCCTCCGCCTCGGGGAGGTTCGCATAGCGCGCCAGCCAGCTTTCGATTCGCGGCAGTTCGATCCGAGGGCTTTCGGGGTGGAGGTAATAGCTCGCCAGCGCGGCACCGTGCAGCGGGCCGTCCTCGCGGCTGGCCAGCATCACCTCGACCCGGTCCCAGTTCCGCCCGTCGATCGCTTCGAACAGCGAGCCGTAATAGGCGCGGTCGTCCTGCGAGAGCAGTTGCGGCAGGGCGACGGCGTGCGAGCGGGTGAAATAATCGACACTGTCGCTATTCGCGAAGGCCGTCGTGGCGGTGAGGGAGGTTGCTGCCAATGCGACAGCGGCAAGAATGCGAAGGGTCATCGGGTCCAGTCCAGCCAGCGATTCCAGAAAGTTTCCCGCCGCGCGGCCGAGCGGGCGAGATTGCGCAGATCGGGCGCGGCCAGCAGCGGGAACGGCTGGCCGGCGCAATCGATGGAGAGCGGTTCGCGCGCGTCTTCGGGCGATTTGCCGAACAGGGCGAGTTGCGCGCGCCCGAACAGGATCACCCGCTGCGGTGCGGCCAGCGCGATATGGGCGCTGGCGATCTCGCCCAGGCCGCCCGCGGCAAGCTGGCCCCAGTCGGGCATGGCCATGGGTGCGGGCAGGGCACTGGCGACATAGGTTTCGTGCCCGGCAATCCCCAAGGCGCGCAGCATGGCGTCGACGAACTTGCCCGCCCCGCCGGTCAACAGACCCTCGGCATCGTCATCGAAGGGCTGGGGCAGCAAAAGCATCAACTTCGCGCCCTTAACGCCGCGCGGCGGCACGCGCCGGTCGAGCGCGCCATCGGCCAGCGTCGGCTCCGTCATCCACCATTCGCGAAATTTTTCGAGCGTGTCGGGAAGCGCGCCGCGATCGACAGGCGTAGCGGGTACATCCCCCTGCTCCAGCGCGCGCTGCAGCGGCGTCTTGCGCTGGATCGGCGGCGGTGCGGGCGGGGGCGGGGCCGCTACGGCATCGTCGGCGACGGGTGCTGCCAGCCACCCGCTCGACTCGTCGTGGAAATCGGCGTCGACCCCGGCTTCGCGCCACCAATCGAGCGCCCCCTCGAGGCTTTCGAGCGCCGTAAAATCGCGCGTTTTCGGGGGAGCGGCCTGCATCATTCCTTGGGCGCAGGTCTTGACCTCTAAAGCGCCACCAATCAAGGCATTCCCAGCAGTTACACGACGAAAAGAGAGAGACATGAGCGAACGCGAATCCATGCCCTGCGATGTCGTCATTATCGGCGGCGGTCCCGCGGGCCTCGCCGCGGCGATCCGATTGAAGCAGGTGAACGCGGAACTCGAGGTCGTGGTGCTCGAAAAGGGCAGCGAAATCGGCGCGCATATCCTGTCGGGCGCGGTGGTCGATCCGCGGGCGCTGAACGAGCTGCTGCCCGAATGGCGCGATCAGGGCTGCCCGATGGCGGAGGTGCCCGTCACCGAGAACCATCACTGGGTGCTGTCGGCCAGCGGTAAGTCCGACCTGCCCGAATTCCTCCTGCCGCCCTTCATGAGCAATGAGGGCAATTATACCGGCTCGCTCGGCAATATGTGCCGCTGGCTGGCCGAACAGGCCGAGGCGTTGGGCGTGATGGTGTTCCCCGGCTTCCCCGCCGCCGAAGTTCTGCTTGACGACAAGGGCGCCGTCGCGGGTGTCGTCACGCAGGACATGGGCGTGGCCGAGGATGGCAGCCACAAGGCGGATTACCAGCCGGGCATGGAAATCCACGCAAAGTACACGCTCTTCGCCGAAGGTGCGCGCGGCAATCTGACCAAGCAGATGAAGGCCAAGTTCGACCTCGAGGCCGATTGCCAGCCGCAGGTCTATGGCCTCGGCGTCAAGGAATTGTGGGATATCGACCCCGCCAAGCATGAGCCGGGCCGCGTCATCCACACCCAAGGCTGGCCGCTAAGCGAAACCGGCACCTGGGGCGGGGGCTTCCTTTATCATCAGGCGAACGGCCAGATCGCGCTCGGCTTCGTGACCGCGCTCGATTACGCCAACCCTTATGTCTCGCCCTATCAGGAATTCCAGCGCTGGAAGCATCACCCTGAAATCGCCGCGATCCTCGAAGGCGGCAAGCGCGTGTCCTATGGCGGGCGCGTCATCAATGAAGGCGGCTGGCAGTCGGTGCCCAAGCTCGCCTTCCCGGGCGGCGCGCTGATCGGCTGTTCGGCCGGCTTCGTGAACGTGCCGCGCATCAAGGGCAGCCACACCGCGATGAAGAGCGGGATGCTGGCCGCCGAAAGCATCGCCGCTGCGATTGCCGCGGGCAACGAGCATACCGAGCTGATGGACTACAATGCCGCGGTACGCGCGAGCTGGATCGCGGACGAGCTGCAGAAGGTGAAGAACGCGCAACCCGCCGTCGCCAAATGGGGCGAGGATATCGGCACGGTACTTGCCGGGATCGATATGTGGATGCGCACGCTCAAGATCGGGCTGCCGATCACGATGAAGCATCACCGCGACCACGAAATGCTCGAGCGGGCGGATATCTTCCAGCCGGTCGCCTATCCCAAGCCCGACGGCGTGTTGAGCTTCGATCGCCTGACCAATGTCAGCTTCAGCTATACCAATCACGCCGAAGACCAGCCATGTCACTTGAAAGTCAAGGATTTGGAGCTGCAACGTGAGAGCGAGCTGGAAGTCTTCGCCGGCCCTTCGGCCCGCTATTGCCCGGCAGGCGTCTACGAATGGATTTTGGAAGACGGTGCGGAGCCCAAGTTCCAGATTAATTCGCAGAACTGCATTCACTGCAAGACCTGCGATATCAAGGACCCGAACCAGAACATCACCTGGGTTACGCCCGAAGGCGGCGGCGGCCCGAATTATCCGAATATGTGAGGATTGCTCTCTTATGGGCCGGTCTTCGGTTGCGGAAGCCGGGATATCCCGCAGTCTCGCGATATTGGCCCCCCATGACTCGCGAAACCGCTTACATCGGTGTCGATTTCGGGTTACGCGCCGGACCGATATGTCACTGATTCCTACGAAACTCGCCGCCGGTGCCCTGGCGCTGCCGCTAGCCGCCGGGGTGGCGGTCTATTTCGCCTTTCCCGGCCTGCTGGTCAAAGGCACGCAGTGGTTGGCGGCGCGCAAGGCCGGGCTTACCCGCAAGGTCTTGGGCGAAGGCGACGATGCTGTGCATTACTACGAAGGCGGATCGGGGCCGGTGTTAATGCTGCTGCACGGCATGGCGGACGAGAAGAACAGCTTTGCGCAGGCCGCGGCCGAGTTGACCGGCCGGTTCCGCGTGATCCTGCCCGATCTGAAGGGCCATGGCGAGAATGCGCGCGTGGCGGGCGCGGGCCATACGATCCGCGATCAGGTGGCGTTCCTCGCCCGTTTCGTCGACGGGCTCGCACTGGATCGCTTCACGCTCGGCGGCAATTCGATGGGCGGGCACACCGCCGCGGCGTACACGCTGGCGTATCCCGAGCGGATCGAGGCGCTGATCCTGGTCAATGCCGCGGGGTTCGAGATCAAGGGGCACATGGTCTATGGAGGCTTTGGCAGCCCGCTTCAGGGTCGCGCCGATCTGGCGCGGCTGATGCAGCGCGTCTTCCACACTCCGCCCAAGCTTCCGGGCCCGGTCGCCGACAAGATGATCGCCGACGTCAATCGCGACCTGCCCTTCACCGACGCCATGGCCCGGCAGATCCGCGAGGGTGCGGACCATCGGCTCAACGAGCGTTATCACGAGATCGCCGTGCCGACCCTGCTGGTATGGGGACGGTCGGACGAGGTGGTGCCGCTGGCGGCGGCGGCGGAGATGGAGCGGCTGATCGACGACGCGACGCTGGTGGTGGTCGAAGAGGCCGCGCATTCGCCGCAGCTCGAGAAGCCGGTTGAGATCGGGCGCGAAATCCGGGTCTTTCTGGAAGGCGCTGCCGGGGTGGCGGAGAAGCGTTGATCTCTCTCGCCCGCGCGATATGACGCGGCGATGATGCGCGAAACCGCCTATGCCAAGATCAACCTTGCGCTGCATGTCCGCAGGCGGCGGGAGGATGGGTATCATGAGCTTGAGACGCTGTTCGCCTTCGTCGATGCGGGCGATGTGCTGACGGCGACCAGTGGGGCTCGAGATTCCGTGAACGTCGTTGGCGGATTCGCGGGGGGCCTCGACAATCCCTTCGACAACCTTGTGGCCAAAGCGCTGGGCAAGTTGCCGCGAGCGGACGGGCTGGCGATCACGTTGGAGAAGAATCTTCCCGTTGCCGCAGGGTTGGGCGGCGGCTCGGCCGATGCCGGGGCAGTGTTCCGCATCGTGAAAGACCGCTACGGCCTGCCCGAAGACTGGCATGAACGCGCCACTGCTCTGGGCGCCGATGTTCCCGCCTGTGTCGAGAGCCGCACCTGCATCGGGCGCGGTACCGGGACCGAACTCGAACCCGCCGACGACAGCCTCGCGGGCACGCCCGTCCTGCTCGTCAATCCGCGCGTGCCGCTTTCGACCGGGCCGGTATTCAGGCATTGGGATGGAGAGGATCGTGGTGGGCTGCCCCAAGGCGATGCTCGTACGATAGCGCTCGAAGGGCGCAACGATCTCGAGGCGCCCGCCATCTCGCTTTGCCCGCAAATTGCGGGCGTCCTCGCCGTATTGCGCGGAACTTCGCCGTTTCTCGCCCGTATGTCGGGTTCGGGCGCGACGTGTTTCGCGCTGTTCGACAATGAAACAGCGCGGGACCAGGCGGCGGATCGCATCGCTGCTGACCACTCCGGCTGGTGGCAGATGCGAGGTAGACTGCGATGATCGACGGCCAGCCCTACCGCCAGGTGAATGCAGAGGACATTCGCCCCGGCGGCCTGCTGGTGGTGGCCGATCATGCGTCCAACCATGTTCCTGTGGGCATAGAGCTGGGCATCGACCATGCGCTGATGAACGATCATATTGCGATCGATATCGGGGTGGAGGGCGTGGCCGACCGGCTTGCGCGTCGCCACGATCTGCCCGCGCACATTGCGACCGTCAGCCGGCTCGTCTGCGATTTCCACCGCAAGGAAGACGAGCCCGCCGTGGTTCCGACGACGAGCGACGGGCATCTGATCCCCGGCAATATCGGTGCCGATGTCGAAATGCGGCTGGCGCTGTATCACCGACCTTATCACGAGGCGTTGGCCGCTCTGATCGCTCGTATCCAGCCGCGCATGCTGGTGGCGCTGCACAGTTTTACGCCGAGCCTGGCGACCAGCGACGAGGCGCGCCCCTGGGAAGTCGCGCTGCTCTACAACCAGGACGACCGGGCGGCGCAGCATGCGATCCGGCTGTTCGGCGAACAGGGCCTGACCGTTGGCGACAACCAGCCCTATTCGGGCAGGCAGCTCAACGCCACGATGGACCGCCATGCCGAAGCGAACGGCATTCCCTATTGCACGGTCGAGATTCGGCAGGACCAGATCGATACGCCCGCAGGACAGGCCCGCTGGGCGGTGATGCTGGCCGACGTGATGGGGCGCGTGGCGCTGGAGGTTTGAATCAAACGGTTTCGCACAGAGACGCGGAGGAAGTAGAGACGCAGAGATTCTAAAAATGCCGCGTAGCTGCGTGGATACTCACACGAAGACACGAAGATGGAGTGCTTGGTTGCCATCTTGTCCGACATCTTCGTGTCTTCGTGTGAAATAGAAAGCGGCTTCGCCGCCGTTGCTCCCTAGCTTCCTCTGCGCCTCTGCGTGAAACAACCCGGCGCCACGGCGCATAAAGAATTTCCGTTTCGATCCGCGCGTGCGATCCTGTAGGCTTGCCCGATCCACACAAGCATAACCGGACCGACACCATGCCTGCCTATCGTTCCCGCACCACCACCCACGGCCGCAACATGGCCGGCGCGCGCGGATTGTGGCGCGCGACGGGCATGAAGGACGGCGACTTCGGCAAGCCGATCATCGCGGTTGTGAACAGCTTTACCCAGTTTGTCCCCGGACATGTCCACTTGAAGGATCTGGGCCAGCTGGTCGCGCGCGAGATCGAGGCGGCGGGTGGCGTGGCGAAGGAATTCAATACCATAGCTGTCGATGACGGGATCGCGATGGGCCATGACGGGATGCTCTATTCGCTTCCCAGCCGCGACCTGATCGCCGACAGCGTCGAATACATGGTCAACGCCCATTGCGCCGATGCCATGGTGTGCATCTCCAACTGCGACAAGATCACGCCCGGCATGCTGATGGCGGCAATGCGGCTCAATATCCCGGCGGTGTTCGTTTCCGGCGGGCCGATGGAAGCGGGCAAGGTCGTGGTGAAGGGCAAAGAGGTGGCGCTCGACCTCGTCGATGCCATGGTCGCCGCGGCCGACGAGGCCTATACCGACGAGGAAGTGACCGCGATCGAGCAGAATGCCTGCCCGACCTGCGGATCTTGCAGCGGTATGTTCACTGCCAATTCGATGAATTGCCTGACCGAGGCGCTCGGCCTTTCATTGCCGGGCAATGGTTCGACGCTGGCCACCCATGCCGACCGCAAGAACCTGTTCGAGCGAGCGGGGCGGCTCGTCGTGACGCTGGCGAAACGTTATTACGAAGAGGACGACGAGAGCGTGTTGCCTCGCTCGATCGCCAGCTTCGAAGCGTTCGAGAATGCGATGAGCCTCGATATCGCCATGGGCGGGTCGACCAATACCGTACTGCATCTGCTCGCCGCCGCGCATGAGGCGGGGGTCGATTTCACCATGCAGGATATCGACCGGTTGAGCCGCAAGGTGCCGTGCCTCAGCAAGGTCGCGCCGGCCAAAAGCGACGTGCATATGGAGGACGTCCACCGCGCGGGCGGGATCATGGCGATCCTCGGCGAGCTGGAGAAGGCCGGCCTGCTCCACACCGCGCTGCCGACCGTGCATAGCCCGACCATGGGCGATGCGCTGGACGATTGGGACATCGGCCGCACACAGAACAACAAGGTGCGCGAATTCTTCTCCGCTGCGCCGGGCGGGGTGCCGACCCAAACCGCCTTCAGCCAGTCACGCCGCTGGGAAGAACTCGATCTCGATCGCGAGGGCGGGGTGATCCGCAGCGCCGAGCATGCCTTCAGCAAGGACGGGGGTCTGGCGGTACTCTACGGCAATATCGCGCGCGACGGCTGCATCGTGAAGACCGCGGGCGTGGACGAGAGCATCCTGACCTTTGCCGGCCCCGCCAAGGTCTATGAAAGCCAGGACGATGCGGTGACCGCGATCCTTACCGGCCTGGTCGTCGAAGGCGATGTGGTGGTGATCCGCTACGAAGGGCCGCGTGGCGGGCCGGGAATGCAGGAAATGCTCTACCCCACCAGCTATCTCAAATCGAAGGGCCTGGGCGCGGCTTGTGCTCTGCTGACGGATGGCAGGTTTTCCGGCGGCACTTCGGGCCTGTCGATCGGCCACGTCTCGCCCGAAGCGGCGGAGGGTGGAGAGATCGCGCTGGTGGAGGAGGGGGATCGGATCGAGATTTCGATCCCGGAGCGGACCATCAACCTCGCCGTGCCCGACGAAGTGCTGGCCGAACGTCGCGCTGCCATGGAGGCGAAGGGCTGGGCTCCTGCCAAACCGCGCGAACGCCGCGTGTCGCCCGCGCTCGAGGCGTATGCGGCGATGACCACCTCGGCAGCCAGAGGCGCTATCCGCGATGTGGGTCAACTGAAGGCGCGCTGAGGCTTGCCCCCACGCGCCGCGCGTGGCAGCGGCGTCAGATGGCGCGAGTTTCACACAATCTGCAGGCTACGGCAGTATGCGCCGCAATGTGCCTTTCGGCCTGCAGTGGCGATGCTTCTCCGACGATTGCCGAGCAGGGCGGCGAAACGGTCGATTGTGCAATTGCCGGGGCCGGCGATTTCGGCCCGGATTGCCGCATGATCCAAACTCAAGCGGACGATACTGTCGTCACGGTGATTCTCCATCCCGATGGTGGCTTTCGCCGTTTCGAAACGGCGAGCCCGTTCGTCGTGCGCGATGGCGCGCTGGAGGCTCGTACCGCTGTCGACGGCGAGTATCTCGTCCTGACCGTCGACAGCGATCGATATCGCTGGCCGAAGGATCGTTGGGGTGAGTGAACCCGTCCTTACCGTTGCCGAGATGCGCGCGGCCGAGAGGGCGACGATGGATGGCGGAACCAGTGAATGGGAGCTGATGCAGCGCGCCGGGCAGGGGGCCGCACAATGGGTCATGCGCGTTGCCGGGGGGCGCCCGGTCACGGTGCTGTGCGGTCCGGGCAATAATGGCGGCGACGGGTATGTGATCGCCGAGGTCCTTCGGCGGGACGGCCACGAGGTGCAGGTGATTGCTCCGATCGAGGCTACGGCCAAAACCGCGCGCATAGCGCGAGCGCATTTCGGCGGTGAAGTCGTGGCGGATGGGACGCCGCGTGGCGCCGTGGTGGTCGATTGCCTGTTCGGCTACGGACTTACCCGGCAGGTCGAGGGCAGTTTTGGGAAACTGCTCGAGAAACTGGACGCATACGATTGTTATAAAATAGCAATCGACGTTCCAAGTGCAGTGGATAGCGATACCGGAACCGTGCTCGGGCCGCTGCCGCGATACGACCTTACACTGGCTCTCGGGGCATGGAAGCAGGGACATTTCCTGATGCCGGCCATGGCGTCGATGGGCGCGAAACGTCTGGTATCGATCGGTCTCGATATCCGCAGCACGTCGTTCGCGGTCTCCACCAGCCCGCATATCGCTCCCCCGCCATCGGACGCGCATAAGTATCGGCGCGGATTACTGGCCATCGTCGCGGGTGCCATGCCCGGAGCGCCGATGCTCGCTGTGGAGGCCGCGATGCGCGCCGGGGCGGGCTATGTGAAGCTGTTGAGCGAACGTCCGCATCCCGAAGCCCCAGCGGAATTGGTCGTCGAGCAGGACGATCTGGCCGCAGCCCTGTCCGACGAGCGGATCTCCGCGCTACTTGTCGGCCCCGGGCTGGGCCGGGACGATACGGCCCGCAAACGGCTCGCCAGGGTTCTGGCAAAGCGAAAGCCGACAGTGCTCGATGCCGATGCTCTGCATCTGCTGGGCCCCAGACTGCTGGACAGCGTCGACGTCGCGACCTTGTGCCTCACCCCGCATGAGGGCGAGCTGGCCAGCCTGTGTGAAACCTTCGACATCGCGGCGGAAAGCAAGCTCGAACGTGCGCGCGCCCTGCATGACATCACCGGAATGACCGTACTCGCCAAAGGGCCCGACACCATCCTCGTGAGTGACGCCACGACGCGCTTCTTCCCGCAAGGGTCCAGTTGGCTCTCGACCGCAGGAACGGGCGATGTGCTGGCCGGCATCGTGGCGTCACGCCTCGCGGTTCATGGCGAGCCGCTCCGCGCTTGCGAAGAAGCTGTGTGGCTGCATCACGAAGCGGCGCGTCTGGCATCCCCGGCATTTTCCGTCGGAGACCTTGCCAGATCGGTGAAACCGGCCATGGCGGCATTCCTGTGAGCGAGACCGAAACCATTATCCGCATCGCGGCGCGCGGGGATGGCGTCACGGATTCCGGTCGGCATGTCGCAGGCGGGGCGCCGGGCGACGTCGTCACGGCAGACGGCACGCTGACGCCGGGGCCACACCATGCCACCCCGCCGTGCCGACATTTCGCAATCTGCGGCGGGTGCCAGCTGCAGCATGCCGACGAGGAGGCGCTACGCCAGTTCGTCACCGACCGCGTGGTGCACGCCGCCGAGGCGCAGGGTTTGTCGGTCGGGGAGGTCCTGCCGACGCATCTGTCGCCGCCATGGTCGCGCCGCCGAGCTACGCTTCATGCGCTAAGGACCGTCCAGGGCGCCGTGCTGGGGTTCCGCGAGAGCGGATCGCACCGCATCGTCGATATGCGGGAATGCCATATCCTCCTGCCCGAACTGTTCGCCCTTGTCGCGCCGTTGCGGAAACTCGTCGGCGAACATGGCGGCCGACAGGTGGTCGATATCGAGCTGACGCTGGCCGATCAGGGTATCGACTGCATGCTGAAGGGCATCGAGGCCGAGGGGCTGGCCGCTACCGAAGCCCTGCTCGACTTTGCCCGAGAGAATTCGCTTGCGCGCCTGTCGCTCGATCGCGGTTATGGGCCGGAAACGACGTGGGAGCCAGAACCGCTGACCGTCACTTTCGGCGACATTCCGGTGCCGTTCCCGCACGGAAGCTTTCTCCAGCCCACCAGCGATGGCGAGCAGGCCCTCGTCCGTGACGCGACCGACTTGCTCGAGGGGGCATCCAGCTTTGCAGACCTGTTCTCGGGCCTCGGAACATTCGCTTTCGCGCTGGCCGGCCCGCGCAAGGTTCTGGCCGTCGAGGCGGCGCGCGATGCACATCTGGCCTGCAAGGCGGCCGCCAATATGCGGCAGGCGCCCGTCCTTACCCTCCATCGCGATCTGTTCCGCAATCCGCTCCAGCCCGACGAAGCGGGACGGTTCGGCGGACTTCTGCTCGATCCTCCGCGCGCCGGGGCACGGGAGCAGGTCGCGCAGATTGCCGCCAGCCAAGCGAGCCGCGTTGTATATATCAGCTGCAACCCTGTCAGCTGGTCACGCGATGCGAAGGTCCTGACCGATGCCGGGTTCCGGCTCGAGAAGCTGCGGCCGGTCGGACAGTTTCGCTGGTCGACCCATGTCGAACTGACCAGCTACTTTACCCGTTAGCCGCGCAACGCTTCGAGGATTTGCGTGCGCAACCAGGCGCTCGCTTCTGTGGAAGAATACGCATGGTCGGCGCCCGAACAGCGCCTGATCCGCGGGTCTTCTGCGTCCCATCGCTCGGCAAATACCTGCGCGGTGCGGTCGGCATCCGCGAGAAGAATACGGATGGGACCGGCGAATCCGGCGATGCCCTCGCGCATTTCCCCCGCGAGCGAGGACGGTGCCGACTGCTTTTTCGATGCCTGACGCAATCCGCGCGCGAGCTTCTTCAGGTCGACCTGCCCGGAGGCCAGCCTCAACAATTCGCGCGGGTTTTTGAGCTTCTCGACATAGCGTGAACGCACGGCCGCTGGCGGAGGGGTATCGTCCTCGCCGTCCTCGATGGTCCACGGATTGCTCAGCACCAGCCCGTCGCATTCGGCACCGCCGGCGAGCATCAGCGCGCTGGCCGCATCGCAATTGCCGAAGCCGATCACCCGGTCGACCTGCAGCGCGAGTGCACGAAATGCATGAAGTGCGGTAGCTATATCTTTGCGAGATCTGCGAAATTCGCGGTTCTCGCCTTCGCTGTCACCGATCCCGCGTCGGTCGAAGCGAACCACCGGAAAGCCGGCTCGCGCAATTTCCGCAGCAAGCCGGGCCTGCGAATTGAAGGCCCCGGCGCGGATTTCGTTGCCGCCGCTCACCAGCAGCAGTCCGGTCGTACCGGGCGCGCTATCGAGCGTCGCACCGCAGCGCGCGCCCTGGCATTCGAAGGAGAAGGCCAGACGCTTCACGCGCCGGGGGCCTCTGCCGCGATCATGGCAACGATGGCGTCGGCCTGTGCGGGATCGTGATCGTTTTCGGCGCGCAGCCAGAGCGGTTTGCCGCCCACGTCCGCCTGTTCGACAATCCTGTATCCCGATGGTGCAGCAAATTCGGTCGCCTCGATTTCGCAAACGAGCTCCGGCCCAAGCGACCATCCGGCCAGATCGATACCGTTTTCCCGCGCGACTTCCATCAGCGCATCGGAACTCTCTTCGCGCCCAGCCTCTTTCGCGCTCAGTATGCGGGCGCGCAGCATGCTGCGCAGCACCTGTTGCGGCTTCGCCGGTGCGTACAGCCAACCGGCGCCATCTTCGGGCACGAGCCAGCAGCCGGACCGGACGGCAAGGATATCGGTCGCCCGGAAGTTTGCGGCAGCTGCGGCCACGCCGGCCCGCCAATGCGCAAGCGACTGTTTGTCGAAAGGTGCCAGACTCTCGTTGCAGCCCGGCAGGTCTGGGAGGAAACTGTCGATCCCGCGACTGTTCAGTTTCCGCATGATTTCAGCAATTTGGTGCCGAAACTTGTTCGCCTCATCGAATAACGGGCCGACGATCAGGAGCCGCTTCGCGCGCTTGGCATCGAAGCTCAGGACCATTTCCTCGCCGATGTGGCCATCCGGCATCGGGCAAGGCCATGTAGCGTACATGCCGGACGTCAGCTTTCGATCACCTTGGCTTCGGCGAAGGCTAGCAGACCGCTATAGCTTTCCAGCATCTCGCCATCGACATCCTCGTCCTCGATGACGATATCGAGGCGATCCTCCATCTCGGTCAGCAGACCTGCGACCGCCATGGAATCGAGTTCGGGCAGATGGCCGAACAGCCCGGTGTCGCCATCGAACCCATCGACCTGCGCCTGGTCGAGCCCGAGAACGTCCCGCAGGATTGCGCGCAGCGTCTGGTCGATATCGCTGCGGCTCGGCCCGGTCGGCTCGGCTTGTGCAGTTTCGGCGGTCATTCCTTGGGGTTCCCCTCCTTGGCAGGCGATGCCCTTAGCCGGGCCGATTATGCGGTGCAAGGTGGCGCACCAGCGCCTTGCCGATGGTGCGCCAGGCGCGCGGCTGCCGCCAATCGAGGCAAGTCAGACGATAGCGTGGGCGGTTCTGCTCCATCCAGTCGCGTTTATAGGCGTCGCTACCCGTACCGAAATCGACCAGATCGACCCCGTCGATATCGATCACATGCTCGAACAGGGCAGCGCTGAGCGTGGTACCGGCCGAAAGCGGTCTTGCCGCCTCGATATGGGCGAGTTTGTGGATATAGGCTGTGCCCTTTTCGACCGTCCAGAACTGCGCCGCGACGGGGACGCCATCGGCGCGAGCGATGCCGAGGCGAATGCGGCCATTATTGCCTTCGGCGCGGGCGAATGCTTCGAGTACGTCGGAACGCTCTTCCTCCGGTTTCCAGCTTTCGGCGTAGATAGCCTGATAGTCGGCCCAGGCCCGTTCGTCGAAGCGGGAGAAAATTTCGACCTCGATCTTCCTGGCCTTGCGCTTGAGCGTGGTCCGCATCTTGCCCGGGCGGCCCGCCCAATACTCGGCGAAACTGCGACCTGCCACGGGAAGAACATGGTTCTCGTCGCACTGTTCGCGGATAACCAGCCACCCAGCCTCGCGAAACGCGACTTCGGTCCGCCCTGCGCTTCCATCGTCATCGGGGAGCGGGGCGAGCATGACCATGTATGTCCGCCGTCGAAGATCGCGGGCGATGGTCTGCAGCAATTCGCCCGAAGCGCCGATCGGTCGCCAGACGAAGCTGAACCAGGAAGTGAGGGCTTCGAGGCCGTCCTCACCCCGTTGAAGAGGCAGCAGGACTCGCTCCGTGCCGTCCTCCGCCATGGCGAAGAGCGGTCGTTCGAGTAGCGCGAACCATTCCAGCCTGTCGAAAGGCCCCGGCGCGGGCCAATCCAGCCCTTGCAGTTTGGTAACCGTCTCGTGATAGCTGACCGCGATGTTCAACGGATTTCCTTCACATCGGAGCGTTAATGCCTGATCCCACGCCATATCCGCTCGATCAACTGGCCGAGCGCGGGAGTGCACAGGCCCCTGCATTGGTGCTGCGCGACCGCACGCTTACCTTCGATGAGTTGAGGAATCGTGTCTCTCTGCTGGCCGGATGGCTCGCAAGCCGCGCCGACAGAGGCGATCGTATCGCCAGCTGGGCGGTAAAGGGCGAGCTGACCTGTCTTCTGCCGCTCGCTGCGGCGAGGGCGGGGCTGGTGCATGTTCCTGTCAACCCGCTGCTCAAACGGGCGCAGGTCGCGCATATCCTTGCCGATAGCGGGTCGGTCCTGCTGATGGGCACCAAGGCGCGTTTGACGTCGCTGGAAGATGGCGACGTGCCGCGGGGATGCGACGTCATCGACGAGAACGACGTCTTTGCGCTGGCCGAGGCGGAAGCGGCGATGCTGCCGCCATCGAACCGCGACCCCGACGAACTGGCCGCGATCCTCTATACCAGCGGCTCCACTGGCAAGCCCAAGGGCGTGATGCTCAGCCATGCGAACATGTGGCTGGGTGCCGTCAGTGTGGCGCATTACCTCGGCATTGCGGCGGATGACGTCGTGCTGGCAGTCCTGCCGTTCAGCTTCGATTATGGGCAGAACCAGCTGCTATCGACCTGGTATGCCGGCGGCTGTGTGGTGCCGCTCGACTACCTTTTCCCGCGCGATGTGGCGAAAGCCTGCGCGAAACATGGCGTCACGACGCTCGCGGCCGTGCCACCGCTCTGGGTCCAACTGACCGAGATCGAGTGGCCGCCCGAAACGATTGCCGGGATTCGCCGCCTGACCAATACGGGCGGCGCCCTGACGCGGGAACTGGTACACGATCTGCGCGCCCTCTTTCCCGATGCACGGTTGTTTCCGATGTACGGCCTGACCGAAGCGTTCCGCTCGACCTATCTCGATCCCTCACTGGTCGATACGCATCCGACCTCGATGGGCAAGGCGATTCCCTTTGCGGAAATCCTCGCGATCGATGACAAGGGCGACGTCTGCGCCGCGGATGAAGAGGGCGAACTGGTTCATTGCGGGCCGCTGGTCGCGCATGGGTACTGGCGGGATCCGGAGCGTACGGCAGCGCGGTTCAGGCCTGCCCCGGCAGCTTCCAAATATGGCGGTATCGCGGTCTGGTCCGGCGACCGGGTGAAGCGCGATGCCGACGGCTTTCTCTATTTCGTCGGACGGCGCGACGCGATGATCAAGAGTTCGGGCAATCGCATCAGCCCGCAGGAGCTCGAAAGCGCGGCGCTGGCGACCGGACTGGTGGCCGAGGCAGTGGCGCTTGGCGTCAAGGACGAGCGGCTTGGCCATGCGATCCATCTCGTGGTCAGGCCTGCACCCCAGGCGGGAGACTACGAGACGGTGTTGCCGAAGGAGCTCAAAAGGGAGTTGCCGAACTTCATGCAGCCGCATGTGATCCACTGGCGTGACACGATGCCCCTCAACCCGAACGGCAAGATCGACCGGACTGCTCTGGCGGCGGAGATCGGTGCATGAAGCCCTTGGGGCCCATCCCGGCCGGTTTCGAGGCGATAGACGGCGAGCTCGCGATCGGCGGCAGGCCGGTAAGCGGATGGGCCGAAGAGGCCGGAAGAACGCCGCTATTCCTGTATTCGCGGGATCGCATCGAGCGCCGCTTTGCTGAATTGCGCGCCGCCATGCCGGAGCAAATAAGGATCAATTATGCGATAAAGGCCAATAGTTTCGCGCCGCTTCTTACTTTCGTTTCGACACTTGCCGATGGGCTCGATATCGCATCTGGCGGCGAGCTGGAGATGGTGCGCGCGGTGGGGTTCGATCTGTCGCGGGTGAGCTTTGCCGGGCCGGGCAAGCGCGATGTCGAACTCGAAGCGGCGATTTCCGCCGGTGTCACGCTCAATCTCGAAAGCGAGGCCGAAGCCGGTCGCGCGATCGCCATTGCCGAACGTCTCGGGGCGAGGCCGCGGCTCGCAATACGCGTCAATCCCGACTTCGAACTCAAGGGGTCGGGCATGAAGATGGGCGGCGGGGCCAAGCCCTTCGGTATCGATGCGGAGCGCGTTCCGGAGCTGATCCGGCACATCGTCGATGCCGGCTGCGACTTTCGCGGGCTGCATATCTTCACCGGGAGCCAGGCGCTGTCGGCCGAAGCGGTCATCGACATGCAGGCGAAGGTGCTCGACTGCGCCGATCGTCTCGCGGGCGAAGCGGACGTGACACTGCCCAAGCTCAATATGGGCGGCGGTTTCGGCATCCCCTATTTCCCGGGAGACGAACCGCTCGATATCGGCAGCGTCGGCGCCGCGCTGGAGCAGCGGTTCACGGAGCTGCCGGAGACGCTGGCCGAAGCTGAACTGTTTATCGAACTCGGGCGTTATCTCGTTGGCGAAGCTGGCGTTTATGTCGCACGCATCGTCGATCGCAAGGTGAGTTACGGCAAGACCTACCTCGTCACCGACGGGGGTCTGCATCACCAGCTTGCCGCCTCGGGCAATTTCGGCACAGTGGTGCGTCGCAACTATCCGGTCGCCATCGCCAGCCGGTTCACCGCGGATGCCGAGGAAGAGGCGAATGTGGTGGGTTGCCTGTGCACGCCGCTGGACCGGCTCGCCGACAAGGCGCACCTGCCACGCGCAGAGGTTGGCGACCTGGTCGCGGTGTTCTGTGCGGGGGCCTATGGCGCGAGCGCATCACCTAGTGCCTTTTTGGGACAGGGGCCCGCAATTGAGATGCTGGTCTAGCGAAAACCCGCTACCCCAAAATTGCCGCGAAATCTGCGGGTTCGACGGCCTATAGCTAACAGTCTGTTCACCTATTTCGGGCAATAGCAATTCCAAACAGGGGACTATCGGGCGGATCGAACGTCCGGCGCTTCCCCGGAAAAATGCCAGGGAAACGAAGAATGCACCTCACCCGAACTGCCACGCTCCTTGCAGGATGCGCTGCTTCCATGCTTGCCTTGGGAGGGTGCGCCAGCACTGGCGGTGCAGAATTGCCCCCTGCAACCTTCGTCGCCATGCAGGAAGGACCGGGCGAGGAATATGTCATCGGCCCGCTGGACGAACTGACAATTCACGTCTGGCGCAATCCCGAACTGGGTGCTGAGAAGATCCAGGTTCGCCCCGACGGCCGGATCACCATTCCGCTGGTCAAGGACATGCCGGCGGTGGGCAAGACGCCATCGATGCTGGAAGAGGATATCCGTCTCCAGCTCAGCCAGTATATCGAAGATCCGCTGGTTTCGGTCATCGTCAACGAGTTCGCGGGCACGTTCAGCCAGCAGGTTCGCATCGTCGGCGCGACCGAGAAGCCCGCATCGCTGCCTTATCGCGCGAACATGACCGTGCTCGACGCGATGATCGCGGTCGGCGGTCTGTCCGAATTCGCCGCCGGCAATCGCGCAAAGCTGATCCGTTTCGACAAGCAGGCCGGCAGCCAGCGCGAATACTCGCTGCGTCTCACCGACCTGCTCAAGCGCGGTGACAGCGAAGCGAACGTGCTCCTCCAGCCGGGGGATGTCATCATCATCCCGGAAAGCACATTCTAAGGGACGCGCCCGGGCATGCAGGAAGTCTTCGACGAAATCCGCAGCGCGCTGCACACGGTGTGGAACCGCCGCTGGGTCGCGCTGGCCGTGGCCTGGGGTGTCTGCATCCTGGGCTGGCTCGCGATCGCCTTCATTCCCAACAGCTACGAGAGCCGTGCGCGGATTTATGTCGAACTGGAGGACGTGCTGTCCGAGCAGCTCGACATTTCGGGCGACGGCAAGCAGGCGATCACCAAGGTCCGCCAGACGCTCGTTAGCGGGGTCAATCTGGAGCGCGTCGTCCGCACGACCAAGCTCGGCGAGAAAGTGGCGACCGACGCCGAAATGCAGACTGCGGTAAAAAACTTGACCGAGAATATCGTGGTCAAGAGCGAACAGGACAATCTGTTCGAGATTACCGCAACGGTGGGCAAATCCAGTCTCAGCGATGCGGAGAACGCGGCTCTGGCCAAAGATGTGGTGCAGAGCCTGATCGACATCTTTCGCGAATCCAACGTTGCCGGCAATCGCGGCGACGTCGCCAGCACGATTACTTTCCTCGACAAGCAGCTCGACGATCGCAAACGCGAACTCGAAGCGGCGGAACAGCGCCGGCTGAATTTCGAGTCGCAATATCCCGACCTCGTCGGAGGGACCGCCAGCGTGACCGGTCGCCTGCAGGGCATGCGGACCGAAATGCGCGGTATCGACGCCGATATCGCAGCAGCCCAGAGTGCACTGGCGGCAATCAACGGGCAACTCACCAGCACGCCGCGTAACATCGTGACTGCCGATAGCGGCGGTGCCCGCAATGCACTCGCACAGGCGCAGTCCCAACTCGCCGCCATGCGTGCACGCGGTTTGACCGACAGCCATCCCGATATCCAATCGCAACGGCGTCAGATCGAAGCGCTGCGCGAACAGGCAGCGGATGAACCGGCGGGCGCGGGTGGATCGCCCAACCCGGCCTATACATCCTTGCAATCGATCCGGGCGGAGCGGCAGGCCAATGTTCAGGCGCTTGAAGCGCGCAAAGCCGCGTTGCAATCGGATATCTCGGCCCTGATCGCAGCACAGGCCGACGAACCGGCCGTGGCCGCCGAAGCCAATCGCATCAGCCGCGACTACCAGGTGCTCAAGGACAAATATGACGAGTTGCTGAGGAACCGCGAGGAAATGCGCCTGCGCGGCCAGGTCGAAACCGAAAGAAGCGCTTTCAAGTTCGAGGTCATCGACCAGCCGACGGCTCCGCGCCGACCGGCGGCTCCCAATCGCCCGCTTTTGCTTTTCGCCGTGCTGATCTTCGGTATCGGCGCCGGTGCGGCAGTGGCCTTCGTGATGGGACAGCTCAAATCGAGCTTCACGACCGCCGAGAAGCTCCAGCGTACACTCGACCTGCCGGTAATCGGCACTATTTCGCGGTCCATGACCGAAGCCGGAAGGCGCAACGAGCAGCTGCGGTTGAAGCAGTTTCTCGCGGGAGCGGGCGGGCTTGGGGCGATCTGCTTCCTGCTGTTGGCAGTCGAGATGATCCAGGTCGGATCGGTAGCCTGAGGGGAGCGTGTCAGTGAACAAGCCCACGAAAATCATACCGACCAAGAGCGGTGTGTCGGCCAAGAAGAGCGGCCCGGCAAAAAAGCGCGTACCCGCCAAGAAAGTTGCATCGGCCAAGAAAGGTGAAGAGAAAGCGAAGCGCACTTCGCTGTTCGAACGTGCCAGCGGCGCGTTCGGTCTGGACAACCTCGCCCCGGCCGCGGTGCCGGACAAGCTGGAAGACGAGAAGGCCAAGAAGTTCGCGCCCAGGCGCGAGCCGGAAAAGCCGTCCGTACCGGAAACACCAAAGCGTCGAGCGTCCGACTGGATCGGCCAACCGGCGGCGCCCGGAAGTGCGATTGCAGCTCCTGCGCCGGTGGCAACTCCGGAGCCTGAGGATCCGGCCGTTATACTGTCGGGCGAGAAGCGCCAAATTGTGCGCTCGCTGCTTCGCGAACAGGGGCTGATCGATCCGGACGGCGGTGCATCGACATTGCTGGAAGAATTCCGCATCGTGAAGCGTCAGGTCCTGTCCGCCGCGAAGGCCGACGGCACACCTCTGTCGCGACGGGTGCTCGTATGTTCGCCGCACACCAATGAGGGCAAGACCTTTTGCGCGCTGAACCTCGCCATGGCGCTGGCAGGCGAGCGCGATATGGAAGTTTTGCTGGTCGACGCCGATTTCGGCAAGCCATCGATCATGGGCAAACTTGGTCTCGAGGCCGGCAAGGGCTTCATGGATGTGCTGGCCGATCCTGCCACGCATGTTGAGGACTTTGTTGTCGGCACCAACATACCGGGCCTGTGGATTCTTCCCGCCGGTAAGCGGACCGGTCGCGACAGCGAGTATCTTGCCAGCGAGCGGACGTGGACGGTGCTCAACCGGCTGACGCGGGGTGCGCCAAACAGGATTCTGGTTTTCGACAGCCCGCCTACGCTCGCGGCCACACCCGCGGCCGAGCTTGCCAAGCATGTCGGTCAGGCATTGCTCGTTGCGCGCGCCGACATGAGCGGTCGTGCTGCTCTGGAAGACGCCATCGATCTTCTGTCGGCATGCCCGGACATCAAACTGTTGCTCAACGACGCGACCTTCAGCCCAAGCGGTCGGAAGTTTGGAAGCTACTACGGATATGAGGAATAAGGCCTTGCCTTGGAGCGAGAAATTCCACCGGCTTGCGCGTTGTGCGTTTGGTGTGGCGCTGCTGACGGCGACCCCCTTGCATGCGCAAACCTACTCGGGCGACGATATCGGCGAGGGCGAAGCCGAAGAGCTATCCAATGGCCGCGACCGGACCAGCATCGATCCGTATATCGAGGCAAATTCGATCGCCAGCTGGCAGATATCCCCGGGTAGCGATGTCGTTACCTATACGCAGCTGGTCGCCGGCGTCGACGCGTCGATCGTGGGCCGCAACAACGGCGGTAGCGTGTCGCTTCGTTACGAACGCAATTTCGCGCATCAATCGGATGTTGCGGATTCGGACACGATTACCGGCATCGCCAGGGGTTATGCATCGATCGTGCCGCGCGTTCTGACCATCGAGGCCGGCGCATTGGCGACAAGTACACGCGTCGATGAGCTGGGCCGGTCGGTCTTCAATCCGACCGTCGATGACGACCTCTCGACCCAGACCTATTCCGTCTATGCTGGCCCGAATCTTCAAACGCGCGCGGGCGATGTCGAAATCAACGCTAATTATCGCGCCGGGTATACGCGCGTCGACGGGCCGGATTTCGTGACGCTTGATGGCACGTCGGCCGATCTCTTCGATGAAAGCGTGACGCATAGCGCCAGTCTGCGTGCCGGAACACGTCCGAATGAACCGTTTCCGGTGGGCGTTGGCGTGGGTGCCGGCTACTATCAGGAAGACGTCTCCAATCTCGATCAGCGGGTGCGCGATGCTTATGTACGCGGCGATGTGACCATCCCGATCACTCCGACGCTGGCCTTCGTTGCCGGAGCGGGCGTGGAGGATGTGGAAGTATCGAGCCGCGATGCCGTGCGCGATGCGGATGGCAATCCGATCCTTGACACAAACGGCCGCTACGTCACCGACGAAGCTAGCCCGCGCACTATTGCTTACGATGCGAGCGGACTGATCTGGGATGTCGGCGTCGTCTGGAGTCCCAGCAGCCGGACCCAGCTCGAAGCGCATTTCGGGCACCGCTACGATAGCGAAACCTATTATGGCAGCTTTAGCTGGCAGCCGAACCGGCGCAGCAATCTCCAGCTTGCGGTCTATGACGGCATTCAGGGGTTCGGCGGACGCCTCAACAATGCGCTTGCGGCACTGCCGACCGATTTCAGCGTGATACGCGATCCCGTTACCGGCGAACTCACCGGTTGCGTCAGCACACTCGACGGTAGCGGCTGCCTCGATGGGTTGCTCGGCTCGCTCCGGTCGTCGGTTTTCCGCGGACGCGGCGTCGTTGCCAGCTATACTCGCGAGGTGGGTCGGATGACGGCGGGCATCGGCGCAGGCTATGACCGTCGCAGGTTCATCGGCGCCCCGGGGACCGTGCTCGAGCTGGCCGACGGCGTGGTCGACGAAAGCTTTTACCTGACGGCAGGCGTATCGGGGCCGGTCGGCGAGCGTGCGTCATTTACGATCAACACATTCGCAAGCTGGTTCGACAGTGGCACGGTGGGAACCGGCGATCTCCGGGTATTCGGCGGTTCGGCAAGCTACACCCGGGAAATCTATCGAAACCTCTCGGCTCGTGCCGCCTTGGCCATTTCGACGCTCGACAGCGATCTCGCCACCGACGACTTAACCACGGCAACGGCTCTTCTCGGCCTGCGTTACGATTTCTGATAGGACGGCGCGTCATGTACGAAGAATTCTACGATTTCAAAGAGCGGCCCTTCCAGCTCACGCCGGATCCTGCGTTCTATTTCGAGAGTCTCACGCACAAGAAGGCGCTGAGCTATCTCGGCTACGGCCTCAATCAGGGCGAGGGCTTCGTCGTGATCACGGGCGAGGTGGGCGCGGGCAAATCGACATTGGTCGCGCATCTCAAGCAGAAGCTCGACGCCGGACGCATGACGGTCGGCGAAGTCGTCACAAGCGCGCTGGACGATGAGGAGATGATCCATGTCGCGGCGCGCAGCTTCGGTCTCGACATTTCGGGCGGCGACAAGGCCGCGGCGTTGGCCGCGATCGAACTGTTCCTTCATGAAGAAGCCCGCAGCGGTCGCCGCGTGCTCCTGATCGTCGACGAAGCGCAGAACCTTTCTATCGGCGCGCTGGAAGAACTGCGCATGTTGTCGAACTTTCAGCTCGGCTCGCACCCGCTTTTGCAGACGTTGCTGCTGGGCCAGCCCGAGTTCAAGCAGCTTCTGGCGCAATCGGACGAACTCGAACAATTGCGGCAGCGCGTTATCGCCTCGCACCATCTCGAAGCGATGCAACCCGGCGAAGTCGAACCGTATGTGTCGCACCGTCTGAATCATGCCGGCTGGAAAGGTCGACCGGGCTTCGGCAATGACATCTGGGTCAAGCTTCACAAGGCCACCGGCGGTATTCCGCGCAAGGTGAACCAGGTGATGACCCGCCTGTTGTTGCTCGGCGCGGTGGAAGAACGCGACAAGATCGATGCCGATATGCTCGATACGGTTATCGAGGAAATGGTGGGCGATGCCGCGCCTGCGGAGGAGGCAGCTTCACGGCCGCGGCCCGATCGCGATCTGCCGGCTGCGGATGCGATTGCGCGCGCCCATGACGAAGCGCGCCGCCCCTCGCCCGAAGGGCAGGTTGCGCCGGCGATGAGCGCCGAAGCACGCGACAAGGGATTGCTGGATCATCAAATCGACGCGATCGAGGCCGCCTTCGCGGACCGCGACAAGCACATGGAGGCGTTGCGCCGCGAGGTCGAGAAACTCGGCAAGAGCAAGGCTTCCGGTGAACTTCCGGAGGATATCGGCCTGCGTCTTGCATCGATCGAAGCACGTCTGGACGAGCAGGAGCGTTCGCTGCGCCATGTATTGACCATGATGATCGACTATTTCGAATCGCAGGGCTCGCGCGCCGCGGCCTGACATTTGGGGAGGGGGCGTTGAACGACAGAGCAATCGTCAACGGCCTGTCCGTCGATGTCGAAGACTGGTTCCAGGTCGGCGCGTTCGAAACCACTATCGCGCGCGAAGACTGGGACGGGCTGGAATTGCGGGTCGGCGACAATTTGGCGCGGATACTGGACCTGTTCGACGCCGCCGGAGTGAAGGCAACCTTCTTCACGCTGGGCTGGGTGGCGGAGCGCAACAGGGCGGCCATGCAGGCCATCGTCGAGCGCGGTCATGAGCTGGCAAGCCACGGTTACGATCACACAAGGGTCTTTACCTTCACGCGCGAGGAGTTTGCGGCCGACTTAGCCAAGGCTCGAACCATTCTCGAGGATGCGGGTGGGCAGGCAGTCATGGGCTATCGAGCGCCAAGCTTTTCGATCGATGCCCGCAATCCTTGGGCGCATGAAGTGCTGGCCGAGCAGGGTTACGCCTACTCGTCCTCCGTCGCGCCGGTTGTTCACGACCACTACGGCTGGCGGCAGGCGCCGCGTTTCGCCTTCGATCCCGTGCCCGGCAGCGACCTTGTCGAGATTCCCGTCACGACGGCGCTGTTTCGCGGCAAACGCCTCGCGGCCGGTGGTGGCGGGTTTTTCAGGGTCCTTCCCTATGGTTTCAGCCGTTGGGCGATCCGGCAGGTCAATGCCGAGGGGCGCCCGGCGGTTTTCTACTTCCATCCATGGGAAGTCGATCCCGACCAGCCGCGTGTTCCGGGCGCTCCTATGCGTTCGCGCCTTAGACACTATACGAATCTCTCGAAAATGGCCGGCAAGCTGTCGGAGCTGCTGGGCGATTTCGCTTGGGGTCGCATGGACCAGCTTGCCGCGCGAGAGAAGCCGCACAGCCTCAAGTGGGCAGCATGAATGCGCCGCTGACCCACGCCGCCGTCGTTCGGCAGGCCGATCTGCGCGACACTTGCGAAGTCGCGCGTATCGAGGCTTTCGTGGCGGAGTACCGGGGCGTCGTCTTTCAACGCCCGCTCTGGTTGCACGCTATCGAACGCGGCACGGGAAATTCGGCTATCGGCCTGCTGCTGGAACGCGCCGGCATTATCGAAGGATGGCTGCCGCTGACCGAGATGCACTCGCCGCTGTTCGGCCGGGCACTGGTGTCGAGCGGCTTCGGCGTCGGAGGCGGGACGCTCGTCTCGCGCCAAAGCGATGCGGTCACGCTATGTCGTGCAGCAGAGGAGATCGCCCAGCGCCGCTCCGCCAGTACGGTCGAATTGCGGGGCGGTAGCGCACCAAGCGATTGGCACGTCATCGAAGGCAAGCATGCCAATTTCGCCGCCGATCTTGCCGCGGACGAAGAGGCACAATTGCTGGCGATCCCTCGCAAGGCGCGGGCCGAAGTGCGCAAGGGATTGCAGGGTGAACTCGACGCGAATGTGGGTAGCGATGCGGCCGAGCGTGCCGCCCACTATACCGTTTTTGCGGAAAGCGTGCGCAATCTGGGTACCCCCGTGTTCCCGCGCAGCCTTTTCGATGCCGTACTGGACCTGTTCGATAGCGATGCAGAGATCCTGACGGTGCGCCATCAAGGCACGCCGGTGGCCAGCGTCCTCTCGCTTTGTCATCGCGGGACGGTCATGCCGTTCTGGGGCGGGGGAACCTGGGCGGCGCGCGGCCTGCGTGCAAATGAACGGATGTACTATGAACTGATGTGCCATGCTCTTTGCAAGGGCTGTACGCGCTTCGATTTCGGCCGTTCGAAGACCGGTAGCGGGCCATTTGCCTTCAAGAAGAACTGGGGGTTCGAGCCGGAACCCTTGACCTATTTCAGCTGGACGGCGCCAGGTGTCGCGGCGCGCAATATCGACCCGACCGACGAGAGCTATTCCACCAAGATTGGGCTGTGGAAGCGCCTGCCGCTGCCGCTCGCCAATCGGATCGGCCCGTGGATCGCACGCGGTCTCGGTTGACCATGGGTGAAGTGCTGTTCCTTGCGCACCGGGTTCCATTTCCGCCGGATCGCGGCGACAAGATCCGTTCGCACCACTTGCTCAAGGCGCTGGCAAAGCTGGGTCCCGTACATGTCGGCACTTTCGGTGAGACGAAGCAGGATATGGCGCAGAGGCCGGAGTTGGTAACCATCGCCAAAACCCACGCGCTGATCGAGCGGGCCAAGCCTCTTCCGCTTGCGGGTGCCGAAGCGCTGGTGAAGGGCAGGCCCGTAAGTCTGACAGCGTTCGATCACGAGGCGATGCGCCGATATGTCGCCAAGACCCTGGGCAATCACCGGATCGAAACGATCTTCGTATTCTCGGGGCAGATGGGTCAATACATTCCGGACCGCTTCGCCGGTCGCGTGGTGATCGACCTGTGCGACGTCGATAGTGCCAAATTCGAAGCCTATGCCGATGCCGGTCAGCGCAGATGGCTCAACAGGCGCGAGGGTGCCTTGCTCGCCCTGGAAGAAGAGAGGCTGGCCCGGCGCGCCGACAGGCTCTTGCTCATAAGCGAAAACGAAGTCGACCTTTTCCGGTCGCGTCTTTCCGCTTCCACCAAGGCGGACCTGTATGCTCTTGGCAATGGTATCGATGCGCAGTTCTTCGATCCGGTCCAAGTCGGCTTGCAAGCGGATCTGGAGGAAGGCGAGGATCCGCAACTCGTCTTTACCGGGCAGATGGACTACCCCCCCAATATCGCCGCGGTCGGGTGGATGATCGAGAACGTGATGCCCACGCTGCGCAAAACGTATCCCCGTGCACGGTTTCATGTTGTTGGCCGTGCGCCGGTCCAGTCCATCAGAGATCATCACGGCGAAAATGGCGTGCGCGTCTGGGGAGAGGTGCCCGATGTGCGGCCTTTTCTGAAATCGGCGGATGTGGTCGTCGCCCCGCTATTGATCGCCCGTGGAGTACAGAACAAGGTTCTAGAGGCGATGGCCATGGCCAAGCCGGTCGTCGTCACGCCCGGTGCGGCGACCGGGATCGACGCTGTGGACGGTGTACATTTCGCCATCGCGGAGCCCGAACCCGCAGCGACGCTAGATCGCATCGAAGCGCTGCTGTCCGATGACGAAAAGCGGCTCGGTATGGGTAAGGCAGCGCGCCAATTCGTTGTCGAGCGCATGAATTGGGACCGTATTTACATCCGGCTTGCGCAATTGCTCGACGGGTCCGAGAGTGGCCGCGATGCAGCCTGAAGGTATCGTGATGGATCGCCCTGCGACGGGCTGGGGACGCGCGCTGATCATTCTGGCAACGGCGTGGTTCGCGCTGTTCTGGATGACCTTGCCCGAGTGGTCCGAAATGGCCCATCAATGGTGGAATATCGATACCTACAGTCATATCCTGCTGATCCCGCCGATCGTCGCCTGGCTGGTTTGGATCAAGCGGGACGAGTTGGTTAAGGTCGAGCCTGGTGGCTGGGGGCCGGGCTTGATCTGGATGGGGCTCGGCTTGGCAGTTTGGTACGGCGGTCGGATCGCAGACGTCAATCTTGTGGCTCAGGCAGGTACGATTGCCCTGTTCCAAGGCAGCGTCCTGGCGATCCTGGGCCTGCGCGTAAGCCTCATCCTGGCGTTTCCCTTGGCCTATGTGATTTTCCTCGTCCCCTTCGGCGACGAAGTCATCCCGCAGTTACAGTACGTCACGGCAGAGATGGCCACGGCGTTTACCCGTTGGAGCGGGATCGAGACGGTCGCCGACGGTATTCATATCGACACGCCCGCCGGTCTTTTTATCGTCGCCGAAGAATGTTCCGGCGTGAAGTTCCTGATAGCCATGGTCGCTTTGGGAGTGCTTGTAGCGCATAGCTGTTTTGCCAGCTGGAACCGCCGCTTCTGGTTTATGCTTGCCTGTGTGGTGGTGCCGATTCTGGCCAATGGCATCCGGGCCTGGGCGACAATCTTCATTGCCCAATATGTCGGTGCAGAGGCCGCCGGCAGCTTCGATCACATCGTATATGGCTGGGTATTCTTCGGTATCGTCATCGCATTGGTGCTTGGCGTTGCATGGCGCTGGTTCGAGCGTGAACCGGAAGAAGCCGGATGGACCGCTAGCGAAATCGTCGCCATGTCGTGGCTTCGACGGGTCGAAAACAAGCATGTTCACCCGGGGCTTGTCCTCAGCGTCGTTCTTGCCGTCGCATTGCTCTTTGCCGTTCCTGTACGGCTCGGCTAGGCCAGCTCTCATATGTGCGGGATCGCCGGGATTTTCCATTACGAGACGGTGAAGCCGGTCGATCCCAAACGGGTTGAGCGGATGACCGATGCTCTGGCCCATCGCGGCCCCGATGGCAGCGGCGTCTGGACCGCGCCGGGCGTGGGGCTGGGCCATCGGCGGCTGTCGATCATCGATCTGGAAGGATCGCCCCAGCCGATGCATTCGGCGGATGGCCAAGCCGTGATCGCGTTCAACGGCGAGATCTACAATTATCGCGAATTACGCCGCGAACTGGAACGGGGCGGGGCGCATTTCCGCACCGATGGCGATACCGAAACCATTCTTGCCGCGTGGCAGAAATGGGGGGTGGACTGTCTTTCCCGGCTCGATGGGATGTTCGCCTTCGCGCTCTACGATATCGATCGGCGCCAGCTGTTTCTGGCGCGCGACCGGTTTGGGGTGAAACCGCTCTATCTCGCGCAGCTGGAGGGCGGGGCGCTGGCTTTTGCCAGCGAGATGAAGGGATTGCTGGCCAATCCGTTGATGCGCCGCGTGATCGACCCGCTGGCTATCGAGGATTACATGACCTGGGGTTATGTCCCCGATCATCGCGCGATCCTGAAGGGCGTCGAAAAACTCCCTGCCGGCCATTTCCTGCTGCTGGAACACGGTCGCGAACCGGGTCCGCCGCGGCAATGGTGGGATATCGATTTCTCCCGCCGCGACAGGGGGCGCAGCGAGGACCTGTCCGCACAGCTCCTGCATCTGATGCGCGAAGGCGTGACCAGCCGGATGGTGGCGGACGTCCCGCTTGGGGCCTTCCTTTCCGGCGGGGTCGACAGTTCCTCCGTCGTGGCATTGATGAGCGAAGGCAGCGCCACACCGGTCACCAGTTGTTCGATCGGTTTCGATGTCGAGAGTGTCGATGAAACCGCCCATGCGCGCAAAGTGGCCGAGCTTTTTGCAACGGACCATCACGAGGAAATCGTTTCGTCAGATCAGTTCGGCGAAATCGATCGGATTGCGGGGATCTTCGACGAACCCTTTGCCGATGCCAGCGCTTTGCCAACCCTGCGCGTTTGCGAACTGGCGCGCAGGCATGTCACGGTTGCGCTTTCGGGCGATGGCGCGGATGAAGCTTTTGCAGGCTATCGCCGCCAACTGTTCCATGCGCGAGAAGAACTCGCCCGATCAGTATTGCCGCGCAGTCTTCGCGAGTCGGCATTCGGAACGCTTGGGCGGATCTGGCCAAAGGCCGACTGGGCGCCTCGCCCGCTGCGCGCCAAGACGACGCTACTATCGTTGGCGACTAGCGGGGAGGCCGGATATGCGCGGGCGCTCGCCATACTTGCGCCGGAACAGAGGGAGCGGCTGTACGGTACCGCCCTTGTGGGCGCGCGCGGAGAGTACAGGGCAGAGCAGCCTTTCGAAAAATTGATGCGCGATGCGCCGGCACGCAGCGGGCTCGACCGGGCGCAATATGCCGATCTCAAATTCTGGTTACCCGGCGACATTCTCACCAAGACGGACCGGACCAGCATGGCGGTGGGGCTGGAAGCGCGCGAGCCGCTGCTCGATCATCGCCTGATCGAATTCGCGGCACGCCTGCCACATCGCCAGCGTTACCGCGGCACGACCGGCAAATGGTTGATGAAGCACACGATGGAGCGCTACCTGCCCGAAGACATCCTCTATCGCCAGAAGCAGGGCTTCGTGACCCCGCTGGCCGAATGGTTCCGCGGGCCGCTGGCGGGCCAAGCGAGGGCGGTCGCGTCGAGCGAACTTCTCACCGGGAGCGGATGGTTCGCCCGCAAGGCGCTTTCACGCCTCGCGGACGACCATATTTCCGGACGCTCGGACAATGGCCGCGTCCTGTGGCAGCTGTTGATGCTGGAGCGATCGCTCCGCCAGCTGAGGCCTAGCGCCTAGCGCGCGTCGACCAGCACGATCTCGGCGTCCTCGAGCGCTTCGACCACGATTTCACTTTCGCCGGTCACGGCGATGCCGTCGCGCGGCTGCGCTTCGACGCCGTTGACTTTGACGCGGCCCTTGGGGGCGACCAGATATTGATGGCGCTTGCCCGACGTGGCCCAAGTCGCCGTTTGCCCGGCAGCCAGCGTCGTTGCAGCAACCTTGGCATCGGTACGGATCGGCAGCGCGTCATCGGCTTCCGGCGTACCGCTGGCGAGCACTTCGAAGCCGCCTTCGCGGGTGGCCTTGGGAAATTCGCGCTGGCCCCAGCCCGGTTCGTCGCCTGCCCGATCGGGGATTATCCAGATCTGGAAGAGCGTAGTGTCCTCGTTTTCGAGATTGTATTCGGCATGGGTGATGCCCGTGCCCGCGCTCATCACCTGAACGTCGCCCGCGGCGGTGCGGCCTTCATTGCCCAGGCTGTCGCGATGGCTGATCGCACCTTTACGGACGAAGGTGACGATTTCCATGTCGCGGTGCGGGTGCGGCGGGAAGCCGGTCTGCCCCTGGATCGTATCGTCGTTCCAGACGCGAATATTGCCCCAGCCCATGCGGTCGGGATCGTGGTAATTGGCAAAGCTGAAGTGATGTCGCGCATCGAGCCAGCCGTGGTCTGCATGCCCGAGCGAGGCGAAGGGGCGGATATCGATCATAATTAGTTCTCACATCGGCGGGGTGTTGACGCCGGAACCCGATCGATGTGGGGACGGCCCCAAGGCCGTCAAGAAACACCGTTGTTACTACCCCTGACTAGGAGGCGACGCCGTGGCCGCGGGCCATATAGTCGGCGCTCTGCATTTCCTTCAGGCGGCTGACGGTGCGCTCGAACTCGAAAGCGCCATCGCCTGCAGTGTAGAGATTTTCCGGCTCTGCGGCCGCAGTCGCGAACAGCATCACATTGTTTTCGTAGAGCGCATCGACCAGCTTGATGAACCGGATCGCTTCATTGCGGTTGTCGGGCGACATGGCGGGAATGCCGACCACGATCACCGTGTGATAGGCATGCGCGATGGCGAGATAATCGGCCGCCCCGCGGTTTTCGCCGCACAGGCGTTTGAAGCTGAACACGCCGACGCCCTTGAGGCTCTTGGGCACATGCAAGGTGCGTCCGCCGCCCAGATCGAGGTCTGCGCTGGGCACGTTGGCGGCATCTTCCGGCTCGTAATCGGTCAGGCGGAAGAACGCTTCGCGGACCTGCGCCGTCGCGGCATCGCCCAGCGGAGAGTGCCAAGTTTCGATGTCGCCCAGGCGGTCGAGGCGGTAATCGGTCGGCCCGTTGAGTGAAAGCACGTCCAGTTCCGCTTCGACCAGATCGATGAAGGGCAGGAAGAGCGAGCGGTTGAGCCCGTCCTTGTAGAGATCGCGAGGGGGGCGGTTGCTTGTGGTGACGACCGTGACACCCTGGTCGCGGATGAGCGCAGTGAACAGGCGTGCCATGATCGCGGCATCGGCGGTATTGGTCACGACCATTTCATCGAAGGCGAGACAGCGCACGTTTTCGGCAATGTCGCGTGCCACCTTGCCTGTGGGGTCGCCGGGATCGCGCTCACGGCGCTGGCGCATCTGGCGATCTACCTCGAGCATGAATTCGTGGAAGTGCGTGCGGCGTTTCTCCGCGATGCCGAGCGTTTCGATGAACAGGTCCATCAGCATGGATTTCCCGCGCCCTACGCCGCCCCACATGTATACGCCCTGCGGGCTCGCTATCTTCGCGCGGAAGAACTGCGAAAGCAGACCGCCCGAAGTTTCCGCTTCAAGATCCTTTTGCAGCCGATCGAGCCGCTCGGCAGCGCGGCGCTGGTCCGGATCGGCACGCAACTCACCCGCGGCGATGAGCCGCTCGTAACGGGCGAGCATCCCGGTCATGACGCGATGCGGTGCTTCATCTTCTTCACGATGCCCGAAAAGCTGGCGACTGTGTGAGCTTCCTGTTCGACCGTGCCGCGCACGAAGACCATGCTACCGGTTTCGCGCACGATCTCGCACACGGCGTCGAGCGGGCGGTCGGGCTGGCCGCCACCGACGAACTGGGTCGATAGCTCGACGGTCACGGACGGGCCGGCATTGCCCGAACCGATGGTGTGCATCGTCGTGAACAGGCTGATATCGATCAGCGACAGAGTCACCGCGCCATGGATGATGCCCTGAAGGTTCTCGTGCCGTCGTTCGGGAAACATGCGCAGGCGCGCTTTCCCGTCGTCGTCGATCCGGGTGATGAGCTTTCCCATCACCGCGCCGTTGAACAGCGTCTCGTCCTTGAGGTTCCAGTGGCGCCAGCCCGGGTTCTCCGGATCGGGGCCGTGTTCGAATATCTCGTCGCGCGGCGCCAAGGGATCAGATCGCGCGTTCGGCGATCATCTTCTTGGTTTCGGCGATCGCCTTGGCCGGGCTCAGGCCCTTGGGGCAGACATTCGCGCAATTCATGATCGTGTGGCAGCGATAGAGCCGGAAAGGGTCTTCCAGCTGGTCGAGCCGTTCGCCGGTCATCTCGTCACGGCTGTCGGCTAGCCAGCGATAGGCCTGCAGCAGGATTGCCGGACCGAGGAACTTGTCGCTGTTCCACCAGTAGCTGGGGCATGCGGTCGAGCAGCAGGCGCACAGAATGCATTCGTACAATCCGTCCAGCTTTTCGCGCTGTTCGGGCGACTGCAGGCGCTCCTTGCCGCTAGGTGTGGTCGAGACTGTCTGCAGCCACGGGCGGATGCTGGCGTATTGCGCGTAAAAGTGGGTGAAGTCCGGAACGAGGTCCTTGATCACGTCCATGCTCGGCAACGGAGTGATGCGGATCTCACCCTTCAGGTCCTCGATCGCAGTGGTACAGGCGAGACCGTTCTGGCCGTTGAGGTTCATCGAGCACGATCCGCAAATGCCTTCGCGGCAGGAGCGACGGAACGTTAGCGTCGGATCGATCTCGTTCTTGATCTTGAACAGCGCGTCGAGAACCATCGGGCCACAATCGTCGAGATCGATTTCGAAAGTATCGTAGCGTGGATTTTCGCCGCTGTCGGGATCGTAGCGATAGATCTTGAATTTGCGAATGCGCGCGCCGCCCTCAGCCTGGTGGTTGCGGCTCTTGCCGGTGATCTTCGAATTCTTCGGAAGGGTGAAGGTCGCCATGTGCAGTATCGGTCCTGTTGCTTGACGAAACCCATTAGCGGTTGTGGCGCGCGGTGCAAGGGCACGAAAATGCGCAATCCGACCGGACGGCAAAGCTGAAGCGGGCTTGGCTCGAAACAGTGCCAACCCGTGAAATCGCCTGCAACCGAAGACATCCCATGGAACCGACGGTCCGGATCAGACATCTAGTAATGTAGATGGATTCTGAAAAAGCAGTTCGGCGAGCAGCGATATTCGGCGCCAGCGGAGGGATCGGCGGTGCGCTCGCGGCGATCCTTGCCGATCGCGGTGCCAAAGTCTTGGCGGGTAGCCGATCGGGCATAGCGCCGGATGAACGCTGCCGAGGGTTCCGGTTCGATCTTACCGACGAGAACTCGATCGCTGCGGCTGCTGCGGATATGGCCGATGAGCCACCGGACCTGACGGTAATCGCCAGCGGTGTCCTGACGCTTTCCGATGGCACTGGGCCTGAACGCTCGTTCAGGCAGATCGATGCACAGGCCATGGAAGAGGTTTTTCGCCTCAATACCGTCGGCCCTGCAATAGTGGCCAAACATATACTGCCGCTGCTCTCGCGAAGCGAGCGCAGCGTTTTTGCAATATTGTCCGCACGGGTTGGTTCGATCACGGATAATGGTCTTGGCGGCTGGCACAGCTACCGTAGCAGCAAGGCGGCGCTCAATATGCTGATCAGGAACTTCGCCATCGAATTGAGCCGAACGCACAAGAGCGCCATCGTGGTCGGACTTCATCCTGGAACCGTTGACACAGTCTTGTCCACGCCGTTCCAATCGAACCTTCCCGAGGGGCAACTTGTCAGCCCGGCGATTGCCGCCACCAATCTGTTGGCGGTGATCGACGAACTCGAACCTTCCGACAGCGGCAAGATCTTCGACTGGAAGGGCGAGCAAATCCCGGCCTAGATCAGCAGCCCGTGCCGGGTGAGCGATTCCGCCAGGATCGTCTCGATCAACTGCTCCTGGGTCCATCCCGCCAGCTGGGCGGTGCGTCCGAACACTTTTTGCGACCAGAGATTGCAGTTGAGATTGAGCTCCAGGAAGGTCACTTCGCCGGTTTCTTCGTTCACTCGGAACTCGAACCGGCCATAGTCGAAGGGGCGATACTCGTCCCAGACACGTCGTGTCAGATCCGCAATACGTCCTGCCATCTCGGTATTTTCGAATGGGTCGAGCGAGTATTTCTGGCTACGATCCACGAGGTCGCGCTTTTCGTAGTAAGTGCGCAGGTGCGATGGATCCGCCTGGCGAAATATGAGCATCGGCATGATGACCGGCTGTCCCCCGATCGTGACGACGGGTACTTCGACATCGCTTCCATCGATGAAAGGTTCGACCAGGGCGTCGTGCCCAAGTGCGTGGACGGCCTCGATCGCTGCCAGAATGCTGGCGCGATCGGTGGCATCGTGAACCCCCCAACTTGCGGAGGAATTGTTGGGCTTGACCACGAACCTTGTCCCCGTAGGACATAGTTCCATGTCGATAGGAGCGCCCCTGCGGTAGATTGCCCAAGGCGCAGTCGGCACGTCGGCATCGCGAGCGGCGCGCTTCGCGAGGTGCTTGTCGTCCGACAGACCGCGCAGAATTGGGCTTGCACCGAGGTATGGGAGACCAGCTCTTTCGCAAAGCAGCGGGCACAACATCTCCGAATTGAAGAAGCCCGCACGATTGAGCAGGGGAAAAACGAAGTCGCATTCCGGGTTGTCGAACAGGACTTCGAACCGGTCGGCAATCGTCAGATTGAGGTCCAGACCTTCGAGTACCTGCCGCATTTCGCGATGGTACTTGGCATGATTGCCATCTTCCGGGGATCCGGTACCGTCCCAAAGCGCGTTTTTCGCAATAAAAAGGATACGTAGGCGCCTCTTGGATTCGGTACTGATCTTCAAGGGCGAAGGGAAGCGATTCATCGTGTTTGCGGGCCTGTCTGTTAATCTGCCGTTGTGCGCTGCAGCATAGTAGGTATAGTTTCAATCCATAAGATTCATCCGGAAGGACATATGGTCGCTGGCTTAAACCGCCTCGCCGCACAATTTACCGAATCATCCGAGGTGCTGGAGGCAATAGCATTGCTGTCGTCGGGCGGCGACGAGCGTATCGAGTTGTCTGGGGAGACACGGCTGAACCGGTATATGGCTGCACCATATCCACGCGATGTCATGGCCTTTGCATCCTCGACCGCGAATGACATCTCGGCGGATGCGTTCACCCATGTTCTCGGCATTATGCAATCGCAACCACTGGCCGTGGCAGATCGGTTCGAAGAGTTTCGTGCGCGGCTGCGGGCTGCCTATTCGCTTGGCGACGATATAGATGTGGTCTTCGCCCCGTCGGGCACGGATCTCGAATATGTCCCGCTGGTCTGCTCCATGAAGCGGCGCGAGGGAGGGCTGCACAATATCCTGCTTGGCGCCGACGAAGTCGGCCGTGGCTGCATTCATTCTGCCAAAGGGCGCTTCTTCGCCGAATGCACGGCACTGGGTGTTACGACAGAACCCGGGCAGGAGATTGAAGGCTTTCCGTCGATCAGCTTGGCCGACATTCCGGTTCGTGCGGCGGATGGCGATGCGCTCGCCAGCGACAGGATCGCCGAACTGGCAGCAACCGAGTTTGCAGTGGCGCAAGCCAGTGATCGCCACCCGGTGCTGCATATTGTCCATGGGTCCAAAACCGGCCTTATCCTACCTGAAATAGAAGATCTTGATAGGCTGCTGGAACAGCATGCCGGGCAGGTTACGCTTGTGGTAGACGCCTGCCAGGCGCGGATCACGACCGAGGCGCTTCACGCCTATCTGGATCGCGAGGCGATCGTTCTGGTGACCGGCTCGAAATTCATGGGGGGGCCGACGTTTAGCGGTTTTGCGCTTGTGCCCGCTTCGCACCGGCAGCGTGCCCCGCGATTGCCGCAAGGACTCGCCGCAGTTTCGCGCCGACCCGAATGGCCGAAGGGCTGGCCGGGAGCCGAATGCCTGCCGGACGGTACGAACGAGGGACTTCTTCTGCGGCTTGAAGCATCGATTTTCGAACTCGAGCGCTTTCAAGAACTTCCGGTCGCTCAAATCGCCGAAGTGGTCGACACATTCCAACGCACTCTTCGCCGAGTTCTTGTCGAACCGCGCGGGTTTTCCTTGGTGCAGCCCTATCCGAAGGCCAGCTGCCATACCGGACAAGAGCATCCGGTGGAGATGCAAACGCTCGCCACGATCGACATCGGCGAGTTGTCTGACGCCACGACTTTCGATGGCTCCATCGACTTGCACGGCAGGCTGGCCATGGGTGGCATCAGGCTGGGGCAGCCGGTCAAATGCGTGCGGCATCCCGAAGGCGGATGGGGTGGTACCCTGCGGGTGGGGATTTCAATGCCGCAAGTGGTCCGGTGGTCCGCCATGGAGCCGTCGGATCGCATAGCCCAGATGAGTGCCGATTTTCGCCAGATCGCGAAGGCCATGGCGAAGGAGAGCGTCGCCGCCTAGGCTTCACGCCGGTAGCCTCCTGACCGGTCCAAGGGAGTAAGAAACTGCTTGCCGCCCGGCGGAAACTCGATAGCCTTGCCGCATTGCGCAATTGGAGGAACTTGCGCCGTGGGTTTGAAGACCTGGTACGATAGCCATGTAATGCCGCGATTGGTAACGGCGGCCTGCGGACAGAGGGGTATCGAAAAACGGCGCCGGGAAGTGATTCCGCTTGCGCAGGGTCGGGTCTTCGAGATCGGTTGCGGTGGAGGACTCAACCAGGCGCTCTACGACACTGGCTCGATCACCTCGTTTTCCGGCATCGATCCACATGTGAAGCTTCTCGACGGTGCGCGTGCACGGGCGCGGGCCCGGGGCTGGCAGGCCGATATCCGGCAAGGCGTAGCGGAGGATATTCCTTTCCCCGCTGGGTCTTTCGATACGGTCGTCTGTACCTATACGCTGTGCTCGGTCGAAGATCCGGCCAAGGTTCTATCCGAAGTAAGACGCATTCTGGCCCCGCGTGGGAGGCTTCTCTTCCTCGAACATGGACGCGCACCCGACGTTGGGGTGGCGCGCTGGCAGGAACGGATACAGCCGGTGTGGAAGCCACTGGCTGGCGGTTGCCACCTGACGCGTCCCATCGGCTCGACATTGAGAGGGGCGGGTTTTTCGGTCGAGCCGCTGGGCCAAGCGTACCTCGAAAAAACGCCCAGGGTGATGGGCTGGATGGAATGGGGCGTGGCGCGCAAAGCGTGAGGTCGGCGAGCGAGGCTCGCCGACCGTCCACCCTATTTTACTCGTCGCCGAAGGTCCGCTGCCACCAGCCGCGCTTCGGCGCCGCCGGCGCGTCGCGCGGCTCGGTACTTTCTTCCGCTGTCGTCGGAGAAGCAGTTTCAGCCTGCGCATCGTCCTCGGCGTCCTTCTTTGAAGTCGCCTTTTTCACAGGTGCTTTGCGCCGGGTACGTTTGGGCTTTTCTTCTTCGGTCGGCTTTTCCGGATCGCCTGCAGGAGTCTCTGAAGCAGCGTCGACGTCGGCTTTTTTCCGACGCGGTGCACGCTTTTTGGGCTTGGTGGCTTCATCTGCCGTCGCATCGACAGTCTCATCCGCAACGGCGTCCGTTTCCGCTTCGGCCTTTTTCTTGCGCGGGGTCCGCTTTTTGGGCTTTGCCTTCTCTTCCGCATCGGCGGCGGCTTCGGCCGTTTCAGGAGAATCGGTGGGCCCGGCTACCACCGCCATGTCCTCGACGACCGCTTCGGAAACCTCATCAAGTTCCTCGGCGTCTTCGGAAGTTACATCGTCCGATTTCCGGCCACGACCGCGCCCACCCCGGCGGCGGCCGCCGCGCCGCCGACGCTTTTTCGGCTTTTCGTCCGAGTCGGTGTCGTTGCCTTCACCGGTATCACCCTCGACCGTTTCTTCGTCCGCAACGCTTTCGTCACCGTCATCTTCAGGCTGGCGATTCTTGCTGCGTCCGCGACCTCCGCGACGACGGCGACGCTTTTTGCGAGGACGATCGTCGTCCGGATCGTCCCCTTCGTCGTCGTCCTCATCGTCGAGAACCTCGCTCTCGTCATCTTCTTCGATTATCGGATCGAAGCGCGGGGCGTCCTTCGGTTTGGGCCCGTGGCTCGTCACGCTCATCTTGGCGCCTTCTTCCTCGCCTTCGGGGACGACTTCGACGGTGACGCCGTAACGTTGCTCGATCTCCATAAGATCGGCGCGTTTCTCGTTGAGAAGGTAGATTGCCGCTTCCGTGCTGGCAGCGAGGCGGATGACCGAACCCTTGCCCTTGGCGGCCTCGTCCTCGATCAGGCGCAGCGCAGAAAGTCCGGCGCTGGACGCCGTGCGCACAAGGCCGGTGCCATCGCAGTGCGGACAGTCGCGTGTAGTCGCCTCGAGAACACCCGTGCGCAGGCGCTGGCGACTCATTTCCATCAGGCCGAAGCTTGAGATGCGGCCGACCTGGATGCGCGCGCGGTCGTTCTTAAGCGCTTCTTTCATCGCCTTCTCGACCTTGCGGGTGTTGGAATGATGCTCCTGGTCAATGAAGTCGATGACGACCAATCCGGCCATGTCGCGCAGACGCAGCTGGCGAGCTATCTCGCGCGCCGCTTCGAGATTGGTGTGCAGCGCCGTCTGCTCGATATTGTGTTCCTTGGTCGAGCGTCCGGAGTTGATATCGATCGAAACCAGCGCTTCGGTCGGGTTGATGACCAGATAGCCACCCGATTTCAACTGCACGACAGGGTCGTACATCGCTTTGAGCTGATCTTCCGCACCGTAGCGCTGGAACAGCGGAACGGGATCCGAATACTGCTTCACCCGGCGCGCGTGGCTGGGCATGAGCAGTTTCATGAATTCCTTGGCCGATTTGTAGCCGGTCTCGCCCTCGACGACCACTTCCTCGATATCGCGGTTATAGATGTCGCGGATGGCCCGCTTGATGAGGTCGCTGTCCGAATGGATCAGGGCGGGCGCGCTCGACGACAATGTGCGTTCGCGTATCTCGTCCCACAGGCGGGCGAGGTAATCGAAGTCGCGCTTGATCTCGGTCTTGGTGCGGCTGAGACCCGCGGTACGGACGATCAGGCCCATCGATTTCGGCAGGCTGAGATCGGAGACGACCTGTTTCAGGCGCTTGCGGTCCGAAGCGGAGGAAATCTTGCGCGATATTCCGCCGCCATGGCTGCTGTTCGGCATCAACACGGTGTAGCGGCCGGCGAGGCTGAGATAAGTGGTAAGGGCAGCGCCCTTATTGCCGCGCTCTTCCTTGACGACCTGGACCAGCAGCACCTGACGGCGCTGGATGACGTCCTGGATCTTGTAGCGCCGACGCAGCGCCATGCGCTTTGCGCGCGCGTCGTCGACTTCCTTGGCGCGGCTGCGACCGCTCCGCCCCTGGCGACGTCCGCGGCCACGGCGGCCACGGCCATGCCCCTTGGCCCGGTCGTCGCTGTCGTCTTCCAGTTCGTCGTCGTCAGAGTCATCATCGCCATTATCGAGGTGACCTTCCTCGATCGTGGCGACATCGTCCTTGTCTGACGTGTCGACTTCTTCCAGCCCGTCTTCCGCAAGGTCTTCGGCGAGCGCCTCGGCGCTTTCATCCTCGGCATCGTACTCGTCGCCGGGCATTTCGCCACGTTGCTCTTCCTCTTCACGCAGGCGCTGCTCTTCTTCCGCCGCTTCTGCTTCGGCGGCGAGCAAGGCTTCGCGATCTTCTTTGGGAATCTGGTAGTAGTCCGGGTGGATTTCGCTGAAAGCGAGGAAACCGTGGCGATTGCCGCCGAAATCGACAAAGGCCGCCTGCAGAGACGGTTCGACCCTGGTGACTTTTGCTAGATAGATATTACCTTTGATCTGCTTGTGATCGGCAGATTCGAAATCGAATTCCTCAATCCGATTGCCCTTGAGTACCGCCACCCGGGTTTCTTCCTGGTGGCGCGCATCGATAAGCATGCGCGTTGCCATTGATAAGTCTCCAGCCGCGTCGGGGCAGGAGTGATCCTGCAGCTGCGCGGCGTATCATGTTGGAAAATCCGCTGCCCGTGAGGGGCGACGCGGTGTTTGCGAGCCGGCCAACACTCGTAAATATGAGGGGCCGGGTATTCGTGACTGCGGGAAGAGCCCTGCGCTGCAATTGCGCTGTCCGGCCCGACCTGACGGCAAAGGCGATTGCCTGTGCTGCTGGTGTCGGGGAGAAACGGGCCATGTCCGGCATCAACCTGTATTGTCTTGAGCCGAAGCGGCAGGGCCGCTGTGGCCTGAAAAAGAAAGGCTTTTCCCGGTGACCCTCTTCGTCGCGCAGTGTCCGCGCCGATCGGAGGCACCCGGCAACCGATGGCATATCGCTAGCACCGTGGGTTACACACGGCAACCATATTGCGTCACTCGATAACAAAGCCGTAACCATGCGAGCCATGACGATACGGGCGCAAATCCTGCTGCTTATGCTGTTGCCTGTTGCGGCGCTGGGGGCATTGATCGCTGTTGCGCAGCGCATCCCTGTGCTCGAAATTGGCCGCACCTATGTGCTGCGCGTCGAATTGCCCCAAGCCGACGCTCCGGTGGCTTTGCCCGAAATAGCGGGACAGGAGGGCTTGCCGTTGGTGGTTATCGATGCGGGTCACGGGGGGCACGATCCGGGTGCCGTGGGGCAGGGCTATCGCGAGAAAACAATCGTGCTCGATCTTGCGCGTGCGCTGCGCGATGAACTGGAGAAAAGCGGCGATGTTCGGGTGGCGTTGACACGGGACGAAGATCGCTATCTCGTTCACGCCGAACGGGTCGATATCGCTCGCCGACTGGATGCCGATCTGTTTCTGTCGATCCATGCCGACAGCGCGGGCGACGCGGCGGAGGTTGCCGGGGCGAGTATCTACACTTTGTCGAACCAGGCATCCAGCGAAGCGGCGGCCCGTTTTGCCGATCGGGAAAACGCCACCGACCGCTTGAACGGCGTCGACGTCGGCGGGCAGAGCGATGTGGTGAGTGCGATTCTGGTGGAACTGTCGCAGAGAAGAACGCAGGAGCAGTCTGCTGAGTTCGCCGGGCTGATCCTTCGCGAAGGAGAGGGGGCGATACGTTTTCGCACTCAGGCGCGGAGGTCCGCAGCTCTGAAGGTCCTGCGCGCGCCCGATGTGCCATCGGTGTTGTTCGAGAGTGGTTACATAACAAACGAGAGTGACGCACAGCGCCTTACCTCACCGGAAGGTCGCGCCCGTTTTGCCGAGGTAATGGCTCGCGCCATCCGCATCTATTTTGCTCGCCAGCAAGAAAGCTGACCGCACAACGCTGTTCGTTCTGGCGAACTGCAGAATTGGCGTGCTAAAGGACCATCTTATATCATGTCCGAACAATCAGCTCTCCAGTATTATCGTTATCGGCTCAATCGCGATCCCAGGCGATTGCTCGGTTGGGTCAACGCCAATTGGGCGCATAATCAGAAGCTGCGCGTAGCATGCTATCTCGGCGGTTTTTCGGTAGTCATGCTTGTACTGGCTTGGGCGACGCTGGGGCGGAATCTGCCCGATGCCGAATCGCTTCTCGAATACGAGACTCCGCTGCCGACGGTTGTTCGCGGGATCGATGGAGAGATCGTCAACACCTATGCGCGCGAGCGCCGCGTCCAGCTACAATTTGTGGACTTCCCTCCGCGCCTGATCGAATCTTTCCTCTCGGCCGAGGATAAGACCTTCTTCGATCACGCCGGGGTGGACATTACCGGCACGGCCAATGCGGTTATCGACTATGCGACCAAGTTCGGTTCGGGTGAGCGGGCGGTCGGCGGATCGACCATCACCCAACAGGTCGCCAAGAACCTGCTGCTTGGCGATGAGTACTCGATAACGCGCAAGTTGAAGGAAATGATCCTTGCGACCCGCATCGAGAGTGTGCTGACCAAGCAGGAGATTCTCGAACTCTACCTCAACGAAATCCCGCTCGGTCGTCGCAGTTTCGGCATACAGGCTGCCGCACGCGCTTATTTCGACAAGGATGTCGGCGATCTCGAACTGCACGAGATGGCCTTTCTCGCCATCCTGCCCAAGGCGCCGGAGCGCTATGGGCGCGAACGGTACCGTGACCTCGCCATCGAACGCCGTAATTTCGTTCTCGATCAGATGGTCGCCAACGATTTCATCACTGCCGATGAGGGCGCTGCGGCAAAACAGCAGGATCTCGGTCTTGTCCGGCAGCGGACCGAACGTTCTGCCGACGCCGGTTACTTTCTCGAAGAAGTACGCCGTCAATTGATCGACAAGTTCGGCGAGACGGCCGATGACGGACGCAACAGTGTCTATGCCGGCGGCCTATGGGTACGCACGTCGCTGGACACGGAACTCCAGCTAGCGGCGCGTGATGCACTTCGCGCGCAACTTATCAGCTATCATGGCAATCGCGGATTTACCGGACCGATCGCGACGCTCAACCCGGACAATGGCGATCTGACATCGCAATTGGCATCGTCCAATATCTCCATAAACTATCAGGATTGGCGCGTCGGGGTGATTACCGCTCCCGGCCGGATCGGTTTCACGGACGGCGAGGAATACGATCTGTCGGGAGGACCGTCTACGCTTGAAGCCGGCGATGTGGTCGCCGCGGTGAAGTTCGGCGATGGCTATGCCATTCGCGGGGTGCCCGAAGTTTCGGGCGCGTTCCTTGCGGAAGCCCCGCAAACGGGCCGCATCCTTGCCATGCAGGGAGGTTTCGATAGTCGCCTCGGCAGCTTCAATCGCGCGACGCAGGCGCTTCGACAGCCCGGTTCGACCATCAAGCCTTTTGTATACGCCTCGGCGCTCGACCATGGGATGACGCCGGCGACGCAGGTGCCGGACCAGACCTTCTGCGTCTGGCAGGGCGCAAATCTCGGCGACAAGTGCTTTCGCAATTTCGGCGGCGGCGGCGGCGGCGTTCACACGATGCGCTGGGGTCTCGAGCAGAGCCGGAACCTGATGACAGTGCACATTGCCGACGACACCGGAATGAACAATGTCATCAAGACCATCGCGCGTGTGGGCATTGGTGAGTACCAGCCTTATTATTCCTTCGCACTCGGCGCGGGCGACACGACCGTGGCGCGCATGGTCAATGCCTATGCCGCGCTCGCCAACTGGGGCCGACAGAACGACGGGTCGGTTATCGATTACGTTCAGGATCGTGACGGAAAAGTTATCTTCAGGACCGACCGACGCGATTGTTCGAACTGCAACATGGATGAATGGGATGGCCAGCCCATGCCGCGCTTCGATGTGTCGGGTCGGCAGGTGCTCGACCCGCGCACGGCATTCCAGATGGTCCATATGTTGCAAGGAGTGGTGACGCGTGGGACGGCCGTGCGCCTGCGCAGTCTCGATCTGCCGCTGTTCGGAAAAACCGGCACCACCAATGGCCCGACCAACGCGTGGTTCGTGGGCGGTTCGCCAGATATAATTGCGGGCATGTATGTCGGCTTCGACCAACCGCGCAATCTCGGCGGTTGGGTACAAGGCGGCAACACGGCAGCCACGATCATGAAACGGTTCATTGAGGCTACGAAGGATCGCTGGCAGGCAGAGGATTTCGTCGCGCCCCCCGGCGTGCGCATGGTCAAGATAGACCGGCGGAGCGGCAAGCGGGTTTTCGAAGGAGCGCCTTCGGACGCACCGACTGCAGCCGTGATCTGGGAAGCTTTCAAGCCCGATACCGAGCCGCCGCGGGCGACGCGTTCGGACGCCATCGCTGCCAAGCGCAATGAAATTCTCGAACTGATTCGCAGGGGGCGTCAAGGGGCCCAGCAGGCGCTTGCCAATGATTCGAACGAGCAGGCCAACGATTTTGTCGAGGATCAGGGCGGCATCTACTGATCCGCCTTGGCAGGAGCGCACATTGCGTTCATGTTAGATGCTATGAAGATCGCTCGTGCACTTCTCGCCGCAGCCGCCCTTGGTTTCGCCGCAGCGCCCACGCTGGCTGCGCTCGACAAGGGTGAAGAAGCCCCGCGCTTCGCCGCGCAAGGCGCGATGGCGGGCAAGCCGATCCGTGTCGATCTTGGGACATCGCTCAAGAAAGGGCCGGTGGTTCTTTATTTCTTCCCTGCGGCCTTTACCTCGGGTTGCAATCTGGAGGCGCAGACTTTTGCTGCGGCGATGGATGACTTTCGCAAGGCTGGCGCCACGGTAATCGGCATGACTGGCGGCAACACGAACCAGCTGCGCGATTTTTCTGCCAAGCATTGCGCTGGGCAATTCCCCGTCGCCTCGGCGTCGAAAGATCTGATCGATCGCTACGATGTTTCGCTCGGACTGAAAGACGAGAAAGCCGGGTGGAGCGATCGTACTACCTATGTGATCGACACTGACGGTCGGATTGCATTCGTCTATTCGGACCTCAAGCCGCAGGAGCATGTCGCGCGCAGCCTTGCCGCCGTGCGGTCGCTCGCTAGCAAGTAACCGACCTGCAACATCTTCCCCGCGCCGCGCGTCTGCGCTAGGCGCGGCGCCCGCACACCTTTTTCAGGAGAGTTCCATGCGTGCCGAAGGGCAGGCCCATATCGACAGGATCGAAGCCGCATTGGCGCTGGTGCGCCAGTCGCTCGACTGGGACCGCGCGTTGCGCCGCCTCGACGAGCTCGATGCGCGGGTGCAGGATCCCACCCTGTGGGACGATCCCAAGCAAGCTCAGGCGATCACTCAGGAGCAGAAGCGCCTGGAAACAGCGATCGGCACCGTACGCGAGATCGAAGCGGAGATGGCCGATGCCGTCGAATTCGTCGACATGGGTGAAAGCGAAGGCGACGCGGAAGTCGAGCGTGAAGGCCTCGATTCGCTCGCCAGACTGGCCGAGCGCGCCGATCGCGACAAGGTGCAGGCGCTGCTCTCGGGCGAAGCCGACAGTTACGACACCTATCTTCAGATCAACGCAGGCGCCGGTGGCACGGAAAGCCAGGACTGGGCCGACATGCTGCTGCGCATGTACGCCCGCTGGGCCGAACGCCGTGGCTTCAAGGTCGAAACGGTCGAGTATGCGGCGGGCGAACAGGCGGGTATCAAGAGTGCCACTCTGCTGATCAAGGGCGAGAACGCCTATGGTTATGCCAAGACCGAAAGCGGGGTGCACCGTCTGGTTCGGATCAGCCCCTATGACAGTTCCGCACGCCGCCATACCAGCTTCAGTTCGGTATGGGTCTATCCGGTGATAGACGACGATATCGACATCGAGATTAATCCCGCCGATCTCAAGATCGACACGTATCGCGCCTCCGGCGCAGGTGGCCAGCATGTCAACACGACCGACTCGGCAGTGCGCATTACCCATCAGCCGACCGGTATCGTGGTCGCCAGCCAGAACGATCGTAGCCAGCACAAGAATCGTGCAACTGCGATGAACATGCTCAAGGCACGGCTATACGAGCGCGAAATGGCCGAGCGCGAGGCTGCGGCGTCGGGCGAGTATCAGGAAAAGAGCGAAATCGGATGGGGGCACCAGATCCGCTCCTACGTTCTCCAGCCGTACCAGATGGTGAAGGATCTGCGTACCGGCGTGCAGTCGCCAACACCGGACGACGTTCTCGATGGCGGGCTCGACCCGTTCATATCGGCGGCGCTGGCGCAGCGCGTGACGGGCGAAACGGTTGAGGTGGAGGACGCGGATTGAAGCCGATACTTGCCTTGATCCTGCCGCTTGCGCTGCTTGGCGCCTGTAAGGGGCAGGCGATCGTCGAAGAGGATCAGCCACGTTTCCCGGCGCCCGACAGACCCGTATCCAATTTGGGCTCGAACGAGTTCTCGACGGAAGACCAGCGCGACAGTCGCGGCGAAGCGACAACCGTCATGGATCTTGCCGAAATCGAGCCGGGGATGACGGTGGCTGATATTGGCGCAGGCAATGGCTACTATACCGTGCGCCTGGCCGAACGCGTGGGTGACGAAGGCCGCGTGCTTGCGCAGGATATCGACAGCGACGCACTCAGCCGCCTTGGTCGAAGAATTGAACGCCAGCGCTTGGAGAACGTATCGATCCGCCTCGGCGAACCTGCCGATCCGATGCTGCCGGAAAATAGTTTCGACCGCATTTTCATGGTGCACATGTATCATGAGATCGAGCAGCCTTACGAGTTCCTGTGGCGCATGTGGCCCGCCTTGCGCGAAGGAGGTCAGGTCATAGTCGTCGATATCGACCGCCCGACCGACCAGCACGGAATAGATCCGCTGCTCTTGAGCTGCGAATTCAGAGTAGCAGGCTACGAGCTCGTAGCCTTCCGGGACGCGCCGGAACTGGCGGGGTATTATGCCCAGTTCAAGGCTGCGGCCAGGAGGCCGTCGCCCGAAGAGATACTGCCGTGCCGCGGCGATCAAGCCGCGATGGGCGAGGAGGCGCCAAGCGCCCCAGAGAAAAAGAAGAAAGTGTGAGTGACATGAGTTTCAAGGGTCTGGAGCCGATAAGCTATGGCGGCAAGGAGGTCTGGCCGTTGGTCGAAGGCGGCAAGGGCGTTTCTGCCACCAATCATGCGAGCTCCGGTGCATGGGCCGGGGCCGGCGGCATAGGTACGGTCAGCGCAGTCAACGCGGACAGCTACGACGAAGACGGCAACCCGATTCCGCAAGTCTACCCGCAAGCCACTCGCAAGGAGCGCTTCGAACAGCTGGTTCGCTACGCTATCGACGGTGCTACCGAACAGGTGAAGCGCGCGCACGAGATTGCCGGAGGCAAGGGTGCGATCAACATCAACGTCTTGTGGGAAATGGGCGGGGCTCAGCAGGTCCTCGAAGGCATACTGGAGAATTGCCCAGGCCTCGTAACCGGCGTGACCTGCGGTGCAGGCATGCCTTACAAGCTCGCAGAGATCGCGGCGCGGCACAATGTCCACTACCTGCCGATCGTTTCCTCGGCTCGTGCCTTTCGCGCATTGTGGAAGCGCAGCTATTCGAAGGTGCCCGAGTTGATGGCAGCCGTGGTCTACGAAGATCCCTGGCTTGCCGGCGGACACAACGGCCTTTCCAATGCCGAAGATCCGACTGCACCCGAAGACCCGTATCCACGTGTGGCCGCTCTGCGTGAGACCATGCGTAAGGAAGGCGTTTCCGAAGACACCGCCATCGTCATGGCCGGTGGCGTTTGGTTCCTGCGCGAATGGAACGACTGGATCGACAATCCGGAAATCGGCAAGATCATGTTCCAGTTCGGCACCCGACCGCTCCTGACGCATGAAAGCCCGATCCCGCAGGTATGGAAGGACATGCTGCGAACGGTAGAACCGGGCGACGTGCTGCTCCACAAGTTCAGCCCTACCGGCTTCTACTCCAGCGCTGTGAAAACGCCTTTCCTTTACGACCTGATGCACCGTTCCGAGCGACAGATCCCGATTTTCAAGCGCGATGAGGAAGAGGGTACGGTCCCACTGGCCGATCATGGCAAGGCCAAGTATTTCTGGGTCCATCCCGGCGACCAGCGCAAAGCGCTGTCGTGGATGCACGAGGGCTTTTCCGAACCATTGAAGACGCCGGACGACACCGTGGTCTTCGTAACGCCGCAAAGCGCCGAGCAGATCCGCGAAGACCAGCAGGGTTGCATGGGGTGCCTGTCGCATTGCCAGTTCAGTAGCTGGAAGGACCACGACAACCACACTACCGGCCGCCTCGCCGATCCGCGCAGCTTCTGTATTCAGAAAACCCTTCAGGACATCGCCCACGGCGGCGACCCGGACGAGAACCTCGCCTTTGCCGGCCATGCAGCCTACCGCTTCAAGCAGGACCCGTTCTACTCGAACAACTTCACCCCGACGGTGAAGGAACTGGTCGAGCGGATACTGACGGGGGATTGAGACGAATTTCTGGTCTCCCCAGTAACGTCGCCTCAGACCTCGTGAGGGGCGCAAGCTAGTCCTGCGGCGCTTCCGACCCAATCAAGCTTTAAGCTCGGGAGCGAATGATTGGTGACTACAACCCCGTCAACACCTGATCCGGCGGCCTGTGCCCATCCGCCCACATGCGTATGTTGGCAATGACTTTCATGCCGCTTTCTGCCCGGCCTTCGCGTGTGGCGCTGCCTATGTGGGGAAGGGTCATAACATTGGGGTGGTGGATCAGGCGTTTGTCGACATTGGGCTCGACGGGATACACATCGAGCCCCGCACCCGCGAGTTTGCCGCTCTCGAGCGCTGCAATCAACGCGTCCTGGTCGACGAGATCGCCGCGGGCGGTGTTGATAAGGCTTGTCCCATCCTTCATCAGGTCCAGCCGCCGTGCGTCGATCATGTGGCGGGTGCCGGGCCCAGCGGGGCAGTGCAGGGTGAGGATATCTGCCTGGGCCATAAGATCGTCGAGGTTTTCGACCCAACGCGCATGGAACATACGCTCGACCGCTTTGGGAAGACGCTTGCGATTGTGATAGGCGATCTCGAGCCCGAAGGCGCGGGCACGGTGTGCCACTGCCTGGCCGATCCGCCCCATGCCGACGATCCCGAGCACCTTGCCCGCCAGCTTGGTGCCGAGCAGCGCAGTTGGCGTCCAACCTGTCCATTTGTTGCTTCGAATAAGTTCCACGCCCTCTCGGACGCGTCGCGGCACGCCAATGATTCCCGCCATTGCGAGGTCGGCCGTATCGTCGGTGAAAACGCCAGGAGTGTTCGTCACGAGGATATTCCGGGCAGCGGCCGCGTCGAGATCCAGATGTTCCGTGCCCGCGCCGAAATTGGCGATCAGGCCGAGGTTCTTGCTCGAAGCAGCAATCATTTCGGCATCGATCCTGTCCGTGACGGTCGGAACCAGCACATCGCAGTCGCGCATGGCTGCTACGAGTTCGTCACGCGTGAGCGGCACGTCATCGGCATTCAGTTGCACATCGAACAACTCGTTCATACGTTCTTCGACGCTCGGAATCAGGTGTCGCGTAACGAAAACGCGCGGTGTTCGATTGAGCCGTTTGGGCGGGTGGGAGTCGGTGCTTTCCATGCAGTCGCAGCGCTAGGACGTGGGCGGGGGAGCGGTCAAGGATATGACGTGGATGCCATCGCTGCTCGCGTTGACTATTCATACCGATTCCTGAATTCATCAGCGCATGGTCGCGCGCCTTCTCATTCCGCTCTTAATTCTTGTCGGTTTCACCGGGGCGGCAAAGGCGCAGGAACGCGAGGTGCCTTACTGGGCGACGATCCGGGCAAGCGAACTCAACATGCGTGTTGGACCAAGCGCCGACTACAAGATCGATTGGGTCTATCGCCGTCCGGGCCTGCCGGTGAAGGTCGTCCGGATGATGCAAGGATGGCGCCTGATCGAAGATCCGGACGGCGCCAGAGGGTGGGTGGTCGCCCGCCTGCTTAGTCCGGATCGCGGGGCGATCGTCATCGGTGAAGGGAACACCGAGTTGCGGGCCGGCGGGGCGGGCAACGCGCCAATCAAATGGCGCATCGCGCCTGGTGTTGTCGGTGTGCTGGGGGGGTGCGAGGCCGGGTGGTGCGAGTTGTCCGTCGGCAACCGGAGCGGATGGATTTCGGAATCCCGTCTATGGGGTGCGGGCACGCCCTGAAGCGAAAAGAGGCGAAACCTGTGTTCGTCTCTGGCATCATACTCGGCGTAACCTACTCGGCCGAAGACTCCGTTGGAGTTTCGGTCTTATCCTCGACTTTGCGAACGGTTGACTGGATGTTGCCGTCGGCGTCTCGGGCTTCGAAGCTCCCGTCTTTTCCCGGTTCGCCGCCGGTGAAACAGGTCTCCGGCGCATCGCCCTCGGGATCGAAGCATAGCGTGCCACCGTCACCGATGCGCCAGGTGCCACTCTCGGTTTCGGTACCGTCCGCCATTGCATCGACGTAAGTTCCGTCGGCGTTGATGGTTTCCATGATCACGGTACCGTCAGCATTCTTGACCTCGTAGGTGCCCGTTATGTCTCCGGTTGCGGTGCTGCCAAGCGCGGTGTCGGCAGCTTCGGTTGAGGGTTGCGAGGGGACCTCCTGCGATCCGCAGGAGGCGAGCATCATACAGATGGCTGCAGGAATTGCAGAGCATCGCGTCACGATTTCTCTCCCCCCTGCCGGAGCGATCAGATCAACTCTACTGCGACTGCAGTCGCTTCGCCACCGCCGATGCAAAGCGAGGCCACGCCGCGTTTCTTACCCTGGCTCTTGAGCGCGTTGAGCAGCGTCACGATGATGCGAGTCCCACTCGCGCCGATCGGATGACCCAGCGCGGTGCCACCGCCGTTGACGTTGATCTTCTCGTGCGAGATGCCGATGTCGCGCATGGCGAACATCGCGACGCAGGCGAACGCTTCGTTGACTTCCCAGAGGTCCACATCGTCGGCCGACCAGCCTGCCTTTTCGAGCACCTTGGTTATCGCGCCGACCGGTGCGACGGTGAATTCCGACGGCTCCTGAGCATGTGCAGCCATGGCGACGATCTTCGCTACGGGTTCCTGCCCGTTGTCCTTTGCCACACTTTCGCGGGTCAGCACGACCGCGGCTGCCCCGTCCGATATCGACGAGGATGTTGCGGCCGTGATCGTACCGTCTTTGGCGAAAGCGGGGCGAAGCGTGGGGATCTTGTCGGGCTTGCCCTTGCCTGGCTGTTCGTCATGCTCGACCGTCACCTTGCCCGCGCGGGTGGAGAAAGTCACCGGGACAACTTCTCCGGCGAACGCACCGCTTTCGATCGCAGCATTGGCGCGACGCAGTGATTCGATCGAATAGGCGTCCATGTCCTCGCGGGTGAGCTGGTACTCGTTGGCTGTATCCTGCGCGAAAGTGCCCATCGCCCGACCTTCTTCATAAGCATCTTCGAGCCCGTCGAGGAACATGTGATCGTAGGCGGTGTCATGGCCCAGCCGGGCACCCGACCGGTGCTTCTTCAAGAGGTAGGGTGCGTTGGTCATGCTCTCCATGCCGCCTGCCACGACATAGTCGATTGTGCCGCTGGCCAGTGCTTCGGCGCCCATGATGACCGTCTGCATACCGCTTCCGCAGACCTTGTTGACCGTGGTCGCCTGTACCGATTTCGGCAGGCCGGCCTTGATCGAAGCCTGGCGCGCCGGAGCCTGACCGAGACCGGCGGGGAGTACACAGCCCATATATGTGCGATCGAACCTGTCGACCGGCACGCCCGATCGCTCGACCGCCGCCTTGACGGCCGTCGCCCCCAGATCGGTGGCGGAAACATCCGCGAGGGCGCCCTGCATGCCGCCCATCGGGGTGCGGGCGTAGGACAGGATGACGACGGGATCGGATGCGCTGAACTGGGTCATGCTTGTGCTGGTCCTTGCGTTCTGGAATATCGGTTGTCGAAGGCGACCTATCAAGTTGCCCCCTACCTAGTGCTGCGACGCAGCGATATCAAACGGAGAGAGCGATGGCGGACGATCGGAAGAGCGAAATGGAAGCCGTGTTGCGCAAGCAACGCGCCGCGCACAACCAGATGCGTCCAGAGCCGATGGCGCTGCGAAAGGACCGGATCGAACGCGCCATGAAGTTGCTCAGGGATCATGGCGAGGATCTGTGCAAGGTCATGGCAGCGGATTTCGGCAATCGTTCCCCGCATCAGTCGATGATCACCGACATCGCAGGCACGGTGAATTTCGGGAAATACTGTCTCAAGAGCATGGACAAGTGGGCGAGAGCGGAAAAGCGGCATGTGCAGTTTCCGCTCGGCCTGCTCGGGGCCAAAGCCGAGCTCCGCTACGAACCCAAAGGCGTGGTCGGTATTCTCTCGCCGTGGAATTTTCCGGTGAACCTCAGCTTCGGGCCGCTGATGCAGATTTTCGCCGCCGGCAACCGCGCGATGATCAAGCCGAGCGAGTTTACCGAGAAAACGAGCCTGCTCACCAAAGAACTTGTTGAGGAATATTTCACTCCGGACGAATGCGCAGTGTTCACCGGCGGTCCCGAAGTGGCGGCCGCCTTCAGCGAATTGCCTTTCGACCACCTTATTTTCACGGGGTCGACCGCGACGGGCCGCAAGGTGATGGAAGCGGCTGCGAAGAATCTCGTCCCGGTCACGCTCGAACTTGGCGGCAAGTCGCCGGTCTTCATGGGCGAGAGCGCCGATTTCGCCAAAGCGGGCGAACGGGTGGCGATGGGCAAGATGATGAATGCGGGCCAGATCTGCCTCGCGCCGGATTATCTCTACGTACCGGAAAGCAAGCAGGACGAGGCGATCCACGGCGTTTGGCAGGGAACTGCCAGCATGTATCCCACCCTGCTCGACAACGAAGACTACGCCAGCGTCGTGACCGATCGCCATTTCGACCGGCTGCAGGAACTCGTCGCCGATGCGCGAGACAAGGGCGCGGAGGTGATCGAGGTCAATCCGGGCAACGAGGATTTTTCGAACACCAACGCCCGCAAGATGCCGCTGACGATCCTCAAGAACGTCAACGACGACATGAGGGCGATGCAAGAAGAAATCTTCGGCCCCGTCCTTCCCGTAAAAACTTACGGCAGCATCGACGAAGCCATCGACTACGTGAACGAGCACGACCGCCCGCTCGGCCTCTATTATTTCGGTCAGGATGCCGCGGAACGAGAGAAGGTCCTTACCAAAACCATCAGCGGCGGTGTGACGGTGAACGACGTCATCTTCCATATATCTATGGAGGATCTGCCGTTCGGAGGCGTGGGTCCGTCGGGTATGGGCAGCTATCATGGAGTGGAGGGCTTCCGCGAGTTCAGCCATGCGCGCAGCATCTATACACAGCCCAAGATCGACGTCGCCAAGCTTGGCGGATTCAAGCCACCCTATGGTCCCGCGACAGAGAAAGCGGTCAAAACCATGATGAAATAGCCGGACTTGGCAGGGGCGCCCCGCATGTCGCGGATTTATTGCGAATAGTTCGCATTTCTGCACCCTTGCACCATCTGGGTGAGGGGCCTAGAGGCGGGCGCGAACCAAGCCCGACGCCTAGGAATCATTCGTGGTCGACCTCGAACAATACCTGCCCATCCTGATCTTCCTGTTTGTTGCCGTTGGCCTTTCGGCGCTCTTCGTTTTCCTGCCGATGGGCGTTTCGCGGCTGACCGGCTCGCATAAGCCGGATGCAGAGAAGCTCAGCGAATATGAATGTGGTTTTCCCGCGTTCGAAGATCCGCGCAGCCAGTTCGACGTGCGCTTCTACCTGATCGCGATTCTGTTCATTATTTTCGATCTTGAAGCGGCTTTCCTGTTTCCCTGGGCGGTCAGCCTGGATCTCACCGGATGGCCGGGTTGGATCACGATGATGATCTTCCTCGGCGAACTCGCCGTCGGCCTCGCTTATGCGTGGAAGGTCGGCGCGCTGGAGTGGGAGTGATCGTATGAGCAATTCGACCATCATCACGCCGCCAAACGCTGTGCCCGCGGCACAGGGCGGAGAAGTCAGGCAGCCCGATGCCGACTATTTCGACGCGCTACAGACCGAAGTGAACGACAAGGGCTTTCTGGTCACCTCGACCGAAGACCTGTTTCAGTGGGCCCGGACCGGCTCGCTATGGTGGATGACTTTCGGCCTCGCGTGCTGCGCGGTGGAGATGATCCACGTTAACATGCCCCGCTACGACATGGAGCGTTTCGGCGTCGCCCCGCGTGCTTCCCCGCGTCAGTCGGACGTGATGATCGTCGCCGGTACGCTGTGCAACAAGATGGCCCCGGCGCTCCGTAAGGTCTACGATCAGATGTCGGAACCGAAATATGTCATCTCGATGGGTAGCTGCGCCAATGGCGGCGGCTATTACCACTACAGTTATTCGGTAGTGCGCGGTTGCGACCGGATCGTCCCGGTCGACATCTACGTGCCCGGTTGCCCGCCTACGGCCGAAGCGTTGCTTTACGGCGTGATGCAGTTGCAGCGGAAAATCCGCCGCTCAGGCACGATCGAGAGGTAGGCGCCATGGCAACTCTGCATCCTGCCCCCCGCTTCACGCTGATCGACGGGCTCAAGGCCACGCTTGCCAAGGCACTGGGCGATCACCTGCTCGAAGCGAATGAGGCGCATGGCGAACTGCTGTTTACCGTGAAGCGCGAAAGCATCGAGGATGCGCTCCGTATTCTCCGTGACGATCACAAGTACCAGCAGCTCATGGAAATCGCGGGCGTCGACTACCCAAGCCGCGCTGAGCGGTTCGAAGTGGTCTACATGCTGCTTTCGCTGACTGCCAACAGCCGCATTATCGTCAAATGCTCGGCTTCCGAAGATACGCCGGTGCCGACTGTCACCACGCTGTGGCCCAATGCGGGTTGGCTCGAGCGCGAAGTGTTCGATCTCTATGGGGTGTTGTTTGCAGGGAATACGGACCTGCGCCGTATTCTGACCGATTACGGTTTCGAAGGGCATCCTTTCCGAAAGGACTTCCCGCTTACCGGCTATCACGAGCTACGCTATTCGGAAGACGAGAAGCGTGTGGTGTACGAGCCGGTTGAACTCGCTCAGGACCTCCGTCAGTTCGACTTCATGAGTCCCTGGGAAGGTGCCGATTACGTCCTTCCTGGCGACGAAAAGGCGGACACTCCGCCGGTCGACAAGCCGAAGACCACTGAGAAGCCGTCGGACACCGGTGCCGGTGCGAAGACCGACAAGCAGGCGACCGGGAAGGTCGGCGCCGGTGCGCCGGATGAGAAAGACGGTGGCAAGGGAGCTCCAGCGCCCGAGCCGACCGAAGACCGGCCTGCGCGTGCCGCGCGAAAGGGCAAGGTTGGAGGCTCCGCCAAAGCCACCGAGCCGAAGAAGAAACCGAAGGCTCCTGCCAAGCGCAAGCCTGCCGCCAAGAAGAAGGATTCCGAGTGATGAAAAAGCTGCTCTATGTCGTCCTTCCGCTTGCCCTTGCTGCTTGTTCGTCCGAACCTGCAGAACAGGAAAGCGCCGACGATTTCGCCAATCGCATCGGTCAGAATGGCAAAGAGGTCGATCCGTCGCGACCGGATCCGGATGCGCCCAACACGGCATCGGAGACACCACCGAAGGGCGCGGACCTGACGCAGCTGGCGAAGCTTGGCGATATTGGCGGGGTCAATCTGGGTCCCCGCGAAGGCGGATGCACATTGATGATCGGCAGCCAGGAGATGCTTATCGCTGCCGGGATGAAAGATGGCGCGATACCTGGTAAAGCGGTCGTTCGGGTGGGCGACAGCTTGACGACGATCGATGCCGATGTCGGCGGGCTGGATGCGATCAAGACCGGCACGACCTTTTCCGGCGAAGGCTTTACCGTATCGGTGGCGCCCGCTGCCGGCGACCAGCAGCGTCGGCCAGCCAACGTTACCGTGCGCGATGCTGCGGGCAAGAGCCAAAGTTATAGCGGAAACTGGATCTGCGGATGAGTCACGCCATGCATCTCGAAGAGTCGCCGACCACCGGCGACGAGGTGATCACCAACTACACGATCAATTTCGGGCCCCAGCATCCCGCTGCCCACGGCGTGTTGCGCATGGTGATGGAACTCGATGGCGAGATCATCGAGCGGATCGATCCGCATGTCGGCCTGCTCCACCGCGGCACCGAAAAGCTGATCGAGCACAAGACCTATCTGCAGGCGCTGCCGTATTTCGACCGCCTCGACTACTGCTCCCCGCTTTGCATGGAGCATAGCTACGTCCTGGCTATCGAAAAGCTTCTCAATATCGAAGTGCCGGAGCGCGCCCAATACCTGCGCGTGCTGTTCGCGGAGCTGACCCGCATCTGCAATCATATGCTCAATATCGGCGCGCATGTGATGGATGTCGGCGCCATGACGCCGAACCTGTGGGTGTTCGAACTGCGCGAAGACTGCCTGAATTTCTTCGAGCGCGCCTCGGGCGCGCGCATGCACAGCGCCTGGTTCCGCCCCGGCGGCGTCCATCAGGATGTTCCGGAAAAGCTGCTCGTCGATATCGGCGAATGGCTCGATACGCGCCTGCCCGAACTGTTTGGCGATGCCATGAGCCTTGTGCTCGACAACCGCATCTTCAAGCAGCGCAATGTCGATATCGCCGTGGTCAGCAAGGACGATGCCGTGGCCTGGGGCTTCTCCGGCCCGATGATCCGCGCTGCCGGCATTCCGTGGGATCTGCGCAAGTCGCAGCCTTACGACGTGTACGATCGGATGGATTTCGACATTCCCGTCGGCACCAATTCGGACTGCTACGACCGCTTCGTGGTGCGCGTGAAAGAAGTCTACGAAAGCGCGAAGATCATCAAGCAGTGCCTGGCGCAGATGCCGTCCGGCCCGGTGGCGAGCGACGACCGCAAGGTGGCACCGCCGAAGCGCGCCGAGATGAAGCAATCGATGGAAGCGCTGATCCACCACTTCAAGCTCTATACCGAGGGCTTCCACGTGCCCGCGGGCGAGGTTTATGTCGCCACCGAAAGTCCCAAGGGCGAATTCGGCGTCTATCTCGTCAGCGATGGGTCGAACAAACCCTATCGCTGCAAGATCCGCCCGACGGCATTCTCGCACTTACAAGCAATGGATTTCATGAGCCGCGGCCACATGCTGCCCGACGCCACCGCCATCCTCGGCGCCATCGACGTCGTGTTCGGGGAGTGCGACCGGTGAGACAGTATTTGAATTGGCTTGATCCGAAGATTGATCCAGCACGCGGCAGCGTTCGTGGGCTGGTCGCCGCGCATGTGATAGGCTTCGCATGGATGGCGATTATCGTCTCTCCGGCAGTGCTTATAATTGGAGAACCGGGCACCTACGGTTACGACAATCTAATCCTGCCGGTTCTTATATTCTCAGTCTTTCCGCTCTTTCTCCACTATGGCCGATATATTCAGCTGTACGCCCGCACGAATGGAGCCTAAAACTAATGGCTGACCGTTCCCCCGCACCCGATACTCCCGAACTGCGCGAGCGCTGGGGTGCCTTCGAGTTCACCGAAAGCTCCCGCGAGCGTGCCGACAAGGCAATTGCGCGCTATCCCGAAGGTCGCCAGCGCTCGGCGGTGATGCCGCTGCTCGACCTTGCCCAGCGCCAGGTCGGCGAGGAAACCGATACGCAGGGCTGGCTGCCGCTGCCGGTGATCGAATATGTCGCCGACTATCTCGACATGCCGGTCATCCGCGTGCTCGAAGTCGCCAGCTTCTATTTCATGTACAACATGAAGCCGGTGGGTAAGTACCACGTGCAGGTCTGCGGTACGACGCCCTGCATGCTGCGCGGTTCGGACGGATTGTTCGAAACCTGCAAGAAGCGCGGCATGAGCAAGGGCCATGTTTCGGAAGACGGCCTCTGGACGCTGACCGAGGTCGAATGCATGGGCAATTGCGCCACCGCGCCGATGGTCCAGATCAACGACGACAATTACGAGGATTTGACGCCCGCGCGCCTCGATGAAATCCTCGACGAACTGGCCGCGGGCAAGCAGCCGAAAACCGGCACACAGATCGCAGGCAAGCGGACCAGCGAACCCGAAGGCGGACCCACGACGCTGAAGGAAATGGTCGACGCCAATCACGATTACCGGAAGGAATGGTGATGATTTCCCGTTTCTCCTGTCATCGCGAGGAGCCGCGGGCGACGCGGCGATCCATCGCGCAGGTCCATGGATTGCTCCGTTACACTCGCAATGACTTTGCGAAGGGAGGCTTTGCTTGAGCATCGCCACTATCCTCATTGCGCTGATCCTGGGCTTTGTTGCCTGGAAAGTGCTGGTCGGACTCGTGAAATTCGGCGCGCTCGCGATCATCGCGGTCGCCGCCATCTACATCCTCTCGCAGGGGAGCACATTCTGATGCTTGCCGACAAGGACCGCATCTTCACCAATCTGTATGGCTTCCAGGACTGGGGGCTGAAGGCGGCGCAGCAGCGCGGCGATTGGGACGATACCAAGGCGCTGATCGCGCGCGGGCACGACAATATCATCGAAGAGATGAAGGCCTCGGGCCTGCGCGGACGCGGCGGCGCTGGCTTCCCGACTGGCCTGAAGTGGTCGTTCATGCCGAAGGAAAGCAAGGACGGGCGTCCGAGTTTCCTCGTCATCAACGCCGACGAATCCGAGCCAGGTTCCTGTAAAGACAGAGAAATCATCCGCCACGATCCGCACAAGCTGATCGAAGGTGCGCTGGTGGCCGGATACGCCATGCGGGCGAGGGCGGCCTATATCTACATCCGCGGCGAGTATATCCGCGAAGCCGAAACGCTGCAAAAAGCTGTCGATCAAGCGTATGATCAGGGGCTGATCGGACGCAATGCGTGCAAGTCAGGCTATGATTTCGATGTGTTCGTCCACCGTGGTGCAGGCGCTTACATCTGCGGCGAAGAAACCGCGATGATCGAAAGCCTCGAAGGCAAAAAGGGCCAGCCCCGCCTCAAGCCGCCATTCCCGGCGGGCGCTGGCCTTTATGGTTGCCCGACCACGGTCAACAATGTGGAATCGATCGCTGTCGTGCCGACCATTCTGCGGCGCGGCGCGAGCTGGTTCGCAAGCTTCGGGCGCGAGAATAACAAGGGCACCAAGCTCTTCCAGATCAGCGGCCATGTAAACAAACCGTGCGTGGTCGAGGAAGCGCTCAGTATCCCGTTCAGCGAGCTGATCGAGAAGCATTGCGGCGGTATCACCGGTGGTAAGGACAACCTCCTTGCGGTGATCCCGGGCGGTTCGTCGGTCCCGCTGGTCCCGGCCGAGCAGATCTGGGATGCGCCGATGGATTTCGACGGGCTCAAGGATCTCGGTTCGGGCCTCGGCACGGCCGGCGTAATCGTGATGGACAAGTCCACCGATATCGTCCGCGCCATCAGTCGCATCAGCTATTTCTACAAGCACGAAAGCTGCGGCCAGTGCACCCCCTGCCGTGAAGGCACGGGCTGGATGTGGCGCATGATGGAGCGCCTGCGTACCGGCGATGCGGCGATCGAGGAAATCGACATGCTCCAGCAGGTCACCAAGCAGGTCGAAGGCCACACCATCTGCGCGCTCGGCGACGCTGCGGCCTGGCCGATCCAGGGCCTGATCCGCCATTTCCGCCCCGAACTCGAGCGCCGGATCGAAGAGCACAATGCCAAGTTCGCGGAGGCGGCGGAATGAGGCGCGAGGAGCCCTTGTCGAAATTTGCACTTCTTATCGGTGTGTCGGCGATCGTGTTGTTCTTTCACGAAGCAGGCAGCCATCTCTTGCAACTTGTAACCGAAGGATCGTTCAAGGATCCTGGCTATGCCCAGAGGCAAATTGTCGCGGGCGTGGTCTTCGCCGCACTCCTCGCGTGCGCCGCAGTTGGCGTCCAGTATCTGGCCGACATCAAATGGCTCCTGAAAAACAAGGTCGATCGCCATGCCTAAAGTCACCGTAGACGGACAGGAAATCGACGTACCCGACGGCGCGACCGTGCTTCAGGCGTGCGAGCTGGCGGGGAAGGAAATTCCGCGCTTCTGCTATCATGAGCGGCTGAGCATCGCGGGCAATTGCCGCATGTGCCTGGTCGAGGTGAAGCCGGGGCCGCCCAAGCCGCAGGCTAGCTGCGCGCTGCCCGCCACCGAAGGGCAGGAAATCCGCACCGACAGCCAGATGGTCAAGACCGCGCGCGAAGGGGTGATGGAGTTCCTCCTCATCAACCACCCGCTCGACTGCCCGATCTGCGATCAGGGCGGCGAATGCGATCTGCAGGACCAGTCGATTGCCTATGGTCGCGGCGCCACGCGCTATGAGGAAAACAAGCGCGCGGTCACCGAGAAGTATATGGGCCCGCTGATCAAGACAGTCATGACCCGCTGCATCCACTGCACCCGCTGCGTGCGTTTCAGCGAGGAAATCGCGGGTGTGGACGAAATCGGCGCGGTCGGTCGCGGCGAGGACATGCAGATCACCACCTATCTCGAACAGGCGGCGGAGCATGAACTGTCGGCCAATGTAATCGACCTCTGCCCGGTCGGCGCGCTCACCAGCCGCCCCTATGCCTTCGAGGCGCGTCCGTGGGAACTCAAGAAGACGCTCAGCATCGACGTGTCCGATGCGGTGGGCGCGAATATCCGCCTCGACAGCCGCGGCCGCGAGGTCATGCGCGCACTTCCGCGCATCAATGACGACGTCAACGAGGAATGGATTTCCGACAAGGCGCGCTATCAGGTCGACGGCCTGTCGAAGCGCCGCCTCGACAAGGTGTTCATGCGCAAGCGCGGGAAGCTGCAGCCGGCGAGCTGGGACGAAGCCTTCAAGGCCATCGCCAAGGCCAAGCCGGGCAAGGATATCGCGGCGATCGCCGGCGACATGGTCGATTGCGAAACGATGTTCGCGGCCAAGGCGCTGCTCAAGGCTTGCGGTTCGAAACTGATCGAAGGCCGCCAGACCGGCATGGATTACGACGTTTCGAACCTCGCAGCGGTCAATTTCAATTCGACCTTTGCAGGTATCGAGGCGGCGGACGCGATCCTGATCGTCGGCAGCCACATCCGCTGGGAAGCCGCGCTGGTGAATGTGCGCATCCGCAAAGCGGTGAAGCGCGGTGCGAAGGTCTTCGTCGTCGGGCCTTACTGGGACACGACCTATCCGGCCGAGTTCCTTGGCGAGGACCTGTCGGTTCTCGGCAAGCTGCCCAAGGAGGTTGCCGAAGCCTTCAAGGGCGCCGAGCGCCCGGCCATCATCATGGGCGGTGCGGCGCTGGCCAGGGGTGCGCTCGGCGCCGGACTGGCTTTTGCGGAAAAGTTCAAGCTGGTTCGCGATGGCTGGAAAGGGTTCAACGTGCTGCACTTCAGCGCCGCGCGCATGGGCGGGCTGATGCTCGGTTTCGCGCAGAAGGGCGGCATGAAAGACATCGTCAAAGCCAAACCCAAGGTGGTTGTCAGCCTGGGCGCGGACGAGATGGATTTCGAACCATTCGCCGATGCGCTGAAGGTCTATATCGGCCATCATGGCGACAAGGGCGCACATGCGGCGGACATCGTCCTTCCGGGTGCGAGCTATGCCGAGAAGGACGGGACCTACGTCAACACCGAAGGCCGCGTGCAGTTTGCCGAAAAGGCCGTGTTCGCGCCGGGCGATGCGCGCGAGGACTGGACGATCCTGCGGGCGCTAGCCGATGCGCTGGGCGTGAATGTGGGCTTCGACAGCTTTGCGCAGCTTCAGGGTGCTATGATCGCCGAAGTCCCCGCGCTGGGTGAAGAGGGTCTGGCGGATTACGGTGCATTCCCCAAGGCCGATGCCAAGGCAAAGGCCGAAGGAACCATATCGGCCTATCCGATAAGGGATTTCTATCTCACCAATCCGATCGCCCGCGCGAGCTCGGTGATGCAGCAATGTTCGAGCGAACTGCTCGGCGGTGGCGAACTGGCGGAGGCCGCCGAATAATGGCTTCTCCGATCATTCCCTTAGCAATTCTCGGTGTAAGCGGTCTCGCCGTATGGCGCGGTTTCCGCACCGACAGCAGCAACAAGTCGAGCGCGGCCAATGGCTGGCGCAACGAAGCCTATTCCGCCCGCGAGAAGGTGGAGAAGGGCAGGAAGCAGAAATGACCGAATTCTTCCAATCGCTCGGCATGACCTATGAATGGGCATGGTTCGTCGCGACCTTCGCCGGGATCCTCCTGATCGCATTGCCGGTGATGCTGGCAGTTGCCATGGTCATCTATGTCGATCGCAAGGTCTGGGCGGCAATCAATCTGCGGCGCGGGCCCAATGTGGTCGGTCCGTTCGGCCTGCTGCAAAGCTTTGCCGATGCGCTCAAGGTGATGTTGCAGGAAACCATCATTCCCTCGGCCGCCAACAAGGGCATCTTCATCATCGCGCCGATCGTCACCTTCACTGTGGCGCTGGCAGCCTGGGCGGTGATTCCGTTCAGCGAAACGGCGGTACTCGCCAATATCAATGTCGGTCTGCTCTACATCCTCGCGATCAGTTCGCTGTCGGTTTATGGCGTGGTCATGGCGGGATGGGCGTCGAACTCGAAATACCCGTTCTTCTCGGCCATGCGTGCCGCGGCACAGATGATTTCCTACGAAGTCTCGATCGGCTTCATCCTGGTGTGCGTGGTGCTGTGGGCGGGGACCTTCAATCTGAACGATATCGTGATGGCGCAGAAGGGCCACGGGTTCGGCATCATCAACGGCTATTTCTTCAATATCCTGCTGTTCCCGATGTGGGTGGTGTTCTTCATCTCCTCGCTCGCCGAGACGCAGCGCGTCCCGTTCGACCTGACCGAGGCCGAGAGCGAGCTCGTGGCCGGGTACCAGACCGAATACAGCTCGATGGCCTTCGCCATGTTCTGGCTGGGCGAATATGCCAACATCCTGCTGATGTGCATGCTCAATGCACTGCTGTTCTTCGGCGGATGGCTGCCGCCGATCGACTGGGCGCCGCTCTACTACGTGCCCGGCATCGTGTGGCTGCTGCTCAAGGCATTTTTCTTCTTCTTCATGTTCAGCTGGGTCATGGCCACTGTGCCGCGCTATCGCTACGACCAGCTGATGCGCCTGGGGTGGAAGGTGTTCCTGCCGATGAGCCTCATCTTCGTCGTCGTCATTTCCGGATATTTGATGGCCACCGGCCACTATGGAGCCGCCGCATGAGCGTCGCGCATCTCGTAAAATCGTTCACCCTGTGGGAGTTCGTGAAGGCGCATGCCCTCACGCTGAAATACTTCTTCAAGCCCAAGGTGACGATCAACTACCCGTTTGAAAAGAACCCGATCTCGCCCCGGTTCCGCGGCGAGCATGCGCTGCGCCGTTACCCCAACGGGGAAGAGCGCTGCATCGCCTGCAAGCTGTGCGAGGCCGTGTGCCCCGCACAGGCGATCACCATCGAGAGCGAACCGCGCGAGGACGGCAGCCGACGTACCACGCGCTACGACATCGACATGACGAAGTGCATCTATTGCGGCTTCTGCCAGGAAGCCTGCCCGGTGGATGCCATCGTCGAAGGGCCGAACTTCGAATATGCGACCGAAACGCGCGAGGAACTGCTCTACGACAAGGCCAAGCTGCTGGCGAACGGGGACAAGTGGGAGCGGGCGATCGCCGCGAACCTTGAAGCCGATGCGCCATATCGCTAACCGCCGCGCCAACGAGACACAGGGGTCATGATACAAACTCTCGCCTTCTACCTGTTCGCTGCGCTTGTGATCGCCAGCGCTGTCATGGTCATCATGGCGCGCAACCCGGTGCATTCGGTGCTGTGGCTGATTCTCGCATTTTTCAACGCTGCGGGTCTGATGGTCCTCGTCGGCGCCGAATTCATCGCCGCCTTGCTGGTGATCGTCTATGTCGGGGCGGTCGCGGTCCTGTTCCTGTTCGTCGTGATGATGCTCGACATCGATTTCGCTTCGCTGCGCGCCGGTTTCGTGAAGAATTTCCCGCTCGGCATCGCGATTGCGCTGGTCCTCGCGGCCGAACTGATCTTCGGCATAGGGGCATACCAGGCCGGGCGGATCGAACTCGGCGTCGCGAGCGGAGCGGCTGCACCGATCCTCGATGCCTCGAACACCGCCAGTATCGGTGCGGTGCTCTATCGCGACTATCTGTTCCTGTTCGAAGCGGCGGGCCTCATCCTGCTCGTCGCCATGGTCGGCGCGATCGTGCTGACTCACCGCCAGCGACCCGATGGCGCGCGCGGCCAGCAGAACATCACCAAGCAGGTGCGTCGCAATCCGAACGAGGCAACGGTCATGAAGCAGCCCACCGTGGGCGAAGGGGTCGAGCTGTGATCGGCATCGAACACTACATCGTCGTCAGCGCGATCCTCTTCGTGCTCGGCGTGCTCGGCATCTTCCTCAATCGGAAGAACATCATCGTCATCCTGATGGCGATCGAACTGATCCTGCTGTCGGTAAACATCCAGCTGGTGGCTTTCAGCGCTTTCCTCGGCGATCTGGTGGGGCAGGTCTTCGCCATGTTCGTGCTGACCGTCGCCGCGGGCGAAGCAGCCGTCGGGCTCGCCATTCTCGTCATCTATTTCCGTGGCCGCGGCACGATCGCGGTCGACGACGTCGACCGGCTGAAGGGATAAGCCCCGGTGCATCCGATACTACTTATCGTCTTCCTGCCGCTCGTCGCGGCAATCGTCGCCGGCCTGACCAACAAGGCCGCGCCGAGCGTGTTCGCCAAGTCGATCACGACCGGCGCGCTGTTCATCAGTGCCGCTTTGAGCTGGCCGATCTTTCTCGGCTTCGTGGGCGGAACCGCAGAACCGACAGTGGTGCCGGTGCTCAAATGGGTGCAGTCGGGTACGCTCGCCTTCGACTGGGCGCTGCGGGTCGACACGCTGACCGCGGTCATGCTGGTGGTGATCAACACTGTTTCGGCGCTCGTCCACCTCTATAGCTGGGGCTATATGGAGGAAGATCCGGACCAGCCGCGGTTCTTCGCCTATCTCTCGCTCTTCACCTTCGCCATGCTGATGCTGGTGACCGCCGACAACCTTGTCCAGATGTTCTTCGGATGGGAAGGGGTGGGTCTCGCATCCTACCTGCTCATCGGTTTCTGGTTCAAGAAGCCCAGCGCGAATGCCGCCGCAATCAAGGCCTTCGTGGTCAACCGCGTCGGCGATCTCGGCTTCATGCTGGGGATATTCGGCACCTATCTGGTGTTCGACACGGTCTCGATCAGTGAGATCCTCGCGGCTGCACCCGGCATGAGCGGGGCGACCATCGGTTTCCTCGGCTACAGCGTCCAGACGATGGACGTATTGTGCATTCTCCTGTTCATCGGCGCGATGGGCAAGTCGGCGCAGCTCGGCCTGCACACCTGGCTGCCCGATGCGATGGAAGGTCCGACGCCGGTTTCCGCGCTGATCCACGCCGCCACCATGGTGACGGCGGGCGTGTTCATGGTCTGCCGCCTGTCACCGATGTTCGAAACGGCGCCGGTCGCGCTCGGCATGGTGACCTTCGTCGGTGCGGCGACCTGCATCTTCGCCGCCACGGTCGGTACGACGCAGTGGGATATCAAGCGCGTCATCGCCTATTCGACCTGTTCGCAGCTCGGCTACATGTTCTTCGCCGCGGGCGTCGGCGCCTATGGCGCGGCCATGTTCCACCTGTTCACGCACGCTTTCTTCAAGGCACTGCTGTTCCTCGGCGCAGGCTCGGTCATCCATGCGATGCATCACGAACAGGACATGCGCTATTATGGCGAGCTGCGTAAGCACATCCCGCTGACCTTCTGGGCGATGATGGCCGGGACGCTGGCGATCACCGGTGTGGGCATCTATCACCTCGGCGCGGGCTTTGCCGGCTTCTGGTCGAAAGATGCAATCATCGAGGTCGCCTTCGCACGCAGGACCGAACTGGGCAATTTCGCCTTCTGGATGGGTGTTTTCGCGGCGCTGCTGACAAGTTTCTATAGCTGGCGCCTGATGTTCCTGACTTTCTGGGGCAAGCCGCGCTGGATCGAAAGCGAGCACATCCAGCACAGCGTTCACAAGACGCCGGAGCAGGCTGGCGAGGACACTACGGGCGGTTATCACCCGCACGAAAGCCCGCTGACCATGCTCATCCCGCTCGGCGTCCTGTCGATCGGTGCGGTGCTGGCCGGGCAGATCTTCGCGCCGACTTTCCTCGACAGCGCTGCTTTCTGGGGCAGCTCGATCTTCTACAACGAGCCGCTGATCCACGCGATGCACGGCGTGCCCTATCTGGTGAAGTACGCCGCGTTCATCGTGATGCTGATCGGCCTGTTCGTCGCCTGGTACGCCTATATCAAGGACACCAGCATCCCGGCGAAGACCGCCGAACAGCTCGGCCCGGTCTACCGCTTCCTCTACAACAAGTGGTATTTCGACGAGCTTTATCACTATCTCTTCGTGGTCCCGGCCTTCTGGCTCGGCCGCCAGTTCTGGAAACTCGGCGATATCGGCACGATCGACCGCTTCGGCCCCAACGGCGTCGCCTGGGTGGTCGAGAAGGGCGCCGTGGGCGCACGCAAGTTCCAGACCGGATATCTTTATAGCTATGCGCTGGTGATGCTTCTCGGCCTCGTCGCCGCGGTCACCTGGGTGCTGTTCTGATGGAGTTCCCCATCCTTTCCCTGATGCTCGCCATCCCCTTGGCCGGTGCAATGGCCTGTCTGTTCCTGGGTGCGCAAAGCGCGCGCATGGTCGCGCTTGTCGCCACTCTGCTGAACCTGGTTCTCGGTATCGTTCTCTGGATGAATTTCGAGATCGGCGGCGCGCAGTGGCAGTTCGTCGAGCGGGCGGAAATCTTCGCCGGCTTCAGCTATGCGCTCGGTATCGACGGCATTGCGCTGATGCTGATCATGCTCAGCGTCTTCCTGATGCCGATCTGCATCCTCGCCAGTTGGGATGCGATCGAAAAGCGCGTCGGCGAATACATGAGTGCCTTCCTACTGATGGAAGTACTGATGATCGGCGTTTTCGCCGCGCAGGACATGTTCCTGTTCTACATCTTCTTCGAAGCCGGCCTCATCCCGATGTATCTGATCATCGGCGTGTGGGGCGGCGATAACCGCATCTACGCCTCGTATAAGTTCTTCCTCTACACGCTGCTCGGCTCGGTCCTGATGCTGATCGCCATGATGTGGATGGTGAACGAAGCGGGCACCACCGATATACCGACGCTGCTGAACTACGACTTCCCGCCCGCCGCGCAGACCTGGCTGTGGCTGGCCTTCTTCGCCAGCTTCGCGGTGAAGATGCCGATGTGGCCGGTCCATACCTGGCTGCCCGATGCGCACGTTCAGGCGCCCACCGCCGGTTCGGTGATTCTCGCCGGTGTCCTGCTGAAGCTGGGCGGCTATGGTTTCATCCGTTTCAGCCTGCCGATGTTCCCCGAAGCGAGCGAGCAGTTCGCATGGCTGGTCTACATCCTCTCCATGGTCGCCGTGATCTATACGTCGCTCGTCGCCCTGGTGCAGAACGATATGAAGAAGCTGATCGCCTATTCCTCGGTCGCGCATATGGCGATCGTGACGGTTGGCCTGTTTGCCTTCAACGTACAGGGTATCGAAGGCGCGATGATGGTCATGCTCGGCCACGGCCTGGTGTCGGGCGCGCTGTTCCTGTGCGTCGGCGTCATCTACGACCGCCTGCATACGCGCGAGATCGCACGCTATGGCGGGCTGTCGATCAACATGCCGAAATATGCACTGTTCTTCCTGCTGTTCACCATGGCCAGCATCGGCTTGCCGGGCACCAGCAACTTCATCGGTGAATTCCTTGCGCTGGCGGGGATCTACAAGGTCTCGACGCTGGTGACGCTGGTCTGCACCACCGGCATCATCCTCGGTGCTGCCTATATGCTCTACCTCTATCGCCGCGTGGCATTCGGCGATCAGAAGAACGCCGATGCGGCCGCGATGCCCGATCTCAATGCCCGCGAATGGGCCATGCTTGCCCCCATCGCAGCCGCGGTGCTGTGGATGGGCGTCTATCCGGAAAGCTTCCTTGCCCCCATGCGTCAGGACATCGCTGCACTCGAAGCGCGTATCGCGCGGGCCGCCCCCGATTTCGATGCCGACAATGTGATCGGCACGCCGCGCGAGCATAATGCGAACTACGTCGCGCCTGCGCATGGCGAAGGCCACGGTGAAGAGGGAGCGCACTGATGAGCTACGCAACCTCTCTATACCTGACGGGCGCCGAAATCGGCCTGTCGCTGACCGGACTGGTTCTGCTGCTGGTTGCCGCATGGGGCGGCACGAAATCGGCGCGTCTTCTCACCATGGTCAGCGTTGCCGCGCTGATCGGCGCGGCGATTTTCAGTATCGGCCTGTTCGACCGGGCAACAAGCGAAGTCGCGGGTCGCGCTTTTGGCGATCTTTACCGGGCCGATGCTTTCGGCAGCTTCGCCAAGATCCTGATCTATCTCGCGTCCGCCGCGGTTCTCGTCGTCACTCCGCGATTCTTCGCGCAATCGGGCAGCTATCGTGCGGAATACCCCGTCCTGCTGCTGTTCAATGCGGTCGGCATGGGGATGATGGTATCCGCGACCGACCTGATGACGCTCTATATCGGCCTCGAGATGTCGAGCCTGTCGAGCTACGTCCTGGCCAGTTTCCTGAAACAGGATGGCCGGTCGAGCGAAGCGGGGCTTAAATATTTCGTTCTCGGCGCACTGGCCTCCGGCATCATCCTCTACGGCGTCAGCCTGGTCTATGGATTTACCGGATCGACCAATTACGAAGGCATCCGGGCAGCGTTCGAAACCAACTTCTCGACCGGTGCGCTGTTCGGTGTGGTGTTCGTGCTCGCCGGCCTGGCATTCAAGGTCAGCGCGGTGCCGTTCCACATGTGGACGCCCGACGTTTATGAGGGCGCTCCCACGCCGGTCACCGCATTCTTCGCCAGCGCTCCAAAGGTCGCGGCGATGGGCATGCTGCTGCGCATGGCGATGGACCCCTTCGCCGGCGAGGTGGACAGCTGGCGCCAGATTGTCATATTCTCCGCACTGGCCTCGATCGTGGTCGGCGCGCTGGGCGCCATCGGCCAGCAGAACCTCAAGCGCCTGCTCGCCTATTCCTCGATCAACAATGTCGGCTTCATCCTGATAGGCCTTGCCGCGGCGACACAAGCAGGCGTAGCCGCTTCGCTGACCTATGTGGCGATCTATGTCGCCATGACGGTCGGCAGCTTCACCGCGCTGTTGATGCTGCGCGCACCCGACGGCACCAATCTCGAGACCTTCGCGGATATTTCGGGCCTTTCGACAAAGCGCCCGGCGCTGGCATGGTCGCTTCTGGCAGTGATGTTCAGCCTGGCGGGCATTCCGCCCCTGTTCGGCTTCTGGGGCAAGTTCGTGGTCTTCCAGGCAGCCGTTCAGGCCAACCTCGTCGCCCTGGCGGCCATCGGCATCGCGGCAAGCGTGATCGGCGCTTTCTACTACCTCAAGTTCATCAAGGTGATGTTCTTCGACGAGCCCACGCGCGAGATCGAGACGACAAGTCCGTTGAGCCATTGGGCGGTATTGGCCATCTGCGTGGCGATCATCTCGCCGCTCGGCTATCTGCTGACCATTCCGCTGGGTGAATGGACTGCGCAGGCGGCAGCCTCGTTCGTCGCCGCGATGTGATCCGCTTCGTCACCGAAACCGGTTCGACCAATTCAGACCTTGCGACACGATTGCGTGCGGGCGAGGTGGTGCCAGAAGGCCATTGGCTGGTCGCAGACCGTCAGGCGGCCGGGCGAGGGCGGCAGGGCAGGACCTGGTTCGACGGCACCGGCAATTTCATGGGCTCTACCGTGGTCCATCTTTCGCCGCGCGATCCCAATCCGGCAACGCTGGCTCTGGTGGCCGGTATTGCGGGATATGAGGCGGTGTCGGGCCTCCTTGCCGAGCCGGGCCGGTTGAAGCTCAAATGGCCGAACGATCTGCTGCTGGATCATGCCAAGCTGGCGGGAATCCTGCTGGAACGGGAAGGGCCGGCGATTGTCGTCGGAATGGGTGTCAATCTGGCGGCGCCCCCCGATTTGCCCGATCGCGAGACCATCGCTCTTTCGGCTTTCGGTCCAGCGCCCGACCGCGATCTTTTCGCTCGGACGCTGGCATCGGCGTTCGACCGGGAAATCGACCGCTGGCGTACCTATGGGCTCGAACCGTTGATCCGTCGCTGGGAAAGTGTGGCGCATTCCCGGGGTACGGAGTTGACGGTGAATCCCCCGGGCGAGGACAGGATCGTGGGCACTTTCGATGGGCTTATGGCGGATGGGGCCCTTTTACTACGCTTGGCGGATGGCACGGTCCGTGCCATCCACGCGGGCGATGTGATGCTCGTGAACCAGGGGAACTGAACCATGCTGCTGGCGGCCGATGTCGGAAACACCAATGTGGTTTTCGCCTTGTTCGAGGGGCGCGAGATCAAGGCTCGCTGGCGGATCGCCACCGATCCGCGCAGGACGGGTGACGAATACGCCGTGTGGCTGCTTCAGCTCGCCGAGTTTCAGGGCTTCAGTACGGAGGATATCACGCAGGTCATCATCGGCTCGGTGGTACCGCGCGCCATTCACAATCTCACGGTTCTGTCCGAGAAATATCTCGGTATTACGCCGCTTATCGCAGGGCAGGGCGGTGCCGAATGGGGCTTCGAGCTGGATATCGAACAACCCAGTTCGCTCGGTGCGGACAGGGCCCTGAATACGCTTGCCGCGCATGCCAAATATGACGGCGATCTGATCGTGGTGGATTTCGGCACCGCGACGACATTCGACGCGGTCGATTTCAACGGTGCCTACAAAGGCGGGATCATCGCGCCCGGCATCAATCTTTCGCTCGATGCGCTGGTGGGCAATACCGCGAAGCTCCCGCGCATCGCCATCGAGAAGCCGGGTAGCGACAGCGTTATCGGCCGGAACACGGAGGATCAGATGCTGATCGGCGTCTTCTGGGGCTACGTCTCGCTGATCGAAGGTCTGATCGCGCGCATGAAGAAGGAAATCGGTCGACCGGTCAGGGTCGTCGCGACCGGCGGGTTGGCGATATTGTTCGACGAGCACACCGATCTGTTCGACTTGGTCGATGCAGACCTCACGCTCGAAGGTCTGGCCATTCTTGCGGAGCGTTCGGCTTGAAGAAAGATTTTACCCCGGAAGACGAACTGCTTTTCCTCGCGCTCGGTGGATCGGGCGAGATCGGCATGAACGTCAACCTTTACGGGTGTCAGGGTCGCTGGCTGATGGTCGACCTCGGGATGACCTTTTCGGGCGATCAGTATCCCGGCGTCGACCTCGTCTTCGCCGACATCGAATTCATCGAGGAGCGGGCCGACAAGCTCGAGGCGATCGTGCTGACGCACGCCCACGAAGATCACATCGGTGCCGTACCCTATTTCGCCGCCGATCTGGGTGTTCCGATCTACGCGACGCCGTTCACCGCCGATCTCGTCCGAAGGAAACTGGAAGAGGCAGGCATCGTCGATCAGATCGAACTCAAGGTGGTTGACGACGATCATGGCAGCTTCGAAGTCGGACCGTTCGAGATCACCTACATCCCGCTCGCGCACTCTATTGCCGAAGGCAACGCGCTGCTGATCGATACCCCGCACGGCCGCATTTTCCACACGGGCGACTGGAAGCTCGACGAAGACCCGATCATTGGCGAGCCGACCACCGAAGAAGAGCTGACCGCGATTGGCGATGAGGGCGTGCTCGCGCTCGTCTGCGACAGTACCAACGTCTTCAACCCCGCGCCCAGCGGATCGGAAGGCGCGGTGCACAAGGGGTTGCTGGAAGAAGTACAACGTCACACCGGAAAACGCGTTCTGGTTACAACCTTCGCCAGCAATGTTGCACGCCTCCAGACACTCGGCGACGTCGCGCGCGAGACCGGCCGCCAGCTATGCGTGGCCGGCCGTTCGCTCGACCGCATCATTGAGGTGGCGCAAGACAACGGCTATTTGCAGGACCTGCCCGATCTTGTCGATTTCGATACGGCAATGGGCCTGCCGCGCGGTGAGGTTCTGATCCTCGCGACGGGCGGGCAGGGGGAACCGCGTGCTGCACTCGCCCGCATTGCCGAAGAGAACCACCCCCTCGAACTGGTCAGTGGCGATGTGGTACTGTTCTCCAGTCGCCAGATTCCCGGCAACGAGATTGCCATCGGCGCGGTACAGAACCGGCTTGCAGCGCGCGGGATTACCATGGTCACCGACCGACAAAGCATGATTCATGTCTCGGGGCATCCGGGGCGACCGGAGCTCGAGGCATTCTATGGCTGGCTGCGGCCGGACATTCTTGTCCCGGTGCATGGCGAGATGCGACACATGCAGGAACAGGGCAGGTTGGGGAAGGCGAACGGTATCCCCGACCAGGTAGTCCAGCAGAACGGCGACATCGTCCGGCTCGCGCCTGGGGCTCCGGGCAAGATCGCGGAGGTGCGGGCAGGGCGGCTCGTTCTCGATGGCGACATCATCGTTCCCGCCGATGGCGAGGCCATAGCCATGCGTCGTCGGATCATGCGCGAGGGCGTTCTGATCGTCGCGCTCGATGGCGATCTCAATCCGCGTATCGACAGTCTCGGATTGCCTCTCGACGAGGATTACGAGGACTTTGTGACCGAAGCGAGTAGCGATATCCGCGATGCGATAGCCAAGCTGCGCGGAGCCGATCGCCGCTCGGAGGCCAGCGTCCATGAAGCCGCGCGTCTTGCGGCGCGCCGTGCCGCCCAGCGCTGGTCGGGCAAGCGTCCGCAAGTCCGCGTTATCGTGCCGAATCTCTAGGAGACGCACCGATGCAATGGACCAGCATTCTTGCGATCTATTTCCTGTTCTTCGTGTTCAGCGCCTTCGTGCTGCTACCGTTCGGCGTACGGACCCACGACGAGGCGGGGGTCGAAAAAGTACCCGGGCAGGCCGACAGTGCGCCCGTGGAGTTTCGCGGCGGGAGGGTGCTATTGCGTGCAGCCTTACTCGCCGTTCTTGTCACCGCCGCCTATGTACTGAACTACATTTACGCGTGGATCACTGTCGATGATCTGATGTTCTGGGGCCCTTGGGCGGAATGATCGCTACCTCAGGCGTTCCAGGGCCTGCGCCAGCACAACATAGAGCTTACCCATGTCGCTGCTGAGCAATGTAACGCTGACGGCATTGCCATCTCGGGTCGATAACATGGTGCGGAGCATCGCCTCGAAATCATGGATGTAACGGCTGACATGCTCACGAAAATCGTGATCGCTGTCGTATAGCTCAGCGATCTCGCGCGCTTCGGTATTGTCCAGCAGACGAACGGCCCGGCGGGTGAAAATTCCGCGATCGCCCCGCAGATAACTTGCCCATGCCGTGTCCGTGATTTCGGTCGACAAAGCCTTCGCGATATCGATGGCATTCGAGTTCAGGCTCTCGGTGATCAGAGCGACCCGGCGAGAGAAATCGTTGCCGACATCTTCGGTCGCACGTTCGCGGGCATGGGCGATGCGGCTCTCGAGATTGCCGGCAAGTTCGTTGACCTTGGCCAGTTGGTCGCGCAGCTGTCGTGTAACTTCGCGTCCGGTCTCCGCCGAACGCTCCGTGGCGCGATCGAGCGAGGAGATCGCTTCCTCGGTATGCTCCCGCAGTGCCTTGTCGATGGCCTCGGCACTTTGTGCGCCGACATTCTCAGCAATGCTCTTAATACGCTCGGCCTGTTCGGTTTCGATGGCCGTCAAAGCGTTGCGCGCGCTGCCTTCCAGGGTTGCGATCGCGTCGCGCAATTCTCCTTGGGCGCGAGCGGACACGGTGGCGCTTTCGTCGCCCAGTGCAGCAACACTTGCGCGCAGACGCTCAATCCCGTCGACCTGAGCTGCCGCGGTTTCGCCGAAGTGGGCTTGGAAATGGTCTACTCCAGCTATGGCCTCGCGGCTCCGAACCTCCGCAGCATCCATGCTCGAAGTAAGCGCTTCGCCCGTCGACTTTGCTTGATCGAGCAAGCTTTTCACTTCGGTCGCACGCCTTTCGATCTCGGCAAGGCGTGCTTCGCTCTCCTCTATGGCGACGGGTAGGTCTTCTCGACCGTGCTTCGCGCTGGCCTGGATGAGCTCAAGCAACCTCACGCTTGCATCGGTCAAGGCCGCTACTGCCATGTCCGTGCCGTCCAGCGCTTCGCGGCTTTCCAACAACTTCGTATTCAGCGCGTCGATACCATCGGACAGTTGGGAGTGCGCTTCGCGGCCCTGCAGCGACACCGATTCGAATGTGGCGCCCAGCGCCGCAATTCTTTCGCCGAGTTCCTCGCCTTCCACTGAGATGAGCGAAAGCTGCTCGGCCTGGGCTGCCCGACGCTCCGCAATTGTTTCATCAAGTGCGGCAAGCCGCTCGGTTAGCCGGGTATGCGCTGCCTCTTCGGCCTCGTCGAATTCGGTCTGTCGCCGCCCGGTTTCGATAGAAAACAAGCGGTTGCGTTCCGCAATCCGCGCATCCACGTTCTCTGCCTCGTTGAACAATTCTTTCAATTTGGAACTGGCCGAAGCGGTTGCGGCTTCATCGATGCTGGCAATTTCTGCGACTGCTTCGCCCAGACGTTCCTGCATGGCCGCAATCTGACTGGCCCAGGCCGTCAAGGCATGGGCTTCTCCGTCGCGGATTGTCTCGGCGAATTGCTTGCTTTCCCGACGGACCGTTTCGAGGCGATTGTTGAGGCTTTCCATCGCCGCCTCGCGCTCAACGCCAGCTGCAGCATTAGTTTCGGCCAGCTCGGCTCGCAGGCTTTCGAAGCGCTTCCTGATGGAAGCCAGCGCGTCAATCTCGCGACTGTCGAGCTCGCCGCGAAATGCTTCGCTACTGTTCCGCAGTTCCGAGAAACGCTGTTCTGCGATGTCGCCTAGCTGGTCGGCTTGCGCCGCAAACGCATCTAGCGATGCATCGACGCGTTTGCGCAGGGACGCGACTTGCCGTTCGCTGGCCGCTCCGAATTCGTTCAGCCGTTCGAAGCCCTCGATCAAGTCGTCAAGCTGGCTTCTTGCCTCGCGTCCTGCTCCACCGATCTGGTTCGAAACATCTTTTGCCGAGTTGGCGATAACCGGTAGATTGTCGCGCAGTTTGCCCATGTTTTCCAGAGCACTAACGCTGACACGTGCTATTGATTCGACCTTATCGCCATTTTCGCCAATGAGCGATTGCAGGCGATCAGCATGCTCTGACAGTCGATCGGTTGCAGTGCGACCGAGATAGTCCAGCTCTCTGGTCTGGCTGGTCAGGAATTCGCGCGCCAGGCTCAGTTCGCGATTGACCGTGACGAGACGCGCTTCGAGTTCGGCCGATTGAGTGGATAGCGCGTGCGCGACCTCCGAAAACCGCCTCGCCTCGCGGGTCGAATTGCGCATGGCGAGCAGCCAGACCGCAACGACAAGCAGGACCGGGATCGACCATTGCGTGGCAAGGGCGGACCATCCATCGGGCGTCGGTCCCGTTTGAATAAAGGCATGATGTGCCCATCCGAAAAAGGCCGTCCAGCCTAGTATGACCGTGATAGCAAGCGCAGGAGCGAGCCAGCCACGTCTTGGTTTGAGCTCCTCATCTTCAGGCCATTCTTCTTGAAACAATTCTTCATCATCACTTGATGTTTCTTCGTTAACATCCTCGGAAACCTGGATTTCCGGAGTGTCTTCATCCGTCGAATGATCGACGGCCTGGATCAGAGGGCGCTTTCTCATAGATTGTAAATCTATCACCAAAGTTCGCGGCCTTAAACTATATTTAACCACTGTGTTCGCGCGGTGCGACCGTGTCCTGCCAATTGACCGGCTTTATCTCGGCTTGCAGGACCGCAGGGAGATGCGGGCTTGAAACCGCATGGATGAGCACGTGGGCATTACAGACTGAGGGAAAGTGTATCTTGCGGGTTGGCGAGTGCCCTGTACCGCACTTAGAAGCATGGCTCGTTTCGCAGTATCTGTCCGGAGTTGAACTTGCGCGCCGCCCTGCTGTCAGTGCTCGATGGCCAAGCCGATCCGCGCAAGGTCCCGGGGCCATTCCGAATGCTCGCTGGCGCGCGCATTGTAGAGCGTCAGCTCGATATCGCATTGGCAGCGGGATGCGAGATCGTTGCTTGCCTTGCGAATACGGTTGGTCGGGAGGTCATCGATCTTCAGTACCGTGCCGAAGCAGCTGGAGCGCGGTTCATAGCAATTCGCGAGCCGCGCAAACTTTCTGGATTGGTCACTGCGACCGACGAATTACTGGTGCTTGCGCCGGGCGTGCTGCCCGATGAGGAGCCGGTTCTTCGTTATCTCGGGAAACCGTGTGTTCTGGTGTTTCCCGAGGATCCTGCGATCCAAAGAGGATACGAGCGGATCGACGCCCAGTTCGCATGGGCCGGGGCGTTGTTGGTGAAAGGGAACGCAGTCGAGCATCTCGCACAACTTCCCGGAGATGTCGATGCGCCCTCTGCCCTCCTGCGGATCGCGCTTCAGGCAGGCGTGCGAACCCATCCGCTCGAAACGCGTCTGCTGGAAGATCACGCCTGGTTGCGCGATCCTTCGCCGGAAGAGCTGGCAGCGCGTGAGCGGAGCTGGGTTTCGGGTCATGCCGACGTAGCATCGTTTGCCGCGCCGGGCCTTGCTATCGCGGAACGAATGGGAGTGCGTCTCGCTCAGGACACGCTTGGCGGAAACTTGCCGAAGATACTGGCGCTGGCCTCGGTCCTTGCGGGAGCGATCGGCCTGTCTCTGGCAATCGCCGGGTGGTTGCTGCCCGGTTTTGGCTTTGCCGCTCTTGCGACGTTGCTGTTCGCGATGGAGGAGGTGGTCCGGCGGGTTTCGAATGCCGGGCAGGTTCGACCGCGCGTACCTCTGTTGGTCCAGGCGATGACGATTCTGCTCGATCCCCTGCTAGTGGTCCTTCTCGCCATGGCATCGCCGGAAGACACTGGGTGGCTTCGTCTCTTTGTGCCCGCCGTGCTTTTCGGTTTGCTGCATCTGGGCGAAAAAATCGGCACGAAGCGTTGGAAGCGCAGTTATGCAGACAGAGTGCTGTTGTCTGTTCTGCTTGTTCCGGCAGTGTTTTTCGGCGTGGCGCAGCCGGTGGTAGCGGTGCTATCGGCTGCTGTTCTGATTACGCTTTTTCTCACTTCCGAACCGCGAAACTAACGCGCATTTAACCATAACGCCGCTATTCGTGAGAAATGTCGATGCCTGAAGCATCTCGAGAGGACGCTGCCGACCAGGAAACCCTGCGCGACGCGCTCGCCCGCGGGAACGTGGCGCTCGCGCGCATCGGGCCCATTCTTTCGCACTTGCTGGCTGCGCCCGACCATTCTTTGTTCAGCGACGAAATCGTCGCGCGGATACGCGGCATGTGTCAGCATCTTGCCTGGCAGGTACTCCGCGCGCAGGCCGAGGCCGCAGGGCAGGCGGGGCGCGAGGCTTTTGCCGAACGACATGGCGAGGCGCTGGCGGAACATCTCCTGAGCGGTCCGGCTCTGCTGGCCCATTGCCATGCATTGGCGCTCGAATGGCAACTTACGGAGAAGCTCGAGATACAATACGGTATCGATCCGGTGCTTTCCCCGCTCATCCAGGAGTTGATCGCGGCGGAAGATGACGGTCTTGCCAGCGCTGCCATGGCATCCCTGACCGCCCAGGCTCGTTTCTCGCAGACCCAGCGCCGAATGGAGTTGCCCCTCGGCGAGCTTCCGGGAGACCTGTTCCACGACCTGCTCATGGATTGGCGCGCCTTTGGCGGTCATCTTCGGTCCGATGCGATGATCCGCGCCGAAGCGAAACTGCGCAACGCCTATGACGAGGGAGCCGGACGGATCGCGCTGCTGTCGCGCGTCGTTGGCGGAATGGGCAATGATGTGCAGCGAGCGCTCGATATCGATCAAGCTGGCGCGCCGCTGTTTCTTACGGCGATGGCTGCACGCACGGGTCAGTCGCGGGTTGCGGCAGTATTGTCGACCAATCAGGAGCAGACCGCACGCCTCGCGCTCGGCTTGCGCGCGGCCGGCCTCGACAGTTCCGAGGTCGAGCGTCAGGTGCTGCGTCTCGATCCCAAGGCTCTGCCACCGCGCGAGATCGCCGGTATGCCGCCGGAAGATGCACGCCGGCTTCTGGCCGAAGCTGCGATCGCTGGAGGCGCCTGACGATGGCCACCATTGGCACCCCCTATATTGCTCATGCCAAGGCCGATGCCGATGGCAGGCTGGTGGAAGCCGACGAGGTACTTGCGCGGCTGCAACGCGCCTGCGGCGGTTCGATCGGTTCGCGGATTGCGATCCCGGAGCTTCTGGCGCTGGTGGAGAAAGCGCAACGCTATGGCTTGCGCTTGGCGCGCCAGTTCGAGGCAGTGGATGGCGAAAACCGTGTGACGGCTTGGGTTGAAATCGCACCATCGATTGGCGGGTCGGGAGAGAGCGATGGCAGTACCATCGACGTGGTCAATTGGCACACCGATGAACTGCCGCCCGAGAACGAAACCGACGCGGCGCGAAGGCGAGTGGAGATCAACCGACACCTGGCCGACTGCACTGCGCGCCTCGATTCAAACCAACGCCTGCTCGCCATCGATACCGAGGCACCGGATCTAGCTGAATTCGCGCATGTTGCACTTGCCAATGTCGGGAAGCCCTGGACCGATTTCGTGCGATTGCCGGGCAATGCACACCAGCAGCCGCTGCATTGGCGCTTGCTGGACGGCACACAATGCGACATCGACGGCTCGGCTCGCAGGTGGACCGCACATCTCGAACCGCTGGGCCAGCCACAGCCAGGGAGTGCGGGTTTTGTACTCTATTTGACAGCCGATAGCCCGCTTGCAGGAGCGATCTCCGAGGCGGAGGCGGACGGCGCAGACGGGCCGTCCTTCGGTCGGGATCTGACGCCTGTGCTGCGCCAGCCGATCAATCGCATCATCGCCAATGCCGAAACCATCCGAACCAAACTCGCCGGGCCGCTTGCAGACGAGTACAGTTCCTACGCAGCCGACATTGCGACCGCCGCGCAGCATCTCCTGGCGCTGATCGACGATCTTTCCGATCTGGAAGTGGTCGAATCGGAAGATTTCGTTACCGCTCCCGATCGGATCGAACTTGCCGATGTCGCCCGCAGGGCCTGCGGGATTCTCGGTGTCCGGGCGCGAGAGAAGGGCATCACCCTCGTAGCACCGCCGGACGGCGAGGGGCAGTTGGCCATTGCCGAGTTTCGCCGAGTGCTGCAGATCCTGCTCAACCTGTTGGGCAATGCGATCCGGTATTCGCCGAACGAAAGCCAAGTTTGGATTCGTCTGGATCGGATCGGGAATCGTGCGCTCATAACGGTGGCAGACCAGGGGCACGGACTTGAGAAGGAACAGCAGGAGCAGATTTTCGAGAAGTTCGAACGGCTTGGCCGAAGTGGCGACGGCGGATCGGGTCTTGGCCTGTACATCTCGCGTCGGATCGCGCGGGCCATGGACGGAGATCTCACCGTGGAAAGCGCACCCGGACAAGGCGCACGATTTACATTGGCGGTACCGGCAGCGGACGAGCTGCGCGATAAGGCACGTTGATCAGATCTTTCTCGGCGTTCTCACGCAGAAAAGCAGCCCGAAAAAGAAGACAATGCTGCCGCCAATCGTACATTGCCCGTCAGCCAGCATTTAGCTTCCAACGGGCCGATTATCGATGCCGGGGCCTTGAAGCGTCTAGAGGCCTTCGGAGCGCATAAAAGCTACTCCGAAGACCATTAGTACAAACCGCAGATCAACGTTTGTCGATTGGCACGTAGTCGCGCTCGGTCGGGCCGGTATAGAGCTGGCGCGGACGACCGATGACCTGTGCGGGGTCCGAAATCATCTCGTTCCACTGCGCAACCCAGCCGACGGTGCGCGCCAAGGCGAACAGCGCGGTAAACATCGTGGTCGGGAAGCCGATCGAGTTGAGGATGATGCCCGAGTAGAAATCCACATTCGGGAAGAGCTTCTTTTCCCTGAAGTAATCGTCGTTCAACGCGATTTCCTCAAGCTGCAATGCAGTTTCGAATACGGGGTCATTGACGTCCAGGGCCTCGAATACCTCCCGCAGTGTCTGCTGCATGACCGTGGCACGCGGATCGTAGTTCTTGTACACGCGGTGGCCGAAGCCCATCAGGCGGAACGGATCGTTCTTGTCCTTGGCGCGCTCGATATAATGCGGAATTCGATCGGGCGAACCGATTTCCTGGAGCATGTTGAGCGCCGCTTCGTTCGCACCGCCATGTGCCGGACCCCAGAGGCAGGCGATGCCGGCCGCAATGCAGGCGAACGGATTGGCCCCCGACGAGCCGGCGAGGCGCACAGTCGAGGTCGAAGCGTTCTGTTCGTGGTCGGCGTGAAGGATGAAAATACGATCCATGGCGCGTTCGATGGCTGGGTGGATCTCATACTCCTCGGCCGGAACGCCGAAGGTCATGCGCAGGAAATTGCCCGTGTAGCTGAGCGAGTTCTTCGGCTGCATGAAGGGCTGACCGACAGAATACTTGTACGCCATGGCTGCGATCGTCGGCATCTTGGCGATGAGACGATGGCTCGCGATCTTGCGCTGCTCGGGATCCGAAATGTCGGTGCTGTCATGATAGAAGGCCGAGAGTGCGCCGACCACGCCGCACATGACCGCCATCGGGTGCGCGTCGCGGCGGAAACCCTGGTAGAATTGCCGCAACTGATCATGCACCATCGTATGTCGAGTGATCGTGTAGACGAAATCGTCGAGATCCTCTTGCGACGGCAGTTCGCCATTCAGCAGAAGGTAGCTGACTTCCATGAAGCTCGAATGCTCGGCGAGCTGACCGATGGGGTAACCGCGATGGAGGAGCACCCCTTCTTCGCCGTCGATATAGGTAAGCGCGCTTTCGCAGCTGGCGGTCGACTTGTAACCAGGGTCATAGGTGAACTTGCCGGTTGCACCGTACAGCTTGCGGATGTCGATAACATCCGGCCCGACGCTGCCCTGCAGCACGGGAAATTCCTGGGTTTGTCCACCCAGATCGAGGGTTGCCTGCTTGTCGGCCACGCGTGTCTCCTCACTCGTTCTCATCGGTGCCTGTGGGCGAGGCCTGCGCGTCAATACGCAAGAGCGACTCTTCCTTGCCCAACAGGACCAGCACATCGAAAATGCCAGGGGACGTGGTTGTCCCCGTAAGCGCAGCGCGCATGGGCTGCGCGAGCTTGCCGAGACCCAGTTCGAGCTCCTCGGCATATGATTTCGTAGTGGCCTCCAGCGCCTGGATTGTCCAGTTGTTTTGCAGGTGCAGCATTTTCGACAACCCGGCGAGACGCCCGCGAGCTTCTTCGTCGAGCAGCCCGGCGGCCTTCTCGGTCATCTCAAGCGGGTGCTTGGAAAAGAGAAATGCAGCTCCCTCAGCCAGTTCATTCACGGACTTCGCACGCGTTTTGAGGACCGGCATAGCCTGGGTCAGCAGCTCGACATCCGCTTTCGGACCGATCTTCGCAGCGACGATTTCCGCCAGCCGTTTATCGTCGGCCTCGCGGATGTAGTGACCGTTGAGGTTCTGCAGCTTCTTGATGTCGAAGCGCGCCGGACCTTTACCGACGCCATCGAGATTGAAGAGCTCGACGGCTTCGCTCTTGGTTATCTCTTCGCGGTCACCGTGACCCCAACCGAGGCGCAAAAGGTAGTTGAAGAGCGCTTCGGGAAGCACGCCTTCCTGGTCGCGATAGGCCTCGACACCAACCGCTCCATGACGCTTGGACATTTTCGCACCGTCCGGGCCGTGAATCAGCGGCACATGGGCATAGACCGGATCGGGCCAACCGCCCTCGATAAGATCCATTGCTCGGATGATGGGAAGCTGTCTGAACGCATTGTTGAGATGATCGTCGCCCCGGATGACGTGTGTGACACCCATGTCGTGATCATCGACCACCACGGCAAGCATGTAGGTCGGCGTGCCGTCGGCGCGCAGCAGGACGTAGTCGTCGATCTCTGAATTCTTGACCGTGACCTTGCCTTGGACCGCGTCCTCGATCGTGGTTTCGCCCTCGGTTGGCACTTTGAGACGGATTACGAAGGGAGCGCCTGCTGGAGCTTCGCTTTCGTCGCGATCGCGCCAGCGGCGATCGTAGCGCATCGGCTGCTTGTTGGCGCGCTGCTGCGCGCGCATTTCCTCGAGTTCCTCGGGCGTGGCGAAGCATTTATAGGCATGGCCCGCCTCGAGCAGTTTCCGGGCGACTTCGGCATGGCGCTCGGCACGGTCGGACTGGAACAGCGGAGCGTCGTCGAAATCCAGGCCGAGCCAGTTCAGACCGTCGATGATCATGTCGATCGCGTCCTGTGTGCTGCGTTTCCTGTCGGTATCCTCGATGCGTAGCAGCGTGCGACCACCATGATGGCGCGCGTACAGCCAGTTAAAAAGCGCGGTTCGTGCCCCGCCGATATGCAGATAACCGGTCGGGGATGGAGCGAAGCGGGTGACGACCGAAGGGGCCTTGCTGTCACTATCGCTTGCCATTGTCTCTCGCTTCCTTTCAAACACTTGCATGGCGACACGGGGGACGCCCTCGATACCGATGGGGGAGGCGGGTGAAGAGACCCGCGTGACGGTGCGGCGCACTTGGCGCATGCGCGGTCTCTTGTCCAGTTCTGCGCAGATGTTCGAGACGTTTCTCGCAGCTGCGCAGTTCGACCGCGGGCCATGGCTGACAGTCGCTTTCGCGTGCGGGATCGGTCTTTGGTTTTACCTTGCGGCGCCGTGGCAATGGTTGGCGGTTATCGGGGGGACGCTCGCGATCGCGGTATTCGCTTTCGCCAAGTGGAAAGACAAGGCCGGCCGCGCCTATGTTATGGTGGCTGTAGTTTCGCTTGCTCTCGCCTTGGCAGCCGGTGCTTCGCTCGTCTGGGCACGATCGGCCATGGTGGGGGCCGGACCCATTCCCCATCCGCGCTTCGAACGGATAGACGGCCGAATTCTGGAACGCGAAGAGCAACCCGCCGAGAACCGTGTCAGGCTGACACTGGCGGCGCGTGATATCGAGACCGGTCGAGCTATGGCTTATCGCGTCAACGTGCCGCTGGATGCGGACCGGCCCGAACTGCGCGAAGGGGCGAGGGTGCGGCTGTCGGCTCGTCTGATGCCGCCATCGCCACCGATCGTGCCGGGAGCGTACAATTTCGCGAGACGGGCCTGGTTCGAAGGGCTGGTCGCGACCGGATCGGCCGTTGGTGATGTTGAATTGGTGGAGCCGCCGCCGCGGTCCGAGCTGTCGCTTGCGTCCATCCAGAGGCGGTTGTCGGCGCATGTCCGCGACAGGCTCGGCGGGACCAGTGGAGCTATTGCGGCCACATTGGCGAGCGGCGATCGCGGAGCCATCCCTGAAACCGACGAAGAGGCCATGCGCGATGCCGGCCTGACGCATCTGCTGTCGATCAGCGGGTTGCATGTCAGCGCGATCATCGCGGCAACGTATCTGGTGACATTGAAGCTTCTCGCGCTCTGGCCGTGGCTGACCCTGCGCGTGAGGTTGCCGCTTGTTGCCGCCGTGGCGGCAGCGATGGCCGGGATCGGTTACACGTTGCTCACCGGTGCCGAAGTGCCGACGGTGCGCAGCTGCATTGGGGCGCTGCTGGTCCTGATCGCGCTGGCATTGGGCCGCGAGCCGCTGTCGATGCGCATGGTCGCGATTGCAGCAGGTGCCGTGCTGGCGCTGTGGCCGGAATCGCTGGTCGGGCCCAGTTTCCAGATGAGTTTCGCAGCGGTCATGGCCATCGTGGCCCTGCACAACGTCAGCGCGATCCGCGATTTCCTCGCCCCACGGCAGGAAAACTGGTTGCGGCGGGTGGCGAGACGGACTGCCGTCCTGTTTCTCACGGGACTGGTCATCGAACTTGCCCTGATGCCCATCGTGCTGTTTCATTTTCACCGCGCCGGCGTCTACGGTGCTGTTGCCAATCTCGTGGGCATTCCTCTGGTGACCTTCGTGTCGATGCCACTGGTGGCGCTTGCGCTTGCGCTGGACCTTATCGGAGCGGGTGCTCCGGCATGGTGGTTGGTGGGCAAATCGCTCGACCTGCTTCTGGGGATCGCCCATTTCTTCGCCGAACAACCCGGCGCGGTGAAGCTGGCGCCAAGGATCGGCATGGGAGTCATGACGATCTATCTGGCGGGCGCTCTGTGGCTGGCCCTATGGCAAGGGAAAACGCGGCTCTTGGGGCTGGTCCCGATCTCGGTAGCCGCTGTCCTCATGCTTGCGGCGCCGGTGCCCGATATTCTCATCACCCGCGACGGTCGGGATATCGGCATCGCCAACGAGACGACGCAACTGCTGGTCCTGCGCGACAGCGAAGGAGGATATGCCCAGGATAACCTACTGGAACTGGGTGGGACGGACCGGGAACCGATCCCGATTGCCGATTGGCCGCAAAGCCGTTGCAGCGCCGAGTTCTGCGTTCTCACCATCAGGCGTGACGGTCGCGACTGGTCGATCCTCATCGCCCGCAATCGCGATCTCGTCGAAGAGCGGGCATTGGCGGCGGCTTGCGCAAGAGCCGACATCGCCATTGCCGACCGCTACCTTCCGTATAGTTGCCGCCCACGCTGGCTGAAGGCCGATCGCCGGTTTCTCGATCGCGAGGGCGGCGCGGCAATCCACCTGGCGTCCGGCCGGGTCGAAACCGTTGCGCAGGATCAGGGCAAACATGGCTGGTGGCGCGCCGCCGACAGATAGCGCGCCCAACCCGATCAATGATAGCGCCGCAGCAATCCTGCGAGCTTGCCCTGAACCTGGACCCGATGCGGTTCGTAGATCTGGGCTTCGTAGGCGCCGTTGGCCGGATCGAGTATCACGCGCCCGGAATCCTTGCGCAGATACTTCAGCGTCGCTTCCTCGTTATCGACCAGCGCAACGACGATTTCGCCGTCGCGGGCCGTATCGGTGCGCTTTACCAGAGCAAAGTCGCCATCGAAGATGCCTGCCTCGATCATGGAATCGCCCGATACTTCGAGCGCGTAGTGTTCACCCGGACCGAGAAGCGCGGCGGGAACAGGCATGCTCGACTGGCCTTCGATCGCTTCGATCGGGGCACCGGCAGCGATACGTCCATGAAGAGGAACATCGATGATATCGTTGGCCGGTTCCGGCGCCACCGCCTTTGCCGGGATTGCAGCACTCACGGCGTCGTTCGCGGCTGCGGGCTTGGGCGAGCCCATGACCGCATCTTCCGGCAGCTTGACGACTTCCAACGCGCGGGCGCGGTTGGGCAGTCGGCGGATGAAGCCACGTTCTTCCAGAGCAGAGATCAGGCGGTGCACGCCCGATTTGCTCTTGAGGTCCAGCGCTTCCTTCATCTCCTCGAAGCTCGGAGAAATGCCGGTTTCTTCCAGACGCTGCTGGATGAAGCGGATCAATTCGTGCTGCTTGGCGGTCAGCATGGGTACGAACTCCCGTATCGACTGTTCACAAATCTGTGAACGAATGCGGAACAAGTAAGCAACTTGATTCGCCAAGTCAAGCATTTCAGCCATTTCCGGCCAATCTGCTGTGGAACATGCGTTCACGGTTCGGTCCGAATCGGGTCCAGTCGCCTTGCTGTCGCCGTTCAGCTTCGCGCGCATTAAGCTGACACATGGACCGCATGGACCACAGTCCAGGGAGGAAAAACGCCATTCCTACGGAACAGGGCAAGAGTCATATTGTCGAACCGGCATATGCCGGTACCGTTCCCGGCTTTACTGCATACCTGCCGTGTAGGACAGGTCAGGTGCCGATGAGGGCGCGGGTAGCGGCCTCGACATCGACGTGCCGCATCAGGCTTTCGCCCACGAGGAAGCTGCGAACGCCCGAGCGTGCCAGACGCTCGCAATCGGCACGCGTTGCTATTCCGCTTTCGCCGACGAGGAGCGACCCTTCGGGTGCAAGCGGGGCGAGCCGTTCGGTCGTCGCAAGGTCGGTCGCGAAGCTTCGCAAGTCGCGGTTGTTGACGCCGATCAGGCGCGACTGCAGCGAGAACGCCCGTTCCATTTCCGCCTGATCGTGCACTTCCACCAGAACGTCCATGCCATAGTCTATTGCCGCACTCTCGATTTCGGTCATCGCGCCGTCGTCCAGCGCAGCGACGATGATCAGTATCGCGTCGGCACCCAGCGCACGGCTTTCGACAACCTGCCAGGGATCGACCATGAAATCCTTGCGCAGAACGGCGAGGTCGCACGCATTGCGGGCTTCGACGAGGTAATCCTCGTGGCCCTGAAAATAGGGAGCATCGGTCAGGACCGAAAGACATGCGGCTCCACCAGCTGCATAGGCACGTGCGTGTGCAGCGGGTTGAAAATCTTCCCGGATCAATCCCTTGGACGGGGAAGCTTTCTTGATTTCCGCGATCAGCCCGAAGCCGGAATGTTGAGCGCGTGCGAGTGCCGAGCGAAATCCGCGCGGGGCCGATCGATCGCGCGCGTTCGCCTCGAGATCGGCCAATGAGCGGTCCTGCTTGCGCGCAGCCACTTCATCGCGCTTCGTCGCGCAGATTTCTTCCAGCTTGTTCATTTTACGCGGCCATCGCGATCCAGCTTTCGAGAAGTGCCTTGGCCTTACCCGAATCTAGCGCTTCGGCGGCGATTTCGGCACCATCGGCCCAGTCGTCGGAGCGATCGGCTACGATCAAGGTGGCGGCCGCGTTGAACAGCACCGCGTCGCGATAGGGGCCGGGGGCTCCGGCCAGCAGGGCTTCCAATGCACGCGCATTGTGTTCGGGATCCCCGCCGCGAATGGCCTCCACCGGCGCATGCGGCAGGTTTGCCTGTACGGCGACCACCCGGCGCATTTCGAATTCGTTGCCCTGCACATCGGCCAGTTCATTGCCGCCCGCGAGGCTCAGTTCGTCGAGCCCCTCGTCGCCCGATGCGATGAAGGTACGCTCCGTTCCGAGCTTGGCCTTGGCCGCCGCATAGATCGGCACATAGGCCGGTCGAGCGATACCGATCAGCTGGCGCTTGACGCCTGCGGGGTTGGACAGCGGGCCCATCAGATTGAAGATCGTGCGCACGCCGAGTTTTTGCCGAATGGGTTGAATACGGCCCATCGCGGGATGATGGTTCTTGGCGAAAAGAAAACAAATTCCCAGCTCAGCCAATGTCTTTTTGGCCGTTCTTCCCGCCGCTTCCATATCGAGACCGAGCACTTCCAGCGTATCCGCCGCGCCCGATTTGCTGCTGGCGGCGCGGTTGCCGTGCTTGGCAACCGGCACGCCGCAAGCGGCGACCACCAGGCTGACTGCGGTGGACACATTGAGCGTATGATGCCCGTCGCCACCGGTGCCGCAGCAATCGACCGTGCCTGCGGGCGCATCCACCGGGATGAGGCGCATACGCAGCGCTCGCGCGGCTCCGGCGATTTCGTCGGCGGTTTCGCTGCGGGCCGACATGTCGACGAGAAAACGGGCGATATCCTCGTCTCCGGTCTCGCCGTCGAGGATCCAGCCGAAGACTTCCTCCGCTTCATCTTCGCCCAGATGCTGTTTTGCGTCGGGAAGCCGTTTCATGCCGGGACCTTTGCAGCGATACCGCATATGTCGAGAAAGTTGGCGAGCAGCGCGTGACCATGCTCGGTGGCGATGCTCTCGGGGTGGAACTGCACGCCATGTATCGGCAGTTCGCGATGACGAAACCCCATCACGCTGCTGCCGTCGAGGCCCGGCGTTTCGCTCGACGCGTTGACGTCGAGACAGTCTGGAATGTCCTCGACCACCAGCGAATGATAGCGCGTCGCGGCGAAGGGTGACGGCAATCCGGCAAAAACACCGCTGCCGTCATGCGTGACGGGTGACGTCTTGCCATGCATAAGCCCGCCGCGCACCACATGCCCACCGAAATGCTGGCCGATGGACTGGTGCCCGAGGCAGACGCCGAGCAGCGGCTTGCCCGCATCCGCACATGCCGCCACGAGGTCGAGACTGACGCCTGCTTCGGTCGGGGTACGGGGCCCGGGGGAAATGAGGTAGCCGGCATGGCCTGCCGCCAAAGCCTCGCGTGCCGAAATGGCGTCGTTGCGTACCACCTCCACCTCCGCGCCCAATTCCATGAGGTAATGGACCAGGTTGAAGGTGAAGCTGTCGTAATTGTCGATTACGAGGATGGAGCGGCTGTCGGTCATTCGTGGCGTCAATGCAGGGCTGTGGCGCGCCTTTCAAGCAAGGAAAGCTGCGAGCCGCGAAACGGCAGGTGGCGTCAGGAGCGCTTGCCTGCCAGCCGGTCGGTTGCGCGCACGAGGCCGTCGACAATGCCTGGCTCGCTAGCGCTGTGTCCGGCATCGTGGACGATCCACAGATCGGCTTCGGGCCACGCCTTCTTCAATGCCCATGCAGCGCCAGGCGGGGTGCAGATATCGTGCCGACCCTGGACGATGACACCGGGTATTCCGGCCAGCTTGTCGACGTTCTCGAGCAGTTGATTTTCATCGAGGAAGAAGTCTTCGAGGAAGAACCGTGCGCAGATTCGAGCGAAGGGAACCGCCTTGGCTGGGTCGCCGAAGCTGTCGAGCAGTGCCGGATTGGGTAGCAGCGTAGCGACATGGCCTTCCCACAGCGACCATTCGCGCGCGGCGGCGAGGCGCGTTGCCTCATCCTCGCTGGTGAGCCTTCGATAATACGCGCGGACGAGATCGCCGCGCTCTTCCTCGGGAATGAGGCCGATGAACTCGTCCCACTGCTCGGCCATCACCTCACTCGCACCATAGCCGTACAGCCAGGATCTTTCCCGCTGGCGCGCGAGGAAAACGCCGCGCAGGACCAGTTCGCTCACCCGCTCGGGATATTTCTGCGCATAGGCGAGGGCGAGGGTGGAGCCCCAGCTACCGCCGAAGGCCTGCCATTTTTCATGGCCGCACATTTCGCGCAGACGCTCTATATCCTCGACTATGCGCCAGGTATCGTTGTTCTCGATCTCCGCGAAGGGCAGCGACTTGCCGCAGCCGCGCTGATCGAACAGCAGCACGTCGTAGAGTTCGGGGTCCCACTGGCGACGGTGGTCGGGCGACATCCCGCCACCGGGCCCGCCATGCAGGAAAACTGCCGGTTTCGCGCCTTTGGTTCCCACGCGCTCCCAGTAGAGAGAATGCCCCTCGCCGACGTCGAGCATTCCCGTGTCGTAAGGTTCGATCTCGGGATAGAGTACCCGGCAGGCTTCGGTCATTCGGAGGCTTTCTTTCTTACCACGACTATGGGGCCGATAGGGGCCCCGGTATCGAGCCGCTCGGTAGCAGGGTTCCACAGCAGCGAGACATTGCCGTCGAGATACAGTGCGTTCTTCACTTCGAGCTCGTCCTTGTAGAAACGGGCGAGTTTGCCGAAGGAAATCGGCGCATTGGAAATGACAAAGTGCGCGCGCCCTTCATCGTCCACGCCGACGGCGTTGCGCAACAGCTTGGACGGCCCGTCCTGTGTGATTTCCGGATGGATCTTGCCATCGACCACCAGCATCGGGCCGGATTGCGTGCCGAACTCGGGTCGTTCCGTGACGTTGGCGAGGAACGAATCGGTATCGCGAACCACCCATTCGCCGCCGCTGCCGTAGAAGACGCCATTGGGCTTCATGTGAAAATTGCCCTCGCCATCGGCGGTGTTGAGCTTGTGCAGTCGTTCCGAGTCCTCGACGAAATAGCCGATCGGTTCGCCCTCATCGTCGAACATGCCGGCGTTCATGGCGAAGGCGATCGTTTCGCCGTCGCTCGCGGCCGCGAAGTCGGTCAGGCTGCGGTACGGTTTTCCATCGCTACCCAGAGCCATGTCTATCCGGTGGCGCGCAGGGACAGCGAGACAATGCGTAAGCGGCGCATCCTCGAAAATGATCGAGCGGCATGCGCTTTCGACCTGGCTTGCAAGCGTTTCGGCCGGTGTCGGCTCGGAACTGGGCGTGGCGGCCTGTTGCTGGCCGTCGATGCGCGCGCGGGCGACGGGTTCGCCCTCCGGCTGGGCTTCGCAGGCTGTCAGCGCGAGCAAGGCAAGCGCGGCGATTGAACACTTCATTGACCGAATCCGGGCTCCCTCGCGAGGCGAACGGCTTCTTTCGCCGCAGCGAGCAGAGCGCCCGCCTTCGCTTCGCATTCTCTCTGTTCATAGGCCGGATCGCTGTCGGCGACTATCCCCGCGCCGGCCTGCACATGCATGATGCCGTCCTTCACGACGGCGGTCCGCAAAACGATGCAGCTATCGACCGAGCCGTCGGGCGCGAAATAGCCCACGCCTCCGGCATAGGGGCCGCGGGTAGCGGGTTCCAGCTCGGCGATGATCTCGCAGGCTCTCACCTTCGGGGCGCCGCTGACCGTCCCCGCGGGAAAACCCGCAAAGAGCGCGTCGATGGCGTCCTTCGAACTATCGAGACGCCCGGTGACATTGCTGACGATGTGCATGACGTGACTGTAGCGTTCTACGGTGAAGCTTTCCGTGACGGCGACGCTGCCGGATTCGGCCACCCTGCCTACATCGTTGCGGCCGAGATCGAGCAACATCAGGTGTTCCGCCCGTTCCTTCGGGTCGGCGAGTAGCGACTGCTCCGCGATTAGATCCTCCACGCGCGTCGATCCACGCGGACGGGTACCCGCGATCGGCCGGATCGTTACCTCGCCGTCGCGCACCCGCACGAGGATTTCCGGACTGGAGCCGACGATCGCGAAGCCGGGCATATCGAGGATATACAGAAACGGCGATGGATTCACCCGGCGCAGAGCGCGGTAAAGCGCCATCGGAGGCAAAGCGAAGGGAGAGGTGAATCGCTGCGACAGCACGACCTGGAAGATATCGCCCGCTTCGATGTAATCCTTGGCACGCAGTACCATGGCTTCGTAATCGGTGGCCGGCATTGTGGGGGCCAAAGCGGGGTCCGGATGCGCGAACGCCGATAGTTCCGGCTGACGGGCAGGTCGGGTCAGGGTGCGGAGGACGTCGTCGATCCGCTCGCCGGCCCGCTCTATCGATCCGTTCGGCCAGACGGGTGCGATGCAGAACAGGGCATCGCTCAGTCGGTCGAAGACCAGCATGACGGTTGGGCGCACGAAGAGCATATCGGGCAGGCCCAGCTCGCCTTCCGGTGGACGGGGCAGCTTTTCGACAAGACCTATCGTTTCATAGCCGAAATGGCCCACGAGGCAGGCGAGGGCCGGTGGCAATTCGTCCGGCACATCGCAGCGACAGGATTCGACCAGCGCGCGCAGGCTTTCGAGGGCGCCTCCTGCGCAAGGCTCAAATGCGTCCTCGGAATGCTGCCAATCGCGATTGATGGCAGCATCGTTACCGGTCGCTCGAAACACGAGGTCCGGATCGAGCCCGATCAGGCTGTAACGCCCGCGCACCTCGCCGCCTTCGACCGATTCAAGTAGGAAATCGCCGCGGCCCTCCTTAAACAGCTTGAGCGCCGCGCCGACAGGCGTTTCGGTATCGGCGACAACCTCGCGCCACACCAATGCGGGCTTGCCTCCTGCCAGCGCCTCTCGCGCTCCGTCGACGCCTTTCAGGCCGGTGCTCAAATGCGCCTCAGTTGCCGATCAGTTGCTTGCGGACGGCTTCGATTGCCGAGGAGTTACGCGACACGCCCAGTTCCTCGCGCATGGCAAGGCGGAGCTGCTCGGCATATTCCTCGCCCAGCAATGGCCCCATCTGACGCTTGGCCTGTGCAATCAGCGGATCGTTATCGGCAATGTCATCCATCGCGATGTTGTTCACATTAACCACGAAGAACCCTGTATTTCCGCCAGCTTCGAGCTTCTTGGTCGTGTTCTCCGCCATGCTGAACAACAGCGCAATGGGTGGAGGTACACGCTGTTCGCGCTGACGAGCAAGGTCCTCTCGGGTCATATCGACCGACTGGGCGGGAGGAACGCGGCGATCTTCCGCGGCGAGTGCCGCAGCGATGGTGCTTCCGCCACGCACACGTGACATTACCCGGTCGGCAGCGGCCTGGGCTGCTTTCATGCCTTCCGCGGCACGCCAATGGGCTTCGACCAATTGTTCGATTTCGCCATATGGGGCGACTGCGGCGGGGGTAATGTCGCCGACTTCGTAGACGAGATAGGTCTGGCCGCCATCGACAGGCGCGATTTCCGGCTCTTCCACGTCCATCTGGAACGCGGTTGCGAGCGCCGGTCGCAACACCTCGGGCACTGACCGATCGGGGCTTTCGAAAATGCGACCATCGGCGAGGGCGGGGCCGACGGTGGACAGATCAAGATCCAGATCGTCGGCAACTTCGGCCAGCGTAGCACCGTCTGCGAGCTGGTCTTCGATCTCGGTCGCAAGGTCGGCCAAACCGCGCACGCGCTTCTCTTCGCGCAGCGTGTCCGTGATTTCGCCACGGACCTCGGCCAGGCTGCGCGCGGGGGCCGTATCGACGGCGTCGATGCGAGCGACGTGCCAGCCCAGCGAACTGCGTGCCGGAGTCGTCATCGCTCCCTGTTCTGCGGAAAAATACGCGGCGGCGACAGCAGGGGAGGCTTGGGAGGCCAGTCCGCTGCGATCGACATCGGCCACGGGAGATGCGCGCAGACCGGCTTCGCGTGCCACCTGTTCGAACGATGCCCCCCCCGCAACACGATCGCGGATCGATTTCGCAGCCGCTTCGGTAGGAACGATCAGCTGTGTGAAATCGCGCGTTTCGCTAGCTGCATATTGATCCGCATCGCGCTCGTAACGCGCGGCAATTTCCGCGTCGGTCGGCTCGATGCGATCGCCGAGCGCATCCGAATCGAACGTCGAAAAACGTATGACGCGGCGTTCGGGACGGACGAAGGCTTCGCGATTCCGGTCGTAGTGGGAGCGCAGTACCTTGGGGTCGGCGGCGCCCGTCGGGGCATAGGTCGCGGCGGGCAAAAGCGCGATAGAGCCCTGCCGGCGCTCCTTGAACAACTGGGCATAGCGGTAGGCCAGCTTGTCGGGAACCGATGCGCCGAAGCCTGCCGGTATCAGCATCTGCTGGGACAGGAGACCGACCCCCAGATCGCTGCGGACCTGAGCATCCGTAATCCGCTGGAGCGCCAGCGCCTGCCGATAGGTTTCCTCGCTGAAATTCCCGTCCGCACCGCGAAAGGCCGGAATCATGCGAATTTCGCTGTTGAGCAGGTTTTCCCCGGCTCGAAGCCCATACTTTTCTGCATAGCCCAGAATGGCATGCCGATCGACCAGGGCTTCCAGCACCTGCTCCAACTGACCGCCGGCGACAAATTCCGGCATCGAAAGGGTCGGATCTTGCTGGCGAACGCGTTCGAGGCCGTTATTCGCCCCGGTCACTAGTTCGGAGGTCGAAATCTTTTCATCGCCGACAACGGCAACACGATCCCCGCCTGCGATACCGCCAAAGGTTCCGGTGCTGGAAACGTCAGCGCTGGCGAAAGCGAGAGCGATGAGCCCGAGAAAGGCGAGCGCCACGGCAAGGCCGAGCTTGGTCTTGAAGAAGTTGCGGAAAAACTGGAACATGGTGTGCTGGCGATCCCATCGGGTTGCTGCTGTCGTCCAGGCGAGGCCTGAATGGTTGAGGCGCTTTATCCGCCCTGCGACCCATGGGCAACAGGGTGCAAAGGGTTTTGACGTGCGAAGAAACCTTGTCTAGCGGAGCGCAACCCTTGCCCCATATAGCGGGCCACTCATTCAGAAAATTCGCAGGACCAACCTATGGCCGAACGGCCCTACATCGTCGGAAACTGGAAAATGAATGGCACGCGCGCCATGCTTTCCGAAGCGCGCGCCATCGATCGTGCCGCTCAGCGCTACATGAAAGTGGAGGTTGCCGTTGCTCCTCCCTACACGCTGATTCATGCGGTTCACAAGGAAGCCGAGCAGATCGGCGTCGGCGCGCAGGATTGCCATCCCGGTGCCGAAGGTGCGCATACCGGCGACATCAATGCGTCGATGGTCGCCGATGCCGGGGCGAAATTCGTGATTCTCGGGCACAGCGAACGCCGGCAGGATCATGGGGAAAGCAACGAACTGATCAATGCCAAGATCGAATCGGCGCTGGAAGCCGGTTTGCGTGTCATTCTGTGTTGCGGCGAATCGCTTGAAACGCGCGATGCGGGCAAGGCCGAAAGCTATGTGCTTGACCAGCTCAGGGCGGCGCTGCCGGTCTTCCAGGACCCGGCCGAACGCCTGACGATCGCATACGAGCCGATCTGGGCTATCGGAACGGGGCGCACGGCGACAACGGACGATATTGCCGCCATGCACGGCGCGATTCGCGGATTGCTCGACGAAACTTTCGGCGAGGAAGATTCTGCGAAGGTGCGTATTCTCTATGGCGGCTCGGTCAAGCCGGACAACGCCCGGGACATCCTTGCGGTGCCGGAAGTGGGCGGCGCGCTGGTCGGCGGTGCCAGTCTCTCTGCCGAAAGCTTTCTCGGCATCGTCGTCGGCGCTTCCGAGGCCGAAGAAGCCTGACGACGCCCACCTTGCCGTTTGGCGCCTGCGCGCCTAAATGCGCGTAAGCCCAACAATACCAATCCCAAGAGTACCCGCATGTTTCTGTTTCTCACCGTCGTCCAGGCGATTGTCGCAGCCGCGCTCGTCGGCGTTATTCTGATGCAGCGCTCCGAGGGCGGTGGTCTTGGAATCGGCGGCAGCCCGTCGGGTATGCTGAGCGCGCGAGGAGCTGCGGATTTCCTCACTCGCTCTACGAAATGGCTGGCGATATTGTTCGTTATCCTGTCGATTGCCCTGGCCGCCGTTGCGGTCGAGACTACGGGCGGCGACGCTATCGAATCGACGCTTGATCGTACCGTCGCTCCTGCTGCGCCGGCCGACCCGCTCGGCCCGGCAACCACTGGCGGGGAAGCTCCAGCGACCGACGATCCGCTGGCCGCCGATCCATTGGCCGATACAACCGAATAGACCAAATTCCATCGCAAGCTTGTGGATTGCGCCGCATGCGCGGCGCGATTTGCGTGTGTTTGCGCTTGCCCCGACTCAAACTCTCAGCTTAAGGCCCGACTCCCATGGCGCGGTATATCTTTATCACCGGCGGCGTGGTCTCCTCGCTCGGCAAAGGTCTCATGGCAGCATCGCTTGCTGCTCTTCTCCAGGCGCGTGGCTACAAAGTCCGTATCCGCAAGTTCGATCCATATCTCAACGTCGATCCGGGGACGATGTCCCCCTATCAGCACGGCGAGGTCTACGTGACGGATGACGGTGCGGAGACCGATCTGGACCTGGGCCATTACGAGCGTTTTACCGGTGTTTCGGCCCATCAGGGCGACAACATCACGTCAGGCCGCATCTACCAGGACATCATCGGCAAGGAGCGCAGAGGCGATTATCTCGGCGCGACGGTGCAGGTGGTTCCACATGTGACCGACGAGATAAAGGCCTTCGCCCTTGCGGGGCAGGACGATCACGATTTCATCCTGTGCGAGATTGGCGGCACCGTGGGCGACATCGAAGGCTTGCCTTTCATGGAGGCCATCCGACAGCTGCGGAACGATCTGGAGCCATGGCAGACGCTGAGTGTTCACGTCACGCTGGTGCCCTACATTGCCGCCGCGGGCGAGTTGAAGACGAAGCCGACACAGCATTCGGTACGGGAACTGGCCAGCCTCGGCATCAAGCCCGATGTGCTGCTGTGCCGGGCCGAACATCCGATCCCCAAAACCGAGCGCCGCAAGATCGCGCAGTTCTGCAATGTGCGCCAGGAAGCGGTGATCCCTGCGCTCGACGCACCTTCGATCTACTCGGTGCCTTTGCAATATCATGGCGAGGGGCTCGATGCGGAGGTGCTTAGGGCTTTCGGTATCACCGATGCTCCCGAACCTGATCTGTCGCGCTGGTACGATGTCGTGGACCGGCATTCGAATCCCGAAGGCGAGGTGACGATCGGCGTCGTCGGGAAATATGTCGGGCTTCAGGACGCCTACAAATCGCTCAACGAGGCACTGGTCCATGGCGGCATGGCGAACCGGGTCAAGGTCAACATCAAGTGGATCGATGCCGAGGTGTTCGAGGGCGACGATGCGGACATTGCCGCCAAGCTCGAGCCCATGCACGCGATCCTCGTACCCGGCGGTTTCGGCGAGCGCGGAAGCGAAGGCAAGATTGCCGCAGTCCGCTTTGCGCGCGAACGCAAAGTGCCGTTCTTCGGGATTTGTCTGGGCATGCAGATGGCCTGCATCGAAGCTGCACGGTCGGCCGGCTACTCCGAAGCCAGCTCGACCGAGTTCGGCGAAACTGCAGAGCCGGTAGTCGGTATCATAACCGAATGGATGACCGATGAAGGGCTGCAGACGCGTGAAGCTGGCGGCGATCTGGGCGGAACCATGCGTCTGGGAGCCTATGATGCGAACCTTGCCGCGAACAGTCATGTATCGAGCATCTATGGCGGAAATACCGAGATTTCGGAGCGCCACAGGCACCGTTACGAAGTGAATAGCACGTACATCGATCCACTGGAGAAGCAGGGTCTGATCTTCTCGGGCATGTCTCCGGACGGTCTGCTCCCGGAGATCGTCGAGCGCCCGGACCATCCCTGGTTTATCGGCGTTCAGTTCCATCCGGAACTGAAATCGAAGCCGTTCGATCCGCATCCGCTGTTCGCCGGCTTCGTCGGCGCCGCGCTGGAACAGGCGCGCCTGGTCTGAGCCGCGGGAGCACTGGGCTCTCTAATGTTCTGTTTTCATTGAGTCAGTTGTGGCCGGCGCTTGTAACGAGGCGACAAAATAGGTGCGCCCCTTCAAGGTGGCTTTATCTTTTGATATACGTCGTGCAGACTTGGGGGAATGTCCGTATCGCTATACGGCTTCGTAAGCATACGCTTGGATAGCAAGCGGTGGGGCTTGCCTCGATGACGGTTGTCTTCTGCGACCCGGACGGCCGATTTCGGGGCTAGGCGGCGTTCAGCGTCGCGGGGGCGGAACCGATGTTCCGCCCCCTATACTTTCAGATTGGTTGGAAACGGACGCAGATCAGGCAGCCTTGCTGCCATCGTCCTGATCGTCCTTCACCACTTCGAACGGCTTCTGGCCGCCGATGGCAATCTTTTTCGGCCTCATTGCCTCGGGGACTTCGCGCACGAGATCGATGACGAGCAGCCCGTCGGCCAGGTCGGCATTGTCGACCCGCACATAGTCGGCCAGCTCGAAGCGGCGTTCGAAGCCGCGATTGGCGATGCCGACATGCAGCATCTCGCCTTCGTTCAGCTCATCGCGCTTCTTGCCAGTGACGACCAGCAGGTTCTGCTGGGCGACGATATCGAGATCGGCGGAGCGGAACCCGGCCACTGCGAGTGTGATGCGATAATCGTCCTCTCCGCGACGTTCGATATTGAAAGGAGGGTAATTGTCGCCCCCGGCATTGCGAGCCTGGCGTTCCATCAGGTCGAACACGCGGTCGAAGCCGACGGTGGAGCGACGGAAGGGGGTAAGGTCCATACGGTTCATCGAAACAAATCCTCTTGTGAGCGATTTTATCCAGACGAGGCCCGAAACCGGCACCCCGCCGCCGTCACGCTTTGCGCAACGACGTATTTGAAATAGGCGCGCCTTTGGGGGTTTCAAGTATCCATTGTTCGCGCTAGCTGCCGTTGGAAAGACAGGTGAATTCTATGAGCCAGCCACAGGTGGATATCTACACGAAATTCGGTTGCGGCTACTGTTTTCGCGCCAAGCGGCTGCTGGACGAGAAGGGTGTCGATTACACCGAGTTCGATATCACCATGGGCGGAGCCAGGCGCGACGAAATGCTCCAACGTGCACCCACCGCCATGACTGTGCCGCAAATCTTCATAGGTGACACGCATGTGGGCGGGTCGGTCGAGCTCGCCGCGCTCGAACGGGAAGGCAAGCTCGACGCCTTGCTGAACGGCTGAATGCCGCAGATAGCCCTCGTGCAGATGACCTCGGGCATCGATGCCGGGGTAAATGCAATCAATCTAGAAAAAGCGATAATACGCGCTGCCGATGGCGGTGCCGAGATGGTGTTCACGCCTGAAATGTCGGGGTTGCTGGATCGGGATCGGCAGCGCGCGGCAAAATCGATCGTCCCCGAGGAGGAGACCATCGCCCTCGCTCGGGTGCGCGAGGCGGCATCTCGGGCGGGTGTTTGGGTATCGCTTGGTTCGCTCGCTGTCGAGACGCAGGACGGTCGATGGGCCAATCGTTCCTTCGTGATCGATGCGGATGGGGACATCGTGGCACGGTACGACAAGATACACATGTTCGATGTCGATCTCGCCAGTGGCGAAAGCTGGCGGGAATCCAACGCGTACAAGGCGGGCGAGAAAGTGGTCGCCGTAACCGATACGCCGGTTGGGAAACTCGGCCTGACGGTCTGTTACGACATCCGCTTTCCCGCGTTGTTCGACGCTTTGGGACAGGCGCGATGCGATGTCATTGCCATTCCAGCTGCATTTACCGTTCCTACGGGCAGTGCGCATTGGCATGTCCTCCAACGCGCTCGCGCGATCGAGGCGAGCGCTTTCGTCGTGGCAGCGGCGCAGGTGGGGGATCATGCTGATGGTCGGCGAACATACGGTCACAGTCTCGTGGTCGACCCCTGGGGCGAGGTTTTGCTCGATATGGGCGGTGCGGAACCTGGCCTTGCGTTGTGCGACATCGATCTCGACCGCATTGGCGAAGTGCGCGCGCAGGTGCCAAGCCTTGCCAATCGCCGCAAAATCGCCAAATAGGCCGCCTGAATGATCGTATTCGACCTCTCCTGCAGCGAAGGCCATCGTTTCGAAGGCTGGTTCGACTCGTCCGATGACTATACCGACCAGAAGGCGCGAAGGCTTCTGGCATGTCCGCAATGCGGTTGCGAGGAGATCGGCAAGGCGCCGATGGCTCCGTCCCTGGCCGCGAAAGGCAACACCCGGCAAGGCGCTGCCATTGAAACCACGCAGGTGGCCAAAGGCGAAATGCCTGCCGAGGTGAAGAAAGCTCTCGAAACATTGGCCAAAGCGCAGGCGAAGGCGTTGAAAAGCAGTACCTGGGTCGGCGACAAGTTTGCCGAGAAGGCCCGCGAAATGCACTACGGCGAGGCGGATGAAGCGCCGATCCACGGTCGCGCCACCCGGGATGAAGCGGAAGACATGGTGGCGGAAGGTATTGCGGTGGCGCCACTTGTCGTGCCGGTCGCGCCGCCCGACGAACTCAACTGATTGCCACGCAAGGCCGAGCCGCTATACGGGGCCCCGGCGCGCCCGTAGCTCAGTAGGATAGAGCATCAGATTCCTAATCTGGGGGCCACAGGTTCGAATCCTGTCGGGCGCACCATAAATAAATGACCTAGCGGGGAAGGGGTCGTTACCTTGCGACGGTCGGATAGCGCATAGGTAACGGGGGATGTGGTGACTACGAACGAATGGCTTACGTTGCTCGCGATCGTGCTTGGACCAATCATCGCTGTTGTTATCACCCTCATCATCCAACGCACTCGCGAGAAGCGAGAGAGGCGCCTCGTGATTGTCCGGATGCTTATGGCCACTCGGCATCTGCCAGGAGATCCGAATTATTCGACCGCGATCAATCTCATACCGATTGAGTTTTACGATGAGGCAGGCGTGATAGCCGCCCTCAAGGAATACAAACGGGCTACTGGTCAGGATCGCCCAATACTTCCCGATGGCAATGCGCGCGTAAACCAAGAGGTTGCGACCGCACAAATTAAACTCATCTCTGCTATACTGCAGTCGCTCGGTATGAGGGTATCGGAAGCGGACTTGGCGGTTCAAGCCTACGCTGCCGGCGGAATGATAGAGCGCGACAACCTTTATCTGCGCTCCCTAGATGCCCAGATTCGCACGGCCGATGCACTGGAGAAACAGCTCACAGACTAAGAGGGGAGAGGGAGCGTTAAAGGTGCGCATGACGACCGTTCCCCCTTTCTCACTTCCCCGATAATCGGATGAATATAATAAGCGTTGGCCGTAACCACGGCCGCGGCGATAGCGAGCGAGTTCTCCTGCGCGGTCGTCAGCCGCTCGGCCTTGTTCAAACCGCAATCCTGGGTGAAGGCGCCAAGAGAATGTCCTCGACAAGCCGGTCGGAAGATCCGGTCTTGGTTCGAAACCTTATGGTGTCTTGCGCTTGGTGTCACCTAGGTGGCTGACCGGCACCGTTTCCTTGAAGGTGTGCGTGACATAGGGGAAGGGGATTTCGATACCCTCTTCGTCCAGCGCTGCCTTGATCGCGCGGATGACCTTGTCCTTGCTTTCCCATGCTGCTCGCGGTGTCGAACCGGCCCACCAGCGCACCAGAAAATCGACCGAGCTCGAGTTGAACTCCTGCGCGAAAATATCGATTCCCTTGCTCGCGAGCACATCGTCGACATTCTCGACCGCACGAAGGATCACGTCGGCAGCGTGATCGAGTTGTGTGTCGTACGAGACGCCGACAACGACTTCATGGCGACGCTGGTCGACATCGGTGAAAATCTCGACCGGGTTCTTGAACAGGATGGAGTTGGGAACGACCGTGAGTTCGCCCGATAGCTTGCGAACATGCGTTTCGCGCAAGGTAATATGCTCTACCTTGCCGGTAATTCCTTCGCATTCGATGACGTCTCCGATGCGCATTTTCTCGCGCAGCATGATCAACACGCCTGCAAGGAAGTTTTCGAAGATGTCCTGAAATGCGAAGCCGATCGCCACCGCTCCGATCCCCAAACCGGCGAGAAGGCTGGCGGGTGTCAGATCGGGAATGACGACAACGGCGGCGACGAACAGACCGAGCGTCCAGATGCCGAGTTTTACGAGCGTATCGATCAGATTCTTGAGGCTCGCTCGGATTTCCGTGCGCCCTACGATCGTGTCGGATATGCGCGCGGCAAAGCGCGCGACGATCCACGTCAGGAAGACAATGAACAGCGCAATTGCCAGATTGGGCAAGGCTTCCACGAAGCCCGTGCTCATGTCCTGCAGCTGATCGCGCAGCGTAGCGATGTAATTCACGTTTAAGGAACTCCCTTTGCGGGGCAACGAGGTTACGACGCAAAGGGTTCCGATTTTCTCAGGTCTTTTGCTTAGCGGAAATTAGCCATTTCCATGTTCGCTGCGGGCGATTTCATGCAGCCAGTCGGCATGGCGCGGAGCCTTCTTTGTTTCGCTCCATTCGTCGAGCATCAGCGGGGCCACCCGCTTTAGTTCGGCATATTGCTCTTCGGTTCCGATATCGGTGGCAAGTTCGACGCGGTGGCCGTTGGGGTCGAAGAAGTAGATCGACTTGAAAATGCCGTGATGGGTCGGGCCGAGAACGTCTATGCCGAGGCTTTCGACATGCGCCTTGGCGGCAAGCAATTCCTCTTCGCTACCGACTTTGAAGGCGAGGTGCTGGACCCATGCCGGGGTATTCTCGTCGCGGCCCATGTCCTTCTGGTTGGGCAGCTCGAAGAAAGCGAGGATGTTCCCGTTACCCGCGTCGAGGAAGACGTGCATGTAGGGATCGTATTCCCCGGTCGAAGGCACGTGATCTTCGGCAAAGGCCGTGGTGTAATCCATACCGAGGACCTTGCCGTACCAATCGACCGTTTCTTTCGCGTCCTTGCAGCGATAGGCGGCGTGGTGCACGCCATCGAGCTTCACCGGATGGTCCGCGATGCCGCTCATTCGGCAGGCTCCGTCTCGACCGTCTTCGCATCCTCGACGCTCAGCACGCCTCGTTTGATCTGATCGCGCTCCATGCTTTCGAAAAGCGCCTTGAAATTGCCTTCGCCAAAGCCTTCGTCACCCTTGCGCTGGATGAACTCGAAGAACACCGGTCCGACCTGCGCTTCGGCAAAGATCTGCAGCAGCAGGCGGGGTTGGCCGCCTTCTGTGGTGCCGTCGAGCAGAATACCGCGTGCCTTCAGCTCGTCGACCGGTTCGCCATGGTCCGGAAGGCGTTCGGGCAGCATCTCGTAATAGGTCTCCGGCGGTGCGGTCATGAACGGCACGCCGAGTTTGCGGAGATTGTCCCAGCAGCTGACCAGATCGTCGCAGATCAGCGCGATATGCTGAATGCCTTCGCCGTTGAATTCCTTGAGGAACTCCTCGATTTGTCCCTTGCCGCCTTCGCCCTCTTCATTGAGCGGGATGCGGATCTTGCCGTCGGGCGCGGTGAGCGCCTTGGAAGTCAGGCCGGTGTATTCGCCTTTGATGTCGAAAAAGCGGATTTCGCGGAAGTTGAAGAGCGTCTCGTAATAGTCCGCCCAGTATTTCATGCGGCCGTTGTAGACGTTGTGGGTCAGGTGATCGATGACGTTGAAGCCGGCGCCCACGGGGTGTTTGTCGACCCCTTCGAGATATTCGAAATCGATATCGTAAATGGACAGTCCTTCGCCTTCGGCATCGGCATATCGGTCTATGAGGTAGACGATCGCGCCACCGATACCGCGAATCGCGGGTATCCGCAGTTCCATCGTGCCCGTTTCGACCGCCACCGGTTCCGCACCGCGCGAAAGCAGTTCCTCATACGCCTTCCTGGCGTTGCGGACCCGAAAGCCCATGCCGCAGGCCGAGGGACCGTGTTCGCGGGCGAAGAACCATGCTGCGCTGCGAGGCTCGTAATTGACGATGAGATTGATCTGACCCTGGCGCCAAAGATGGACGTCCTTGGACCGATGCGCGGCGACTCGCGTAAAGCCCATGGCTTCGAACACGGGCTCGATGATACCTTTGTCGGGTGCGCAGAATTCGACGAATTCGAAGCCGTCGAGACCAATGGGATTGTCGAAGAGATCGGGCATGTCGTTCCTTTGAAGATCGGAGCGCGTTTGGTCCATAACTGGTTGCATGTGTAACCAGGTCGAGTCAAGGAAAGAGCTCTTTCACGCTACGGCAAGTTCCAAATTCGCGCCGAACGGTTGTGCGGAACGAATTGCTCTTGCGCGGACAGGTTAACTGTGATTCTGTGAGGTTATGCGGCGCACGAATTCCATAGCACCCATTCGCAGGGCAAAGATAACGCAGCATGCTGCGCTAGCGGCTCTGTTGGTCATGGGTGGCCTCGCGATCGCCGGCCCCTCTGGTCTGCTTGCGTGGAGCGAAAACCTTCGCCTGCTCGATCAGCGGGAGGCTCAGCTCGCCGAGTTGGAAGCAGAGCGCAGCGCGCTGAAGAATCGCGTCGCACTTTTGAATCCCGATGCCGCCGACCCGGACATGGTTGGCGAGCTGCTTCGCAGCCAGCTCAATGTCGTTCACCCCGACGAGGTCGTCATTAAGTTGGAAGACTGAACGGAGCGAAACCTTCGCTTTCCGTAAGGGTTTTCGTATGCACATGCGCTCCGCCGTTGCGTGCGTGGCAAGCCTGTGCCTATAGGCGCAACCGATATTCCTCCCCGGAAGAACAAGGACATCAGTCTTGGCCAAACCCCCCCGGACTAAGAAGACCCCCGCGAAGTCACCTGCAGAGGATACCGATTTCGTCCTTCATTCGCTGCAGGACGCGCTGGAGAAAGACAGACGCTACGACGCGACCAAAGAGCAGATGTTCCATTTCTACGAGCAGATGCTGCTTATTCGTCGCTTCGAGGAGCGTGCGGGGCAGCTTTACGGCCTCGGCCTGATCGGCGGCTTCTGTCACCTTTATATCGGCCAGGAAGCTGTCGCTATCGGCCTCCAATCGGCGCTCGATGGCGACAAGGATAGCGTCATCACAGGATATCGCGATCATGGCCACATGCTCGCTTACGGGATCGATCCCAAGCTCATCATGGCCGAGTTGACGGGTCGCGAAGCGGGGATATCCAAGGGCAAGGGCGGGTCGATGCATATGTTCTCGACCGAGCACAAGTTCTATGGTGGCCACGGCATCGTCGGTGCGCAGGTTTCTCTTGGTGGAGGTCTCGCGCTTGCACATCAGTACAACAACGATGGCGGCTTTTGCCTGGCCTATTTCGGTGACGGGGCGGCCAATCAGGGCCAGGTTTACGAAACCATGAACATGGCCGCCCTATGGAAGCTGCCGATCGTCTTCGTGGTCGAGAACAACCAGTACGCAATGGGCACGGCGGTCGGTCGCAGTTCTGCGGAGACCGAGTTCCATCGCCGCGGCACCGCTTTCCGCATCCCCGGCATGGACGTGAACGGCATGGACGTGCTCGAGGTGCGCCAGGCCGCCGAAATCGCGTTCAAACATGTGCGCGAAGGCAAGGGGCCGGTGCTGATGGAATGCAATACCTACCGCTATCGCGGCCATTCCATGTCCGATCCTGCGAAATATCGTACGCGTGAGGAAGTGCAGGACGTGCGCGAACACAAGGATCCGATCGAGGGACTCAAGAAGGCGCTGCTCGAAAAGGGATCCACCGAGGACGAGCTCAAGGCCATCGACAAGGATATTCGCAAGACCGTGACCGAAGCAGCCGACTTCGCCGAGAATTCGCCCGAGCCGGAGCCCAGCGAACTCTACACCGATGTTCTGGTGGGGGAGTACTGAGCGATGGCTATCGAACTCAAGATGCCCGCCTTGTCGCCCACCATGGAGGAGGGCACACTTGCCAAGTGGCTGAAATCGGAAGGCGACGAGATCGTCGCCGGAGATATTATCGCGGAAATCGAAACCGACAAAGCGACGATGGAATTCGAAGCCGTCGACGAAGGTACCTTGGGCAAGATCCTGATCGACGAAGGCACCGAAGGTGTCAAAGTCGGCACGGTGATTGCCATGCTGGCAGGCGAGGGCGAGGATGCGGCGGATGTGGAAGCGCCCAAGGAAGCAGTTCCGACCGAAGCCGAGCCCGGTGAAGGCAAGGATGTCGGTCAGGAACCGAGCGAAGCCGAGATCACAAAACCCGCGCGCAAGATCGACGTAAATGATCCGGACGTTCCCGAGGGTACGGCGTTTATTTCAACGACCGTCCGCGAGGCCCTGCGTGACGGCATGGCCGAGGAGATGCGCAAGGACGACCGTGTCTTCGTCATGGGCGAGGAAGTCGCTGAATATCAGGGCGCTTACAAGGTCACCCAAGGCCTGCTCGACGAATTCGGACCCCGGCGCGTGATCGACACGCCGATCACCGAATACGGATTCGCCGGCATTGGTACTGGCGCTGCCATGGGTGGTCTTCGCCCCATCGTCGAGTTCATGACCTTCAACTTCGCCATGCAGGCGATCGACCACATCATCAATTCCGCGGCCAAGACCAACTACATGTCGGGCGGCCAGATGCGGTGCCCGGTCGTTTTCCGTGGCCCGAATGGCGCTGCAAGCCGCGTTGGCGCGCAGCACAGCCAGAACTATGGTCCGTGGTATGCCAGCGTGCCGGGCCTGATCGTTATCGCACCCTATGACGCAGCCGATGCCAAGGGTCTGATGAAAGCTGCCATCCGATGCGAAGACCCGGTGGTCTTTCTCGAAAACGAGCTGGTCTATGGCCGTAGCTTCGAGGTCCCCGATATTGACGACTACGTCTTGCCGATCGGCAAGGCGCGGATCGTACGTGAAGGATCGGATGTCACGATCGTGGCGTATTCGATCTCCGTCGGCCTTGCGCTCGAAGCGGCAGAGCAATTGGCGGACGAGGGTATCGATGCCGAAGTCATCGATCTGCGTACGCTGCGCCCGCTTGACAAGGACTCGATCCTCACCTCGCTTGCCAAGACCAATCGTCTGGTGATTGCGGAAGAGGGCTGGCCGACCTGCTCGATCGCATCGGAAGTGATAGCGATCTGCATGGAAGAAGGTTTCGATCACCTCGACGCGCCCGTCAGCCGGGTGTGCGACGAGGACGTTCCTTTGCCGTATGCAGCCAATCTCGAGAAGCTCGCGCTGATCGATACGCCGCGCATCGTGCAAGCGGCGAAGAAGGTCTGCTATCGCGACTGACCAGGAGGGCTCTTTCGTGGAGCGTGCCGACCTGCTCGACGAATGTCCGGAGGTTTCGCGTGTCGCTTTGGCGAGCGCCAGTGCGAAGCGCGATCTGTGGCTCGCCGCGCTGGCGCTGGACGGACGGATCGGCCGGATGGTGCTGGGGGCGAGCGAACCCATGCTCGGCCAGGTGCGGCTCGCGTGGTGGCGTGATCAATTGGGGAAGCCTGTCGAGGAGCGCCCCCGAGGTGATGTGCTGCTCGACCTGATCGGTCGGAACTGGGCGCACGCCGAGTCCGCCCTGGTCGCTCTGGTCGATGGGTGGGAGGCACTGCTGTCGCCCAGACCGATTGCGGATACAGCGATGATGCAGTTTGCCGAAGGGCGCGCGCAACTTGCTCGAGGTTTGGCCGATTATGTCGGTTGCAAGCGCGCGGCGGAGGATGCGGAGCGGGCGGGAAAGCTTTGGGCCTTCGCCGATCTGGCGCGTCACGCCGAGGATCGAACCGAACTCGATGGAGCGTTGAAACAAGGGATTGGGCTTGCTTCCGATCCTTTACGGCTGCCCCGTTCGCTGAGACCTCTCGCCGTGATCGGCGGATTGGCCCGGCGTGCCCTCCGTTCGAACGGGCAAGCAATGCTTGGGGATCGTTTCAGCCCCCTGGTAGCCTTGCGGTTGGGTTTGATCGGACGCTAGGCTAAAGGCTTGCTGCGGGAGGAGTTTGTCGCGTGAACCGGATCGTGCTCGGAGCATTCGTGGCGCTTGCGCTGATGGGATTAGGAACCTTCTGGTGGCAGGGCAGGGCGCAGGTAGAACGTGCGGCGCCACCGCCCGAAATGGCTGAAGCGGCAGAAACCTTGCCCGACATACCCGCATCCGATCCGAAGGACATGGTCGGTCCGGCACCGCCGACCGCGACCGAACTCACCAAGGAACAGCAGCGCTTCTTCCGCTACGATCGCAACCGCGACTGGCGCATCACGCGAACCGAAATGCTCTCGAGCCGGTCCGATGGTTTCCGCAAGCTCGACAAGGATGGCAACAATCTCCTCGATTTCGAGGAGTGGGCGGTCGCCACGGTCGACAAGTTCGAAGGCGCCGATACCGATGGCGACAATCGGCTGACACCGGGTGAATTCGCGACAACGGCCCCCAAGCCCAAGAAGAAACGTAGCTGCGCCTGTTAGGCAGGGACGGCTTCCATGCTGGACAGCCACTCGCCGAAATCGGATTTCGCACGGTTCGTATAGGCTTCTTTGCGCACTTTCTTGCCCACGTCGTGCAGGGGTGGGAAGAGACCGAAATTGACGTTCATGGGCTGGAAGGTGTCGGCTTGCGCATCGCCGGTTATGTGCGACAACAATGCGCCGAATGCCGTCGTGCCGGGTGGGGCGGTCCAGGTGCGATCGCCCAATTCCGTTGCCGCCATCAATCCAGCGATCAGCCCGACCGCGGAGCTTTCGACATAGCCTTCGCAGCCGGTTATCTGGCCGGCAAAACGGATATGCTCGCTACCTTTTAGTCGAAGCTGGCGATCGAGCACGATTGGCGAGTTGATAAACGTATTGCGATGGAGCCCGCCCAGACGGGCGAACTCGGCGTTCTCCAGGCCCGGAATGGTCCGAAAAAGCTCGATTTGCGCGCCGTATTTCAGCTTTGTCTGAAAGCCCACCATGTTCCACAGCGTGCCGAGCTTGTTGTCCTGGCGCAGCTGCACGACGGCGTAGGGCCAGCGGCCCTGTGGGAATTCGGGCGATGTGTCGTAAGGATTGTCGAGACCGACGCCCTTCATCGGCCCATAGCGCAAAGTCTCGACACCGCGCGCAGCCATGACTTCGATCGGCATGCAACCGTCGAAATAGGGCGTATCGGCCTCCCATTCGCGGAACTCGGTCTTCTCGCCGTCCATCAATCCCTGGTGGAAGGCAAGATACTGCTCCCTGGTCATCGGGCAGTTGATGTAATCGCCGTCCTCGTTCGACACTGCCGTCCGCTTGTTCCAGCGACTCTGGATCCAGCATTTCGACATGTCGATACTGTCGCGGTGGACGATGGGAGCGATGGCATCGAAGAACGCCAGCCGATCCTGTCCCGTGGCTCCGACGATGCTTTCGGCGAGCGACTGCGCCGTGAGCGGACCGGTGGCGACGATCGCTGGACCAGAAGAGGGGAGGGTGTCCACCCGCTCGCGCACGACGGTCACGTTCGGGTGCTCTTCGAGTGCGCGCTCGACTTCGGCGGAGAACACATCACGGTCGACCGCCATGGCCGAGCCGGCCGGAACGCGTGCCGTTTCGCCGGCGCGCATGATCAGGCTGTCGAGGCGACGCATTTCATGATGCAGCAAGCCGACCGCGTTCTTGGTATCGTCGTCCGAGCGGAAGCTGTTCGAGCAGACCAGTTCGGCAAGCCCATCGGTCTGATGAGCGGGCGTCATGTCACCACTGCCGCGCATCTCCGACAGGCGAACCTTGAAGCCGCGCTTCGCCAGTTGCCATGCCGCTTCGCTCCCGGCCAGTCCGCCGCCGATTATGTGGATATCATGGGTCATTGCACGCGCCCTAATGCTTGCATGGCGACTTCGACAAGGCCTAGCGTCGCACGATGCCACGCCGCGCCCTAATCGACCATCGCCCGTGGTTGCTCGCCAGCCTGATTGCAGGCGTCAGCTATTTCTTCGTGGCCGACGATCCGATCGGCGGCGTGTGGCTGATGCTATGGAAAGGGGCGGGCGTAGCCTTTCTCGCGATTTACGCCGCCTTTCGGGGGAAGGGTATCGACGGTCTCCTGATCGCCGCTGCCCTGATGTTCGGTGCCCTCGGCGATATCGCGCTCGAGATCAGTTTTCTCTTCGGCGGGGGCCTTTTCGCCGTGGGCCATCTCATTGCGATCGCGCTGTATCTGCGCAACAGGCGCGAGCGGACCAGTCCAAGTCAGCTCACAGCCGCCCTTGCATTGCTCGCGCTTACACCCGTCATTGCCGGGCTGATGACCTACCCGCTCGAAAACTGGATGCTGGCCATCGCCTATTCGGGCCTGGTAGGAGCGATGGCGGCCGCGGCCTGGACCAGCGGGTTCCCGCGTTACCGTGTGGGCGCCGGCGCCGTCGCTTTCGTGATCAGCGATCTGCTGATCTTTGCAAGGGAAGCAGCAGTGCTTCCCGACACCGTCACCAGCTGGCTGATCTGGCCTCTCTATTATTGCGGCCAGTTCCTGATCGCGACCGGAGTGGTGCAGACGTTGCGCAACCGTCGCATTGGCGAACCGCATCGGGGTTGACGCAGACCGCCCCGTTTAAAAAACTCCGAAGCGGCCGTTGCTAGGATCATTTTCGGCAAATAATTAAATATAATCAAATGGATAGGCTGCAAGCCTTTCACCGCGGCGTGCCGAAATTCTGTCACCTTCCCGATTGCCTATGCCTAACGCATTTTTGTGCCGAGGGGGGCTATTCGCCCCGACCGAAAATGTGAAAGAACCGGAGTGATTCTAGCACTCGGTGTCGATGTAGGAAACTCCCGCCGGGTCGCGACTATTCGCCGTCGGGTTCTTCCCCGATATTGTCGTCCGAATGCAAGGTCGTATGCGGGGTGGTGCGGTCGAGCCCGCCACGGTCGGCGATCTCGTCCGCTACAGCCGCTTCGGCCTCGTTCTCGGGCTCTGCGCTCTCGTCGATGCGCGCAGCCTTGACGATCTGTTCGCCCTTGGCGACGTTGAAGATGCGGACACCGGACGAGCCACGTCCCGAAATCGAGAAGCCGTTATGGCTTTCGAAACCGCCTTCGATCAGGTGCCTGAACTGCAGTGGCAGGCGAATCAGCTTGGCCTGATCGGTGACCAGCATCAGTTGCATGCCGTGGCGCACGGGGAAGCTGGCGACCACATGGCCGTTGCGGTCCGGGTTGCTCGAAGGCTCGCCGATATTGGTCAACCCCTGACCGCCGCGACCGGTTGTGCGGTATTCGTAGGCCGAAGAGATCTTCCCATAGCCGTTGGCCGTGAGCGTAAGGATGAACTCCTCGGCCTCGGCCATGTCCGCGACCTTCTCGGCATCCAGCGTCGGCGCGTTCTCGTTATTCTTCCAGTCGGCGGCACGCAGATATGCATCACGCATGTCGGTATCGCGTTCACCGGTATCGAGCACGGCCATCGAGACGACTTTCTGACCATCCTTCAATTTCATGCCGCGCACACCGATACCCGTACGGCTCTTGGTCTCACGCGCATCGCCCGCGGCAAAGCGGATGGCCTTGCCGGCATCCGAGGCCAGGAAGATTTCCTGGTCTTCGGTCAGCAGGCGGACGCCGATCAGCCGGTCGCCGCTGCCTTCGACGAAACCCATGGCGTATTTGCCATTGCTGGGGACATTGGTGAAGGCGTCCATCGAGTTGCGGCGCACCATGCCTTGCTCGGTCGCAAAGACGATGTTGAGCCTGCTCCACTCATTCTCGTCCTCGGGCAGGGGCAGCACGTTGGTGACACGTTCGTCATCGCCCAGCGGCAGGAGGTTGACCATCGGGCGGCCCTTCGTCTGCGGCCCGCCTTCGGGCAGCTTCCAGACTTTCATGCGGTAGACGCGGCCCGTATTCGTGAAGAACAGCACCGGGTTGTGCGTCGAGGTAACGAACATCTCGACGACGGCGTCCTCGTCCTTGGTTGCCATGCCGCTGCGGCCCTTGCCGCCGCGGGCCTGGGCACGGAAGGCATCTAGCGGCGTGCGCTTGATGTATCCACCATGCGTCACGGTGACGACCATCTCTTCGCGCTCGATGAGGTCTTCGTCCTCGATCCCGTCCCAGGCGGGCGCGATCTCGGTCATGCGCGGCGTGGCATAGGTGTTGCGGATTTCTTCCAGCTCTTCGCGCATCACGCGATAGAGCTTCACCCGGTCGGCCAGAATCGAGAGATATTCCTCGATCGCCAGGCTCAGTTCCTTGAGCTCGTCGCCGATCTCGTCACGGCCGAGCGCAGTCAGGCGGTGGAGGCGCAATTCGAGAATCGCCTTCACCTGTCGTTCGGACAAACGATAGGTCCCGCCGGTCTGCTCGTCGGTCGGTTCGATCGCTTCGACCAGCGCGATATACTGCGCGATGTCGCCGATGGGCCATTCCTTGGCGAGCAGCCTGGCGCGGGCATCGGCCGGGTTGGAGGACCCACGGATCATCGCCACGACTTCATCGAGGTTCGATACCGCGACCACGAGGCCGAGCAAGATATGCGCCCGTTCGCGCGCCTTGTTCAGTTCGAACTTGGTGCGCCGGGTAATGACTTCTTCGCGGAAACCGATGAAGGCCTGGACGAAATCGCGCAGCGTCAGAACTTCGGGCCGCCCCCCGCGGATCGCCAGCATGTTCGCCGGGAAGCTCGACTGAGCCGGGCTGTAGCGCCATATCTGATTGAGCACGACTTCGGGCGAGGCATCGCGCTTCAGATCGACAACCACACGAACCCCTTCGCGGCTCGATTCATCGCGAATGTCGGAAATGCCTTCGATCCGCTTTTCCTTGGCGGCTTCGGCAATCTTTTCGACCAGCCCGCTCTTGCCGACCTGATAGGGAATGGACGTCAGGACAATCGACTGCCGGTTGCCTTTGGTTTCGACTTCGTGCCGGGCGCGCATCAGGATCGACCCGCGACCCGTGGTATAGGCGGCGCGGGCGCCGGACTTGCCGAGGATCAACGGCGCGGTCGGGAAATCGGGCCCGGGGATAATTTCGAAGAGATCTTCCGATGTTATCGCCGGATTCTCGATAAAAGCGAGGCAGCCATCGATCACTTCGCCGAGATTGTGCGGCGGGATATTGGTGGCCATCCCGACGGCAATACCGCCCGCGCCGTTTACCAGCAGGTTGGGGAAGCGGGCGGGCAGCACGGTCGGCTCCCGGCGCGAACCGTCATAGTTGTCGGTAAAGTCGACCGTATCCTTGTCGAGATCGTCGAGCAGGGCATTGGCGACACGGGCCAGGCGCGCTTCGGTATAGCGCATCGAGGCTGGCGGGTCCGGGTCCATCGAGCCGAAGTTGCCCTGACCATCGACGAGCGGAACGCGCAGCGACCAGTCCTGCGTCATGCGGGCCAGCGCATCGTAAATCGCCGCATCGCCATGCGGGTGATAGTTGCCCATCACGTCGCCGACGATCTTGGCGCTCTTGCGATAGGGTCGCCCGGCAACGAAACCACCTTCCTGGCTGGCGAACAGGATACGCCGATGGACCGGTTTCAAGCCGTCGCGCACATCGGGCAGTGCGCGGCTGACGATCACGCTCATCGCGTAATCGAGATAGCTGGTCTTCATTTCATCGACGATGTCGATGCGGGCGTAGTCTTCACCGCCGGGGGCGGGGGTATCCATGATATCGGTATCGTCGGACAAAGTGTATTATTCCGTGCTGCGAACTGCTTATGTTCTGAAAGCCAAGAGCTTAGGCGAAAGGGGGGCAATGCGCCACTTATCGCGGGAACCAAAGCCCGGTTTCGTGCGCTTTTTCCACATATGGGTGTTGCGCGCGCGGATGGTAGCCATGAACGACCGGCAGGATGGATATTCAATGCCCGTTCAGCCCCATTTCGCCAGAAGAATTTGCAATGAGAGCCCATCCGCGGCATGCGACCCAGCCATAGTTCAACAGGCGCTCAAAGCGCTCAGCCCCCCTGTCCACTCTTGGGAGTTAACTACATGATTTTCTCACGTTTCGCCCGCAAGAACGGTATGGCTTCGGCCCTTGCGCTTGCGACAATGCTCGCGAGCGGTGCCATGATCGGCGCTGCTGCGCTGGAAACCCCGGCGCTCGCTCAGAAAGATAAGAAGGAAAAGCCCGCAAAGGCGGACTATTCCAAAGGCTTTATAACAGCGTACAAACCACTCGAAGAAGCCGCGAATGCCGAAGCGCCCGATTGGGCGACGATCAAGGCTGGAGTTCCCGCGCTCGCCGCGGCTGTGGAAACACCCGACGACAAGAATGCCGCCGGCAGCTTTATTTACACTACCGGGACCAAGGCCCAGGACAACGCATTGTCGTTACAGGGCATGGAGATGATGATCGAGAGCGGCAAACTCGCTCCGGAAAATGTCGGTCAGTACAACTTCGTGGCGGGGCAATTGGCCTATGCCGCCGAGGATTATGCCAAGGCGCGCCCCTATTTCCAGGCGGCAGCAGAAGCAGGCTATACGGAAAACGATCCGCTAATCTTCGTGGCGGAAAGCTATTTTGCCGAAAACCAGGCGCAGCAGGGCCTGACCTATCTCGGCCAGCTTGTCGAAACCAAGATCGCCGCGGGCGAACCCGTGGATGAGGCGTGGCTGAAGCGTGGTCTGGCTCAGGCCTATAACAACAACCTTAAGGCGGAAACCGCGAAGTTCTCCGGCTGGTATGTCAGCCAGTATCCGGGCGAGGATAGTTGGGGCGATGCCGTGGCGATCCTGCTCAATACCGGAGGCTACCAGAACCCCGAGGTTCTCGACCTGCTTCGTCTGGGCCAACGCGCTGGCGCATTGCGCGACGGCAAGTTGTATCTCGATTACATCGACGCCGCCGATTATCGCCGCCTGCCGGCCGAAGTCGTGTCGGTAATCGACGAAGGTTATGCCAAGGGCAAGCTGGAAAAGACCGACCCCTATGTCACCGACACGCGCAAGCAGGCCGCCGAGCGTGCTGCCGCCGACCGTGCCGATATCGACCGCTTGATCGCCGATGCCAACAAGTCCGGCGCGACACTCGCCACGGTGCTGGCGGCAGGCGATACGCTGCTCGGGCTCGATCGTCCCGCCGATGCCGAAGCGATGTATACCAAGGCGCTGTCCATGCCGAGCGTCGACGCGGCGATGGTATCGACGCGTCTGGGCATCGCGCAGCTCGATCAGGGCAAGAATGCGGAAGCCGAAGCAACGTTCAAGAAAGTCGAAGGTGCGCGCAAGCCGATTGCGAACCTCTGGGCTATCTACGCTACGCAGAAGACGGCAGGCGGCGCGTAAGCGACCGATACTTTGGCCGGATCAAGGGGGCGCGGACTTCGGTTCGCGCCCTTTTTTCAACGCAGTCGCTTTACATAGAGGTGGTTGTTTTCGCGGCGCTCGACCTGGAATTGGTCGATCGACTGGAACAGGTCGGACAACCGCTTGAAGCCGTAATTGCGCACATCGAAACTCGAACGGTTGCCGGCGATGTTGCCGACTTCGCTCAAGGAAGCATAGCCATTTTCGTCTCGTTTGGCGGCTTTCCAGGCAGTGCCGAGCAGCTCCACCAGTTCCTCATCGATTTCCGCTTTGCCGGGCGTCGCCTGTGACTTCGGCCTGTCCGCATCGTCCGCGGCGCCTTCGATCAGGGCGTCGATGTCGATGAAACGGGTGCAGGCGCTCTTGAACGCGGCAGGGGTCTTCTTGGTACTGCCGAAGCCATACACGATCAGTCCGTCCTGCCGGAGCCGCGTGACCAAAGGCGTGAAATCGCTGTCCGAGCTCATGATTCCAAAGCCGTCGACCTTGCCCTGATAGAGCAGGTCGATGGCATCGATCGTCATCGCCATATCGGTGGCGTTCTTGCCCGAAGTCAGGTCGAATTGCTGCTGCGGGCGAATGCCGTATTTGTGGGTGATCTTGTCCCAATTGGCGAGGTTGTTCTTGGCGAAATTGCCATAGGCCCGCTTGATGTTCACCTGGCCCAGTTCGGCCATGACGGTGAGTACCGGGTCGATGCCTTTCGGGCTGGTGTTATCCGCGTCGATCAGCAGGGCGATGTTCTTGAGGTCGGGTTCTGACATGCCCGCACACATGGCTGCACGATGTGTCTCGTGCAAGTCAGGATGCCGGAAGGAATTCTCCGGTGCTCTCGTCGAGCAGATGCAGCACGCCATCCGAAATCGCGAAATAGGCGCCGCGCAGCCTGAGGCTGCCATCGCCTTCCTTTTCCTGCACAAAAGGGAAGGTGCGCAGATTGGCGAGGCTTACTTCGACCGCCGCGAGTTCCATCGCACGCTCGGCCTCGCGCCCAGTGGTTCCTTTTTCGGCGGCGATCGGTTCGCGGGCCTGATCGAGCATTTCGATCCAGTTCGCCACGAACCCGCCTTCACCGAGCGGGTTCCCATGAAGATCCCGAGTCAGTGCAGCCTTGCAGCCCCCGCACATGCCATGTCCTATGACCGCCACTTCGCGAACCTTGAGGAACTGCACCGCGAATTCGAGTGCTGCCGAAACGCCATGATGGCCCGGCGTGGTCCCGAACGGGGGGACCAGTGCCGCAACGTTGCGCACGACAAAGATTTCACCCGGATCGACGTCGAAAATCTGTGCCGGATCGACCCGGCTGTCCGAACAGGCGATCACCATCACCTGTGGCGATTGACCTTCCTTCAGCTGTTCCCACCGGTCGTGCTGGCGCTGCCAGTCGCCCGTGCGGAAACGGCCATAGCCCTCGATCATCTCGTCGAATGTCTTCATGCGTTATCCGCTGCCTCGATTCGACCAGCGATGCAAGTGCGGCGCACGAATAGCTATGCGGGTTGCGGGGCAGGGGCAGGGGGCTTAGATGGGCGTCGACATGAACGACCTTTCTTCCGCACCCATCCCCGAGGGCGAACGCCCGAAAATGCAGCGCAAGCCGGACTGGATCCGCGTCAAGGCGCCTGTCAGCCAGGGTTATCAGGAAACGCGCAAACTCATGCGCGAGCTGAACCTGCATACGGTATGCGAGGAAGCGGCCTGCCCGAACGTCGGCGAGTGCTGGACCAAGAAGCATGCGACGGTCATGATTCTGGGCGACACCTGCACGCGCGCCTGCCGGTTCTGCAACATCAAGACGGGCATGCCCATGCCGGTCGATCCGCTCGAGCCGGAACATACGGCAGCGGCAGCCGCGGCCATGGGCCTCGAACATATCGTCATCACCAGCGTCGACCGGGACGATCTGCCCGATCGGGGTGCAGGGCAATTCGTCAAGGTCATCAACGCCCTGCGCCGTGAAACCCCCAATACGACGATCGAAATCCTCACGCCTGACTTCAAAGGCCGGATGAAGCAGTCGATTGCGGAGATCTGCGAAGCGGGACCCGACGTTTTCAATCACAATCTCGAAACCGTACCGCGGTTGTATCCGACAATTCGGCCCGGTGCCCGCTATTACGCCTCGCTGCGTCTGCTCGAAGAAGTGAAGGTGCACAACCCGCTCATCTTCACCAAGTCCGGCATCATGCTGGGGCTTGGTGAAGCACGGCTCGAAGTGCATCAGGTGATGGACGATATGCGTAGCGCGGATATCGATTTCATCACCATGGGCCAGTACCTGCAACCGACACCCAAACACGCCGCAGTCGAGGAGTTCGTCACACCCAAGCAGTTCGCCGCTTATGGTTCGATCGCACGGGCAAAGGGGTTTCTGCAGGTCGCGTCGAGTCCTTTGACCCGTTCGAGCTACCATGCCGGTGAAGATTTCGCCGAGATGCGCGCCGCGCGCGAAGCGAAGCTTGTAAAACAGGGCGCTTGATGCCCGGGATTCGCGAACAGCGTCGCCTGCCCTACAGCCAGGAGCAGATGTTCGATCTGGTTGCCGATGTCGGCAGTTACGGACAGTTCCTGCCATGGGTCGTGGCCACCCGCGTAAGGAGCGACAGCGAAACCGAAATGGTCGCCGATATGCTGGTCGGCTTCAAGGCGATCCGCGAGAAGTTCACTTCCCGGGTTCTCAAGAACCGACCCGGACATATCGAGGTGATCTATGTCGACGGCCCGCTAAAGGATCTCGATAATAATTGGACATTCACCCCGACGGACGAGGGAGGGTGCGAAATCGATTTCTGCGTCGATTTCAGCTTTCGCAACGCTGTGTTCGAGGCGCTCGCCGGCCAGTATTTCGACCGCGCATTCCGCAAGATGGTGCAGGCGTTCGAAGATCGCGCCGACGAACTCTATGGCCGCGAGAACGCCGCCGCCAACCTTTAGGGCAGTAACAGTTCCAGCGCGCAAATCGTTGCTTCGCGGCGGATATCTGCGCGGGATGTGGGTTCGAAGCGCTTGAGTTCGCCTTCGGGTTCGCCTTCTTCGCCCCGTACTACTCGAGCGAAGACCACGGTTCCGACCGGCTTCAAATCGGTGCCTCCGCCGGGTCCGGCAACGCCGCTGATTGCCACCGCCACATTGGCCTGCGAGCGTTCGAGCGCTCCTTTGGCCATTGCCCATGCGCAGGCGATGGACACCGCACCGAATGTTTCGATTATGTCCAGCGGCACGCCGAGGCTTTCGATCTTGGCCTCGTTCGAATAGGTGACGAAGCCCCTGTCTAAAACCGCAGACGAACCGGGTATTTCCGTCAGCGCAGCGGCGACGAGGCCACCTGTACAACTCTCTGCCAGAACGATTTTCCGCCCGGCCTCTGTGTTCCCTTTGATCACCCGCTTGGCAAGCGCGTCGATATCGTCGGGAAGGAGTGCTTCGAGAGGCATGCTGTTCCTCAATCGCTCTGTACTGTGGCGATCGCTTGCGCGGCGATCCCCTCGCCCCGCCCGGTGAAGCCGAGGCGTTCTGTAGTAGTGGCCTTTACCGATATCGCCGCAATGTCAACGCCGAGCAGTTCGGCGATGCGGATGCGCATGGCCTCGCGGTGCGGGCCAATTCTCGGGGCCTCGCAGACGATGGTGAGGTCGACATTGTTGATTCGGTAGCCCGCTTCACCAACCAACCCAGCCGCGTGCGACAGGAAGCGGTCGCTGCTGGCGCCTTTCCATTGAGCATCGCTGGGCGGGAAATGGCTGCCGATATCGCCGTTGCCGATAGCGCCAAGCAGAGCGTCGACAAGGGCGTGAACCGCAACGTCGGCATCGCTGTGACCGACGAGGCCTTTGTCGTGCTCGATACGGACGCCCGCGAGCCAGAGATCTTCGCCCTCTGCAAGGCGATGGACATCGAAGCCCATGCCGGTCCGTACTGTGCAAGGCGACTGGCTCATGAAATCCTCCGCGAAAGTCAGTTTAACGAGTCGGTCATCTCCCGGAACGTGCGCGACGTCACCTCCTGCTGCATACAGAACCTGGGCGTCATCGCCCGCATTCCGTTCTCCTTGCCAGGCCTTGTGCGCTTTCAGGATATCCCGATAGCGAAATGCCTGCGGGGTCTGGACGCGACGCAATACGTCCCGCTGCGCAGCACCAGCCATCATGCCGTCACTGTCGATGGACAGGCTATCTACCACTGCAAGAACGGGTATCGCCCCAACAGCATTGTCGAGCGCCGCCAGCAGTCGCTGGATGACTTCCGGTGGCAGATCGGGACGTGCGGCGTCGTGTATCAGGACCCGATCCGCGCTTTCGATCGCTTGAAGCGCGCGGAGGACCGAGTCCTGACGCGTATCGCCGCCCGTCACGAGCGTGAACCCGTGAAGGCCATCAAGTGCGTCAAGCGCAGCCTTCTCGCCGTTTTCCGGGACGGCGATGACCACGGGACATGCACCGGCCCGGAGAAATGTCTCGACCGAATGGCGCAGGACGGATTTGCCGCGCCATTGTGCGAACTGCTTCGGCAGGGGTTGCCCGGCCCGCAGACCTTTTCCTGCCGCAACGACAACTGCCGCGAAGGAAGGGAGGGGTTCTTTATCCTGCATATGAACGCTGCCCGCTAGCGACTTGCTGTTTTCGCTGCAACGCACTATGTGCGTGCCCAATATTTAGGCAACAATTCCGGCATGACCACAAATCCTCATCCTCCGGCGCCGCCGAAGCCGATACTCGTCGGCGATGTGTCGATCGACACGCCTGTCGTGCTCGCCCCGATGACAGGGGTCACGGACCTGCCGTTCCGCAAGCTGGTACGTCGATATGGCTCGGGGCTCAACGTCACCGAAATGATCGCCAGCGAGGCTGCGATTCGCGAGACCCGCCAGAGCATCCAGAAGGCGGCCTGGGATATGTCCGAAGAACCGGTTTCGATGCAACTGGTCGGCTGCGATCCGTACAGCATGGCCGAAGCCGCCAAGCTGCAGCAGGACAACGGCGCGGCCATAATCGATATCAATTTCGGCTGCCCGGTTCGTAAAGTGGTCGGCCAGCTTGCCGGTTCGGCGCTGATGCGGGAAGTTCCGCTGGCAACCCGATTGATGGAAGCCACGGTCAAGGCGGTCGACGTGCCGGTCACTGTAAAGATGCGCATGGGATGGGACCATGCCGATCTCAATGCCCCCGAACTTGCGCGCATCGCCGAGGATCTCGGCGTCAAGATGATTACGGTTCACGGCCGCACTCGCAACCAGATGTACAAGGGCAGCGCCGATTGGGCGTTCATCCGCAATGTCAAAGAAGCCGTGGCGATACCCGTGATTGCCAATGGAGACATCTGTACGATCGAGGATGCGGCCAATGCCCTGGAGCAGTCGGGCGCGGACGGTATCATGATCGGACGAGGCGCCTATGGCAAGCCGTGGCTGCTCGGCCAGGTGATGCATTGGTGGCGAACCGGTGAAGTGCTCGAAAGCCCGAGTTTCGACGAACAATACGAGGTGCTGATCGAACATTACAAGGCGATGCTCGATCATTACGGCGAGAGCGTTGGCGCCAAGATCGCCCGCAAGCATCTGGGCTGGTACACAAAAGGCCTTCATGGTTCTGCGGAGTTCAGAAATTTTGTCAATTTCATCGATGATCCTCATAAAGTCATTGAAGAAATCGAACGTTTCTACCAGCCGTTTCTACGTCGCCGGGCAGCGTGAGCACATCGGTTGGTGCGCCCGATGCGCGAGATCAGCTCGCCGCCCTCATTTTTGCAGTCCTGCTACTCGATGAAGACGACATGATCGTCGAAGCAAACCATGCAGCAGAAGAAATGCTGGGGCGCAGCGCGCGTAAGCTGTGCGAAAAGCGTTTCTGGGACGTGGTCGGTATTTCCGATCAACGTCTGAGCGAGAATTTCGCCGCTTCGGATGCGCAGATAGTCGCGCGGGGGGTCATCATCGCGACGCCCGTCGGCGATCGACGGGTGAATATCAGCAGTTCGCCTATGCATGGCGAGGGCGGTTGGCGTGTGCTCACCTTGTCGGATGCCGGGCAGCTCGAGAACGACGAGGATGAGGACGAGAGGGTCGAACTTCGCGCGCCGGCGGTCCTCGCACACGAGATCAAGAACCCGCTATCCGCCATTCGCGGCGCAAGCCAACTGCTGGCGCGGCGAGTGGCGGGAAAAGACAAGCTGCTGGCGAAAATGATCTCGGCCGAAGTGGATCGCATTGCCCAGCTCATCGACCGAATGCAGCAGCTGGGTGCCAAGCCGGTGAAGATCACCGGCCCGTGCAATCTGCACGAAGCGGTCCGAAACGCCATGGCTACCGTGCGTGCCGGGCGCAAGGATGTCTGCGAACTGGTCGAGGAATTCGATCCCTCATTACCTGCCGTGGCCGCGGACCAAGGGGCGCTCGAGCAGGTCCTGATCAACCTGATCGCCAATGCTTGCGACGCGGGCGCTGGATCGGAGCAAGCGGCGGTAACCGTCAGAACGCGTTTCGTGAGCGGTCTTGTCTTCAACACGATCCGGTTGGGGAAAGCGACGCGCCTGCCGATCGAAATAACAGTCACCGATACTGGCCCCGGGATCGATCCCCTCCTGCGCGATCACGTGTTCGAGCCATTCGTGTCGAGCAAACCTCAAGGCCAGGGCCTTGGGCTTGCTCTGGTACGCAAGCTGTTGCGCGACATGGGCGGACGTATTTCGCACGAACGCGACGAGCGCGCGGGCAAAACGCATTTCAGGATCAACCTGCCGGTGGCGGGCTAGGGGCGGGTAATGGCGCATTCGATACTACTGGTTGAAGACGATAAGAGCATTGCCACGGTCATTACCCAAGCCTTGCGCGAAGACGGGTTCGACGTCACCGCCTGCGAAAGTCTTGCCCGGCGCGATGCCTTGCTGGCCGGCCACACATTCGATGTCATGCTGACCGACGTCATCCTTTCCGATGGCGATGGGCTGGCATCCATTTCCACCGTGCGCGAGCATGCGCCGCGGATGCCGATTATCGTCCTCTCCGCGCAGAACACGCTCGATACCGCCGTCCGCGCAAGCGATAGCGACGCCTTCGAATATTTCCCCAAGCCTTTCGACCTGGACGAGTTGACGCAAGCGGTTGCGCAGGCCGTTGCCAGCCGGCCGGTGGCGGAAGGATCGGATGACGGAGAGGAAAGCGCACTGCCGCTGATCGGGCGTAGTCCGGCCATGCAAGGCGTTTTCCGCATGATTACGCGCGTAATGCGCAATGATCTGACCGTGCTGATCACCGGGGAGAGCGGCACCGGGAAGGAACTCGTCGCCGAAGCGATCTACCAGCTCGGCGCGAGGAAGACCGGGCCCTTTATTGCCGTGAATATGGCCGCGATCCCGCACGATCTCCTGGAAAGCGAGCTGTTCGGACATGAGCGTGGAGCCTTTACCGGTGCGGTCAGCCAGCAGATCGGCAAGTTCGAACAGGCCAATGGCGGTACGCTGTTCCTCGACGAGATCGGCGATATGCCTGCCGAAGCGCAGACACGGCTGCTACGCGCATTGCAATCGGGGCGGATACGCAGGGTGGGGGGACGGCAGGAAATCGGCGTTGACGTACGCATCGTCGCAGCCACAAATCGTGATCTGGTGCCGATGATCGCCGATGGCCGCTTTCGCGAAGATCTTTACTACCGCCTCAATGTGGTTCCGATCCATCTGCCGCCCCTGCGGGAGCGGCAAGAAGACATCGGCGCGCTGGTCCGTCATTTTCTCGGCCAGGCTGCAGGCGAGGGATTGCCGGCTCGCCAAGCGAGTTCGGACGCTATCGACGTTCTCAAAGCTCGCGAGTGGCGAGGCAATGTCCGCGAATTGCGCAATGCGGTGTTCCGCCTCGCATTGATGGCCCGCGACGACGTGATCGACGAGTCATCGGTCAACGACGTCCTGCCCGCAACGCGTATTGCCGAACACGCGGACGCCAAGCACGGCTTCGACGCGGCGCTCGAGCTCTGGATCGAAACGATGCAGCCCGGCGAAGGTACATTGTACCATGCAGCCCTTGCGGCATTCGAGAAACCGTTGTTCGAACACGCGCTCGAACGGACCGAGGGCAACCAGTTGCGCGCTGCGAGAATGTTGGGAATTAACCGCAACACCCTTCGCAAGCGGCTAGCGGAACTCGATATTGCGCCGGAAAGTTTCAACCGGAGACGCTAGCGGCCGGCGTGCCGGCTGCTGCGGACCTCAGTTTGTCGAATTTGTACTTGCATAACTGCAACAGTGCAGTTGTATGCCCGCCACGATGTTAGCTGGCGTAGAAGGATCAAAGCGACAAACTCCGCGCTGGTGGCGCAGATTCGTCGTCACGTCGCGCCGTCAGAACATATTCGCCTATATCGAGGTCACTGCGGCTGTCGCCTTTCTGGTAATGGTTGCCAGCACGTGGGCGACTTTTACCAGTGCGCCGCCGAATGGCGATTTGCTGCCATCCCGTCAGGTAGCGGGCCTGCTTATCGGTACATTGATACCGGCAATGACGTTGCTGGTTCTCGCCGGACGGAGAATGGCCTTGCGGCGCGCAGCGGGCAGTACGGCGCGTCTGCACGTCCGCTTGGTGTTCTTCTTCTCGATGATCGCCGCCGTGCCGACGCTGCTGGTCGCCGGTTTTGCGGCTTTTCTGTTCCAATCCGGAGTGGATTTCTGGTTCTCGGATGATTCCCGCGGTTTGATGGAGAACGCGAATCGGCTTGCCGAGAACTATTACGAGGAAAACCAGCTCGATCTCGCCAACGAAACCGTATCGATGGCGATGGACATGCGGTCTATTCTCGGCCGTTTGGAAATAACCGATCCGAACTTTGCTGTTCTCTATCAGTACCAAGCAGAGCCTCGGGATGTCGTCGAAAGTGCCATCCTGCAAGCGATGCCCGATCGTACGATGCGTACTGCGGTCGTATATGGTCTCAACGAAGACAGTGATCCTCGTGCATTTGCCCAGGAATCGCTGGCCCAGCTGTCAAACGGAGAGCAGGTTGCGGTGCGAGGCAGCCCGGAGAGGATTGAAGCGGTCGCCCCGATCGACCGAGACACAGGTATTTATCTTTATACCGCGCGCAGTTCCGAAGCCGGCACTTTCCGAAGCTGGCAGTCCGCGCGTTCGATCTCGACCGCCTATGACGAGCTCACCAAACGCGCTCGCGCGCTTCAGCTGCGCTTCAATCTGGCGCTTTTCTTCGTCTCGCTCGCGCTCGTTGGATTGGCCGTCTGGTTTGCGCTTCGCTTTGCCGACCGACAGGTGGAGCCACTTACCGATCTGGTCGCCGCGGCGCGAAAGGTCGGGGCGGGTAATTTCGCTCTGCGGGTGGAGGGGCGGACGGGGGCCGACGAGATCGGGCTGCTCAACCGTGCATTCAACAGAATGACGGCACAATTGGAAAAGCAGACCGATGCGCTGTTATCCGCCAATACCGAGCTTGAGGAACGTCGTAGCTTTATCGAAGCCGTTCTCGAATCGGTCAGCGCCGGAGTGATTTCCGTCGACGGCGATCTCAACGTCCTCCTCATGAATGCGCCAGCCCAGGCGATGCTCGCCAACGAAGCCGCGATCGGGAATCTGCCCACGACACTCGACGATCTTGCGCCGCAGATCGGCGCGATGGTACGGGCAGGGCTGGATAAGGGAGTGATTTCACACAGCCGCGATGGCGAACTGCTGACACTCGCGGTCAAAATCGGGCGCGAAAGCGACGGCCACGTCATCACTTTCGAAGATATCACCCGACAGCTGCTCGATCAGCGCCAGGCCGCATGGTCCGACGTGGCACGTCGCATCGCACATGAGATCAAGAACCCGCTGACTCCGATCCAGCTGGCCACCGAACGCCTCAAGCGGCGCTATCGCAAACAGATCGAGCAGGATGGCGAGCTCTTCGACGAACTGACCAGCACGATCGTGCGGCAGGTCGGCGATCTGCGAAAGATGGTCGACGAATTCTCGAGCTTTGCCCGTCTGCCAAAGCCGAGCTTTCGTCCCGAAGACGCCCTCGATCTCGTGCGGCAGTCGTTGTTTCTTCAGGAAGTGGCGCACCCGGATGTCGATTATCGTTTCGAGGCCCCGGATAATGGTCCCATCCGGATCCAGTGCGACCGGCACCAGCTTGGTCAGGCGCTGACAAATACGCTTAAAAACGCGTACGAGGCAATTGAAGTAAAGGCACAATCCTCCGATATCGACTTTCGCGGCCGGATATTCGTGGAGGTGGTCCCCAGCGAAGATGCAATCACCGTTTCCGTGCAGGATAACGGGATCGGGCTGCCTCAGGACCGCGTCAATATCCTGGAGCCTTATGTGACCACCCGGGAGAAGGGTACCGGGCTGGGCCTCGCAATCGTGAACAAGATCGTCGAGGAGCACGGGGGAGAGATGATGTTTACCTCGGTAGATACCGGGGGCACGCGCGTGACCATGCGGTTCGCGCGCGACCCGCTGGCCATGAGCGGCGAAACGCAGACAAGCAGGAAAAGTGAAGGGTAGGGCCGTATGGCGTTAGATATTCTCATCGTCGACGACGAGCGCGACATTCGTGAGCTCGTGGCCGGTGTCTTGAGCGACGAAGGCTATGAATGTCGGACGGCGGCGGACAGTACGTCTGCACTGGAAGCGGTCGATGCCAAGCGGCCGAGCCTCGTCCTGCTCGATGTTTGGCTGCATGGAAGCCAGCTGGACGGGCTGGAAGTTCTGGACGCGATCAAGGTGCGTGAGCCGGATCTGCCCGTCATCATTTTCTCCGGTCACGGTAACATCGATACAGCGGTCAGTGCCGTCAGTCGCGGAGCAGTAGATTTCATCGAGAAGCCGTTCGAGGCGGAGCGCCTGCTTCATCTCGTCGAGCGCGCGACCGAAACCGAACGACTGCGGCGGGAGAATACCCGACTACGCGAAAATCAGACGCAGGGTGACGAATTCACTGGAAACTCCGCAGTTATCAACACTGTCCGGGCCACACTGAAGCGCGTCGCCAATACCGGCAGCCGGGTTCTTGTGACCGGACCGGCCGGTGCGGGCAAAGAGGTCGCAGCGCGGCTCTTGCATAGTTGGAGCCCCCGCGCCGACAAGGCCTTCGTGATCGTCAATTCCGCCCGCATCACGCCGGAGAGATTTGAGGAAGAGCTTTTCGGCGAAGAGGCCGATGGCAAGTTGGTGCGTCCGGGCCTTCTTGAAACGGCGGATGGCGGAACACTTTACCTCGACGAGGTGGCCGATATGCCGCTTTCCACCCAGGCCCGGATCCTGCGAGTGCTGACCGAACAGAGCTTCGTGCGAGTTGGCGGCACGCGGCAGATCGGTGTTGATGTGCGCGTCGTTTCGTCGACTTCCCGCGACCTGGCGAAAGAGATGGACGAGAAGCGCTTTCGCGAGGATCTTTTCTATCGACTGAATGTGGTTCCCGTCGAAGTGCCATCATTGTCCGAACGTCGCGACGATATTCCCTCGCTGGCCGACAGTTTTTTTGCCCGCTACGCGACCGAGCAGGGTATCAGGCCTCCGGAGATCAGCGAGGAAGCCATGGCTGCATTGCAAGCCTATGATTGGCCCGGCAATGTGCGCCAGCTCCGCAATGTCGTCGAGCGCACTATCATTCTGACGCCGCGCGAAAATCTCGAACAGATCGAGGCGGACATGCTGCCGGAAGAAGTGCTCGGCGGGAAGGTGAGCGGGAATGGCGGGGTAGGGGCCATGATGGGTGCCCCGCTCCGCGAAGCGCGGGAAAACTTCGAACGCGAATATCTGACGGTACAGATCCGCAGATTTTCGGGCAATATTTCGAAGACGGCAAACTTCATTGGAATGGAGCGCTCGGCGCTGCATCGAAAGCTCAAACTGCTTGGCATGGTAGAAAAAAAGGGGCCGGACCGGAAGAACTGATGGGTGTCGCGAAAGTTGCGTATTCGCTTACCAAACCAGGATTGCATTGCGTTGTTTCGGATATTCAACCACTATAGCTAGGCTCGCAGAAGCCTGCGGACAAACTCGGGCGTGGTGGGCGCCCAGATTGCACTCCTGAAAGGGTGCCAAGAAACGGGAAAAACACATGTCCGGCGACCGAACACTCTCTGCACGACCACGCCCCAAACCGCCTGAAACCGGTCAGGGCAATCGTCCACAGAATCTCCAGGATGCCTTTCTGAATCTGCTGCGCAAGAACAAGGCGCCGGTGACGATGTTTCTTGTCAAGGGCGTGAAGCTGCAGGGTATTGTCACCTGGTTCGACAACTTTTCGATCCTGCTTCGTCGCGACGGTCAGTCGCAGCTGGTTTACAAGCACGCGATCAGCACCATCATGCCAGCTCAGCCGGTGGACACTGCACAATTCGCCAGTCAGGGTTCCGGCGCCAAGCAGCGGCTGTTGCAGGACGTCTTTCTCAGCCGCGTAAGCCAGGCTGAGGCGCAGGTTACGATGTTCCTGGTCAACGGTGTGATGTTGCAGGGCAGAATTGCTGCATACGACCTGTTTTGTATGCTGCTCGAGCGCGACGGTTACGTCCAACTGGCCTACAAGCATGCCGTCTCGACGATCCAGCCTGCGACCCCGGTCGATCTGACCGAGGAATGGGAAGAGGACGACAACTGAGTTTCGACGATGATTTGATGGGCGAAGTATCGCGCGGTGCGCGGGCACTCGTGGTGTGTCCGGACATCCGCGGCATGGCCTACGACCTCGACGCACAGTCCCGGCTTGCCGAAGCCGAGGGCCTGGCGCTGGCCATCGGTATCGTGATTGCCGAACGTTTCGTACTGCCCGTGCGCGAGGTGCGGCCGAACCTGCTCTTTGGGGCGGGGCAGGTCGAGAATATCGGCATCGCGTGTGAACAGAACGAAGCCGAACTGGTCGTGGTGGACGGGGCGCTTACTCCGATCCAGCAACGCAACCTTGAAGAAAAGCTGGGGCGGAAGGTCATCGATCGTACCGGCCTGATCCTGGAGATATTCGGCGAACGTGCCGCGACGGCGGAAGGTCGACTTCAGGTCGAACTTGCCCATCTGGATTACCAGCAGAGCCGCCTTGTGCGGAGTTGGACCCACCTCGAGCGCCAGCGTGGTGGCTTCGGCTTTCTCGGGGGACCCGGCGAAACCCAGATCGAAGCCGACCGGAGAATGATCCGCCAACGGATGGGGCGCCTGCGCAAGGAACTCGAGCAGGTCCGGAAAACCCGCGGCTTGCATCGCGAGCGGCGGGAGCGCGCGCCATGGCCGGTCGTCGCGCTGGTCGGCTATACGAATGCCGGCAAGTCCACCCTGTTCAACCGCCTTACCGGGGCGGGGGTGATGGCCGAAGATCTGTTGTTCGCCACACTCGACCCGACCATGCGTGCGATTGCCCTGCCGGGCGTCGAAAAGGCGATCCTGTCGGACACGGTCGGGTTCATTTCCGATCTGCCGACCCAGCTAGTCGCGGCATTCCGGGCCACTTTGGAGGAAGTCACTTCCGCCGACGTCATCTGCCACGTCCGGGACATTTCCAATCCTTCGACCGCGGCTCAGAAAGCGCAGGTGCTCGCCATACTTCGCGACCTCGACATCATCACGGGCGAGGGCGACACATCGTCGATCCCCATCGTCGAAGTCTGGAACAAGTGGGACCAGCTTGCCGACGAGGATGCGCAGGAATTGGCCATGCAGGTCGAGGCGAACGAGGATGTTATCGCAGCTTCGGCGCTTGACGGCGAAGGCGTGGATGTGCTGCTCGAACGCCTGGGCGAGATGCTCACTCGCAACGCAACCTTGCGCACATTCGAAGTTCCGGCAAGCGACGGTCGGCGGATCGCGTGGTTGCACGCGCATGGCGAGGTGATCGAAGAAATCGAAGCGGCCAACGGTAGCTCCAACCGTCTGATCACCGTGCGGCTAAATCCGAAGGAACTGGGCCAGTACGAAGCGCTAGCCTAGCCGATCTCGTGTTTGGCGCGCTGCCAGTATTGCTCCTGAATATCGAGATCGAGCGCGGGAAACTCCTTCCCGTCGACCTGAGATAGTTCTTCCATCTTTCTGAAACGACGCTCGAATTTTGCGTTCGCTGCGCGTAGCGCCTGCTCCGGATCCACGCCAAAGCGCTTCACGATATTGACCGCAACGAAGAGCACGTCGCCAGCCTCGATCAGGCGTTCCGCGTCGGTCGCGGCGCTTGCGAGTTCCTCGATCTCTTCGTGCAGCTTGTCGATGGGCCCGTTCACATCGGGCCACTCGAAACCCACGCGCGCGGCGCGCTTCTGCAGTTTGTGAGAGCGCATTAGCGCCGGGAGCGCCTCGGCCACGCCATCCATGGCACTTGCGGCACCCGACGCTTCGCGCTCTGCCGCCTTGAGATCTTCCCAGCGACCGCTGTCCATCGTGCCGCCTTGATCGCCGAAGATGTGCGGATGGCGCGCCTCCATCTTGTCGCAGATGGTCCGGGCGACATCTTCATAGGAAAAATCGCCGGCTTCCTCGGCCATTCGGGCGTGGAACACGACTTGCAGCAACAAATCACCGAGCTCGCCGCGCAGATCGTTCATATCGCCGCGCTCGATGGCGTCCGCGACCTCGTAGGCTTCCTCGATCGTATATGGCGCAATCGTCGTGAAATTCTGTGCGGTGTCCCATTCGCATCCGGTTTCCGGATCGCGCAGCCTGGCCATGATTTCGAGAAGTCGGTGGGTTTGATCGGACATGACCGCGGTCTAGCCGAGAGGGTAGCGCATCGAAAGAGACGATGGAGCAGAAACCTCGGCTAGATGTATTAGACTGATAATATATATTATGTTAAATAAGAGTGGTACCCATTCGAGCGGGCGAGCTCGGATAACTGGCCGGCCACCCTCTCGACGTTCCGCGCCCCGATCGGGCTTTTCCCGATCTGCTTGTTGGCAGCGATAATCATGCAAAAGACCGTCGCGCTGCCGATACCTGCTGGAGAACGCCTGAAGATCGATCAGGTGGCGTTCGCGAGAATGTCCAGCAGCCTCTTGGCTGCAGGTTCGCTCGACGGCGGATTCTGGCCGGTTATCAGCAGGCCGTCCTCCACCACATGAGGCTCGAATGCTCCGGCCCTGGAGAACGATCCGCCCTGATCCTTCAGCACGTCTTCAAGCAGGAACGGGACCACATCGGTCAAACCGACGGCTTCCTCTTCCTCGTTCGTAAAGCCGGTGATCTTGCGGCCCTTGACGATGGGCTCGCCATCGGGCGCGGTCACGGTCTTCAGTACTGCCGGGGCATGGCAGACGAGCGCAACGGGCTTTCCGCCCACGAGCGCGCCCTCTATGATCGCCTTGGATACCGGGCTCTGTGCGAGATCCCAAAGCGGACCATGACCGCCCGGATAGAATACGCCATCGAATTTCGAGATGTCCACATCGGCCAGTTTCAGCGTCGAGGCAAGCTGTGCCTGAGCATCCCGGTCCTGCTTGAACCGCTCGGTCGCTTCGGTTTGTGCGTCGGGTTCGTCCGACTTGGGATCGAGCGGCGGCTTGCCTCCGGCCGGGCTCGCCAGAGTTATATCGTGTCCGGCGTCCTTCAGCACGTAATAGGGTGCGGCGAATTCCTCGAGCCAGAAGCCGGTTTTCCTGCCGGTATCGCCAAGTTGGTCGTGGCTGGTCAAAACCATGAGGATTTTCATTTGGGTAGTCCCTGTGTCGGATGGCTGGTGTCGGATGGCTGGTGCGAGGTCTGTTTTCAGCCGCTTCCCGATATGAACACGCAATTCCGGCATCGGTTTCGATAGCGGCAATCAGGCGAGCCACCCGATCATCGTTTGGCCTTCTCGAACAGATCGACGAGCTCACCGAACTTGCGCTTCTGCTCGTCAGCATCGCCGCTGGCGATCGCTTCGGCTACGCAACAGGCGGCATGGCGCTTGAGGATTTCGCTCTCCGCCCGGCCAAGCGCAGCCTTCACCGCCTGCATCTGGTTGAGGATGTCGATGCAATAGCGATCGTCCTCGACCATCTGCGCCACGCCGCGCACCTGTCCCTCGATCCGGCGCAGTCGGTTGATGATACTCGCACCACCGGTTTCCTGCATTTCAGTGCTCCGTCCTGAAGAATACCCTCGGGGGTATCTTGTCATACTCCCTAGGGGTATATATGACGGAGGCTGAAGGAGTTACAAGACCCATGTCCGAATTGGCGGTATCACGTCGTCGCCTGCTGACCGCCGGGGCTCTTGGCGCAGGTGCCCTGGCCTTGCCCGCCTGGGCCCGTGGGGCAGACCTTCATGGCGAAATGATCCGGCCCGGATTCGACGAAGTGTCCGGCCGCGACATCGCGCTCACCATAGGCGAAGGGGCTCGCATCGTGCAGGGCCGCCGTGGTCATGCCGTCGCCGTCAACGGCAGCGTTCCCGGCCCGCTTGTGCGCTTGCGCGAAGGCCAGCCGGTGCGGCTTGCGGTCACCAACACGCTCAGGGAAGATAGTTCGATTCACTGGCATGGATTGCTGCTGCCCTTTCAGTTCGATGGGGTTCCCGGCGTCAGCTTTCCCGGCATCGGGCCGGGCGAAACATTCGTCTACGACATTCCCGCGCTCCGCCAGTCGGGGACATATTGGTGGCACAGCCATTCGGGTCTGCAAGAGCAGGCTGGGCACTACGGCCCGATCGTCGTCGAGCCCGCAAGTGGCGATCCGGTGCAAGAGGATCGCGATTACGTGCTGCTGCTGAGCGAATTTACCCCGCTCCACCCGCATACGATCATGGGCAAACTCAAGAAAGGCGAGGAGTACTTCAGCTACAACAAGACCACCTGGACCGACGGCTATGGCTTGTCGGGCGAGCAGCGGCGGATGTGGGCGCGGATGCGCATGATGCCGACCGATATCGCCGATGTGACCGGTTCGACCTACACCTATCTCGCCAACGGACGCGGGCCGGACGAGGGGCTCGAATACCTGTTCAACATTGGCGAACGCGTGCGGTTGCGGATCATCAACGGCAGCGCAATGACCTTCTTCAACGTCCGTATTCCGGGCACGAAGTTCTGGGTGGTTGCTGCCGACGGGCAGAACGTGCGTCCGGTAGAGGTCGAGGAGTTCCAGATCGGCACAGCCGAGACTTACGACATAGTCGTCGAGCCGACCGGCGAAGCGCATGCGATCGTCGCAGAAAGCATGGATCGGTCGGGCATGGCCCTGGCAATGCTTGCCTCGCGCCCCGGGGCTCAGGCGAACGTTCCAGCGCTACGCGACCCCCCTCTCCTGACGATGGCGGATATGGGGATGGATCACGGCGGCGGCGGTATGGCCGGAATGGACCATTCGGCTATGGACCATGGCATACCGTCCCGAACACGTGCTGCCGAGCCGATGGACAATATGGCGATGGGTGGCATGAACATGCGCGACACGTCCACCCTGCCCCCCGATGTCGCGGTTGGGCCGGGTGTCGACATGGTTTCGATGAACCCCGTCGACCGCATGGGCGATCCCGGCATCGGTCTCGACAAGGTTCCCCATAAGGTGCTGACTTACAGGGATCTCGTCGCGCTCGTACCGAATGACGATCTGCGGCCCCCTTCGCGCCAGATGGAAATCCACCTCACCGGAAATATGGAACGCTATATGTGGTCTTTCGACGGAAAGAAGTTTTCTTCCGTCAGCGACGATCCCATCCGTTTCGCTTATAACGAGCGCGTCCGTGTCAAGCTCGTCAACGACACCATGATGGCGCATCCAATCCACCTGCACGGGCACTTCTTCGAGCTGGTCAATGGCGCCCCCGCCGATCGGCAGCCGCAAAAGCATACGGTAGTCGTCCAGCCCGGCGGCAGCGCGACTTTCGACCTCACCGCCGATGAAGAGGGCGACTGGGCGTTTCACTGCCACCTCCTGTACCACATGCATATGGGGATGTTTCAGATCGTCACCGTCGCGCCCAGGGGCAATCGCACGGATGCTAAGCGGGAGGAGACGGACTGATGCGCGTCTTCGTTGCCGCGCTGCTGGCGAGTACCGCCACGCCAGCTATTGCGCAGGATCATTCCGGGCACGCGGTATCTGCCGCGCCTCCGCCGGCGCAAAGCGAATGTGAGATGGAAGCCGCGCGTCACCGCGCCATGGGCCACCCCGTGCCGGAAGGTTCATGTGTGCCTGAAGCCTCGACATCCGATGAAAAGCCAGCAGATGCCGGTACCGATCATGGGGGCGTGGATCATTCGCATATGGACCATGGCGCGGTGGGAACCAGGCCGATTGCCGATGGTCCTGCTCCGGCAGCGGCCGGCGCCGGGCCGCCACGCGCCGCCGATGCGATCTGGGGTGCCGATGCCATGCGCGCCTCGCGCGAAGCGCTGCGGATCGAGAATGGCGGGATGAGCTATTTCTGGTTTCAGGGCGACCGCGCCGAATATCGCGCGCGCGAGGCTGGAGACGGTTACCTGTGGGACGTACAGGGCTATTACGGCGACGATATCGACAAGTTCTGGTTCAAGAGCGAGGGCGAAGGCGCGTTTGGCGAGAAACCGGAGTCCGCCGAACTCCAAGGCCTATGGAGCCACGCAATCGGTCCCTGGTGGGATTTGCAAGCGGGTATCCGCCAGGACCTGGTCGGCCCCGGACGCACTCACGCCGTCATCGGCGTCCAGGGACTGGCCCCCTATCTGTTCGAAGTCGACGCGGCGGCGTTCCTGTCGACCAAGGGCGATCTGACCGCGCGTGTCGAAGCCGAACTCGACGAACGCGTGACCCAGCGCCTGATACTTCAGCCGCGCGCCGAGGTGAATTTGTCGGCTCGGGATGTGCCCGAGCTGGGCGTTGGCGCGGGCGTCGATACGGTGGAGCTGGGTCTGCGGCTGCGCTATGAGATCGCCCGCGAATTTGCGCCTTACATCGGCGTCGAGCAGGAATGGAAGCTCGGCCGAAGCGCGGATTATGCCCGGCTTGCGGGCGACGATCCGAGCGTAACCAACTACGTTATCGGCCTCCGGTTCTGGTTCTGAACGGGGCTGCCGATCAGCGGACCATATCGATGAAGAGGATCGTGATGGCGAAGATCCCTGCCCAGGCGCCCGCCATATAGAGGCCCTTCCTCCAGCCGACATTGTGCGATCTGAAACCCGATGCGACCAGTATGAGGAAGCCGACCAGCGAAATCAGCGAGACGATCTGGTACTCGTTCACGCAACCATCTCCAATCCGTCGAAGCCTACCGTGACGTTCCTGGGAACTTCGTCGCAAAGACTGCGATAGTCCATGCTCTTGTCCATATGCGTGAGAACGGTTCTACGGACCTTGCATTTCCGCGCCAGTTCCAGCGCCATGTCCAAATTGGCATGCGTGGGATGCGGTCGTTTGCGCAGACAGTCTACCACCAGAATATCGGCGCCCTGGTAGCAACGTAACATGGCTGGGGTGATTTCGCTGAAATCGGTCGCGTAGACGATCGACTTCCCGTCGGCTTCGAAGCGAAATCCGGTGCTCGTTACGGGCCCGTGCGGCATTTCGACATGATCGAAGGAAAACCCTGCAACCATCTGAACATCCGATACGTTTTTAAGACCTATAAGCGTCGGATAGCCGAATTGCCCCTCGAACACATAATCGAACCGCCGCCGCAGGCGCTCGCCGGTCACGGTGCTGGCGAAGCCCGGCAGCGGATTGCTTCGGTCATAGCGCATGACACGCAGATCATCGATGCCGTGGCAATGATCGGCATGGTCATGCGTCCAGAAAACCGCATCGACCTTGTCGATCCCATTGGCGAGCAGTTGCATGCGCAAATCGGTCGAGGTGTCGACCAGGATCCGTTGGCCGGCATCGTTCTCGACGATGATCGAAACTCTGCTGCGGCGGTTTCGCGGCTCGTTCGGATCGCATTCGCCCCAGTCATTGCCGATACGCGGCACCCCGGTCGAGGTGCCCGAGCCGAGCATCAGAAGCTTCACGCGGCTGCCCTGCTGAACAGCGCATAGAAATTCCGGGTCGTATAGGATGCGAGGTCTTCGATGCTCTCTCCGCGCAAGTCGGCGAGGAAAGTGGCAGTATCGCGGACGAATCCGGGTTCGCAGGTCTTTCCGCGATGCGGTACGGGGGCGAGGAACGGGCTGTCGGTTTCGACCAGCAAACGATCCTGCGGGATATCCTTCGCGAAGTCCTGCAATTCGCGGGCATTCTTGAACGTGACGATGCCGGAGATCGAGACTGACAGACCGAGTGCCAGCACGTGTTCGCCAAATTCCGCCGATGCGGTGAAGCAATGGATAAGGGCAGGAAAAGCTCCCTTCCCCATTTCCTCCTCGAGGATATTGAGCGTATCCTTTTCCGCATCGCGCGTATGGATGATTACCGGAAGCTGCGTTTCGCGCGCCACATAGATGTGCAGCCTGAACAGGCGTTGCTGCGCCTCGCGATCCGAATGGTCATAATAATAATCGAGGCCGGTTTCCCCGATCCCGATCACTTTGGGATCGCGCGTCGCTTCCAGCAATTCCTCGCGCGTCAGGTCGGGATGATCGTCGGCATTGTGCGGATGGATGCCGACACTGGCATAGACGTCGCCCTGCGCCTGCGCCGTGCCCACCACCTGTCTCCATTCGGCCCGCTTGGTCGAGATGTTGAGGAAGGCCTGAACCCCGGCGCTGCGCGCACGGTCGAGCACGGCGGCCTGATCGTCGACCAGCCCGTCATATTCGAGATGGCAATGGCTATCGACCAGCATCAGGCGGGCTCTTCGCTGGGCAGTTCGAGACGGGGGAAAACAGGCTTCGGCGGATCGATCGCATGCCCGCCGGCGACCAGCGCTTCGAACCAGCCATCGTCCGACAGATCCGCATAAGCACGGCGATCGGCAGGAATGCCGAGCTGATCGAGCACGGCGACCGATTTCTCCGGCACGACGGGCTGGATCGCTATGGCGAGGTCGCGAATGGCGATGAACAGCGTCTGCAGCACGGCTTTCATCCGCTCCGGATCGGTTTTCTTGAGCGCCCAGGGCGCTTGTTCGTCGACATAGGCATTGCAGGCATAGACGGCCCTGAGCCAGGCTTCGATCCCGATGGAAAAGGCAAGCTGGTCGAACTCGCGCGGCAGAATATCGGCGCAGGCTTCGTGAACCTTCACCAGCAACGCACGATCATCCACTGAAGAATCGAAGCGTTCGAGCGTGCCATCCATGTTCTTCGCGATCATCGACAAGGTGCGTTGCGCGAGATTACCAAAGCTGTTGGCGAGTTCGGCATTCACCTTGTTTACAAGAGCTTCCGCCGAATAGCTGCCATCCTGCCCGAAGGTGACTTCGGCCAATAGGAAGTAGCGCAGCGCATCGACGCCGAACCGTTCGGCAAGCTCCATCGGATCGGTCACATTGCCGAGCGACTTCGATTCCTTGACCCCGCGATTGAGCAGGAAGCCGTGGCCGAACACCTTTTTCGGCAGCGCCAGGCCCGCGCTCATCAGGAAGGCCGGCCAGTAGATCGTGTGAAACCGGACGATGTCCTTGCCGATCAGGTGGAGGTCTGCCGGCCAGAACTTGTCCCATAGCTCGCCGCCATCGGGATAGCCGACACCGGTGATGTAGTTGGTCAATGCGTCGACCCAGACATACATCACATGGCCATCGCTATCGGGCACTTTCACGCCCCAGTCGAAGCTGGTCCGGCTGACCGAAAGGTCCTGCAGTCCGCGTTCGACGAAAGCGATCATCTCGTTGCGGCGGCTTGCCGGTTCGAGGAATCCGGGGGTGTTCAACAGTGCGAGCAGCGGTTCCGCATAGTTCGAGAGGCGGAAGAACCAGGTTTCTTCTTCGGTCCATTCGACCGGAGTTCCCTGGGGCGAGAGTTTTTCGCCTCCCTCCCCTTCGACCAGTTCCTTCTCGTCGTAATAGGCTTCGTCGCGAACCGAATACCAGCCTTCGTACCGGTCGAGATAGAGATCGCCCTTGGCTTCCATCGCCTGCCATATCGCCTGACTGGCGTTATGATGATCGGCATCCGTCGTACGAATGAAGCGATCGTAAGAAATGTTGAGAACGTCGAACAGTTCCTTGAAATGTCCTGACATTTCATCGGCAAGCTCGCGCGGCGCCATGCCCAGGTCGCGCGCCTTCTGCGCCATCTTCAGCCCGTGCTCGTCGGTGCCGGTCTGGAAGCGCACCTCGCGCCCGCGCAGGCGCTGGAAGCGGGCGATTACGTCGGCCGCGATCGTTTCATAGGCATGGCCGATATGCGGCTTGCCGTTGGGATAGTGGATCGCGGTGGTAAGGTAATAGGGTTCAGCCATCGGCCCGCTCGCTAGCCTTGGCAGCGTTGGCGAGCAAGGTGCCGATTTCCATTGCGAGCAATCCGGCGTCGAAATTGTAGGTCGGCTGCTCGCCGGTCAGGCGGACGAGTTCGCTATGCGTGTCGATGATGCGGCGCGGATCGGCCATGTTGGCCTCGAGCCGCTGGGCCACGACCGATCGTGCCAGTTCGAGCACGGCGCGGATGCGGTCCCGGTCCGGACGCGCGCCGATCAGTCCTGCCAGAGTTCCGCGCAGCCGGAAATCGGGATCGCCCCGGTCGAGAATGTCACGCATGGCCTGCGCGACACTGCCGAGTTCCATATCGACGAACTCGCGAGCCGCGCCCGGCGAGCCGGCGGCAGCCGCGATGGCAGCGGCACGGGTCGCTTCATCCGCTGCCGGTGACAGGTCTTGCAGGAGATTGTCCATCTCCATGTCGGAAACGGTCGGGAAACGAAGTACGCGGCAGCGCGAGCGGATCGTAGGCAGAAGCCGCGCCGGACTATGCGCGACCAGCAGGAAATAGGTTCCTGCGGGGGGTTCTTCGAGGCTTTTGAGAAGTGCGTTGGCTGCGTTGCGCTCAAGATCGTCGGCGGGGTCGATGATGATCGCGCGCCTATCGCCCAATGTCGGCCGCGTACTCAGGCGGCTTTGCATTGCGCGGATCTGGGCAATGCGAATGCTGCGAGCCAGTTCGAACGGCTTTCCCTCTGCGCGTTTGCGCTCTTCCTTGTCGTCCTTCGGCGCGTAGGAAATCATATGGATGTCGGGATGCTGTTCCGTCTGGGCATTTCCAGTCGCAACAAGCTGGCGGGCCGCAGCAAGTGCAAAGCTCGCCTTTCCTACCCCGCGCCGACCGGCAAGCAGCCAAGCATGGTGCATCCGTTCGCCGGCCATGGCCCGGCGCCACTCGCGCCAGGCTTCCTCGTGACCGATCAGCACCGGGCGAATTCCTCGAAGCGAGATCGCATGACAGCGATCACCCGCTCGTGAACGTCTTCGATGGAGCCCGAGCCGTCGATGACGGCAAAGCGCTCGGGCTCTGCATCCGCAAAATCGCGAAACGCGGCGTTGACCGCCTCATGGTATTCGGTCGCCCGCCCCCCGATCGCATCGCTCGTATCGCCGTCGCGCCGGGCGAGCCGCTCGGACGCTGCCGCAATTGGCGCGTCGATCAGAAGAGCGAGGTCGGGCAAAAGCCCATCGCTGCCCACGCGATGAAGAGCGTTTACGCTGTCGTCCCCCAGACCGCCGGCAATGCCCTGATAGGCCCGGCTCGAATCGATGAAACGATCGCAGACGATCCACGTACCCGCTTCGAGCGCAGGGCGGATTCTGCGCGCGACATGATCGGCACGCGCAGCGGCAAACAACAGCGCCTCGGCCGCCGGCGGCCAGCCTTCGCCCGGCGGCGCCAGCAACAGTTCGCGGATCGCCTCCGCCCCCGGAGTTCCCCCGGGCTCTCGCGTGAGTTCGACCGCCCGGCCCCATCGCTCCAGCTTTTCCGCGAGCATGCGGGCCTGGGTCGATTTGCCCATGCCCTCGCCACCTTCGAACGCGATAAACCGGCCCCGGTTCACGTCACCCAGCTCCTGAAGGCGTTGAAGACGCGTTGCAGCATGGTTGCCTCGAGCACTTCCTCACCGGCCACCAGCGGCACGCGATGTTCGGGCATTCCCTCGATGGAAACTATCAGTTCGGCGACTTCCTCTCCTTTCGCGACGGGCGCTTGCAGCGGCCCCTCATAGCGCAGCGACAAAGACACCTGCGGGTCGCTGCCCCGAGGAATGGCAATGCGTACACCCCCCGGTACGACCAGGCCGACCTCGGTCGCCCCGCCCTCCTGTACATCGGCACCGGCGATGCGTTCGCCATCGGCGAACAGCACGCGGCTCTCGAAGTTTTGGAAGCCCCATTCGATGAATTCGCGCGAAGCCCGGTTCCGCGCCCTTCCATCGGGACTTCCGGCGACAACCATGACCAGGCGTTGCCCGTTTCTTTGCGCCGATCCGAGGAAACCGTAGCCTGCCTGATTGGTAAAGCCGGTCTTGATCCCGTCGGCCCCGGCGACCACACCCGATATCGGATCGTGATTGCGCTGTTCGATCCCGTTATATTTGAGACCCGCAGCCCCGATGAAGTGCCGGTACTTAGAAGGGTGGCGCGCGACCATAGCCTGCGCCAGAGTGCCGAGATCGCGGGCGGTCACGAAGGTCTTCCCGTCGTCCATCCAGCCATTGGGATTGCCGAAATGACTGTTGCTCATGCCGATGTCCCGGGCGCGGGCATTCATCGCCACGACCCAATCCCCGACCGATCCCGCGGCCCCTTCTGCGAGGACGACTGCCCCGTCGTTCGCGGATACCGTCGTTATGCCGTGCAGAAGATCGTCGACCGTTATCCTTGCATCGGCGGGCAGGAACATGGTGGAACCCTTGCGGTTCCATTCACGGAACGTGCCCGGTCGGACGCCAAAGACCTGCTGAGGAAACAGACGCCCCTCTTCCATCCATTCGAATGCCAGAAACGTCGTCATCACCTTGGTGATCGAAGCCGGCATGAAACGGCGGTCAATTTCGCGCTCGTAGAGAATCTGTCCGCTGCCGGCATCGATGAGATAGGCAATCGGCGCGTCTTCCACGGCCGGAATCCGGGGAACGGTTTTGTCCTGCGCGCCAAGCGGTGATGCAATGGGAAGGGCGATTAGCAGAGCCAGCGAAATCAGGCGGTTACGCAAGTGTGCTCCCGTGCCGGGCGAGAGCCGCGGTCTGTCATTCGAGTGAAAGTATCAAAGCTTCCTTATAACCACGCCCGCGCAGCTTGGCGAGCGCCTGTTCGGCCTGTCCACGGCTTGCGAAAGGGCCGACCCGAACCACCGCCAGTCTGTCGCTAGTGACGATACTGCCCTGCACCTGGCGGGCCATTTTCTCCGCATTCGCGCGGACCGAAAAGGCGCCCAACTGGACGACATAGTTTCCATCCGGAGATATCGGGACCATTACCGGAGCCCGCGCCGGACCGCCTTCGACCGCCATGGTCAGTTCGGGTCGGGCTGGCTCGTCCTTGGCGATGGTGGCGGGATCGCCTTTTTCCGTGTCTTCCATCTCTGGGCTCGCAGCGGCCTGCTCGTTGGGATCGAGTGTGGCGATGGCATCGGGAGTGGGTACCGTTCCGCTTATCGTCGCCTGACGCGGATCGCCGAGCGCTGCGGCGCCCTGTTCGGGCAGGCGTCGCCTGAGAACCTCCAGCAGGCCCCCGGGCGTATCCATGCGCGGTGGAGCCTCGCGCCCCGCCCGCAGTTCCGCGCGATGCGCTTCGGGGGGATTGACGCGTCGCATGCGAATCGCGGCGCCTTCGCCTGCGCCAAGCTGTGCCATTGCCGCCCCGGACAGCGCGATTAGACGATCGCCCCTCATCGGACCGCGCCGTTCGAGCCGGACCAGTATGGTACGACCGGTATCGAGAGCGGTGACCTCGACATAACTTGGAAGTGGCAAGATGCGGTGGGCGCCGGTCACACCCGACGCGCCTGACTCGTCGAGCGTCGCGTAGCCTACGTGGTCGTAATTCAGCGTGTCGACCGGAGTATAGGTTATGCCGTCGACCACATAAGGATCGCCGATCACCATCGGATAATCCGCCGCAGGGCCATTCTCGATTGGCGGCGTGGCCGCCGCGCCGCGCGTCTGCGCCGTTGTCGCGCCGGAGCCGAGGCCAAGTACCCCGACTGCGACCCCCACCGCGAACAGAGATCTAGTTTGCGACTTCATCGGCGAGCAATCCCACGCTCATCGCGTAATAATTCGAGCAGTTGTATTCAAGGATCACCCGATAATTCGAGGTCAGCAGCCAGGCAGGTGTTCCCGGCCCGTCCGGTTGGAACAGGGTTGCCTGGACATCGTCGCCGATCACGCGTTGCGCCTGAATGCCCAGCTCACGCCATTCGCGAACCGTCTTGTAAACGCTGTGCCGTTCGTGAACGCGCGAGCAGACGGGGGCGACGATGGGGCTGCGATAGGCGCCGACATTGAAGCCCGATGGCACGGAGGCGCGTACGCCCCAAGGCTGCCCGGTACGCCAGCCGGCATCGCGGAAATAATTCGCGATCGAGGCCAGCGCATCCGCGCCGTTGTTCATGATATCCGCGCGGCCGTCTCCGTTGCCGTCGGCCGCCAAGCGCAGATAGACCGAGGGGAGGAATTGCGGATTGCCGAATGCCCCGGCCCAGCTACCCTTCAACTCGCTGCGGGAGTAACCTTTGTCGGCCACTTTCATCAAGGCGACCCATTCGCTCGCGAACAATTCGCGGCGGCGCCCCTCCCACGCCAGTGTGGCGAGCGCCTGCGACAGGTCGAAGCCGCCCTTGACCGCGCCATAAGCGGTTTCGTGGCCCCAGATCGCGACCAGGATTTCTGCGGGCACACCGTACTGACGTTCGATAGATCGCAGTGAACCAGACCATGTCGATCGAGCATTTCGCCCTCCGATGATCCGGGCCGAATCGACATGCGACGCGATGTAGGGGGCGAGCGGCGGATACCCGGAGCCGGTCGAAGATCCGGGCTGGCTTTGATCGAGTTCGATCACGCGATAGTTCGGCTGCAGGCCCGTCGTCATCCGTTGGAGGGTGCTTTCGCTGACCCCCTCCGCCCGGGCGCGGGCAATCAGCAGCTGGAGATAGGCATCGAAACTCAGATTGCCTTGTGCTTGTGCAGGAAGCGCCGGCAGGGCAAGCGCGATAGCCCCGAGGGCGGCGAACAATCGTCTGAAAATCATGCGCTAGTTGTCGCAGAGTGAAGCTTAACGGCAAGTGTCATCTGTCGTTTGCAGAGAACGAGTTGTCGATGTTCCCGAAAGACGTGACAAAACGCTCGGATGCGACTAGCTAGCCCGGCTCGCGGACAGGTGGCAGAGCGGTTGAATGCACCGGTCTTGAAAACCGGCAAGGGTGCAAGCCCTTCGTGGGTTCGAATCCCACCCTGTCCGCCAGCCCACCAGGCCCGTAAGGTCCTTTGCGGGATGAGCCTCAAAGCGCGTATTGCAGCATAGCTTCGTAGTCGTCCCGGCATTCCGCAGCCACTTCCGCAAAAGCACCCTCCGGTTCGGGCAAGCTATACACGCCGCCCTCGTTTCGCGCGTCGGGTGCGTAGAGATGAGTGCCCTGCGTCAACTCAGTGTCGCCGTGCTGCTATCTCGTCCATCGCGTCGCGCAGCTTGGGATCCCATTCGGCCTTCAACTCTCTGATCTTCGCGAGCAGCGCTTCGTTCTCGTGTGCGGGTATGTCGAGGCGGTAGACGTCGGCGATTTCGCGCATCGAGGTCCGGTCCATCTCCTCCCACGCATCCACCATCGCTATGGCTGCCTGGCGGTCATGACCGAGCGCTTCGTAGACCGAGCGCCCCATGCGGAGCGAACTGTCGTAGGTTTCGCGGATAATGTCGCGGCAGCCCATGGCCCAGAGGTGATAGACATGGTCCCGGTCTTTCGCGCGCGAGATCACGTGCAGCCTGGGGAAGTTTTCGCAGGCATAGCGGACCAGCTTGTCGATCTGCTCGCGCTCGTCGAGCGCGACGACGAGGATTCGCGCCCGCTCTATCCCCGCGCTGGCCAGCAGGTCGGGACGGGTGGCATCGCCGTAATAGGTCTTGATCCCGAACTTCTTGAGGTTCTCCAGATGCTGGCTGTTGTAGTCGATGACGGTCGCGCGGTGCCCGGCAGCATCGAGCATGCGATCGATTATTCCCCCTACCCGGCCCCGACCGGCAATGATGATCGGGTTTTCTTCCCCGATCGGATCGGACGCGTCCGGTGCCTGACCTGCAAAGTAGGCATGGGCGATGAGCTTGTCGTAGAGGATGAACAGCAGCGGCGTCACCAGCATGGTCAGCGCCACGACCAGGAGCAGCAGATCGGCGAAGGCCTGGTCGAATACCGCATTTGCTACGGCAAAAGCGATCAGGACGAAGGCGAATTCGCCGGCCTGCGGCAAGCTCAGGGCGAACAGCCAGAGCGCCTGGCGACGAAGCCCGTAGAACCAGCCCACCGTCAGCAGCACCGCCATCTTCGCAGCGATCGTGACAGCCGCCCAGAAGACGACCGAGGTCCAGATCGTGCTGGCGAGCCCGAAGTCGATGCCCGCGCCCACGGTGATGAAGAACAGGCCGAGCAGCAGGCCCTTGAACGGGTTGATATCGCTTTCCAGCTCGTGGCGGTATTCGCTCGTCGCCAACACGACGCCGGCGATGAAGGCGCCGAGTGCAGGCGAGAGGCCGACCAGCGACATCAGCAGCGCGATCCCGATTACCACCACCAGCGCGGCGGCCGTGAAAAGTTCGCGCAGATTGGCCCGGGCGATGTAGCGGAACAGCGGGCGGATGGCGAAGATGCCGATGGCGATGACCGCGGCGACGGCGCCGATGCGCGTAATCCCCGCCAGCCAGCCCGACATGGATGCGGTTAGATCGATCCCGCCATGCGCGCCATCTCCGCCATGGCCTGCGGCCAGTGCACCCAGTTCGGGAAGAGCCAGCAGAGGGATCAGCGCGAGAATGGGGATTACGGCCACGTCCTGGACCAGCAGGACGGAGAAGCTCGCCTCGCCGCCTTCGGTCCGGAGCAGTCCCTTCTCGGTCAGCGTCTGGACGATGATCGCGGTCGAACTGAGCGCCAGCATCATGCCGATGGCGAGAGCCGTCTGCCACGGCCGGTCGTCGATCAGCGCGATGCCTGCGATCGCCAGCGTGGTCAGCAGCACCTGCCCGCCGCCCAGCCCGGCCAGCTTGCCGCGCATGTCCCACAGCCGCTGCGGTTCCATTTCCAGCCCGATGATGAACAGCATCATCACCACGCCGAATTCGGCAAAGACCTGCAACGCCTCGACATCGACATTCAGCGAGGCGAGGATCGGCGAGATGGCCATGCCCGCGAGCAGATAGCCGAGCACCGAACCCAGGCCGAAGCGGCTCGCCAGCGGGACGGCGATCACGCCCGCGATCAGGATCAGGAAGGCGAGTATCAGGAAACCGGTCATCTCGCCCTCCCCCTATGTGCGGCGCAGCCTAGATATGCAGCGCGCGCCCGTAGCTCGCAAGCACGCTTTCATGCATGCTTTCGCTGATGGTCGGATGCGGGAAGATGGTCTGCATCAGTTCTGCCTCGGTCGTCTCCAGCGTCTTGCCGACGACGAAGCCCTGGATCATCTCGGTCACTTCGGCGCCGACCATATGCGCGCCGAGCAGTTCGCCGGTCTTCGCGTCGAACACGGTCTTGGTGAAGCCCTCGGCCTCGCCCAGCGCGATGGCCTTGCCGTTGCCGATGAAGGGGAAGGTGCCCGCCTTGACCTCGTAGCCTGCTTCCTTCGCCTTCGCTTCGGTCATGCCGACGCTGGCGACCTGCGGGTGGCAATAGGTGCAGCCCGGGATGTTGTTGCGGTCGAGCGGGTGCGGATGGACATCTTTGTTGCCCAGCTCCCTGGCGATGGCTTCGGCAGTCGTGACGCCTTCGTGGCTCGCCTTGTGGGCCAGCCAGGGACCGGGGGTGCAGTCGCCGATCGCCCACAGGCCTTTCGACTTCGTGCGGCCGTAATCGTCGATCTGGATGAAGCCGCGGTCCATCTCGGCCAGCTTGTCGAGGCCGATATCCTCCGTGTTCGGCACGATGCCGATGGCCGTGATGCAGTGGCTGAACTCGGTTTCGCTGACCTTGCCCTTGGCGTCCTTGATCTTGGCCTTGACGCCCTTGTCGCTGACCTTGAGATCCTCGACACCCGCGCCGGTCATGATGGTCATGCCCTGCTTGGTCAGGCTCTTTTCGAGGAAGGCGGAGACGTCCTTGTCTTCGACCGGCACGATGCGGTCGAGCATCTCCACCACGGTCACTTCGCAGCCCATATCGTTGTAGAAGCTGGCGAACTCGATCCCGATCGCGCCGCTGCCGATGACCAGCAGCTTCTTGGGCATTTCGGGCGGTGTCATGGCATGACGATAGGTCCATACGCGCTTGCCGTCGGCCTTGGCGAAGGGCAGGTCGCGGGCGCGCGCGCCGGTGGCGACGATCACATGTTTGGCAGTGAGCTTCTCTTCGCCCTTCTCGCCTTTGACGGTGAGCGATGTCGGGCCGGTCAGCACGCCCTCGCCCATATGCACGGCGATCTTGTTCTTCTTCATCAGATGCGTGACGCCCTGATTGAGTTGCTTGGCCACGCCGCGGCTGCGTTTCACCACGGCTTCCAGATCGGCCTCGATCGCGCCCGCGATCTTCAGGCCGTAATCCTTGGCGTGCTGCGCGTAATGCAGGATCTCGGCCGAGCGCAGCAGCGCCTTGGTCGGGATGCAGCCCCAGTTGAGGCAGATGCCGCCGAGCAGTTCGCGCTCCACGATGGCGGTCTTCAGCCCGAGCTGCGCGCAGCGAATCGCCGCGACATAGCCGCCGGGTCCGGAGCCGAGAACGATGACGTCGTATTGGGTATCAGCCATTCAGCTTAAGCCTTTCGAGCCTGAATAGTGGACCGGGTGTTACACTGTCCAAGGGTGAAAAATCCGGGGATCACGGAAGCGGCATTTGGGGTTCGATGGGTGCAGGTTTCAAGGCGCGCGACACGGGTCATGCGGGCACCCATCGCATGGCGGGTGGTCTGTAGGACAGCGGTCATACCTGCCGCACAACTCCCGCTTACTCTGAGCCTGTCGAAGGGTAGTTGCCTGTCCCTCGACAGGCTCAGGACGAGCGGAGCTAGGCCCATTTGGCCACCGCACGCGGGCGGTCGTTCGCGTCGAGCAGGACGAATTTGAACGTGCCCTGCGCCACCTTGGTTTCCGCCTCGCCATTGCGCTCGCGGGCAATGGCCTCCGCGGTGATGGTGAGCGAGGTGTTGCCGGTGGCGGCGACGGCGCAATAGACCGACAGCTCGTCGCCCACCTGCATCGCGCCGGGAAAAGCGAAATCGGTGGCCGAGACGACCACTGCCTTGCCCTGCCCCTCGCGGCTCGCGAGCGAGCCTGCACCGAGCGCCATCTGGCTCATCAGCCACCCGCCGAACACCCCGCCATAAGGGTTGAGATCGGACGGCATGGCGGTGGCGCGGATGACGGGGGAGCGGTCAGGCATCGAATTCTTCCTGCATGCTCGCGAGTTGTGCTTTGCGAAGTTTCTCCGCTCTCGTTCCCAAAAAGATCATCATGCCGAAACCAAGCAACCAGGAGAGAATGTAAACGCTGCTGACGAGATCATTAAACGCGATGCAGAAGTGGTTTCCGCGTGGACATTTACCCTCATCCAGAGAAGCGGACATGCCGATCGCGAACATCTGACTAATAGCTGCAGCTATAGCGAGTAGAACGGTGGCGATACCACTTCTTACGAGCATCGCGACTGAGAGAAAAAAAGGCGGCAAGCAATAGGGAAATATCACCAAAGGGAATATAATTGGCCATATCAAAAGCAGCCAACCTACGAATTCACCGCCTTCCCTCGCAGCCATATCCCGTAGGAGCGAAACAAAGATAACAATAGCCCCCAAAAAAAGGGCAATCGCAGATGCTCCGGCGACAAAACTACTGCTTTTGTCAATTTTCTCGGATGTGCATTGGAACGTCTTTAGTTCTGCAGAGGCAGGCTCCGCGTTTATCGCAGAAGATCGAAGGGTCACCCTCCCGACCTTCTTTTCCATCAAACCACCAGCCCCATCGGGTTTTCGCATAGCTGCTGGAATGCCTCCATCAGTTGCGCGCCGGTCGCGCCGTCGATGGCGCGGTGGTCGAAGCTGCCGCTGGCGGTCATCACGGTGGCGACCTGCAGCGCGCCGTCGACCACATAGGGGCGCTGCTCGCCCGCACCGACGGCCATGATCATGCCCTGCGGCGGGTTGATGACCGCGTCGAATTGCTTGATGCCGAACATGCCGAGATTGGACAGGCTGACGGTGCCGCCCTGATATTCATGCGGCTGCAGTTTGCCTTCGCGTGCCTTCTCGGCCAGCTCCTTCATGGAGGTGCTGATCGAGGCGAGGCCGCGCGTATCGGCTTCGGTGACGATCGGGGTGATGAGGCCGCTCGGCGCAGCGACCGCAACCGACACATCGGCGCGGCTATACCGGTGCAGCGTGTCGCCCTGATAGCTGACATTGCAATCGGGCACGCGGATCAGCGCGCGGGCCAGCGCCTTGATCAGCAGATCGTTGACCGACAGCTTGACCCCGTCCGCCTCCAGCCCGGCATTGAGCTGCTTGCGCAGGTCGAGCAGCGCATCGAGCCGGATATCGACCGCGAGATAATAGTGCGGCACCTGCTGCTTGCTCTCCGTCAGGCGGCGCGCGATGACCTTGCGCACGTTGGAGAGCTTTTCTTCCTCGTAAGGCGCGCCGAATTCGCTCGCGGCGGGTGCTTTGGCGGGGGCCTTGGATTCGCCCCTGTCCTGCGGGGCGGCGGCTTCGTCCTTCGCGGGTGCGGCACCGGGCGTCGCGCCCTCCACATCGGCCTTGACGATACGGCCGTTTGGCCCGCTGCCGGTCACGCCGGACAGGTCGATGCCCTTCTGTTCGGCAATCCGCTTGGCGAGCGGCGAGGCGATGATGCGGTCGCCCTTGGCGCCACTATCCGCTCGTCCTGAGCTTGTCGAAGGACCGTCACCGGCGCTTGCGGCGGGTGCCGGAGCGGGGCCTTCGACAGGCTCAGGCTGAGCGGGGGCGGGTTCAGGTTTGGCCTCGTCACCAGCAGGCGCAGCCTTCGCCGCTTCCTCCACATCCTCGCCCTCTTCGGCGAGCATGGCGATGACGGTGCCGACCTTCACCCCTTCGGTCCCTTCATCGACCGCGATCGAGGCGATCGTGCCTTCGTCCACGGCTTCGAATTCCATCGTCGCCTTGTCGGTTTCGATTTCGGCCATGATGTCGCCGGCATTGACCTTATCCCCCGGCTTCACCAGCCATTTGGCGAGCGTGCCCTCTTCCATGGTGGGCGACAGGGCGGGCATCTTGATCGGCGTGGGCATGGCTGTTTACGTTACGTCCTCGCTGGGGAGATTGTGCGTTGGCACCTCTGGCGAAAAGGGCCGTGCGCTGCAAGGTCCTTGCGCAGAATACGAATTAGCTTGTAACTCGCCGCCGAGGGAGTTGGGGAGCATACATGCGTACATACCTTGTCATCATGGACGAGACCGAGGAAGCCAAGCAGGCGCTGCGCTTCGCGTCGCTCCGCGCGCACAAGACGGGCGGTTCGGTACACATACTCGCGCTGGTGCCGCAGCAGACCTTCAACGCCTTCGGCGGCGTGCAGGCGACGATCGAGCAGGAGGCGCGCGAACGCGCCGAAGTGATGGCCAATTCCGCGGCAGGCAGCATCTTCGGCGAGATGGGCAAGATGCCCACCATCGCCGTGCGGCCGGGATCGCCCGCCGACGTCATCCGCAAATATATCGAGGAACACGGCAACATCGCCGCGCTGGTGCTGGCGACGAGTGCCGAAGGCGGCTCAGGCCCGCTGGTGACGCATTTCGCAGGGCATGCAGGGCAATTGCCCTGCCCGCTCTACCTCGTCCCCGGCGGGCTGAGCCGCGAAGCCATCGACGAACTGGCCTGACCCATCAGGTCAGCGTTCCGCGGGTCGGCTAGTCCTTCTGCGGATCGACGATCCGTCTTCGAGCCGCGTTCGGTTACTTCTTCTTGCGGCCCTAATGACGGATATTGCCGGGCCGCCCGCGCTTGCCCTGATCGTGCGACTGGCGCGGGGCGCCCTTGCCCTTTGCGGGCCCCCTCTTCTGATGGGTGCGTTTCTTCGCGGGCATGCGATTGCCCCGCGGTTCGATACCCGCGCCATCGCTGTCGGGAACTTCGAATTTGAGCGCGCCGGTCAGGGCATTGGCTTCGGCCAGCTTGAGCTTGAGCCGGTCGCCCACCGCATATTCGGTGCCGCTGCTTTCGCCGACCAGCTTCTGGGCTTTCTCGTCATAGCTGAAATATTCGCGGCCCAGCGTGCTGACCGGGACCAGCCCGTCGCCGCCCAGCTTGTCGATCGTGGCGAAGAAGCCGAAGCCCTGCACGCCGGTAATGCGCGTATCGAAAGTTTCGCCGACGCGGCCCGAAAGCCAGGCCGCGACATAGCGGTCGATCGTATCGCGCTCCGCCTCCATCGCGCGGCGCTCGGTCTGGCTGATCGCATCGGTGATCTGGTGCAGCGCGGTCCTGTCGCGGTCTGACAGGCCGGTTCCGTCGGGCAGGTCCAGCTTCGGTTTCGGCTGTTCGAGCTTGTAGGCATCGACCAGCGCGCGGTGGACCAGCAGGTCGGCATAGCGCCGGATCGGCGAGGTGAAATGCGCGTAGCTGCCGAGCGACAGGCCGAAATGCCCCGCATTGGCCGGGCCGTAATAGGCCTGCGTCTGGCTGCGCAGTACCGCTTCCATGATCAGGGCTTTCTCGGCCGGATCGGCGATGTCCTTGAGCATGCGGTTGAAGATGCCGGGCGTGATCACCTGACCCATCGCGAACTTGCGGCCCTGGCTGGCGAGATATTCCTTGAATGCCAGCAGTTTTTCGCGGCTCGGCGTTTCGTGAATGCGATAGACCACGGGGGCGGCCTTGGCCTCCAGCGCCTTGGCCGCGGCGACATTGGCGGCGATCATGAAGTCCTCGACCACGCGATGCGCATCGAGCCGTTCGCGCACGGCGATTTCCTCGATCACACCGTCGTCATTGAGGCGCACCTGCCGCTCGGGCAATTCGAGGTCGAGCGGATCGCGTGCCTCGCGTGCCTTGAACAGCAGTTTCCACGCGCCCCACAGGTTCTGCAGATATTCGGGCGCATCGCCTGCATCGATGGCGGCCTGTGCGTCTTCGTAAGCGATGTTCTTCGCCAGGCGAACGATGGCGCGGGTGAAGCGCCAGTCGGTGACCTTGCCATTCTTGTCGACGCGGATGTGGCAGGCCATCGCCGCCCGGTCGACGTCCTCTTTCAGCGAGCAGACGTCGGCGCTCAGCACTTCGGGCAGCATGGGCACGACGCGATCGGGGAAATAGACCGAGTTACCGCGCTTGCGCGCCTCGCGGTCCAGCGCGCCGCCCGGACGGACGTAATAGCTGACATCGGCGATCGCGACGATTGCGCGGTAACCGCCCTTGCCATCGGGTTCGGCCCAGATCGCATCGTCATGGTCGCGCGCATCGGCGGGGTCGATGGCTACGATGGGCACATCGCGCAGGTCTTCGCGCGTATCGGTGTTCAGCGGCAGTTCGGTCGCCAAACGGGCTTCATCGAGCGTCTGATTCGCAAATATATGCGGGATGCCGTGCTTGGCGATGGCGATCAGGCTGAAGGCTTTGGGTGCCAGCGGATCGCCGATAACCTCTACCACTTTGACCTTGGACCGGGCGGATTTGCCCATGCGTTCCGCGAGTACCAGCTCGCCTTCCTTCGCCTCGCCGAGCTCGCCGATGGGCGCACTTTCGCGGACCCGCTTGTCGACCGGCGCAAGCCACGGCTTTCCCGCGCCGTCGAATTCGACGACGCCCATCAGCCCCTCGGTCCGCGCGGGCAGCTTCTTCATCGGCGTGGCGCGCCAGCCACGTCCGGTCTCTTCGTTGCGTGCAAGGATCCGGTCGCCCTTCTTGAGAGCGGCCATCTTCTTGCTTTCGACCACCAGCAGTCGCGGCGGCTTTTCCTTGCTGTCCGGCGCCCAGTTTTCGGGCTCGGCGAACACTTCGCCATCCTCGATCGCAACGATCTTGAGCACCGTGACCTTCGGCACCCCGCCCATGCGGTGATAGGCTGTGCGTCTGCCATCGATCAGGCCCTCTTCGGCCATGTCCTTGAGGCGCTTCTTCAGGGCAATCTTTTCCTGCCCCTTCAGCCCGAAAGCCTTGGCGATTTCACGCTTGCCGGCAGGTTTGTCAGAGGTCTGGATGAATTCGAGTATCTGTTCTTTGCCCGGCATACCCTTGGGTTGCCGATGCCTGTTCTGTTTTGTCATGCGCACGATATGGGGACGACCGGCCCCTATGTCACGGGGTGCTAGTACGCCTTCGCCAGCAACACCCGCTCCACCGCCGGCTCGCCGGTGAATATGCAGGTGCCATCGACGGGTGCCGCATCCATCGGCACATTGCGGATGGTGAGCTTGTGCTCCTTGAGGCGTTCCACGACTTTCTCCAGCGCCTCGCCGGTCGGCCTGGACCACTGGACTTCGACCCAGCCCGGATACCGCGAGTCGCTGAAATGCTTCTCGACCTCGGCGAAATCGGTGATCCCGCGAGTTACGTTCGCGTCGCGCCGCTCCGCGGCCTGAGCGAGCAGCGCGTTCTGCATGTCGGCGAGGATATCGGGAATCGTCTGCCCCGCCACTTCGCGAGTGGGATTCTGGAATTCGACCTTGCCTGTCGCGGCATCCCACAACCGGTCGCGGCGGAGCATGGAAACCACGCCGCCTTCCATATCGCGGCTACCGACTTCGACGATGATCGGAGCACCTTTGCGGACATAGTCCCAGCGCTTCTGCGCGGCCTTGCCGGGGCGGGTGTCGAGCAGCACGCGCAGCGGCTCGCCGAACACGCTTTGACCGGCAAGCGTGGCACGCAGCGCCTCGCAATAGTCGATCAAAGCCTCGTCCTCGGGCTTGTCGCGCAGCATGGGCAGGATCACGACCTGCTGCGGTGCGATCCTGGGCGGAAGGCGCAGACCATCATCGTCGCCATGCGTCATGATGACACCGCCGACCATGCGGGTGGACACACCCCAGCTGGTGGTGTGCGCGAGGCTTTCACTACCTTCCTTGTTTTGGAACTTGATCCCGCTGGCCTGCGCGAAATTGGTGCCGAGATAGTGGCTGGTCCCGGCCTGTAGCGCCTTGCCGTCCTGCATCATGGCTTCGATCGACCAGGTTTCGACCGCGCCGGGGAAACGCTCGTTCTCGGGCTTTTCGCCAGCGATCACGGCCAGTGCGAGATCCTCGTCCGCAAACGCGCGATAAACCTCGAGCATGGTGAGGGTATGCTCTTTTGCCTCGGTCTCGTCGGCGTGGGCGGTGTGGCCTTCCTGCCAGAGGAATTCGCTGGTGCGTAGGAACATGCGGGTGCGCATTTCCCAACGCACGACATTGGCCCACTGGTTGAGCTTCAGCGGCAGATCGCGCCAGCTCTGCACCCAGCGCGCCATCGCATCGCCGATGATCGTTTCCGATGTCGGGCGCACGACCAGCGGTTCTTCGAGCTTCGCCTCCGGATCGGGGACCAGCCCGCCATCCTTGCCCGCGATCAGTCGGTGATGCGTGACCACTGCCATTTCCTTGGCGAAGCCTTCGACATGCTCTGCCTCGCGCTCGAAATTCGAGAGCGGGATGAACAGCGGGAAATAGCAATTGTCGTGCCCGGTGGTCTTGATCCGGTCGTCGAGCAGGCGTTGCATGCGCTCCCAGATCCCCCAGCCCCACGGACGGATCACCATGCAGCCGCGCACGCCCGATTCCTCGGCCATTTCGGCGGCGCTGATAACTTCCTGGTACCAGGCGGCGAAATCATCTTCGCGCTTGGTGTTCAAGGCATGGCGAATCTGGGCCAAGTGGTATTTCCCGTAATTACTGGTCGGATCGGCGCGCGGGCCGATGCCGCTATTTGCTCATCTCGTCCAGCTTCTTCTGCATTTCGGCCATCTGCTTGCGCATCTCGGCCAGTTCGTCGGGCTGGTCGGGCCGCGCCGGCTTGCGGCTGCCCGGGATGAAGGCTTCGGCGGCATTCTGCATCATCTTGAAATTGGCTTCGGCCATCTTGGCAAACGGGTTGCTTTCGATGCCCTTGGCAAAGGCCGCCTGCAGCTGTTCGCGGTTCTTGCGCAAATTGGCCATGCTGGCTTCGAGATAGCTCGGCATCATCGCCTGCATCGAATTGCCGTACATGCTGATCAGGTCGCGCAGGAAGCTGACGGGCAGCATCTGCGATCCGTGGCTTTCCTCTTCCACGATGATCTGGGTCAGGATGGTATGCGTGATATCGTCGCCCGTCTTCGCGTCGAGAACGTGGAAGTCGATATTCTCCCGGACCATTCTGGCAAGGTCGTCCAGCGTAATGTAGCTGCTGGTGTCGGTGTTGTAGAGCCGCCGGTTGGCGTATTTCTTGATGACGATCGGTTCACCCTCGGCGGTCCGTTTTGCCATTGCGCATGCTCCCCCAAATTGTGCGTTGCGAGAGTGGTTTAGCACGTGCACAAACCGCAGCGCAACATCACGCAAGGGTCAACCGAAGCGATGGCCCAGAACGGTGAGCAGTTCATACTGCGAAAGAGAGGTTTGCCGCGCCGCATCGGGCAGGTGGTACGGCAGCTCCACCCAGTCGCCTTCGGCCAGATCGGGCGCTTCGGAGAGATCGACGACGATCATGTCCATGGAAACCCTGCCCAGGATCGGCAATCTGTCGTCACCTGAAACAAAGTGGGCCCCGGCCCAGCTTCTCAGGATGCCGTCGGCATAGCCTAGCGAAACGACGCCGACCTTCATCGGCGCAGGTGCGGTGAAGGTCGCGTTGTAGCCGACCTTATCCCCTGCATTCAGCCGACGCACCTGAATGAGCGCCGCCTCCGGCGAAGCGACCTGGCGTATCGCACCATCGAGTTCGGCTCTGGGCACGCCGCCATACAATGCCAGGCCGGGCCGTGTCAGGGCGAAGGCATATTCCTTGCCAAGCGCGATCCCTGCGCTGTTGGCAAGGCTCGCTTCGCGATGTGCCACCCCGCCGATACAAGAGAGGAATGTTGCGAGCTGACGCGCATTCATGGCGCTGTCCTCGTCTGCGCAGGCCAAATGGCTCATGAGCACATCGACCTCCAGCGACTGGACCGCGGGATCGGAGATGTCCGCAGGCGCAATGCCCAGGCGGTTGATGCCGGTGTCGATCATCACGTGGCACCTGCCGCCCCCGCCATCGCCCCACAGCTTCGCCTGCCGCAGACTGTCGATGACCGGTCGCACTCCCGTCGCGCGGGCAAAAGTCACATCCTCGGCGCTCAGGGGCCCGTGGAGCACGCTGATCCGATCGGCAGGAACGTGACGCAGGACCGCGGGAACCTCGCACCAATGCGCAACGAAGAAATCGCGGCAGCCTGCCTCGCGCAGGACAGGCACGGCGCGGTCGACACCGAGACCGTAGCAATTCGCCTTTACCGCGGCCCCCGCACGCGCATTGCCCGACATCGCGTGAAGTGCGCGCCAGTTGTGAGCCAGTGCTTCGCTATCGATACGCAGCCGCATGGTGGGCGGCGGAAGATCTGTCATCTGGTACTCATGGCATGGCGGGCGAGACGGGCGGATCCCGCTCGCTATCCTCGAAATCCCGCGGTGGTCCATCGGGCAAACCCCACCACGCAACGATCAGGCCGAAGCCGACCACGGCCATCGTGTACCACAGCCCGGAATAGGCATCGCCGGTCATGGCCACGATATAACCGGCAATCAGCGGCAGGAATCCGCCGAGATAACCAGCGCCTATGTGATAAGGGATCGACATCGAACTGTAGCGGATCCTCGCCGGGAACATCTCCGACAACAAGGCCGCGACCGACCCGTAAGTGAGAGCGGACAGTACGCCGAGCACCAGCAGCAGGCCGATGATGCCGAGTATGCTGACCACTGGCGGCGTCTGGCGCGTGAAATCGTATCCGTTGGTCTCCAGCCAGCCTTGGACGATTGCACGGCGCGTATCGTCGGGCAGATCGGCATAATCGTATGTCTCCGTACCGATCGCGAGCGAAGGGGCGCTATCCTCGCCAATGGCATAGGGCACGCCCAATGCGGTGAGATCTTGCAGCGCACGGCCGCAGGGACTGGCCTGGACCTCCGCAAAAGGATCGTATTCGCACTGTTCGCCATTTACCGTGACAGGGGCAGCGCGGGAGCTTGCCTCCAGCCCCGGATTGGCAAGCGCGCCGATGCCCCAGAATATCGGGAACAGGAGCGCGAGCGAGGCGATGGCACCGATGATGATCGGCTTCTTGCGGCCGACCTTGTCCGACCATTTTCCGACAACGATGTAGAAGCTCATTGCAATGGTGCCTGCGATCAGCACCATCCATTCGACCAGGCTTTCATCGACGCGCATCGGACCGCGCAGAAATGAAAGGCCAAAGAAGAACGCGGTGTACCAGATCGTCGTGAGCACACCGGTAATGCCGAACAGCGCCACGAAGATTCGCTTGGGATTGCCGGGATAGGTCAGGCTTTCCGTGAACGGGTTGGCGCTGGTTTCGCCTGCCGCCTTCATGGCTTGGAACACCGGACTTTCCGACAGCTTGAGGCGCATCCAGAGCGAGATGCCGAGCAGCACGATCGACAGAAGGAAGGGTATGCGCCAGCCCCATGCCGCGAAATCATCCGCCGGGATCAGCGCTCGGCAGGAGATGACTACGAGGATCGACAACACAAACCCCCCCGCCACACTGGCCTGGATGAAGCTGGTGTAGAAGCCGCGCTTTTCCGGCGGAGCGTGCTCGGCCACATAGATCGCCGCGCCGCCATATTCGCCGCCCAGCGCCAGGCCTTGCAGGATGCGCAGGCAGATCACGATCAGCGGAGCGGCCAGGCCGATACTCGCGGCGCTCGGGATAAGGCCCACGCCTGCCGTCGCGATGCCCATCAGTGTGACGGTAACGAGGAAGGTGTATTTGCGACCGAGCCGGTCGCCGAGGAAGCCGAACAGGATAGCTCCGAGCGGGCGAAAGCCGAAGCCCACCGCGAAGCCGGCCCATACGAGCAGGATCTCCAAGGTTTCGTTATCGCTCGGAAAGAACGCAGCCCCGATCAGCCCGGCGAGCGTGCCGTAGATGAAGAAATCGTACCATTCGAAGACCGTCCCCGCGCTGCTCGCGGCGATGACCATGCGAATTTCCTTCTCGGTCGGTTCCCTTTGCCCGTTGACGGCAGCCTCGGCCATGTCGCGCTCCCTCATTCGCGAATTTCGTCGTAATGGACAGCGGGTCTAGCGAGCGTCCGGGGCCTTGGAAAGCGCGTCCAGCGCGGCTCTCCACGGCAAGAGGATCGCTTCATGGCGGCCCCGGTGCGGTCGCGCCGGTTCGAGCAGTTCGAGCCTGGGCATGATAGAGCTGTCAGCGTGGCCTTGAAGCCAGTTGCCAAGAGCATGCAGCATGCTGTCGACTTCGACCGCGTCCATGCCCTGGGCTTCGCGAGCGAATATCGCAGCCGATGCCTGGCCAACTGCGCAGGCTGTCACCTTGATTCCGATGCCGTCGAGTTGTGTCGACCCGCTGGACGACAGCTCGATGATACTGCCGCAACTCCGCGATCGCGCATGCCCCCTTAGCGGAGCATCGGCTCGATAAGGGACCTCCGCCAGCTCTATCGCCAGCGCCAGCAACTCTGGCGAATACAGGACAGGTGCGCGCGACGCTGCCATCACTCGCTTGGCGAAGACTGGTCGCGTAAATGCGCCCGGCGTTCGGCCAGCATCTCCACCAGCGCCCGCGAACTCGAATCCACGAACTCGTAGCTGCGCGCGGTCGTAATCCAGTTGGGCCGCCCCTTGTAGCTCCACACCGTATCGTAGCCGAGAACCAGCAGCGAAAATGCGATGACCACGATGACGGTGCCTTTGAGCGCGCCGAAACCGAAGCCGAGCACCCGGTCGATCGGCCCGAGGATTGAACTGCGCGATGCCGTACCGACATTGTTCGCGATGACCTTCATGGCGGCGTAGGGTATCAACAACAGCAGGGCAAAGGACAGCAGCGCAGTCGTTATGTCGGTGCCGAGGTAATCCTGCAGCGCCAGTGTCAGCGGAGTGTGCAGGAACCGGATCGCAAACACGGCCAGCACCCAGGCGGCCAGCGACAGGATTTCCTGCATGAATCCACGCATGAAGCCGCCCGCAGCGGCGATGCCGACGATCAGCAGAACGATGTAGTCGAAACCCGTCATGGCCCTTCCTCGGCCGTGACTTATGAACTCCCGATTATCCGGTCAACGAGATTGGCCAGTTGTCCCAAACCGTTATAGACGAGCGTCGACGAGCCGGACTTCACATCCATTGGGCCAAAACCGTACTCGAACCCGAGTTTGGCCGCTTCCCGCAAGCGCAGACCGCCATGGGCGACCGGTCGGATTTCCCCCGCCAGCGACACCTCTCCCAGCCATACGCTGCGCATGGGCAAGGGTTTGTCCGCCAGCGCGCTGACCAATGCAGCCGCAACGGCGAGATCGGCGGCGGGATCGGACAACCGATAGCCGCCCGCCACGTTCAGATACACTTCCGCCGAAGAGAAATTCAGTCCGCAACGTGATTCCAGAACTGCCAGCAGCATCGCCAGACGGCCATTGTCCCAACCGACTACGGCCCTCCGCGGCGTGGCGCCCGATTGCAGTCGCACGATGAGCGCCTGGATTTCCACGAGGACCGGGCGCGTGCCCTCGATAGCGGAAAACACGGCGCTACCGGCAATCGGTTCTTCACGTCCCGAAAGGAACAGCATGGAGGGGTTGTCGACTTCTTCCAGTCCTTCCCCCGCCATGGCGAAGACGCCTATCTCGTCCACTGCACCGAAGCGGTTCTTGAGCGCGCGCAGGATACGATACTGGTGGCTGCGCTCACCCTCGAAGCTCATCACGACATCGACCATATGTTCGAGCACGCGGGGGCCGGCGATGCTGCCGTCCTTGGTCACATGTCCGACCAGCACGAGCGCAACGCCATTCTCCTTGGCATAACGGATCAATTCGAACGCACAGCCCCGCACCTGGCTGACCGTGCCCGGGGCGCCTTCGATCGTGTCCGAATGCATGGTCTGTATCGAATCGATGACCAGCAGCTTCGGCGCGTCCATCGTGCCAAGCGTCGTAAGAATATCGCGCACGCCCGTTGCCGCCGCGAGCTTTACCGGTGCATCGGACAGGCCGAGCCGCGCGGCACGCATGCGAACCTGAGCGGACGCTTCCTCGCCGCTGACGTAAACGACACCGTGCCCCTCGCGCGCGATCCTCGCGGCCGCCTGCAACAGAAGAGTCGATTTCCCGATTCCCGGATCGCCACCCAGCAGGATCGCCGAACCGGGGACAAGCCCGCCGCCCAGCGCCCTGTCGAATTCGGCCAGCCCCGTCCGTTGCCGTGTGGGTAGCGGACCCGGCTTGTCCAGCTCGACGAACTGGACCGCCCTGCCCCCGCTCGACAGATCGTGCTTGAGCGAGAACACCGTGGCAGGCGCATCTTCCTCCAGCGTATTCCATTCCGCGCAGTCGGGACACTGGCCCTGCCAGCGGTGCGAGACGCTGCCACAGGCCTGGCAGACGTAGCGTTTCTTTGGCTTCGCCATGGATCAGTTGGAAACCGGATGCCGGTCGAACTGCTTTGCCTGGTCGCAAATCGGCAGCCAGTCAGGCTTCTCGGCCACGAATTCGTGGAAGCGTACCGACAGGTCGAGGGGATCGTCGAAGCAATTGGCAGGAATGGGAAAACTCTCTCCGTTTCCGCCGATTTCGCCCAGTGCCGAGCCGCATTTCGAACAGAAACTTCGTGTGTAGCGATAGCCGTCTTCGGGCATATAGATGGCGATTGCATCCTCACCCGCAACAAGGCGGAAATTTTCCCGTACAACGAACACGAATGTAGCCGCCCCCACCTTGCGACAGCGCGTGCAGTGACATGTCGCCATCATTGAAGGAGGTTGTGACACCTCGAAGCCAACTGCTCCGCAACAGCAACTTCCTCTAAGCACGATACTTCTCCTTGCCGTGAACGGAACATTAAAGGAACGAATGTAAAGCGCAAGTCTGAGCCAGAACACTTTCCATGTCTTTTCCCAACTGGCACAAGGCGGACGATGCGGCAGAAGGAACTGAGGATCGCGCTGGTCTGCTATGGCGGGGTGAGCCTGGCCATCTACATGCACGGCGTGACACGCGAGCTATGGCAGCTTGCCCGCGCGAGCCGCGATTTCCATGCCAACGGATCTGCTCGCAACGGCGTCCATTCGATCTACCGCAGCTTGCTGGAACGGATCGAGCGGGAGCAAGGTCTGCGCCTGAGGGTGCTTCCCGACATAATGAGCGGTGCCAGTGCAGGTGGGATCAACACGGTGTTTCTTGCGCAGGCGGTGCATTCGGGCCAGTCGCTCGAACCGCTGACCGACTTGTGGCTGGAGGTTGCCGATGTCGACGAACTGGTCGACCCCAAGGCCCGGCTGAAGTGGCGCTTTTCGAAAATCTGGGCGCAACCTTTCGCGACATGGTTGCTCAGTCGGCCGGGCGGTAATCTGGCCGATGCCGTTGCCCCGGAAACACAAGCAGAAGTGGAGCGAAAAGTCTCGCACCTCGTTCGTGGACGATGGTTCGAGCCACCCTTTTCCGGCCTCGGCTTTTCGCGCCTGCTCGAACGCGCCTTCTCGGCGATGGCGGACAGCGAGGCCGAAGATCCCCTTTTGCCACCCGAACATCCATTGGACTTGTATGTCACGGCCACGGATTTTCACGGCTATCTGGAACTCCTGCGCCTTCACAGTCCGCCGGTTGTCGAGGATACCGAGCATCGAATGCCGATCTCGTTCCGCTCGCGCACGCCGATGCAGGGAGGGCGCGATCTGGCCAACCCTCTGGAACTCGTTTTTGCCGCTCGCGCGACGGCGAGCTTTCCCGGCGCCTTTCCCCCGTTGCGTGTCGAAGAGATCGACCGTCTGTCCGATCTTACCGAACGACAATGGCCTGGGCGCAATGCATTTCTCGAACGCATCATGCCCGTTCATGCTGCGCGGGAAACAATTGAAAACGTGTCACTTATCGATGGATCGGTGCTCGTCAACAAACCGTTTGCGGGAGCGATCTCGGCGTTGCAGGGACGCCCGGCCCAACGCGAGGTCGATCGCCGTTTCGTCTATGTCGATCCCCGCCCCGACCGTTTCGGGAATCGCACTACCGACAAGAACGAACCGGTAGGTTTCTTCTCTGCAATCTTCGGATCGCTATCCACGCTTCCCCGGGAACAGCCGATTCGTGACAATCTGGAGCAACTCGAAGAACAGAGCCGCGAGGCCGAGCGGCTGACGCGGATCGTCACTGCCCTGCGCCCGGAGGTCGATGCCGCAGTCGACAGGTTGTTCGGACGCACCCTGTTCCTTGACCGTCCTACGCCTGCCCGACTCAAGGTCTGGCGGCAGAAGGCCCAGCAGGCTGCGGCGGAGCGCGCCGGATATGCCTTCCACGCTTATGCCCAGGCGAAATTCTCAGGGATAGTCGGCAGGCTTGCACGGCTCGCCCTGACGGCTGCGCCCAAACTCGGCTTCGACGACACCTCGCCGATCGAGGCGGTTTTGCGCGAAGAACTGGTTCGGCGCGGATTGGAGACGCTGGCGGCGCCGGCAGGCGGTGCATCTCAGGAAGCCATCGCCTTCTTCCGGGAACACGATATCGGTTTCCGCATCCGGCGTCTTCGTCTTCTCGCGCGCCGGCTTGCGCGCGACTGGGAGGCCGATCCCGAAATCCCGGACGATGCGCTGGAAGAGGGGCGCGACGCCGTTTTCCGGATCCTCGCGCTCTATTTCGAAAAAGAGGGCATGTCGGCTCTGGGCCCGGCCTTCGAACCGTTGGCGCAGGAGGTCATGCGCGATCCGGGTACGCTGCTCGATCTCATCGAGGAGAAACGCCTGCTGCCCGATCTCGACGACCGGGCGGAGGAAATGCTGGCTGCAGCGCTTGAACATATGCCGAGGAATCTGCGGCGGCGCATGCTTCTGACCTATCTCGGTTTCCCATTCTACGATGTCGCCACGCTGTCGCTGTTGCGCAATGAGGGATTGACCGAATTCGACGCGATCAAGGTCGACCGCATCAGCCCCGACGATGCACGGAGCATTCGCGAAGGCGGGACACGAGCAACTTTGCGCGGGATCGAGTTCTACAATTTCGGCGCCTTCTTCAGTCGCGCCTATCGCGAAAACGATTATCTCTGGGGTCGGCTGCATGGGGCAGAACGGATGATCGACCTCGTCTGTTCGACGGTGAGCAAGCCGTTTCCCGAGGATACTTGCCGCGGTTTCAAGCGCGATGCCTTCCACGCCATTCTGGATGAAGAGCAAATGGCCGGACGCTGCAAGCTCACGCTGATCGACGAAATTCGTCGCGAAATAGAGGGAAGAATGCCCTAGTCCCCGGCCCGGCCGAAAAATAGCAGCATCACGAGACGCGCATTATCCGCATCGGTGCCGAAGCCGGGTGCGGCATTATGGAACTGCCAAGGCGAGAACAGTACGAGCCGGTTGAAGCGCATCGGGACCCGCATTACGCGCTCCCACCGGGATGGCTGCATTGTATCCCTGTTGACGACGTCTTCGACGAGTTCGTCGAGACTGTCGTAGCCGCTCGAAGCGAGTTCAGCCCCATTGGTCGGGACGCGCTCCAGACCGGTACGCTTGTGCCTGAAGAAATCGGTCCCTCCGGCGCCGGGTCTGGCGCAGTCTTCAGGTCGCGAGAGGTAGAGGATGCCCGAATAGTAAGCGGGGTCGATATGTACGCCGCTTCGCCCCTTGTCCGACTTGAGCGTAAGGCGGCAATGCCCGTGCTCGGTGCCCTTCGCACCCGTAAATTCGATGCCGACACGGCGAGATACCGAGGCGTTGATACCGTCCATCGGCAGCGAACATGTGGAGTCTCGACCGGGATAGTTTCCGCCGGAGCCTGGCTGCGCATAGTCGAGGGCCAGCGCCGCCCTGCGGGCGGCCCAGGGATCGGTCAGGAAATCGTCGATGATCGTCAGCGAAGGCAGCATGGGTCGCGCTTATCGCCAGCCCGGCTGCGCTTGGCAATCACCCGCCGAAGGCGTCCTTCAGCTTGTCGAAGAAACCACGGCTTTCGGGGCACTCATCGCCGGTTTCGAGCTCGCGGAATTGCTCCAGCAATGCGCGCTGTTCCTTGCTCAGCTTGGTCGGCGTTTCGACTGCGATCTCGACCACGAGATCGCCCCGCCCGCGGCCCTGCAATACCGGCATGCCCGAACCGCGCTGGCGCAACTGCTTGCCCGACTGGATGCCTGCAGGAATCTCGATCGTCACCTGTTCGCCATCGAGGTTCGGGATGTCGATCGAGCCACCGAGAGCGGCCTTGGTGAAACTGATCGGAATGCGTGTTGCGAGCGCCGTGCCCTCGCGCTGGAAAATGGCATGCGGCTTTACATGCACGAAAATGTAGAGGTCACCGGGAGGGGCACCACGCGGGCCGGCTTCGCCCTTGCCGGACAAGCGAATCCGCGTGCCGGTATCGACGCCGGGCGGAATATCCACTTCGAGCTTCTGCGCCTTGTCGACGCGCCCTTCTCCGCGGCAATCGCGGCACGGCGAGGCGATGACCTCGCCACTGCCGTGGCAGTTGGGGCATGGGCGTTCGACCACGAAGAAACCCTGCTTGGCGCGGACCTGACCCTGACCGTGGCACAGGTTGCATGTCCGGGCGCGCGTCCCGGGCGTAGCTCCCGAACCGTGGCAGGTGTCGCAATTCTGCGAAACTTCGATCTCGACCTCGGTCGATTTGCCGTGGAAGGCATCCTCGAGATCGATTTGCATGTCGTACCGCAAATCGGCTCCGCGGCGCGGACGGGCGCGGCCCCCGCCACCGAAAGCACTGCCGAAAATCGTTTCGAAAATATCGCCGATATCGCCGAAATCCGCCCCGGCCTGGCCACCGCCCGGCCCGCCGTTCTGAAACGCGGCATGGCCGAAGCGGTCGTATGCCGCGCGCTTCTGCGGATCTTTGAGCACTTCATAAGCGGCGCTGACCGCCTTGAATTTTCCCTCGCTGACATCGCAACCCGGGTTGCGGTCGGGATGGTGCTTCATGGCCAGCTTGCGATAGGCCGACTTGATCGTCGCGCCATCGGCGTCGCGGCTGACCTCGAGCAATTCGTACAGATCTGTTTCTGTTGTCGACATGGCTTTCCAAGTGTCAATCGCCACCGGTGCGCGGCGGCACCGGTGGCAACTGGCTAATCATCGGACGATCAGTTTTTGGCGTCTTCGTCGACTTCGGAGAATTCGGCGTCGACCACCTCTTCCTCCGGGCCGGAATCCGCAGCGGCATCGGCATCGGGAGTGTCCGAACCGGCCTTCGCCTGTTCCTGTTCGTAGATCGACTGACCCATCTTCATCGCGCTCTGCGACAAGTCCTGAGCCTTGGCGTTGATATCCGCAGCATCATCTCCTTCGAGCGCAGTCTTGAGCGCTGCGACCTTCTCTTCCACTTCGCTCTTCAACGAAGCGTCGATCTTGTCGCCATGCTCTTCGAGCTGCTTCTCGGTCGCGTGGACGAGGCTGTCGGCCTGGTTGCGAGCTTCCGCGCCTTCGCGGCGCTTCTTGTCATCGTCGGCAAACTTCTCGGCATCCTGAACCATCTTCTCGATGTCGTCATCCGACAGACCGCCCGACGCCTGGATCCGGATCTGCTGTTCCTTGCCCGTGCCCTTATCCTTGGCCGACACGTTGACGATGCCGTTGGCGTCGATATCGAAGGTCACTTCGATTTGCGGGACGCCGCGCGGAGCGGCCGGAATGCCGACCAGATCGAACTGACCCAGCATCTTGTTATCCTGCGCCATCTCGCGCTCGCCCTGGAAGACACGGATCGTAACCGCATTCTGGTTGTCTTCAGCGGTCGAATAGGTCTGCGTCTTCTTGGTCGGGATCGTCGTGTTGCGATCGATCATCTTGGTCATGATGCCGCCGAGCGTTTCGATACCCAGCGACAGCGGGGTCACATCGAGCAGTAGCACGTCCTTGACGTCGCCCTGAAGCACGCCGGCCTGGATCGCGGCGCCCATGGCGACGACTTCATCGGGGTTCACGCCGGTGTGCGGCTTCGAACCGAAGAATTCTTCGACCACTTCGCGCACCTTGGGCATGCGGGTCATGCCGCCGACAAGGATGACTTCGTCGATTTCGTCCTTGGACACCCCGGCATCGGCCAGCGCCTTCTTGCAGGGTTCGAGCGTGCGCTTGATCAGATCGCCGACGAGCTGTTCGAGCTTCGAGCGGCTGATCGTTTCCACGAGGTGCAGCGGAGTCGAGCTGCCGCCTTCCATGCGGGCGGTGATGAAGGGCAGGTTGACTTCGGTCTGAGCCGAGCTCGACAGTTCGATCTTGGCCTTCTCGGCCGCTTCCTTCAGGCGCTGCAGAGCGAGCTTGTCCGAACGGAGATCCATGTTCTCCTTCTTCTTGAACTCGTCCGCGAGATATTCGACGATCGCGCTGTCGAAGTCTTCGCCGCCCAGGAAAGTGTCGCCATTGGTCGACTTCACTTCGAAGACGCCGTCACCGATTTCGAGGATCGAGACGTCGAACGTGCCGCCGCCAAGGTCGTAGACGGCGATGGTCTTGCCGTCTTCCTTGTCCATGCCATAGGCGAGTGCCGCGGCAGTCGGTTCGTTGATGATGCGCAGTACTTCGAGACCGGCGATCTGTCCGGCGTCCTTGGTCGCCTGGCGCTGCGCGTCGTTGAAATATGCGGGAACGGTGATCACCGCCTGCGTGACCGTTTCGCCAAGATAGCTCTCGGCGGTTTCCTTCATCTTCTGCAGAATGAAGGCGGAAACCTGGCTGGGCGAATATTCTTCGCCGCCGGCTTCGACCCAGGCATCGCCATTCTTGCCCTTGACGATGTCGTAAGGAACGAGGCCCATGTCCTTCTTGGTCAGCGGATCGTCGAAACGACGGCCGATCAGACGCTTGATCGCGAATAGTGTGTTGTCAGGGTTGGTGACGGCCTGACGCTTGGCGGGCTGGCCGATCAGGCGTTCGCCATCCTTGGTGAAGGCGACGATCGAAGGCGTCGTACGCGCGCCTTCCGAATTTTCGACGACCTTGGGCTTGCCGCCGTCCATCACGGCTACGCAGCTGTTGGTGGTGCCTAGGTCGATACCGATAACTTTGCTCATGGATTCCCCATCTGTTTCAAGTCGTTGGACACCGCTTCGTTGGTTCCCCGATCATGGCGGAACCGGTGGGCGGCTCTATCCGGTGGTGTGTTACCCGGGCGATATAGGTGTGGTTTTCCTTGGCACAAGGGAGCGGCCGCGCTAGTTTTTAGTCCAGTATCAAGAGGGAACAACTCCATGAATTTTACGCATTTCGTGCCTGCCGCGCTGGCAATGGCTTCCGTCGTCCTGACCGGATGCTCGGGCGCGGCGGAAGAAACTGCGGCACCTGCAGCCGACGATGTCGCGCTTGAAATCAGCAATGCCCGCCTGATGCTACCTGCGGTTTCGGGCAATCCCGGCGCGGTCTATTTCGATGTCACGAACACCGGAGAGCGCAACTACGCCATCCGCCGCGCCGACATTGTCGGGGCGAGCAAATCGGAACTCCATGGTTCGATGGAGATGAACGGCCAGATGATGATGGATGGCGTCGGACAGGTGCTGGTAGAAGCAGGCGGCGAGCAGAGTTTCGAGCCGGGTGGCTTTCACGTGATGGCCTTCGATCTCGATCCGTCGATCGCGGCGGGTGGCTCTACCGAAATGACCCTGACCGTGGTGGGCGGCAAGCAGAAGACTTTTCCCGTCGAAGTTCGCGCAGCAGGTGACGAACGCTGATCGAAAGGCCCGACACGCTGGGGGTCGAGACGGGAGACGATCCGATGGTACCCGGCTGTCCGGTCGGTGGCGAACGCCCTCTTACGCGTGGTGAGGTTGCTCTGGCTCGCACGGTTTTCGGCGACGCCATAGACTATACCAAGGTTACCATCCGGCGGAGGAAGTGGTTTCCGTTCCAGCCGCGCCGGATCACCATGGCCCCGCGCGGGCATCTGCACTTTCATCCGCGAGGCGAAACCTATTGCGACGACTTCTCCCAGACCAATGTTCTGCGACAGGGTCTGCTGATCCACGAACTCGTCCATGTGTGGCAGGTCCAGACCAAAGGTGACTGGTTTCTTGTCACCCGGCGGGTGCCCTGGGCGCGGTACGACTACTCACTTAAGCCCGGTTGGCCACTCGAACGCTATGGTATCGAGCAGCAGGCGGAGATCGTGAAACATGCCTTCTGGCTCCGCAACGGGGTCAGGGTTGCCGGTGTGGCCGATGTCGGAGCTTACGATCTGCTGGTCCGTTTTCCCGGCGCCGCAAACTAGACCGGCGCAAGACCCGACCTGTTCACCAATATCGTGCATAGCGGTCATCATTGCGGCAATCGTCATCTACATAGCGCCCGTCGCCATAGTAGCCGTCGCAGTCGTCGTTCTTATCCTTGACGTAGCCGATAACCCCGCCAATGGCCGCACCGGCCAGAGCATAGGTCTCGATATCGTCGCCAAGGATTGCACCAAGTCCGGCACCGGCCGCAGCGCCGACGGCTGCACCTTCGACTGCGTAGTTCTGGGCGCATGCGCCCAGGCCGAGGCTCGACGCGGCCAGTGCGGGTGCGAGCAGCAATTTGGTATTCATGGAGTATCTCCGTTTGCGTCCCTTTGACGCAACTACGGATGTGCTCCGGGCATGTTCCTCGATAGCCGAGCCTTCAGTCGTATCTGACGCCGGCAAGCCCCTGCCCGCCATCGGCGATGAAGGCGTCGATCCGGGCCTCTAGCGCCGGGAGCGGCACCGAACCGAGAGACAGCACGACATCGTGGAACTTGCGAATGTCGAATTCGTCGCCGAGTTCCTCTTCGGCCTTTGCGCGCACCTGCCGCATGGTCATTTCGCCCAGTTTGTACGCCAGCGCCTGCCCCGGCCAACTGATGTAGCGATCGATCTCGGTCCCGACTTCCCGATCCGACAATGCGGTATGATTGGACAGGTATTCGACTGCTCGCTCGCGACTCCAGCCGTAACGATGGATCCCGGTATCGATGACGAGTCGGGCTGCGCGCCACATCTCGTAGGAGAGTCGGCCGAATTTCTCATACGGGGTCCGGTAGATGCCCATTTCCTCGCCGAGATACTCCACATACAACCCCCAGCCCTCGCCGAAGCCGGAGAAATAGGTCTGTCGCCGGAAGCGGGGAGCTTCCTCCTGCTCGAGCGCGACCGCTCCCTGAAAGCTGTGTCCCGGCGCGCATTCGTGCAAAGTGAGTGCCGGGATGTTGTATAGCGGGCGTGACGGCAGGTCGTAGGTGTTCATCTGGCATGCATCGAGCCCGCCGCGCCCGGCCGTGTAGAAGGGCGCAATGGCGGGATCGACCGGGCGGATCGTGAAGCGATGGCGGGGGAGAAAGCCGAAGTAATCCGCGATCTTACCGTCGACCCGCTTGGCGACATAGGCCGATACGCCCATCAGCTCGTCGGGTGTCTTGGCGACGAACTGGGGATCGGTGCGCAGGAAGGTAACGAATTCGGCCAGCGTCCCGTCGAAGCCTGCTTCCGTTTTCACCCGCTCCATTTCTGCGGTAATGCGGGCCACTTCCTTCAGACCGATCTCATGGATCTGTTCGGCCGTCAGATCGAGCGTCGTATATTGCCGGATCTGCTGGGCATAATAGGCCTCGCCATCCGGAAATTCACTGGCACCCAGAGTAGTTCGTGTACGGGGCAGATATTCTTCGCGAAAGAAAGTCAGCCATTTCGCATAGGCCGGGGTCACGCTGTCCGAAATCGCGCCGCGCCCCTCCGCCTTCAGGCGCTCGCGGTCACGCTCCGGAATGCTCTTCGGCATATCGGCAAATGCTTTCCAGAACGGGCTCTGTTCCGGGTCATCGACGACGTATGAGGCGATCGAGACGTCGCGCCCTTCCAATGTCACCCTCGGCACCGAAAACCCGCGGGCGAGCCCTGCCTCCGCATTGGCGGTCTGTTCCGTGAAATAGCGCGGGATATCGCGCATCCGACCGATGTAGTTCTCGTATTCCTCGACAGTAGCGAAACCGCGCGAGGGAGCGAGGTAGGACCAGAAATTCGAATCGCTGTCGAACGGCATTTCCCATTCGGCGAAGCGCGCGTCCCCGATATCGGACTCCAGCAGGGAACGCAGGACCAGCGCATTGGTCCGCGACTTTTCGCTCAACCCGTCGGCATCGATCCGGTCGAGGCGAGACAGATAAGCTGCATACTGCTCGGTCCGCTTGCGCTGTGCCTTCGGCGTCACCGACCAGAGAGTGTCGCCCTGTTCGGTGCTGCCATTCGCGGCTTCGGTAAGGTTGTACTGCTCGAGCTGGTAATCGTAATAGGCATCGGCCAGCGTGGAGAGCTGCTCGTCGGCGCTGTCCTGCGCAGCAAGCGACGAGGCAAATCCACAGGCGGCGAGGACCGCCGCTCCGAAAATGGCAGTCCTCATGCTCTTCCCCTTATGGAACGGATCAGTCGGGCTTCTTCGCTACGCCGACCATAGCCGGGCGCAGCAGGCGGTCCTTGATCATGTAGCCGGCCTGCATCTCCTGCACGATAGTGCCGGGTTCCGCATCGTCGGTCGGCACTTCCATCATCGCCTGATGCTGGTTCGGGTCGAGCGGCATGCCCTTTGCGGCGATGCGCGTGATACCATTGCCGTTGAAGACCTTCTCAAGTTCGCGCTGGGTCGCCTCGATCCCGGCAATGAAGTTCTTGGCCTTTTCGCTCTCGCGCAGTTCCACGGGGACATGCTCGAGCGCGCGGGACAAGTTGTCGGCCACGCTCAGAATATCGCGGGCGAAACTGGTCGCGCCGTAATTGCGGGCGTCCTGCACGTCCTTTTCCAAGCGGCGGCGCACGTTCTGAGTTTCAGCGCGCGCATAGAGCACGTCCTGCATGGCCGTTTCGAGATCGCCCCTCAGCTTTGCGAGGGCATCTTCGATTGCCGAGTTTTCGTCGTCTTCCGACGCTTCACGCAGATGCTCCGGTACGCCGTCCATCTCGCGCGCCATTTCTTCGTCGACCGCCTGATCCTGCGGTTCGTTCTTGTTCTCGTCGTTCACTGGAAAACCCTGTCAGCCAATTCGTTTGCCCAAGGATCGGGCGGTGAAATCCACCATGGGGACGACTCGCGCGTAATTCAACCGAGTCGGGCCGATCACACCCAGCACGCCGACCACCTTTCCGTCCCGATCGCGATAGGGTGCGGCGATGACCGATGAGCCCGACAGGGAGAAGAGGCGATTTTCGCTGCCGATGAAGATGCGCATGGCTTCGGCCCGGCGCGCACGTTCCAGCAGGTTGGCCACCGATTGCTTGCTTTCCAGATCGTCCAGCAGCGAACGGACACGCTCGATATCGCCGAGCGCCGCTTCGTCCAGCAGATTGGCCTGCCCGCGCACGATCAGCACCGGGCGTTTCGCGGCATCCTCGCTCCACGTCGCGAGACCCCGCTGAACCAGATCGCGGCTCGCCTCGTCGAGCGCCGATTTGCCGCCGGCGATCTCCTTCTCCATCAGGGTGGCGGACTCTGCCAGCGTGCGGCCGGAAGTTCGCGCGGTCAGATAGTTGCTGGCCTGTTCCAGCGAGGTGCCAAGCGCTTCGACCGGAAGCGAGAGGATGCGGTTTTCGATATGACCGTCTTCGCCGACCAGTACCGCCAGCACCCGGTTCGCATCGAGTGCGGTAAGCGAAACCTGTACCAGCCTGGGCTCACGGGTCGGCACCATCACCATGCCTGCCGCCCCCGAGAGGTCGGATAGCAGCGCGCTGGTTTCTTCCAGCGCGCGTTCGATGGGCCCCGGTTCCGCGAGGCGCTGTTCGATGGCGGCCTGTTCTTCGCGGGTCGGTTCGGCAACCTGCATCATGGCATCGACGAAGAGGCGCAAGCCGGTTTCTGTAGGCATGCGCCCTGCGCTGGTATGCGGGGCCGCGAGCAAGCCGCGCTGTTCGAGTTCGGCCAGTACGGACCGAATCGATGCCGGAGACAGGTTGACCCCAGCCTCGCCCGCCAGCGCTTTCGATCCCATCGGCGTGCCGCTATCCAGATAGCCTTCGACCACGAGCCGGAAGATCTCGCGGGCGCGATCCGACAAATCGGTGAGCGGCGGGGAATTCATCGTTCCTATCTAGCTCCTCCTCTTGCGGCCTCAAGACCCATGCGCCACACGCGTCCACGAGATTCGACTGCAATGGAGAACCTGAATGCGACCTTCCGGCCGTGCGCCCGACGAAATGCGCGCCATCACCATCGAGACGGGATATACCAAACACGCTGAAGGCAGCTGCCTGATCAGCTTCGGCGAAACCCGCGTCCTGTGCACCGCATCGGTCGAAGATCGCATTCCGCCATGGCTGCGCGGCAAGGGCGAAGGCTGGGTGACCGGTGAATACTCCATGCTGCCGCGTGCCACCCATACGCGTGGCCAGCGCGAAGCGGCAAAAGGCAAGCAAAGCGGCCGAACACAGGAAATCCAGCGCTTGATCGGTCGCAGTTTGCGCGCCGTGGTCGACCTCAAGAAGCTTGGCGAGCATCAGATCACGCTCGACTGCGACGTACTGCAGGCCGATGGAGGCACCCGTACGGCATCGATTTCCGGCGCATGGGTCGCGCTTCGCCTCGCGGTTGACGGCCTGCTGAAATCGGGCGCGATCACGCAGGATCCGATCACGGCCAAGGTCGCCGCGATTTCCTGCGGCATTTACAAGGGCACGCCGGTGCTCGATCTAGACTATCCCGAGGACAGCAGCGCCGATGCCGATGCCAATTTCGTGCTGATCGAAGGCGGCAAGATCGCCGAGGCGCAGGCGACGGCTGAAGGCGCACCCTATGACGAGGAGGGCTTCCTGCGTCTCCTGCGCCTCGCCCAGATCGGTTGCGCGCAGGTGTTCAAGGCGCAGGGCGAGGCTACGCGTAAATGACACGCCGTATCGGTTCGGGCACGCTGGTGATCGCCACGCACAATGCGGGGAAGCTCAAGGAGATTTCCGCGCTGCTCGAACCGTATGGGGTCAAGTGTATCTCGGCCGGGTCGCTCGGCCTGCCCGAACCTGCCGAGACCGGCACGACATTCGTGCAGAACGCCTTGATCAAGGCGCGGGCGGCGGCAGAAGCATCGGGCCTCGTAGCATTGGCGGACGATAGCGGGTTGTCGGTCGACGCGCTCGACGGTCGCCCGGGCGTCTACACCGCCGACTGGGCGGAACGGCAGTGGTTCGAAGGCGATCCGGGGCGTGACTGGTTCATGGCCATGGGTAAGGTTGAAGGCATGCTCCGGCAAAAGGGTGCCGATGTGGACCGTTCTTGCGCCTTCCATTGCGTGCTGGCGCTCGCATGGCCCGATGGGGAGCAGGCAGTCTATGAAGGCATCGCGCCGGGGACGCTCACCTGGCCGCCGCGCGGCACGATGGGTTTCGGCTACGATCCGGTATTCGTGCCGGCCAGCCGGCAGAAAACCTTCGCCGAGCTGGACCCTGAGGAAAAGCACGCCATAAGCCACCGTGCCGACGCCTTCGCCAAGCTGGTCGCCGAACAGTTCGGCTGAAGCTCAGTAGGCCTTCTGGCCCCAGATATTCCCTGCGGGCCAGTAACGGCAGACCAGCACGTCGTTGCCGCGCGCGGTCGCTACAGCGCATCCGACTTCCTTGGTGTCGCGCCAGATCACTTGGGTATAGTGACCCACATCGGACCAGCTTCCGGTTCTCGAGATGTCCGGGAAACTGGCGTGGCGGTAATGCTTCTTTTCGTCGATGAACATGCCCACCATGCGCTCGACGGGCCAGTTGCCCGCAGTCCCCATCCAGAGGTTTTCGCCCGTCCCGTTGCGCGTCGCACGATCGGCATGTTGCAAGGAACCCCTGCGGGAAAGGACCTCTGCCCATTGTTTCGCCTCCTGCTCGAGGTGGACATTCCACTTCAGAGGCTCGAGGCTGAGGCGCATACGCTCGTTGTTGTGAGTGCCGAGGACACTGGCCGCCAGGCGGATATCCGCAGCGCCGCTGCCTGCGGAGTATCGCTCGGGATAAGCGCCGCTTGTCGAGATCGATTGCGACGACCCGCTTGCGGCCACGCCCGAACCCGTGGCACACAACAATGCCATAGCGCTCGCGACCAAAGTTATCCGTTTTTTTGACCCGACCATTGTGACCATAATTGCACAGTTTCTGCCTCGATAGTTAAGATCCTCTGAAGACACCATGGCCCGCGCCCTCTACATCCATTGGCCGTTCTGCCTCGCAAAGTGCCCCTATTGCGACTTCAACAGCCACGTCCGGAAATCCACCGACAAGACTGCCTGGAAAGCGGCGCTGCTGGCAGACATGCGTTACGAGCAAGCTGAGACACGGTCGAAAGAAACTCTTACAAGTATCTTTTTTGGCGGCGGAACTCCGTCATTGATGCCGCCTGCGCTCGTGGCCGACCTACTGGCCGAAGCGGAAGAATTATGGGGGTTCGACCCGGGAATCGAGATCACGCTGGAGGCCAACCCCAGCTCGGTCGAGGCAGCCAACTTCGCCGATCTGGCGGCCGCAGGGGTCAATCGAGTGTCCCTCGGCGTGCAGTCTTTACGCGACGAAGTGTTGCGTTTTCTCGGCAGGCTGCATGGTGTCGACGAGGCGCTGAGGGCCGTCGAGCTGGCGCAAAGGCATTTTGAGCGGGTTTCGATCGACTTGATCTATGCCCGGCCCGACCAGACCGAAGGCGAATGGGCCACGGAATTGGGCGAAGCTCTCGCGCTCGGTACGGATCACGTGTCGCTGTATCAGCTGACGATCGAACCTGCGACGCGCTTTGCAAAGGATGTACGCCGCGGGGTCTTCGAACCGCTGGACAATGACAACGCAGCCGACCTCTTCTCGCTTACTCGCGACCTGACGGCAGCGGCTGGATTGCCCGCCTACGAGATCAGCAATCATGCCCGCCCAGGGCAGGAAAGCCGCCACAACCTCACCTACTGGAGATACCAGGACTACATGGGCATCGGGCCGGGTGCTCATGGACGCCGGAACGACGTCGCTACGGTGCGGCATAGAAAGCCGGAAAACTATCTCTCCGCCGTAACAGCCCAGGGCCAAGGGATGGCGGAGGCCCGCGCACTCGATTTTCGCGAGCAGGCTTCCGAGGCCTTGCTCATGGGCTTGAGGCTGGCCGAGGGTGTCGATCTGGGCGCCTTTGCGCAGCGTTTCGACGTCATGCCTTCGTCGCTGGTGGATGACGCCAAGCTGGCGCTTTACCGCGACCTCGGTCTTGTGTGGACCGGGGCGGAGCGGATTGGCGTCACACCGCAAGGCATGCCGTTGCTCGATGCACTGCTGGGCGAACTTGTTCAGGCAGACCTCGTGACGTCATGAGCAGAACCGAAATTCTCGGCGCGTGGCATGATCATCTTGCCTTGGGGCTGAGGCGGTCGGCGCATACTGTGCGAGCTTACGACAAGGCGGCCGAGCGCCTTCTGACCCGGCTCGATTTCGATTCATGGGACGATGTCGCCGATCTCACAACAGCACGGTTGCGGACGCATCTGGCTTCGCGCCGCTCGGATGGATTGTCCAACGCCTCTGCGGCGCGCGAACTGTCGGCCCTCAAAGGATTTATCGCATTTGCCCGTATGCAGGCCGGTCATGAGGTTTCGGACCCACCGCGCATGCGCGGTCCAAGGATCAAGAAAGGCCTTCCGCGTCCCGTTACGCCGGACGATGCGCTTGGCCTGGCGGAAACGGTGGAAGCCCTTGCGGGTGAGGACTGGATAGGAGCGCGCGACCGGGCGGTACTCCTGCTGCTCTACGGTGCCGGCATGCGGATTTCCGAGGCGCTGTCCCTGACTGCCGCCGCGCTCCCGCTAACCGAGCGACTTACCGTCACCGGCAAGAGCGGCAAGCAGCGTGTTGTGCCGCTTTTGCCGATCCTGCGCGAGGCGGTGGCCGATTATATGGCCAAGTGTCCGTGGGCTTTTGCGAAGGACGATCCTCTGTTCCGCGGTGCGAAAGGCGGTGCTCTGTCCCAGGGCGTAGTGCAGAAAGCTGCCGCCCGCGCGAGAAAGGCGCTGGGCTTGCCGGATACCGCCACACCACATGCGCTTCGCCACAGCTTCGCGACACATCTGCTCGGCGCTGGTGCCGACCTCAGGAGCCTGCAGGAGCTATTGGGGCACGCAAGCCTGGGCTCCACTCAGATCTACACGAAGGTAGATGCGGCCAGCCTCCTGGACACCTATCGCAAGGCTCATCCGCGCGAAAGCGACTAGCGCTTGTCGCGCGGTTTCCAGGTCACGATCCGCCAGAGATACCCGATGAAGGCGGCACCGATGGAGCCGAGAATGATCCAGCCGAGCACGTGCTGCGATTCATCCAGCCACGCAGCAAGCCTGCGCCCGCCTTCGACGAGCAAGAGGTTCCAGATGAACGCTCCGGCGAAGGTGAAGGTGAGAAACCGCCATACGCCCATATGCGCGAGACCTGCCGGAAGCGAAATCATCGTGCGAAAAATCGGCATGAAGCGGAACACGAATACGACCCATGGCCCGTGCCGCCGGAAAAAGCCGCGCGCTTTCTCCACGTCCTGCCACTCCATCGTCAGCCAGCGTCCCCATCGATCAACGAATGGTTCGAGCCTGGTGCGCCCCCAGTGGTCGCCCAGCCAATACCAGGCGTAATTGCCGAGGGTCGATCCGACCGTACCGACGATCATCAGCGGCCAGAAATCCATCGTGCCCCTGGAGACGGCTACCCCGCCCAGCCCCATGATGACCTCCGAAGGAATTGGCGGGAAGATATTCTCCAGCGCCATCAGCAGGAAAATGCCGACGAGGCCGCCCTGCTCTATCGCGCGGATGATGAGTTCGTGCATGGACGCGTAACGGGCGAGTGCGGCGGTTGGTTCTACATTGCCGCGTGGCGGCGTTCTATCGCATCCCAGATAAGGCCGGCCGTGTCCGTTCCGTTGAATTTGTCGATGGCGACGATGCCTGTGGGCGAAGTGACGTTGATCTCGGTCAACCATTTCCCGCCGATCACATCGATGCCGACGAAGACAAGGCCGCGCCGCTTCAGCTCCGGCCCCATGGCCGCACAGATTTCCTCTTCGCGCGCGGTCAGCGTCGTGGCCTCTGCATGGCCGCCCTGCGCAAGGTTCGAACGAAACTCGCCTTCTCCGGGGAACCGATTGATTGCACCGGAAAATTCCCCGTCGACCAGGACGATTCGCTTGTCGCCCTCGGATACCTCCGGAATGAAGGGCTGAACCATGTGCGGCTCGGGCCAGGTCTGGTCGAAGACTTCGGATAAGGCGGAAAGGTTCGTGCCCTTTTCGTCGATCCGGAAAATCGCCTTGCCGCCATTTCCGTGCAGCGGCTTCACCACCACCGAGCCGTGCTTCTTCTGAAACGCGCGCAGATCGTCGATATGACGTGCGACCAGCGTCGGCGGCATGTACTGCGCATAGTCGAGGACGAACATCTTTTCGGGAGCATTCACGACTTCGCGCGGGTCGTTGATGACCAGCGTGGCGCCCTTCAGCCTGTCCAGAAGAAGTGCCGCACTGATATAGCCGAGGTGGAAGGGTGGGTCCTGCCGCATCAGCACGACATCGATGTCGCGGGCGAGGTCGATGCGTCGCCGCTCTCCGGCCGCGAAATGATTGCCGGTTTCACGCTGTACGGTGACGGGTGCCGCATGCGCGGTGATCAGCCCCCGCGGCGTTCCATCGCTTTCATAGGCGAGGCTTGCGACGTCGTAGTGCCATAATTCGTGCCCCCGCGCCTGAGCCGAAAGCATCAGCGCGAAGGAACTGTCGCCCGCTATATTGATGCCTTCCAGGGGGTCCATCTGGACGGCGACACGTAACGGCATGCTGATCTCCGATTGTCCCGAGCCTGTCGACAGCGAAGCCGTCGGATGGTGACGGCGACTAAGGCTGCCAGGCATTCGCGATGTGGCGAGGGAAACTGCCCGGCGCAAGGAGGATCACGTCGATCCGTATATCTTCCCCGTTCAGGGCGTAGCGATGGGCCACGGCTTCGACGGCTGCCGCGACCCGGGACAGGCGATATTCGTCGATCGCATGATCGAGATCGGCCCGCTTTTTCCGCCACTTGACCTCCACGAATGCGACTACCGCGCCACGTTTTACGACCAGGTCGATTTCTCCGGCGGGGGTCTTCACCCGCTGGTCGAGGATTTGCCATCCCTTGGCTCGCAGCCAGAAGGCCGCCCTGGCTTCACCGTCGCGACCGCTTTTTTCGGCCAGTTGGCGGTTCATGCCGAACGCAGTTCCGTCGCGCGCGCATAGAGGGTTTTGCGATCCATGCCGGTGGCCTTTGCCACCTGAGCCGCAGCCTGTGAGGCCTTCATGGTTCGCAACGCATCGATCAGCAGTGCATCGGCATCTTCCTCGCTGGCGATGCTTTCGGGCGGCGGGCCCACCAGAAGAACGATCTCTCCCTTGGGCGGATTTGCTTCGTAATAAGCCAGCAATCCGGATGGCAGGCTGCGTCGAACCTCTTCGTGGAGCTTGGTGATTTCGCGCGCCACGGCAACTTCGCGGTTGGGCAATGACGCCTCGATAGCGGTCAGGGATTTGGTGAGTCGGGGCGCAGTTTCATAGAAGACCAGCGTTGCGTCCACGGCGGCAAGCTCCTCGAGAACTTCGCGCCGTGCCTTGTCCTTGCTCGGCAAAAAACCGGCAAAAAGAAAACGGTCGTTGGGCAGGCCCGACAAAGCCAGCCCGGCAATCGCCGCGCAGGCGCCCGGCAATGCCGTCACGGGAATGCCCTCGGCCCGGCAATCGTTGACCAGGCGATAGCCGGGATCGGACACCATTGGCGTTCCCGCATCGCTGACCAGAGCGACCGCGCGCGTTCGCATCGATTCGACAAGCCGCGTCCGGTCCTTGTGTTCGCTATGATCGTCGTACCGCCACATGGGTTTCGAGATGCCCAGGTGCTTGAGCAGCTTGCCTGTGACCCTCGTGTCTTCGCAGGCAATGCCGTCACAGTGCCGCAGAATGTCTATTGCGCGCAGCGTGATATCGCCGAGGTTGCCGATCGGGGTGGCTACTATATAGAGCCCCGGTGTAAGGGAAAATTCTTCGGAGGGGGATGGATCGGACACGTTCCCCCCATGAACCAAGAGTGAGGGACGCGGCAAGATGAAGCGCTGGACTTTCGACCGTCGGGCAATTGTGACCGTGGGGCTGGCGGCTCTGCTCGGGGCTTGTTCGGTCATCCCCAAGGGCGCCGAACGACCAGGACCTGTCGCCGAGACGCCCGCTCCCGAGCCGACCGAAAGCCTGCCCGGCGATGCGACGCGGCATCGCATCGCGCTGCTGGTCCCGATGTCGGGACAGAACGGCGCAGTCGGCCAGTCGATCGCTAATGCCACCACCATGGCGTTGCTCGACACCAATGCGAACAATCTGCGCATCACGACATACGACACCGCCAAAGGTCCCGAAGCGGCGGCGAGGCAGGCGATTCAGGAGGGGAACAAGCTGATACTCGGCCCGCTCATGGGTTCGAACATCGCATCGGTCGTCGGTCCGGCACGCGCGGCGGATGTGCCGGTCATTTCCTTCTCGAACGATACCGACGCAGCGGGCGGCGATGTATTCATAATGGGTCAGATCCCCGACCAGTCGATCATGCGCACGATCCAGTATGCCCGTAGCAAAGGATCGCAGCGATTCGCGATCCTCGCGCCCGATGGCGAGTATGGCGCCCGGGCCGAGGAAGCCATGCGAAGCGCCGTATCGGCCTATGGCGGCGAAGTTGCCTGGACGGAGCGTTATGCGCGCGGAAACACGTCGATCGTCAGCGCGGCCCAGCGCCTGAAATCGCACGGCGGCTATGATGCGGTCCTGATCGCCGATGGTGCGCGCCTGGCAGCGCAGGCCGCTGGGGTCCTCAACCCCAGCGGCGGCAGCATGACCCGTGTTCTGGGCACCGAGCTGTGGAGCGGCGAAAGCTCGGTCACGCGCTCCTCCGCGCTCACGGGCGCATGGTTCGCGGCTGTGTCGGACAATCGCTACAAACGCTTCGTCGACAGTTACGAGGCACGCTTCGGCAGCCAGCCCTATCGGATCGCCACGCTCGGCTATGACGCCGTGCTGCTGACCTTGCGGGTCGCGCGCGACTGGCGGGTCGGACAGGATTTCCCCGAAAGCGAGCTGCTGGCGCGGGACGGCTTTCTGGGTCTGGATGGCGCATTTCGCTTCGGGCGCGACGGACTGGTCGAACGCGCTTTCGAGGTACGCGAGGTGCGCAATGGTTCCGTCGTCGTGGTCGACAATGCACCGGCTCGCTTCTGAGCAGCGCGGATAACCTCGCCGGTGAGCTTGTGGCTGCGCAAATCCGCGCGATATAGCTGCCGGCATGTCCGACGATCTGTTCGAAAACACACCAGCTGCCAGCGGCGATTACGACGCTTCCTCGATCGAGGTCCTCGAGGGCCTCGAACCCGTGCGCCGCCGCCCGGGCATGTATATCGGCGGGACCGACGATCGCGCGCTGCACCATCTGGTGGCGGAAGTGCTCGACAACGCGATGGACGAGGCGGTCGCCGGCCATGCGACGCGGATCGAGCTGCGCCTTGAAGAAGGCAACCGCGTTACGGTTGCGGACAATGGCCGGGGCATCCCGGTCGGCGAGCATCCGAAATATCCGGGCAAGTCGACGCTCGAAGTGATCCTCTCCACGCTGCACTCGGGCGGCAAGTTTTCGGGCAAGGCCTATGCCACCAGCGGCGGCCTGCACGGCGTCGGCGTGTCGGTAGTGAACGCGCTGTCGAGCGATACCCGCGTCGAAGTGGCGCGCGACAGGCAACTCTATGCGCAGAGCTTCTCGAAGGGCCAGACGCTCGGCCAGCTTGAGCAGCTCGGCCCTACCCCCAATCGTCGCGGCACCACGGTAAGTTTCGTCCCCGATGTCGAAATATTCGGCGATCGGCAGTTCAATCCGAAACGCCTGTTCAAGCTGGCGCGGTCGAAGGCCTACCTCTTCGCGGGTGTCGAGATCCGCTGGAGATGCGCAGAAAGCCTGGCAAGCGAAGAGGTGCCGACAGAGGCCGTATTCAAGTTCCCCGGTGGCCTTGCGGACCATCTGGCGGAACAGGTCGGCAGTCGCGAATGCGTCACGGCCGAACCCTTCGCCGGCAATCAGGACTTTCCCGATGAAGCCGGCCGGGTCGAATGGGCCATCGCTTGGCCGCTCTATTCGGACGGCTCGACCAGCTGGTACTGCAACACCGTGCCTACTCCCGATGGCGGCACGCACGAACAGGGTCTGCGCGCGGCCTTGACCAAAGGCCTGCGCGCTTTCGGCGAACTTACGGGTGCGAAGAAGGCCAAGGATCTCACCGCCGACGACGTGATGACCGGTGCCGAAATCATGCTCAGCGTCTTTATCCGCGATCCGCAGTTCCAGAGTCAGACCAAGGACCGGCTGACCTCGCCAGAGGCCGCCCGCCTCGTCGAGAATGCGGTGCGCGACCACTTCGACCATTTTCTCGCCGACAATATGGATCGCGGCAAGGCGCTGCTCGGCGAGGTGATGGAGCGGATGGACGAGCGCCTGCGAAGGAAGCAGGAACGCGAGATCAAGCGCAAGACCGCGACCAATGCCAAGAAGCTGCGCCTGCCCGGCAAGCTGACCGATTGCTCGGGCGAAGGCGACGGCGAGACGGAGCTGTTCATCGTCGAGGGGGACTCGGCAGGCGGCAGCGCCAAGCAGGCGCGCGACCGCAAAACGCAGGCGATCCTGCCGATCCGCGGCAAGATCCTCAACGTCGCCAGTGCGACGGCCGACAAGATCCGCGCGAACAGCGAAATCGCCGATCTGACGCTGGCGATGGGGTGCGGCACGCGCAAGGATTGCGACCCGGAAAACCTGCGCTACGACCGTATCATCATCATGACCGACGCCGATGTCGACGGCGCGCATATCGCCACGCTGCTGATGACTTTTTTCTTCCAGGAAATGGCCGAGATCGTGCGCGGCGGACATCTCTATCTTGCACAACCGCCGCTCTATCGCCTGACTGCCGGCAAGGAGAGCCGCTACGCCCGCGACGATGCGCATCGCGCCGAACTGGAAGAAACCGTGTTCAAGGGCAAAAAGGTCGAAGTCGGGCGCTTCAAGGGCCTGGGCGAAATGAACCCGTCGCAGCTGCGCGAAACCACGATGAACCCCGAAACCCGCAGCCTGATCCGCATCACCCTGCCGCAGGAGTTCGAGCAGCGGGCAGTAGTCAAGGAACTGGTCGACCAGCTCATGGGCCGCAATCCCGAACATCGCTTCAACTTCATCCAGAACAATGCCGGCGAGTTCGACCGCGAGATGATCGACGCATGATCCTTGCCATACGTATCGGCGACCTTCGCGATAGACGTATGCTACGATAGATGTTGGGAAACGTCGGCGCCGAAAATACCACAATCGAGACTATGCCGCGTCGATCTCGATTGGCCGGCCGCGTGTGATCTAGGCAGTCATCGCCTCATTGCGCTTACTCTCGGCAAACAGACGCGTCGCCATCACGGCGAACAACGCCAGGGTTAGCGGTGCAAGCAGCGGCACGCCGAGATAGAGCCCGGTTGTGCGCGCAAACAGAGGAGCGACGAATAGCGCGGCCGTGAGAAACCTTTCCCACGGACGAAAGCCGTCGGTTGCCAGAAACATCAGCGGGAACGCCAGCAGCACGAAGTCATAGTCGAGCACGAAGGGCGTAGCCACCATCGTGCCAGCCAGCATGGTCGCACCGAGGCCGACAGACCAGCCGTTGCGCCATCCGGCAAATGCAAGGACGGATGCGACGCCTAACGAACAGGCGATCTGCACTGCGATGGCAATTGCGTCTGGCACGCCCATGAGGCGCAAAGCCGAGAATGTGCTTTGCAGTTTGGCAAACCCTATCTGTCCCTCGGTCAGGGCGGCGCGTGCAACATCTCCGGTCGCCAGCCAGGCATTCCAGGTGTCCAGCCCGGCAATGCCGGATGCCAGCAAAGCGAGGCCGGCGCTAGCCAACCCCGCGCCTACGATTACCCGCCATTGACCCGAGGCCAGCAGCACGACCGGCACCAGCAATCCCATTTGCGGCTTTATGGTCGCGAGCCCGAACAGGATGCCCGCCAGCCACGGACGCCGATCCACCAGTAGCACGCCAGCACCGAGCAGAAATGCGACTAGAAAACTCGTCTGCCCATGAGCGACACACAGCCATAAGGCCGGGGACGCAAGTACCAAGACCGCTCCGGGAGGTCGCCCCCACAGGCTCAGTGCCCATGCGCGCACGGCCAGCAGATAGAGACCTCCGGTGATCGCCAGCCAGACAATGAGAGCGGGGATGTAATCCGTGAAACCGAAGGGGACAAAAAAAGGAAGAATGGATGGTGGATAGAAGAACCCCACATAGCTGTTTTGCGCGATGTAGACTTCCCGTTGAGCCGCAATGTGGGCCGAGATGTCGTACGGATCGAGCCCGTCGAGCACCATCTTGCCGCTAGTCCAGAAACTGACGAAATCCGTACCCAGCAGTTGGCCGTTAGAATCGACTCCGCCGCTCGAGTTGACCACCAGCCAAATCGCCAATCCCGCCTGCAACAGCGCCAAGAGGCGTAGAACCGCGGTTACACGGTCTGCAGTAAGCCAGTCCGCGCTGCGCAATATATGGAAAAAGCTCCCCATGGCCCCTCGCTCGGGACTAGCAGCGCGGCTCGAGCGTATCAATCGCTCTCGTATTTACTCGTCACGATATGCAACTCGCCTTCCAGCGTTTGATGCACCGGACACTTGTCGGCGATTTCGACGATGCGTTGCCGCTGCTCTTCGTCGAGGCTCTCGCCATGTAGCGCGATCCGCCGATGGAGAGCCTGGATCCGTTTGCCGTCCGCCATAGCCTTGGCGTGATCGCAATGGCCCGCATGGTCGCGTTCATGCGTGACTTGAACCGTTACTCCATCGAGCGGCCAGCCCTTTCGGTCGGCATACATCTTCATCGTCATCGCGGTGCAGGTACCCAGCGCTGCGGTGAGGAGGTCGTAGGGTGTCGGCCCGCTATCGTCGCCGCCATAGCTCCGCGGTTCGTCTGCGATGAGGTGATGGGTTCTGGTGTGGACCTCGGTGCCGAACTTGCCATGGCCGGTTTTCACCACCACGCCTTCCTCCGGCATCGGCCAGTCGTCACGCAGGGGCAGGTAACGGGTCGCCCACGCCGCGATGACGCTGGCGGCGAATTGAGCATCGGTCTCCCTTAGCAGGAGGTGGTCGGCACCCTCCAAACTGACGAAGCTTTTCGGATGTTTCGCCGCGGCGAACAGGGCGCTCGCATTCTCGATCCCGACTATCGCATCGGTCGGCGAATGGAGAAACAGCAAGGGTCGTCTCAACCGCGCGACCTCTTCCAGCAGATCGACACTTTCGACTTTCTCGAGGAAATCGCGGCTTAGCGCGAAATTGCGCCCGCCGATGCTTACCTCCCCCGTACCCGTCTCGCGGATTGCGTCGAGATCGCCTTCGATCCGCTGCAGAACGTGCGGCACGTCGCTTGGCGCGGCGATGGTCGCAATGGCTGCGACCCCGTCGAACCCGATATCGTCCGCAGCCGCCAGCACCGCCGCGCCGCCAAGGCTGTGTCCGACAAGGAGGATCGGCTGGGCAAAGCGATCGAGCAAGTTGCGCCCTGCAGCTACGAGGTCCGCGACATCGGCGGCAAAGCCGGCCCGACCGAATTCACCCTCGCTCCCGCCGAGGCCGGTAAAGTCGAACCGCAGGCAGGCGATGCCCTCTTTCGCCAGAGCCCTTGCCACCGTCACCGCAGCCTTGCTCTGCCGCGTGCAGGTAAAGCAATGTGCGAACAGCGCGGCGCCCCGAACCAGCCCGGTCGGCAGTTCCAGCGAGCCTTTCAGGTCGTGCCCGGCGTCGGTCGCGATGGTGATGGTTTCGGTCGGCATGGATCGTCCTTGTGGCCCCCGGGAATAGTCGTCTTTGCGATAATACGCGCGAAGCTTGCGCAAGGGTTACGGCCCGGCTGAGATTCCGCGACCGGGTCGGCGAGCAGGCAGAATTTTCCTACACTTCGGCAATCGGCCATAGAGCCGGTTCGACCGCTCTGTCGAATAGCGCAGCGATTATTCGGCAAAGCTGGCAGGCGGTCTGTAGCGAGCTGGAGGCGAAGGTGACAATGCGTGGACGAGAATATCCGACAAAATACTGATATAATACAATTATTCGATAGTTTCGAGTTTTTGAAAATACCCCCTTTAGCGGTCCACATGGACAGCCGCGTGGTTCCCGCTCTTGCCCTTCCCCGCGCTGCCCCCTAACGCTTACGTAAAGTTACAAGGGAAAACCGATGACCGACCAGACCAGCGAGCCGGCCCGTTTCGAGGGAACGAAATCCTATATCGCCACCGAAGACCTCAAGGTTGCGGTCAATGCCGCTGTAACGCTGCGCCGCCCGCTCCTCGTCAAGGGCGAACCGGGCACGGGCAAGACGGTCCTCGCACATGAAATCGCCAAGGCCATAGATGCCCCGTTGATCGAATGGAACGTCAAGTCGACCACCAAGGCCCAGCAGGGTCTGTACGAATACGATGCGGTCGCGCGCCTGCGCGATGGCCAGTTGGGCGACGAGCGGGTCCACGACATTTCGAACTACATCAAGAAGGGCAAGCTGTGGGAGGCGTTCACGTCCAAACAGCTCCCGGTGTTGCTGATCGATGAGATCGACAAGGCCGATATCGAATTCCCCAACGATCTGTTGCAGGAACTCGATCGTATGAGCTTCGACGTTTACGAGACGCATACGCGGGTCGAGGCCAAGAAACGCCCGATCGTGGTCATCACTTCGAACAACGAGAAGGAACTGCCCGACGCATTCCTGCGCCGCTGTTTCTTCCACTACATCAAGTTCCCCGATACCGAGACGATGCGCGACATCATCGAGGTGCACTTCCCCGGCATCCAGAAAAACCTCGTCACCAAGGCGATGGAGATCTTCTACGAGATCCGCGATGTGCCGGGGCTCAAGAAGAAGCCCAGCACCAGCGAACTGCTCGACTGGTTGAAGCTGCTGCTGAACGAGGACATGCCGATCGAGGTGCTGCAGGACGCGAATCCCAATGCCGCGATCCCGCCGCTTCATGGCGCGCTGCTCAAGAACGAACAGGATGTGATGATGTTCGAACGGCTTGCCTTCATGGCGCGGCGGCAGCAGTAGCGCTCGGGCGCTGGCGCTCGACACCTTCGACCGACAATGCCCGTCGGGATCAGCGGAAGCTGTAGGCCAGTTCGAAATCCCCCCAGCGGCGACCGCCGATATAGACGGGGATGTAGACGTTGCGCACCACGATGTAGTTCTTGCCGTCGCCTTCCTGACGATACACGGCCATCGTGTAAGGGTCGGTCGTCGCTTTTGCGACGTGGTCGATCCCTTCGAGGATGATCCGGCCGTTGCGGCAATATTTCGTGTCGTGGGCAAGCTCGCCGGTGGGCCTGCGGGAATGATCGGTGACATGCGTGGGCAGGAAACCGTTCATGTCCGCCTGCGAGCACATGATCACCGCACCGCCACCGCCGCTGACCCTATCGTTCACCGGTCGCCAGTTTATGTCGGCCCAATCGCTCAGGCTGGTGCGATAAAGGGGCGGATTGGTGCCAGGGACTTGCCGGTAGTCCCGGTCGAAGAGCTGATCCATCGTCAGTTCGCCTGACGCGATGGCCTGCTCGGCCAGCGTAACAATTTCCTGCGCATGTCCCTGGGCCTTTTCGACCATGGTGCTGTCCTGCGGCGAAAGCCCCGCCTTGACGAGCTTGTCGAACATGTCGCTGGCGATCAGTTCGAGGTCTTCCATACGCGTGTGGGCAGCGGCAAGCTTGCTCTCGTTCTCGCTGACGGCACCATCGAAATCGCCCAGCACGTCTTGTACGCGATGAACATGGTCCGAAATCGTCGCGGTGTTGCGCGCGATCTGGTCCTGCTGGCCGTCCACTTCGATCAGCAGTTCCGTGACGCTGCGCATCGTATCTTCAATCGACCCGACGGAGTTCTTGGCCTGAGTGCTGGCGGCTGCCCCGCTCTGGATCTTTTCGATGACCTGCTCGGCCTCGCTGCCCAGCGTATCGATCGTGCGACCGATCTCTTCGGTCGCCTTGCGGGTTTCGCTGGCCAGCGTCTTCACCTCGTTGGCGACAACGGCGAAAGTGCGGCCCTGCTCGCCGGCGCGCATCGCTTCGATCGTGGCGTTCAGCGCGAGGATATTGGTGGTCTCGGCGATCTGGTCGATTTCCTGGCTCGAACGGCGGACCTGATCCATCGCCGCCGCAAAGCCGGTGACGTGCTCGGTCAGCGTTTCGACGAGGCTGAGGAGGTTGCCGATTTCGTTCAGCGAACTGCTGATCATCGTCGTGCCATCGTTGAGACGTTCGATCGCTCTCTCGGACAGCAGGCGCGCTTCGTCGCTCGCTTCCAGGACCTTGCTCTGATCTTCGTCCAGCGCACGGACCGTACCCTGCAACTCGACATACTCGCTGCGCAGATGTCCGAAGGAATCGATCACTCCCTGGACGATGCCCGCCACGTCCGAGCATCCCACGGTTACCTTGCCGCAAGCCTCTGGAATCTTGTCGAGGGCCGATGCGCCGCGGGCATCGATCGCACTGAGTTCCATGTGAGTGATGACCCCCATCTGATCTTGTTCAATCTGCCATCTACGACAGGATGGTTAGCGGACAGTTAAGTCGGCGCAGTTCGCAGAAAAACGCGCTCTGGCGCAGACCTGAGCTTCCCGCTAGACCATGTTCATGTTCTTCAATTTCGTCGACGAGCTGCGTTCTGCGGGAATTCCCGCGAGCTTCAAGGAACATCTCACGCTGATCGAGGCACTCGATCGCGATGTCATCGAGCAATCGCCAGAGGCGTTCTATTATCTCAGCCGCGCAACCTTCGTGAAGGACGAAGGCCTGCTCGACCGGTTCGATCAGGTCTTTCAGAAGGTTTTCAAGGGCATCCTCACCGATTACGGCCAGAACCCGGTCGATGTGCCCGAAGACTGGCTCAAGGCAGTCGCCGAGAAATTCCTTTCTGCCGAGGAAATGGAGAAGATCAAATCTCTGGGTGACTGGGACGAGATCATGGAGACGCTGAAGAAGCGGCTCGAAGAACAGGAAAAGCGCCATCAGGGCGGCAACAAATGGATCGGCACCGGAGGCACCTCGCCCTTCGGCAATTCGGGTTACAATCCCGAAGGCGTGCGGATCGGCGGGGAAAGCCGCCACAAGCGTGCGCTCAAGGTGTGGGACAAGCGTGAGTTCAAGAATCTCGACAGCACAAAGGAACTGGGCACACGTAACATCAAGATGGCGCTCCGGCGCCTGCGGCGCTTCGCGCGCGAGGGGGCGGCGGACGAACTTGACCTCGATGCGACCATCGAAGGCACGGCCAAGCAGGGCTGGCTCGACATCCATATGCGCCCGGAACGCCACAATGCGGTAAAACTGCTGCTGTTCCTTGACGTCGGCGGGTCGATGGACCCGTTCATCAAGCTGTGCGAGGAACTGTTCAGCGCGGCCACGGCGGAGTTCAAGAATCTCGAATTCTTCTACTTCCACAACTGCCTCTACGAAGGCGTCTGGAAGGACAACCGTCGCCGCTGGCAGGAGCGCACCAAGACCTGGGACGTGCTCCACAAATACGGGCATGACTACAAGGTGATTTTCGTCGGCGATGCCGCCATGAGCCCCTACGAAATCACCCATCCGGGCGGAAGCGTCGAGCATATGAATGAGGAAGCCGGCGCCACCTGGATGCAGCGCCTGACCAATACCTATCCTGCGACGGTGTGGCTCAACCCCGTGCCCGAGAAGCAGTGGAGCTATTCGCAGTCGACCAAGGTGATGAAGCAGCTAGTGAACGACCGCATGTATCCGCTGACGCTTGACGGGCTGGACGACGCGATGCGCGAACTGAGCCGCAAAACGGGCGCGTGATTTGAAGCATTCACGCTTCGAGGCGATCCGCCTTCGCCTCGAAAGATTCGATCCGGGGACGGGTTGGCGGCTGTGGCTCTATGAGTTCCTGCTATTCGGCTTCAAACAGGGTTGGGCCTGCCTCTTCGGCGCATTGATGCTGGCGCTGCTTCTGGCGACGCATTTCTTGTATCCCGAAAGCGCACCGCTCCATCGCTACGATTTCCTTACGCTTTCTGCCGTCGCCATTCAGGGCGCGATGCTGGCTTTTCGCCTGGAGACGTGGGCGGAAGCCAAAGTCATCCTGATCTTCCACGTGGTCGGCACGGTGATGGAGCTGTTCAAGACCGCCGCGGGCTCGTGGATCTATCCCGAGGCCAGCGTGCTGCATATCGGCGCGGTACCGCTGTTTTCAGGCTTCATGTATGCCGCCGTCGGCAGCTATATCGCGCGCGTCTGGCGTATCTTCGATTTTCGTTACACCGGTTATCCGTCGCGCTGGGCGACTTGGGTGCTCGCCGCCGCGATCTATATCAACTTCTTTGCGCATCACTGGCTGCCCGATATCAGGATGGCACTGTTCGCAGCGACGATCCTGCTGTTCTGGAAGACCAGAATCCATTTCCGCAACTGGCGCGAGCATCGCTGGATGCCCTTGCTGCTGGGCTTCTTGCTCGTCGCATTGTTCATCTGGGGCGCGGAGAATATCGGCACGTTCGCCCGTGCCTGGACTTATCCGGGGCAGGAGAATGGCTGGAAAATGGTAAGCCTGGCCAAGCTCGGCAGCTGGTTCCTGCTGATGCTCATCAGCTTCGTACTGGTCGAGCTCGTATCACCGGTCAGGGAACCGGATTAGTCCTTTTTGTCGAGTTCGTCATTCAGCCTGAGCGAGCATCGCCAGAAGAAAAAGGCCGGAACCACACCGAGGAATGTGGCACCGTAGAGCACGTATCGAACGCTCTCTTCGCCATAGGTAGGCTGGAGAAGGTCCGACAGGATGCCGAAGAACAACGGGCCGAGGCCGAGGCCGATCAGGTTCTGGAAAAACAGCAGCACCGCCGCCGCGATGGCCCTTGCCCTGAGAGGTACGAGCCCCTGCACGCTCGAATATGTCGGACCGTAATAGAGCGAATTGCAGAGCGTCGGGATTATGAGAAGGAACAGGGCTAGAAACCAGTCGTCGGTCATGAATGCCAGCAACGCAAACGGTATCGTGAAGACCATTCCGAGTGCCGGGGCGGTCAGGACGTGACGGCGGTTCTCCGACCCGAACTTGTCGGCGAGATATCCCCCCAGAACGGTTCCGGCGATACCGGCCGCACCATTGACGACCCCGAACCAGAACCCGACTTCGCCGGGCGTCAGCCCGTGCGTTCGCTGGAAGAATATGGTGATCCAGGTCACCTTGCCATAGGCCAGAAAGGCCGCGGCGGAACCTGCCGTGACCAGCAGCACGAATGCCCGCGAACTGAACATCGCTTTGAGCGCATCCTTCATCGGCATCTGCCCGGTCGATTGCGCCGCTATAGCCTGCACTGTCGCCCCTGAGCGTCGCGGATCCCTGAGCGTCATGAAGACGATAACGGCCAGCAGAATGCCCGGCAGGCCGACGATCAGGAACGCGTTTCTCCACCCCACCGTATCGGCAAGGATTCCACCGATAAGCATGCCCAGAAGCGTGCCGATGGGAATCCCGAGCGCGTAGAATGCCAGAGCCGAGGAGCGCTTGGCAGGTTCGACGAGGTCGGCGATCAGGGAATGCGCAGGCGGCGTGCAGCCTGCTTCACCTATCCCCACACCGATCCGCGCCAGCAGCAGCTGGATGAAATTCTGCGCCAGTCCGCAGAGTGCCGTCATCGCAGACCAGATCGCCAGAGCTCCGCCGATCAGCCACGGGCGATTGGTCGAGGGCCGGTCGGAGAAGCGGGCGATCGGCAGACCCAGCACGGTATAGAACAGTGCGAAGGCCAGACCGGTCATCAATCCGATCTCCGTATCACTCAATCCCAGTTCGATCCGGATCGGTTCGGCCAGGATGTTGACGATCTGACGGTCGATAAAATTGAAGATGTAGACGACCAGAAGAATCCACAGGGTAACCCTGACCGATCCGCCGGTCTGCCGTGCTGCCGCAGTCGCCATTATTATCTCTCCAGAAGCGCGGGTATGCCCGTCGCTTTCCGGCAAGCTTCCCTGATTACGCCATTTCGTCAAGGCCGTTGGTCGAAAATCGAAGATCAGGTCGGGTCATACTGCTGCGGAAATCCTTTCCCGTCGGCAACATGTGCTTAGCTGTAGATCAGATGCCCTGAGATGGTTTCGCGCCAGGCCGCTTCGTCAGCGCTTGCCACTTCGTCCAGATCGTCGGGTGCCGCCTCGCCGTCGTCCACCCATTCGCGCAATGCCGGCCCGCCATTGATGACATCGATGGCCAGGCGGTCGAATTCATACTCGTACGGGAAATCGCGCCAAAGCGGATAGTCCGGATACAGATTGCGGATCGCCTTGAAGGCGAGAGCCTGGAGACGCCAGGGCTGGAAGGCATGATGATCGTAGAATTTGCCTTCGGCGTGAATCATCAGACCGTTGCAGAGCGTTCCTGCATGTTTGTGGAAGGTAGGTTCGAACCAGCATTCGCGAATTGCGCAGCCCCGCAACCACATCGGCGCAATGCGTCGCATTTCCGCCAGAACTGCCTTCGCATCGACGTCGGGTGCGCCGAACAGGACTTCGAGCGGCCGGGTGGTTCCCCTGCCCTCGCTCAGCGTTGTACCTTCCAGCATAACCGTGCCGGCATAGGCACGCGCCATGTTGAGATTGGCGGCATTAGGACTGGGATTGATCCAGATACGGTTTTCCGGCCACCCGTAACCGGCAGGGTGCCCGGGTTTCCAGCCGCTCATTTCGATGATCTTCAGATCGACATCGAGCTTGAAGTGATCGACGAACCACTTAGCCATTTCGCCCATGGTCAGGCCGTGCCGCATGACCATGGGTGCCGCGCCGACAAAACTTTCCGCTCCGGGCAATAGCAGCGTCCCTTCGACCGGTCCGCCTGCGGGGTTCGGCCGGTCGAGCACCCATACGCTTTTGCCCAGTTTCGCCGCTTCCTCGAGCAGATAGAGCAGTGTGGTGACGAAAGTGTAGATGCGACACCCCAGATCCTGAAGGTCGAACAGGAATACATCCGCGCTGGACATCATCTGGCCTGTCGGGCGACGGACTTCGCCATAGAGGCTGAAGATTGGGATACCGTATTGCGGATCGGTTTCGTCCGCGGTTTCGACCATATTGTCCTGTTTATCGCCTTTCAGCCCATGTTGTGGTCCGAAAGCGGAAGTTACGTTCACACGGCGTTCGATCAACGCATCAAGCGAATGGTCCAGACCGACCGTGACAGAAGCCGGATGTGCCACAAGCGCAACTCTTTTGCCTTCCAGCGGCTTGCGTAATTCTTCGTCTGTGATGAGTCTGTCGATGCCGAATTTCATGTGGCGCTGGGTGCCGCAAGGTGGGCAGTGAAGCAAGCCGGATCGTGGAAATCCGGTTCAGCGCCCGAATGTTGCAGGGCCCAATAGCTTTTGCGACTGTCCGTCTCCTCGATCACGCAGGTGAGAGCCATCGCGCAATCTACATGCGGTAATCCCGCAACCGGCAAGGCTGAATCGAAGATGGCGAAGGTACTACCCAAGCGGATCGTACAGTCGGGTTCGCGTGGCATGCGGCGTTCGGTCATGCCCTGGCGGCGACTGTCGAAATCATAGGCATTCCAACGCTCGGAAGGCGAAAGGTTGAACTCGCAATAGGGTGTTCCCTGCTCCGGTCGAAGGAAGAGTTCGAAGCAGGTAGTCTGCCATAACTCGTCGGCCCTGCCCTTGCCCGCAAACGCGGGTACGACAAGATTGACTGAACCTTCAATCCGCCAGCGCAGCCGCAACCAGTTTTCGTCTCTGCCGATTACGCGCGCTTCGATGCTGGTTACGGCAAGTGGAGGGTGGGCCGAATGCGGCTCCAATCGATACGTTTGCATGCCGCCTCTTACCTGCTAGCGGGCGCTTCGTCATGAGCAACTATCAGTCCGACCTATTGCGCGTGCTCGATCAGCGCGGATACATCCACCAGATCACCGATCCGGCTGGCCTCGATGCACTTGTGGCGCAGCAGGTCGTGCCGGCATATATCGGCTTCGATGCCACTGCGCCGTCGCTTCATATCGGCAGTCTGGTACAGATCATGATGCTGCGTCGTCTGCAGCAGACGGGCCATAAACCGATCGTATTGATGGGCGGCGGGACCACACGCATCGGAGATCCAACCGGGCGCGACGAGAGTCGCAAGATGCTGACCGATCAGGTGATTGACGAAAACATCGCAGGCATACGCACGGTCTTCGAGCGTCTGCTTGTTTTCGGTGACGGTCCCACCGATGCGGTTATGGTCAATAATCAGGATTGGCTGAGCGGTCTTGGCTACATCGAGATGCTCCAGAAAGTCGGCACGCATTTCACGGTCAATCGCATGCTGACATTCGACTCGGTTCGCCTTCGCCTTGAGCGTGAACAGCCGATGACCTTCCTCGAATTCAACTACATGATCCTGCAAGGATATGACTTCAGGCATCTATCGCTGGAAATGGGCGCGCGACTCCAGATGGGTGGCAGCGACCAGTGGGGCAACATCGTCAACGGCATGGAACTCGGCCGTCGTATGGATGGGAGCGAACTGTTCGGTTTGACCACTCCGCTGCTCACAACGGCCGATGGAGCCAAGATGGGCAAAACCGCAGCGGGGGCTGTATGGCTTAACGAGGCCCAGTTGCCGAACTATGATTTCTGGCAATACTGGCGCAATGTCGACGATCGCGATGTCGGTCGCTTCCTGCGGCTGTTCACCGACCTTCCTTTGGAAGAAATCGCCACACTGGAAGTGCTTGAGGGTTCGGACATCAACCGAGCCAAGACGGTTCTTGCCAACGAAGTAACCAAACTGGTTCGGGGTGAGGAGGCGACAATTCTTGCGGAGCGTACTGCTTCGGAGACATTCGCCGGAGGCGGGACAGGTACGGACCTTCCCACACTAGAGGTCGGCGTTGACGGCATGCGTATCGGCGCGGTGCTGACGGCACTCGGCTTCACGGCCTCCAATGGCGAGGCCAAGCGTAAGCTGGCCGAAGGCGCCGTCAAACTAGATGGCGAGCCAATAACCGATCCCGGCCATCTCGTTACCGTCACCGCCGGCGCGGAAGCCAAGCTCAGCCTGGGCAAGAAGAAGCATGCGATTATCCGTCGCTAGGATCGACGAACTGCCCGATTTGCCTGGTATACTGCTAGGGCGGTTTACCAATTGCTAGCCTTTTAGGTGCATAAAGACACTCGATTGTTTCACGAATAGAGGGATCGCCAGCTATGGGTGCCGGAGCACAACTGAGCGTAACCGACCAGCGGCGCATGACGCGTCACCCGGTTGACCACCCGGTCATTGCCGAACATTTCGGCAAGGGCGATGTGCGGCTGCACATCGCAAACATCTCGGCCAATGGCTTTATGGTGGACAATGCCGATGCCATCGGTCGTGGTGAACGCGTGATCGTGCGCCTGCCGGTGATCGGACGCATTGAAGCCTATTGCATCTGGACCCGCGATAACCGTGCCGGTTTCCAGTTCGAACGCATCATTCGCGTCGACGATTTTCTGGCCTTGATCGATACGCTGCAGCCAAACCCGCGCCTGCGCAAGCTGCGCTGAGCCGCAAAACCTACTTCTAGAACTGCAAGCAGGCCCGTCTTCACAACCGAAGGCGGGCCTGCCATGCGTCCGGGGTGAGCGAAACCGACACACTCTCCCCCGAATTCTCGCCCTTGCGAATAGCGAATTTCCGCGCCTACTTTGTTTCGCGCCTGACGATGACGCTAGCGCAATATGCGATGATGCTGATCATCGGTTGGCAAACCTACAATATCGCGCGCGATAGTGGATTGGGCGTGGCGGCGGCGTCTGGGCAGCTGGCACTTATTGGTCTCCTGCAGTTTGTGCCGCTCTTCATACTCACCCCGTTTTCGGGGTGGGCAGCCGATCATTTCGACCGGCGAAACCTCGCCCGGCTGACCATGCTGGCCCAGTTGGGATGTGCGCTCGCCCTTACTTGGTTTACTTGGTCGGAAACAATGACCTTGCCCGCTCTATTCGGCGTTGCGATCGTGCTGGGCATCGTTCGCTCCTTCAATGGGCCGGCGCTTTCGGCGCTTGCGCCCAATCTGGTGCCAAAGACGATTCTGCCTAATGCAATCGCCCTGTCCAGCATCGCCTGGCAGACGGGTATGATCGTCGGTCCGGCGATCGGGGGATATACCCATGCTATCGCACCTGCCCTCCCTTACGCGGTGGCGTGCGCTCTGTTTGCGGTGGCGATCATGGCGCTGTCTTTCGTCGGTCGAGTGCCCCAGCCCCCGCGCGAGGCAAACAAGCGGCCGATCCACCAAATGGTTGAAGGCTTGCGCTACGTGATCCGCAACAAGATGGTACTGGGTGCTATCACACTCGACCTTTTCGCAGTCTTCCTTGCCGGAGCGACAGCGCTTTTCCCGGTTTTCGCGCGCGACATTCTCGAAGTCGGCGAAACCGGCCTCGCCCAGCTTGCCATGGCCCCTGCCGTTGGCGCCGCGCTGACAGCCTTGTGGTTCAGCTTCCGCCCCCTCAGGACGAATGTCGGACCCAAAATGCTTTGGGCGGTCGCGATCTTCGGTTTCGCCACTGTGATCTTCGGCCTGTCCAAATCGATGCCGCTCAGCCTCGCCATGCTATTCATCGTCGGTGCGGCGGATATGTTCAGCGTCTATATCCGCCAGTCGCTGATCCAGTTGCACACGCCCGACGACAAGCGGGGGCGTGTGTCCTCGGTCAGCCTGCTGACGATCAGCGCCTCAAACGAGTTCGGCGATTTCTTCTCCGGCAGCCTCGCCTTCCTCGTCGGTCCGGTGCTCGCGGTGGTCGGTGGCGGGGTCGGGGCGATCATCACCGTCGCCATATGGGCGCGCATATTTCCCGTTCTCCGAACAACGCGGACCTTTGACCCGCCTGAAGAATTGCTAGACACTCCCCCCGAAGAAAAATTGCAGGAGCAGATGCCATGAAAGCCGACTCCGTTCTCGCCACTATCGGCAGCACCCCTCACATCCGCCTGTCGCGCCTGTTCCCCGACCACGAGGTCTGGGTGAAGAGCGAGCGTGCCAATCCCGGCGGTTCGATCAAGGATCGCATCGGCCTCGCCATGGTCGAAGATGCCGAGAAGGCGGGCAAGCTCAAACCGGGCGGCACAATCATCGAGCCGACCAGCGGCAACACCGGTATCGGCCTTGCCATGACCGCCGCGGTCAAAGGCTACAAGCTGGTGCTGGTCATGCCCGAAAGCATGAGCATAGAACGCCGCCGCCTGATGCTCGCCTATGGCGCGACCTTCGATCTCACGCCCAAGGAAAAGGGCATGAAAGGCGCGATCGAACGCGCTCAGGAACTGGTAGAGCAGACGGAAGGCGCCTGGATGCCGAGCCAGTTCGACAATGAAAGCAACTGGAAGGTCCATGCCCGCACTACGGCAAAGGAAATCCTCGAGGACTTCGCCGACACTCCCATAGACGCACTGATTACCGGCGTCGGCACGGGCGGCCACCTGACCGGCTGCGCCGAAGTTCTCAAGGAACACTGGCCCGATATGAAAGCCTATGCGGTCGAGCCCACCCTGTCGCCTGTCATCAGCGGCGGCCAGCCCGGCCCGCACCCGATCCAGGGCATCGGCGCGGGCTTCGTTCCCGACAATCTCCATACCAAGGCCATTGACGGCGCGATCCAGGTTGAACCCGAAGACGCCAAGGAAATGGCCCGCCAGTGCGCGGTGAAGGAAGGCCTGCTCGTCGGCATTTCAAGCGGCGCGACGCTTGCTGCGATCAAGCACAAGCTGGTCGATCTGCCCGCCGGATCGCGCGTGCTCGGCTTCAACTACGACACTGGCGAGCGGTATCTGTCGGTACCGGACTTCCTGCCCGAATGAAGAATTTCGAGAAGGTCGGATATAATGACGGCACGGTTGGCTTGACCGCATTGCACGCGCGGTCGGATGGTCAGGTCCGGGCCGCCGTCGCCATCTTTCCCACCTTCATGAACTCTACACCTGCCGTCGAGGCCAAGGTACGGCAACTGGTAGAAGCGGGCTACGCCGTCCTCATCGGCGATTTCTACGGGCCAGAGGCGCCCGCCAATGCCGACGAAGCCTTCGCCGCGATGCGTAATCTGCGCAGCGATCCGGAAGCAATGCGGCAAAGGCTGCGCGCCACGCTCGATCTCCTGCGCGAGCTGGAACCGGGCGTCCCGCACCTTGCCATCGGTTTCTGCCTCGGCGGACTGGCTGCGCTGGAAATGGCCCGCGACGGACAGGATCTAGCAGCAGTCGTCAGCTTCCACGGAATGCTCGAAACGGCCCTCCCCGCAAGCGCGCCGATCAAACCGCGCATACTGGTCTGCCACGGCGACGCTGACTCGCTCGTACCCAGATCGCAAGTCGCGCAGTTCTGGGAGGAAATGGACGCTGTAAAGGCGGACTGGCACTTCCACAGCTATGCGGGTGTCGAACACGGCTTCACCAATCCACGCACGCTCGATGGCTCACCCAACCCGGCCTACAATGCCAGCGCCGACCGCCAGAGCTGGAGGGCGATGCATGCTTTTCTCGACGAGGTACTGGGCAAAGCCAGGCCTTGTACCAGGTAACATCTCGCGGGGGGGTAACGGCAGGGAAAGCGGCCTCTGTCTCTCCTTCCCTGCCGTCCGGGATCAGAGGCCGACGACTCCGCCGTCGTCCTTGGTTATCGCGACAACACCTGAGCGCGGACGGCCCGATTGGTTGCCGGATTGCGATTGCGGCCAGTTGCTGGAAGGTGCGTCGGGCGTTCCGTCTTCACCCGGGTGCTGAATGCCGACGAACAAGGTCCGACCATCGGGAGTTGAATCAACTCCGGTTATCTCACATTCGTTCGGCCCAACCAGAAAGCGCCGGAGATTTGCCGAGGTCGCGGCTGTGCCCATGACCGTCTGCTGTGAGGATGCCATTCCGGCAGCATCCATTCCGCCGACCGTTATGCGATCACCGTCGCCAACCTTGCCGGGAAATGCAACCAGCATCTGGTCATTGGTCCGATCATCCATCGATCCGTCATCTGTCTGGATCCAGGCAAGCGGTGCCACTTGTCCCCCGGCATTCTGTGGACGCGAAAACCACAAGCCGTCCGGCGAAGAGAAATCGTTCGCGTTACCGAGCTCGGAAATGTTGCGATCGACGCCCGGTTGGTCCGGATCCTGAGAGTCCGCTCCAAAAAGATACACATCCCACGTGAAGCGAGTTGCCCCCGGATTGCTCTCACGCTCGCGAATCCGAACGATGTGGCCATTGGGATTGCCATAATTGTTGGCGCTTGCGGGCGATGGATCGTTGTAGAAACGAGGATTGGGTGCGTTGACTGCCGTGATCGGTCGACTGGACGCACGATTGTTGGTCAATGTCAGGTACACTTCGCCGGTGACCGGATTTGTAGCGGTCCATTCCGGGCGATCCATTGTCGTCGCGCCAACCGCATCTGCAGCGAGACGTGCGTGCACGAGAATGTCAGCTTGGTCAGCAAACTCATACCCTGCCGGATTCGGTACTTGACCAAATACCAGCGGTAACCACGTACCCGTGCCGTCCTCGTTGAACCGCGCCACATAGAGCGTTCCATTGTCCAGATATTTGTCGCCAACAGCCAAACGATCCTCGGCCAGCGCATCTTGAGGGTCCCATTTCGCCGCGGAGACGAACTTGTAGAAATACTCGTTGCGCGAGTCGTCACCCATATAGACGGATACCGGCCTACCCCGAGTAATCTTCCCGAGCCATGCGCCTTCATGTGCAAAGCGACCAAGGGCTGTGCGTTTGCGGGGCGCTGCATTGGGATTGTATGGGTCGATCTCGACCACCCAGCCATATTGGTTGGGCTCGTTGCGATAGTCGGTCACCGCGTCGGCCGGATCATCGGTTTTGGCACGCGCGTCCCACTTGTCGAAAACATCCTGCGGCCAAGCGCTCGCGGAGACACTGGCCCACCCATAATTACCAGTGCTCGACGTAACCCCATAGCGACGAAGGGCGACCAGTTCTTCAGGGCTTCGTTGGGCATCATCCCCGCTCCGAAGGAAATAGAACGCCCAGTTCTCTTCGCAGGTTAAAAGCGATGCCCAAAGCGTGACGCCGTTGGCGCAATTGTTGATTGTGCCGCGACCTGCCGTACCCGCAGGAGAGAACTTGGTCTTGAGCAGGTCCGATCCTCGGACGGGCCCGTAAATTTCGGTAGGAGTGTTCGGGGTCACTCTGCGGTTCAAAGGCCCGCCCTGCACGAATTCCCAAGTGCTCGGGATTTTCTTGCCGCCATCTCCCCCTTTCCTGCTACCTTCGCCACTTCCGAGCTTGGCGGTGTCGCGAATCTCGACGAACGAAACACCGTGCGCCTCGATCTCCTTCATGGCTTCTTCTTCCGGTCGGGTGCCCGAAGCGCTTGTCGTGGGGCCGTTGGGGTGGAGATACTGAATGTTCAGATTTTCATGGTTCTGGGCAAGGATCCCGCGAAGCGAGGAATTGTCATCGCGACGACCCGTCTTCACTCCAAGGCCGAAATAGTACAACGCATCTCCATGATCCCCGATGCGGCCCGCGTAATTGGCGTCCGTTCCGTCGTTCTGGAAAGCGGGAACGCCTGCGAGGATCGGATCTCCCAGGGCGGTCAGAATAGCTACGGAGTAGCCCTTGGGCACGGTCACTTCATCGGTAATGTTCTTGTCGACCGCCTTGAACTTCAGCTTTGCCGGTTCGACCTTAACCTTGCGCTCTACGCGCCGACCATCCTTCATCACCGAGAACGAGAATTCGGTCGGTCGTGAAACGGCCGGCGCAATGAAGCTGCCGGGCAGGCCTTCGTCACTGAGCAGGGTCACGGGAGACCCATCAATCTGACTTATGGTCAAACCCGACGTGCTTGGCCCGGAGCCGGCGGTGCCGGAACTCGGGGCCGATATGTCCACCATGCTGCCGGCGGTAGCAACGATCGTACCGGTGGCGGAATCGTTCGAAGTCAACGAGAAAGGGGAGTCTTCCCCACCGCACGCGGTGAGCAAAGTGCTGCCGAAAACTGCCGCACCGGTTGCTCGTGCACCTCCAAGGATCGTAGCGCGTCTTGAAAGACGCCGGTCGACCAAGGCGCCCAGAGCGGGATTGTCGGTCTGGTTGCTATCGATATCGCCATCCGAGTACATGGAATGGTTAGCAAATTCATCGCGCACGAGATCAGTCATCGAACTTCCCTCCCAAAAGGAATCTGGAAGTTCAGATGGTATTAACGATGTCTTTCGAAACGGCGCTATGTTTACGTCCGCCTAGTGACACGGGAGCTAGCAACGCAAAATGCGAAGACTATCCTGTATTCTGGCCTGAACCGGGCAAGAACATGATTTCCAAAGGCTTCCGTGCTTGATCCGGCCGAAGGGCGGAACTCGATATCACCAAACTGTAGGTCTACGGTCATACAATGGACTCATTGTCCATTTCGAGAGACAGAAGTTGCTCTTCCCGTCTGTGACCAAAGTATCGAAAATCGAGTCCCGCCATTCCAGAGAAGGCCCTGAGAACACGGTCAGGCGGCGGTAGCAAAAGCCTCCTCGCCCAGCGCCATCATGCTCTCGCTGCCCGCTTCGAGCTTGCGGCGCAATGCGCCGGCATCCGGCAGGAAGCGATCCATGTAATAGCGGGCCGTCGCGAGCTTGGCTTCGTAGAACGCATTGTCACCGGTTCCGCTGGCAAGGGCAGCCTGTGCCACGTCGGCCATGCGCAACCACATCCACCCAAGGGTCACAATGCCCATGATGTGCATGTAATGATGGGCACCCGCGCCGAGATCATTGGGGTTCTGCATCGCATTTTGCATGAACCACATGGTGGCGGCTTGTTGCTGCCCAAGAGCCTTCTCGAGCTGCTCGGCCATCGCGCCAAGATTTTCGTCGCCCTTGGTAGCGGCGATATCGTCGCCCACGGTCTTGAAGAACGCCTGGATGGCCGCGCCCCCCTTGCTGGCCAGTTTGCGCCCGCACAGATCCATCGCCTGCACACCATTCGTACCTTCATAGATCTGCGCGATGCGGGCATCACGAACGAACTGGCTCATGCCCCATTCTTCGATGTAGCCATGGCCGCCAAAGACCTGCTGCATATTCGTCGCAACTTCGTAGCCCTTGTCGGTGCCATAGCCCTTGATGACCGGGGTGAGCAGGCCGATCATGGCGTCGGCTTCGGCACGCTCCTCTTCTGTCTGCGCTTTGTGCGTCAGGTCGACCTGCAAGGCTCCCCACAGACACAAGGCACGCATGCCTTCGGTGAAGGCCTTGGCATCCATCAGCATGCGGCGGACATCGGGGTGGACAAAGATCGGGTCGGCTTGTGCTTCGGGATCGGCCGGGCCGGTCAATGCGCGCCCCTGACGACGGTCGAGTGCGTACGCGACGGCGTTCTGATAGGCGACTTCGGCCTGGCTAAGTCCCTGGATACCGACACCGAGCCGCGCGGCATTCATCATGATGAACATGGCGGCGAGACCCTTGTTCTCCTCGCCGACGAGCCAACCCTTGGCGCCATCGTAGTTGAGGACGCAGGTCGAGTTCGCGTGGATGCCCATCTTGTGCTCGATCGAACCGCACATCACGCCATTGCGTTCCCCGACCGAACCGTCTTCGTTCACGAGGAATTTTGGCACTACGAAGAGCGAGATACCCTTGGTGCTATCGGGCGCACCCGGCGTCTTGGCAAGAACGAGGTGGATGATGTTGTCCGCCATGTCGTGTTCGCCGGCGGAGATAAAGATCTTGGTGCCGGTGATCGCATAGCTGCCATCGGCCTGCGGTTCGGCCTTGGTGCGGATCATGCCGAGGTCCGTTCCGCAATGCGGTTCGGTCAGGTTCATGGTGCCGGTCCATTCGCCCGAGACCATCTTGGGAAGATATGTTTCCTTCTGCTCCTGGCTGCCTTTGGCGATCAGTGCCGAGATCGCGCCATTTGTGAGGCCCGGATACATGCCGAAAGCCTGGTTGGCGCTTGAGATGAACTCTTCCATCACGAAGCCCAGGACGTGGGGCATGCCCTGCCCGCCGAACTCTTCCGGATGGGCTAGTGTCCCCCAACCCGCGGTACGAAATTGGTCGAAAGCAGCCTTGAAACCCTTGGGGGTGGTGACCGAACCGTCTTCGTTTCGGGTGCAACCTTCCTGATCGCCTGACTGGTTGATCGGTGCGAGCACCTCTGCACAGAACTTCCCGCCCTCATTGAGAACCGCGTCGGTCACATCCGAACTCGCCATCTCGAAACCCGGCAGATTGCCGTAACTGGCAAGGTCCAGCATCTCATTGATGATGAAACGGGTGTCGCGGGTCGGGGCGGAATAGATGGGCATCTGAGTGTCCTTGGTCTGGGTTCTGTCAGGTTCTTTTGCCAGAGGGCAAATCAGTCGAGATCGAGCGTCTCGATATGCTCGATGAATTCTGTCAGTTCGTTGATCGAACTGTCGATATCGTCACGCTGTTCTTTCAGCTTGGCGACATGCGCCTTGCATTTCTCGATCGTTACGCGGCGCTGCTCAACGCGACCGTCTCCGAGATCGTACAAGTCGATCATTTCGCGGATTTCGGTCAGCGAGAAGCCGACATTCTTGGCCCGCATGATCCATGCAAGTCGTGCGCGATCGCGCTTCGAGTATATTCGCGTAAGGCCAATGCGCGATGGCGCGATCAGCCCCTCATCCTCGTAAAAGCGCAAGGCGCGCGCGGTGCAGCGAAATTCGCTGGTAAGGTCGGAGATCGAATATTGCTCGCGGCCAAGTTCGTCGGGCCGCTCGATATGCGCGCCGGCATGCCGGCGATCACCCTGTCCGGCGGCGGAATCCTTGGGAAGCGGCTGAGTCATGCATTCCCAATATCTCAACGTTTACGTAAGCGTCAAGTCTTGACGCGTTGGAGAACACCGTTCTCGAGCACCCGGTAGAAACAGCTATGTTCGCCGGTGTGGCAGGTGGGGCCTTGTGGGATGCACGAAATCACCAACGCATCCTGGTCACAGTCGACGAGAATTTCACGCACCTCGAGCACGTTGCCCGATGTCTCGCCCTTCTTCCACAGTCTCCCTCTCGACCGTGAGTGGAAGTGGGCGAACCCGGTTTCCAAAGTCGCAGCCAACGCCTCCGCGTCGACGAATCCGACCATAAGGACTTCGCGAGTCTCGTCATGGACAATGACCGCGCTCAGGAGCCCTTTGTCGTCGAATTTCGGCACAAAGGTGCTTCCGGCCTCACGCTCGGTTTGTTCGCCCACCTGACAGTCCTTCCAAATTGTATTCCCGCGACAAGCTTGTTGCACGATAACCACAAAGCCGACCCAAAATCCTACACTAATGCAAAAGCCTGTTTGATCTCAGCGGCTTTTGGGCAAGAAAGACATCGCAGGCAAGTGAGGCCTGCCCACCGGAGCAGCGGTGCCAGCAGAGCGCCAGGTTCAGGGGGTTAACGGATCCGCGGCCGCGATCGAGGGTTTATGCGGCGCATCCGGAAACGATGAGGGATGGACCCAAGGTGCATGCTGGGGGGCTGCATCCGAGCCGCAAGGCAGGTCCGGTATAATTCGTCACGTGGCGCCCGGGATCGCAAGGTCCCGGGCGTTTCCTTTGGCGATCATACATCGAGTGCTTCGTCGAGTACGCGCGAAAAGCATACGATCGTGACAGTCTTGGCTCCTGCGCGCTTGAGAGTGTTTACGCAGGCCGAACTGGTTGCGCCGCTGGTTAGAACATCGTCGACCAGCAGGATGTTGGCGCCCCCAACTCGTGCGGCCTGTGATGCGTTCAGACGAATCGCTCCGGCCAGCGCTTTCGCGCGCGCTTTCTTTCCAAGTCCTCCCAATGTCGGTGTAGGTTTCGCGCGGACCAGCGCGTCGACACACAGGCTGCCATGCCCCATTCGTGCCAGCTGACGCCCGAGCAATGCTGCCTGATTGTAACCCCTTTGCCACAAGCGGTGCCGATGTAGCGGGACCGGAACGATCAACCTTTGTCCGTCGACCTCCGGCAGCCGCGCCGCCATCAGTTTTGCCAGCATGGGGGCAAGAGCGATTCTGCGACCGTGCTTGTACGCCAGAACCAGCTTGCGCGAGGTATCGGTGTAAAGCGTTCCCGCCGCGATGCCGTCGTGTTTCGGCGGCTCGGCGAGACAGGGCGCGCAGATTGCGCCTGTACTTGGTCCCGCGTTGCCGAACGGTCTCTGGCATGTCGAGCAGCAGGGCTCGGACGGAATCACCAGGTCCTGCCAGCATTCGGGACACAGCCCACCCTGCTCGCCCACGCCGTTTCCGCAGGCGGGGCAGCGGGGCGGATAGACGAAGTCCAGCAGCGGAGCGAAGCTTTCGGTGAGGAGGCGGCTTGTCGACACCTTCCCTGCCTGCGCGCCTTGCGTGCATGTTGCAAGCGCGGCAGGGGTTTGCGCCATGGCCAGCCCCGCCCCGCCCCGCATTTTCTCGCGCCGCCGCCGCATTGCGGGCCTGCGCCGCGCGAGTGTGCGACAGGCGCAGCGCGATGCGGCACGCTATCTGATGGACGATATGGTCGAGGATATTCTCGACCGGCTCGAATTCATCCGCATGTCGCCCGCGCGCGTTCTGGTTATCGGGGACTGGACCGGTACGCTGGCCCTGTCGCTTCGCGGTGCCGGATCGGATGTGACCGAGCTGGATATGGCCACGCTGGACGAGGAGCAGCCGATCGACGCAGCTCCTTACGATCTCGTCGTCAGTCTCTCATCGGTCGATCGGGTCAACGATCTGCCCGGCGCGCTGCTTCATATGCGCAATGCCCTGGCGGAGGACGGCATGATGATCGCGAGCTTCCTCGGTGCGGGGAGCCTGCCGAACCTGCGGCGTGCGATGCTTGCTGCCGAACCGGACCGGCCTGCTGCACGGATGCACCCGCTGGTGGACAATCAGGCCGCTTCCGCGCTTCTCCAGCGGGCACTGTTCAAGCGGCAGGTGGTCGATGGCCGTAGCCTCAACGTGTCCTTCGCCTCGCTCGACCGGCTCGTGTCGGACCTGCGCGATCAAGGCCTCGGCAGTGCGCTCGCCAATGCGCCCGCGCCGCTGGGCAAGGCAGCGAAGAAGCGAGCCGATGCGGCCTTCCTCGCCGGCGCGAACGACAAGGGTCGAGTACTCGAAAACTTCGAGATACTGACCCTAACAGGCTGGAAAGACTAGCGAAGACTTGCCTGCGCCGCCGCGAGCCGCGCGATCGGAACACGGTAGGGCGAGGCGCTGACGTAATCGAGCCCGGTCTTCTCGCAAAAGCCGATGCTCGCCGGATCGCCGCCATGTTCGCCGCAGATACCGAGTTTCAGGCCATCGCGCGTCGCTCTGCCCCGCTCTGCCGCGAGTTCGACCAACTGGCCGACGCCATCGACATCGAGGCTGACGAAGGGATCGCGCGCGAAGATGCCCTTGTCGACATAGGCAGTGAGAAACCGACCCGCATCGTCGCGGCTCACGCCGAGTGTCGTCTGCGTCAGATCGTTGGTCCCGAAGCTGAAGAACTCGCCCACTTCGGCTATTTCGCCTGCCATCAGGGCGGCGCGGGGCAGTTCGATCATTGTCCCGACGAGATATGTCAGCGTCATGCCAGCAGCATCGAAGACCTCTTGCGCCACTCGATCGACGACGCCCTTGAGCAATTCCAGCTCTCGCCGTGTCGCGACCAGCGGGATCATAATTTCGGGAACCGGCGCTTCGCCGCTGTCTTTCGCGACCCGGCAGGCAGCCTCGAAGATAGCCCGGGCCTGCATCTCGTAGATTTCGGGATAGGTGATGCCCAGGCGACAGCCGCGGTGGCCCAGCATTGGGTTGAATTCGTGCAACTCGCCTGCGCGGCGACGCAGCTTGTCGATATCGATGCCGGTCGCCCTAGCCAGTTCCTCGAATTCGGCATCGCCATGTGGAAGGAATTCGTGCAGCGGCGGATCGAGCAGGCGGATCGTGCAGGGCAGCCCCGCCATGACCTCGAAGATGGTGACGAAATCGCTGCGCTGCTCGGGCAGCAACTTGTCTAGCGCAGCGCGGCGTCCCGCTTCGCTATCGGCAAGGATCATCTCGCGTACCGCGCTGATGCGTTCCGCATCGAAGAACATGTGTTCGGTCCGGCATAATCCAATGCCTTCCGCGCCGAACTGGCGCGCCATGCGGCATTCGGTTTCGGTTTCGGCATTGGTACGCACGCGCATCCGACGATGCTTATCGGCCCATTCCATGAGCGTACCGAAATCGCCCGCCAGTTCGGGTTCGATCGTCGCCACTTCACCCGCCATCACCTGCCCGTTGGCACCATCGATGGTGATGACATCGCCTTCGGAAAGTTCGCGGTCGCCAATCGTCAGCGTGCGACCTTCGCGCGGGATCGAGACCTGCGATGCGCCCGAAACGCAGGGGCGGCCCATGCCGCGTGCCACCACGGCCGCGTGACTGGTCATCCCGCCGCGCGCGGTCAGGATGCCGGTCGCGGCGTGCATGCCGTGAATATCCTCCGGGCTGGTTTCGACGCGCACGAGAATCACCTTCTCGCCGCGATTGGCCCAGAGTTCCGCAGTATCGGCATCGAGCACGATCTTGCCGCTGGCCGCACCGGGCGAAGCCGGCAGTCCGGTCGTCAGGACATCGCGCGGCGCATCGGGATCGAGCGTCGGGTGGAGCAATTGGTCGAGCGCCATCGGATCGACCCGCAGGATGGCGGTCTTCTCGTCGATCAGCCCTTCGCCCACCATGTCGACCGCCATCTTGAGCGCGGCCTTCGCGGTGCGCTTGCCGCTGCGGGTCTGCAGCAGCCACAACGTGCCCTGCTGCACGGTGAATTCGATGTCCTGCATGTCGGTATAGTGCCGTTCGAGCAGTTCGAAGACGCGCGCCAGTTCGGCGAAAGCTTCGGGCATGGCTTCTTCCATGCTCGGCTTGTCCGCACCGGCCTGCTCGCGCCGCGCTTTCGTCAGATATTGCGGCGTGCGAATGCCGGCGACCACATCCTCGCCCTGTGCATTGACCAGCCATTCGCCGTAATAGGCCCGTTCGCCCGTCGACGGATCGCGCGTAAAGGCGACTCCGGTCGCGCTGGTGTCGCCCATATTGCCGAATACCATCGCCTGCACATTGACCGCCGTGCCCATGTCGTGCGGGATATCGTTGAGGCGGCGATACACCTTGGCGCGTTCAGTGTCCCAGCTGTCGAACACGGCGCCGATCGCGCCCCATAATTGTTCGACAGGGTCCTGCGGGAAAGGCTGGCCCAGTTCCTGCTCAACGATGGATTTGTATTCCGCGACCAGCGTCTTCCATTCTTCGGCGGACAGTTCGGTATCGGCGTAATAGCCGTTGTCTTCCTTGGCGATTTCGAGGGCTTCCTCGAACAGGCCGTGATCGACGCCCAGGACCACGTCGCCATACATCTGGATGAATCGGCGGTAGCTGTCCCAGGCGAACCGTTCGTCGCCGGAGGTGTTCGCCAGACCTTCTACCGTATCGTCATTGAGGCCGAGATTGAGCACGGTATCCATCATGCCGGGCATGGAGATCGCCGCGCCCGAGCGGACCGACACAAGCAGCGGATCGGCGGCATTGCCGAAGCCTTTGCCCACCGTCTGTTCGACATGGTTCAGTGCCGTGGCGACATCGGTGCGCAGTTTTTCGGAAAAGTCCGATCCGCCCGCGAGGTATTTCAGGCACTCCTCGGTCGCGATGGTAAAGCCGGGAGGAACGGGCAGGCCGATGCTGGCCATCTCGGCCAAATTCGCGCCCTTGCCGCCGGTTACGGTTTTGTCCTTCTGCCGTGCATTCGAATGCGGAGCGTTGCCGCCGAAGGTGAAGACCGTTTCGTTCATATTACTGCCTGTCAGTCTGAAGGATGGACCGCATGTTACACGGTCCAAAGGAAGAAAAAGCCTATCCCTCTATGCGAGAGAAATCGGCCACATTGTGCACTGCAGCACGAAAGGCCGCAAGTAGGTCGAGCCGGTGGGCGCGCTTGTTTCCTTCTTCCGCATTTACCGTCACTTCGTCAAAGAAACGGTCGATTGGCGCCCGTAGGGAAGCGAGCGCAGCCATCGCTTGCGCGAAGTCTTCCGCCTCGATTGCTTGGGCGGCTGCCGGTTCCGATATTGCCAGTGCATCCATCAGCGCTTTCTCGGCGGGCTCGGGCATGTAGGAAAGTTCTTTCGCGTGGCGAAGGGCCATCTTGGCTTCGATCACCGCCTTCATGTCGGGATCGTCGACCTGGCTCAGCGGGTCTTCCTCGCCGGTGCGGGCGATTTCACCTTCGACGCCGTGCCAGTCTTCCTTCTTGAGGAGATTGGCCGCACGCTTGTAGCCCGCGAGGAGGTTGGCGCCGTCTTCGCTGTCCATGAAGGACTGGAGCGCGTTTACGCGGGCGAGCAGGCGGACGAGATCGTCCTCCTTACGATCGCCGACCTTCATCGCAGAAACCGCATCGATGATGTCGTGACGCACGTCGTGCTCGCGCTGCTGCACTTTAAAGCGCTCGAAGAAGAACTCGTCCAGCTTTCGTGTCCCCTCGAAAGCCTGCTCCCTAATCTCGTCTGAATTTGGGAACCTTTGCCTGACTAATTTCTCAACGTCGCTCAAATTCGGTTCGTGGCCTTCCGCCTGTTGGAGACCGAAATAGACATCTGCGTAAAGTTGGTGGCCTTGCCGCTCGGCTTCAGAAACATACCACCGGTGGGTCGAGGCGAGGATCAACCTAAAGAAGGGAACCCTCAGCTGATTGCGGAGGACCAAATGTATAACTGCCAAGGCAGCGCGACGAAGTGCGAAAGGGTCTTTTGAACCAGTTGGTCGCTCGTCAATGCAAAAGAACGAAGCGAGCGTATCGAGCTTGTCGGCCAAGCTCACCGCCACCGTCACGGGCGCGGTGGGCACCTCGTCGCCCTGCCCGACCGGCTTGTAGTGATCGCGGATCGCGTAGGCGACTTCATCGGGCAGGCCTTCGGCGCGGGCATAGTAGCCGCCCATCAGGCCCTGCAGTTCGGGGAACTCGCCGACCATTTCGGTGACGAGGTCGGCCTTGGCGAGCCGCGCGGCCTGTTCGGCCATGTCAGCAAGCTCTCCAACCGCTCGTGCTGAGCCTGTCGAAGTACGAGTGGCTGGCACTGCGCCTGATCCTTCGACAGGCTCAGGATGAGCGGAAGTGGTTGATGATGCAGGTTTTACGATGCCTTCTTTAACCAGCCACCGCGCCAGCTTCGCAACGCGCTCCACCTTGTTGGCGACCGTGCCCAGTTTCTCGTGGAAGGTGATACGCTTGAGGCCTTGCGCGTGTTCGGCGAGGGTCTTCTTGCGGTCGACATCCCAGAAGAAGCGCGCGTCGGACAAGCGGGCGGCGAGGACCTTGCGGTTGCCGTCGACCACGCGCGCGCCGCCATCCTCCGCCTCGATATTGGCAGTGCAGATGAAGGCGTTGGCGAGATTGCCCGCGTCGTCCTCGCAGACGAAATATTTCTGGTTCACGCGCGCGGTGAGCTGGATCGTCTCGGGCGGGACCTCCAGGAAGTCCTCCTCGAACCGGCCGAGCAGCGGGACCGGCCATTCGGTGAGCCCCGCATTCTCGATCACCAGCCCCTCGTCCTCGACCAGCACAAGGCCCGCTTCGGAAGCAACCCGCGCCGCGCCAGAGCGGATCAGGTCCTGCCGCTCTTCATGGTCGACGATGACGTGCCCTGCCCGCAGCTTCATCGCATAGTCGTCGGCATTGCCGATGGTGATGTCGCCCGAATGGTGGAAGCGGTGGCCGAGCGTGACCGAGCCGGAAGTTACCCCATGCACCTCGCATTCGACCACCTCGTCGCCCAGCAGCGCGACGATGCCCGATAGCGGGCGCACCCAGCGCAGGCTTTCGGTGCTGATCGAAGCCGCGCCCCAGCGCATCGATTTGGGCCACGAAAAATCGCGGACGATCGCAGGGATCGCTTCGGCGAGGAGGTCCTTCGTCGCCTTGCCCGGTTTCTCGATCACGGCGACATAGGTCGGGCGGCCCTTCACGTCGCGCACTTCGAGCCGGTCGCGCGCGACACCGTTCTTGCGGCAGAAACCCTCCACTGCCTGATCGGGCGCGCCTTCGGGCGGACCCTTGACTTCCTCGCTCACCGCTTCGGTGGCTTCGGGCAGGCCGCGTGCGATCAGCGCAAGACGGCGCGGCGTGGACCACACGGTGATTTCGTCCACCGACACGCCCGTCGCGTCCATCTCGCGGCGGAACAGCTTTTCCAGTTCGGCGCGCGCACCGGCCTGCATGCGGGCGGGGATTTCTTCGCTGCGCAGTTCGAGGAGGAAGTCGCTCATTGCCCTGCCTCCCGCACCGAAACCCGCTCATGCCGAGCTTGTCGAAGCATAGGCAGAGGGCTGGCGTCGCGCATGGCCTTCGGCAGGCTCAAGCTGAGCGGATGTGGCGCCGGGCGGATCATTTCGACCACTCCGGATATTTCTCGGCCCACGCGGGGGCTTCCTTTTCCATGTACGCTTCGCAGGACCCGCGCGCGAGATCGCGGACGCGGCCCATATAGCTGGCGCGTTCCTGCACGCTGATCACACCGCGGGCCTGCAAGAGGTTGAAGATGTGGCTGGCTTCGATCGCCTGCTCATAGGCGGCGATGGGCACATCGGCGGCGAGTGCGTTGCGACATTCGGCCTCGGCCTTGCCGAACAGATCGAACAGCGCGTCGGTCTCGGCGACCTCGAAGTTCCACTTCGACATCTGCTTCTCGTTCTCGAGGAACACGTCTCCATAAGAAACGCCGTGGCCGTTGAAATTCAGGTCGTAGACGTTGTCGACGCCCTGGATGTACATCGCGAGGCGTTCGAGCCCGTAGGTCAGCTCGCCAGCCACCGGCTTGCAGTCGAACCCGCCCATCTGCTGGAAATAGGTGAACTGGGTGACTTCCATCCCGTCGCACCAGACTTCCCAGCCCAGCCCCCAGGCGCCCAGCGTCGGGCTTTCCCAATCGTCCTCGACAAAGCGGATATCGTGCTTGAGCGGATCGATACCGATGACTTCGAGGCTCTTGAGATAAAGGTCCTGAATATCCGGCGGGCTCGGCTTGAGGATCACCTGATACTGGTAGTAGTGCTGCAACCGGTTGGGGTTTTCGCCATAGCGGCCGTCGGTCGGGCGACGGCAGGGCTGGACGAAGGCCGCGTTCCACGGTTCCGGCCCGAGCGCGCGAAGGGTGGTCGCGGTGTGAAAGGTCCCCGCCCCCATCCGCATGTCGTAAGGCTGGAGGATGAGGCAGCCATGCGCGCTCCAGAAATCGTGCAGCGCAAGGATCATGTCCTGGAAGGAATGCGCGGGGTTTCGTTCGGGATTGCGGTCCATGGCGCGCGGCAATGGCGCAAGCGGTTTCGAGGGTCAATGCCGCAACATGACCGACCCGTCGATGGAAGGGGATCGCGACATCATGTCAGGTAATCTTGACATTGACAGTGAATCGCGACATATAGTCATGTAGACCTGACATTGTGTCGGGTCGGCACGACGGAGAGACCGATGCTCAAAGCCCGTAAATGCTGCAACCGTCCCATGACCAAGGACGAAGCCGTCATCCTCTGGATATCGATCGGCATCTGCATTTATGCCGCGGTGGGACTGTAGGGAGCGGGAGATGTTCCCGATGAACGCAACTCGCCCGAACGATCTGCGCGACAAGGCGCCGGGGATTCTCGCCAATATCACCTTCCTGCTCGCAGGTTACGCTGTTGGCGACATCATCGCGACGCTCCAGCGCGCCCTCGCCTGACGAGATGACGCGTGTCCGATCGAGCAAACAGCAAGCTGCCAGTCAGCTTTGCCGAAGCCTGAGCGCATGAAGAACCGCCTTCGCGTTCTGCGCGCCGAGCGCGAGTGGAGCCAGGCCGAACTGGCCGGTCGACTCGACGTCTCGCGCCAGGCTGTAAACGCTATCGAGACCGGCAAGCACGACCCCTCGCTCGGCCTTGCCTTCAGGATTGCCCGGCTGTTCGACATGCCGGTCGAAGAAATCTTCAGCGATGGGGAGGACTGACACATGACATCGGACGACCAACCTGGCCCCGGCCTGCGCAAGACGCGCAAGAGGCGTCGGCGGCAGCTTTATTACATGGGCACCGCCGTAGTGTTGGGTGCGCTGATCGGCGCCCTGCTCGCGCAACCCGACAGCGAACGCAGCTTTTTCGGCCCCGATGTCACGGGCCTGACCCTCGATCCCATGGCCGCTATCGGAATTAGCGCCCTCATTCTGTTCTCGCTGCTGATTTTCCCGTTGTGGGGGTTCACCCAGATCGACGAACACCTGCGCGAACAGAACCTGATCGGCTCCGTCGGTGGTACCATGGCCGTGCTCAACGGCTACCCGGTGTGGCTCATGCTCTACGCCGGCGGCTTCGTGGATGAACCTCACGCGTTCGGCCTCTTCCTCCTCGCATTCGGCGGCACGATTATCTCGTTTCTGGTCGCGAAAGCGAGGGATTGGTTACCTTTGTGAATCTCTTTGCGAATATGGAGGACCCAAGATGAAAACTTCAAAGCTTCTCGCGCTCTCGCTTTGCCCCGCCGCCCTTGCCCTGCAGGCTTGTGCGAGCAATCCCGATGCCGAAGGCGGCGTGGCTACCACCGCTGCGCAGGCGGGCAAGCCTGCCGGTACCTCGGGGCCCGGCCTTTGGAAGGTCGCCGACGAGGATACGACGATCTATCTGTTCGGCACGGTTCACGCGCTTCCCGAAAGCGTGGAGTGGTACGAGGGCGAGATCGAAACCGCCCTTGCTACATCGCAGGAGCTGGTGACCGAGATTCCCGGAGAAGCGACGGGCGACCCCGCCTCCCAGCAGATGGTCATAACGAAGGCCATGCTTCCTGTCGACAAATCCTTGCGCGATATGCTCGCCGATCCCCAGCGCGCGAGTTACGAGGGCGCGCTCAACAAATTGGGCATGCCCCCGGCGTCATTCGACCGTTTCGAGCCCTGGTTCGCGGGGATGACCCTGGCCGTGATGCCGCTGATGCAAGCCGGCTACAAAGCCGAAAGCGGCGTCGAACTGAAACTGGAAGAGCTGGCACCGGCCGATGCCGCGCGTGGCGCGCTGGAAACGCTGGAGTGGCAAATCGATCTGTTCGACACGCTGCCGGTGGAATCGCAGGTTTCGTTTCTGATGGTTTCCGCCGACAATATCGACGAGATCGTGCCGATGATGGATCGAATGGTGGCCGAATGGCTTGAAGGCGACGCCGACGGTCTGGCGGCGCTGATGAACGAAGGGTTGACCGATCCGGCGCTGGCCGATGCATTGCTGTACAAGCGCAATGAGCGGTGGGCGGAATGGATCGATGACCGGCTCGACAAGCCCGGGACCGTTTTCATTGCCGTGGGTGCGGGCCATCTGGCCGGGCAGCAAAGCGTGCAGGATTATCTCACGGGACGCGGCCTGTCGGTGACGCGCGTTCAGTGATCGCTCGGATGGGCGGCTTCGCATATGCCGCCCATCCAAGCTAAGAGGAATCAAACGGAGAAGTTGTGAGTCTGCCCCGCTATCCCTTTCTTCATATCGCGGTGGCGCTGTTGCTCGGCGCCTGCAGCTCGCAGGCCGATGTAACCAAACCGGATGGGCCCCACCCTGCTCTTTGGGAAATCACCGACGGTTCGGGAACGGTCGAAGGTTGGATGTTCGGCACGATCCATGCCTTACCAGACGACACCAGATGGCGCTCGCCACGGCTAGACGAGATTGTCGGCAAGGCCGACATGCTGGTGGTGGAAGTCGCCAATCTGGAAGATGGCGCCGAACTTTCCAGCCTGTTCGAACAACTGGCCTTCGACCGTCCGGGCGGGCCGATCGCACAGCGGATCGATCCCGAACTGCGCAGCGAATTCGACGCGTTGGTCGTTAGGGCGAAGGTCCGCCGCGACTATTTCGATCCCATGGAAAGCTGGGCGGCGGCGCTGGCCCTGTCGCAGGTCGCGCAGTCATCCAAGTCGGAGAACGGGGCCGACCGAGCGCTGCTCGCGAGCTTCGAGGGCGGTGAAATCGTTGAACTGGAGGGTGCACGCCGCCAGTTGGAGATGTTCGATCGCCTGCCCGAGACGGAACAGCGCGACCTTCTGAATGCCGTGCTGGAGGAATCAGCCGAATACGAAGCGGATATCGGTGCGCTTGCCAAGGCGTGGCTGGCCGGCGACATCGAAAGGCTTTCCCAATTGACCCGGCGCGGAATACTCGCCGATCCGGAACTGGAAAAGGTGCTGCTTCACGATCGCAACGCCAATTGGGCAGCGCAGATCGAGAACCTCCTTTCGACCGACGAGCGACCTCTGATCGCCGTTGGCGCGGGGCACCTCCTGAGCAGCGGGGGCCTGCCGGCAATGCTCGAAACGCGCGGATACACGATCAGAAGGCTCGAATAGCGTCCATTCGGTCGGTTACCGCTTGCCTTTCGCCCGCTTCCTGCTAAGCGCCCGCCCTTCGGCATCATGGTCATCCCTGGAGGCGTGATGGACCGAACAACCAATATGCATTCGAAAGGTACGTGACATGAGCGACGCTCTGACCCTGCCGGCCGAGGCGCGCGAACGGGCTGGCAAGGGAGCCTCCCGTCAACTTCGCCGCGAAGGCCGTGTTCCCGCCGTTATCTATGGCGGCAAGGAAGAACCCACCCTGATCCATGTGGAAGCCAAGGAACTGGTGCGCCAGCTCGACACCGGCCACTTTATGAACTCGATCGTCGAGATCGAACTGGGCGGCAAGAAATTCCGCACGCTTCCCAAGGACGTGTCGCTTCATCCGGTCAGCGATCGCCCCGAGCACGCCGATTTTCTCCGCCTCGCCAAGGGCGCGAAGGTCGAAGTGAGCGTTCCGGTCGTCTTCATCAACGAAGAAGCATCGCCGGGCCTGAAGAAGGGCGGCGTTCTCAACGTCGTACGCCACGAACTCGAACTGGTCTGCGATGCAGACAAGATCCCGAGCGAGATCGAACTCGACGTCACCGGCAAGGAAGTCGGCGACTCGATCCACATCAGCGAAGTGACGCTGCCCGACGGCAGCGCAAGTGCGATTACCGATCGCGACTTCACCATCGCCACCCTGGTCGCACCTTCGGCGCTCAAGAAGAGCGAAGGCGACACCACGACTGCCGATGCCGGCGATGTGCCTGCAAGCGAGCAGGAGGCCGAGGATGGCGAAGAAGAAACCACGGAAGAGGAAAAAGGCGGCGAGGAGTAATCCTGCCACCCTCACCCGGGTTTCACGAAGCGCCGGTCCTGCAAGGGGCCGGCGTTTTGCTTTTGCGATGTGTGGAGATAGGGGATCAGGATGCAGATCTGGACAGGCCTTGGAAATCCCGGACCGCAATATGCGATGCATCGGCATAATGTCGGCTTCATGGCAGTTGACGTCATTGCCGAAATGTACAGCTTCGGTCCGGTCCAGAAGAAATTCTCCGGGTGGGTGCAAGAAGGGCGGATCGGCACGCAGAAGATCCTGTTGTTGAAGCCCGCCACTTTCATGAACGAAAGTGGCCGCGCGGTGGGAGAAGCGCTACGTTTCTACAAGCTGGAGCCCGATGCCATGACCGTGTTCCACGACGAGCTCGATCTAGCTCCGTTCAAGGTCAAGGTGCGTACCGGTGGCGGTTTGGCCGGGCACAACGGCCTCCGCTCGATCAACCAGCACCTCGGCCCCGATTTCCGCCGCGTGCGGATCGGGATCGGTCATCCGGGATCGAAGGAGCGCGTGCACGGTCATGTGCTGGGCAACTACGCCAAGGCGGAAATGGATTCTTTGACCGACATGCTCGCAGGCATCGCCGCCGAGGCCGAATGGCTCGCGAATGGTGACGATGCGCGCTTCATGAGCGATCTCGCACTACGTGTGTGACCCAGTGGAGCTCTGCTCGGATGATATGTCCCGAGCCGAGACAGCCGCCGCCCAACAATCGATTTTTAGCTTTCCGCTGTTAGGAGCGAAGCACGATTCATCAGGGGGATATTCGATGCGCTTGCTTCAGACGGTACTCTTATCGGCAACATTGCTTGCTACAGCGACTTCAGCTGCTGCGATGACGCGCCCGCCGGGCGATACGGGCGGCGGCGGCAAAGACGGTGGTACTTCCGTGCCGGAACCCGGCTCTATCGCTATGATGGCTACCGGTGTTGCAGGCTATGGCGCCGCCGTTGCGCTGTATCGGCGCAAGAAACGCAAAGAAAAGCGCTAAGCTTCCGCAGTCTCGCCTGTCGGGACAGGTTCCGGGAAAGCTTCAAGGCCGAGTTCTGCTTCTTCGCACGTGACGCGCTGGCCAACCGCGCCATACCGCGTCATTGTACGAAGGAGAGGAGACTCGCCATGGCCGAACTTACTCGTCGTACGCTGCTTGCCGGGGCTGCTGCCACCGGTGCGCTTGCCGCCACTACGACGCTTGCCCAGCACGACAAGATCGAGGCGTTGCCCGACCTCAGTGGCAAAACAATCCTGATCACGGGGACATCGTCGGGCTTCGGACGCTTGGCGAGCGAACACTTCGCGCGAGCGGGTGCAACCGTTTTCGCGACCATGCGCAACACCCCACGCCCGGAAGCAGACGAACTCAAACAGCTGGCCAGCGACGAGAAACTGGACATCCACGTCCTTCGCCTCGACGTCCTGCTCGATGAAGAAGTTACCGAAGCGGTCGCCACGGCGGAGCGGGAAACCGGCCGGGGACTCGATGTTCTGGTCAACAATGCCGGCATCGGCATAACCGGACCGGTAGAGGTGCAGGACATCGAGGCAACCAAGCTTGCCTTCGATACCAATGTTCTGGGTTATCATCGCCTTACCCGCGCAGTCCTGCCCGGCATGCGCGCACGCAAGCAGGGCCATATCTTCGCCGTGTCGAGCCAGCTCGGGCGGGTGATCGTTCCACATGCGGGCCATTATTCGGCGACGAAATTCGCCGTCGAGGCGATGTTCGAACAACTCGCTTACGAACTCGTGCCGCACAATATCGGTGTGACTGTGATCGAACCGGGGGGCTATCCGACCAGGGTCTGGGTCAACCGCAACCGTTATTCTGCAGAGCTCAAGGCGCGCGCCTCCGACCTGCATACGGATGGCTATCCAAAGATAGTAGCGCGCATGGGGGAAGAAGACGGATCGGGCCGCAGCGCCGACCCGATGGACGTACCGCGGGCCATGGCCAAGGTGCTCGGCATGGCGCCGGGCACGCGCCCGGTTCGGGTGCCCGTGAGCGGCGGCAGTATCCCTCAAGTTGCCATCAACGATATCTCCGCAAAGACGCAGGTAGACTGGTTGGGCGAAAGTCCCCTCGGTCCGCTCATTCGTGCCGTGCATAATGCCTGAAATGACCGAGACGACGCGGGAACTGCCGCGCTGGAAAATCGCCGCTGCGATGATCGTTCAAGCCATGGCATTTGTCTCACTTGGATTGGCTCTCTGGTATCTAGCCGGCCGGGATGCGACGAATTTCGTCTCTCCCAGTGTAAAAAGCTTTCTCCTGGGCCTGCTCGTCGGGCTGGGCCTGATCGCTGTATTCGCCGTGTTGTGGCGCAAGTTTCCACACACTGGGGAGAAGCTCGTCCGCGTGCAGGCCCCGACCTATCGGTTTCTGGGACGTGATCTCACTTGGCCGATTGTCGTCCTGATCTCGCTTAGCGCGGGAATAGGTGAGGAGGCGCTCTTTCGCGGAGGCTTGCAGACCTGGCTCGGCACTCACGTCACAATGTCACTCGCCATTGTGTTGGCGGCTTTGGCTTTTGCCGTGCTGCACGGTGCCAAGCTTTTCGTTGCGGGGCTTATCTTCCTCATCGGAAGTCTGTTCGGACTGCTTTATTGGCAGACCGGCGATCTGCTGGCGATGATGGTCGGGCACGCAGTCTACGACGTCTGGGCGCTTCTTTTTCTCAACCGCGAAATGCATCGGCTCGGTCTGTTCGACGAGGTGGATCGAGGTACTGCTCAGGAAGGCGCCACCATACTGGCCAAGTGCGATGCGGCGGGCTAAGGGCGCGGCCAAGCACACAATTTCCGGAGTTTCTGATGGGTTTCCGCTGCGGGATCGTCGGCCTGCCGAATGTCGGCAAGTCCACCCTGTTCAACGCATTGACCGAAACGCAGGCCGCGCAGGCCGCGAATTATCCGTTCTGCACGATTGAGCCGAATGTCGGCCAGGTGGCCGTGCCGGACGAGCGGCTCGACAAGATCGCCGGGATCGCCAAGTCCGCGAAGGTCATCCCGACGCAACTGGCCTTCGTCGACATTGCCGGCCTGGTGAAGGGTGCAAGCAAAGGCGAAGGCCTGGGCAACCAGTTCCTCGGCAATATTCGCGAGGTGGATGCGATCGTCCACGTGCTGCGCTGTTTCGAGGATGACGATATCCAGCACGTCGCCAACAAGGTCGATCCGTTGGCCGATGCAGAAGTGGTCGAAACCGAACTGCTGCTTGCCGACCTCGAAAGCCTGGAGAAGCGGGTTCCCGCTGCCGCCAAGCGAGCGACCGGCGGTGACAAGGAAGCGAAGCTGATGGCCAGCGTGCTGGGGCAGGCGCTGGAACTGTTGAAAGACGGCAAGCCTGCGCGCCTCACCGAACCCAAGGACGAGGAAGAAGCACGTATCTTTCGCCAAGCACAGTTGTTGACGGCAAAGCCCGTACTGTATGTCTGCAACGTGGCGGAAGAAGATGCGGCGAACGGCAATGCGCTGTCCGATCAGGTTTTCGCCAAGGCTGCCGCCGAAGGCGCGGAAGCCGTCGTGGTTTCGGCTGCTATCGAGAGTGAACTCGTCGGCATGCCGATAGAAGACCGCGCCGAATATCTGACCGAACTCGGTCTCGAGGAATCCGGACTCAGTCGCGTAATCAAGGCCGGATACAAGCTGCTTGGTCTGCAAACCTTCTTTACGGCGGGGCCGAAGGAATCGCGCGCCTGGACCTTCCCCGCCGGAGCCAAGGCGCCACAGGCCGCGGGTGAAATTCATACCGATTTCGAGCGTGGCTTTATTCGCGCTGAAACAATTGCCTACGATGACTACGTCGCCCTGGACGGGGAAAGCGGCGCGCGCGAAGCGGGCAAGCTGCGCCAGGAGGGCAAGGAATATCTCGTGCAGGATGGCGACGTCATGCTGTTCAAGTTTAACGTCTGAGGACAATCACATGAACCGGATCGCAGCCGCCCTTGCCCTCGGCCTCGCTAGCCTAGTCGGGGGCTGTGCGACCTATGCCGATGCGCCGGTTGCAAATGCGCCTGCGGAGCAACGCGATCCGGTGACGATCCTCGTTTCGATCGACGGGTTCGCGTCGGACTATCTGGCGCGGGGCCTCACGCCCACGCTCTCCCGACTAGCTGCGGAGGGCGCCAGTGCTCCGATGCGACCTTCGTTCCCGACAAAGACCTTTCCAAACCACTGGACCTTGGTGACGGGACTGGTGCCGGATCACCATGGCATTATCGCAAATCGGATGGAGGATGAGGCCCGGCCTGACGAGCCATTCACGATGGCGACGGTCGATCCCTATTGGTGGAACGAGGCCAAGCCGATCTGGGTGGAAGCGGAAGAAGCGGGGATCCGTAGCGCAGCAATGTTCTGGCCCGGCTCGGCGGTGCCGTGGGGTGGTACGGCGGTGCGTTATGGCCCCGTAACCGACGGCGAGATGGCAAGCGATTGGCAGGCCTTCAGCATGCAGGTTTCGAACACGCAGCGCGTGAATTCCGTGCTGGACTGGCTGCGCCGTCCCGCCGACATCCGCCCAGCTTTCGTGACGCTCTATTTCGACACGGTCGACAGTGCCGGCCACGATGGCGGGCCTGAGAGCGCGGAAGTCGACCAGGCACTGCGCGATATCGACACGCACATCGCCGATCTCGTTGCAGGGCTCGCAAAGCTGGGACAGCCTGCCAATCTCGTGATCGTTTCCGATCACGGCATGGCTGCGACAGGATCGGACAAAATGGTCGTCCTAGCCGATATTGTAGATCCGTCGCTGTACCGCCTCGTCGAAGGCGGAGCCTATGCCACGTTCGAGCCGACAGACGGCAACACCGAGGCACTCGAGAAAGATCTGCTGCGCGATCACGCGCATATGGAATGTTGGCGGAAGGACGAGATTCCCGCGCGCTATCAATATGGCACGCACCGGCGCATTCCGCCCTATTTCTGCCTTCCGGACACCGGCTGGACGATATCGGCCACCGCTCCGGATGCAGCCTGGAGCGGGGGCAATCACGGCTACGACCCCTTTGCCCCGGAAATGGCGTCGTTGTTCATTGCCAACGGCCCGGCATTCCGCGATGGAGTTACGCTGGAAAGCTTCCAGAACACGACCATTGCCCCCCTTCTGCGCCATCTTGTAGGGCTGCCACAGGTGTCGCGTGCAGACGGCAAATTGGCGGATGTTTCCCAAGCGCTTGTTGGGGAAGACTAGGAGTTTGCCGGAACGAGCCAGCGCCCTTCCCGTTGCCATCCAAAGAACAACCGGGAGCCGATGGTGGTCGACAAGTCGAACAAGTTCAGCACGCTGGTACGCGTCGGCTACTTTAGCCGGGCTATTTTATACTCCGTGCTCGGCCTTATCGCTCTGACCAGCGCCGCGCAGATCAGCCAGGGCACCAACGGAATCTTCGATGCGATCGAAGAATTTCCTCTCGGTACGGCCATTTTGTGGCTGATGGTCGTCGGATTGCTCGCCTATGCATTTTTCCGCTTCGCTTCCACATTCTTCGATATCGAGAACCAGGGCAGCGACGGCACCGGTTGGGCTCATCGCATCGGACATGGAGGCAGCGCTGTCGGCCACCTTGCCCTGGCCTATTCGGCCTATAAGTTCGCGACCGCTGGTGGTGATAGTGGAGACGGTGCCAGGGAGGCGGCCTCGGGTATTCTTTCGATGGATTTCGGAGGTGCAGCCCTTGGCATTCTCGGCATTGCGTTTTTCGTGACTGCCGCATTCCAGGCCAAGAAGGGCCTGACCGGAAGTTTCATGAACCGCATCAGTCATGCTGCGCCCGCGCAGACCCGGCTTGTCGGAAGTATCGGTTACGTCGCACGCGCGGTCGTTTTTCTGGTAATTGGGTGGTCGCTGTTCAAAGCGGGCTTCATGTCCGGCGGAGCCGAACAGATCAAGACACTGGGCGACGCTGTGGCGGCGCTGGCTGGTCAGGGCATCGTTTTTACGCTTGTGGCAGTCGGCATACTTGCCTTCGGCTTGTTCAGCGTCGTGTTGGCGCGCTACCGCATCATCCCGGATATGGGCATCGAAGGGCGGGCACCGAAGTTTCGCGCGTAACTTGAAATATACCCAAGGGGGTATATCTGAGAGCCGTGGCGAAGACGGCAAAACTCTATCGCATGGTGATGGACAAGCATGTCTGTCCCTACGGCGTCAAATCGAAATGGTTGCTCGAGCGAGAGGGCTATGCGGTCGAAGACAATCATCTCACGACACGGAAAGAAACCGATGCCTTCAAGGCAGAGCACGGGGTGGCGACCACGCCGCAGACTTTCATCGAGAACGAACGGATCGGTGGCTACACAGATCTGCGGAAGCGTTTCGGATATGACAAGAACAGCGAAAGCGAACCCAGCTATCGACCGGTCATAGCGGTTTTCGCGGTGGGCGCTGCGCTGGCGGTGGCGCTGAGCCAGTTCGTATTCGATGCCCCCTTCACCATTCGCACCGCGGAATGGTTCGTGGCTTTTTCCATGGCGATGCTGGCGATGCTCAAACTGCAAGATGTCGAGCAATTCTCGACCATGTTTGTCGGTTATGATCTGCTTGGTCAGCGATGGGTGCCCTATGCTTATGCCTATCCATTTCTAGAGGCGACCGCCGCAATATTGATGGCGGGACGACTGCTGCCTTGGCTGTCCATCCCGATCGCCTTCGTCATTGGGTCTATCGGCGCGGCAAGTGTATTCTACGTGGTGTACATTCAGAAGCGCAGCATCAAGTGTGCCTGTGTCGGCGGCAGTGCGAACGTGCCGCTGGGCTTCGTTTCCCTGAGTGAAAATCTCGCGATGATCGGCATGGCGATTTGGATGTTGCTTCGTCCGACTTTATAATCCATTGCAATTTGCAATGCAGTTTTACGAAGACATAGAGGTCGGTCACAAGCAGGCCTTCGGGCATTACGATGTCACGCGGGAAGAGGTGATCGCATTCGCCTCGAAATACGATCCGCAACCGTTCCATCTGGACGACGAGGCGGCGGCGCAGACCCATTTCGGGCGGATTTCCGCAAGCGGTTGGCATACCTGCGCCATGACGATGTCGATGCTGGTCGAAAACCTGACAGCCAATCGCCAGGCCGGCCTCGGTTCGCCAGGCGTAGATCAGCTGCGTTGGCAGAAGCCTGTCTACCCGGGCGATACCTTACGCTGCGAGAGTGAGATCATCGAAAAACGAAGAAGTGCATCGCGACCGGAGATGGGAATCTTCAAAAGTCGTCTCACGGTATTCAACCAGCATGATGAACCGGTCATGGAAATGGTTTCGAACGGCCTGATCCGCACGCGCAATCCGGAAATTTCGGAGTAGATTACGCTCCACACTGCGCAATGCCGGACTTGCGATAGACGATCTGGTCGTTGTCATCGTGGATGGTCAATGTAGCGGGATAATCGCTGACTTCGTCGCCCACCCGTTCGCCCGCGCCTTCTTCGATATCGAGCGTCATCGAATAGGCTTTGCCATCATATTTGCGGCGCGCGAGATAGGGCAGCTCCGCACTGCCCATATCCGCTGCAAGAGTGATCATATCGTCGCCACGCAGGAAGTATCCCTTGTCGGCCATGGCCAGCGCAACCGCAGATAGTCCGCCCCCGTCAGGCGCAAAACTGCACCCGGCGCCGTAAAGCTCGTATTTCTCGATCTCCAGATAACGGATGGCGGCCAGTTCGAGTTGCTCGGGCGGCGGGGCCTGGTTCGCCTCGACTTCGGCGACCGCAGCGGCGCGTTCCTCTTCCGTCGGTTCGCTCGAGCAGGCGGCGAGCACCATGGCGAGCAGCAGGATAATCGCGCGCATCAATGCCTCCCGAAAAGTTTCTCGACGTCTTCCATCGATAGCTTGACCCATGTCGGGCGGCCGTGATTGCATTGCCCGGACCGCGGTGTACGCTCCATTTCGCGCAGCAGCGAATTCATTTCGTCGACACGCAATACGCGCCCTGCCCGAACCGAACCGTGGCACGCCATGGTGGCGAGCACGAGATCGAGTTTCTCCCCGAGCAGCAGCGCCTCGCCATTCAGCGCGAGATCGTCGTCGATGTCGCGCAGCAGTTTCTCCGGATCGGTCCTTGCAATGGCATGCGGCATGCTCCGGACAAGCATCGCGGAAGGGCCGAACCGCTCTATCGCAAGGCCGTGTTCGGCCAGTTTCGATGCCGCTTCCTCAAGCCGGTCGCAACTCGTTTCGTCGAGTTCGACAACTTCCGGAATCAGCAGTGCCTGGCTACGCGCCGCAGCTTCCTCTGCCCCGACTGCACGAAGCCGTTCCAGCACCAATCTCTCGTGCGCCGCATGCTGGTCGACGAGAACCAGCCCGTCTTTCGCCTCCGCTACGATATAGGTATTGGCGACCTGGCCACGGGCAATGCCCAGCGGAAAGTTCTCGGCGTCTTCCGCGATTGGTGCGGCTTCCTCCGCCCGACCCCGCGGCTGGGCCATCACATCGGCTTCGACCCCGCGCCACGCGGCATTGGCCTCGGCCACACGCTGTTGCGGTGCGGACCAGTCGCGTCCGTTGAAAATCGAACGGAGTACGGGCGATGGCTCTTCGCCCACCGGCTCCCGCTGCCAACGTCCCATAGCCCCCGCATCCGGCGTCTGCGCGCTTCGCTTATCGCCGGTCGCCAGCGCCTGCCGCAAACCGGAAACGATAAAGCCGCGCACGCCCTGCGCATCCCGAAAGCGAACCTCCGATTTTGCTGGGTGAACGTTCACGTCGACATCTTCGCAGGGAAGTTCAAGAAACAAGGCGAGCACTGCGTGCCGGTCGCGAGCGAGCATGTCGGCGTAGGCACCCCGCACTGCGCCGGTTAGCAGACGATCCTTGACCGGACGCCCATTGACGAAAAGATACTGGTGATCGGCAATGCCGCGATTGTAGGTCGGCAGGCCGGCAATACCCGTCAACTTCATTGCGCCCCGTTCCAGATCGATGGCGACGCCGTTGTCCTTCAGCTCGCGCGCGACCAGTTGCGCTACACGGTTGGCCAGACCCTCGCCGCCCTGGAGCCCGAATATGCGCCGATCCCCGTGGTCGAGCGTGATGGCCACGTCGGGTCGGGCCATCGCAAGCCGCTGAACGACGTCCTTGCACGCGGCATATTCGCTGCGCGACGTCCGCAGGAATTTGCGGCGCGCGGGGATCTTTCCGAACAGGTTCTCCACGCGCACACGGGTTCCAGGCGGCAGAGCGGCAGGACCGTCAACGAGCATTTCCCCGTGATCGATCATGCGCTTCCAGCCCTGTTCGGCATCATGCGGACGGCTCTCAAGCGTAAACCTCGCGACGCTGGCAATGCTCGGCAATGCTTCGCCGCGAAACCCCAGCGTCGCAACCAGCTCGATCGCTTCGCCGGGCAGCTTGGAAGTCGCATGCCGTTCCAGCGCGAGCGCCATCTCATCCGGCGTCATTCCGCATCCGTCATCGGTCACTTCGAGGCTGGTCAACCCGCCATCGACCAGCTTCACGGCAATCCGTGTAGAACCGGCGTCGATGGCATTTTCCACCAGTTCTTTGAGCGCCGAAGATGGACGTTCGACCACCTCGCCGGCGGCGATGCGGTTGACCAAATTCTCAGGTAGGCGGCGGATTTGTGGCATTGACGAACTTTTCTAACGGCGAAGCGCCGTGAATCCGAGACGGTGCGTTTCGCTATCCCCCGTAAGATAGCAGGAAAATTTTGGCATTCCTGCCTTAATATCGCTAAGGCACCGCCACCATTTCCCCCTGGAGAGGTGCGAGCGGGCCGCATCCACTCGCCGGATTACGCGACAACACGGAAAATCGAGTTAAAATGGGCTTCTGGAACAACATCTTCAAATTCGGCGTGCAGAACATGGCGATCGACCTGGGGACCGCCAACACGCTCGTCTATGTTCAAGATCAGGGCATCGTCCTGAATGAGCCGAGCGTGGTAGCGCTCGAAACGATCAACGGCATGAAGCGCGTCAAGGCCGTGGGTGACGATGCAAAGATGATGATGGGCAAGACGCCCGACAGCATCGAAGCGATCCGCCCGCTGCGCGACGGTGTCATCGCGGATCTCGATGTGGCCGAAGAGATGATCAAACACTTCATCCGCAAGGTGAACGGCCGCAAGAGCCTGATGCGCTATCCGGAAATCACCATCTGCGTTCCATCGGGCTCGACCTCTGTCGAGCGCCGCGCCATTCGCGATGCCGCATCGAATGCGGGTGCTTCGCAGGTCTATCTGATTCTCGAACCGATGGCTGCGGCGATCGGCGCCGACATGCCGGTTACCGAACCGGTCGGCAGCATGGTCGTCGATATCGGCGGTGGCACAACTGAAGTCGCCGTACTCTCCCTCCGCGGTCTTGCTTACACGACATCGGTCCGTACCGGCGGCGACAAGATGGATGAAGCTATCGTCTCTTATGTTCGCAGGCACCACAACCTGTTGATCGGCGATGCGACTGCGGAACGGATCAAGAAAGACTATGCGGTAGCGCGCCCACCGGAAGACGGTGTTGGTGAAAGCATTACGATCAAGGGCCGCGACCTTGTGAACGGCGTGCCCAAGGAAATCACGATCAACCAGGGCCACTTGGCGGAGGCGCTCAACGAACCGATCGGGGCCATCGTCGAAGGTGTGCGTATCGCTTTGGAGAATACTGCGCCCGAGCTGGCTGCCGACATTGTCGACCAGGGCATCGTTCTGACCGGCGGCGGCGCGCTGATCGGTGGGCTCGACGATTACCTGCGCGAGGAAACCGGGCTGCCGGTCACCATTGCGGAAGATCCGCTATCGTGTGTGGCGGTGGGCACGGGCCGCGCGATGGAGGACCCGATTTATCGCGGTGTCCTGATGACGGCTTAGGAAGGCAAAGGGGATGGCGCCGACAAGTTCACGGCGCTCGGGGTATTCTCGCAGGGCGCAGTACAATCTCTTTACCGGTTACGTGATCGCGGGCGTCGGCGCGCTGATCGGCGCAATCCTGCTCGCCCTGTCGTTCTTCCAGCCACAATTGTTCGGCGGACTTCGCGGCGCGGCGCAGGACGGCATTTCTCCGGCAACGCAGACCGCCTCCACCGTCCGCACTGGCAGCAAGGGCTTCTGGGACACGATCAGCGGATACTATCGCGCCGGCTCCAAGAATGCCGCGCTCAAGCGTGAAATGGAAATCGCCCGTATTCGCCTTGCCGAAGCCGATGCAGTGAAGCAGGAAAACGTCCAGCTCAAGGGTTTGCTCAATCTTAAAGACGCCGAGACGGAGCCTGTGGCCGTAGCGCGGCTGGTTGGCTCCTCCGCATCGAGTACCCGGCGCTTCGCCTATCTGGGCGCGGGGTCCAACGATGGCGTCGAAATCGGCATGCCCGTGCGCTCGCCCCGGGGGGTGATCGGGCGCATACTGGAAGTCAGCAGCGGCAGCTCGCGCGTCCTCCTGCTGACCGATACCGAAAGTATCCTGCCGGTGCGCCGGTCGAAAGACGAGGTCGTCGCCTTTGCCGAAGGTCGCGGTGACGGCCTGATACGGATCAGGCTTATCAATCTAGGCATCAATCCCTTGAAGCCGGGCGACGTCTTCGTGACCAGCGGTGCCGGCGGATATTATCCGCCCGGCATTGCCGTGGCGATCCTGACCGAGACGACGGATGACGGCGGTGTGGCCCGTATCATCAGCGATCCCGCAGCAACCGGTTATGTCAGCGTCGAGCCGATCTACGAGCCGGAAGCGGTGCTCGGCGCGGAAACGCCGATCGAGCGTGAACTGACCGACTGATGGAACGTAACGATCCACGTTCGCGCAGCGATGCCTATGGCAGCCGGATCAACCGTTCGCATTCCGTGTCGCTGGCGAACGTCGTGCCATGGGCGAGCATCGTTGTCGGCTCGATCCTGCCGATCTTTCCGATCGCTTCCGCATTGCCGATCGTTCCACCCCTGGGATTGCTTATGCTCCTCGCCTGGCGACTTGTTCGCCCCGGCCTGATGCCGGTGTGGGCAGGAATGCCGCTCGGTCTGGTCGACGACCTGTTCAATGGTCAGCCCTTCGGCTTCGCCATCGTCACCTGGTCGCTGGTCATGATCGCCGTCGAGCTGATCGAAACCCGTCTTCCCTGGCGTACCTTCTGGCAAGACTGGTTCACCGCCTGTATATTGATCTTCGGGTACCTGTTCGCAGGCTGGCTGCTGTCGGGTGCTCAACCGACAATTCATTCGCTCATCGCCCTGATCCCTCAACTCGTGCTGACCGTGCTCATCTTTCCCATCTTCGCCAGACTGGTAGCCATGCTCGACCGGTTTCGCCTTACGCGGTGGAAGGCGCTGTGATGCGGCTGAGCAAACGCGCGAAACCGCGCGAGGTCGTGACGCAGTCGACACTCGACAACGCCTTCGACCGGAGGACATTCGTGATCGGCACCGCCATGGGCGGTCTCGGCGTATTGCTCGCCGCGCGCATGGGTTACATCGCCATCGCGGAGAACGAGAAATACGAACTGGAGTCGGAAAGCAATCGCGTCAACCTTTCGCTGATCCCACCGCGCCGGGGCTGGATCCTCGACCGCAACGGCGCGCCGCTTGCCTCGAACCGGGCCGATTTTCGCGTCGACATAATACCCGATCGAACACCCGACACCGAGGCGACGATCGCCGCGCTCACAAAAATCCTCAGCCTTGACGAAAACCATGCGGCGGATATCCGCAAACACATAGACGACGGTCCCGGCTACCAGCCGGTCGAGATAGCGTCGGGAATCACTTACGACGAATTCGCCGCGGTCAGTGTGCGGCTGCCGGACCTGCCCGGCGTTGTTCCGCAACGTGGATTTTCGCGTTTTTATCCCACGGGTCCGAGCGTCGGCCACCTGATCGGCTACGTTGGAACGGCCAATGCAGAGGAATATGCAGAACAGGACCGCAATCCATTGCTCGTCACTCCCGGCTACAAGATCGGCAAGGATGCGCTGGAAATGCAGTTCGAGCAGGAACTGCGCGGCGTCCCGGGAGCACGCCGCGTCGAAGTGACCGCTGCGGGCCGCATTGTGCGCGACCTTGAAACTCGGGAGGACGTCCAGGGCGATCCTGTGCGCCTGACGATCGATGGACCGCTGCAGGATTATGCGGCGCGGCGGATCGGTCTGGAAAGCGGATCGGTTGTCGTGATGGATTGTGACACCGGCGATCTGTTGTGCATGGCATCGATGCCCAGTTTCGATCCCAACAGTTTTTCGCAAGGTATCGGCCGGGTCGAGTATGCAATGCTGCGCGACGACGAACGGGTGCCCTTGCGCAACAAGGTGCTCAAGGGTCTCTACCCCCCCGGATCGACCGTCAAACCGATGCATTGCATGGCATTCCTGGATGCGGGCATCAAACCCGACGAAGCGATCATGTGCGGCGGGGGGCGACGCATAGGCAACCGGTTCTTCAATTGCTGGAGCAACCATGGCCGGGTCGACATGGCCAAGGCGATTTACCAGAGCTGCGACAGCTACTTTTATCATTTTGCCCAGCAGATCGGCTTCGCCAAAGTCGCCGAGTGGGCGCACAAGATGGGCCTTGGCGAGGAATTTCCCCTACCGGTAGTAAGCCAGTTCTTCGGGACCGTGCCATCTCCCGAATGGAAGCAACGGCGCCATGAAAGCGAATGGCAGCCCTACGACACGGTGAACTCGTCGATCGGCCAGGGCTATTATCTTACCAGCCCTCTGCAACTGGCCGTCATGAGCGCACGGATGGCAACCGGCTACAAGGTCATGCCGCGCCTTCATCTAACGGGCGAGAAACCGCGTTTCGAGCATTTCGACTTCAGCCCGGAAGAAATCGGCTACGTTCGGCAGGCGATGAGCGACGTAGTGAATGGTCCGGGTACGGCAGGACGGGCGCGCCTGCCATTCGACGACATAAAGATGGCCGGCAAGACCGGTACCGCGCAAGTGGTTTCGCTCAGCGTATCCAACGGCAAGACCGGCCCGTGGAAATACCGGGACCATGGATTGTTCGTATTCTTCGCACCGTTCGACAAACCGAAATATGCCGGTGCGGTCGTCATCGAGCATGGCGGGGGATCGGGCGCGGCATACCCGATCGCTCGGGATGTCATGACCTTTGCGTTTGACCCCGTGAAAGGTATGGAAGCGCTTCGTCCGCTGGAGGAACAATGGGGCGGCACGGCACAGCAGCGACTTTCCAGCAAGTACCGCGCATACGCCGCCGCCCAGGGCGAAACTGTCCCTCCCGCCCCCACGCGCGACGAAGACATCTTCGACCAGGTAGAGGCTGAAGCGCGCTTGGCTGCCCGCCAGCCGGAAAAGATCGCCGAACAATCGACACCGTCGCGCGTGGATGATCGCACGCCCGAGGAGATTTCGCGCTCTTCCGCAGCGACCGTCGCACGCGCGGGCGCCGACGGAAACACGGAATGAGCGGGATCGTCCCCGCGCCGATAGCGCGGCAACCCTGGCAAATGCTGTTCCCGCTGATCGTGTTGATCGGGTTTGGTGCGCTGGTCCTGTTTTCGGCTGCTGCGGGGAGCTGGACACCCTATGCGTCGTCGCACATCGTTCGCTTTGCAGTGTTCCTCGTGATGGCGTTCGTGCTGGCCCGGTTCACGCGCGAACTGGCTATGTTTCTGGCTTTCCCGATATATGCGATCGTACTGGTCATGCTGGTTGCCGTCGAGGCGATCGGGTTCGTTGGCGGCGGAAGCCAACGCTGGCTCGATCTGGGCTTCATGCAGTTGCAGCCGTCCGAACTGATGAAGCCGGCGATCGTGCTGGTTCTGGCACGGTTCTATTCCACTCTGCCGATCGGGATGATCCCGACCTGGCGGGCGCTTGTCCCCGCCGCAGGTCTGATATTGACGCCAGTCGCACTCGTTCTTCTCCAGCCTGACCTGGGCACCTCGCTGGCGATCCTGTTCGGCGGCGCGGTCGTCATGTTTGCTGCGGGACTGCCCATGCGTTGGTTTCTGGGTGCTGCGCTGACTGGAGCTGTGCTTGCGCCAGTCGCATTCTTCTTCGGCCTGCAACCCTATCAGCAGAAGCGCGTCTTCACCTTTCTGGATCCGGAAAGCGACCCGCTTGGCGATGGCTATCACATCACCCAATCCAAGATTGCCATTGGATCGGGCGGGTTCTCCGGCAAAGGCTTTAACGAAGGTTCGCAGAGCCATCTCCATTACCTGCCCGAACCCCATACCGATTTCATCTTTGCCACAATGGCCGAAGAATGGGGTTTCGTCGGCGGACTTGTGGTAATTGGTGCGTTCGCGATCATTTTCGCTTGGGGCCTTTCGGTCGCCCGCGGGAGTGCCGACCGGTTCGGCAAACTGATCGCTCTGGGAATGACCGCGACGGTGTTCTTCTACGTCGCGATCAACCTGATGATGGTGATGGGCCTTGCGCCAGTGGTCGGTATCCCGTTGCCCTTCATGAGCCATGGCGGCAGTTCGATGCTGACCAACATGATCTGCATCGGGTCGCTGATGATGGTCCATCGCTGGAACCGCAAGGCCCCCCGCGCAGGCCTCATACGTTAGGCTGGCGGGGACGCAGCCGCAGTGAAATGCTGCTCGCAACCGGGAAAACCGTCCATCCCCCTTCATATCTGGCATTAAGGGCTTTTCATCGAAGGAAAGCCCGCTATATGGGCGCCTCCCGAGTCGGGAACGCCTCTTTCCACGAGGCAGCGGCAAGCCGCAGAGTGGACGCATAGCTCAGTTGGTAGAGCAGCTGACTCTTAATCAGCGGGTCCTAGGTTCGAGCCCTAGTGCGTCCACCATTCATTCCAGACAGTCGCAAGTTTCGAACGCTCGAAGGCCGATGTGCCTGTTCATCACATGCGATGTGATGAAGTATTGGTAAACACATTTTGATGTGATATCCGGGCTGTCATGAACACCATGGATAAAGTTCGCACATTGGTTTCGCAGGGTCTTATGACCCGTGCCGGGCTGGCTCGCGCGGCAGGTCTCCACGCCAACACGCTGCGTGATTGCGGCGAGGATAACTGGAACCCGACGACGGACACCCTCGCCAAGCTCGAAGCCTTCCTTGAGGCCAACGACGAGACACCCGTGATCGTAGGCGCCGAGGAGATCATCGACGAGGCGCGCAACGGCCGCATGTATATCCTGGTGGACGACGAGGATCGCGAGAATGAAGGCGATCTCATCATCCCGGCGCAGATGGCCACGCCGAGCGCGATCAATTTCATGGCGACTCACGGACGCGGCCTGATCTGCCTGTCGCTCGATCGCAAGCGCGTCGAGGCGCTCGGCCTCGAACCGATGAGCCGCGACAATCGCGAAAGCATGCAAACCGCCTTCACCACTTCGATCGAAGCGAAAGAAGGGGTGACGACCGGAATAAGCGCCGCAGACCGGGCAAGGACGGTCACTGTCGCTATCGATTCGACAAAGGGACCGGACGACATCGTCACGCCCGGTCACGTATTCCCCCTTGCTGCACGCGATGGCGGCGTCCTGGTCCGTGCCGGGCACACCGAGGCGGCCGTCGACATCTCGCGCCTGGCGGGCCTCAATCCGTCCGGCGTGATCTGCGAGATCATGAACGAAGATGGCACCATGGCCCGCCTCGACGATCTGATCGGTTTCGCGCGCAAGCACGATATGAAGATCGGCACGATCCGCGACCTCATCGAATACCGCATGCGTCACGACCACCTTGTGGAACGGATGGGCGAAGACAGTTTCGACTCCGATTATGGCGGCGACTGGCGGTTGCTGACCTATCGCAATACGGTCGACGGCAGTGAAAGCTATGTGCTCCAGAAAGGCCATGTCGTCGAAGGCCAGCCCACACTGGCCCGCGTTCACCCGATCTCGATCTTCGACGATCTCCTCGGCAAGCCCGGCCCGCGCAAACGCACCCTTCAGCGCGCCATGCATGCGGTGGGCGAGCATGGTTCGGGCGTCATCGTGCTCATCACCGGCCGCCCTGCCTCGAACCGCGGCTACAGCGACAATGACGCTCAGCGAAACGTAGGCATCGGCTCGCAGATCCTCGCCGATCTCGGCATTGAGGACATGATCCTGCTCAGCAATTCGCAACCAAATGTCGTGGCGATCGAAGGCTATGGCCTCAATATCGTCGACCATATGCCCATACCGGAGTGATTGCATGGCCCGTTTCCTGATCGTCGAAGCCCGTTTCTACGACCACCTCAACGACATGCTGATTGCCGGCGCGCGCTCCGCTCTCGAAGCCGAGGGGCACGAGGCAGACGTGCTGACCGTACCCGGCGCTCTGGAAATTCCAGGCGCCATCGCACTTGCCAGCGAGAGCAACCGCTATGACGGCTATGTCGGCATTGGCGTGGTGATCCGGGGCGAGACCTACCATTTCGAAATCGTCGCCGGGGAAAGTGCGCGCGGCATCATGGCGCTGACGATGGACGGCATGGCCATCGGCAACGGTATTCTCACCGTCGAGAACGAAGAGCAGGCCATCGTGCGCGCCGATCCGAAACAGAAGGACAAGGGCGGCGAGGCAGCCAAGGCAGCCATCGCCCTGCTCGAATTGCAGCAGCGCTTCACCGCCTGATCCCATGATCGAAATCGCCGCGCTGATGATGATCGCCTCGGGTGCGATCCACGCGGTGGTGAATGCCGTGCTCAAATCGGGCAGCGACAAGCTCGCAAGCCGTGCGCTGATCGATCTCAGCGGCGGGATACTCGTCCTGCCCGCCATCTTCTTCTTCCCGGCTCCGCAAGGCGCATGGGGCTGGCTGGCGGGTTCCCTGATAGTTCACGCCATTTATTTCCTCGCATTGGTCCGCGCGTTCGAGGTGGCCGATATGAGTGCGGCCTATCCGGTCATGCGCGGCACCGCCCCGGTCTTCGCAGCGCTTGGCGGGGTTGTGATCCTTGGCGATGCGATGACCCTGCCCGTCGCCGTCGGTCTGGGACTGGTGACCACCGGCATTTTGCTGAGCGCCATTGGACGAAATCTGACGCACGCGGCGTTCGGGTACTCGGTCCTCACCGGCCTCGCCGTTGCCTGTTACACAGTCCTCGATGCGGGCGGCGTCCGCGCCGCGCCGACCCCGATGTCCTACATCGCCTGGGCATTCTTTGTGTTCGGAGCGGTCATTGGAGGGGCGTTCGGTGCATGGCGCGGACGCGCCTTCATCGCATATGCGCGAGGCAACTGGCGCAGTTGTGTGCTGGCCGGCGGCATGGGTGTCGTGAGCTACGGGCTGGCCATGCTGGCCTTTTCGCTGGGCGACCTGCCGCGCCTTGCCCCCTTGCGGGAAAGTTCGATCCTTTTCGCCCTGCTGATTGCGATCCTGTTCCTCGGCGAAAAGGCAGGCCGTCTCAAGATCGCCGGGGGGGGGCGCTGATCTTCGCAGGCGTCGTAACACTCTTGCTGGCTCGCTAGGCCGCTCCGTCGAGGAAATCTTTCAGCCCGAGGGGTGCGAAGGGGCCGATGATCAGTTGCTCGAATACCCCGATTCCATCGGAACCGTCGCCGGCCGCTACGCGCACCGGAATCTGGACATGCAGGTTTTCCGGCGCAAGCGGATCGAGCTCCGAGAGTTCGATATCCTCGCGCTCGACCTTCAGGGACCCGTGATACATGCCATGGCCCCATTCGGGATGGGTGTAGCCGAGGCCCCGCATCTGAAACCTCCCGAGCGGTTCAAACATTACCTGTTCGGGCGCACCGCGCAGCGCGAGCGATAACGTCCCGCCCGAAGGCCAGCGCGTTCCCGCTTCGAGACGGGTGCGCATGCTGCCGTGACCTTCGACCAACTCGGTCGCGGATGCGCCTTCCGCCGCCCATGCGGCACGCGTGTTCCACGCATTGCCGAGCTTGTCGTTGTTGACGTGGAAGAACAGGCTACCGCTTGCGAAGTTGACCGGGGTCCATTGCCAGAAAAAGCCTGGCATGGGTGCGCCCGGCATCGGCTGCATGTCGCGTGCGCCCACAGGCCTCACGCCCCAGCTGCGATCGCGCGTCCCCATCGTCCCCTCGGCGAGATCTTGTTTCTCGCCGTCGATTTCGATCCAGCCCTGGTAGCGGCCATTCTGCGTCATGCGTGTGTAGTCCATGAACGCACGAGGGCCGATCCGGTGGGTGAAGCGCGGTTCTTCGATCGGAAAGGCGCGGCCCGTGAAAGTGATGTCGGCCGCGAGCCCCTCGAACGGTTCGAGCCGGATGCGCAGCACATTGAGCGCTTCGATGATCTCGACCGAGATCGGCCCGGCCGACATGGCCATGCGCTCCATGCCGAGTTCCGCACTTGCATGGATGCAGTATTGCACACCTTCGCGGACGACGTTGAAATGCGCGTCGATCACATCGAGATGCGGATAGATGCCGAGCGCAACGGCGAAGAACCCGGTGCCATCGGGTGCATAGCCGTTGAAAAAATAGCGATCGTAGAAATTCCGGTCGGTCCCGGCATAGGCCACCGGTTCGGGTGTCTGGTGGATGGGGTAGTCGTCGCCGCGGCTCAATGCCATCACAGAACCTCCTTTAACGCAGTCATACTATCGCGTGCGAGCGCCAGCGAACAAGAGCCGCGTGCCATGGACAGAAAATTCGCGTCCCCGCGCTCGGTTCGCTCGACGAAGGCTGCGCTGAACACGGCGGTAGCGACTCCGTGGAGGATGCCGACACGGTAGTCGTGGTCGATCTCTTCGCGAGTCAGCGCGATGCCGCGCCGGTTCATTTCGCTCAGCCACAGGGCAAGCAGTTCCTCTTCGTGCTCGCGCCACAGCGCTTCACCCACGCCGCAGCCGATGAAATAGCCGACATCGGCCATCGGTTTGCCCACTGCCACGGTCTGCCAGTCGAGCACCGCGATCGGCTCGACGCCGCCCTTGATGTCGAACAGCATGTTGTCGAGCCGGAAATCGCCATGGACGAGGCATTGCGGCGGCTCTTCGCGTCCGAACAATCTCGCACTCGCTTCGGCCAGTTGTTCGCATATCGCCATGTATTCGGGCTCGAGCGTATCGGCATAGCGCTCGGCAAAAATCGCCTGAGCCTGTGGATACATGTCGGCGAGCCGTCCACGCAGGTCTGCTGGTGGTTTGAGCCAGTCCGCTTCGAGGATCTCCGTGCATCCCCAGCTTGGGGCATGGATCGCCGCCGCTTGCCGGATAGCGGCGCGTGCATCCTCGATCCCGCAACTGGAAATCTGGTCGCCCTGTCGCGCGGGCCCTATGTCTTCGAACAGCAGGATGAATTCGCCCCCGGTCTCGTCGACCTCGGCGAAATACACCGCCGGCACTCGCACGGCCAGTTGCGACGCCACATGCCGGTAGAACTCGACCTCCTTGCGATAGAGGCCGAACATGGCTGCCGTGCCACGACTTGTGGCATCGGCGGCAGGAAACTTGCCCGCTAAGGTCCTCGGGCAGCCTTCGCCTGATATGTGGAAACGGACGCTATCGCCCACTTGGCCCGTACCGACTGGCTCCCATCGAATGCCGGACACTTTCGCGCCCAGCACATCGCCGAGCCACGCGGTCGTCACTTCATCCGGATGCGCCGGAAATCGTGCCAAGCCCCTCTCCCAGCAAAAGCAGTGGCGGAACGCTAGCGGGCACCGAGCGTCGTGACAATCATGGAGGTCGACCCGACATGAACGGACCACAGGAATGGATCGCCTCCATCGGGACCGTCCTTGCAGCCTCGATGATCGCCCTCGACATGGGACGCCGCGCAACCGCCTGGGGCTTTGTTCTGTTCTGTGGCGTTTCCGCCTTGTGGATCTATATCGGGCTGACCCAGAACGCGATGCCGCTCGCCGCAATGAACGGCGTTCTGCTGCTCATCAATGCCTGGGGTGTATGGCAATACTGGTTCCACCCGAAGAACCCCGGGCGGAAAGCGGTCCTTAAGCCCCGATGCGTCCGAAGCAGGCGCGCCCGGCATAGTGCGCGCTATCGCCCAGCTCTTCCTCGATCCGGATGAGCTGGTTGTATTTTGCAAGACGATCGGAACGGGCCAGTGAACCGGTCTTGATCTGGCCGCAATTGGTCGCGACCGCGAGGTCTGCAATCGTCGCATCCTCGGTCTCGCCCGAACGATGCGACATCACCGCGGTATAGCCTGCGCGATTGGCGATGCTGACCGCATCCAGCGTTTCGGACAGCGTGCCGATCTGGTTGACTTTCACCAGCAGCGAATTGGCCAGCCCCTGGTCGATCCCTTCGCGAAGGCGCTGGGGATTGGTTACGAACAGATCGTCGCCGACCAGCTGTACGCTATTGCCGATACGATCGGTCAGCGCCTTCCAGCCTTCGAAATCGTCTTCGGCCATGCCGTCCTCGATCGAGCGGATCGGATAATCGCGGCACAGTTTGTCGAGATACTCGGCCATTTCGGCGCCCGTCAGCGACAGGTTTTCGCCCGAGATTTCGTACTTGCCATCCTTGAAGAACTCGGTCGACGCACAATCGAGTGCGAGGGCGATGTCCTCGCCTGGCTTGAAACCGGCCTGCTCGATCGACGCCATGATGAAATCGAGTGCATCGCGCGTGCTGGCAAGATCGGGTGCGAAGCCACCCTCGTCTCCTACGGCAGTGGCCAAGCCTTTTTCGTGCAGCTTTTTCTTCAGCGTGTGGAACACTTCCGCACCCCAGCGCACAGCTTCGGCAAGGCTGTCCGCCCCGACCGGCATCACCATGAACTCCTGGATGTTGATCGGGTTGTCGGCATGTTCGCCGCCGTTGATGATGTTCATCATAGGGACCGGCAGGACATGCGCCGATACGCCCCCGATATAACTGTAGAGTGGCAGGCCGCGAGCATTTGCGGCTGCCTTGGCCACGGCCATGCTCGTGCCGAGGATTGCGTTCGCGCCTATACGGCCCTTATTGGGGGTGCCGTCCAGCGCGATCATCGAAAGGTCGATGTCCCGCTGGTCTTCGGCATCGAATGCGCCCACCAGCAGATCGCGGATCTCGGTGTTCACCGCATTGACGGCGTTGATCACCCCCTTGCCCAGATACCGGTCATTGTCCCCGTCGCGCAGTTCGACGGCTTCGTGCGCACCGGTGGACGCGCCGCTCGGAACGGCCGCACGTCCGAAGCTGCCATCGTCGAGTAGAATATCGACCTCCACAGTGGGATTACCCCTCGAATCAAGAATTTCGCGGGCGTGGATGTCGATAATGGCGGTCATGGCTGCTAGTGCTCCGGGCAAAGGTGTTGTAATTCACTAAAACACCCCCAGATGGGGAGTCGACAGCGCTCTATTCGCCGGAACATTGCCGCGCAAGTTGCGTTGCTTGATCGAAGGTAATTTGACCCGACGAATACGAATTGAGGGGAAGGAAGACTACCATGCCCGAAACCACCGCAGATGGCACGCCCAAGAAGCGCAAGACCCCTGCCGTCAGGAAACCCGCAGCCAAGAAGGCGCCAGGCACCAAAGCGCCGCGCAAGACCGTAGCTAAGAAGAGCACAGCTAAGGAGACCGTTCCCGTGACCAGCACAGCTCCCACTTCCAAAGAGACAAACAATCGTACCGAGGCCAAATCGCGCTTCAATGCTGCGCTCGAAGAGGCAAAAGCGGGTGCTGCGGCGCTGAAAGCCGAAGGCAAGGATCGCGCCACCGCCTATCGTGAACAGGCGAAACACAAAAGCGACGACTGGGTCGCCGAGGCCAAGGCATACGGAACGGACGCCAAGGTCAAAGGGCGCGAGTTGGCTACCGAAGGCAAGGTCAAGGCTGGCGAAGGTTTGCGATCGCTGAGCAAGTTGGTCAATGACAATGCCTATCAGGTCGACGAGAGGCTCGGCGCGAAGTATGGCGATTATGCGCGCAGTGCATCGAAGTCGCTCGATGGCTATGCCACCAGGTTGGACGAGAAAAGCGTCGACGATCTGGTCGACGACGGGCGAGAATTCGTTCGCAAGAGCCCGGGCAAGGCGCTTGGTATCGCCGCGGTTGTGGGCTTCATGCTTTCGCGTCTATTCCGCAGCTCGCGCTGACCGAACCGGCATGGGGGTATGAATGCGGGACGATGACAACGAGCGGGCCGAGGATTATACCGGCCCGCTCGATTTGCCTGACGAACACGGGGCTCCCGATACGGACGGGCGGGACGACCAGCATTTCTCGCTCACAGACGATGTCGTCGCTTTACTCGAAGATCTCAAAACCTATGGCGAAGCCGAGTTGCGCTTCCAAAAGAGCCGGGCGGGATTCATCGGAAACCGGACCAAAGGCGTAGTTGCATACCTACTTGCTGCATTTGGCGTGCTGCACCTCGCCTTGATTGCGGCGACCGTTGGCTTGGTCCTGGCTCTCGTGCCTGTAGTTGGTCCATGGGCTGCAACGGCAATTGTTACGGTGGCCCTTGTAGTCGCGGGGGTCATCTTGCTTTTGTTGCTGAAGGGGAGGCTGGACGATATTCGCGATGCCTTCGACGATGGAGACGATAAGTGAGCTACCGGCGAGCGCGGATGCTGGAAGACAAGCACTTGCGCGATTCCGCCCGAGCCCTGGTCGATGCGGACATAAAGCACCTCAAGTCGGATTTCGCGCACAGGAGTTTTGCGGGGCGCGCACTCGACCGTGTGCGTGAAGGCGCGACCGACCTCTACGAAGAAGCTATCGATGTCGCCGAAGACAATAAGGGCGCGCTGGCGGCGCTGTTGGCGGCCGTCGCTGTATGGTTCGCGCGTAACCCGATCTTGGAAATGCTCGGTTTTGGTCAGGAAGCGGACGAAAAGCATGATGACCGCGACGAAGGCTCGGAACGTTGGGACCCTTGAAATCGTTGCTTTACCAAGCGCAAGTTCCGGAGAGAAACCATGACCAATGCAGTTGAAAGCAATGTTACCCCCATCAGCGCCGAGAGTAATCTGAGCGACGAACAGAAGCGCGAACAGCTGCGCGCCCGGATCGAAGCGGGAGAGAAGCGCAACGCGGAGCGTACCTTTGCCGACCAAGCTAAGGATGTTGTTGACGGCGCACTTGAGTTCACCAAGCGGCATCCGCTGGCAGTAGCCGGTGGCGTTGTTGTCGCCGGACTGGCCATCGGAGCGATGACCCGCCGTGGCCGAAACATCGGTCGCCGCGGTGGCGTGCTTGCCGGCATCGCGGCGGACGCGATGCTGGCTTACGGTGCACGAATGATCGACGGCGTAGTCGATGGCGCGCACTATGCCGGCGACCGGATAGAGGACTTCAGCGACAACGCGACGACGGCTGCACGCGGCTTGCGTCGGGACGCAGCCTATAAGCTTGATGTCGCGGGTGACGCGTTGCGTAGTTCAGGCCGGAAGGCTGGTCGAAAGAGCAGCCGTGCCTATCGCTCTTTGCGTAACCGCTTCACACAGTAAGCGCTCGCTGGAACGTGCGATAGCGGCGCGACGGGGTTGCCTGTCGCGCCGCTTTCGTTATGTGGCGCAGCCAATTGTCCTCCCCTTCGAGAAAGTCAGACACATGGAAGAAACCGAGAGCAAGCAGGCGCTCTATCTGGTGATGGGTGGCCGCGTGATCGATCCGCGCAGCGTCACCTTCGCCGATCCGGAAAGCATCCACGTCGCCGGAGTTTTCAGCAGCTACGACACGGCCGTCGATGCTTGGCGTTCGAATGCGCAGCGCACGGTCGACGATGCCGAAATGAAGTACGTGATCGTTCATTTGCACAAGCTGCTCGATCCCGGCGCCTGATTCCCGCAATGGCCTATGCGATCAGGCCATATCGCGAGAATGATGCCGAGGCCCTGGCGATCATGGTCGCGGCGGCCATAAGCGAGATCGGCGCGCACGCCTATTCGCCCGAACAGGTCGCCGCATGGTCCGCGCGTCATACCGGTGCCGGGCGATACCGGGAGCGGGTGGCGATGGGTGATGTCATCTTCGTGGCAGCCGATGCCGACGACAAACCGGTCGCCTATGCGCTGATCGAGCGCGACGGCCACCTCGACCATCTCTACAACCACCCCGACCATACCCGCCGGGGCCTGGCCGCGCAATTGCTGGCCAGCGCGGAATCACATGCGCGCGAGCGAGGCATAGCGAAGCTCTACACCGAAGCGAGCGATCTTGCCCGCCCCGTATTCGAGCGAGCGGGTTACATCGTAACCGGAAAACGGGAGTTCACCATCGCCCATGAAGGCCGGGACGTCCCGATCCACAACTGGCCGATGGAAAAGCTGCTTAAATGAACTCGATCTTGTCGATCAGGTAGAACTTGTCGCCTGAAGGAACGGTCACTTCGACCTCTTCCTCGATTTGCTTGCCGATCAGGGCGCGGCCGATGGGCGAATTATAGCTGATCCGGCCCTTCGACGCGTCCGCTTCGGTCTGACCGACGATCTGGTAGCGCACCGGCTTGTCGTTTTCGTCGAGAAGGGTGACGGTTGCCCCGAAGATCACCTTGTCGCCCGAAAGCGTGGTCGGATCGATGATCTGCGCGCGGCTGATCTTGTCTTCCAGCTCGCCGATCATCGCCTCGACCTGGCCCTGACGTTCCTTGGCCGCATGATACTCGGCATTCTCGGAAAGGTCGCCATGCGCACGCGCTTCCTCGATCGCGTCGACGATCTTCGGGCGTTCCGCCCGCAAAACCTTAAGGTCTGCCGTGAGCTTTTCGTAACCCTCGGCCAGCATCGGCACTTTTTCCATAGGACCCCTTGTCCTTCCTGTTCCAGCTCGCCCGCGGGACAATTCGAAGCCGGTCCGCCGGATTGCGGAGCCCAATCGGTTCGAATGTCTGGAGGGGCAGCGTCGTGTTCTTCGTCAACTATAATAGTCTTGCAACGAACGCACTTCAAGCTGATCCGGTGAAACCTCTGCTATCGCCTGTGCAACGGCCAGCGATGCGGCGGCAGTGGTGTAGTAGGGAAGCTTCTTTTCCAGCGCCGCTTCGCGGATGGATTTGCTGTCGAGCAGCGACTGCCAGCCTTCGGTGGTGTTGAAGATCAGCTGCACATCGCCATCGATAATCGCATCGACGATATGCGGGCGACCTTCGGCAACCTTGTTGACTGGCTCCACGGCAAGGCCCTGTTCTGCAAGGTAGCGCTGCGTTCCGCCGGTAGCGATCACGCGAAAGCCCTTTTCGAGCAGCGTCCGCACCGCAGGCAGGATCAGCGGCTTGTCGGTATCCTTTACCGAAACGAACAGCGTACCCGATTGCGGCGGCTTCATCCCTGCGCCCAGCTGCGATTTCAGGAAGGCGGCAGCGAAACCGCGATCGATCCCCATGACCTCGCCAGTCGATTTCATTTCGGGCGACAGCACCGGGTCGGCACCCGGGAAGCGCGCGAAGGGAAATACCGCCTCCTTCACCGCCATATGGTTCGGATTGAGATCGAAGGGCTCGAACGTGTGCAGGCCCTCGCCCGCCATGACGCGCGCGGCGACCTTGGCGATCGGGCGTCCGATGGCCTTGGCAACGAAGGGCACGGTGCGGCTCGCGCGCGGGTTGACCTCGATCAGGTAGACCTCGCCTTCCTTCACCGCGAACTGCACGTTCATCAGTCCGCGCACCTGCAGTGCCTTGGCCAGTTCGGTGGCCTGACGTTCCATCTCGGTGACGATCTCCGGCGGGAGGCTGTAGGGCGGCAGGGTGCAGGCGCTATCGCCCGAATGGACGCCAGCTTCCTCGATATGCTGCATCACGCCCGCAATGCGCACCTCGAACCCGTCCGAGACGACATCTACATCGCATTCGATCGCATCGCGCAGATACTGGTCTACCAGCACCGGGCTGTCGCCCGACACGTTGACCGCGGTGTTGATATAATCGTCGAGCTGCGCCTCGCTGTCGACGATTTCCATCGCCCGTCCGCCCAACACGTAACTGGGGCGCAGCAGCACCGGATAACCGATGCGCGCGGCGACCGCGGCGGCTTCGTCACGGCTCTTGGCGATACCGTTCATCGGCTGCATCAGCTTCAGCTTGTTGACAAGTTTAGCAAAGCGTTCGCGGTCTTCGGCCAGATCGATCGCATCCGGGCTGGTGCCGAGGATCGGGATGCCTTCCCGCTCCAGCGCGGCGGCCAGCTTCAGCGGCGTCTGCCCGCCGAACTGGACGATGGTGCCGACCACCTCGCCCTTCGACATTTCGACACGCATGATCTCCAGCACGTCTTCCTCCGTCAGCGGCTCGAAATAGAGGCGATCGGAGGTATCGTAGTCGGTCGAAACGGTTTCCGGGTTGCAATTGACCATTATCGTTTCGAACCCGGCTTCGGCCAGTGCGAAACAGGCGTGGACGCAGCAATAGTCGAACTCGATGCCCTGCCCGATCCGGTTCGGGCCGCCGCCGAGGATGACGATCTTCTTGCGATCGCTCGGAGCGGCCTCGTCTTCGGGCTCGCCGAAGCTCGGAGCTTCGTAAGTCGAATACATATAGGGCGTGATCGCCTCGAATTCGGCGGCGCAGCTGTCGATCCGCTTGTAGACCGGATACACGCCCAGCTTGCGGCGCAGATCGCGCACTTCCTGCTCGCTCGTCGCGCCCGCCATGGCACGCAATGCGTCGTGCAGCAGGCCCGACCGCTTGGCCTGCGTTTCACCCAGCCCGCCCGCAACTCCGACCGACCGCACAGCCAAAGTGGCGAGGCGCCTGTCCGAAAAGCCCATCGCCTTCAGGCGGCGCATTTCGGCGGCTTCGTTGGGCAAGCCATTATGCGCGATCATCTTTTCTTCATAGATGATTGCCTCGATCTGCCGCAGAAACCAGGGATCGAAACCCGTGATCTTTGCGATTTCCTCGACCGTGAAGTTCTCACGAAAGGCTTGTGCAATCTTGAGGATACGGTCGGGAGTGCGCTTGGAGAGCGAAGCGGTCACGACTTCGCGGCTGAGGCCCTCGAACTCGGTAATGCGGTTGAACCCGTCGAGCCCGGTTTCCAGACCGCGCAGCGCCTTCTGCATCGATTCCGCGAAACAGCGGCCAATGGCCATGACCTCGCCGACCGATTTCATCGCGGTCGACAGTTCGTTCTTCGATCCCTTGAACTTCTCGAAGGCGAAGCGCGGGATCTTGGTCACGACATAATCGATGGTCGGCTCGAAACTGGCAGGCGTCGCACCGGTGATTTCGTTCTGGATCTCGTCGAGCGTGTAGCCCACGGCCAGCTTGGCCGCGACGCGCGCGATAGGGAAGCCGGTGGCCTTGGACGCCAGCGCGGATGAGCGCGAAACGCGCGGGTTCATCTCGATCACGATCAGGCGGCCGGTCTTCGGATCGACTGCGAACTGTACGTTCGAACCGCCTGTTTCCACGCCGATTTCGCGCAGCACCTCGATGCTGGCGGTGCGCATGATCTGGTATTCCTTGTCGGTCAGCGTCAGCGCCGGGGCGACCGTAATGGAATCGCCCGTATGCACGCCCATCGGATCGACATTCTCGATCGAACAGATGATGATGCAATTGTCCTTGCGGTCGCGCACCACCTCCATCTCGTATTCTTTCCAGCCAAGGAGCGATTCCTCGATCAGGACTTCGGTGGTGGGCGATGCGTCCAGACCTTCGCGGACGATCTTGTCGAATTCCGCCTTGTTATAGGCGATGCCGCCACCCGTGCCGCCCAGCGTGAAGCTGGGGCGGATGATTGCGGGCAGGCCCGTGGTTTCGAGCACCCTGAACGCCTCGTCCACCGTATTCGCCACGCCGCTGCGCGCGCTTTCGAGGCCAATCTTGTCCATCGCTTCGCGGAACCGCTGGCGGTTCTCGGCCTTGTCGATGGCATCGGCATTGGCCCCGATCATGGTGACGCCGAACTTCTCCAGCACACCCTGATTGGCGAGGTCCAGCGCGCAGTTCAGCGCCGTCTGCCCGCCCATTGTCGGCAGCACTGCATCGGGCCGTTCCTTCTCGATGATCTTGGCGACGATCTCAGGGGTAATCGGCTCGACATAGGTCGCATCGGCCATTTCCGGATCGGTCATGATCGTGGCGGGGTTGGAGTTGACCAGGATGACCCGGTACCCCTCCTCCTTCAGCGCCTTGATCGCCTGCGTGCCCGAATAGTCGAACTCGCAGGCCTGGCCGATGATGATCGGGCCGGCGCCGATGACGAGGATCGAGGAGATGTCTGTACGTTTGGGCATCAGAGGGGGATTTCCACGAGAGTTTCAAGAGTGGGCGCATTCTGCGCCAGCGGCGAGGCGGGCGGCGGCAGGACAACGGTGAAATCGGTATGCATCCGCGCGAGGCGGCGATAGTCGACTTTGGTCACCCCGCTGCGGCGCGGGAAGACGCAGTTGCGGCGGATCGAGACGATATCGTCGCCCGTGCGCACCGCGATGTAGGTCAGCACTTCATAGCGCAAGGGGCCATTGCCGCGCATGGTGACATCGAGCTGGCGCACCTGGTCTCCATCCTGCGCCTCGCGCTCGATCTCGGTAAGGCCGCGGGTAGAGAGGCGAGACACCTGCGCTTCGTGAACATTTCCGAGCGCGAAAAGCGCTGCGGAAAAAGGCGACCAGCCCGCTGCAGCACGGCAGTCCATCCGCCCGGCGATCGGCCCAGCGGAGGTCTCGTACTGGATCGGCCGCCAGAAGGTGGCGATGACCGTGCCGTCGACGCCCTCGAGCTGATCGAGCCCGCCATCGCCGGTGAAGGTAACGCCGGGGGTGAGCTGGACGCCTTCCGTCGCGGCCGGTTGTGCGGCCAACGGAAATGAAATCACTGCAAGGACGGATGCAAATACACCCTTGCAAAACGCCGCCTCCCTAAACCACGGCAAGAAGAATTTGGCAGACACGCGACGGCTAGCTACGCAAAGCCCCTTCCCTTGAGGGAAGGGGTTGGGGATGGGTGTACAACGTTGGCGGAAAAACGACTGACCGGCGCAGCGCGTAAACTGCGAAACAACATGACGGATGCCGAACAGCGCCTCTGGTCTCACCTGCGCGCTCGCCAGCTCTGCGGCGTCAAATTCACCCGTCAGTTCCCTATCGGCGGATACATCGTCGACTTCGCCTGCCGTTCCCTGCGCCTCGCCATCGAATGCGACGGCGGCCAGCACACCCCCGAAACCGACACTGCGCGCACCGTAGCCATCGAAGCCCACGGTTATCGCGTCATCCGTTTCTGGAACCACGACATCTTCGAAAACCCCGATGGCGTACTTGAAACAATCGCCGCCGAAATCGCCCTCGCCCGAAACCAACGCTGACAAGCCCCTTCCCTTGAGGGAAGGGGTTGGGGATGGGTGTACGACTGCCGAGATTCCGTGCCTGGCCATCACCGCCGAACCCCCATCCCCAACCCTTCCCCAAGGGGAAGGGAGTTTGCGAGGATCCAGGAGGTGGCTGTGCGTTTGGGCATTAAATTTTACCTGCGATCCAAAGTGTCACTAGTATACTTGCGATACCGACAAGGACTCCTACCCAGCCAGCCCATGAAAGTTTTGCATTAGGTACAGATTTGCGGTCGCTCTGAACGTTATTCACGGGTGAGAAATTGTTCACGATACTAATTGGCGAACTGGGTGCTTGTTCGTTTGGTTGCGAGCGGTTTTCTTCCTTCTCCCATGTGAACCATTTCCAGCCATCGGGTAATGGCAAATCCTCGTTCGGATCCACATCAGAAAAAATCTCCCTCAGGTCAGGTGTGACCCGTAGTGAGGTCGCTCCAATGATCGAAAGCACCTCTTCGTAAGCGTCACCGTATGAGTCGCGACGCAATCTGGCGCTCAATGGTGTTCCAGTCCGATAAATTTTTGCAAAGCCCTTCTTTTGCCAGTGTATAAAAGCGTCGTTCAGCAGATCGGGCGGAATTTTCGCGTTATATCTTTCGTTCAGTTCCTTCACCGGCTGATATCTATTCGAGCCCGTGACGTGCTCAAGCAGGAGAATAAACAGCGCGTTATCTCGATACTTTTGGGTGTCGGTTTTCACCCCAACATCCCCACGAACTTTTCGAACAGATAGAAGCTGTCCTGCGGGCCAGGGCTCGCCTCAGGGTGGTATTGTACGCCGAAGGCCTTCTTGCCCTTGATCGAAATGCCGCAATTCGTCCCATCAAACAGCGAAACGTGGGTCTGCTCCACATCATCCGGCAGCGTCTCGCCATCGACCGCGAAGCCGTGGTTCATGCTGGTGATCTCGACGAGGCCCTCGCTTGCGCCCCAGCCCTCGCCCACACGCTGGACGGGATGGTTGGCGCCGCGGTGACCTTGGAACATCTTGGCGGTTTTCGCGCCCGCCGCGATGCCGAGCATCTGATGCCCCAGACAGATGCCGAACAGGGGTGTTTCGTTCTCGATCAAGCGTCTGATTAACGGAACCGCGTACACTCCGGTGGCCGCCGGATCGCCCGGTCCGTTCGACAGGAACACGCCATCCGGCTCCAGCGCCATGACCTCTTCGAACGAGGTTCTTGCGGGCACTACCGTCACCTTGGCCCCCGCTTTCACGAGGTTGCGGAAGATATTGTCCTTGGCGCCGTAATCCAACGCCACGACATGTGGCTTGTTGGCATTGCCCTCGCCATATCCAAAGCCGAGCTGCCAGTGGCCGCCGGTCCAGCTTTCCTGCCCTTCCCGCGTCACCCCCGGCACGAGGTCCAGCCCTTCAAGTCCGCTCCACTCGGAAGCCCGCTTTTTCAAGGCCTTGAGATCGAATTCACCCTGCGGACTATGCGCGATCACGGCATTGGGCGCGCCGTTCAACCGGATGCGGCGGGTCAGCGCGCGGGTGTCGATACCCGACAGCCCGATCTTGCCATGCGCCACGCACCATTCGACGAATTCGTTCTGCGCGCGGAAATTCGAATGCGGCGTAATCTCCTGCCTCACCACCAGTCCGACGGCACCCAGACCACGGCTTTCGTGGTCTTCTTCGTTCGCGCCAACATTGCCGATATGCGGGAAGGTGAAGGTGACAATCTGGCTGTCATAGGACGGATCGGTCATCACTTCCTGATAGCCGGTCATCGCGGTGTTGAAGCAGACTTCGCCCACCGCATTGCCGCTGGCACCGAAGCCCTTGCCCCAGATGACGGTGCCGTCGCCGAACACGAGGACTCCCGTCGCGCCTTTGGGTTGCGCGTGCGAAATTGCGGACAGGGCCATGGGCGCTCCGGGTAAAAGGTTTCCAGCGATGTGTGCTAAGTCCCAGCCGCTAGGGACCTGTGCGATTCCCGTCAAGCGGAACACTTGGCATATCGGTGCACTGTTCTAAATGGACTGCCGAAACAGTCTCCAACCATCGGGAATGCCAATGCTGCGCGAAAGAATCCAGGCCGAAACCGTCACCGCCATGAAGGCCAAGGACAAGGACCGCACCGCCGCGCTCCGCCTCATCGGCGCCAAGATCAAGGATCGCGATATCGAATTGCGCACTTCGGACAAGAAGCCGGAAGACAACGAGCTCGTCACCGACGTGCTGCTCAAGATGGCCAAGCAGCGCCGCGAATCGATCGAGATGTACGAGGATGGCGGCCGCCAGGAATTGGCCGACAAGGAAAAGGCCGAACTGGTCGTGATCGAGGAATTTCTGCCAAAGCAGATGAGCGAGGACGAAACCCGCACCGCGATCGCCGGGATCAAGGCCGATCTCGGTGCCGACGGCATGAAGGATATGGGCCGCGTCATGGGCGAGCTCAAAAGCCGCCACGGCGCGACACTCGACATGACCAAAGCCAGCGGACTGGTGAAGGAAGCGCTGTCGTGAAGCAAATCATCGCGCTTCTATTGCTCGGCGCGCTCGCCGCTTGCGGTTCGCCGGAGCCGGAACCTGCACCCTCGCCTACGCCGACCGTCGCCGCACCGCGCACACTGATCGGCGCAGACCTCGACCTGTCGACCCTCGGGGCGAAGATCGTCGGGCCGGAGGGCCCCGAAGTCGAAACCCTGCTCAGCACCAGCACCCACGAGATCGGCAACATGGTCAGCTATGTCGCCTGCCCTGCAGGCGTCAGCGCCTGCAAGCCGGGCGAAATGCCGAAAGGCACGGTCTATACCTATGTCCACCGCGTCACATTGGCGGATGCCAGCCAGGCCGCCGATGCAGAGCCGACCGAAGGCCCGGAGGTCGTTCAAAGCCCGCCTACTCTCTTCCGCACGATTCGCAGGGCCGCGGGTTTCAACCAGTCGATCGGCTTTTCGAGCGCCGAAGCTGAAGAGACGCTAGGGGATCCCGATGCGATTTCGATCCGGAACGACAGTGGCAGCCTGATCTGGCGCGTGGTTAGCGGATCGGGCTGGAAGCCGGGCGGCACGGTGACCTTCTGGTGGCAGTCGACCTCGCCGCCACAAGGCCCTGCCGAAGCCTATGTGCTCGAACTCGACGGCAACCAGGTCACGGCGATCGGCCCCTTCCCGCCTGAGGATAAGCCTGTGGAGGGCGGCAACGCCGGCTAGCGGCGGGTCCCAAGCAGGCTTAAGGTCTGTGACCTTATGGCCCTGTCTCCTCAATGGCTCGACGAACTGCGCATGCGGACCACGCTGTCCGCAGTGATCGGCCGTACCTTACGGCTGACCAAGGCCGGCCGCGAATTCAAGGCCTGTTGCCCCTTCCACAACGAAAAGACGCCGAGCTTCTACGTCAACGACGAGAAGGGCTTTTATCATTGCTTCGGTTGCGAAGCGCATGGCGATGCGATCCGCTGGCTGACCGATCAGCGCGGCATGCCGTTCATGGACGCGGTGAAGGAACTGGCGGCGGAAGCGGGCATGGAAGTTCCCGCGCCCGATCCCCGGGCCGCGCAGCAGGCCGAAAAACGCGCCAGCCTCCACGACGTAACCGCCGCTGCACAGGAATGGTTCGAAGGCAATCTGCGCGGGTCAGACGGAGTTCAGGCGCGTGGCTATCTCGGTCGGCGCGGTTTTTCCGATGCGACCGTGCGAGAATTCGGCTTCGGCTATGCGCCCGAGGACCGGCAGGCATTGAAACGCGCTTTGGCGACGTTCGAAGAGCCGATGCTGATCGAGGCCGGGATGCGCATCACGGTCGAGGACAAGGAGCCTTACGACCGGTTCCGCGGCCGCCTGATGCTGCCGATCCACGATACACGCGGGCGGGTGATCGCCTTTGGCGGGCGTATTCTCGACGGCGAGGCCAATCCCAACGCGCCCAAATATCTCAACAGTCCCGACACGCCGCTCTTCGACAAAGGACGCACGCTCTACAACCTCCACCGCGCCGCTCCCGCCGCACGGCAGAGCGGGCGGATGATCGTGGTCGAAGGCTATATGGACGCAATCGCGCTCGCCAACGCCGGTATCCGCGAGGCGGTCGCCCCGCTCGGCACCGCGCTGACCGAAAACCAGATCGAACTGCTCTGGCGCCAGGTCGAACGACCGATCCTGTGCTTCGACGGCGACAATGCGGGCCAGCGCGCTGCCATGCGGGCAATATCGCGCGCGCTGCCGATGCTGCGCCCCGCCCATTCGCTGTCGATCGTCCGGTTGCCCGCCGGGCTCGATCCCGACGACCTGCTGCGCGAAAGAGGCCTGGGCGCAATGGAAGAATTGCTCGCCCGGCCCGCCAGCCTGCTCGATACGCTGTGGGAGTTCGAGAAGGCCGCTGCCCCGCTCAATTCGCCCGAGGACAAGGCCGGTCTCAAGGCGCGCCTGCTCGATCATGTCGACAGCATCCAACACCCCGACATTCGCGCGCTCTACAAACGCGAATTGCTCGAACGCTTTTCCGCCTTCGCCTTCCCGCCCCGTCCGCAGCGCGAATTCCGCCCGCGTGTCGACTGGAAGAAGGGTCCGTTCAGGCAGCCCGCGCCGACGCTGTCGCCCGATGCCCGCGACAGCCTGACGCGGGCGATGAAAGGCGGCGCGCGCGACGCGCTTACGCGGGCAGTCATCGCCGGCCTCGTGAAATACCCGGACCAGATCATACGGCACGAGGAAGCCCTGTCGGACCTTGCCAGGCGTGACCAAAATGTCGGCCCAGCGCTCGATTCGTTGCTCGAAGCCGCAGAGACGCTTGATTTGTCCGCGCAATCGACCATATCGCTGGAAAGAGGCCTTCCCGCCCCACCGGAAAAAACTGCATTCGCCTTCCTTCATGAAGGCACCGACCCGGTTGATGCGCGCGAGGATCTGGCCGAAGCCGTGTCGTTGCTGGTCGAAAGGCCGGCGCTGGAGGCTGCGCTTGCCGCGGCCACTGCGCGTTTTGAACGCGATCCGGAAGGCTCCATCGCCGAACAGGCCCGATTGCGCGAGCGATTGCTGGCACTTAACGAGCGGTTGAAGCGTTTCGGTCGCAGGAAAGCTGCGGCAGACGGTGAATCGGATTCATGATCCCCGCGGTTACGCGACCCGCGGGAAAAAGAAGACTGGACTGAATTACTCTATGGCCACCAAGTCGAAAACCAAGGACGATGGCGATGCTCCCCTGATCGACCTCAACGAAGCGTCGATCAAGAAGCTCATCACGAAGGCGAAGAGAAAGGGCTACGTCACCTATGACGAGCTCAACGATGCCTTGCCGCAGGGCGAGATGAGTTCGGACCAGATCGAGGATATCCAGTCCGCCCTGTCCGATATGGGCGTACAGATCGTCGAGAGCGATGAGGACGCCGAAGCGGCGGCCGAGGAAGCCGACGAAGTCGAGGAAATCTCCTCCGACGCGAAGAAGGACAGCAAGGCGGCCGCGAAGCCTGCCGCCAAGAAACTCGCCACCGGCGAGCGTACCGACGATCCGGTGCGCATGTATCTGCGCGAAATGGGCGCGGTCGAACTGCTCAGCCGCGAAGGCGAGATCGCCATCGCCAAGCGGATCGAGGCCGGGCGCGACATGATGATCATGGGCCTGTGCCAGTCACCGATCACCTTCCACGCAATCATTCAGTGGTCCGAGGCGCTCAACGCCGAGGAAATGCAGCTGCGCGAGATCCTCGATCTCGATGCGATGCTGTCGAAGGAACCGCCGGCGGACAAGCTGAACGACGATGCCGAGGACGATGACGACGACGGCGAAATCTCCGAAGAGACCGCCGGCCCGACCATCCGCGACGACGATGAGGATGAAGACGACGAGTCCGATTCCGAAGACGAGGACGGAGAGGAAAGCACATCCAAGAGCGACGACGATGACGACGAGGACAACACCATGTCGCTCGCGCAGATGGAAGCCGCGCTCAAGCCCGACGCCATCGAACGCTTCGCGCGCATTACCGACCTGTTCGGCAAGTTCGAAAAGCTCCAGAAGGAACGCGTCGAGGTAATGGCCCGCGGCGAGGCATTCACGCCGGCCAAGGAAAAGAAATACGAAGGGCTGTCGGAGCAGCTTACGGCCGAGGTCGAAAGTGTTCAGTTCCATGCGACCAAGATCGAATTCCTGGTCGACAACCTTTATGCATTCAATCGCCGGCTGACGGCGCTGGGCGGTCAGATGCTGCGCCTTGCCGAACGGCACAAAGTCAAGCGGATCGACTTTCTCGATGCCTATATCGGCAACGAACTCGATGACGCCTGGCTCAAGGACCGCGTGAAGAAGGACAAGAAGTGGGCCGCCTTCGCCGAGAAGGAGGCCGATGCCGTCGAGCGCATCCGGGCGGAGATTTCCGACATTGCCGGCCAGACCGGGATGGCGCTGGAAGAATTCCGCCGCATCGTGAACATGGTCCAGAAGGGCGAGCGCGAAGCGCGTATCGCCAAGAAGGAAATGGTCGAGGCAAACCTGCGCCTCGTGATCTCGATCGCCAAGAAATATACCAATCGCGGCCTGCAATTCCTGGACCTGATCCAGGAGGGCAATATCGGCTTGATGAAGGCGGTCGACAAGTTCGAGTACCGCCGCGGCTACAAATTCAGCACCTATGCCACGTGGTGGATCCGTCAGGCGATCACCCGCTCGATCGCCGATCAGGCGCGCACAATCCGCATCCCGGTTCACATGATCGAGACGATCAACAAGCTGGTTCGCTGCAGTCGCCAGTTCCTGCACGATCAGGGCCGCGAACCGACACCCGAAGAGATGGCCGAGAAGCTCTCCATGCCGCTTGAAAAGGTGCGCAAGGTGATGAAGATCGCCAAGGAACCGATCAGCCTCGAAACGCCCATCGGCGACGAGGAAGACTCGCACCTGGGCGATTTCATCGAGGACAAGAACGCGATCATCCCGGTCGATGCGGCGATCCAGGCGAACTTGAAGGAAACGGTCACCCGCGTCCTTGCCAGCCTGACTCCGCGCGAGGAGCGCGTGCTGCGCATGCGCTTCGGTATCGGTATGAATACCGACCACACGCTGGAAGAGGTCGGCCAGCAGTTCTCGGTTACCCGTGAACGCATCCGGCAGATCGAAGCGAAGGCGCTGCGCAAGCTCAAGCACCCGAGCCGGTCGCGGAAAATGCGGTCGTTCCTGGATCAGTAATGTGAAAACCTTCGTCGGGCTAAGACGAAGGTTTTTCCTGTCCTACATCGGAGGAGATGTGTCAGCATCCGGGCATGCCGGCGAATCCATCGATACGTCCCACTTGCTCCCGCGCTCACCGACCGCGGAAGGCTTTTCTGGCGGGCAATCTTCAGTATCGGGTTGCGCGACACGTCAGGTCTGCGGAAGGTCACACGGTAACCCGTCGCGAATGGCGCTTTCCGGCGACAAGACGCCGATAGTCACGGTTTTTAGCGCGCCTGTTTGCGTCAACACATTGCCGTCCTTTCGCCCGGGGGACAACCGAACGCATGGGTGGCGGTGGACGCGCCAAACGACTATGGGACCGCCATGCGTATAGCCATTGCCTCCGATCACGCCGCCATCGACCTCAAGGCCGAGCTGCGCGACTGGTTGATCGAGCAGGGCCATGAGGTCGCCGACCTTGGCCCGGAAAGCACCGACAGCGTCGATTATCCCGACTTCGGTTACAAGCTTGCCAGTGTCGTTGCCGACGGCACTGCCGAACGCGGCGTGGCGCTCTGCGGGTCGGGCATCGGTATCTCGATGAGCGTCAACCGGAATCCGGCCCTGCGTTGCGCGCTGGTGTCGGAACCGCTTTCCGCCAGCCTCGCGCGCGAACATAACGACGCCAATTGCATCGCCATGGGCGCCCGCCTGACCGGCAGTGACATGGCCAAGGCATGCCTTGCCGCCTTCCTCGAAACCGAATTCGCCGATTCTCTTCCTGACGGCACCGGGCGCCACCAGCGCCGCGTCGACAAGCTATCCAACCCTGAGGTCTGATTCCATGGCAACCCAGCCCGCCGCTACGTCCCGCTCACCCATCGACCGGTTCTGGCACGACACGCTCGAAGAGGCCGATCCTGAAATCTATGCGGCCGTGCGCAGCGAGCTCAAGCGGCAGCAGGACAAGATCGAGCTGATCGCGAGCGAAAACATCGCGTCGAGCGCGGTGCTCGAAGCGACCGGAACGGTCTTCACCAACAAATATGCCGAAGGCTATCCGGGCAAGCGCTATTATGGCGGGTGCGATTACGCCGACGTGGTCGAAACGCTGGCAATCGAGCGCGCCAAGCAATTGTTCGGTTGCGGTTTTGCCAATGTGCAGCCCAATTCGGGCAGCCAGATGAACCAGGCCGTGTTTCTCGCGCTGTTGCAGCCGGGGGACACCTTCATGGGTCTCGACCTCAATTCGGGCGGTCACCTCACCCATGGCTCGCCGGTTAATATGAGCGGCAAATGGTTCAATCCCGTCAGCTACGGCGTGCGCAAGGACAATGAACTGATCGACATGGAAGAGGTCATGGGGATAGCTAGGGCCAACAAGCCGAAGCTGATCATCGCCGGCGGCACCGCCTATTCGCGCGTGTGGGACTGGGAAGCTTTCCGTCGCGTGGCCGACGAGGTTGGCGCCTATCTGATGGTCGATATGAGCCACATCTCGGGTCTTGTAGCCGGCGGCGCGCACCCTTCGCCCTTCCCGCATGCGCATGTCGTCACGACCACCACGCACAAGAGTCTGCGTGGCCCGCGCTCGGGCGTGATCCTGTGGGATGACGAAGAACTGAGCAAACCGCTTAACATGGCCGTTTTCCCGGGTATGCAGGGCGGCCCGCTGATGCATGTCGTCGCAGCGAAGGCAGTAGCCTTTGGCGAGGCATTGCGCCCCGACTTCAAGGATTACGCCAATCGCGTCGTTGAAAACGCGCGAGCGCTGGCCGAAGGGATTGAGGCCAACGGCCTGCGCGTCGTGTCCGGCGGCACGGACAACCACTCCATGCTCGTCGATCTCACCGCCAGGGATGTGACGGGCAAGGATGCCGAGAAGGGTCTCGATCGCGCTTGGCTGACGTGCAACAAGAACGGCATCCCTTACGATACGCGCAGCCCCTTCGTGACCAGCGGCATCCGCCTGGGCACGCCTGCCGGCACTACGCGCGGCTTCGGGCCGGATGAGTTCCGAAAGATTGGCGCGCTGATCTGCGAGGTGGTAGACGGCCTGTCGCGCAATGGCCCCGAAGGTGATGGGCAGGTGGAAGATCAGGTGCGCGGCAAGGTGGCCGAGCTCTGCGCCGCCTTTCCCGTCTATCCGGGCCGCTAAGGAGACGAGCTATGGACGGCCGAGAACCGAACCATCAGGATCACGATCTGGTCTCCGACGCCGGAGACGAGATCAAGGGCATGGCCAAGCAAGGCCTCAACCATCCATCCACCAAACCGGTCCTGACCGGAGCTGCCATCGGGGCGATTGCAGGGGGGATCCTGCCCGTAGTAACCTGGCCGCTCGGCCTCGTCGCCGGGGCGGGTTTCATGCTCTACAAGCGCCTTCGACCCTGAATGCGCTGTCCGTTCTGCGCGCATGACGACACCCAGGTAAAGGATAGTCGTCCGACCGAGGATTCGACCTCGATCCGCCGCCGCCGCCAGTGTTCGAGTTGCGGCGCACGCTTCACGACATTCGAACGTGTTCAACTGCGCGAGGTCACGGTGGTCAAGAGCGGGAACCGCCGCCAGCCTTTCGATCGGGGCAAGCTGGAGCAGTCCATTGCGCTTGCCTGTCGCAAGCGCGACGTACCTCATGAAAGAATCGATCAGCTCGTCTCGGGCATTCAGCGGCAGGTCGAAATCGCCGGCGAGGCGGAAGTGTCGTCGCAGCGTATCGGCGAAATGGTTATGGATGGGCTTAAGGGCCTCGACAGCGTCGCCTATATTCGGTTCGCCAGCGTCTACCGCGATTTCAGCGAAGCGCGCGACTTCGAGGAGTTCGCCAGCACGGTGCAGGAAGCGGCCGCCAATGAACGAGGGTGAGACCCGCAAGCCCATCATTGTTCTCGTCCGCCCGCAACTAGGCGAGAATATCGGCAAGGCGGCACGCGCCATGCTCAATTTCGGGCTCACCGAGATGCGACTGGTCGAACCGCGCGACGGTTGGCCGAATCCGTCCGCCGGACCGGCGGCATCGGGCGCCGATATCGTGCTGAACCGCGCGCAGGTCTATGCTTCTACTGCCGACGCGGTAGCCGATTGCGCACATGTCTACGCGACGACGGTGCGCAAGCGCGGAGTGACGAAACCCGTGGTAACGCCGGCAGAGGCGAGCAGCGAAATCGCCGCTGCCCAAGGCCGGAGTGCGATCCTGTTCGGCCCGGAACGTTCGGGCCTGGAAACCGAGGATGTCGCCCTCGCCCGCGCTATCCTGACGGTGCCGATCAATCCGGAATTCGGTTCGCTCAATCTCGCGCAGGCGGTGATATTGTGCGCCTATGAATGTTCGAAGCATGAGGGGTTGGTGCAGCCGACGCAGGAAGATCTGCTACCGCCCGCCCCTCAGGAAGAACTCGACGGTCTGATCGCACATCTCGAGAGCATGCTCGAACCGAAGGGCTATTTCCGACCGGAGGCTCGGGCAGAGGCCACCCGCCGCACCCTGCGCGGGGTGCTGACCAAACCGGCGTGGAACCATCTCGAAGTGCGCACACTGCGCGGCGTGCTATCCTCGCTCCAACGCGAGCCCAGGCTCTAGGACCTAGGCCCTAGGCCCTGATCCGGTCCCATTCGACCAGTTCATAGGCTATCGACGTCTCGACCAGCTCGTTCCAGATCTGCCCGATCCCGTCGACCGGAAGATCGCGGCGCTGGGCATCGGCGCAGGCGTTTTCGACAACCTCGGCCTTGCGAGCCTCGTCGCGCACAACGTCACGGTCGGTCTTGATACGTGCAGCCGCTCGCATGTAGCCGAAGCGGCGGTCGAGCAGCTCCATCAACTCGCGATCTGTCGTATCCACCCCGATCCGCACTTCGGCCATAGTGGTGCAGTCCTCGGGAAGTTTGAAAGCGTCACTCATGGAGCAGCGCCCTGCCCCGCTTGAACGCTCTTGTCGAGCGACTATCTTACCGCTTGACGCGCTGCACGATATTGCTAGGAGCGCGCCTTCGCGAATTGGCTCCGCACCCCGGTGAAGCGGTAGCCGCGTCGGTCGAAAGATTGGCGGTGCGATGCCGGGTTAGATGGCTGCCATCGGGGCAGTCCAGCAAATTGAAGGAAATGCATATGACGAAGCGCACCAGCGCCAAGTACAAGCTCGACCGCCGGATGGGTGAAAACATCTGGGGTCGCCCGAACAGCCCCGTCAACAAGCGTTCCTACGGCCCAGGTCAGCATGGCCAGCGCCGCAAGGGCAAGATGAGCGACTTCGGTCTGCAGCTCCGAGCCAAGCAGAAGCTCAAGGGCTACTATGGCGACGTCACCGAGAAGCAGTTCAAGCGCACCTACAAGGAAGCGTCGGCGATGAAGGGCGACACCGGTCAGAACCTGATCGGCTTGCTCGAACAGCGCCTCGACATGGTCGTCTACCGCGCCAAGTTCGCGCCGACCATCTTCGCCGCCCGCCAGATCGTGAGCCACGGCCACATCTACCTGAATGGCGTGAAGACCAACATCGCTTCGGCCCGCGTCAAGGTCGGCGACGTTATCAGCCTCGGCAAGAAGGCGCAGGAAATGGCGCTCGTTATCGAAGCACAGAGCCTGCCCGAGCGTGACATTCCCGACTATGTCAGCCCGGACGGCAACGACAAGGTGACATTCGCCCGCGTGCCGAAACTCGACGAAGTGCCTTATCCGGTGACGATGGAACCGAACCTGGTGGTCGAGTTCTACTCGCGCTAAACCGAAGCAGTATCGACAGAATCAAGGGCGGTCCGTACGGGCCGCCCTTTTTGCATCAATTCATCTTATTTTCAGTGTTTTAGGGGGAACAGGCATCAAGATCGGTGGTTCGGTCTTCACCATGACCCAATACCGCTTCATCACTCCCAATCGTCGAGGTAAATGGTACGACAACCTCGGCGATGCCCAAGCTCGCGCCAATATCATCGGTGCAGGTTTTCTGGATGCTGCGGGAACCTTCGTTTCATACCGCGGCACCGTTTTGCACATGCGTGAAAAGAAGCCGGCCTGATTCAGTAACGACTGGCGATCTTCAGCGATTTCCAGACCATCGCGAAAATCGTGAAAGTGATCAAACCGCCCCAGAACCAGTACGGCAGAAACAACGCGTCGGCGATGCGACCGGTATCCGATATTGCCACTCGCCCATCGACACTTCCGCCCGGACTGAACAGATATCCGAGATCCTGATAAACACTGACTGCGCCCTGCACGCCAAGAAATTCGACCGCGATCCGCTGCCACTTCTCGTTCCCACGCAACGCGATATAAAACGATGCAGCCGCAAAAATCGGGAGCACGACCCATCCCGCGACCGACCGGACCCAGATTAGCGTCGAAAGCACAAGTGCGGCGCCGAGCCCCAGCAACACGATGCGAGTGGCACGGCGCGATCGCGATGCGATGATCATCAGGCAGCCGGCGATACTGGGGCCCAGTAGTCCCGCCGCTGCGACGGTCGCCTGACCGATAGCCCAGAGATTGCCGGAATATTCCGCGAAGCCCGAACCGTTTGCGAAGATAACGAGCCGTTCGAACTCGGCACCGAGCGCTGCCGCGGTCAGCCCGTGCGCCATTTCGTGAAACCATGTCGCCAGCAAGGTGAACGGCATCAGCACCAGCGTGCCGATCGCAGTCTGCCAAGCGATAATCGTCAACACGGCAAAAGCCACGATATAGCTTTGTTCGCGCTGGATCATCGGTTGCACTTCGTCCTGCGCGTAGGGTATGCCCCATTTCGCGGGCACGATGGGCTGGCCGGCATTTTCCTTCATTTCCCAAGACTATAACAGCCTCGGCTTAACGCAAGTAATCCCTTCGGAAATCGGCTGCAAAGGTCGCGAAGCAGCCCTTGCCAATCGCATCGCGCATGGCCTGCATCAGCTGCTGGTAGAATGCAATGTTGTGCTCCGTCATCAACATTGCCCCGAGAATTTCCTGCGATTTGACAAGATGGTGGAGGTAGGCACGCGTATAGGTACCGCACGTGTCGCAGGTACAACGGCTGTCGAGCGGTTCCTGATCTTCGGCAAAGCGCGCGTTTCTGAGATTGATCGGGCCGTTCCAGGTAAATGCCTGACCGTTGCGGCCCGAGCGGCTCGGTAGCACGCAATCGAACATATCGACTCCGCGCTCGACCGCGCCGACAAGGTCGTCAGGCTTGCCAACGCCCATCAGATAACGTGGACGGTCTACCGGCAGCTGGCCCGGCGCGTAATCGAGTGTGGCAAACATCGCCTCCTGTCCCTCGCCCACTGCAAGACCCCCGATAGCATAGCCGTCGAAGCCGATATCCGTGAGTTGCTCGGCGCTGATCTGGCGTAATTCTCGATCGAGCGCGCCCTGCTGAATGCCGAAGAGCGCCGCGCGTTGAGCGAGTTCTCCCCCGGCATCGAAACCGCTCCTGCTGCGCGCTGCCCAGCGCATGCTCATCTCCATGCTGGCGGCAATCTCTTCGCGGGGACGGTCGGCGCGTGGACATTCGTCGAAGGCCATGACGATATCGCTGCCAAGCAGACGCTGTATTTCTATGCTGCGTTCCGGTGTCAGCATGTGTTTCGAACCATCGATGTGGCTCCGAAACTCTACTCCTTCCTCCGTCAGCTTGCGCAGATCGGACAGGCTCATCACCTGATATCCACCGCTGTCGGTCAGGATCGGTCGATGCCAGTTCATGAACTTGTGCAGTCCGCCGAGCTTCGCCACACGCTCGGCTCCCGGGCGAAGCATCAGATGATAGGTATTGCCAAGAATAATGTCCGCGCCAGTCTTCCGCACGGTTTCGGGCTTCATCGCTTTGACTGTTGCCGCAGTGCCAACCGGCATGAAAGCAGGCGTGCGAATCTGCCCACGCAGCATGGATATCGTGCCAGTCCGGGCCGCGCCGTCGGAAGCCTCGACGGCGAAGGAAAAGCGGCTTTTCAAATTCAGAAGCCGTAGACGATCGATGCACGCGTCGATGTATCGGTCGACAAAGCGCCTACCGCTGGGTTGCTATCGTAGTCGATGGCATAGCTCATCCGCGCGCGCAGCTTATCGGTCACTTTGAAATCGAGACCGGTAACCAGGTTCAGCGTGGTACTCGTGCTGTCTACGATCACCAGCGCCTGTCCGCCGGTTTCGGCGACGGCGTTAGTATCCTGAGTAAGGGTCAGTCGATCGAAGACCCGCCAGTCGAAATCCAGGCCGGCGAGTGCAGCGATGCTGTTTTCGGTTCGGCCGTCGGTGTAGTCGGTGACCCGATAGGCCGGTCCCGCCTTGACGGAAAGACTGACGCCGTCGCCATCGACCACCTTATATCCCAGACCACCCGACAACGCGTATCTGCCATCGATACCCTGAAAAATGTCGCTATCGTACTGCGCCAATCCGTACGCGAAGATGTTTTCGCCAAACTCCCAACGTGGCTCATAGGAAGCGAAATACTTTTCGCGACTGGTAACGCCATCCTGGCGCTGGAAATCGAATCGACCTTTCAGACGATGGGACCAGTCGATCCCCTGACGCATCAAGCTAAGTGCAGCGGTAATGCCAGTCATCCTGCTATTGCCAGTGGAGTGGAACCCGCCCAGCTCGCCCTCTCCGGTCCATCGATCGAGCAATCCCGCCGTGCGAATCTCCTCTTCCTTCTTCTTTTCCGCCAGAGCAGCCTTCTCGGCACTCGCCTTTTTCCACTGGCCTTCGATCTGGGCGATCTCTTCGGCGTCGTCTGGCCAAGTCTTCCGCGCGAGTTCGATGACCGTGGCGATCTTCGTTTTGTCGCCGGCTGCCAAAGCCGTGTCGATCATCTGCCGCGCAGCTTCGGGCAGCTCGGCCTGCGCAGGCGCAGCAAGCGCAATCATGCCTATCATTGTGGCGCGAGATACGGTTCTGACAATCATACTCAGTACACTATCGAGGACACTGCCCGGTCGCCACCCTGGATCGACCGAATGCCTTCGTATTCAGGCGCGTAGTCTCCAACCTGTCCTGAAGATATAGGCGATCACCGCCACGCATATGGCGAGGAAGCCCAGCGTGATGGCGAAGCTTATCCAGATGTTGACATCGCTAGATCCATAGAACGTCCAGCGTAGTCCGCTCACCAGATAGACTATCGGATTGGCCAGGGCGATGGTGTCCCAAGGTTTGGGCAGCATATCGATCGAATAGAATGTGCCGCCCAAAAAGGTCAGCGGGGTGAGAAACAGCAAGGGTATAATGCCGAGTTTCTCGAAATTGTCGGCCCAGATGCCGAGGATGAACCCGAACAGGCTGAAGGCCGCCGCGACCAGCATGATGTAGAACACCGCCAGCAATGGATGGGCGATCGAATAATCCACGAACAATCGTGCCGTCACGAGAATGATCGTGGCAAGGATCAGGCTTTTGGTCATTGCGGCGCCTACGAAGCCAATCAGCGTTTCGGCAACTCCGACAGGTGCGCTCAGCAGTTCGTAGATCGTGCCGGTGAACCGCGGCATGTATATCCCGAAGCTCGAATTGCTGGTTGTCTCGCCCAGCAGCGTCAGCATGAGCAGCCCTGGAATGATGAAAGCGCCGTAATCGACACCGCCCAGGTCGGGCATGCGTCCGCCGATCGCTGCGCCGAACACGATGAAATAAAGCGATGTCGTCAATACGGGCGCAAGCACGGATTGGAATGCGGTACGCAAAAAGCGCATCAGTTCGCGTGTGTAGATTGCCCAGGTTGAGCGCCAGGAGATCATGCCGCGACCTCCTCGTCACCAAGCAGGGAGACGAATATGTCTTCCAAACTGCTCTCACGAGTATCGATGCCCGTATAGTCGATACCGGCCCTGATCAGGGCTTTTGTAAGCTCCGCGACTTCGGCCTTACCCTTGCCCGTACCATCGCCACCGCGATAACAGATTGACCGGCCGCCCTGCTCCAGTTCGACCGGGAAGCGGGCAATTTCCGGCGGCAGCACCGGCAAGGGCTCGGCCAACCAAATATGTGCCTCGGTCCGTCCGAGCCGTGCCATCATGGCGTCCTTCTCGTCGACCATCAGAAGCTTTCCGCGGTTGATGATGCCGACACGGTCGGCCATCATTTCCGCTTCTTCGATGTAGTGCGTCGTCAGGATGATGGTAACTCCCCTGCTCCGCATCTCATCGATGATCGCCCACATGCCTTTGCGCAATTCGACATCGACGCCAGCGGTCGGCTCGTCCAGGAAAAGCAGGTCCGGTTCGTGCGCGAGCGCCTTGGCGATCAGGACACGGCGCTTCATCCCGCCCGACAGAGCCATAATCCGTTCGTCGCGTTTTTCCCACAGGCTCAGACTTCGCAGGATCTCCTCGATCCGCTTCTTGTCGGGCGCCAGCCCGAAAAGTCCGCGCGAATAGCTAACAGCGCGGTGCACGGGCTCGAACATATCGGTGCTCAGTTCCTGTGGTACGAGGCCAATGCGGCTGCGTGCCTTGCGCCAGTCATTCTGAAGATCATGACCGAAAGCCCGGATCGTACCGGAGCTGGCGCGCACAAGCCCGCACACCGCGCCGATCAACGTCGTCTTGCCCGCGCCGTTCGGGCCGAGCAGGGCGAAAATTTCACCCTTGCGTATAGCCAGATCGACATTGTCGAGCGCTTTCAGCCCGCCGGGATAGACCTTGGACAGGCCGGATAACTCTAGAATCGAATCCACGAACGCTTAGCTAGCGGCGATCCAGTTGCCATGGAAGCCCGGAGGAATGAGGTGCGGGATTTGGATCGATGCAACCGGCTCTAGGCTAATCGCATCGAGAATTTCCAGCGCACTGGTGCGCAAGTTGCGGTCGATGACGTATCCCATCACCCAGCCATCGCCTTCCGGCGCATCGGCAGTCCGCGGTACGAACACGAATTCGCCCGGAATGCGCCCCTCGCCGAAATCGTGTTGAATGCGCTCACCGGTAGCAAGGTCCTGACGATAAAGCGGCATTGGGGCGACGAATTCGAGATCCCCGTCCTCGGGCAGTCCCATCGCCCAGAGATAGCGGTAGTCTTTGGTGAAATAGCGCTCGTCGGGTCGCGGGAATTCCTGTCCGGCGGAGTCGATCGTAGCGCGCCGGACAGTCCCGCCTTTTCCGTCGACAGTCCAACGCTCGAGCCCAAGCGCTCTGCCATAGGGGCCAGGCATCTCGCCATCGAAAATGGTCTCGTAGGCGCATAGGTCGATGATCACCTCGCCAGCTTCGTTCTCGAAGCTGTTGCCGACATGGAAGACATAGCAAGGCTCGACCTCGTGCCAGACCACCTCCCGCAGGCTATCCGCGCGCGACAGAAGGCCGACTCGCGCCGTGTGACTGCGGTTCCAACGATATGGGAATTTATGTCCCGCGATCAGCGCCTGCATCGAGAACGTCACCGGCAGATCGAGGATGACGACATAGTTCTCGGTCAGCGCGCAATCGTGGATCGATGGGCCGTTTCGAACCGCGATCTCGGTTTCCCGCAGCACTTTACCCGTTCGATCCATGGCGACATGACGGATCTTGTCGTGCAAGGCACCATCGTAGCAGATAGCGTGAAACTCACCATTGGCTGGGCATTGGTGCGGATGCGCGGTGAATGAACCGGTCAGGCCGCCGCCGAAATCGGAATAGGCAATGCTGTCGAGATTGCCGTCGAGTTCCACCGGGAAGCTGCTCGCCTCGACCAAAGCCATGATCTTCCCGCCGATGCCGAGGACATTGGTATTGACCGTATCGCCATGACCGCGACGGGGCCCTTCGACCGCGTCGGGGCCACCCTTCGCTGCAAGATCGCGCGAGCGGATGAAACGGTTGCGATACCATTCCGCCTTGCCGTATTTTAGCCGCACGCCATGGACCATCCCATCGCCGACGAACCAGTGATGGCCCTTGCTTCCTTCGCCAAACGGATTGGGGCCGATGCGGACGTAACGGCCATCGAGTTCGGCGGGGATGGAGCCCATTACGTCAAGGTTGTCGAGCGTGAACTCCTCTGTAAGCGGCGTATGCACGCCCCCGAGAAAAGGATTCTTCCCGGCATCGGGCAAGCGATAGCGGTTGATGTTGGCTACCGCCTGAATTGCCGGAGTTACCGCCTTGCGAATGGTTTTCTCGATGACGCTTGCCATGAACGACTCGCCAAAGCTAAAGTGAACAACGTAAACATAGAGATTATGGTAACAGTGTCAACATCCTCCCCGGCATATCATCACGGCAACTTGCGCGATGCCCTTCTTTCCTCCGGCATGAATGCGCTCGAGGGACCGGATGGCAAGGCACCTTCCTTGCGCGAGTTGGCCCGCGATGTGGGGGTTTCTCCTACCGCCGTCTATCGCCATTTTCCGGACAAGCAGGCGCTCGACAAAGCGCTGGCTCGCGAAGGGTTGAAGCTGCTCGGAAGCGAACAATCCGCAGCCGCGAAAAAAGCAGGCGGTGGAGCAGCGGGCTTTGCCGAGACGGGCAGAACCTATGTTCGGTTCGCCCTCGCCCATCCCGCTCTGTTCCGGCTGATGTTCACGCAGGGTCGCCCGATCGAAGACAGCGATGTGCCGGACGAAGCGCGCGCCCTGCTCATCGCCAACACCCGGGCGCTCGCCGGCAATCCCGAACGCGCTGAGACGCTGGCGCTGCAGGCATGGTCGATAGCCCACGGCATAGCCATGCTCATGCTCGATGGCCGGATACCCGCCGACGATTCCCTCATCGAACGGATGCTCGATACCGACAACCTGTTTCCCGATCAGGGAAGCAGTAGCGAGGAATCCCCGTAGCTATAGAACCGGTAATCGTTCGAAATGGCATGTTCGTAGGCGGTCAGCATGCGCTCACGCCCCATCAGCGCGCTCACCAGCATCATCAGTGTCGATTTGGGTAGATGGAAGTTGGTCATGAGCCCGTCCACGGCTCGGAACCGATATCCGGGGGTGATAAAGATGTCTGTATCGCCGGAGAATTCTCGCACGACTCCGTCCATTCCCGTCGCACTTTCCAGCAGACGAAGACTGGTGGTGCCGACCGCGATCAATCGTCCCCCTGCCATCTTGGCGGCATTCAGACGCGCGGCCACTTCCGGTTCGATACGGCCCCATTCGGAATGCATGGCATGGTCGTCGGTGTCCTCCGCCTTGACCGGCAGAAAGGTACCGGCACCTACGTGCAGCGTGAGCAACTCGCGCCTGATTCCTGCCGCGTCGAGCGCCTCGATCAGATCGGGCGTAAAATGCAGGGCGGCGGTCGGTGCGGCGACGGCGCCATCCCTCGCCGCGAACATGGTCTGGTAGTCTTGGCGGTCACGCTCGTCCGTTGCACGTTTGCCGGCAATATAGGGCGGCAGCGGCATCCGCCCCGCTCGTTCGAGCAACAGCTCGACGGGCTCTTCACCTTCGAACGCCAGGACGAAACTTCCATCCGGCAATCGCTGTTCGGCGAAGGCAGTGACTCCGCCCCCGAATTCCGCGACATCGCCAGCACGCAATCTTTTGGCATTACGCACGAAAGCCTGCCAGCGCCGGAGATCGATGCGTTTGTGCAGGGTGGCGCCAATTTTCGCATCGCCTCTGCGCCCCTCGAGCTGGGCAGGGATGACCCGCGTATCGTTGAACACCAGCACGTCGCCTGCGCGCAGCAATTGTGGCAGATCGCGCACGCCCCGATCCTCGAACGGCTTGTTGCCACGAACCACGAGCATGCGTGCAGCGTCGCGCGGCTGTGCCGGCCGCAAAGCAATCCGCTCGGGCGGCAGTTCGAAATCGAAAAGGTCGACCTTCATCGCGCCGCCCCTAATGCGGGCGCGGCATGATGGGAAGTCAGTTGCCGATCGGCGCGTTCAGATCGTCGATCGAAATGGATTCTTCCTGGATCTGCGGCGCAGGCATTGCCGGCACCGGCTTGTTGTCGGCGGCGATCGAGGCCTGCAGAACACGTGTGGGATTTGCGGGCGGTTCGCCACGCTGGATCGCATCGACCGCTGTCATGTTGGAGATAACGCGACCGAAATTGGTATAATTGCTGTCGAGGTTAAGCCGCGGATAGAAGACGATGAAGAATTGGCTATTGGCGCTGTCTTCACTGGCCGCGCGGGCCATGGAAACCGTGCCGCGCACATGGGGCATGCGGTTGAATTCCTCGGCTACGTCGGGAAGTTGCGAACCGCCTGTGCCGGTTCCTGTGGGATCTCCCGTCTGGGCCATGAACCCATCGATCACGCGGTGAAAGATCACTCCATCGTAAAAACCCTGACGAGTCAGTGTCTTGACGCGTTCCACATGGTTGGGCGCCCAATCGGGCTTCAGGCGGATTGCCACCCGCTCACCGGTCGAAAGATCCAGCAGAAGAATGTTTTCGAGATCTTCGTTGACGTTGAAATTGACCGGCGAGAACACACGAGTGTCGGCAGCATCTTCAGTATCGGCATCATCGTCAGTAGATGTCGACTGTCCGGCAGGGGCATTCTGCCCCGTTGAGATATCTTGTTCGGTTTGTTCGGTCGCGACCGGCTCTTCTTGCGCGTGAGCGACAAAAGGCGTGACGGCAAGCGTCAGCGCGGCAGCAATGGCAAGCGAAGTCTTGAGCATCGTCATTCCGTGGCAATGTCCTGAATGATGGGCCGTCTAGCGGGAGGCGTCTGTCGGTTCAATGAATAGGTTCGTCGCGCAGATCAGTCGCCGCGCTTGCCCATTTTCTGGACTCGTTCCTCCACGTCGGCACGCACCGCTGGAGTTACGAACTTCTCGATCGGACCGCCATAAAGGGCAATTTCCTTCACCAACCGGCTGGCTATCGGCTGGAGTTCGACATCGGCCATCAGAAAGACGGTTTCTATCCGATCGTTGAGCTGCCTGTTCATGCCGGTGAGCTGGTATTCATACTCGAAGTCCGTCACTCCGCGGATACCCCGGATCACGATGTCGGCTTTCATGTGCTCGGCAAAATTCATCAGGAGCGAGTTGAAGCCAACCACGCGAATGCTCTTGCTGGCCAATCCCGCAACTTCGCGTTCGACCATGGAGATGCGTTCGCCGTCATCGAACATCGGCGACTTCGCAATATTGGTCGTTACGCCGATGATCAATTCGTCGACCAACTTGGCACCGCGCTCGATTATATCCATATGGCCGAGCGTGATGGGATCGAACGTCCCGGGGTAAATGCCGACGCGTTTTGCCATCAATGATCTCTTTTCACGATGAAATTGGCAAGTTCCACCAGCAACCGTGCATCCTCGCCATGGCCGGAAAGATGCCGTCCGGCCTGTTCCACCAGCATGGTTGCTTGTGCCCGTGCCTGATCGGCCCCCATCAATGTCACAAAGGTCTGCTTGCCCTGCCCGTCGTCCTTGCGCAGCGCCTTGCCCGCTTTCTCCTCGTCGCCTTCCACATCCAGCAGATCATCGGCAATCTGGAACGCCAGGCCGATGTCTCGGGCATAGGCGCGCAAATGCGTGCGTCCTTCCGGGGGCACCCGTCCGAGCACCAAACCCATCTCGACACTCGCGGCGAGCAATGCACCGGTCTTGAGCTGCTGCAGCCGCGTAATCTGTCGCAGGTCGTAATCCTCCTGCTCCGAGACGATATCCATCATCTGGCCACCAGCCATGCCATCATGGCCGCTGGCTCGTGCCAAGGTCGCCACCAATTCGGCGCGCACGAAAGGATCCGTACTGGTGTCCGGCTGTGTCAGGATATCGAAAGCGAGAGCGTGTAGGCTATCGCCTGCGAGGACCGCAGTCGCTTCGTCGAACGCCTTGTGCACGGTGGGTTTGCCATGACGCAGGTCGTCGTCGTCCATGCAAGGAAGATCGTCATGGATGAGCGAATAAGCGTGGATCGCCTCGACCGCACATCCCGCGTTGATCGCCGCGTTCCGATTTACTCCGAACAGCTCCGAAGTCGCGACAAGGAGTAACGGACGTATGCGCTTGCCAGCACCGATCGCCGCGTAGCGCATCGCTTCGACCAGTCTCGCCCGGGTGTCGTCCGGTACCGGAAGAAAAGCATCGAAGGCGCTGTCCACCTCATCCTGGATTCGCTCGAAAGCTTCACCCAGCAGATCGGGCATGGCCGTCATAAAGGTCACGCTACGCTACCGGGATCGAAAGGCTCGGTCCCGGCGGGCTTTCCATCGGGACCGGCAACGATCTTCTCGATCCGCGCCTGGGCCGCGTCAAGCCGCGACTGACATGCCTTGCGCAGGTGTTCGCCGCGTTCATAGAGATCGATGCTCTCGTCCAAGGGGACTTCTCCACTCTCGAGCCGACGCACCACGCTTTCGAGTTCGCGTAGCGCCTGCTCGAAACTCAACTCCGAAATCTGTGATTGTTCCTCTGTCATTGAGGGCAAGCATTGACGGGTGGTCTGCGCGCGGTCAAGTAAGCCCAAAAGACGGGGAGCCAATATGACGTGGATTGTCGCCGCAGTCGCAGCCGCTTTGGTGTTTGGCGCCTTGGATGCCGTCTGGCTCAATTGGGCAGGCCCCAACTTCTACCGCCCTCAACTCGGCAACCTGCTGGCGGACAGCTTTAGTATGGCTCCCGCGCTAGTGTTCTATGCTGCCTATGTAGGCGCGATCGTATGGTTTGCGGTTCGACCGGGTTTGGCGAACGGGATCGAAGCGGCCATACTCAACGGCGCACTGCTCGGCGCAATCTGCTATGCGACCTACGATCTTACGAACCAGGCCACAATGCGTACCTGGCCGACGATCGTGACCGTCATCGACATTTGCTGGGGTACATTTGCCACTGCGGGCGCCGCCGGCGCCGCAACATTCGCTGCAAGAAAGTTCGGCTGAGCCGATGTTCATCGGTCACTTTGCGCCCGCCTTCATTGCACGCGGGCTAACCGAAGAAGCTCCCAAGCTGGGTACCTTGTTCGTAGCGGCGCAGCTGGTGGACTGGGGATTTTTTACGCTCGCCCTGATCGGCGTCGAAAAGCTGCGACTGGTTCCCGGCATCACCGCGATGAACCCGCTCGATCTCTATCACATGCCCTACACCCATAGTCTTTTGGGCACCGGGGCATGGGCGCTTGGCTTTGCCATGGTGATCTGGTTCGTGTCGCGTAATTTCGTCGCGGCGACTTGGGGTGCAATCGTCGTCATGAGCCATTGGCTTCTCGATCTTCTGGTCCATCGTCCGGACCTGACGATTGCCGGCGGCGAACACAAGCTCGGGTTCGGTCTCTGGGACTCGCCCCCTATCGCGATGCCGGTCGAGATCGGCCTGATCCTCGCGGCCTATCTGTTCTACATCAGTCGCACCAAGGGGCCACTCATCCCGCCGCTGATCCTGCTTGCCACCATGCTGCTGTTTCAGGCAATCAACTGGTTCGGTCCAAAACCCCAGGAAGCCGGTGTCGCCATGTTCGCCACGGCGCTGCTGTCCTTCGCAATACTGACCGCGCTGGCCTATTGGGTCCAGGCGACAAGGTGGCATAAAAACCAAGTGGGACTGGCAGTCCCGAGCGTGCGGCGCTAAGCGCGCGCGCATGGCAACAGTCGAATCCGCGATCACACCCCAAGTCGTCGAGCAGCACGGGCTAAGCCCCGAGGAGTACGAGCGCGTCCTGAATGCGCTGGGCCGCGAGCCCAATCTGGTAGAGCTGGGCATTTTCTCGGTCATGTGGAGCGAGCATTGCTCCTACAAATCAAGCCGTTTGCATCTCAAGAAGCTGCCGACCGAAGCACCCTGGGTAATCTGCGGCCCGGGCGAGAATGCGGGCGTGATCGATATCGGGGACGGACAAGCCGCCATCTTCAAGATGGAGAGCCACAACCACCCCAGCTACATCGAACCCTATCAGGGCGCGGCGACCGGCGTCGGGGGGATCCTGCGCGACGTCTTCACCATGGGCGCACGACCCGTCGCCAATGCCAATGCCTTGCGCTTCGGACGGCCCGACCATCCGAAGATGAAGCACCTCGTCCAAGGCGTGGTCGCGGGGATTGGCGGCTACGGCAACTGCGTTGGCGTTCCCACAGTGTGCGGCGAAACCAATTTCCACCCTGCCTATGACGGCAATATCCTCGTGAACGCGATGACGGTCGGCGTCGCCGATGCCGACAAGATCTTCTATTCGGCGGCGACCGGCGTCGGCAATCCGATCGTCTATGTCGGCTCCAAGACCGGGCGCGACGGCATTCACGGGGCGACCATGGCCTCCGCCGATTTCGAGGAGGACGCCGACGCCAAGCGTCCCACCGTGCAGGTGGGCGATCCGTTCACCGAAAAGCTGCTGATCGAAGCTTGCCTCGAACTCATGGCGACCGACGCCATCGTCGCGATCCAGGATATGGGCGCGGCGGGGCTTACCTCGTCCAGCGTCGAGATGGCGACCAACGGCAAGGCCGGCATCCGCCTCGAGATGGACAAGGTGCCATGCCGCGAAACCGGCATGACGCCTTACGAAATGATGCTGAGCGAAAGTCAGGAGCGCATGCTCATGGTGCTGAAGCCCGGCAAGGAAGCCATGGCGGAAGCCATCTTCAAAAAGTGGGAACTCGATTTCGCGGTCATCGGCGAAGTCACCGACACACGGCATATGGTGCTCGAATTCGGCGGCGAGGTCGTGTGCGACATCCCGCTGGGCCCGCTCGCCGCCGACGCGCCCGAATACGACCGCCCCTACATCTCCAAGGACGAATACACCGCCTGGGCCGGCATCAAGCCGATGGCAGAGCGACCCGATACCGACGACGTCGGCGGCGACCTTATCAAGCTGCTCGCATCGCCCAACCTCTCGTCGCGCAAATGGATATCGGAGCAGTATGACAGCCAGGTCGGCGCGGACACGCTCCAGACCGGGGGCGATGCCGGCGTTGTCAGGGTTCACGGCACGAAGAAGGCGCTGGCAATCAGCACCGATTGCACGCCGCGCTACGTCTTTGCCGACCCATATGAAGGCGGCAAGCAGGCCATCGCCGAGGCCTATCGCAACCTCTGCGCAGTCGGCGCGCGACCGCTCGCGGTCACCAACTGCCTCAATTTCGGCAACCCGCAGCGGCCCGAGATCATGAGCCAGTTCGTCCACGCGCTGGAAGGTATGGGCAATGCCTGCCGCGTGCTCGATTTCCCGATCGTGAGCGGCAATGTCAGCCTCTACAACGAAAGCAAGGCGACGGGTGGCGGCAGCGCCATCCTGCCCACCCCGGCCATCGGCGGCGTCGGCCTGATCGACGATTACGATCGCATGATGACCATGCCCTTCAAGGCCGAAGGAGAGGCGATCTACCTCATCCGCGCCGAACACTGGGCCACGCCCGATCCGGAACGTTCGCATCTGGGCAAATCGCTGTGGCTCAGCGAAATCCACGGCCGCGACGAAGGTCGCACGCCGCCGACCGATCTCACCGTCGAGAAGAACGCCGGCAAAATCGTCCTCCAGCTGATCGCCGACGGGCTGGTGAGTGCGGTGCACGATGTGTCGGACGGCGGCCTCGCCGTGGCGCTCGCCGAAATGGCGATGGCCGGAGATATGGGCGCCGATGTGGAATGGCATCGCGATTACACCCAGGCGCAGTGGTGGTTCGGCGAAGATCAGGGGCGCTACGTTGTCACCGTCCCCGACCCGCAAGCCCTGAACGAGGCGCTCGCCAAGGGTACCGAGAACGAGGATACCGCCTCGATCGGCTTCCGCCGCATCGGCAGGACCGGCAGCGAGACGCTGTTCGGCAAGACCATCGTCGAGCTGAAGGCCGCGCATGCCGGCTTCTTCCGCAACTGGATGGAAAAATGACCGTTCGCGCCGGTATCGGCGGGTGGACTTACGCGCCGTGGCGCGGCGCTTTCTATCCCCACGGCCTGGCACAGAAACGGGAGCTGGAATACGCGGTCCAGCATCTCACCGCGATCGAGATCAACGCCACTTTCTACGGGCGGCAAAAACCCGAAAGCTGGCGCAAATGGGCGGAAGCGGCGCCCGATGGTTTCCAGTTCAGCCTCAAGGCCTCGCGCTATTCGACCGCGCGCAAACTGCTCGCCGAGGGCAAGGAGTCGATCGAGGCCTTCCTTGGTCAGGGCTTTACCGAACTGGGCGCCAAACTCGGCCCGATCCTGTGGCAATTCGCCGCCGCCAAACGCTTCGAACCCGACGATTTCGCCCGCTTTCTCGATCTCATTCCCGATGCACAGGATGGCGTACCGCTGCGCCATGCGCTCGAACCGCGCCATGACAGCTTCGCCGATCCGGCTTTTTTCGAGCTGGCGCGTGCACGCAACATGGCGATCGTCTTCGCCGACAGCGACGATTATCCGCGCATCGAAGAGCAGACCGCCGATTTCGCCTATGCCCGCCTGCAGCGCACGATCGAGACGGTGGATACCGGCTACGACGCATCCGCGCTGGACAGTTGGGCGGACAAGGCCCGCGATTGGGCCAAGGGCGACCGCGATGCCTATGTCTTCTTCATCGCGGGGGCCAAGGTCCGCAATCCTGCGGCTGCGCAGGCGCTCATCGAACGGCTGCCCTGATGGCCGCCGGCTATTCGGGAACGCCGCTGGCCAAAAAGCTCAGTCTGCGCGACGGTCAGCGAGTCTGGTTCGATGCCATGCCGGAAAGCGTGCAGGACGAGATCGGCGAATATGCCCTCGATCTGATCTTCGTGGCAGGTCCCGAAGAACGCCCCGATGCCGCGCATATTTTCGTGACGGACCGGGCCGCACTGGAAACCACGCTGGCGCAGCTGCGTCGGCATATGGCGCACGACGGGCATGTCTGGGTCAGTTGGCCCAAGAAAGCATCCGGGATCCCGACCGATGTAACCGAAGACACGATCCGCGAAATCTGCCTGCCGATGGGGCTGGTCGATACCAAGGTTTGTGCTATCGACGAGACATGGTCGGGCCTCAAACTCGTGATCCGCAAGGAATTGCGCTGACCGATGCGTAGCCATGACGCCGTTCCCTATACCCTCCCTGAAATGTCGGATGAGGAACGGGTCGCGCGGGCCACAGCCTTTCGGGACCGGCTGAAGGAACGGCGTACCTGCCGCTACTTTTCCGACGATCCCGTACCGCGCGAAGTGATCGAGGCAGCAATCGAAGCGGCTGGGACGGCGCCGAACGGTGCAAACCACCAACCCTGGCACTTCGCCGTGGTGTCCTCTCCCGAAAGGAAGCAGGAGATCCGCGGCGCCGCCGAAGCGGAAGAACGCAATTTCTATGCCGGCAAGGCAAGCGAAGAATGGCTCCAAGCCCTCGCGCCGCTCGGCACCGACGAAGACAAACCGTTCCTCGAAACCGCGCCGTGGCTCATCGTGGTGTTCGCTCAACGCAAGGGCGGGATCGAGGAAGACGGCAAGACGCAGAACTATTACGTGAACGAAAGTGTCGGGATTGCCTGCGGAATGCTGATCGCGACGCTACACGAGGCAGGATTGGCGACCTTGACGCACACCCCCTCGCCCATGCGATTTCTGCGCGAACTATGCGGTCGGCCGGATTGGGAGAAACCCTTGATGGTCGTCGTTGTCGGGCACCCTGCCAAAGGCGCGACAGTCCCCGTTCATGCTCTTAACAAGAAGCCGCTGGCGCAGATCGCCAGCTGGCTGTGACCTCAGGCGGCTGCCGCCACCTTCGTCATTCCTTGTTGCCGGGCTAGCAAGTCGTAAGGGTCGACGCCTTCTTCGCGCCAGATTCGATGGCATTCGTGGTACCAGTGTGGCTCGGGAATGTTCAGCTCCACGCGTGCCTGCCTCAGATCCTTTATCAGCAGCTCGCGGATCGAAAGACCGACTAGCGGCGGGCACGCCCGGCCGATGCGATGGGCCTGCCGCACGGCCTTCATGATGGGCGCTTCGCTCTTCACCATCTTCTTCAGATGGACCGATCCTGCATAGCCCAGCAGCAAATGGCCCTGACTGGGGCTCTGGCCATGCGTAAACAGCAGCACACATTGCTCGCCCAGCGCGTCACGGCCATAGCCGGTCAACACATGCATCAGATCATGTGTGTCGCGCTGGCGGGAACCGAACCACTGGACGAGATCGTCATAGACCGGACGGCCCACCTTCTCGAATTCCTCGACCAGACCGGCAGCGGAAAGCCCCTCCTGCTCCATGAAATCGCAATAGGCGTGGGCGACCGAACCCCTCGGCATTTTGCGCAAGGCATCGTGATCGTCGAGGATTGGCGGAAGAAACGGCTCGCTCGTGCGCAACGCCTCGCCATGCTGGCTGAGCGTTAGCGCGCGCACACGCGGAATGAACTGGCTGGAAGGCAATGCATTGTAAATCTTGAAAACTTCCGCCGTGTTCTCCTTGTCCTTCAGCAGCTCGTGAAAATGTCGGAGCGCAGCGAGGGGGCGATAACGCGTCTTGGGCCTATGCGGATGACGCAGCGGCGTCCCGTCACGGGCGGTTTCCAGATCGACGGAGGCGAAAGCACCGTTTGTCGTGGTATTCATCATAACTGCCCGATCCCTAACAGAAACGAACGGTCTCGCATTGGAAATGCGCGCCATACCTAGACGGCCGAGACATCCTCCACCCATTCGCTTTCGGGAATTCCGAAGAGCTTCAGGATCGCGGTGAGATCGACGCTGTTTATCCGCCCGTTCGCGGCATCGCGCGCTTTCGGTTTGGCACGATAGGCGAAGCCGTAATCGGCAGCCTGGATCATCGGCACGTCGTTCGCGCCGTCGCCGGTCGCGAGCACGCGCGCGCCATCGCCCAAATTGTCGCGTTCTTCCTCCAGCGTCGTGAGTTTGGTCGACGCATCGCTGACCGGTCCTACAAGCGACCCGGTGAGAATACCGTCGGCAACACCGAGCCGGTTGCCGACGACGCGTTCGAACCCCAGCAGATCTGCGATCGGATCGGCAAAATGATGGAAACCGCCAGTTACCAGCGCCGTGCGGCAGCCCTTGCTCCGTAGCGTCGCGACAAGCGTCCGCGCACCGGCGACCGGACTGATTCTTTCCGCGAGGCAACGATCGATCGCGTCTTCCGCCAGACCTTGGAGCAGCCCTACTCGCTCCTTGAGCGCCGTCCCGAAATCAAGCTCTCCAAGCATGGCGCGTTCGGTTATCGCAGCAACCTCGTCTTTGATACCGGCGAAATCCGCCAGCTCGTCGATGCATTCCTGGCCGATCATGGTCGAATCCATGTCCGACACAAACAGACGCGGGACTTCGATTTCGTGGTCCGCGACGAGCAGATCGCATTCTCCGAAATGTTCGACGAGGATGCCGGTGAGCTCCCTGGAGTTCCCATGCGGCAGCGAGAGCTGGAGGACGTCACCGCAGAAGTCGAGCATGCTGGCCGCGGCTACCGGCATGTCCGCATCGGTGCAGGACTCGAGCGCCGCACCGAGCCGTGTTTCCACGTCGTCCATGTCTGCTATCAGCCGGGCAATGAGCACCAACACGTCTCCCGATTTGAAACCGGTCGCGCTCATTGCAGGGCCGACCGCCAGCGGCAAGAGCGATCTCGCGGTGGAACTTGCGCAGCGCCTCGCTCGCGCGGGACGGCGCGGCGTGGTTGTCAATGCCGACAGCCAGCAGGTCTATAGGGACCTGCGCGTGCTCTCGGCGCGGCCGACAGAGCAGGACATGGGCGGGATCGAACACCGGCTCTTCGGGACATGGGATGGTGCCCAGCCCTGCTCGGCTGCCGACTGGGCCGCAGTGGCCAAGTCCGCGATCGCCAAGGTTCATGCGGATGGCAACATACCGATACTGTGCGGTGGCACAGGCCTCTACATGCGGACCTTGCTGGACGGCATATCGCCAATTCCCTCGATCGATCCTGAGGTGCGGGAAACCGTTCGCGGGCTCGCGACCGAAAAGTTGCGCGAAAGGCTCGTCGACGAAGACCCAGAAGCCGCCCGACGTCTCGGGCCTCGCGATACGCAGCGCATGGCCCGGGCGCTCGAGGTCGTGCGTTCGACCGGGCATCCGATGGTTTATTGGCAAGACCGGCAAACGGGCGGAATCGCGAAAGAGATCGCACTTCATCCCTTGGTTGTCCTGCCCGACCGGGACTGGCTGTACGCGCGATGCGATGCGAGGTTCGAACGGATGCTCGATCTCGGCGCTCTCGAAGAGGTCGAATCCCTGCTCCGGCGGGACCTCGATCCGGCGCTCCCCGTCATGCGTGCGATAGGCGTGCCCGAGATCGCCGGCCTGCTCAAAGGAGACCTATTGCGCGCTGAAGCTATCGCCGCTGGCCAGACCGCCACGCGCCAGTATGCCAAGCGCCAATACACGTGGTTCCGCAACCAACCGCCGGTAAACTGGCCGCGTGAAAATAACAAAACTATCGCTGAATATGATTATTTTGTTTCTTTGTTTCACGAAATCGGTTGACCGTGAAATTAGACGCATCTATCTGGAGCGTAGTCGGCCCGGCGCTTCAGACCCCAGCGTCGGGCCGATTTGTGTCTGTCGAACACCGGAAACGGGTCGGAGGATAAAGTGAGTACTGAGCGCAGCGGCGCCGCCATCCTGATCAAATGCCTCAAGCGCCAGGGCGTCGAGTTCGTCTTCGGCTACCCCGGTGGAGCGGTGCTCCCCATCTATGACGAGCTTTTTGCCGATCGGGAAATTCGCCACATTCTCGTGCGTCACGAGGCCGGTGCCGCGCATGCCGCGGAAGGCTATGCGCGCTCCACCGGCAAGCCCGGCGTGGTGCTCGTCACCAGCGGCCCTGGCGCGACCAATGCGGTCACAGGCATCGCCGATGCCTTTATGGATTCGATTCCGCTGGTCGTAATCACCGGACAGGTTCCCACCGCCCTGATCGGCACAGATGCCTTTCAGGAAGCCGATACGGTCGGCCTTACCCGCCATTGCACCAAGCACAATTACCTCGTCAAAGATCCCGAGAGGCTGGGTGCGACGATCCGGGAAGCCTTTCGCATCGCCACAACCGGCCGCCCCGGCCCGGTCGTCATCGACATTCCGAAGGATGTGCAAATAGCTCTGGCGAAGTGGGACGATCAGGACGACAGCCCCCTGCCCTCGCACCGCTACCAGCCCTGCGTGATCGGCGCGGCGGACGAGATCGCCGAGGCTGTCGACATGCTCGCCAAGGCGGAAAGGCCGGTGTTCTACACTGGCGGCGGCGTCATCAATGCCGGGCCGCGCGCCGCGGAATTGTTGCGCAAGCTGCAGGATACGACCGGCGCGCCCGTCACCAGTACGCTCATGGGCTTAGGCGCGTTTCCTGCCGATCATCCCGACTGGCTGGGCATGCTCGGCATGCACGGCACCTATGAAGCCAATATGGCGATGAATCGGGCCGACCTCATCGTCGCCATCGGCGCGCGCTTCGACGACCGCGTGACCGGCCGCCTCGACGCGTTCGCGCCCGAAGCAAAGAAGATCCACATCGACATCGACCGCGCAAGCATCAACAAGATCGTCCCGGTCGATCTCGGTATTGTCGGCGATTGCGCGCATGTACTAGATCAACTTGTCGAGGGCTGGGGCCAGCGGAAAGCGCAGGATCTTTCCGAATGGAAAGCCCGCATCCTCGGCTGGAAAGCGCGCGACTGCCTCTCCTATCCGGAACGTTCAGGCGGCTTGATCATGCCCCAGAAGAGCGTTGAGCGCCTTTTCGCCCTGACGAAAGACCGCGATCCGATCATCACCACCGAAGTCGGCCAGCACCAGATGTGGGCGGCGCAGTATTTCGGCTTCATGGGGCCGAACAAGTGGCTGACCAGCGGCGGTCTCGGGACGATGGGTTACGGCCTGCCTGCCGCAATCGGCGCCCAGTTGGGCAATCCCGACAGCCTCGTCATAGATATCGCGGGCGAAGCGAGCATCCAGATGAATATTCAGGAACTTGGCACGGCAAGCCAGTATCGCCTGCCGGTCAAGGTCTTCATCCTCAATAATGAGTATATGGGCATGGTCCGGCAGTGGCAGCAACTGACCTATGAAAGCCGCTACTCGAACAGCTACTCGGACAGTCTGCCCGATTTCGTGAAGCTTGCCGAAGCCTATGGCTGGAAGGGCATCCGGATCGAGGATGAAAGCCAGCTGGATGTCGGCATCGATGACATGCTCGCCCATGACGGACCGGTGATGGTGGATTGCCGGGTCGCCAAGGAAGCCAACTGTTTTCCGATGATTCCCAGCGGCGCAGCGCACACCGAGATGCTGCTCTATGGTGATGAAGTGGGCGGCACGATGGACGACGAAGCCAAGGCTCTGGTCTGATGGGTATGCAGCAGAAAATTCCATCGCACTTCGCGGATCGCGCGGAGCGTCGCGTGTGGTTCAACCGTCCCGATGCCGAGCGGGTGCTCGACTGGATCGAAGATAGCGGTCAGCGCTTTCTCGGTATGGAAGTGGCGCAGAAACAGGGCGACGACGCCTGGATCCTGTTGCCCGACACACTCGACCTCGGCCGCCAGACCGACAATTTCGAAGCCATCCGCCGCGGCCGTGATTTTTTGCGCGAGTACGACGGCAAAGGGCGTATGTTCGAGCCAGTATGGCAGGATCGCGAGCAGTGAAGATCGCCCAGCAGACCGCAGAGCGGCACGTCCTCAACGTCATCGTCGACAACGAACCGGGCATCCTCGCCAAGATCACCGGTATGTTCACGGCGCGCGGCTACAACATCGACAGTCTGACCGTCGCCGATATTTCAGAAGATCACGCGATCAGCCGCATCACCATCGTGACCAACGGTCCCGAACCGGTGATCGATCAGATCCGTGCGCAGCTTGAACGGCTGGTTCCGGTGCACAAGGTGATCGACCTGACCGAAGAAGGAGCGCATGTCGAGCGTGAGCTGGCGCTGGTAAAGGTCGGCGGCAAGGGTGACAACCGGGTCGAGGCGTTGCGTATCGCGGAGCTTTTTCGCGCCAACGTGGTCGACACGACGACCAGTAGCTTCGTCTTCGAACTCACCGGCTCGCCGGACAAGATCAACAGCTTCATTGCCCTTATGCGCGAACTTGGCCTTGTGGAGGTCGGACGCTCGGGGATCGTGGGAATGATGCGCGGTACTGGGGACTGAGACCATGCTTGCCGCTTCGATCATCATGCTCGCGCAAGCCGCGAGCACCGCAACAGCATCGCCGCCGCTGGCGCATTACCGGGTCCAGCTCGAGAGCTGCGTCGAGCAGGCGGTGACCGATCCGGAATTCCGGGAATGCTACGGCGCCGCGATCAGTGCCGCCGACGAACGGCTGAACGAGCGATGGAAGAGGTTGATGCAGCTGGTCGATGAGCTGTACCCAGATGCACGCGCGCCGCTGGTCGCTGAAGAAAGGGCCTGGATCGCCTTCAAGGAGGGCTCATGCACGGCCTTTTACAGCCAAGGCTTCGGCTCGATGCACCGCGTGATTGCCGCGCCCGACTGCAGACTGGACATCATCGAACACAGGATTGCCGATATCGAGGGCTACATCAGCTGGCTCGATATCGACGAATATGAGAACGCGGGCGACGCCCCGCAAGACGGGAAATGACCATGCAAGTTTACTACGATACCGATTGCGAAACCGGGCTGATCAAGGACAAGAAGGTCGCTATCGTCGGCTATGGCAGCCAGGGCCACGCCCATGCCCAGAACCTGCGCGACAGCGGCGTGGGTGAAGTCGTCATTGCTTTGCGAGAAGGTTCGACCACGGCGAAGAAGGCAGAAGCTGCAGGCTTTATTGTGAAGACGGTATCCGAAGCCGCCGAATGGGCCGATGTGCTCATGATCCTTGCGCCGGACGAGCATCAGGCGGCGATCTATGCGGACGAGGTTGCGGGCAAGATGCGCCGCGGCACCGCGCTCGCATTCGCGCACGGTCTCAACATCCATTTCGGTCTTATCGACCCGCCCGCAGACATCGATGTCATCATGATCGCGCCCAAAGGCCCCGGCCACACCGTGCGTGGCGAATACCTGAAAGGTGGCGGCGTGCCCTGCCTTATCGCAGTCCACCAGGAGAGTGAGCAGTCGGGTGGTCAAGGCTACGCCAAGCAGCTCGCCCTATCCTATGCCAGTGCCGTCGGCGGCGGACGCAGCGGCATCATCGAGACCGATTTCAAGGAAGAGTGCGAAACCGACCTCTTCGGTGAGCAGGCCGTGCTGTGCGGCGGTATCACTCACCTGATCCAGGCAGGGTTCGAGACACTGGTCGAGGCTGGTTACGCGCCCGAAATGGCCTACTTCGAATGCCTGCACGAAACCAAACTAATCGTGGACCTGCTCTATGAAGGCGGCATCGCGAATATGCGCTATTCGATCTCGAACACCGCCGAGTACGGCGATATCAGGACGGGCCCGCGCATCATTACGGACGAGACCAAGGCCGAAATGAAGCGGGTGCTCAAGGACATCCAGTCGGGCCGCTTCGTGAAGGATTTCGTGCTCGACAATCAGGCCGGCCAGCCCGAACTGAAGGCGAGCCGCAAGGCTGCCGCCGCGCATCCGATCGAACAGACCGGCGCGCAGCTGCGCGCGATGATGCCCTGGATCGGCGCCAACAAGCTGGTCGACAAGGACAAGAACTGAGCTAGGGTCGCGCTCATGGAGGGAAACACCATGAGCGCCCCCGGAACCCTGCCTTTTGCCTGCCAATGTGGCACCGTGACCGGCGCAGTTCTCAAGGCAGGTCCGTCCGAAGGCGACAGGGTAGTTTGCCACTGCGCCGATTGCCGCGATCTTGTCCGTCACCTGCGTCAGGAAGAGCGCGTACTGGACGATCTTGGCGGCACCGACCTCTACCAGTCGCGCTGTGCCCGGGTGGAGCTGCATACGGGCCGGGACCAACTGGCGAGCCTGCACATGACTTCAGGCAAGACTTTGCGTTGGTACGCAAGCTGCTGCAATTCGCCACTGTTCAACACCTATGCCAATGGCAAAGTGCCCTACGTAACCACCATCCTCGCCAACACCGACGGAGCGCAGCGTGAGGCACTGCTGGGATCGCCCATTGGCCATGTCTTTCCCGAGCAGGCGACCGGCGATGCCAGTGCGCTTACGCCCATGCCCTTCAACCGGTTGATGCGGCGTTTTTTCTGGCGAATGATCAAGGATTTGCTCGCGGGCGACCATCGCCGCAGTGCTCTGTTCGATCCGAAGACACTGGAACCCGTCGTTTCGCCCCGCCGCCTGACCGAGCTCGAGCAGAAGGCGCTTGGCCGCGCATGAAGCTCGCCGACTGTCACAATATCGACGATTTCAGGACGCTGGCGAAACGGCGCCTGCCCTGGCCGGTGTTCGACTATATCGACGGAGCGGCTGACGACGAGATCACCAAGGCGCGAAATACCAGTGCCTTCGACGAGGTCGACCTTGTGCCCGACGTGCTGGCGGGCGTTGGCAGCATCGACACCTCCTGCACGATTATGGGCCGCACGAGCGCCCTGCCCTTGATGCTCAGCCCTACGGCCCTCCAACGCGCCTTCCATCGCGATGGCGAGCGCGCAGTGGCACAGGCGGCGGAAAAGTTCGGCGTGTGGTTCGGCATCTCCAGCCTCGCAACGCATTCCATCGAGGAAATCGCCGCGTTGACTGGCGGACCGAAGCTGTTCCAGCTTTACGTCCACAAGGATGAGGGCCTCAACGCATCGTTGATCCAGCGCTGTCGGGAAGCGAAGTTCGATGCGCTCGCGCTGACAGTCGACACTATCGTATCGGGCAAACGCGAGCGCTGTCTGCGCTCGGGCTTCACTACTCCACCGCGCTTTACCGCCAGGGCCTTGTGGAGCTACGCGACGCGTCCGCGGTGGACGCTGGACTACGTCTTCGGGCCGAAGTTCCGTCTCCCCAATCTCGACAGGCATGTGCAGGAAGGCACCGGTAAAGCTGTAAGCATCCAGGACTATTTCAACACCATGCTCGATACGAAAATGGACTGGGGCACGGCCGAACGCATCCGTCAGGATTGGGGAGGCACTTTCGCCCTGAAGGGCGTGATGAGCGCTGCCGACGCTCGCCGCGCTGTCGAGATCGGGGCCGATGCCATCTGGATTTCGAACCACGGCGGCAGGCAGCTCGATGGCAGTCGTGCTCCGTTCGATCAATTGCGCGAGATCTTCGATGCGGTTGGTGGCGAGATCGAAATCATCCTCGACGGTGGCGTTCGGCGCGGCACGCATGCCCTCAAGAGCCTGGCAGGCGGAGCAACCGCCGCTTCGGGCGGAAGGCTCTATCTCTATGCGCTTGCTGCGGCAGGTCAGGCCGGTGTCGAAAGGGCGATCGGCATTCTCAAGGAAGAGATCGAGCGCGGGATGCGCCTCATGGGCGTAACCTCGGTCGCCCAACTCACACCCGAGCGCCTGCGCTGGCGCTGAGCTTGTTCGAAGTTACTGCGAGGAGCGGCAGGCGATGCGGCAACGGCACTCGTAACGACAGGTGGGAGAGATCAAACCACTTTAGCAAAACAAGCACGCAACTCTCTCACGAACAGATCCGGTTGCTCCCACGCTGCAAAGTGGCCGCCCTTCTCCAGCTCGTTCCAGTAGACAAGATTGGTCAGAGTCCGTTCGACCCAAGCGCGCGGCGCTGGTAGTATTTCTTTAGGAAATGCGCTGGCACCCGACGGAATATCCACCGTTCCAGCGCCGAACTTGGCGAAGCTCTCCCAGTAAAGCCGCGCCGCTGACGCACCCGTTGCCGGTAGCCAATAAAGCATGATGTCGTCGAGCACTTGATCCATCGACAAAGCATCCCAGGGCGATCCGTCATTGTCGGTCCAGTAATAGATCTTCTCGAGGATCCACGCTGCCAGCGCGACCGGAGAATCGACCAGCGCATAGCCGATTGTCTGCGGCCGTGTGCTCTGCTCCTTCGAATAGCCCGAGTCCCATTCCCTATAAAAGCCCAGTGCCTGCATCGCCTTCAGCACTTTGGGATCCTTGCTCGCCATGTCTTGCGGCCCCGGCTGTCCGATGGGCATATTGAGGTGGATGGCTTTACACCCTTTCGGCGCAAGCTGGCCGATGGCGGTGGTCACTGCTGCGCCCCAATCGCCACCCTGAGCGACCCAGTGATCATAGCCAAGCCGCTGCATTAATTCGACCCATGCACGCGCAATGCGCTCAATCCCCCAGCCCGTCGAGGATGGCTTTTGTGAAAAGCCGTAGCCGGGCAGCGACGGCGCGACCACGTGGAACGCCATGGCGTCAGGATCGGATGGCTCGACCAATTCGTCGATGACGCCAAGGAATTCGATCACCGAGCCCGGCCAACCGTGGGTTATAACCAGCGGCATCGCATCCTCTCGCGAGGATCGCTTGTGGAGGAAGTGGATCGAAAGACCATCGATATCCGTGGTGAACTGGCCGATATCATTGAGCCGCGCCTCACAGCGCCGCCAGTCGTATTCGATACGCCAGTAGGCGACGAGTTCCTTGAGTGCAGCGAGCTTGGTGCCCTGCGACCAGTCCGCGACCGGTTCCTCCTCCGGCCAGCGAATCCGGTCGAGTCGATCGGCCAATGCCACCAGTGCGTCCTCCGGAATATTGAGCGTGAAAGACCTGATCGGGTTCATGCCGTCTTACTTCCGGTCGCCTGCTTCGACGCCTCGATTGCGCGTACCATATCGGCCAGCCGGATCGTGCTGGTAGCCTTGGCCAGCACCGTACCGTTTGCGTCCTTGAGGTGGCCTTCATAAAACCTCGTCCGCTTGCCGTGCCGTTCGAGCCAGGCTTCTGCAATCTCCAGGCCGGGTCGCGTCGGGGCGAAAAAGCTGACCTTCAGTTCCAAGGTCATGGGCACAATGCCGGGTCCGTTTTTGGCCATGGCTGCGTGCGTCATGGCAGCATCGATCCATCCGCTGATGAAGCCGCCCTGCACCACGCCACGCGAGTGGCATTGTTCGCGCTTGGCCTCATAATCGAGGCGGGCGCCACCTTCGGCATCGGTCGAAACGATCCGCACCAGCCCATCGTCTCGTACAACGAATGTCCGTCTGTCATACCATCTCCCAAACGTAAGATTATGTCTTGCGATGCCCAAGCTTCTTTTGCTTTACAACCTCGCCAAGGCGCAGCATAGGAATGACTATGCGTACCGCATTCGGTCTGATTATCCTTCGACTTACACGCCCTTGGGCGTGATAGCTGGCGTGCTTGCCCGGGCGCGCTGAGCGCCCAAGGGACCGATCACCGCTCCAGACCTTCGCAGCCCCCGAGTTACGCCGATGTCCATGCTCCGCAACCCGAGCACGAAATATTCGCCCTTTCCGCAAGTGCCTCTTGTCGACCGGCAGTGGCCGAGCCGCACGATCACGGCGCCACCCCGTTGGTTGTCGACCGATTTGCGCGATGGCAACCAGGCCATTGTAGACCCGATGGACGCGCACAAGAAGCGGCGCTTTTTCGACCTGCTCATCGAAGTCGGCGTGAAGGAGATCGAAGTCGGCTTTCCCAGCGCCGCCGCGACGGAGTTCGATTTCATCTCGGATCTCGTCCAGTCGGGCCGAGTACCCGAAGACGTGCTCGTACAGGTGCTTACCCAGAGCCGCGAAGACCTGATCCGGACCAGCTTCGCTAGCCTGGCGGGCGCGCGGGCGGCCATCGTACACCTGTACAATGCCGTAAGTCCCGCTTGGCGAGAGGTCGTATTCGGCATGACCAAGGACCAGGTCCGCGAAATCGCAGTAAACGGCGCCAAAATTATGCGCGACGAGGCCGGAAAGCAGCCGGATACCGACTGGCACTTCCAATATAGCCCGGAAACCTTCTCGACCGCCGAACTCGATTACAGCCTCGAGGTCTGCGAGGCGGTGATGAATGTCCTCGCCCCCACCCCAGATCACCCCATCATTCTCAACCTGCCCGCGACGGTCGAGGCGGCGACACCCAATATCTACGCCGATCAGGTCGAATACTTCATCCGCAACCTGCACAATCGCGATAGCGCGGTGATCAGCCTGCACACGCATAACGATCGCGGTACCGGCGTCGCCGCGGCTGAACTGGCGCTGATGGCAGGCGCCGACCGTGTCGAGGGCTGCCTGTTTGGAAATGGAGAACGCACCGGCAATTGCTGTCTCGTTACAATAGCGCTTAATATGTACACTCAAGGCATTGATCCAGCTCTTGATTTTTCCGATATCGACCGAGTTATCGAAACCGTCGAGTACTGCAACGCGCTACCGGTGCATCAGCGTCATCCCTATGGGGGCGAACTGGTCTACACGGCATTTTCCGGCAGCCATCAGGATGCGATCAAGAAAGGGTTCGCTGCGCTGGAAACGCAAAACGATCCGCATTGGCGCGTGCCCTATCTGCCGATCGATCCGGCGGATCTGGGTCGCAGTTACGAAGCGGTCATCCGCGTCAATTCGCAATCCGGCAAGGGCGGTTTTGCCTGGGTGCTCGAACAGGACAGGGGTCTCAAACTGCCCAAAAGGATGCAGGCCGACTTCAGCCCGCATGTCCAGCGGATGGCCGACAAGCTAGGCCGCGAACTGAACGCTGCGGATATCTGGGATGCATTCAAAACCGCCTATCACGTTCACACGGAGGACAAGCACTTCCAGCTCGTGGATTACGAGGAACGACGCGCCAGCGATGGAACGCGCCTTTTTACCGGCACGATCGCGGTTGAAGGCCAGGAGCAGACCGTATCTGGGCGGGGCAACGGCCTTATCTCATCCGTGTTGACGACGGTGGAAGATGCGTTCGGCCTAAGTCTGGAAGTGGTCGATTACACCGAGCACGCACTTACTTCCGGACGTGACAGTCGAGCCGCCGCCTATCTGGAATGCCGCACGGCGGACGGAAAAGTAATCTGGGGTTGCGGCATAGACGAGGACGTTGCGACGGCAAGCGTAAGGGCGGTGTTGAGCGCCGCAAATTCGGGCATCGGCCCTGCCTAGCGCACGGCGATAAGAGTAGAACTCGAACGATCGCGCACGGACGACCCTGCAAAGTGGCGCATGTGCTGTGCATGGCGGATACAATTGCGACCGGCTGCCTTCGCCGAATAAAGGGGTCCGTCAGCAGCCTGCATCGCCATCGAGGAACTACAACGTTCTGAAATTTGAGCTATTCCTATGCTCATGGTGATGTTGAAATGGCCACCGTCATTGTCCGTCATGGCGGACCGCAGGATCGCGAGCCGGAGACGCTCGCAGATGATCGACAGGGTCTCGAGAGCTGACCCGCACGCAATCAAGCCGAACTCTTCTCCGCCCAGTCGCGCGAAGAAGCAATCGTCGGTGGTGTTTTCGCGCATGATCTGTGCGACCTGCTTCAATACCTTGTCACCCACGGCATGGCCGTAGGAGTCGTTGACACGTTTGAAATGATCCAGGTCGATCAGCGCGAAGCCGAAAGGCTGCTCGTCGGCAAACTCGAGTTGGGCTTCCGGCACGTCGAGGAATGCTCGCCGGTTCGGCAAGCCCGTCAGCACGTCGGTCCGGGCTTCCCATGATATCTGAATTTCGTTGAGTTTGCGCTCGGTCACGTCACGAATGGTAACAACGAAAGTGGAAGCTTGCTTCTTGGACGCATCTACCGCCCGCAACTTGGCCTTCAGCCATCGGGTCTGCCCACTCCGTTCCACGGAACGTTCGATGATTTCCGTGTGCCCCCGATAATGCGCAGCGGAAACGAGAGCGCTGGCAACAATCTCCTTGTCAAACTCGCTGAAAAAAGCCGCAAGAGGCAGACCTTCGACGATTTCGAGACCGCTAAGGCGGGTCGACGCCGGTGATGCGAAACGGATCGTCCCTTCGCGATCCAGATGCAACAATGCGTCGTCGGAATGGTCTGCGATCAACCGTTGCATGGCCTCGCGATCAACGAGTTCTTCCATGAAGCGCTGTCGCTGTTTCAGAGCAACGGCCAGCGGGAAAGATATCAGCAGCAGGACGCTAAGATAAAATTGCAGGAACAGGGCCTTCTGCCACAGTGCAAGGTGGAGTTGCGCGAAAACGCCGACGTCCATTGCCAGCGAAACGGCAGCACACACCGTTATGTTGAGCACGGTCACCGACGCGCCGAAGCGACCGAAGCAAAAACTCGCAAGAACCAGTGGTACGATGGGCAAGAAAAGTGTTGGGACAGTGGATTGCAGGAATGCGACGGCTGAGATGGTGAGAGTCAGGAGGACAATGCCGAAGAAAGGCAGAAGCCGCCCAGGCCCTCGGATCGGCTCGGGGATCGGCTGCCGGTAAGAGGCGAGCAGCAGAGCCAGCGGCAGAACCAGAAGCGTGCCCAGGCCGTGACCGACTCCCCATGAGAAGGCGTGTTCCAGCCAGTTGCCGCCAACGACCTGCATAACCACGAGGCTGCCGGGTATCGCAGCGGCAAAGGGCCCGGCCAGGCCGGCGAGGAAGCCAAGCCAGACTATTCCTTGTTCGCTGTCGACGTAATCGCGTTCCGGCCGGAAACGAACCAGCAGCCACGCTATAAACCAGGCTTCGAAGATATTGATTGTGGCGAGCGGGAAAGCCCATTCGGGCCCGAGACCGAATACACTTGTTGCCAACGTACTCAAGCCGACGAGAAGCACTGCTGTGCCCAGATGCCGCGACTGTGGAACCGAAAGAAACAGGGCTGCAGCGATCGCCGTTCCTGGCCAAACCAACGCCAATCCACCGGCAAAGCGGGTCCAGAAAATCGTGAAGCACGTAACGCCGAAAAACAATGTCCCGTACACGAAGATCCGTGTCGCTGGATGCATCTTCTGTTGTGCGGCTGCCATGGCATCCATCTAGCCGGTCAGTGTTAACCTCGCGACGGAAGCCAGCTCCGCAAAATCCCGTAGATCGGGCCAATGCGCCGAAGAGTTCGAACACTGCCCGATGACGGCCGATGACCTTCAGCTGTTAAAGGAATTGGTCAAATGGACGCGGTTCGATCTTTTCTCGACGAGCGAGTTGCAGGACATTTTCAAACGGAGCGCGGCACCTTCAATTTTGCTTGTCAGCAACGCGTCGCATGTGTTCCATCGGGCCTGCGTGAGCATAACGACGCGCAAACAGGCTTAGGCCAAAACGGGAGAGGATACGCAGTCGATGACCGAGAATATACTGGAGCCCGATCTGCCGATCATCGATCCACACCACCATTTGTGGGACCTAAGGCCGCTGATCCCCGCTTTTCCCGAACCGCGGCACGACTTCATTGAAGCAATTGCAGGGGCCGCCTATTACACGTTCGACGAACTGTACTCCGACATTCAAAGCGGCCACAAGGTAGTCGGTACCGTCTACATGGAATGCGGCGCATTTTACGATGCCAGTCGGGACGAAGCGATGAAACCGGTGGGCGAAGTCGAGTTCGTCAACGGGGTCGCAGCTCAGGGCGCAAGCGGGCTTTACGGAAATTACCGCCCCTGTGCCGCCATTGTCGGTCATGCAGACCTGACTTTAGGCGATGCGGTCAAACCGGTTGTCGAAGCACTGATTACCGCGGGCAATGGCCGTTTCAAGGGCATTCGCCACGCCGCAGCCTGGGATGCCGATCCCGCAGTCCTCGGCCCGCCATTCCACGCGCCGCAGGGACTTTACGGAGCCGATGCATTCCGCACGGGTTTTGCCGCCTATACAGAATATGGCCTGACCTTCGATGCATGGATCCTGGAACCGCAGCTCGATGACGTGATCGAATTAGCTCGAGCCTTCCCGGACCAGCAGATCGTGCTCGACCATTGCGGAACACCACTCAATATCGCCAGCTATCGTGGCAAGCTACACGAACGTTTCGACATTTGGCGCCGATCGATCCACGCGCTCGCAGAATGCCCCAATGTCGTGGTAAAGCTCGGCGGCCTTGCGATGGCTTTCTGCGGTTTGCCCGAAGACGGCCCCGCCAAAGGTCACGGGTCGGAACATCTTGCAAGCCTATGGCGTCCGTATGTCGAGACATGCATCGAGGCGTTCGGAGCGAACAGGGCCATGTTCGAATCGAATTATCCCGTAGATCGTTGGGGCGCGAGCTATCCGGTGCTGTGGAATGCTTTCAAGCGCCTCGCAAAAGACGCCAGTGACGAAGAGAAGAACGCGCTCTTCGCCGGCACGGCGGCGCGCATTTACGATATCGAGCACGTACTGCCTGTTGCTTGACGTTTACGTAACGTCACCCTCGACAAGCGCATGAAGGGGCCATACCCGTCGCCGATCACACGAGAGAGGAGCCCTCCTGCCATGACCCTGCCCGCCCCCTTCGACAAGCTGCGTCTGCCGGTCATCGGCTCGCCGCTATTCATCGTCTCGGGCCCCGAATTGGTCATCGCGCAGTGCAAGGCAGGAATCGTCGGCGCTTTCCCGGCTCTCAACGCCCGCCCCCAAAGCCAGGTCGACGAATGGCTTCACCAGATCACGGAAGAACTTGCGGCGCATAATCGCCAGCATCCCGACCGGCCGGCGGCGCCCTATGCAGTCAACCAGATCGTCCACAAGTCGAATGATCGGCTCGACGCCGATATGGCGACTTGCGCCAAATGGCAGGTGCCGATGGTCATAACCTCGCTGGGCGCGCGCGAGGAAGTGTTCAACGCCGTCACAAACTGGGGCGGGATCACCATGCACGACGTGATCAATGACCGGTTCGCGCGCAAGGCGATCGAAAAGGGGGCTACCGGGCTCATCCCCGTGGCCGCGGGTGCCGGGGGGCATGCGGGCGTTCTCAGCCCCTTCGCGCTGATGCAGGAAATCCGCGAGTGGTTTGATGGCCTGATCGCCCTTTCGGGATCGATTGCGCACGGTCGCTCGATCCTTGGCGCCCAGGCGCTGGGGGCCGATTTCGCTTACATAGGTTCGCCCTGGATCGCGGCGACGGAAGCCAATGCCGACGAACGCTACAAACAAGCTATCGTCGAAGGCCGCGCCGATGGTATCGTCTATACCAATCTGTTTACGGGGGTTCACGGCAACTATTTGCGTTCCAGCATCGAAGGGGCGGGTCTCGATCCGGACAACCTACCTGTCAGCGATCCGAGCAAGATGAACTTCGGTAGTGGCGGCAATACCAAAGCCAAGGCCTGGAAGGACATCTGGGGCTCGGGACAGGGCATCGGTACAGTGACGAAGAGCGCACCGGTCGAAGAAACCGTATCTCGCCTCGAACGAGAGTATGTCGCGGCAAAGGAGGCGTTGAACAGGCTGGTTGCCTAGCTAGCCCGCGCGTATCGCACCCTTGTCATTCGGTTGGCATGATCGGGCTCGAGCTGGACGATAGTCGCGTCGTCGAGCGAGAACTCCCTGGCGGATTCCGGCATTCCAAACCCTACCAGTTCGTGCGCGACGCTGGCCGCGACATCTGTTGCTTCACGATCCGCGCCGCACAGGTCCGCGTCGATCGTGAATTCACTGCCGACAAAGAACGCCAGGCCGTTGCTGCGGATGCTCCCATCGGCGGAGCGACGCAGCGCAAACAGACCCGGCGCGGGAAACTGCCCGCCTCGAAGCCAGACATCGACCGCCTCCACAAAAGTAGGCGGTGAGACGGCCGAGCGTGCAGGCGTCCAGCAGATTGCGCGCACACTTGCGAACTTCGCTGCAAGTTTCGCCGCAAGGCCCAGCATGGTCCGGACGACCGGCAGCGTGTTCGCTCCTTCCGCAACATGCGGGCTGGGAAAAAGACCGACGGCTTCGCAGTCGATCAGATCGTCGGGAGCCCGCTCGACAAAGTGCTCGATAGCCGGTGGGACAATCCAAGGACCCGGGAGCAAGCCAAGAAGATCGAATGCCAGACCATCGATGAGTATCTCCAACGATCCCTCGGAAGGGAAGGCCAGAGATGCTGAATCAGAAACATGCGACGAAGCGGCGGGCACAGGATCGTGTCTGACAACGGCCCGAGGAATATCGGACAATGCGGCCAGCACCGCCTTGCGACCGGGCCTGCCGCCCTGTTCGAACATCAGCAAAAGACCGGGCAATTCCGATCTACCCGGATCGCCCGTAAACACTTGATCGGTCAACGAATCTGCCCCCAACTGATCGCTTGCGGGTCATGGCGGCAATCGGGCGATCCGTCGAGCCTCGATGCGCATCGAGCAGGAAAAAACGCTAGAAGATGCCTTGCCGGATACCTTCGGCCAGCGCCGCGCCAAGTTCCGAAGCCCGATCGAGTTCGCGAGCGCCGACGGTTTTCGGGGCCAGGATATCCTCGCGCTCCTGCGCGTCGGTTTTGACGATCCACGGATCGCTAACGCGCTTCAATCTCCATCCAGTGGCGATGCGATCGATCTGCCGCTGGGCGCCCTCGCCATCCGAACCGGCGGCGATGATCGTGGCAAATGAGCGCCCTTCGATCCGGCCGAGTACGGGGTAATAGCAGCGGTCGAACATCTCCTTCATCTCCCCGCTCATGCTCGCCAGATTTTCGGGGCAGCAGAACAGATAGCCGCTGGCCATCAACAGATCGTCCGGCACGACATCGCTCGCGCGCATGAGAACCCCGCCCTCGCCCGCGCCGTCCGCGGCCGCCTGCGCCAGCTGTTCGCTCGTGCCGGTACGGCTGTGCCAGATGATCAGCAGCGACGGTTTTGCCATGCCGCACAATCGCCAGCGCCTGTCGATTGTCAATGTGCGCACCTTTCGTTGCGGGACGCGAAAGACTATTGCCGATCCATGGCATCGCACGCCCTTTCCCCCGTCTTCGGTGTTTCCAACTCGCTGACAGGCCGCGCCTGGCACTGGCGCGGCGGCAACATGGAACTGGGGAACAGGCCCGCGTTGGGTGACGACATCGTTCGCCAGTTGCTGCTGTCGAGAGGCGTCGCGCCGGACGATATCGAGCGCCATCGCACCCCGACACTACGGAATTTCCTGCCCGACCCATCCCTGTTCCGCGATATGGACACGGCCGCCGACCGGATTGCCCAGGCGGTCATCTCGGGCGAGAAAATCACCATCTACGGCGATTACGACGTCGATGGGGCGACCAGTTCCGCCCTGCTGATCCGTCTCCTGCACGATCTCGGGGTCGAGGCGGGTTATTACATCCCCGATCGCCTGCTCGAAGGCTACGGCCCATCGGGCGAAGCCCTCGTCAAACTGGGCGAGGAAGGCTCGAGCCTGATCGTGACCGTCGATTGCGGCGCGATGGCGCATGAAGCACTGGGCGCGGCACACGAAGCGGGCATCGACGTGATCGTGGTAGACCACCACAAATGCGCGGCAGACCTCCCAAAGACGGTGGCGCTGGTCAATCCGAACCGATTGGACGAACAGGACGAAGCCGCATCGCACGGGCATCTCGCCGCCGTCGGTGTGGCGTTCCTGCTTGCGATAGCGCTTGTAAGGACACTGCGCGAGCGGGACCATTTCGTCGACCGCAAGGAACCCGACCTGCTGGCGCTGCTCGACGTTGTCGCACTCGGCACCGTGGCCGACGTTGCCGCATTGCACGGACTCAACCGGGCCTTCGTTGCGCAAGGGCTCAAGGTCATGGCGAGACGCGACAATATCGGCATGTCAGCGCTGATCGATGCCAGTCGCCTTAAGCGGGCTCCGGCATGTTCCGATCTCGGCTTCGCCTTGGGTCCGCGCATCAATGCGGGCGGTAGAGTCGGGGAATCGACATTGGGGGTGCGCCTGCTGACAACCCACGATGCGGACGAGGCCCGCGAGATCGCGGCACAGCTTTCCGCACTGAACGATGAGCGCCGCGCCATCGAAGCGGCCGTGCAGGAGGCGGCCGAAGAACAGCTTGCATCGCAACACAATCGTGCGGTGCACCTGCTGGCGGGGAAGGACTGGCACCCCGGCGTAATCGGCATCGTGGCTGGCCGCATCAAGGAGAAGACCGGCAAACCTTCGCTGGTCATCGCGCTCGATGGTGAAACCGGCAAGGGCTCTGGCCGCTCGATCGCTGGGGTCGATCTTGGTGCCGCGATCATCCGAGCTCGAGACGAAGGTCTGCTGATTGCCGGCGGCGGACACGCCATGGCAGCCGGGCTGACCGTCGCCAGCAACAGGATCGACGACCTTGCCGACTGGCTCGACACAACGCTCGAGGGACAAGTCGCCCGCGCCTCGGCGAGTCGCGAACTCTCACTCGATCTCGCGGTCTCGCCTGGCGGATTGACGCCTGAACTGGTCGACGCGCTCGAAGGTGCCGGGCCGTTCGGCGTCGGCTGGCCTGGCCCTCGCGTTGCGGTCGGTCCGGTTCGGCTGGTCAAATGCGACATAGTGGGAACCGATCACGTTCGACTGATAGCCGCAGGAGACGATGGCAAGACCTTCAAGGGAATCGCCTTTCGCGCTGTTGACAGCGAAATGGGGCAAACGCTGCTCCACTCGTCGCGCGGCCGGAAACTCTGGCTCGCCGGCCGCGTAAAGATCGACGATTGGGGCAGCAGGCCGCAAGCCGAACTCCACCTCGAGGACGCAGCCTGGGCGGATCGGTGAAAATGCGTGCATTCGAGGGTTGACGGCCCGAGGCCCCGCGCCTAATTGGCCCGCCACGCCACCGACCCGCAATGCGGGTGTGGCCCGTTCGTCTAGCGGTTAGGACGCGGCCCTTTCACGGCTGAAACACGGGTTCGATTCCCGTACGGGTCACCATGGTGGCGGTATTGCATTGGCAATCCGCACAAAAGCGCCACTGATGTGGCCCGTTCGTCTAGCGGTTAGGACGCGGCCCTTTCACGGCTGAAACACGGGTTCGATTCCCGTACGGGTCACCACTTCCACATATAGAGAAACAAATCGGGTGGCGCGCATAGCTGCACGTCGCTAAGCGGCGCCCACAATGAGCGAGCGAAGGTTTCCATGGTCGGGATTCGTACTGGCGCTCGTCGCCTGCACGATCCTTGCGGCGCTTGACGTGGACCTCATATATGTCGGGTCGGTCCTTATCGTCTGGATCGGATCGTTGTATCTCGTCGCGGCTCGCCCGCCGCAGGCCAAGGTGGCTCCCGCGGGCCCCGCGTTCACGCGCGACAACATGGCCGACCTCTTCGAACAGTCCGAAACGCCGGTAGTCATCACCGAACGCGATCGGGTCGTGATCGCGAACCTTTCGGCTCGCACCCTGCTTGGCGGCCATATCGTCGGCCAGGATGTGCGCATGGCATTGCGCCAGCCCGAAGCGGTCCGATTGCTGGAGAGAGATGCCGAAGGCGGGGCGGTCGTACGGGGCCTGACGCGTCGAACGGATATCTGGAAGATCAATCGCAAAACGCTTCCCGGCGATCTTGCAGTTATCGAATTCGTGAACAAAACAGCCGAAGCTGACATCTCCCGCGCGCATACCGATTTCGTGGCCAATGCAAGCCACGAATTGCGCACGCCGCTGGCCTCGATCATCGGCTATGTCGAAACCCTGCGCGAAGATGTCGAGAATCTCGACCCGCCGATGGCGGACAAGTTTCTCGGCACGATCCAGCGCGAGGCAAGGCGATTGCAAGAACTCGTCAGCGACCTTATGTCGCTGTCCCGCATCGAAGCCGAAAAGCACGACCTTCCTAGCGATACAGTAGAATTCGCCAGGCTGGCGGAACGCGCCGCCAACGATGCTGCCGGTGGTGAACGGTCGGACCTGATCGATTTCGAGGCGGCTGACGAATTCGCGGTCCGCGGCGATCAGCAGCAACTCGAACAGCTGGTGCGCAATCTTGTGGACAACGGCTTCAAATATGGCGCGCCAGGCCAGCAAGTGACCGTGAGGCTGCATCCAAAGGGAGAAAACAGGGTCCGCCTGACGGTGACCGATCGGGGCGAAGGCATCGCAGCCGAGCATATCCCGCACCTTACGCGACGCTTTTATCGTACCGATCCCGGCCGGAGCCGGGCGTCGGGCGGAACCGGTCTCGGCCTTGCTATCGTGAAGCATATCGTAGAACGTCATCGCGGCCGTCTGGACATCGACAGCACGCTTGGTGAAGGCACGCGCGTTACGGTGACCCTGCCTATCGAGAAGAGCAGCGAAATCGCTTGATCTACAATCCGCGCTGGCTCGGTCATCGATGGTAGGGCAGGCAGTATTTTGCACATCGACTGTCACTTTAATGTAATTTATTGGTCATAATGCGGTCGCTGATTAGCAATCTCCACGTCAACGGATAAGCTTCGATGGCCCCCGCCCTCCGCATCCCCGCGGCCGCCGCGTTCTGCTGTTTTTCGATACATCCTCTATTTGCACAGGAGGCCGATCTTTCGGCGGAAGACCTGTCCGCCTCGCGCACGCAGCCGCTCGCCGCTACTGATGCCGACGGGACAGATACAGCCAAAACTGACGCGGCGACTGGCGTAGAAATAGCTGAGTCTGAGCCCGCCCGGGACGATCTGATCCAAGAGGACAGTTGGAGCTTCGAGCCGCGCGGCCGCCTTATGTTCGATGCGGGCTTCACCGATGTGCCGGATGCGGCAGGTGCGAGCGAAGGCTTCGGCAATGAGCTGCGTCGGGCACGCCTCGGCGCATCCGGCAACATTCCCGGCGGCTTCGGCTACAAGTTCGAGTTCGATTTTGCCGGCGACGAAGTCCAGGCGACAGACGCCTATCTGACCTACAGCGATGGTCCGCTGGAGATTATCGTCGGCCAGCACAACAATTTTCAGTCCCTCGAAGAACTGACCAGCAGTCTGGATACGACCTTCATCGAACGAGCCGCTTTCACCGACGCTTTCGGTTTCGAACGCCGGCTGGGCGCTTCGGCAAGCTATTCAAAGGGAAACTTTCTTCTACAGGCAGGTATTTTCACCGACGATCTTGAAGATATGTCGAGCAAGAACCGCAGTGCCGATGCCCGCGTGGTATTCATGCCAAAATCGGGCCCTGCCCAACTGCATTTCGGCGCGTCTTTCCACTACACCCATCTCGACGATCCAGCCTCCAGCCTGCGGTACCGTCAGCGTCCACTGGTTCATTTCACCGCTGAACGATTTGTCGATACCGGAGACCTGGGTGCCGATAGCGAAAGCGGTTTCGGACTCGAAGCCGCCGCTATTGCCGGCCGTTTCCACGTCGCCGCGGAAGGTTTTTGGCAATCGGTCGACATAGCTAGCTCGTCCAGCGATCCGGCATTTTTTGGCGGGTATTTGGAGGCAGGCCTTTTCCTGACCGACGATACGCGTGGATATGGCGGCGGCAAGTTCGAGCGCACCAAACCGAGCCGCCCGGTTGGCGATGGAGGTCCGGGGTCGCTTCAGTTCAATATCCGCTACGACCATCTGGACCTCAATGATTCGGGGATCCTCGGCGGCGTGCAGGCCGGCTATCTCGCGTCGCTGATCTGGAAGCCGACTGGCCATACCGCCCTAATCGTGAATTATGGCCGCCTCCAATACACCGATGCGGTGATCGCGACCGCGACCGGCGATACCTTCTATGGGGTCGATGCCCTAGGCTTGCGGGCTCAGATCGACTTTTGATCCGGCCGATAGGCGCACAGGTCAATTTTTTGTCGCAACCATGTAACATTGAGGCGCTTTGGCGCCGCTAGCAATCAATCCAAGGGGCTTTTCATGACCAAGACCAAATCCCTCATCTTCGCAGCGGTTTCGGCCTGTGCTCTTGCTGCCTGCGGCAGTGCTGGTGGCGATGCTGGTTCGCGCGATTCCATCCGCGCTGTCGGATCCTCGACCGTCTTTCCCTTCGCCAAGGCGGTATCGGAGGCGTTCGTCCGGTCGAACCCCGATTTCAAATCGCCGATCATTGAATCGACGGGCACTGGCGGCGGATTGAAACTTTTTTGCGCTGGCGTCGGTGCGAACACACCCGACATGACCCATGCGTCGCGCCGCATGAAGGCAGCTGAATTCGCGGACTGCCAGGCCAACGGCGTCACCGACATAGTGGAAATACAGGTCGGCCTCGACGGGATCGCGTTCGCTTCCGCCAAGGGTGGCATTACCATGAACCTCACCCCCAAACAGGTCTACGAGGCCTTGGCCACTTCGCCCTATGGAGGGGAACAGACCACCAAGAACTGGTCGGATGTCGATCCTTCGCTCCCGAACCAACCCATTCTCGTATATGGCCCGCCATCCACCTCCGGCACGCGCGACGCTCTCAAGGAACTGGTGCTGGAGGTCGGCTGCACGACCAATGCTGATATGGAAGCGCTCGAGGAAACCGACGAAGATCGGTATGCCCAGCTTTGTACCGAAGTTCGTTCGGATGGTGCCTATGTCGATCAGGGCGAGCAGGATAATCTGATCGTGCAGAAGATAGAGGGCAATCCGAATGCTGTAGGTATCTTCGGCTACAGCTATCTCGAAGAGAATGCCGACAAGGTTCAGGGGCTCAACATGAACGGTGTTGCCCCGACCTATGAAAACATCTCGAGCTTCGAATATCCGGGAGCGCGCCCGCTCTACGTCTATGTCAAGAAAGCGCATCTCGACGCGATCCCCGGCCTGAAGCAATATCTGGCCCAGTGGACCACGATGTGGGCCAGGGATGGGGAGCTGGCAAAGATTGGTCTTGTCGCATCGCCCGACGACGTTATGGCGACCAATCAGAAGGCGGCTACCGAGTTCACAACGCTCGACGGCGCGCAGCTCAAATAAGGTCTGAAAGCACACTATGTCGCCAGCTATCCTGCTTCTCCTGGCCCTCGGGCTCGGGCTCGCCGGATGGTTGGCGGCCCGGGCGCGTGCCTGGGCTTTCCGGCGCGCGAGCCCCGATGGCAGGCTGCCAAGCCTGCCCAACTACCACGCGTGGTATGTCGCGCTGTGGATAGTCCTTCCCGTGCTCGCATTCGTCGCCCTGTGGAGTGCGATTGCTCCCGGCCTGGTCAGCCAGTCGGTGCTTGCAAGCCCCGCCGCCGCGGACCTGCCCGCCTTTGGATTCCAGCGGCAGACGATGCTCAACGAAGCGCGCGCCGTCGCCACCGGCGCGGCACCTGCGGTATTCAACCCCGAGGCCGCCGGTCTGGTCGAGCCCTATCGCGAGGCCTTGTCGCACTACAACCTCATCGGCATTGTCGTGACGCTGCTCATCGCCTTCCTGGGCGGTGTATGGGCTTTCCTGCGCCTTAGGCCCGATTTCGCGGCCCGCACCAAGGTAGAGCGGATCGTTATGGCGATTCTGCTCGGCGCATCGCTTGTCGCCATCCTAACCACCATCGGCATCCTCGCCAGCCTGGTCTTCGAAACGATCCGCTTCTTCGGGATGGTTTCGCCTGTGGATTTCCTGTTCGGCACCCACTGGGGTCCAGACCCCATGGCCAGCCCCGAAAACCCCGACAGCAGCCGCTACGGCGCAGTCCCGCTGTTCTGGGGAACATTGTTCATAGGCGCGATCATAGCGATGATAGTCGCCATCCCTCTCGGATTGATGAGCGCCATCTATCTGACGCAATACGCCAATCCGGCGTTGCGCAGGTGGATCAAGCCTGCTCTCGAAATTCTCGCTGGCGTGCCGACCGTAGTCTACGGCTATTTCGCCGCGCTTACCATCGCCCCCGCTATTCGCGATGTCGCGCTCTCGCTAGGCGCCACAAACCCGTCGAGCGAGAGCGCTCTAGCGGCCGGTCTCGTAATGGGTGTGATGATTATTCCTTTCGTGTCATCCATGGCGGACGACAGCATAGCCGCTGTACCACAGGCTATGCGCGATGGCAGCCTGGCTATGGGGGCGACAACCAGTGAAACGATCCGTCGCGTACTCGTCCCGGCTGCCCTGCCCGGCATCGTGGCGGGCATCATGCTCGCCGTAAGCCGCGCGATCGGCGAAACGATGATCGTGGTGATGGCCGCCTCCACGGCCGCCAACCTCTCCGGCAATCCACTCGAGGCGATGACCACGGTAACGGTGCAGATCGTTGCCATGCTGACCGGCGAAGGCAGCTTCGACCACCCCGCCACGCTGAGCGCATTCGCTCTCGGCTTTGTGCTGTTCATGGTTACGTTGGGGCTAAACTTCATCGCGCTCAGCGTCGTCAAGAGGTACCGAGAAGCTTATGAGTGAGCGTATCGCCCCAACGCGTACGACTGCCTTCGAGGCAAGGCTTAAGAAGCGCTATGCTGCGGAACGGCGGTTCAAGGCACTCGGTCTGACATCGATCCTTTTTTCGGTCGCGGTGCTGGTCTTTCTGCTCGGCACGATGACCTTGAACGGTATTGGCGGTTTCCAGCGTGTCGAGCTGGAAGTGCCGATCGATTTCACCCAGGCCGGGATCGCCGCCGACCCATCGACCATGCAGCAGCCAGGGGCCACGCAGGCGCTGGAAGCGCAGGGGCTGCGGGATGTGGTCCAGTTTTTTGCCGAAGAGCATCTGGGCGACGAAGCCGCCTCTCAGTTTGGCAGTCAGGCATGGCGCGATGTGGCTGATGCGATCGCAGCCGATCCGTCAATCCTGCGCGGAGAGGCAAATTTCTGGCTCCCGGCATCCGCTGGTCTCGCTTCGGGATATCAGGGCGAAGGGTCATCGGAAATGCAGGCCTTGGCGGCGCAGCTGTCCGAGAAAGGTCTGATCGCCAAGAATTTCGATCCGGGCTTCCTCTCCCGTTCGGACGCGACGGATCCGCAGCAAGTGGGGATCTGGGGCGCGCTTAAGGGCTCGATGTTGACGATGATCGTCACTCTTCTGCTCGCCTTTCCGATCGGCGTCCTCGCGGCGCTCTACCTCGAGGAATATGCACCCAAGAACCGGTGGACGGATCTGATCGAGCTGTCGATCAACAACCTTGCGGCGGTCCCCTCGATCATCTTCGGCCTGCTCGGCCTGGCGGTTTTCCTGACGATGTTCCCGAACTTGCGCTCGGCGCCAGTTATCGGGGGCATGACGCTGGCTCTCATGACCATGCCAGTCATCGTCATCGCCGGGCGCAATGCGATCAAAGCCGTGCCGCCCAGCATCCGCGACGGCGCCCTGGCAATCGGAGCATCGCCCGTGCAGGTGGTGTTCCATCATGTGCTACCACTCGCCCTGCCCGGCATTCTCACGGGAACGATCATCGGTATGGCACGCGCACTTGGGGAGACCGCGCCGCTGCTGATGATCGGCATGCGCGCCTTCGTTGCGACGCCGCCCGATGGCTTCGCCTCGCCCGCAACGGTGCTCCCAATGCAGATATTCCTGTGGTCGGACGAAATCGACCGCGGTTTCGTAGAACGCACCAGCGCGGCGATCATCGTGCTATTGTTGTTCCTGCTCGTGATGAACGGGCTCGCCATTTACCTGCGTAACAAATTCGAGAAAACCTGGTGACCGTAGTCCACGACAACCTCGAGAAGACCCAAGCCAAGATGAGCGCCAAGAGTGTCTCTGTGTTTTACGGAGACAAGAAGGCGATCGATGAGGTCTCGATCGACATACCTACCGAATATGTCACGGCTTTCATCGGCCCGTCCGGCTGCGGCAAATCTACTTTTCTGCGCACGCTCAATCGGATGAACGACACCATACCGTCCGCTCGGGTCGAGGGTGAGATCGATCTTGACGGGCAGGACATCTATCGGTCCGGCATGGACGTGGTTCAACTGCGCGCCCGCGTAGGGATGGTGTTCCAGAAACCGAACCCCTTTCCCAAGTCGATCTACGACAACATCGCTTACGGCCCCAAGATTCACGGTCTTGCCGAAGGCAAGGACGAGCTCGACGCAATCGTCGAAAAGTCTCTCAAACGCGCCGGCTTGTGGGAAGAGGTCAAGGATCGCCTACAGGACAGCGGAACCGCGCTTTCGGGCGGACAGCAGCAGCGCCTATGCATTGCGCGCGCCATTGCCGTAGACCCTGAAGTCATCCTGATGGACGAACCCTGTTCGGCCCTGGACCCCATTGCGACGGCAAAAATCGAGGAACTGATTGCCGAGCTCAACGGTCGCTATGCTATCGTGATCGTTACGCATTCCATGCAGCAAGCCGCGCGGGTCAGCCAACGCACTGCCTTTTTCCACCTAGGAAAGATGGTGGAGTATGGTCGTACTTCTGACATATTTACCAATCCGCACGAACAGCGCACGCAGGATTACATTACTGGGCGCTACGGATAAGGTCATGAATCCCATGCAAGAACATACTGTAAAGGCCTTCGACGAAGACATCACCCGCCTCCGGGGCCTCATCGCAGAAATGGGTGGGCTTGCAGAAGCCGCTGTCGAACGTTCACTCGAAGCCTTGGTTAAGGGCGACGACGACCTTGCCGACCAGGTCATCAAGGGTGACAAGAAGATTGACGCGCTGGAGACCGAGATCGACAAGCTCGCCGTACGCATTATTGCCCTGCGCGCGCCTATGGCAGACGACTTGCGCGAAGTTATCGCCGCGCTCAAAATTGCCGGCGTGGTCGAACGGATCGGCGACTATTCGAAGAACATCGCCAAGGCGAGCAAGCAGATCGGTGGCAATCGCAAGCAGTTCGAGCCGCTCACGCTACTGCCCGCAATGGCTGAGGTAGCCGCCGAAATGGTCCATGATGTACTGACCGCCTATGCCGCGCGCGATGCCGAACTCGCCCGCGAAGTCATCGCGACCGACGAAAAGGTAGACGCGTTCTATAATTCCATTTTCCGTAATCTAGTCAGCCATATGGTTGAAAATCCTTCGACCATTTCGAGTGCCGCGCAAATGCTTTTCATAGCTCGCAACCTGGAGCGGGTTGGCGATCATGCGACTAATGTTGCGGAAATGGTGCATTTTGCGGCAACCGGAAACTATCCTCCCGACGAAGACAGTTGACACAAAACTGTAGTGCAGAGGTCATAAAGCCGTGCCGACCGAGATAGAGAACTCCCGGAAAGGCCAGGATTTGCACGCCGCCAAACTATTGCTGGTAGAGGACGATCCGGCCCTCTCCGAGCTGCTCGAGTATCGCTTCAACAACGAAGGCTACCAGGTCCGCACGACCTCGGATGGCGACGAAGCATTATTGCTGGCCGCTGAGGACGTTCCGGATTTGGTGATTCTCGATTGGATGATCGAAGGCACCAGTGGGATCGAGGTTTGCCGCCGGTTGCGCCGCGACAAGGAAACGGCTCACGTTCCTATCATCATGCTCACTGCGCGCGAAGCGGAGGATGACCGCGTTCGGGGCCTCGATACTGGTGCCGACGATTACCTGACCAAGCCCTTCTCTCCTCGCGAACTGTTGGCCCGGGTATCCGCCGTAATGCGCAGGATCCGCCCCGCTCTTGCTGGTGAAAGCATAGAAGTGGGTGACATTACGCTCGATCCGGTGGCGCATAAGGTTACGCGGCGTGGCCGCACGCTGCAGCTTGGCCCAACCGAATATCGCCTACTGAAGTTTTTCATGGAAAGCCCGGGTCGGGTGTTCAGTCGGGGCCAATTGCTCGACGGCGTATGGGGCACCGAAAGCGAGATCGAATTGCGCACGGTCGATGTGCATATCCGCCGACTGCGAAAGGCGATCGAAATCGACGGCGCGAAGGATCCAGTGCGTACAGTGCGGAGCGCGGGTTACTCGCTCGAGGCGTGAGCATCGTGTTCAGCACCGAAACAGGCGCAGTCGTTTAGCGTTCCTCCCATTGGAGAACGCCGATGTTCGCTAAGCCCGTTGCCGCAATCCTCGCCTGCTGCTGTACGGCTGCCATATTCGCATGCATTCCGGCAGTTCAGGACGACGAAGAGAGTAACGGCGGAGTTGCGTCCGCAGAGGGATATGCGCCATCCAGTGGCACGCCCGTTGCCAGCAGTCGCGAGATCGACGGCAAGTGGGACATAGTCAGGTTCGACGGGTATGAGCCGGCGAGGCTGTCGGGCGCGACGCGGGTAGCTTTTGCAGATTTCACCGAACGCGGCGTCGCACTAAAGATCGAATGCAACTCTTCTGGCGCTACGGGCACGGTAGTGGATGGAACGTTCAAACCTCAACCAGGTGACCGCATCCAGACCCTCATGGGCTGCGGGCCGGAGCGCGAGGCGCGCGACGCAGCACTCTTTGGATTCTTCGACAAGTCTCCAAGCGTCAGGCGCCTGCCAGACGGCAAGCTCCTGCTTAGTGCAGAGGGTGAAGAGCTGGTACTTCAGCGACCCGATCAGCGGCGGCTGGACTTCCTTCCTCTTCCCGGTGATCTTACCGGCGAATGGCGATTGATCGGCGTTACACGCTATCTGGAAGGCAATGGTTATGCCGGGATCGGCTTGTCGGATGTCCCAGGTCGCATCGTTTTCTCGGATGGGCAGGCGGGCTATACACGCTGCCCGCAGTATGATTTCGGCTACCGCTACACCGAAGAAGGTAGGCTCCTGAAGATTTCCGGCCCTCCCGCACCGGAGCTGCCGGAAGCCTCCTGCGCCGAACTTTCCGAACCACGACCGGGCTCAATCGATATGCCGGTGCAATGGGATGTCATGAGTGTCCTTCATGCCAGTCCGCTGGTCGAATGGGCGGGAGATCGGGAGATCCTCCTCTCCAACGATAATATCGGACTCGTTCTTTCGCGCGCGCAATGCGGTTCCCGGGAGCAGTCCGACGATCACTCCAAAACGCGTGAAGTGGATTGCGCCTAGCCGCGCTAGCGACAGACGCCGCGCCAGCGCGGGCTCATGTCGAAATGGAAATGGTCGGCATGCGCTGCATTGTAGTCGGGCGACAGGACCGTGGCGAAACTGCTGCAGGCGCCATCGCGAACTTCGCGCAGAAAGCTCGCCTTGTCGCCCCCGCCCGTCCAATCGCGTAGAACGCTGATGCGCGTGCCGTCTTCCAGAACGAATCCAGCGATATCTATGGCATTTGCCGTTGCGTGCTCGCTCCAGGGCCCGGAGTTCCGACCGTAGAGGCGACGGCACGAATAGGCGCCAAGGTGCTCTATTCGCGACACTTCCGAACGGAACTTTGCTTTGGCTGCTGGCGCCACCACATCGCGCTCCCACAGCAATAGCGCTACGGAAGCAGGGCAGGTGACAGGCGGCGTTCCGGGTATCAGGGGAAACGAGTTGAGCAGCGTACGATCCTCACGGCGGCATGCTCCATCCCCGGCAGGTTCGAGTGCTTGATACGACACATCGCTGCGGTCTAGCACTGCCCGACACATCGATATGTCGTTGCGTAGAGCCAGCAGCTTGGCCTCGATCGCCCATCCCGTGGGATCGCGCAGGTCCAGCGGAGCCCATGGGTCATGTTCTGGATGTTCGGAAAGCCATACGCGCCCTGTCAGCAGGACAGCAGCGCCTATGAGGAAAACCACCAGTCGTCGATCGCCGGAAAATCTTCCGATCTGCGTCGAGATGGCAGGCTTCACAATCCGTTCTCCAGCAATTCGGCCAGTATGACGACCGAAATCAGCAGAAAAACCGATCCGATGGCACGATCGATCCAGCGGCGCGATGCGCTATTTTCCATCATCCGCGCGAGCCGCTTTCCAGCCCCAATATAGAGCCCTCCGATAGGCAGATCGAGGAACAGCGCCACGACTGCAAGAATAACGATCTGAGGACCGACCGGCGACTGCGCGTCGACGAATGGCGGGATGATGGCGATCATGTAGATCAGCGACTTTGGATTCCCTACGGCAATGAATATCCCGTCGCGAAAAGCGTGACGCGAGGGTTGGCGCACAGGTTCGAACGTGTCCTCATCGGTATGGAAGGAATGGCGGATTGCCTGAAAACCAAGCCACGCCAGATAAGCAATCCCTGCAAAGGCCAGTACGCGGAACGCTAGCGGATAGGCGGCGGCAAGCGTGCCGAGGCCAAGACCAGCCAGCACCCACCACACGATGTAGCCGATCTGCATTCCCAGTAGAGCAGCCCAGCCCGAGCGTGCACCGCGCCAGATCGTTTGCCCGAGGACGAATAGCATCGATTGGCCCGGCACAAGACTGGTCGTAGCGGTCACCAGGGCGAAAGCGATGAGCTTCTCGGCATCGATCATCGACGGGGTGCCTAATCCAGGTAATGGTTCGGGAAAATGATCCTTGAGTTTGCTTATGGATGCGCGCGCATACTCGCAACAACTGTCATCAGTTCTCCGCCAACTCGTCCAGTCTGCCGCGAACTGCAGCCAGATCGGCAGCGAATAGCCGCTCCTGTTCCTCGCGAGCCGACCCTTCGAGCCGCAGGAGGTATGAGGGATGCGCGGTGACCCACAGTTCACTGCCGTCCTCGAGTGTCATAGGTGCGCCGCGAACCTTGGATATGCTCACCGTCTTGCCGAGCATTCCCCGCGCCGCGCTGGCACCCATGGCCAGCACCAGCTTTGGCTTCACGATCGCACGCTCGCTCTCGATCCACCACCGGCAGATATCGACTTCCTTCGCGCCCGGGTTTTGATGGAGCCGCCGTTTCCCGCGCTGGACAAATTTGAAATGCTTTACTGCGTTGGTCACGTATGCGGTGCCGCGGTCGATGCCGGCCTTGTGGAGATGCTGGTCGAGCACTTGTCCTGCCGGTCCGACGAACGGGCGACCTTCTCGATCCTCCTGGTCGCCCGGCTGCTCACCGACGATCATCAGAGCAGCATTGCGCGGCCCCTCGCCCATCACCGCCTCATTGTCGAGCTGACCGATCGGGCATTTGCGACAGACATGGATCGCCTTGTCAATTGCCGCCAGTGTCTCCGGACGTTCGGCAAATTCCAGCGCACCTTCCGCGACCATTTTCGCTTCCCGCGACTGCGCATCGGCCACCAGTGCGGGAATCAGCGATGCTTCCGGCATGTTCTTCCAGTATTTCTTCGGCATTTCCTTCAGCATCGCACCGACTTTCAATCGCGCCGGGTTGAAGATCGAGGCGTAATATTTGCGCCACAGATCTTCCATCGGATCGCCATCCGGCGCATCCGCACGCTGGGCTGGCGGTCCCTCGGACATCGTCGTACCATCCCAATGAAGGCTGCCTCGCGGTGTCAAGATCGACCAGTGCATGTTCGAGAAGCGCCGTACGAAAAAGCCGGCATTTGCGCGCAGGATATGGTGTTCGGGCTCGAACCAGGCCACGTATCGATCGGTAGTTAGTTGATCAAACACATGCGGGTCGGTCTCGACCAAACGAAACCGGACGAAGGCGTGCATCTTGTGGCTATCGCGACGGACATTCTTGGCGAGCTCTTCGATCTGACGGACCTCGATGTCGGCCTTGTCTTCGAGCAGGCGGCCATTGCGCTGCAAGCGCCACAGGAGGTCGTAAAGTACAGAAAATCGATTATGATCAGAGTGTAATATCGCATTCTTTGCAAGTGATAGGAACTGCTTGCTTGCGCGTACGGGCGGCGCATCGGGGGCCGGGACAGGTAGCGGCACATGCCCGGGAGCGAAGAGATCGCCGATTCCGCCCGGTTCGATCCAGGCGATCCGATCGGGCGGTATCGCGCATTGCACCAAAGCCCGTGCCTTGTCGCGCCAGAACTCGAAATCGTCCGGAGCCGGAAGTTCGACGCGATAGGAAGCATCGGAACGAGCAAGCGGTGTTACAATCATACGCCAAACAGCTCCAGCTGCTCGGCCTTGGGGGCCAGGAGACTGCGCAAATCGGCACGATCGGTAAGCGTTACGGGGCGCCAGTCGACCGTGCAGATGAAAGGCCGTATCTTGACGATCGAGACTGTCAGCCGTGCAATATCGTCGAGCCGCAGCGCCCGATGGCGACGGCTGGTCAGGATATTGCCTACCGCTTTCACGCCGAGTCCCGGGACACGTAGCAACTGCTCTTTCGTGCCCCGGTTTACATCGACCGGAAACTGGTCACGAAACTTCAGCGCCCAAGCCAGTTTGGGATCGATGTCGAGTGGCAGGTTTCCATCCGCTTCGGTAGCCTCCATCACATCGGTCGGCTTGTAGCCGTAGAAGCGCATAAGCCAGTCGGACTGGTATAGCCGATGCTCCCGGATCAGAGGCGGACGTTTGAGCGGCAGCACGGCGCTCGCATCAGGGATAGGGGAAAAAGCGCTGTAATAGACACGACGTAAGTTGAAGGCGGTGTACAGGCTGCTCGCCTTCCCGACGATATCCGCATCGGTCGCGGCATCGGCACCGACAATCATCTGTGTCGACTGGCCCGCCGGCGCGAAGCGCGGCGCGTGCCTGAAGCGTTTGCAGGCATCTTTCAACTCTACGATGTCGTTCCTGACCTTCCCCATTGCCCCCTCGATCTGGCGGCCATTCTTGTCGGGAGCGAGGCGGGTGAGCCCGCTATCGGTCGGCAGTTCGACATTGATCGAAATCCGGTCGGCATAGAGCCCTGCCTGATGAACAATCTCAGGATCTGCCTCGGGAATGGTCTTGAGATGGATGTATCCGCGGAAATCATGCTCGTCTCGCAGGATACGCGCAACTTCCACGAGCTGCTCCATGGTGTAGCTCGAGTTCTTCACGATACCCGAGGACAGAAACAGCCCTTCGATGTAATTGCGCCGGTAGAAGGCGAGTGTGAGGTCCACCACCTCCTGCGGCGTGAACCGCGCGCGGACTACGTTCGAACTCTTGCGATTAACGCAGTAGTGGCAGTCGAAAACACAATGATTGGTCAATAAAATCTTCAGCAGCGAGATACATCTGCCATCAGGCGCGTAGGCATGGCAAATGCCCATTCCTTCCGTCGAGCCAATGCCCTTCCCACCCAGCGAATTGCGCTTGGCAGTCCCGGAAGACGCACAGGAAGCATCGTACTTGGCAGCGTCCGCCAAAATTTCCAGTTTCTGCAAGACAGTTTGCGCAGGCATTCGTTCTTTATATGTTCCAATTGATGCACTGCCAATATCGAATGATGTATCGGCAGCTTATGACAGAGATGCTCTTCGGAACGCTTGGTAGCCGATCGTGTCCGCTCGGCGCTCCCAGATCTCTCAACAACGCACAGCGCGGGAGCAAAGCACCGGCCAGACCATTGGTGGTATGTAGCGTATGTGAGGAGCCAATCCATGAAAGAAGCCCAAGGAAACCCTCAGGAACTCAAGAAGAAATTTTGGCAGGCACTGGCTGACAGCCCTTATCTTTTCCTGCAATTGAAGGACAACAGTTCGAGCGCAGTGCCCATGAGCCCGCAACTCGACAAGGATGCGAACAGCGCCATCTGGTTCTTCACTCACACCAAGAGCGATTTTGCCAGGCTTGGTCCGGTGACCGCAACTTTCGAAGGCAAGGGTCACGACATGTTCGCCCGCTTCGACGGAACGCTAGTGAAAGAGATCAGCCAGGCACGGTTCGATCAATTCTGGAACAATTTCGTCGAGGCATGGTACGATGGCGGCAAGGACGATCCTGACCTACTGTTTCTGCGAATGGATCTGGACAGCGCTGAAATATGGGAAAGTGATATCGGCTTGCTCAACACGGCGAAAATGGCGCTCGGTATGACCGTGCATGACGAGGCTGAAAAACACCACGTCGATACGGTCGACCTTTAGTCATGTTTCAGTACCAAGGGCCGCTGCCGATAGGAAGCGGCCCTTGTCCGTGGTTGCCATGCCATCTACCTTGGCGGAGCAATCGGTATCGCCGTCTCTTCTCCCGCGACATCATCGACGACTTCCACAGTTCCGCGGCCCAGATGACTCCGGCTGCGACCGTAGCCGAAATACACCAGAAGCCCGAGAGCGGTCCAAAGTGGAAGGACCAGCATCGCATCGATTGGCAAATTCAGGAAGAGGAACAGACAACCCAGGACCGTCGCGGGGCCCACAAACCACAACCCCTTGACCCGAAATCGCCGGGGCACATCAGGCCGCCTCCGCCGCAAAACCATGACTGCCACCGCAACCATGAGAAAAGCATAGAGCGTGCCGGCATTGGCGATGTCGGCCAGTTGCCCGACCGGGAAAAAGGCGGCACCCACGGCGACGACAAAGCCGGTCAACGCCGTCACCACATGAGGCGTGTGCCAGCGCGGATGCACCTTGCTCAGAAATTCAGGCAACAAGCCGTCGCGGCTCATGACGAAGAAGATACGCGTCTGTGCGAAGAGCAGCACGAGAATCACAGAAGGCAAGGCGAGAAACGCGGCGATGCCAAGCAGATTTCCGACTCGGGACCACCCAATCTGGCGCAGCACGTGCGCCAGAGCTTCATTCGAGCAGACCAGCGCGTCGACATGTTCAGGCAATGCGCACTGACGCGCGAGCTCTTCCGATCCTGCCGGGAACGGTATCCCTCCGGGGCCCATGATTGGCTGCCCTCCAATCGTCCCGATCGCTCCCGCCGCGACGAAGATGTAGAAGATTGTGCAGAACAACAACGAACCCACCAATCCGAACGGAACGTTGCGTTGGGGATCTTTGGTTTCTTCCGCAGCCGTCGAGACCGCATCGAAGCCAACATAGGCAAAGAAAATTGTCGCCGCTGCCCCGACGGCGCCGACACCAGTGCCGAAGCCACCAAAGACACCAGCCGGCAGGAATGGATTGAACTGATTGGCGTCGAAGGCGGGGCTAGAAAGCGTCAGCGCTATGAATGCAGTCAGCGCCGTAACTTTGATCGCTACCAGCACGGCATTGAATTTGGCACTCTCGCTGGTACCAATCATCAAGAGACCGGTGATCAGGAGAGCGATAATGAAAGCCGGCAAGTTGATTAACCCGCCTTCGGCCCCGCCAAGCGCCAAGGGCCCGGCAGACAACCATGCAGGCAAGGAAATGCCTAAAGTCTCGTTGAGAATGGTCCCGACGAAATAGCCGGACCAGCCCACCGATACTGCACTGGCAGCAATCGCGTATTCAAGAACCAGCGCCCAGCCTACTGTCCATGCCAGAAATTCACCCATGGTGGCGTAGGTGTAGGTATACGCCGAACCCGAGACGGGTACCGTAGCTGCAATTTCCGCATAGCACAGCGCAGCGACGATGCAGACCGCCCCCGCGATGGCGAATGCGAGCATCAGGCCGGGTCCCGCTTTCTGCGCACCAGCCGCAGTAAGTACGAAAATCCCTGTACCGATAATGCAGCCAATGCCGAACAACATCAATTGTATGCCGCCAAGCGAACGCTTGAGCGACTTTTTCTCAGCAACCGCCAGAATTGCATCCAGCGGCTTCACCCTGTCGAAAATCATTCGGCCTTCGGCCTCCCCAGGCCCGCCGCAGGACTACCCTGCTCCGCCAGCCGGAAGCTTTGCGAATAGTTGCTAATTCGACGCTGGAAAAGCGGAATCCTTACTGACCACCCAGAATTGCCGGAAACAAACCAGTCGCCAGGATGATTGCAACCGCGATAGGGCAGAGCCAGGCGATCAGGAAGCGCCACAGGCTGAACGCAAGTGGCGACAGGCCGGTGGTTGCCCGCAGCAGGTTTTCGTCAGCCTTCCAGCCGATGAAAATCGATGTCAGCAGAGCACCGACAGGCAGCATCACCTTGCCGGTAAACCCATCGACCGTATCGAGAATATCGGTTTCGGCGAACAGGCTCCAGAACCCCAACGGGCGGACGTCGGACCATATGTTGTAACCCAGCAGGCACGCAATTCCGACGACGAACGCACCGGTGCCGAATATCAGCGCCGATTTTGGTCGGCTCCAGCCGCGCTCACCGATGCCCCATGCGGTCGGGACTTCGAGAAGCGAAATGGAACTGGTCACGGCTGCGACCAGGATGAGGACGAAGAACAGAAAAGCAAACAGCGCACCTCCCGGCATGGTCTGGAAGGCAAATGGCAGCGTTTGAAAGACCAGTGTCGGCCCGGCGGCAGGATCTAGGCCGACCGCAAAAACAATCGGGAAAATCATCAAGCCAGCCAGTAAAGCGACGCACGTATCCGCTACTGCTATGAGGGCTGAAGTTGGTCCCAGACCGCTACCCTCCTTGATGTAGGACCCGTAGGTTATCAGCCCTGCAACTCCTAGCGAAAGGGAGAATAGCGCTTGGCCTAGAGCCGAATTCATTACCTGAGGGGTCAATTTCGACCAATCGGGCGTAAACAGGAAGGCGATGGCGTCACCGATATCGCCTTCTACTGCACCGTAGATCACCAACCCGACCAGTAGGACGAAAAACATCGGCATGAGATAGGTCGCCGCTTTTTCAATCCCCGAGCTCACGCCGCGCGCCACTATGTAAAGAGTGAGACCCATAAAGACGAGGTGCATTGCCAGTAGCAAGCCGGGGCTGGCGAACATGTCGCCCAGCCGTTGCTGAATCTGACTCTGACTTTCGCCTGCCAGTGCGCCTCGGAACGGATCGCCGGCCATGATAGCCTGCACGAGATCGCCGCCCATTACGCCAGCATAATATAGCACCCAGCCGGCGACGACAGAATAGAACGATACGATCAGGAATGCTGCGAGCGCCCCGATAGCGCCGAATATCGACCAGTTCGGTGAAGCCTTTGATTGCGCTGACACGCGACGGATCGATCCCACCGCATCGGTCTGGCCCACTCTTCCGATAAAAATTTCGGACAGAACCAACGGCAAACCCAACAGGAAAACACAGGCGATGTAGAAGATTACGAATGCGCCGCCCCCGCTTTCTCCTGCAAGAGTCGGAAAACGCCAGATATTTCCAAGCCCCACGGCAGCGCCGATTGCGGCCAGAATAAATGCCGAACGCGAGGACCAACCCTCGCCCGTCGAAGTGGTAGCGACCATTACGAATTATACCTCCCGGACCGCAGCTTTCTTTAGCCGCGCCTCTCAAACGTGCGTCCTTAGACACGTAAATCCGAGGAATTCCAAGCTTCGCTTTGCCAACGTTCACACGCTTGCTAGTGAGCGGGCATGTCGACGACGTTTCAGCTCGATACGAGCACCAGCCGAGCCAATCCTACACCGCAGCCGATGAAGCGGCTGACGGTGCCCAAGATTCGTTCACACAAGGCGGAAGGTCAAACGCGAGAGCCGTTGGTCATGTTGACCGCCTATACGGCGCGTCAAGCGCAGCTGCTCGATGCGCATTGCGACATCCTTCTGGTCGGAGATTCGTTGGCGCAAGTCATTTACGGGCTACCAACCACCATTCCCGTGACACTCGACATGATGGCCAACCACGCGGCCGCCGTAGTCCGGGGCAGCTATCATTCGGTTGTAGTGGTCGACATGCCGTTCGGTTCCTACGAACAATCGCCGCAGCAGGCATTCGAAAGTGCTACTTTCCTGTTGAAGCAGTCGGGCGCAGCCGCAGTGAAGCTCGAGGGCGGCGAGCAGATGGCCGAAACCGTATCCTTCCTCAATCAGCGCGGCATACCGGTGATGGGACACGTTGGCCTTACCCCTCAGGCCGTCAACGTGCTCGGCGGCTACGCGGCACGGGGACGCGACGATGCCGAAGCGCAGAAGATCGTAGGCGATGCAAAGGCGCTCGATGATGCCGGAGCTTTCGCCATCGTGCTGGAAGGCGTGCTCGAACCCATCGCGATCGAGGCAACCAAAGCGGTTTCCTGCCCCACGATCGGTATTGGTGCCTCGGCCCAATGCGACGGACAGGTCCTCGTCACCGAAGACATGTTGGGAATGTTCGAACGCGTACCGCGCTTCGTCAAGAAGTACGAAGATATTGCGAGCGTCATCGAAAAGACTGTCGCACAATATGCTGAAGAGGTTCGTGCTCGCAGCTTCCCGACTGCGGATCAGACCTACCAGCCCAAGCGCTGAATTCAGGGTCACCCTATCATGGCAACGTTCTGGCGCTTTTACGGCTTTTCGTTCATTTTCACACTGATCTGCCTCGCGCTCGGGGTGTGGTATGGTTGGTCGAGCACGAACTCGATCCCCGGCACATTATCGCTATTGTGGATCGTCGTGGTCCTGTCGGTGCTGGAGGTGTCGCTGAGCTTCGACAATGCCGTGGTCAATGCCTCGGTCCTAAAGGAAATGGACGAGGTATGGCAACGACGCTTCCTGACCTGGGGCATTGCCTTTGCAGTGTTCGGGATGCGTATTGTTTTTCCGCTCGCCGTCGTCGCGATCGCGGCTGGCCTTGGGCCGATCGAAACCGTGAATCTCTCGCTCAACGACCCACGGGAATACGAACGCATCGTTTCGTCCGCTCATGTCGGCATCGCCGGTTTCGGTGGAGCTTTCCTTGCCATGGTCGGCCTGAAGTTCTTTTTCGACCTCGACAAAGAAATTCACTGGATATCGATAATCGAGAAGAATCTGGCTAGGTTTGCCGCCCTACCCGCGGCGGAAATTGCCCTTCTGCTGCTCGTAATGTGGGGCATTTCCACCACGCTCGAACCTGCCGATGCCCTGACCTTCCTTGTCGCGGGAATCTTGGGGCTGGTGACCTTTATCGCCGTCGAAGGGGTCAATGCGATACTCGAAATGAAAGAGCAGGCGGCCAAACTCCAGGGCGCGGTCGTACGCAGCGGGCTCGGCGGCTTCCTCTATCTCAATGTACTCGATGCCAGTTTCAGCTTCGACGGAGTCATCGGAGCGTTCGCGCTGTCAAACAACATGATCGTAATTGCACTGGGGCTTTCAATCGGTGCGATGTTCGTTCGGTCGATGACGATCCATCTGGTTCGGCAGGGAACGCTGGCTGCCTATCGTTTTCTCGAGCACGGCGCTTTCTGGGCAATCATTGTCCTCGGTGCGATCATGCTGATGTCGGCAAAGGTCCACATCCCCGAAACGATTACCGGCTTGATCGGCGCTATACTGATCGGGCTCAGCTTCTGGTGGTCGGTACGTTATAATCGACGGCATCCCGAAGCGAGTGTTCTGCCAGCCGATTAGCAATCGGGGCTGCAACGACCAGCTGGAAAAAGTGATAGAGCAACAGCGCTATCACAATGAATCCCGCCTCGGCCGGAGGAAAAAGGATTGTCGCCAGCGGCGCACCGACCGCCGCACTTTTCTGTGCGCCTGCAAAAAGGAACGCGATCCGGTCCGGACGTTCGAGCCTGAGGATACCACCTGCCATCCATGCGCCCAAATTGCCGATAAGGAGAAACAGGGTGACCAGCATTCCGATCATGGCCCAGTCCAGCCCATCGATACGCGACCAGATGTCCTGTTCTACCGCGCCCGAGAAAGCGACGTAAATTGCAGCCGAGATTGCGAAACGATCGACCCAAACGATCTTTGGCTTATGCTTTTCGATCAATGTACCGGCAACGCCTTGCAGCGCCTGCCCCAAGGCGAACGGCAGGATCAGCAAAAGAATAATCTTGATCGCTACGTTGGCACCCACCGCACCGCTGCCAATCCCGCCGAGTGCAAGAAAGACCGGGACGGTAACGAAAACACCCAGGATATTAAGCAGTGCGGCACCGACTACCGACAATGCTACATTCCCCCCTGCCAAAGAAGTGTAGGAGGTCGCCGACTGCACCGTCGAAGGCAAAGTCCCGAGATACAGGAAACCGATAGCAACCGATGGAGTGAGCCAGCCGCTGCCCAGCGAGGCCAGGGCTAGCCCCGCCAAGGCCATCGCACCGAAAACCCATACAACAAGCGGAACAAGAAAGCGCCAGTTGGCAATCCCTGCGATAATTTCACGCCGGGCAATTCTCATTCCGTTGAGCAGAAAGAGGGTGAATATCGCGGTATTGGCAACGATCTGGGCAACACTTCGCGCCTCTCCTGTTGCTGGTGCCAATGCGGCGATGGCGATTGCCGCGACGAGCATACGCAGCATCGGATCGACCCAGATGGTTCGTACTGTCATGGATTTTCCCTGCCGCGGTAGCCGGCACGTGTCGAGCGCTTCACCCCTGCGTCAACGATTCGAGTTTCGTTTCGAGCTCTTCGCGGGTTTCAGCTTCGTCTGCAGGCAAAGCCGCTATCAATGCTGAAATCGCCAAGGGGCTCATAGGTTGCAACTCATGCGCAGCCAATGCGAACTGCAGTGCAGTGTCGGGGTCATCTAGCTGGCGCGCTGCAATGCTGCGTGCTGCCAGCACCCACGGCACCTGACCCATGCCAAGTTCCATCGCGTGGTCAAGCAATAGCACTGCCTTCGCCCAATCGCCTTTCGCCGCCGCAGCGTCAGCCAGGCGAGCCGCGGCCTCTCCATTCATCGGATCGCCTTGCACGAACGTCTCGAGCAATCGTCGCGCGTCTGTGCTGCTATCCTGGGCTCTGACAAGTCGAAGCGTAAGCGGCCATGACCGCCTAATCCGAGCGGACCGTTCATAGGCCGCCCGCGCGGCGCGTCTATTTCCCTCGGCCAGTTCGGCATCCCCGAGTATGGCGAAAGCATCTGCAGACCCGGGAAAACGCCGCGCGAAACCTCTGGCTCGTCCGACGCTGGCCGTCGTTTCATCGCGGGCTATTGCGTTGCGCACATAATCGCGTGTTTCCAACCCATCCATTGGACCGGAGCCAGCCAGGACATCGACGGATCGAGCACCGGCAAGGACCGACAGATCCGATTGGTCAATAGATGCGAGGTCGAGAAAGACCGCAGCGAGCTCTCGTTCTCCCAGCGTTTCGTAGGATCGACCGACCAAAGCCCGCAAATAAGCCGAGCCATCACTTCCGGCGGCAGAACCTGCGAAACGACGCACCAGCTCAAGTTCGCCACCGCTGCGGGACAGTGCGTAGGCGAGCAAATCGCGCACCCGACGATTGTCGGGCTGAACGGCCGACAGCCGGTCTAGTGTCTGTGCTGCGCTGGCGTAGTTCCCTTCCTCCAGGTCGATGATTGCCGACAGGAGTTGAGCTGCCGGAGAGCTTTTCTGGGGCCCCTCTGAACGCACAAACAGATCACGCGCCAAACGGATATTCCCGCCACGGGCAGCAATGACCGACTGCAAAAAAAGTCCCTTGGGCGTCGACGCGGCCCTGCCCTCGCCCGCCCTGAGAACTTGAAGTGCCTCTTTTGCCCGCCCCGCGTCACCGAGTGTAGCGGCATATTCCACCCGCAAAGCCGTGTTGGCTGGTTGGCGCGCAAGTGCTTTGCGGAAAATACGGGCACCAGTTTCCGCACCTTGGGCATCCCGCGCAAGCTGACCACGGAACAGCCATGCAGCGCCGCTGGTCGGATCGATTTCAAGCGCATGATCGACAGCCTCGATGGCTTCGATCTGCTCGCCGCCGCGATAGCGCAAATACCCGATATCGACCCATAAAGCAGCGTTTTCAGGATCGATCTGGTAAGAACGATCAAAGGCCCGTGCCGCGCCTCGAAGGTCGCCTTCCATCATTTCCAGCCGTCCCAGCAGCTGCAAGCGATCCGCCTGCATGTCGTATGGGAACTCTTCCTGCTCGAGCCAGTCTCGCGCGGTTTCCAGGTCTCCATCGATCAGCGCAGCCTCGGCGAAAAATATCGCCAAGTCGCGCCGGGGCTGTCCCTCTTCGAGCGCCCGGTCGAGATAGAACTTCGCGGAAAACGCGTTCCCGTTGGTCAGTTCGATCTGCGCCTTCTCGATCGACGACGAACTGGCCTCTGACTGATCACATGCACCAAGCACGAAGCAGGTGATTGTCAGCGCCGCTGCGTTCGTCAGGTTACGCCTGCAGATCATATTGTTTGAGCAGATCGTACAGTGTCGGACGACTGATGCCGAGCAGCTTGGCTGTATTCGAGATGTTCCCTTCGCTGCGAGCAAGTGCCTGCCTTATCATGCGCCGGTCAGCCTGCTCTCTCGCAGCCTTGAGGTTCAAGGCGATATCGCCACCGTCCGCTTTGGTCGATGCGAGATCAAGATCCTCGGCGGAAACCATCTTCCCATCAGCCATGATGACCGCCCGCTTCACCCGATTTTCAAGCTCACGCACATTCCCGGGCCAGTCCCAACCGTCTATCGCAGCAAGGGCATCGGGGGTGAAACCTTTCAGACGCGGATTCATCTCGTCGGCAAATCGGGCGAGGAAATGCTTGGCCAAAAGTATCGCATCTCCTGCCCGCTCGGCCAGCGTTGGCACTTTCACCACGATTTCCGCCAGACGATAGAACAAATCCTCGCGAAATGTGCCTTCCGAAATCATCGATTCGAGGTTCTGGTGGGTTGCGCAGACGATCCGGGTGTCTACCGGTATCGGCTTGCGTCCGCCGATACGCTCGATCGTACGTTCCTGCAGGAACCGCAGGAGTTTTACTTGCAGCGACAGCGGAATATCGCCCACCTCGTCGAGAAAAAGCGTTCCCCCATCGGCAAGTTCGATTTTGCCCTCGGTCATCTTGACCGCACCGGTAAAAGCACCCTTTTCGTGTCCGAACAGTTCGCTTTCGAGCAGGTTTTCAGGGATGGCCGCGCAATTGATCGCAATGAAGGCACCATACCCACGATCGCTGCAATCGTGCACCCCCCGAGCAAGCAATTCCTTGCCGGTGCCGCTCGCACCCAGCAGCATCACAGAGACATTGGTCGGGGCTACCCGCTCGATAGTTCTTGCAACCTTCGCCATTTCGGGAGCTGCAGTAACCATCGATCCCAGGACCGTTCGATCCTCACCGACTTTCTCGGCGAGGCGGCGGTTTTCGGTTTCGATCTGATGTAGCCGATAGGCGCGCTGAACGATCAGTCCGAGCGTGTCGATATCTACGGGTTTCTGATAGAAGTCATAGGCGCCTTGTTCGACAGCTTTTAGCGCACTTTCACGCGCGCCATGACCCGATGCCACGATCACCTTTGTGTCCGGTTTGATGGCCATGATGGCTTCTAGAACCGCAAAACCCTCGGTCGTCCCGTCGGGATCTGGAGGCAAGCCGAGGTCTAGTGTGACCACCGCAGGCTCCTCCGATCGCAACGCTGCAAGAGCAGCTTCCCGTGTTCCCGCGATTACTACCTCAAAATCTTCATACGCCCATTTGAGTTGAGCCTGGAGACCCTCATCGTCTTCGACGATCAGCAGCTTGGGCTTGGATTGCGCCATTATACGACCTCGTCTTCCCGAGCTTTCCTGCCTCGTTCGATGATCCTCGTTGCCGACTCCAATGGCAGCCTGACCACAAATCGGGTTCCCAATCCTTCGCGTGATTCCACATCCAGGCGCCCGCCCATCGCCCTAACGAGTTCGCGAGCTTCGAAAGCACCTATGCCGAAGCCTCCGGCCTTGGAGGATATGAACGGCTTGTAGAGACTGTTGCGCAGAAATTGCGGCGACATGCCGCGACCGTTGTCGATCACCTGCATTATCCCCGATACTCCATCGCTGTAGGCTTCCAAGATCACGGGACTATTCGGTTCGCTGGCGTCGATGGCGTTCTGGATCAGATGAACCAATGCCTGATCCAGCGCTTCCGGGTTGCCCTCAACCGTCACCGACTCCGACCGCAAGACTGCCACAGGATGCAGCCGACCCAACTTCCCGGCCACTTGACGCGCAGCGTCGGCCAGATCGAACCGATGCACCTTCTGAGGCTCCGGCGCACCATACCGTCCGAGGCGGGCGAGCAGAGTATTGAGCTTTTCCGCGCTGCTTCGCACAGTAACGAGCATGTCTTTCTGAAATTCCGGCTTGTCGGCGTGTCGCTCCGCATTGCGCAGCAATAGCGACATCTGGCTGGACAGGTTCTTGATGTCATGCATGACAAAAGACATGCGGCGATTGAATTCGTCGAACCTTCCAGCCTCCAGCAGTGCCGCCTGTCCGGCCTGCTCGGCAAGGTAACTCGCCACCTGACGACCGACGACCGTCAGGAGATCGAAGTCTTCCCAGTCCAGCTCGCGCTCGACCAGTGGGCGTGACAGGACTACCAGTCCGACGAGGCGGTCGAAATGGAGTAACGGCACCGCCGCCCATGTATTGAGGTTGTCGCGCATCCAATCGGGCACCAGCGCTTGTTCGCCATGATGATCGACGCCCTCGCGCAGTTCGTCGAACGCAACGATCAACTCGCTGCGTTCGAGAAGTTCGCCCAGTTGGGCTGGTGCGGCTCTCCCGGGAACGACGACCGACGGCCAACGCCACTTTGCCGCAAGTTCGAGTGTGCCGTCTTCCTCCGGGACCAGCAGAATACCGGCAGGACTGTCGGTAATGTCGGCGAGCGCCTTAACCAACCGCTCCTGCAACGCGGAGTTGTCGAAGCCGGTGGTGCCGATCGTATGGGTAAACCTGATCCATTCGTTGCGGTAGTCGTACCGGTGCTTGAACAGATGCTTGATCGCCGTGACCCGCAGCCAACCTCGTAGATGGTCCGAAGGGAGCCAGATCAACGCCAAGGCTCCCGCTGCGATGACCAACCCGACCTGCGTCATTCGTGTAAGGTCGCCCGTTAGCATATCGAGCGAACGCGCAAGCGCGAGCATGACGGCGAGATAAGTGCCGATAACCAGCAAGGAGAGAAAGCGAAAAGTAGCCGTGCGAGATGGTCGGAATTCTAGCCCCGACGATTTGCGATTGAAGCCCATCGCAAATGGCACGGCAAAGATTGCTGCTGCCCAGCCGCGTAGCGCATCGAGTTCGATCGGAACTGCGGCCGTGATGTAGGCGATGGTAAAATAGTTGAGATCGAAGGCCCATAGCACTGCAAGCGCCGCGACATTCCAGCGCAGGATCTGTCGCGAGGACACTGCTGCCCCGACATAAAGATTGTGCAGCAATACGAGCGCGCCCACCGCGACCATAACTCGAAACAGCGTTGCGGTTTCGAGTATCGGGGCGGACAGTTCGGCGGCGCCCGCGTGCTGACGAGCGATAAGCAGCAACGCCAACTGCAAGCCTTCCACGAAGACAAGCGCGAATACTACCGGGCGGACCAGTCGCAGCGTCTCATCGCGTCCGTCGTTGGCGAACAGCCGAAACAACAGGAACAGCCAGGCAAGATTGCGTGAGATTTCCGCAAGCTCTACGATCGGTTTACCCGGTTCGAAACTGGCCGCGGCAAAACACCAGTTTGCAGTTAAGGCCAACGCGACAACGGCCGGGGTGCGATCATTTCTGGTTTCGTCGCCTCTGCCGCCAACCCAGATCGCCGCCAGAGCGCAGACGATGGCACCCGCGGAATAGCCGACATAGGAAAGGGTCGCGATCCAGAGCATCATCTGGCACCCTCTGGCCAGAGGATCACTCTTGCCGTCTGTAGCAAGATCAGAATGTCGAGAAAGGGTGTGTAGTTTTTGGCGTAGTAAAGGTCGTATTCCAGCTTGTGCCGTGCATCTTCGATGCTTGCGCCATAGGGGTAATTGATCTGCGCCCAACCGGTTATGCCGGGTTTGACAACGTGGCGTTCCGCATAAAAAGGCAGCTCGAGTTCCAGATCGCCCACGAACGCCGGCACTTCGGGCCGCGGTCCGACGAAGCTCATCTCACCCTTCAGAACGCTCCAAACCTGTGGCAGCTCGTCGATCCGTACCTTGCGGATCAGTCGCCCGACGCGAGTGATCCGTGGATCGTCTTTCTCCGCCCATTTTGCACCAGCGGCTTCCGCATCCGTGCGCATCGAACGCAATTTGATCAGGGTGAACGGCTGTCCGTAAAGACCGACGCGTGTCTGCCTGAAAAATGCCGGCCCCTTAGTCTCCAACTTCACCAGTGCCGCAAAGATCGCAATAAGCGGAAGGCCAACGACAAGTAAGAACAGGCTTGCAACGACATCGAACGCACGTTTGGCAACGCTCGACAGCCGCCTTCCCGCAGAGAAACCGTCTGAGAAGATCAGCCAACTAGGATTGAGCGTATCGAGATCTACCCGACCCAGTTCACGCTCAAGAAAGCTGGAAAAATCGTTAACATGCACACCCTTCGTCTTGATCCGAAGCAAGTCTTTGAGTGGTAGTGAATTGCGTCGCTCCTCCAGAGCCAGTACCACCTCTGTGGCGCCAAGCCGCTCCACAAACTTGCCGAGATCGGCGATTGATGAGCGCGGAACAGCCGTTTCGATGGTGTTCGCGCTGTCGCCCATTGCGACGAATGCACCGACAGCAAAGCCGCTTTCGTCACGCTGCGACAATCGCAGGAGCCGCTCAGCGCGTCTGCCGGAGCCGAGAACGAGAATCGTTCTTCGAAATGCATCCGCTCCTAGCATCCGTCCAGCCAGAAGGCGATTGGCGACCAGAAGAACGACTGCCATGCCCATGGCGTAAAGCAGCACGGACCGCCAAAGGGCCGAACCGGGCAGAACGAAATTCATCAGCGAAATCGCCAGCACGCCCAGACTTACGGCAACCAAGAGCCGTGCGGTTGCGAAGCGGATAGAGCGGAGCGCCTCGGGCCCATATGTTCCGACCGCGATCATGGCCAGCCAGACAACGCCGACAAAGCCTCCCAGCTCGAACGCGCGATCGGAGAACTTGCCGACGCTCACCCCGATTTGCGTAACCCTCAAACGCCACGCCGCTTCACCCGCCAAAAAGAGCAGAACGAGGTCTATCGCTGATAGCAGCACTACATTGTATGAAATGTAGTGCTTGAACAGGCGGATCATCCGGTCCGGCTCACGAGTTGCTAGTGTCGGAATCCTTGACTAGCAGAAAGGGATGAACCGTCGGTAAACTTTACACTCACGTTCGAAGGGCGACGCGCCGCCAAGTGCATCGCCCTCTCACGCTTTCTCGATCGATCAATTGTTGACGGCGTCCTCCACCGCTTCTCCGGCATTCTGGGCAGCTTCGCCGACCTGGCCGGCTGCTTCGCCGACTTGATCGGCAGCACCCGCAATTGCGTTGTCCTTGGCGACTTCGGCGTTGTTCATCTGAGTGAGGAAGAATATCCCCACTATGGCGACGACCAGCACGAGCAAGAGCATTGCCCAATTCGTGCCGCCACCACGGTTACCGCCATCCGAGACTACGGTGTGGGTTGTATGGGTATTCCCGGCTGCATCGGTGGTTTCGGTTATGCGTTCTTCTGTCATGTCATTCCTTCCCTGCGACGGAGTTTATGCGGCCAAAAACGCCCACGACCTCAGGGCGGTTCCGCAAATGACACCGATTGATGGTTAACCCTGAGCAAACTCGAACGGCGTGATCCCACGTCGGATCGTGTCGAAGACGAGCTTGCGACCGATGGGCGGCAACGACCGCTGATTGCAACGTATGCGATGGCAACGCGTGCATCCTGGCCCGATCGGCTGAGCGTCGTCGGGGCGCAATGACACGCCTCGCGCTTGGGCAAGTTCTGTTGCGAGTACGGCTTCGATCCCCACAGCGATCACGAACTGCGCCTCGCCCGGCGCCCCGGTGCCCTCGACAGTCCGGGACATGGTCAGCCAGCCTCCGTCGCGATCGCCAGAATTGTCGAGCGAGACAAACTGTACCTGCAACTCACCGGCGCGATCGAACGCCCTATGAGCATGCCAAAGCGGGCAGCTCTTATCGGATTCGACGAAGCGCGCGGTGCTGGCTCCGGTGAATGTCTTTGAGAACTGCCCGGCCCGGTCGAGCCGCACCATAAAAAATGGCAGACCTCTTTGACCAACGCGCTGGAGCGTAGTGAGACGATGCGCCAATTGTTCGAAACTTACGCCGAACCGACGCTCGAGCACGGGCAAGTCATATCCTGTAGCTTCGCAAGCGCGTAGAATACGACCATACGGCATAATCAGGGCCGCAGCGACATAGCCGGTCAAATGCCGCGCAAACAGAGAACGTGCAGCCTCGTCCTCGAACTTGGCCCCTTTCGCGACAGCGTCAATGGCGTCCGAAAACTCGAGCTGGGCGAGCTGGAGTGCGAGCTGAAAATTTCGCGAAGGAATACTCATCATCTCGGACAGCTGGACCTGCCGTGCATGGAGATCGAGGCGCCGCAAACTGTCGGGCATGACCTCCCTTGGCAATATCCGCACAGATAGTTGGTGTCTTTCGCGCAGGCGTTCCGCCAGGGCGATACCGATATCGGCGCGCGATAGGCGCATTTCGTCGGCCAGTTCTTCCGCAGCCATGTCCAGATCGGCGAAATGGTTGCGCCATCGCTCGATCTCACGCCGCGAAGCCGCGAGCGGATCGTCGGCTTCGGGTACTGCAGCACCGGCATTATCGTAGAGACGGACGAAGGCCGCCGCTGCTTGGGGAGCGGCTGAGAGAAATTCCTGCAGCTCTTCGCGATCGACGCCCAAATCGACGAATCGCTCGTCGGCGAAACGACGTGCAAGTCCATCGACCCCGCCGATTGCCTCGTCCTCGCGAAGCGAACGCGGGTCGAAATCGAATTGTTCGACCAGGCGCATCATCACCCGCGCGCTGACGGGTCGCTGGTTGCGCTCGATCAAATTGAGATAGCTAGGCGAGATATCTAGCCGCGCGGCCGTGCCGGCTTGAGTCAGCCCCTCGCGCTTGCGCAGTCTACGGATTGCAGGTCCAGCAAAAAGAGCTTCATCCGCCATTTGTAACTTTCTTTACGAGTTTACACGCTCATTAGCTTTTAGCATGCCTTCTAGACAAGAATTTTTGTAAATTTTCCTGTCGGTCGCCGTATTATCCCGTCACAAAGGGTCCAGGCGATGACGCCTCGACACGACAAGGAGTATCCCCGTGACCTATTCGGCCCGGATCAACGAACTGAACGAAACCATCGCAGCCAACGGCGCGCCGTGGGGTGCGATCGACGCCGAAAGTGCCGCGCGCATGGTCGTCCAGAACCGCTTCCGCACGGGGCTCGACATCGCACGCTACACTGCAAAGATCATGCGCGAGGACATGGAAGCCTATGACCGTGACCCGGCGAACTACACGCAATCGCTCGGCACCTGGCACGGCTTCATCGCCCAGCAGAAGATGATCTCGATCAAAAAGCACTTTGGCAATACGAAGCGCCGTTACCTCTACCTGTCGGGATGGATGGTTGCCGCACTGCGCAGCGAGTTCGGTCCGCTGCCCGACCAGTCGATGCACGAAAAGACCTCGGTGCCCGCGCTGATCGGCGAACTCTACACATTCCTCAAGCAGGCAGATGCTCGCGAACTCGGTGGCCTATTCCGCCAGCTCGACGACGCGAAGGCTGTAGGCGATGCAGTCAACACTCATCGTCTTCTGAAGGAGATCGACGAACATCAGACACATGTCGTCCCGATCATCGCCGATATCGATGCCGGCTTCGGCAATGCCGAGGCGACTTACCTGCTTGCCAAGAAGATGATCGAAGCCGGCGCCTGCGCGCTGCAGATCGAAAACCAGGTGTCGGACGAAAAGCAGTGCGGTCACCAGGACGGCAAGGTAACCGTTCCGCATGAAGACTTCCTGCAGAAGATCCGTGCCATCCGTTACGCCTTCCTCGAACTCGGTGTTCCCGATGGCATCATCGTTGCCCGGACCGACAGTCTCGGCGCCGGTCTGACCAAACAGATCGCCTTCTCGACCGAACCGGGCGATCTCGGCGATCAGTACAACAGCTTCCTCGATTGCGAAGAAGTAGAGCCCACCAATATCACCAATGGCCAGGTCTTCATCAGCCGCGACGGCAAGCTCATGGCGCCGAAGCGTCTGCCTTCGAACCTCTATCAGTTCCGTGCCGGGACCGGCGAAGATCGCTGCGTGCTCGACTGCATCACTTCGCTCCAGAACGGCGCCGACCTGCTGTGGATCGAAACGGAAAAGCCGCATATCGAGCAGATCGCGGGCATGGTCGACCGGGTTCGCGAAGTGATCCCGAACGCCAAGCTGGTCTACAACAACTCGCCCAGCTTCAACTGGACGCTCAATTTCCGCCAGCAAGTCTACGACGGCTGGGCGAAAGCTGGAAAGGACGTCTCCGCCTACGATCGCGACAAGCTGATGAGCGTCGATTACGATGGCACCGAACTCGCCGTCGAGGCCGACGAGAAGATCCGCACTTTCCAAGCCGATGCCGCAAAACGCGCCGGAATCTTCCACCACCTGATCACACTGCCGACCTATCATACGGCTGCGCTGAGCACCGACAACCTCGCCCGCGAATATTTCGGCGAGCAGGCCATGCTTGGCTACGTCAAGAACGTCCAGCGCGAGGAGATCCGCCAGGGTATCGCCTGCGTGAAGCACCAGAACATGGCCGGATCCGATATCGGTGACGACCACAAGGAGTACTTTGCCGGCGAAGCGGCCCTGAAGGCCGGCGGCAAGGACAACACCATGAACCAGTTCGCCGCTGCGTAAAGGAGAGAGAGGATGACGACCATGACCGACGACACTCCGAAGACCGAGCCGGGCCGCGCCCGGGCGCTCTTCTCGACAGCGGACTTCCGCCTGCTGCGCACCGCATTGACGCATTATGCCCGCCAGACCGACGATCGCGAAGAACTGGCGAAGATCAATGCTCTTCATCACCGGCTCGGGACCTACGTCCCATCGGAAGGCTGAAGAACTGAAACGAATTCTCCTGGGGAGGAGAATACGGCCGTCGGAGCGCCCCAACGCTCCGGCGGCCACACTATTGGTTCAAAGCTCAGGCACCGCCGCGCGGCATCAGATCTATAGCGGCGCTCGCCAGTGCCTCGGCGCCGGTCTCGATCACTTTTTCCGCATCCGGTGCCCAGAACGGCGAGTGAAGCGACGGTAAGGGTGTCCCGTCCTGTTCGAGCGCATCGAGCATCGGCTGTGGCGTGCCGCTGATCCAGAAAATCATCGACTTGACGTCCTCCGGCGCGGCGCGGCGGAACTGGCTGAAATCCTCACCTCCCATGACCGCGGGCCATTCCGTCACGCGGTCATCGCCGAACCTCTGCCTGAACGCAGCCGCGATTCCCTCGCTGAACTCGGGATCGTTGAAAGTGGAAGGCGTGTACGGATCTTCGACAGTGACTTCAGGCATCAGTTCGTCGGGCAGACCAGCGGTAATTGCTTCGCCGCGCGCTACGCGACGGATACCATCGAGCAGCAATTGGCGGCTTTCGTCCGAATAGCTGCGCACCGTAAGCTGCAGCTTTGCCTCGTCGCTGATGATATTGTGCTTCGCCCCGGCATGAAAGCTGCCCACCGTAATGACCGCCGGATCGAGCGGCGACGAATTGCGGCTGACTATGGTTTGAAGCTTCATCACAATCGCACTGGCAAGAACGATCGGATCCTTAGTGGTGTGCGGATAGGCGCCATGCCCGCCCACGCCTTTGACCTTGATGTCGACGCTGTCGACATTGGCCAGCGCATAGCCCGGCGTGTAACCGATGGCTCCGGCAGGAGCGGGCGCAGCGGCATCGTGAAACGCCAGTGCATAGTCGGGCTTGGGAAAGCGCTCGTATAGTCCATCCTCGATCATGGCGAGAGCGCCAAGCCCGAGCTCTTCTGCCGGCTGCAGGACCATGACCAGCGTACCCTGCCACTTATCCTTGTGATCGACCAGGAGCTGGGCCGCGCCGATGAAGCCGGCCATATGGGTGTCATGGCCACAGGCATGCATTACCCCGGTTGTGACGCCGCTCGCCGGGGTTGCCGTGACCTTGGACGCAAACGGTAGCCCTGTCTGTTCGACTACCGGCAGACCGTCCATATCCGCACGAAGGAGTACGGTCGGACCCTCTCCGTTCTCCATGACCGAAACGACGCCGGTTTTGCCGATGCCCTCGGTCACTTCGAAGCCCAGGTCGCGCATGCGTTTGGCAAGCTTTGCCGCGGTCTCATGCTCTTCGAAGCTCAGTTCGGGGTTCGCGTGAAGATCGCGATAGAGCTCCATCAGGCCGGGCATGTCGGCTTCTAGATCAGCTCGCAGTTCGTCTGCATGCGCCGGTGTGGCGAACATAATGAACAGGGCTCCGAAGCCGGCTGGAATGAAATTCGACATACCCTCTGTTCTCCCTGCTGAACGAACACATGAGGCACGGCTCATGAGTCCTATTTCGGTCACCCAATCGAGGCGGAGCATTGGGGAGCCTGTGTTGCAGAATGTGGCCTGTAAGGAAAGCCTTACAAACCGTATGTAACCACTAGGGCGAGAGACAGCATCGTGACCATGATCAGCACAAGCGGCACACCCGTGCGGACATAGTCTTTAAATTCGTACGACCCCTCCGCCATGATCAGCATATTGGTCTGGTAGGCTATGGGCGTCGCATAGCAAAGATTGCAACCGAACAGCACGGCAAGAATCAATGGTTCGGGCGGCAGCCCCAGCTGAGCCGCTATCGCGAATGCAATGGGTGTGCCTACAGTCGCCGCTGTGGCGTTCGAAGCAAAGTTCGTGAGGAACGTCACGAACAGCATTATGGCCGCAAGAACCGCTGCCGGAGAGAGATACTGCAGTCCGCCGGCGAGCACGCTGCCGAGCCAATTGGCCGCGCCACTTTCCAGCACGATCCGGCCGATTGCAATGCTCGCCGCCACCAGAACTATGACTTTGCCGGATAGCGCTCTTCCGACACGGTCGAATTTGACGCACCCGGTTACGAACATCAGGATCGACCCGGCAAGCGCAGATATCGCTATCGGAATCAGCCCGACCGAGGCGAAACCGACCGATCCCACCATGATCGCTGCAGCAAGAACCGCCTTGGATCTCCGTGGCAGCTCGCGCATGCCTTCCAGCGTCAGCAAACTGTCGCTTCGTGCGAAAAGCTGGAGGTCGTCGGGCAGGCCCAATACGAGCAGTACGTCGCCTTCGGCGATGCGCAGATTGCCACCTTCGCTGAAATCGTCTTTCTTGCCGACGAGGCGCTTCGGGCGATGGATTCCGATGACAGCCACCCCATACAAATCGGCAATACCCGATGAAGGGAGCGTTCGCCCAATCAAACGGGAATCGGCGGTAACGGTCATTTCCACCACGGCTATATCCGTCCGGGTTTCCGACGATCGCCGCCGGATCCGGTCGAGCACCCACGATGGCGCAGCATCACCGCGCAAGATGCGTGAAGCTTCCTCGATCGCTTCGTGTGTCCCCGTCATGCGCAACCGCTGGTTCGGGCGCAGCAGGCCAAGGGGTACGTCGTCGAATTCGATGTCGGCTGGCAGCCGAGCCACAACCTCGCTCAACTCCCGGCCATTCAGTATCGAATCCTCGGTGACGCGCAGTCGCGTTTCAAAGCGCCGTAACTCATGAAGGTTTTCGGTTCGGTTGTCCCCCAGAAGCCGCGGCATAACCAGCCAGAGATAAGGCAGCGCAACGATCGCAGCGACCAGCACGATAGGTGTGTAGTGGAACACCCCCATTTCGGGCATCCCCAGATCGACGGCGATCGAGACGACAAGGATGTTCGTCGACGTGCCGATTGTTGTCGCCATGCCACCGATCAGGACGGCGGCATTGAGCGGAATAAGCGTCTTGGAAGCCGCCATTGCACCGCGCGCGGCGAGTTGCACGAATATCGGCAGAAGCAGGACGAGCACAGGAGTGTCGTTCACACCCATCGAAAGCAACATCGCAACCAGCAGCGAGACCAGCAATCCGAGCTGCCTGTTGAACTTGAAGATGCGTTCGAGGAACCTAGCAGCAGGTTCGAGAGCCCCCGTTACAACCAGCCCCCTCCCCATGATCATCAATGCGCAAATGGTAATCAGCGCATAGTGTCCGAAGCCGGAGAAGGCGAGACTTAGCCCGTCGATTGGCTGGGTATCGGGCAGCGGAAAGAAATAAAGCCCGACCGCAATCACCGCGATTGTCAGGAGCGAGATGATCTCGACCGACATCCGTCCGCGTGCGAAGGCGATGAACATTGCGACAGTGATGACCATTGCCGCAATCGCGTGGTATGAAGGAACCCCGATCATCCAGCGAACTGAATCCCAAACTATCCGCAATGTGGCAAGGATTTAGTTTGGTACCCCTGGCCGGACTCGAACCGGCACTTCAGAAGAAACTCGATTTTGAGTCGAGCGCGTCTACCAATTCCGCCACAGGGGCACTGGGTCGGGAGCGCGGCGGATAGCTCGCGGATGCTGGGTATTCAAGCAGCTCTTTCGCGCGATGGTCAGAAATCCATTCCGATGGCGATATGAGCGAGACGCGGGGCATCCTTGAACTTGGCTCCCATCGCCCCGACCGAAAGCACCGGTCCTGCATCTATCAGTTCCATCTGCATCGCAGGCGGTTGGAAGGGGCGTTCATTCAAATCGCGAGGCAGAACCGAATCCACCGGAAACGCATCTTCCCTCGCAACAGAGCCGGGTTCTGGAATGGCAGCCAGATCGAAACTTTCAGGCATGGGAACTGATGCTCGAAGCAGCTGCCTCTGACGCTCGTTCGCCATCGCAGGCGTGGAACACGCGATACAGACTAACGTGACCCCAAGCGCCTTGAACATATGCGACCTCTTGAGCCTTGCTCTTGCGAGTCAGACGTCACAGCCAAGGCTCGGTTCCCGATGTCAGACTCGCGAAACCAAGTATATCAGGTCTTGAGAGCGCCGACGAGAAGCTTGTGTAGTTTGGAGTGCAAAGCATCGTTGGCGGCGAGTACCTGTGCCGCGTGAATGGGTTGCGAGCGGCCCCGGAAGTCGGAGACAAATCCACCTGCCTCGCGGACGATCAGGCATCCAGCGGCCGTATCCCAATCGTTTAGGTCGCTTTCCCAGAAACCGTCGAAGCGTCCGGCGGCAAGCCATGCAAGGTCGAGCGATGCCGCACCGAAGCGGCGAATGCCGGCAACCTGCGGTCCGATAGCTGCAAAAATCTTCGCCCATTCCCCGAAATCGCCGTGGCCCTGGAAGGGAATGCCGGTAGCGATCAGGGCTTCCGGAAGCGTTCGGCGCGCCGAGACACGCAAGCGTCCGTCATGCAGCCAGGCACCGCGGCTCTTTTCCGCCCAGAAGGTTTCGTCCGTGATCGGGTTGTAGATGACGGCTGCGGTGATATCGCCCCAGCCTCCGCCGCCCAGTTTCGGTTCCTGCGCCGCGATGCTTACCGCGAAATGCGGGATGCCGTGGAGGAAGTTGCTCGTGCCATCGAGCGGATCGACGATCCAGCGTGGCTTGTTTTCATCGCCTTCGATCACGCCAGCTTCTTCCATGACGAAGCCCCAGTCGGGACGCGCGGCAAGCAGTTCGTCATAGATCGTGCGTTCGGCGATACGGTCCGCCTTGGAGACGAAATCCGCCGGCCCCTTGCGGCTGACCTGGAGGTGTTCGACCTCGCCGAAATCGCGGCGCAGGCGGCCGCCGGCCTTGCGCGCGGCTTTCTCCATTACGCGAATGACACCCGATAGAACGGCCATGAGAACTCTCTTATTCGGTCAGGACGCGGATCGAGCGCGCCTGCAGGTGGATCGTACCCCACTCGCAGGCCATGTCGAATTTCGTGCCCTCGATATTGAACGACTGGATGGCGAAGCGGCGCGAGCTCGATGCCGCACCTTCCGCCCGCTCTAGGCTGAGCTTGGAAATCCCTGCAAACTTGAGCAAACCCGGGTGGAAACAGCATTCCTCGCCCTCGCCCGGCGTCTCGTACTCCGGATGGTCTTCTTCAAGGCAGAAATCCATCTCCAGGGTCAGTTCGTCATCGTTGATTATCACGGCACGCAGCACGCTAGCTATGATGTCGATATTCTCGAACCGGCTGGCGATGGACTTGCCCATACGATCAGTTCGCCTTGCCGACGTAGCTCTGTTCGTAGACGTCGACGATGATCCGCGTGCCGCTTTCGATATGCGGAGGGACCATGATGCGCACGCCATTGTCGAGGATTGCGGGCTTGTAGCTGGACGAAGCGGTCTGCCCCTTCACGACTGCGTCGGCCTCGACGATCTCGGCTTCGATCTGTTGCGGCAGTTCGACAGAAATGGGCTTTTCTTCCCACAGCTCGAGCATCACTTCCATTCCGTCTTGCAGGAACGGGCGAGCATCGCCGAGCAGGTCGCTCGGCAGATTGATCTGTTCGTAGGTATCCTTGTCCATGAAGACGAGCATGTCGCCATCTTCGTAGAGAAACTGGAAGTCCTTGGTATCGAGACGCACCTTCTCCACCGTGTCGGCGCTGCGGAAGCGGACATTGGTTTTGCGGCCGTCCTGCAGGTTCTTCATCTCGACCTGCATATAGGCCCCGCCCTTACCGGGTTGGGTGTGCTGGATCTTGGCGACCTTCCAGATGCCGCCTTCGTATTCGATGATGTTGCCCGGACGGATGTCCACGCCGCTGATCTTCATGGGAAGCTACCTTCGACTTGTAAAAGAGCGCGACCGCCCATCGGGCGGAGATGTGCGGCGCGCCTTAGCGGAGCGAGAGCGCGCGGGCAAGCGAGTGGAAAATCACTGCAACAATCGCTATCTGGGTTCTGCGATGATCGACATGAAACGTCTTGCTGAACTTGCCCTTGCCGCCGCTCTTGCGGGTCTCTTATCCGCTCCTGGCGCGGCCCAGGGGCGTTTATCCCTGCTTGATCAGGGCGAATATATCTGCGCGCTCCCGGGTGACGCTACCGGATCGGCGTGGATCGAGCAAAGCGGGCGCGATTTCGCGATAACCGGCGGTTCGAGCTACCGAGCCGCTCGGGGCGGCGGGACCTATCTGATGGAAGGCAAGAAGGTGACATTCACCCGGGGCCCGATGCGGGGCATGAAATTCATGCGATTGGGATCCGGCATGCTTCAGGAAATTGCGCGCGACGGCAAACTCGGCCGCCTTCGCTGCCACAGGGCAGGCCCGACCAGGGATTGATCAGTTGCCGCTGAGGAGCGGGTAGGGATTGACCGCTGTCGCAGGCTCCCACCACTCGGCATCTTCGGCAGTCTGCAAGATCGCGAAATGAAGATGCGGCGCTTCATTGGAGGCGTTGCCCGTGTTGCCGACCGTTCCTATGCGCTGGCCGCGACGCACACGCTGGCCTTCCTTCAGGCCTTTCGCATAGTCATCGAGGTGCGCGTAATAGTAGATTGTCCGTCCATCGGTCGAACGGATGTAGATTGTCTTGCCGCCCGCATCCGATTGGAAAAGCTTCTCGACAACGCCCGGTGCCGTCGACAACACACTTGTGCCGTTCGGCGCCATGATATCGATCGCTTCGTGTAGACGCGAACCGCCTTCACGCGAATCGCTATAGCTGTCGGTCAGGTCGGCGGGGCGAATGTTCTTCACCGGGATCACAAGCTTTCCCGATCTCGACGCTTCGGGTGTTTGCGCCACCGCGACATCGAGTGAGCCGATACCTTCCGCTTCGGTCGGCGCAGGGCTTTGCACGGCGTCCGCAGGACGGGTGACCTCGATCTGGCTGGCGCTGCCGGCGTTCTCGATCAAGCTGCCCCCCAGCACGATCCAGACGGCACTCGTAAGTGTGGCAGTGACGACGATGGTAAGGACGCGGTCGACGATGTTCATGACCGCAGACTAACCGCAAAGGCCGCGAAAATCACCTTCGGCGGTTGCGCCACTATGCAAGCAAGCCGACCCGAGGCCGAATTGCCCACTCGCCAATATCAGCCGTGCTGCATCCGACAGAGGAAATAGAGCGAGAGCGAGCGAGTGCCCGAGGCCGTGTTTTCCGAGCTAGAAAGGACCGGTTTTTGAGGATACCCCGCTCATGCCGGGCGGATCTGTTCCGCAAAAGCCTCGATGGCCGATACTTCGTCACCGTTCCAGACAGCGCCCGAGACGGCGAGAAAGTCCGCGCCGGCTTCGACCAGCGGTCGGCAATTTTCCGGCGTTATCCCGCCGATGGCCACACAGGGAATTTCGAACAGTGTACTCCACCAATCGAGGATATCCGGATCGGGCCGGTAGTCGCTTGCCTTAGTCGTGCTGTCGAAAAACGCGCCGAAGGCAACATAGTCCGCCCCCGCCTCGCCCGCTTCCATGGCAAGATGCTTCGAGGCGTGACATGTCACCCCGATCTGCGTTTCGCGCCCCAGTTGTTCGCGTGCGTCCTTGGGATCGCCGTCGCCCTGCCCCAGATGAACCCCGTCGGCACGCAACCTCTTGGCGAGCGAGATGTCGTCATTGACGATAAATGCCACGTCGCGCGCCGCGCAGATCGCCTGCAATGGTTCCGCCAACCTGACGGCGTCGTGCTGATCGATTCCCTTCACGCGGAACTGGAACGCTGTAACGAGGCGCGGCCCCGCATCGAGCGCACGTTCGAGCCGCTGGGGAAATTCACCCGATACGTCGAGCGGCGAAATCAGGTATAGCTGGCAATCGGTCATCGGCGCGCTCTCTAAAGCCGATATCGCATTTCGTCACGCGTTCAGAACTCCGAAAGCGTTTCAAGCGTTGAGCAAACTATATGAAAGCCCTATTTGCTGCAGCGCTCATCGCCCCCCTCGCCGCTTGCGCGATAATTCCCGACACGCCTATGTCCAACGGCGACGCGGCTGCGCAGGGAAGCGCGGTAGGCATCAATCAGCCGGTGTGGGCGGGCGATACGATCCTGACACCGCTGGCGGTGACCGAAGACAGCCGCTGCCCTGAAAACGCGCGCTGCGTCCAGGCCGGCAAACTGATCGTCTCGACCCGCATAGCGGCCACTCACTGGACGCAAACCGCTCCGCTCACTCTGGGCGAGCCGCATGAAATTCTGGGCCGGACCTACGTGCTCGTGTCGGGAACGCCGGAAAAGACAGCCGACCGGCAAACGCCGGTCGGAGAGTATCGATTTGTTTTCGAAAGGCGCTGAGACTCAGGCGACGCTGGCGGCGTGGATCTGATCGATCGCGCCCGACAACATACCATCGAACTCTTCATCGCTCTGCCCAGCGCGCAATTCCTGCAGCAGTCCGCGGCTGAAGCTGGCAATCATGCCGGGGTTTTTGGCAAGCTCGCTGCAAGCTTCTTCCGTCGAATAGCCACCGGACAACGCCACGACGCGCAGGACTTTCGGATGCTTGGTCAGACCTCCGTAAATCCCGGCTTCCTTGGGAATCGAAAGCTTGAGCATGATCTGCTGCCCCTCGGGCAGCGCTTCCAGGCCTTCCTCGATCGCTTCGAGCAGGATCTTCTCGCCCTCGGCACGATCTTCGGCTGTGATGTCGTATTCCGGTTCGAGCATCGGGACGAGGCCGCAGCTTAGAATACGCGCGCCTTCCGCGAACTGCTGGCGAACGGCTTCCTTGATGCCGACGGGGTTGCCGGACTTGATCACGCTACGCATCTTCGTGCCGAACACACCAAGTTCCTTCGCGCGATTGCACATATTTTCGAGGTCAGGATTGGGCTTCATCAGCTGAGCGCCCTCGCGCTCATCCTCGAGACCCTTGTCGACCTTGAGAAACGGCACGATACCGCGATCCTTGAGACGTGCCGGGACGGATTTTCCGCCGCTTTCGCCTTCCATGGTCTTCTCGAACAAGATCGCGCCGATGACCTTGCCGCTGCCGAAACACGGGCTTTCGATGATGCGCTGGCGCATTTCATGAATCAGACCGAACATCTCATCATCGGTGGTCCAGGCACCGTCTTCGATACCGTACCCCTTCAGCGCTTTTGGCGTAGAACCACCCGATTGGTCGAGCGCCGCGATAAAGCCCTGGCCCTCGGCGATACGCGCCTTCATTTCGTCGAAAGTCATGTGAGAAACCCCGTGATGGTGCATTCGTATGCGGTGCCCATACAAAAGGCTTTTCGCACCTGCAACAGCGCCGTGTAACTTATTGTCCCGCCGTTCGTATGACTTCATACAAGCCGGAGAAAACATGCTTGACGAACTGCAAGAAAGGCTGTGCCGGGAAAACGAAACCGACTTTTCGGATCTCAGAGCGCTGACGATCAACTGCACTTTGAAGCCCAGTCCCCAAGGGTCGCATACGGACAAGCTGCTCGGCGTGGTGGACGCGATACTTGCACGAAACAGCGTCGAACTCGGCCGGGTTCGATTGGTCGACCACGAGATTGCACCGGGTGTCTATCCCGATATGACGGAACATGGCGTCGGGAAAGATGATTGGCCGACGATCTGGAAGAAGGTCGAGGCGGCCGATATCCTCGTGGTCGGAACACCGATCTGGCTCGGCGAAAAGTCGAGCGTCTGCCAACGGCTGATCGAGCGACTCTACGCCCATTCGGGCCAGACCAACGAGAAGGGCCAGTACGCCTTTTACGGCAAGGTCGGTGGGTGCATCGTTACTGGCAACGAAGACGGTATCAAACATGTGGGCATGGGCGTGCTATATTCGCTGCAGCATGTGGGTTACACCATCCCGCCCCAGGCCGACGCCGGCTGGATCGGCGAGGCGGGTCCCGGCCCCAGCTTCGGCGATCCACGAGACGACGGTGACGGCTATGTCGGGTTCGACAACGACTTCACTCGGCGCAATACGACCTTCATGACATGGAACCTGATGCATATGGCACGCATGCTGAAGGACGCCGGCGGCATCCCCGCGCATGGCAATTCGCTCGATCAGTGGAAGGAAGGCCGCCGCTTCGATTCCCCGAACCCCGAGTATCGTTAGTCCCGGCGGATTTTGCGGATGATGCCGTTGAAGCTCAAAACCGGCACATCATCGGCCCGGATCATGCCGACGACGTAGATCGTCTTGCCGCCCGCGCGCACGACCTCGCCGCGCGCCTCGATCATCTGACCGACACGTGCCGGATCGAGGAAATCGCCGGCAAGATGCATCGTCACGCCATGCGAACCTGACAGTTCGTCGGTCGCAATGGTGAAGATCGCGCTATCGGCGAAAGTCATCATACAGCCGCCATGCATGAAACCGGCACCGTTCATATGGCGCTCCTCGGCGCGGAAGGCGGCAACCATCGTGCCATCTTCTTCACGCCGTTCGTAGAAGGGGCCGGCGCGCTGTTCGAAAGCATCGCTTTGCCAGGTCGACCATCCGGCCCATTCGCCCTCGATGACAGGGACAAGTCCACCGCTCGCCCCAACGGCTTCGTTCTCGCTCATGCGGTCAGCGCTGCCACACCTGGCAGGTCCTTGCCTTCCATCCATTCGAGAAAGGCACCGCCCGCCGTCGATACGAAGGTGAAATCGTCCTTCACGCCCGCATGCGCCAGCGCCGCCACCGTATCGCCGCCGCCCGCCACGGACGTGAGCGAGCCGTCTTGTGTCAGCGCCGCTGCCGTCTTCGCCAGCGCGACCGTTGCGGTATCGAACGGCTCGGTCTCGAATGCACCCATCGGACCGTTCCACACCAGTGTTCGGCATGTTTTCAGCACGTCACCAAGCGCTTCAATCGCAAGCGGACCTACATCGAGGATCATTTCGTCGGCGGCGACCTCATGCACATTGCAGGTGCGCAGCGACGGCGGATTGGCTGCAAATTCCTTCGCCACGACGACATCATACGGAAGGTGAACGGTGCAACCGGCATGCTCGGCCTCGTCCATGACCCGGTTGGCCGTATCGGCGAGGTCGTGTTCGCACAGCGACTTTCCAACATCGACGCCCTTGGCGGCCAGAAAAGTGTTGGCCATCCCACCGCCGATGATGAGATGCTGCACCCGGCCGACGAGATTGGTCAGCACGTCCAGCTTGGTCGAAACCTTGGCCCCGCCGACCACGGCAGCGACCGGCGGCTCGGGAGTGCCGAGAGCCGCATCTAGCGCCTTGAGTTCCGCTTCCATCGCTCGCCCGGCATAGGCTGGCAGATGATGCGCCAGACCTTCGGTCGAAGCATGCGCTCGGTGCGCCGCGCTGAATGCGTCGTTGACGTAGAAATCGCCGTGCGCCGCGATGCCCCTGGCAAACTCGGGATCGTTGGCTTCTTCGCCCGGCCAGAAGCGTATATTGTCGAGCAGGCCGATATCGCCATTGCGGAGAATGCCAATCGACTGGTCGACCACCGGGCCCATGACCTCGGGAATGAACATGATTTCCTTGTCCAGCACCTTCTCGACATCGCCCTGCACGAAACTGGTACTCATGGTCGAGTGACGCTGGCCCTTCGGGCGCCCGAAATGGGCGAGCAGTAGGACCTTGGCGCCTTTGTCGGCGAGTTCGAGGATGGTGGGTTTCACCGCCTCGACACGGGTCACATCGGTGGCTGACCCGTCCTTCATCGGTAGATTCAGGTCAACGCGCACTAGCGCGACTTTTCCGGTGATATCACCAAGGTCGTCGAGGGTTTTGAAAGCCATGCCGGCTATACTCCTGATGAGGTTTTCGGCCCCCTAGCCAGTCTTTCCCTCAACGGAAAGGCCCGATCCGGCAGGAATGCCGGATCGGGCCGAATTCAATTTCACTAAGACGCTCTGCGCCGCTTGTTATTAGAGCTCGCCTTCAAAAACGGCGCGGACTGTGCGGTTGCTGCCGTCGGAAAACTTGAGCATCAGATCGACTCCACCTCGACTCCGCGCTGCAGGGGTCAGGTCCTTGAGCATGAGATGGCGTCCGTCCGCCTCAAACGTGATAGACCCATTTGCGGGAATTTCGACATTGGAAATCGTGTCGCTGATCGAGACCGAGCTACTGTCGTCGGCCGGCACGACGAACTGCACCTTAGCGGCGTCGGGCGAGCGCGCGCCGACCAGCGATACGGTCTTCTGTCCACCCTCAAGCACGAGATATACCGGAACCTCGGCCGGAGCGCGCGCGGTGATGGCTGCAGCCGCGTGGCTTACGTGGTGCACTGCTGGTGTTGTGGTGGCAGCAACGGTGACGGCACCTATACCGGCGACACCGATACCAAACGCGGTGAGAGCAATAAGCTTCTTCATGTGGGACAACCCTTTTCCTCCGGGTCGCCGGGAATCGGCGACCCAGAAGACAAATCGGCTGTTTCCCGTGAATAGTCGCTGACCCCACCGTACAGATAGGATGCAGCGAAGATCCAATACCCAAGCGCCTTAGAGGAACTCGGCCATTACGCCCGCGGTGTCGATCATGCGGTTCGAGAAGCCCCACTCGTTGTCGTACCAGCTCACGACGCGGGCAAGCTTGCCTTCCATCACGCTGGTTTCGAGGCTGTCGATCGTCGAACTGGCCGGATAATGATTGAAATCCGACGAAACGAGCGGCTGGTCGGTATAGTCGAGTATGCCCTTCATCTTGCCTTCGGCGGCCGTCTTGAGCGCGGCGTTCAGTTCCTCGACGCTAGTGTCACGGCCGGGCGTAAACACGAGATCGACAAGGCTGACATTCGGCGTCGGGACACGAACCGAGGAGCCGTCGAGTTTACCGGCCAATTCTGGCAGGACCAGGCCGACCGCGCGCGCTGCACCCGTGGTCGTCGGGATCATGTTCTGTGCGCCACCGCGAGCACGACGCATGTCGCCATGCATCTGGTCCAGCATGCGCTGATCGTTCGTGTAGCTGTGGATCGTGGTCATGAACCCGCGCTCGATACCTACGGTCTCGTGCAACACCTTGGCCATCGGCGAAAGGCAGTTGGTCGTGCAGCTGGCATTCGAGACGATCACATCCTCGGCCGTCAGCGTTTCGTCGTTCACCCCGTACACGATGGTAGCAGACACGCCTTTGGCCGGGGCCGAGATCAGAACACGCTTGGCTCCCGCGTCGAGGTGAGGGCGGCAGGCTTCGTCCGACTGGAAGAACCCAGTGCATTCAAGCACGATGTCGATGCCCTGTTCACCATGCGGCAGATTGGCAGGGTCGCGTTCGCTCGTGACCACGATGCTCTTGCCGTTGACGATTATCGCGTTGTCGCCGACTTCGACCGTGCCGGGGAATCGACCGTGCGTAGAATCGTACTGGAAGAGAATCGCGTTCGACTTCGTGTCGGCCAGGTCGTTGATACTGACGAGGTCGAGATCGTGATCGTCCCGCTCGAGAATGGCGCGCGCCACGAGCCGACCGATACGTCCGAAACCGTTGATTGCAACCTTGGTCGCCATTGGTAAGAACTCCTGCTTAACCGTTCAATTTATTCATGATTTGCGGCACGATTGCGTCCGCGGTAAGGCCGAATTTGTCGAAGAGATCGCCTGCAGGCGCGCTTGCTCCGAACCGGTCTATACCAATGCGCAGTCCGTGGGTCATGGTGTAGCGATCCCAGCCAAACGTCGTCCCGGCCTCGATGCTCACGCGAAGGATTTCGTCGGGAGAGACATCGGGCAGAATGTCGGAGCGATAAGCATCGTCCTGCTCGTCGAAGAGCTGAGTGCAGACCATCGAGACGACATCGGCACCAATTCCGGATTCCTCAAGCCTCTCGGCACATTCCATCGCTACGTGCAGTTCGGAACCGGTCGCCACCAGTATCACACGTCGCGGCGCCTGCGATGCCTTAAGACGGTATCCGCCGTACTGCGTCATGTTCTCGGATAGTTGATGCGTTCGCATCTGGGGAAGATTCTGGCGGCTCAAAGCGAGCACCGTGGGACGATCGGGCTGGCGCAATGCAATATCCCAGCATTCCGCGGTTTCTACCGCATCGGCGGGACGCATTACGAGCAGATTAGGCATCATTCGCAGCGACTGGACATGTTCCACCGGCTGATGCGTCGGGCCGTCTTCGCCTAGCCCGATACTGTCATGCGTCATGACATAGACCACCCGCACCTGTTGCAGGGCCGACAGGCGGATGGCCGCGCGGCAGTAGTCGGTGAAGACGAGGAAGGTGCCACCATAAGGAATCACCCCGCCATGCAGCGCCATGCCATTCATCGCCGCGGCCATGCCGAATTCGCGGATGCCGTAATAGACGTAACGCCCCGAGTAATCATCCGCCGTAAAGGGGCCGATGCCACCCGCCTTGGTGTTGTTCGAACCGGTCAGATCGGCGCTGCCGCCGATAGTTTCGGGCAGCTTCGTGTTGATTTCGGCCAACGCCATCTCGCTGGCCTTGCGAGTTGCCACCTTCTGCGGTTCTTCGATCAGCGCCTGGATGTAGCCATCAAGACTGAAACCTTCGGGCAATTCGCCCGCCATGCGGCGTTCGAACTCGGCCCTGCGACCGCTTTGGCCGAGACGGTCCTGCCAGTCGGCATGAGCCTTCTTGCCGCGCTCCGCGGTGCCGCGCCAGTCCGACAGCACTTGCTCGGGAATTTCGAACGGCTTGGCGTCCCAGCCGAGCACGGCGCGCGCGGCGGAGATTTCCTCATCGCCCAACGGCGCGCCATGCGTTGCGCTGGTGCCTTGCTTGTTGGGGGCGCCCTTGCCGATCACCGTCTTGCAGGCAACGAGCGAGGGGCGATCGTCCGCCACGGCCTCGTCGATAGCGCGACGGATATCGTCGAAATCGTGACCGTCGCAGCTGACGACATGCCAGCCGGTCGCTTCGTAACGGGCCTTGATGTTCTCGCTGGTCGAAAGCTCGGTCGACCCATCGATGGTGATGTTGTTGTCGTCCCAGAACACCACCATGCGGCCGAGCTTGAGATGACCCGCGAGGCCGATCGCTTCGTGATTGATGCCTTCCATCAGGCAGCCGTCGCCAGCGATCACCCATGTGCGGTGATCGACGATTTCATCCCCGAATGTCGCGTTGAGATGGCGCTCCGCCATCGCCATTCCGACCGCCATGGCAAGGCCCTGCCCCAGTGGGCCGGTGGTGCTTTCAACGCCGTCCAGAAGGAAGTTTTCAGGGTGTCCGGCGCATGGAGATTCGATCTGACGGAAATTGCGGATGTCTTCCATCGTCGGGCGGTCGTAACCCGCAAGGTGGAGCAGCGAATAGATCAGCATCGAACCATGGCCCGCCGACAGCACGAAACGGTCGCGATCGGACCAGCCGGGCGCCTTTGGATCGTGCTTTAGATACTCGCTCCACAGCACGGTTGCGACGTCGGCCATGCCCATCGGCATACCGGGGTGACCTGAATTCGCCGCCTGCACCGCATCCATCGAAAGCGCCCTGATGGCATTGGCCATCTGGACCATGCGAGCGGTGTCGAGACTCATGAAATATCTTCTCCGGAATTAGGGCCGATTCGACGCGCGCGAAGCCTTCGCGGAGCGCGCGCGCGAGGTCAACCCGCGCCCGCGCCCATGCACAGTGCCACTCCCCTCATTCCACTTATCAACAGCACGGGCCAAGCCTTTGCCTCCGCGGGGCAATCTTGGTATTCAGATCTTCTTATGAGTGCCGACCGCATCAAAAATGCCATGGATCGCATCGATCGCGCTTTGGCGCGGATCGAAACGCAGGCCGCGCTTTCTTCGCATTCGCCCGCGACGGACGATGCGGAACGCTCAGAACTAGCAGCGCGTCACGACGCTTTGCGCGAGCAGGTTTCGGCCAGCATTGCCGAACTTGATACATTGATCGAAAGGCTCGAGCGATGAGCGACGTCACTCTCGCTGTCGGGGGCCGCAACTACACGGTTTCCTGCGCCGACGGTCAGGAAGAGCATGTCCAGCGCCTCGCCGGAGTGATCGACGGCAAGCTGGGCACGATGGGTGCAAACCTGTCGAGCCAGGAGGCCAAGAATCTCCTGTTTGCGGCCCTTCTTCTCGCCGACGAACTCGATGAAGCGAGAACACAGGGCAGTTCGTCGCCCGGGGAGCCTCAATTCGATCAGGGCCGGTTTGCCGGCCAGCTGGAGCGCGTCGCTCTCGCACTTGAGAATGTTGCCTCGACCCTTGAGGGCGGCGGTCACACATCCTAAATAGCGCGATGGCGGGGCTGCCCGGCACGAGCCGCATGAACATCCCTGAGGCTATAAGCAATCCAAGGGAGCTGTCCCTGCCCTGGTCCACCGGTTCGGCCGTGGGATTGGGGCATACGGTACCCACCTGACGTTTAGGCGTCAGAGGATTTCGCCGGAAATCGACCCATGGTGGTTCCGCCACTTTCACCATCATCGAGCACGTGGACGGCGGCGAGACCTCCCGGTAAGGACGCAGGCGTGACCAAGGACGACCTCCGCAAACGGCTGCGCGCCGCTCGCCGCGAGCATGTGGCTGCCCTGCCCGACAGTGTGCGGACACTGGTGTTCATGCGCCCGCCCGCGCCATTGCTCGACATGGTGCCACAGGGTGCGACGATCGGTCTTTATCGCGCTGCATCCACGGAAGCACCTGCCGGAGCCTATGCGCGCTATTTCTACGACGCGGGCCACGAGCTGGCCCTGCCCCGGTTTGCCGACAGGAACGCCCCGATGCAGTTCGCGCGCTTTACCGATCCGTTCGAAGAGAGCGATCTGGAAACTGGCCCGTTCGGACTGCTACAGCCAGCGATGGACGCTGCCATCATCGAACCATCCGTCCTGTTCGTACCGCTGGTCGGCTTCACGGCCGACGGCGCGCGTCTCGGACAGGGCGGCGGACATTACGATCGCTGGCTGGCGGCGCACACCGGGGTTATCGCGATCGGGATCGGGTGGGATTGCCAACTGGTCGACGAACTTCCCACCGAACCGCACGACATCCCGCTCGCCGCTATCGTGACGCCGACCCGCCTCTACGGTCCGTTCGCATGAGAAAAGAACCCACCTGGCGCATCCCGGTCGGCATTCTTGGCCTTCTGCTTGCATTGGCGGTCTATGGGCTCGTCATTGCGCGCTATGCACCGGGGCTGATCGGCGGGTGGCCGACGCTGGTCCAGACGATCGTCTATGTCGTGTTGGGCGTGATCTGGCTCTTGCCGCTGCGCCGCTTTCTGATCTGGATGGAAACGGGCCGCTGGGGCTGACTGGTCCGTAGCGGGCATGCCGGCTGGCACGCGGAATTCCGCGAACGTGATAGTCTGCAATATCGGAAGATACCCAAGTGGCGCGAGTGACGGGGCTCGAACCCGCGACCTTCGGCGTGACAGGCCGACACTCTAACCAACTGAGCTACACCCGCGCAGCCACTTGGGAGCCGCGCATCTACGGGCGGGTCCGATTCCTGTCAATGAAGATATGACGGTTTTTTTGCTCTTTTTGCAGGGCTTGAATTGCGTTGACGCCTTTACCCGGATTTAGCCCTTATCGCCGAGATTTCCGTCAGCGTTTGCGCGTGGGGGAATTCACGGGCGGCGTAATGCTGGATAAGATTTTTCTTATCTTTTCCATGAGCTTATTGGGCACACGCGGGATTGCCACGCAATCGGCACTGGATATCCAGACCGCCGCGTATCCGATTGCAGCGGGAACTGCTCCAGAACGGGCGGGACCATCGCCCGCGACCCGATCCGGAAATCTATCCAAACCTATCCATCGCTGACGGCAGAAACCGTCAGTCGACCAGGATCAATGCGGGCGTTTCCAGAAGTTTCTTGAGCGCCTGGACAAAGCTCGCGGCATCCCAGCCATCGACTACGCGATGGTCGCAGCTGATCGAGATGTTCATCAGCTTGCGCTTCTCGATCCGCTCCACTCCATCGCTACCGGTGATGTACATCGGGCGTTCGATGATCCGGTTCGGGCCAATAATAGCGACTTCTGGTCGATTGATCACAGGCGTCGTCGCCACGCCACCCAGCGGGCCGAGCGAGGTGACGGTGAGAGTACCGCCCTGCATTTCTTCGGATTTGGCGGTGCCGTTGCGCGCAGCGTCGGCGAGACGCACAATCTCGTTCGCCAACTGCCACAGATTTTTCGACTCCGCGTTCCTGATCACAGGCACCATTAGTCCCGCATCGGTCTGTGCGGCCATTCCCATATGCACGGCGCCGTGCCGCGTCACCACGCCCGCCTCGTCATCATAGCGGGCATTGATCATCGGAAAATCGGGCAGCGTCTTGCAGATCGCGGTGATCAGCAGCGGCAGAATGGTGAGCTTGGGCTTGCCACCGCGGGCACCATTGAGCTGTGCGCGTAATTCCTCCAGCGCGGTAACGTCGCACTCTTCGACATAGGAGAAATGCGGGATGTTGCGTTTCGACGCAGCCATGTTCTCGGCGATGCGGCGGCGCATGCCGATAACTTTCTGCTGCTGATCCTCGCGAGTCTTGGCTGCAGCGCCGTAGCCCGAATTGTACGACAGGAACTGATCCAGATCGCCGTGCCGTATGCGGCCTTCTTCGGAAGGTTTCACCTTGCCGAGATCAACGCCGAGGTCTTTAGCGCGCTGGCGCACGGCAGGGGTCGCCAGAACCTTCGCATGAGCCAAAGGTTCGGGTGCCGGAGTGGGGTCGGGAAGCGGTTCGGGTTCGGCATCGGCGGCCAGTGCATCGTCGGCATCGGAAGCGTCCGAGGTTTCCACCTCTATCCGTTTCTCGACCTCTTCGTCCTTCGGTGCGGGTGCGGCTTCCGCTGCCGCCTCGTTCTCTTCTATTACGTCTTCAGGTACTTGGCCCTCGACTTCGATAACCACCAGCATCGAGCCGATCGAAACCATATCGCCCTCGCCGCCGGCAATCTCGAGGATCTTGCCGGTGACCGGGCTTTCCATCGGCACGGTCGCCTTGTCGGTCATCATGTCTACGAATTCTTCGTCTTCATTGACCGTATCGCCGACAGCCTTGTGCCACTGCACGATCTCGGCCTCGGCAATGCCTTCGCCGATATCGGGCATGTTGAAGGTGAATTTCGCCATGGGGATCAGTCCTTGAGGATCTTGTCGATGGCCTCGCCGATGCGGATCGGACCGGGGAAATAGGCCCATTCGAGGCTGTGGGGATAGGGTGTGTCGAAGCCGGTCACGCGTTCGACGGGCGCTTCGAGATGGTAGAAGCAGCGTTCGGTAACGAGCGCGGACAGCTCGGCCCCGAAACCGGCAGTGCGGGTCGCTTCATGGACGACCAGGCAGCGCCCGGTCTTCTTGACGCTTTCTTCGATCGCTTCGATGTCGAGCGGAACGATGGTTCGCAGGTCGATGATGTCCGCCTCGACGCCCTTCTCGGCGCAGACCGCTTCGACCACGTGAACCATAGTGCCGTAGGCGAGGATGGTGAGCTCCTCGCCTTCGGTCGCCAGGCGGGCCTTGCCCAGCGGGATCTTGTAATAGCCTTCGGGGACAATGCTCGCGTCAAACTTCTTCCATGGCTGCACCGGCTTGTCGTAATAGCCGGAGAACGGACCGTTGTAGATGCGCTTGGGCTCGAAGAAGATGACCGGATCGTTGTCCTCAATGCAGGAAATCAGCAAGCCCTTGGCATCGTAGGGCGTCGCCGGGATGACGGTCTTCAATCCCGATACATGGGCGAAGATCGCCTCCGGGCTCTGGCTGTGCGTCTGGCCGCCGAAGATGCCGCCTCCGAAGGGCGACCGTACCGTCATCGGTGCAATGTATTCTCCCGCCGAACGGTACCGCAGGCGTGCGGCCTCGGAAATCAGCTGGTCGAGCCCGGGATAGATGTAATCGGCAAACTGGATTTCCGGGACGGGCCGCAGACCATAGGCTCCCATCCCAACCGCCACCGCGATGATGCCGCATTCGTTGATCGGCGTGTCGAAAACACGGGTCTTGCCGTATTTTTCCTGCAGGCCGGCCGTGCAGCGGAACACCCCGCCGAAATAACCGACGTCCTCGCCCATCACGACTACGTCGCCGTCGCGTTCCATCGACACATCGAGCGCTTCGTTGATCGCTTCGATCATGTTCAGCCGACGTTCGGTGCCCGATGAAGCGTCCGATTCACGTGCTTTTGTGGCGGTGCTCACTGGTCGAGCCCTCCCGGAAACTTGATCTCGCGTTCCCGGATTGCCTGCCGGCTCTGCTCCCTGAGATGCCAAGGCAGTTCCTCGAACACGTCCTCGAACATGGTGCGGAACGGATGGTGTAGGCCGTGCCCCAGAATGCCGTTGGCTTCGGCTTCCTTGGTCACCTTTTTGACGTGTTCGGCCGCCTCGAGATCCATCTTTTCCTGCCGGTCCTCGTCCCATTCGCCGATCGCGATAAGGTGGTCCTTGAGGCGCGTCACCGGATCGCCCAGCGGCCATTCATTCCGCTCTTGCGCGCTGCGATAGCCGCTGGGATCGTCAGAGGTCGAATGCCCCTCGGCACGGTAGGTGAAGAACTCGATCAGCGTCGGCCCGGCATTGGCGCGGGCACGGTTGGCGGCCCATTGCTCTGCGGCGTAGCAAGCCAGCGCATCGTTTCCATCGACACGCAAACCGGCGAGGCCATAACCCAGCGCGCGCGCGGCGAAGGTGGTGCGCTCCGCACCGGCAAAGCCGCTGAAGCTGCTGATGGCCCACTGGTTGTTGATAACATTGAGGATAACCGGTGCATTATACACCGTCGCGAAGGTGCAGGCCGAATGGAAATCGCCTTCCGCGGTGCTGCCCTCGCCCACCCATGTCGCGGCGATCCGGCTGTCCCCCTTCATCGCGCTGGCCATGGCCCAGCCCACCGCCTGCGGGGTCTGCGTCGCAAGATTGCCGCTGATGGTGAAGAAGCTGTGCTCACGGCTCGAATACATGATCGGTAGCTGACGGCCCTTCAGCTTGTCGCCCTTGTTCGAATAGATCTGATTGATCATCTCGATCAGTGGATAGCCGCGCTGGATCAGGATGCCCTGCTGGCGGTAGCTTGGAAAGACCATGTCGTCTCCGGCGAGCGCCATCGACGCGGAAACGCTGGTCGCCTCCTCGCCCGTGCACTTCATATAGAAGCTGGTCTTGCCCTGCCGCTGGCCGCGAAACATGCGCTCGTCGAATGCACGGGTCATCGCCATATGGCCGAGCATCTTGCGCAATGTGTCGGGATCGAGCTTGGGATCCCAGGGACCGTGCGCCTTGTTGTCATCCCCCAGGACACGCACCAGTCCGAACGCCATGTCGCGCATCGTTGCAGGGTCGCAGGTTTCATCGGGACGCGGGGTGTTACCCGCTTCGGGCACGTCGATGTGCGAGAAATCGACCGTGTCGCCCGGCCGGAACTTGGGTTCGGGAACATGCAGCGAAAGCGTCGGGCGGTTATCGCCTTGTGCTGCACTACCCTGGGGCCTGTCGGCCATAGAATCGTCTCCCAGACGCAATCTTACGCTTGCGCGTTATTTTATTTCACGAGTGGGAAACGGTCAAGTCAGCGCCGGATCACACCGCTACAGGCGCCTTGATGGGCCCGTGCGGCGCATAGTCGTGAACCGCGAAATCCTCAATGCTATAGTCGAATATAGAGGTCGGGCGCCGCACTATTTCAAGCTTCGGATGCCCTTGCGGCTCCCGCGAAAGCTGCTCCTCGATCAGATGCTCGTGATTGAGGTAGAGGTGGGTGTCGCCACCCATCCAGACCAGCTCTCCCGGTTCCAGATCGGTCTGCTGCACGATCATCCTCGCCAACAACGCCGCCGACCACAGGTTGAATGGCAAACCCAGAGCTACATCGCAACTGCGTTGATAGAGCAAGCAGTTCAGCCGATCGCCAGCGACATAGAACTGATAGGTCTTGTGACACGGCGGCAGCGCCATCTCGGGTAGTTCCGCAACATTCCAACCCTCGATGATGTGGCGACGGCTGCCTGGGTTAACGCGCAGGCTTTCGACAACTTGGGCAACCTGATTGATCCCCAGCCCCTTGCTGAACAGTCCTCCCTCAACGGGATTGTAGGTCGGCCAGTCGACCCACTGCTTGCCGTAAACCGGACCTAGATCGCCCCATTCGTCCGCGAAGGCCTCGTCATCCCGGATCCGATCAACGAAATCGTCGAGCGCAATCTTGTCGCCTGTTTCCCTGACGTAGCGAGCATGTGGCCACTCGTTCCAGATTTTCACGTTTTGCTGCACCAATGGCCGGATGTTGGTATTTCCCGTGAGAAACCACAGCAGCTCGCGTGTAGCAGTTTTCCAGTAGACTCGCTTGGTCGTGATGAGGGGCATCGCGCTGTGCGCGAGATCGAAGCGTAACATAGCACCAAACACAGAGCGTGTGCCTATGCCAGTACGGTCCTGCCGCTCGTCTCCCTCGAGCCAGATACGGCGCATGAGGTCGAGATACTGATGTTCGTAATGCGGACTTTGCACGGGATTTTGCTCGCTTCGGGTGTTCCATACCCCTACTCCCGATCTTCCGTAATTGCCTGCTTGCACGTTCAGCAATCCACACCTATAGGGCGCGCCTGCTTCGCACCCGCTGCTTGAAAGAAGCCGCGGGCCGATCCGGTCGGGGAGTAGCTCAGCCTGGTAGAGCACTGTCTTCGGGAGGCAGGGGCCGGAGGTTCGAATCCTCTCTCCCCGACCACTTTATCTTAAAAGTGACGGTTTTTCGCCAATTTGCATGGGCTAATGCCGTGCACCGGACACATAACCGATACATATAAGCGTAGCACATGCGGGAAGGTGATCAACCGATGCCGCGCATTCCGCACGTGACCCGCCGCGATGGACGGTATGTCTTTCGCCGCCGGATGCATTTCCGAAATATTATATCGAAGCCGCTAGTTATCTCGCTGCGCACGGCAGATGGTCACACCGCCCGAGAACGGGCTGCGGTCCTTTCTGCACATTTCGTGCTCGTGAAATTATGCGTGAGAGAAATGCTGCAATCTGGGAAAGAACTGACCGAGGCAGAAATTGTGACTCTGTTTCGAAACGCCCTGAAGGAACGGCTTCGTCAGCATGTTCGTATCGCCTTTGAATATGGCGAATGGTCGGACAGAGCGCTTTCGATCGCCGCCGACGATCGGGAAGCTTACCTTACTCTCAGGCCGACCGGCGGTCTTGATCCCGATTTATTGTCCGTTGCGAAGGAGATACTTCCCGATCAGGACATAGAAGCCACCCTCACGGAAATTGGGGCTCCCGTCACTGCGGGAAACGTCGCCCTGGCTCGCACACACATCTTCCGAGCCAGGGCCGCAGCAGGCAAACGCGTCCAGCGACTGTATGATGAAGAAATCATGGACGCGCCTGATGCGGTCAGGGCACTTATGGCGGACATCGATCTGCCGATACAAAACGGCTTCGGTTCGATTGAACATACAAGCCAACCGCCCGCCAACTCCTCGTCCGATCAAAGATCAGAAAGCCAGTTCCTGATCTACGATGCGCGGCGCTTCGGCGATGTTATTGAGGAAATCCTGCGTGAGCTGAAAGCCGAGCGCATTTGGAAGGGCGATCTGCGCCAGCAGCGCAGGGTCATTCAGACCTTTGCCTGGATCACGGGAAATCGAGAGCTTGGCTCGTACGATCATCGAGACGTCAAGGCGTTTAAGAATGGATTGCTGCGTTTACCAAAGGGCTTCCGGTATGGAACGTTGACGAAGGGGTCAATGGCTCAGCCTTTCTCGGAAGTTGTCGCCGCTCTCCCTCCCGTTGCGCCCGGCGAGGGGAGAAATATGAAGACCCTGAATCGCGACCTGAGTTACATGAACACGGTCTCGAAGCATCTCGCAGAGTCGGCTTGGAAGCCCAGGCACCATGATATGCTTGTGCTGAATTTTGCGAGCAACCTGGCAAGGATCGTCGACAAGGGCATTGATCCCAGGCCGCCTTGGACGACGAAGCATCTGGAACTGCTATTCAAATCGCCGCTTTATGTTGGAGGATGAGGTGCACTTCACCGTCTGCACGAAGCGCCTCGACCACGGGTTTATCACGATGCTGCGTATTTTGCGCCGTTGCTCTGGTACTACACTCATGCATGTCGCGAAGAAATTTGCGGCCTAGGGTCTGTGGGGATTTAGGATTCCCATTTGCGTGGATTTGTGATTCACGCTTTGGATGGAACGCTTTGTACTGA